>CBINDC010000003.1:0-365470 GCA_966249325.1 uncultured Nibricoccus sp. | reverse complement strand
GCTCAGGTGGTGGAATTGGTAGACACACACGTTTGAGGGGCGTGTGCCGTGAGGCGTAAGGGTTCGAGTCCCTTCCTGAGCACCAGCGGAATATGAGATAAGCCCCGAAGAGGGGCTTTTTTGTGTCGGTAGTTCTGGCCAGAAACTCAGAGAAAAGGGTACCGACTCTTCGCGGATCTACACCAAAGTTTCGGGACAGCCGTATTTGGTAGTTTGAAGTTCGATCACACCGACTAAATGGTCCGCTTTCCTCGCTTGCGGCACTCAGCACATTCACTCTCGCGCAGATAAGCCCGATGCAGAGAGCGTGTTACAGTGTTACTTAGATAGTAGGCCGCTAGCCTACTCATCGTTATCTTCCGAAGATCATTCCGGCCATTTTCCAAGACGTGAAATGCGTCGCTGCTTCCACGCCACACCACTGATTGCCAACGCTCAGGCGTGAGCGTGAGAATGTCTTCGTTCGGCCGCAGATTTTTATAAAGAGCATCCTGCAGTCCGTTAAGAACGTTGGCGAAAACGTCATTCACCTTCCATGCGGCCTCGAATTGCTGATCTGCTTTCAGCATGAATATGGGCTCCGTCATTGCGTTGTGAATCGCCGGCATCAGGTCTTCGTACCTAGGTAGATTTCGAAAGGTCGTCTTGAGGGACTCGATGTTGAGTCTTGCTCGGAGAAGCGCCTGATTGAATTGAACTATGCGACCGCAGATCAGTCCTCCATAGATGGCCAACGGAATGCCGACGATAAAAGCTATCGCTATCGGCAGAACGAGACCCTGTGACCACCACGAATTGAGCGTGAGGGAAAGCTGTGAATCGGTGGATGTGTGCACGTCCTGCTGCTTAAAATGCCTGTCGATGTAGTCAACGGAGGTAACGCTAAGGAAAATATTCATTCACGGAAATCCCGCTGGTAAAAAACGTGGGGAACACGTGCCGCGGAATCTCCGTTCGTGAGGATGTCGTGTGCGAGTGCCGCTTTACCGGTGTTAATCCACTAATTTATTTCATGAAATATTGGATTTCATGGCTATTTTCCGGTTCCAAATCTCAAGGTTTGACGCGCGCGTAATTGCTCGTGCTCCTATCGCGAAGTTCCCCGTCCAACGTCCCCTCACTTGGACCACCCCTCTGTTCTTATTTCATGAACCAGATTCAACTGAGCGACTACAGCCTCGTGGGCAAAGACTCCGCGCTGGCCATTGAGAAAGGCCTGGCCGAAGCGACTTGGTATGCGTCGCCCGTGCCGAAGGCGAAGATGCGCGAGCTGCTTCAGCGCAAGGACGGCCCCGCGATCCGCGACACGATCATCTGGTTTTCCCTCATCATCGCGGCGGGCGTGTGGGGTTTTTATTGGTGGGGCAGCTGGTGGGCGATCATCCCGTTTGGCCTCTACAGCGTGCTCTACGCGTCGACGTCCGACTCGCGCTGGCATGAGTCGAGCCACGGCACGGCGTTCAAAACCGACTGGATGAACAACGCGCTCTACGAGGTCGCGTCGTTCATGGTGCTGCGCGAATCGACGCCGTGGCGCTGGAGTCACACGCGGCATCACAGCGACACGATTATCGTCGGCCGCGATCCCGAGATCGCCGTGCCGCGCCCGCCGGATTTGTGGGGACTCGGGATGGCGTTCTTTAACATCAAGACGTTTCCCAACTATGCGAAGAACGTCCTCCTCCACTGCACCGGCCGCCTCACGCCCGAGGAGCTCACGTACATCCCCGAGTTCGAACACAAAAAAGTCTTCTGGAAGGCGCGCGTCTACGTGCTGATCTACGGCACCGCGATCGGCCTCGCGATTTATCACCGCACGTTCCTTCCGCTGATGTACGTCGGCCTGCCCAATCTCTGGGGCGCGTGGCTCATGCTTGTCTACGGACTCACGCAGCACACCGGCCTTGCGGAAAACGTCCTCGATCACCGCCTCAACTGCCGCACGGTGCGCATGAACTTCATCAACCGGTTCTTCTACTGGAACATGAATTTCCACCTCGAGCATCACATGTTCCCGCTCGTGCCGTACCACCAGCTGCCGAAGCTCCACGAGCTCATCAAAGACGACACGCCCACGCCGTATTCGGGACTCTACGACGCCTGGCGCGAAATTATCCCGGCCGTGCTCCGTCAGCGAAAAGATCCCGCCTACCACGTGAAGCGCACCATCCCCACGCCCACGGACCGCAAAGAAGTTTCCCAAGTCGCTCCCGCGATCACCTCGGCCAACCGCCAGGTCGTCGACGGCTGGATCGAGGTCTGCGACAGCGCGATCCTCGGCAAGGAAGACGTCATCCGCTTCGATCACGCGAAGCGCACTTACGCGATCTACCGCCTCGCCGACGACGCCGTTTACGCGACCGACGGCATTTGCACGCACGGCAACACGCATCTCGCCGACGGCCTCGTGAAGGGAAAACTCGTCGAGTGCCCGAAGCACAACGGCCGCTTCGACGTCACCGACGGTTCCCCGCAGCGCAAACCGGTGTGCATCGCGCTCCAGACTTATCCGGTGCGCGAGACGGACGGGAAAATCTTCCTCCGACTCGCCGCCAACGAAAGCGCCGCGCCGTCCACGCAGAAGACCTATCGCTTCCGCGTGGTGAGCAACAACAACGTCGCCACCTTCATCAAAGAGCTCGTCCTCGAGCCGGTCGATCGGACCACAGTGATCAATTACCAGCCGGGCGATTACATGCAGCTGGACATCCCCGCGTATCCGGAAATCAAGTTCCGCGAGATCGCCGTCAACAAGCCGTTCTCCGACGTCTGGGAAGCGCAGCACGTTTTCGATTTCCGCAGCGAAAACGAAGTGCCGATCCGCCGTAACTACTCGCTCGCGACCAATCCCGCGACCGACAAGCAGCTCCGCTTCAACGTCCGCATCGCCACGCCGCCGCGCGGCCAGGCCTGCAACGCCGGAGCCGGTTCCGCCTACGTGCACCGCCTCAAGCCCGGCGACGAAGTCACCGCCATCGGGCCGTTTGGCGAATTCCACATCAAGCACAACGACCGCGAAATGGTCTACATCGGCGGCGGCGCGGGCATGGCTCCGCTGCGCTCGCACATCTCGCACCTGCTCGAGACGCACGGCACGAAGCGTCGCATCAGTTTCTGGTACGGCGCGCGTTCGCTGCAGGAAGTTTTCTACGCCGATTATTTCCGCGACCTCGAGAAACGCTTCCCGAATTTCACGTTCCACGTCGCGCTCTCCGAAGCGCAGCCCGAGGACAACTGGACGTCGTTCACCGGTTTTATCCACGACGTCGTGAAGGCCGAGCTCCTCGACAAACACCAATCGCCGAAGGGCGTGGATTTCTATCTCTGCGGTCCGCCCGTGATGATCAAGGCGACGACTGCGATGCTGCGTCAGTTCGAGGTCCCGCAAAACCAGATCGCCTTCGACGAGTTTTAATTTCTCCGGAGGGAAGCATATTCATGCCTAAAAATCTCAACGACGGCTCGAATCAGCCGCCGCGGCTCAAAATCTATCTCAACGTCGGCACGCTCACCGATCTGCCCGCGCACTCGGTCTGGCCGAAGCTCAAAGGCGTCGAAGTGATGGCCTTCCTCAAGAAGGACGGCTTCGAAGGCGCGCAGGACGGCAACGCCGCCGATTGCCGCGCCGCGGGCATTGGCTCCACGGGCAGCGGTCGGATCGACTCCGTTGCCGAAGCCAAAGAGCTCGCGAAAAAACTCAAAGACGCGGGCCACGACGCGGGCACCGCACACGTCGGCACCGGTTTCGAAGACGATGCGCAGATGGACGCTCTCGTGCGCGCCACCGTTCAGGCGTCGGACGAATTGAATTTTCCGCTCTTCATCGAAACGCACCGCGCCACGATCACGCAGGACGCGTGGCGCACGATCCAGATGATCAAGCGTGTGCCCGCCGTGCGTATCAACGGCGACTTCAGCCATTACTACACCGGCCAGGAACTGCCGTACGGCGACCTCGAAGCGAAGTGGCGCGCGATGCAGCCGATCTTCGACCGAGTCGGTTTCATGCACGGCCGCATCGGCAACACCTCGTGCATGCAGGTCGACATCGCCGACGGAAAATCCCCCGTACCTCAGGCCTTCGGCATGTGCGACTTCCTCGCGCATTTCCGCGAGATGTGGACGCGCGCGATGCACGGTTTCCTGAAATCCGCGAAGCCCGGCGACTACCTCGTTTTCGCGCCGGAGATCTTGTCCCCCGCGATTTATTACGGTCGCAAATTCACGCAGCCCGACGGTACGCTGCGCGAGGAGTCCGACCGCTACGCGCAGGCGCTCGTCTACGCGCGCATCGCCCGCGAATGTTTCGAACACGCCAAACAACGTCTATGATCACGAAGAGAAACTACGGCCGCCTTCCTTCAGGCGAAGCGGTCGACGAATACACGCTCAGCAATTCTCGCGGCTTGTCGGCCAAGGTCATCACCTACGGCGGCATCATCACCGAGCTGCACGTGCCAGACCGCCACGGGAAATCCGCCGACATCTGCCTCGGGCTTCCATTGCTCGACGGCTATCTCGCGGGCCATCCGTATTTCGGCTGCATCACCGGCCGTGTCGCGGGCCGCCTCACGAGCGGAAAATTCACGCTCGACGGAAGATCTTACAGCCTCGCGATCAACAACGGCCCCAATCACCTCCACGGTGGGGACATCGGCTTGGATAAACGTATTTGGTCCTCCGAGACAGTGATGCATTCCAGCGGCGCCGATGCGCTCCGCCTCAGCTATCTCAGCCCGGACGGCGAAGAGGGTTATCCCGGAAATGTCCTGATCGCCGTCACCTACGTTGTCACCGAAGCCAATGAACTCACCATCGAGTACGAAGCGACAACCGACAAAGCCACGCTGCTCAGCCTGACGAATCACGCATACTTCAATCTCGCGGGCGAGGGGAGTGGCCGGATCGACGACCACGTGCTGCAAATTTTCTCCGACGAAATCGCGCCTGCGGGCGAAGCGATGACGCTCATCGACCGACGCGAGCCGGTCGCCGGCAAGGCGTGCGACTTCACGAAACCGCGACGCGTGGGCGACGCCTTGCCCGGCCTTTGGAATAATCACGGCGATAATTATTTCCTCCGTGCAAAACCCCCAGGCGCGAAACTCACGCCCGCAGCGCGTTTATCGCATCCGGCGAGCGGTCGCATACTGGAGATCGCGACGACTGAGCCTTGCGTGCAGTTCTATAGCGGCTCCTCGCTCGACGGCTCGTGCACGGGCAAAGCGGGCAAGCGCTACGAAAAGCACGGCGCGCTCTGTCTCGAATGCCAGCGTTATCCCAACGCGATCAACGCGCCGCATCTCGGCAACACCACGCTGCGCCCCGGCGAGACTTATCGCCAGACGACCGTGCACGCCTTTTCGGTCGAGAAGTAAGCGCAGCGTTTCTACACCCGACGCGACCGCTCACCCCGGCTTCCGGGCGGTCGCCACTTCACTTTCTTAGCATCACACACATGGACCTCAAAATCACGCCCACGCCGCCCGCCAAAAAAGATTACCGCATCGGTATCGTCGGCAGCGGCTTCATCGTCAGCGACTGCCACCTCGTGAGCTACCGCAAGGCCGGTTTCAACCCGGTCGCGATCGCCTCACGCACCCGCGAAAACGCCGCCAAAGCCGCCGCCCGCCACAACATCGCCAAGGTCTACGACACTTACGAGCAGCTCCTCAACGACCCGACGATCGAGGTTCTCGACATCGCCGTGCCGCCGCAAAATCAGCTCGAGCTGATCAAAGCCGCGTGCGCGCGCAAAACCGTCAAAGGCATCCTCGCGCAAAAACCGCTCGGCAAAAATTTCGCCGAAGCCGCCGAGGCCGTGCGCCTCTGCGAAGAAGCGGGCATCACGCTCGCGGTGAACCAAAACATGCGCTACGACCAGTCCGTGCGCGCGGGCAAAACGCTCCTCGAAAACGGCACGATCGGCGCGCCCGTTTTCGCGACGATAGACATGCGTGGCGTCCCGCACTTGATGCCGTGGCAGGAAGAACTCGGCTGGGTCACGCTGCGCATCATGTCGATCCACCACATCGACTGCCTGCGCTATTGGTTCGGCGATCCGGAGCGGATTTATTGCAGCACGCGTTCCGACCCGCGCACAAAATTCGAGCACACCGACGGCATCTGCTCCTACATCCTCGAATACGCGAACGGCCTCCGCTGCGTCGTGATCGACGACATCTGGACCGGCCCGGCCAAAGAAGGCGCTCCCGCCGACATCAGCATCCAGTGGCGCATCGAAGGTCTCAACGGCCTCGCGATGGGGGACATCGGCTGGTGCAAAGATCCTTACACGAGCCCCTCGTCGATCCGCTACGCCGCCAAAGGCGACAAGGCGTTCAGCGCTCCGACGTGGAACGAGAGCTGGTTCCCCGATGCTTTCGCCGGGACGATGGGCCAGCTCCTCGTTGCGCTAGAAACCGGTCGCGAACCCGCGATCAGCGGCCGCGACAACCTCAAGACCATGGCGCTCGTCGAAGCCGCCTACATTAGCGCCGCCGAGCACCGCGCCGTCGCCCCAAGCGAAGTCCTTTCCCCGACTAAACAACCCAAAACTCCCAACCCAACACACACCGCATTATGAAACTAGGCATCATCAACAGCGCGTTCGGTCAGGCTGGCGTCGATACCGCCACCGGCCTCAAGCACATCGCCCGCATCGGCTTCGACTCCGTGGACCTTTTCACCGAGGCGATGACGATCTCGAGCGACGAAAAGAAGCTCATCGCGAAAACCTGTGAACAGGAAAAACTCCCGATCGTCTCACTCGTCGCCGTGGCCACCGGCCTTGTCGATTTCAACGACCCCGTCCGCGACTTTCACGTCGAGCGCTGCAAGAAGTTCGTCGATCTCGCCGCCGAGTTTCGTGCGAAGAACGTGCTCCTCGTGCTCGGCGAATACATCTGGCAGCGCGAAGTCATCCCGCCCGCCGCGCAATGGCAGTGGGCGATCGACACCTGCAAAATCATTGGCGACTACGCTGACAAAAAGAACGTCGACATCGCCCTCGAACTCGAACCCTTCCGCCTGAGCCTGCTCAACAGCGTGCACGAGATGGTTCGCTTCGTGGATGACTGCAATCACCCGCGCATCCGCGCCAACATCGACGTCAGCCACCTCGTCCTCGCCGACACCAGCCCGACCGATCTCGCGAAACTAAAGGGCAAGGCGATCCACGTGCACATCAGCGACTGCGACGGCAAGGTCCACGGCGACCTCCCGCCCGGCCGCGGCGTGGTGAAGTTCGCGCCGTACCTCCAGGCGATCAAGGAGCTCAACATCGACGGCACGATCTCCATCGAACTCGAATACTCGCCCGATCCATCGAAGATCGTCGAGTGGGTCGAAGAAGCCTACCGCGAAACCGCCCGCCTCATGCGCGAAACCGGTCTTCGGACGTAACGAAAAGGTTCATAGCGACCTCAACGGCTCTGTTTTCAATTCGGCGCGGGCACGACCGGTTGCCCGCGCTTTTTCGTGTAGAAACGACCTTCGGCCGATGTCCGTTCGAGTGTCTGGGAAGACTGAAACTGCCTTGACGGGCAGGGCGACAACCGGGGTTTCCCGGGGTAAATCGCGCTTGCCACCCGGATACGCCCGGTGAAGCTGACCCGGCTCATCGCTTTAATTAGGCACCCTTCTTGCAGACACTTCCGCGGGTAACACACCACGCTTTGCACCCTGTCAGTCATGGACGACAACGCTCCCTCAGAAAATCCCTCCAAGGATTTCAACAAACTCGATCTCACTCAACTCCAGGGGTTCAGCTTCGGCACCCAATGGACCCAGGACAAATCGTCCCCGCGCGATGCGCGTCGCGACGACCGTCCACGTCGTGGTGACGATGGTGAAGGACGCCGCGATGGCGGCGGTGCCGGTGCCCCCGGCGGCGAAGTCCGCCGTGACCGTCGCGCCTTCCGCAAGCCGGTAGGCCCCACGACCGACGCCCCTGCGGGCGGCGATGCTCCGGCCCGTCAGGACGATGGCGGTGCGCCACGTCGTGAAGGTGGCGGCGAATTTCGTGGCGGTCCGCGTCGCGACTTCCGTGGCCCCGGTGGTCCGCGTCGCGATGGTCCCGGCGGTGGCGAACGCGGCGAATATCGCGGCGGTCCGCGCCAAGGTGGGTACGGCGGACGCGATGGCGGTTTCCGCGATGGTGGTCAGGAACGCGATCGCGGTCCTTACATCAGCCCGTTTTTCAACGTTACTTTCTATCCGGAAGACACCGGTTTCACCGCGCTGGCGAAAGCCATCCGCACCTCGTGCCGCACGTATGAGCTGTTCGAGATTGCCAAGGTGATCGTCGGCAAAAACGACCGCTACGTGGCTGTGATCCAACGCAAGCCGGCTGAAGGTGCTTCGGCCGAAGGTGCTGCCAAGCCTGCGCCGCTCGCGATTTCGATCCCGGACGGCCTGCCGTTCGAAAACGAAGAAGCCGCCATCGCTCACGTGATGAGCAAGCATCTCGGTACGTTTTTCGACTCTGCCGAAGTGGAAGTCGATCCGCCTAAGGGCAGCTATCAGGTGATCAACAAGTGCGGACTGACGGGTGAGTTGCTCGGGCCGCCGAATTATCACCGTTATAACCAGATCGTGCAGCAGCAGCACGCGGCCAAGGGCTCGCGGATGTCGCTTGAGGCTTACCGCTCTCGCATCGAAACCGTGCGCGATCCTGAGGTCGTGAACCAGTGGCTGGAGAAGATGAAGAAGGTCACGCGCTACACGTGGAAGAATGCCCCTGAAGGCACCACGCCGCTGACATTTGATTCTCTCGACGATGCTCGCAGCTATCTCCTCGCGAATGCGAAGGACAAGGTTGTGAAGCCGGTCGAAAACGCCCGCTTCCACGGCAAACTCTTCGAGCAGCTTCCCCAAGGCGAACTGCGCCGCGCCATCGAAGGGGCCACCGAACGTCAGCGCCGTTTCCCGCTCGATACGGCGAACGCGCTCCGCGGCCGTCTCCGTCGCGAAGGCTTCACGATCTTCAAGAAAGGCTCGAAGGGTATTTCGTACGTTTGCGCGGTGAAGCGGAAATTCCGCGTTCCCGGCCAGACGTTCTCCGACAGCATCGGTGCGTTGATCACGTTCATCGAGGCGCATCCGATGGTGAAAGCCAGCGAGCTTCCCGTGAAGTTTGCTGGAATCCAGCCTCCCGCCGCCGCGCCAGCTCCTGCGTCCGTTCCGGCTGCCGACGCGGCACCTGCCGCCGATGCGGCTCCTGCGGTCGAGGGTGCGCAGCCGGCGATTGCGACGAGCGGCTCGATCGCTCCGTTCGCGCAGGGTCAGGGCTCGACGCTCACGGCGGAAGACCAGGCCAAGCTCAACCGCCTCAACGGCGACCTGCGCTGGCTCGTGACCGAAGGTTATGTGACCGAGTTCATCGACGGGCGTCTCTTTGCCGCACCGCCGATGACCGAAGCTCGCAAGCAAGAGGTCGAGAAGGCCGAGCACGATCCGGAGAATTTCCCGGAGGCTCCGCAGACCACGCCGCCGATCCCGGCTGCGGAGTCGGCTGCTCCCGTTGAGGCGCAAGCGGTGGCAGAGTCGGCCGCGCCTGACGCAACTGCCCCTGAAGCTGCGGCTCCGGCGACGGAGGCTGTTCAGCCTGTCACGGAAACACCGAAGACGGAGTAAGTTTTTGTGCAAAAGGCGCGGCGATTTTCGCCGCGCCTTTTTTATGTCCGGACGATGGAAGTCGGAATGGACGACACGGAGGTCGTTCCTCCATCGGAGGGAAATGGCGCGGACATCATGACTGAAGCGTTACGCGAGCTTCAGTGTGTGTTGGCCGGCGGGGGTGATGCCGAGGGTGAGATGAAAGGCGTTGTGCGGAATCCAGCTTGCGATTTTTTCGGGCCACTCGACAGCAAGGCAGTAGGGACTGGTCAGGAAATCATCGAGCATGAGCGACTCGATCTGGGCGTCGCGTTCGAGGCGGTAGGCATCGAGGTGGACGAGCGTGCGCGGGCCGCGGTAGAGCGTGAAAATGGTGAAGGTGGGGCTTGTCACCGTGGCCTCGATACCGAAGCCGCGGGCGAGGCCCTGGACGAAGGTGGTTTTGCCGACGCCGAGATTGCCGTGCAGGGCGAGGGTGACGTCGGGCGGGAGGGCGGCGGCAAATTCGGCGGCGAGGGATTGGGTCTCGACGGCAGAGGCGGTTTGGACGCCGTTGCGGAGCTTATCGAAGATGTTCATAGCCACGATGGGCGCTGAGATCGATGGCGTCTGCGGGCAGTTTTCCGATGGAGACGAAGTGGCCGATGCGGTGAAGTGGAGAGCTAAAGTGGCGGAGCCAGTTTTTTTCGAAGGCGGTAAGGTCGGCGGTTTTGCGGATGGCGAAGAGGAGTTCGAAGTCTTCGCCGTCGCCGAGGGCGTGGGCGAGCGGAGTGCGGCGGGATTTGCGGGCGAGTTTGCGGGCAGCGGGGCTGATGGGGATGAGCGCGGGATCGAGTGCGGGTTCGGCACCGGGCGGCGTGAGTGCGTGGAGATCTTTCGCAAGACCGTCGCTGACGTCCATCATGGCGCGGACTTCGGGCTGAGCGGCGAGCCAGGCGCCTTCGGCGAGACGAGGGGTGAAGCGGTGGTGTTTGCCGAGGAGGCTGCCTCCAAGCGGGCCGGTGACGTAGAGCCAGTCGCCGGTGCGGGCGCCGGCGCGGGTGAGCATGCGTTTGCCGGTGGCTTCACCGATGAGCGTGAGACTGGCGGCGAGGACTTGGTCGGCCTGGGCAACATCGCCGCCGACGATGGCGACGCCGTAGGTGCGGGCGCAGGCGGCGAGGCCGCGATAGAATTTTTCCAGCCAGTCGAGGCGTGTGCGTGGATCGAGTGTGAGGGCGACGACAGCGGCGCGGGGTTTTGCGCCCATGGCGGCGAGGTCGCTGAGGTTGCGTTTGAGGAGTTTCGCGCCGACGGCGCGCGGAGGGATGGAGTCGTCGAAGTGACGGCGGTAGATAACGGGATCGACGGTGACGGCCTGGGCTTTTTCCGAGGCGGGCAGGATGGCGCAATCGTCGCCGATGCCGAGCGGTGCGGGTGGAGACGTATCGCCGAGCCAGCGGCGGATCGCGGAGATCAGGCGCTCTTCGCCGAGGGAGGCGACGGTATCGGATTTGCGGCGACTGAAGGGGATCATCGCGCGAGTTTTTCCAGAAGCGGTGAGTAAGGATCGCTGCCGGTCATGATGAACAGGGCGGTGTGAAGATTGAACAAGCCGTGCGCGATCATCGGGACGGCGATGCGTCCGGTGCGTTCGTAGGCGACGGCCTGGATCAGGCCGAAGATGAAGAGCGGGAGACCGGCGGTGAGGCTCTGGTGTGCAGTGGCAAAGAGCAGGGCGGGAAGAATAAACGCAACATAGCGTGGCACGCGTCCCCGGAGATACCGAAAGACTCCAGCGCGAAAGATAAGCTCTTCGGTGATCGGCGCGATGATCGTTGCGAAGAGCATCATGAGGAAGACCTGTGAGGTGGAATCGGCGGCGGTGAAAAGCTCGACGACTTCCTGCGGCTTTGCGGTGTGGCCGACCTTCTCAAGTACGACCGGCCAGATGAGCGATAGCGGCGCGATCAGCGCGATCATGACGAGGAAGGTGGCGAGTCCGGCGAGGGGAATTTTCCACAGCGAGAGTGGAGGGGGGAGCTGCGCAGGATTGGGGTTTATGGCCGCGTTTAGGTGAGCATGAAGGCGATTGGATTTGAGGAGCCATCCACCTACACCGAGGCCAAAGAGGAAGCCGATTTGAAGAGCAAATCCGCTGAAGAGCAGGCCTACCCCTTCATTAAGCGGCATCTCAGGGGCGTATTTTTTTAGCAATGAGGCAGTGAGCAGCTGGAAGATGAATGCGACGCCAAAAACCCGGAGGACGGTGAGACCGAAGACGTAGCCGGGAATATCCCAAAACGGCAGCGGCTGGGGCTGTCGCGCGTGCTCGCGAGCGGAGGGACTAAGGAAAAAACGCCAGAACAGTATGAGCCCTGCTACGAACAGAGCGGCCTCGAGGGCGCTGGCGACGATCAATTTATCTGGCATGATCGGGGCACGCTTTCAGGCGGACTCCGCTATTTCAAGGCCGGCTGAGTTCGAGGCAGCCGGTATGACCGGCGGTAATCGGGCCGATCCGTTATTTGATTTTCCCGGAGTCGAACACGATGCGGCCGTCCACGATTGTCGTTCTGGTGCGGCCGGTGAGGGTTTTGCCGTGCCAGGGGGAGTTGCTGGATTTGCTGAAGCCGGCTTTGGCGTCGTAGGTCCATTTCTCCTCGGGGTCGAATAGGCTGATGTCGGCGGGGGCGCCTTCGGCGAGCGTGCCGGCGGGGAGTTTGACGATCTCGGCGGCTTTGCGCGTGAAGAGGTCGATGACGTAGGGGAGCTTGAACTTGTTCTGGCGGACGAGGATTTCGAGAGAGACGGCGAGGGCGGTCTCCAAGCCGAGGATACCGTTGGGGGCGAAGTCGAACTCCTTGTCCTTCTCGTAGTCGGTGTGCGGGGCGTGGTCGGTCGCGAGGCAGTCGAGTGTGCCGTCGCGCAGGCCTTCGATGATCGCGACGCGGTCCTCCTCGGTGCGGAGGGGCGGGTTCATTTTGAAATTGGTGTCGTACGTCGCGAGGGTTTCGTCGGTGAGCGCGATGTGGTGCGGCGTGGCCTCGGCGGTGACGCGGACTCCGCGGGATTTGGCGCGGCGGAGGATCTCGACGGAGTTTTTCGACGAGATGTGCTGCATGTGGATGTGCGCGCCGGTGTAGGTGGAGAGGATGACGTTACGCGAGACAATGATGTCTTCGGCGGCGTGCGGCCAGCCCTTGAGGCCGAGACGGGTGGACATGATGCCCTCGTTCATGACGGCGCCGACGGTCATGGAGTGGTCCTGGCAGTGGTCCATGATCGGGAGGTCGAACATGGTGGCGTACTCGACGGCGCGGCGCATGAGCTCGTTGGACTGGACGCAGTCACCGTCGTCGGTGATGGCGACGACGCCGGCGCGTTTGAGCGAGCCGATGGGAGCGAGGGCCTGGCCTTTCATGCCGACGGTGATGCAGCCGGTCGGGTAAACTTTGATACAGGACGTGCGGGCGATGGAGTCTTTGATGAGCTGGATAGTGCCGGCGCTATCGGCGACGGGCGCGGTGTTGGGCATGCAGACGACCGAGGTGAAACCGCCGGCGGCGGCGGCGCGGGAACCGGTCTCGATGGTCTCTTTGTGCATCTGGCCGGGCTCGCGGAAGTGGACGTGGATATCGACGAGGCCGGGGCAGGCGACGAGGCCTTTGGCGTCGATTTTCTTCGCGCGTTTTTTGTCGGCGGCGGAGAGTGAAGTGGCGATTTTGCCGTCGACGACGAAGAGATCGCCGAGGGCGTCGCGTTTGGAGGCGGGATCGATGACGCGGGCGTTTTGAATCCAGAGAGCGGGCATGTTGTGAAAGTCTGAAGGCCGAAAACCGAAGGTCGAAGGCAGGGGGAAATTGGTTGCTCAGTCCGTGGTGACGACGGATTCAGGCTGGCCGCCGGAGCAGAGGTAGAGGACGGCCATGCGGACGGCGATGCCGTTGGAGACTTGTTCGAGGATCACGCTGCGTTCGCCGTCGGCGAGTTCGCTGTCGATTTCAACGCCGCGGTTGATGGGGCCGGGGTGCATGATGATGGCCTTGGGGTTGAGCCAGCTGGCGCGGGTTTTGTTGAGGCCGAACATGCTGGTGTACTCGCCGAGCGAGGGAAACATGCCGGCGGTCTGGCGCTCGTGCTGTATGCGGAGAAGCATGACGACCTCGGCGTCGGCGAGAGCGCTGCGGAGGTCGTGGGAGACGGTGACGCCGAGGGCTTCGAATTCGCGGGGGACGAGGGTGGCGGGGCCGACGAGGGTGACGGCGGCGCCCATTTTGGTGAGGGCGTGGATGTTGGAGCGGGCGACGCGGCTGAAGAGGATGTCGCCGAGGATGACGACCTTGCGGCCTTTGAGGGAGCCGAGGTGCTCCTTCATGGTGAAGGTGTCGAGCAGGCCTTGTGTCGGATGCTCGTGAGCGCCGTCGCCGGCGTTGATGACGGGGATGTCGAGGATGTTGCTCAGATAGAGGGGGGACCCGGAGGCGGCGTGGCGGATGATGATCATGTCGGCGTTGAGCGCCTGGATGTTTTCCGCGGTGTCGCGAAGGGTCTCGCCTTTGGTGGTGCTGGAGCTGGCGCCGTCGAGGGAGATGACGTCGGCGCTGAGGCGTTTGGCGGCCATGTCGAAGGCCATGCGGGTGCGCGTGCTGGGCTCGAGGAAGAGATTGACGATGGTCTTGCCGCGGAGGGCGGGGACTTTTTTCACGCTGCGGCCGAGGATCTTTTTGAAGGCGGTGGCGGTGGCGTGGATCTGGTCGATCTCGGCGAGCGAGAGTTCTTCGATCGTGATGAGGTGGCGGCGCGTCCAGGGCATGGGCGGAGAAGTCGTGGCGGTTGTTGTGCTAAATTGGCGGATACGGTCAGGAAGCGGCGTCGGCGCGGGCGGCTTCGAGGCGGATCGTGTCGCGCTTGGGGTTGGCGGCGTCGAGGGTGACGACGACTTTTTGCGTGGGGAGCGTGGTCAGGGTGAGGCCGATGTAATCTGCGGCGAGCGGGAGACGGTGGTGGCCGCGGTCGACGAGGACGGCGAGTTCGACCTGGGTGGGGCGGCCGTGGTCGAAGAGTTCGTCGAGGGCGGCTTTGACGGTGCGGCCGGAGAAAAGGACGTCGTCGACGAGGATGACGGTTGCGCCGCGGACATCGACGGGGATGTGGGTGGGGGCGAATTCCTTGGGGATGGGGTGGCGCTCGATGTCGTCGCGGTGGAAGGAGATGTCGAGCGTGCCGACGATGGCTCCGGGGAGTTTGGCGGCGAGGCGGCGGGCGAGGGTGATGCCGCCGTTGGCGATGCCGAGGAGAAGGATTTTTTGCGCGCCGGGGTGACGTTCGGAAATGGCGAAGGCGAGCCGGTCGATGGCGGCGTGAATCTCGGAGGCGTTCAGGCTCTTGGGCGATGTGGGCACGGAGGAGCGTTGTGTCAGCCGGGGGGTGAGGTTGGGAAGGTTTTTTTGGAGAGAATCCGTGTAGGCGACGAGGGGACGGCAAGTGGGAGGATTTGGGTGAGAAACGGCGATCCGGGAAAAGGAGTTTTGGGCACGAAAAAGGGCGCGTTGACCGGAGTCATACGCGCCCTTTTGGGTGATGCGGAGAATGGTTGTTATCGGCTTAGTAGGCGGTCTTCGGGGGGAAGACGACCTGCCAGGCGGTCGCGAAGAGAATCTTGATGTCGAGGAAGAGCGACCACTTGTTGATGTAGATGAGGTCGTAGCCGACGCGTTTCTCCAAGAGAGAGACTTCGGAGATTTCGCCACGGAAGCCTTTGCTTTGGGCGAGGCCGGTGATGCCGGGTTTCACGTAGTGGCGGGAGTAGTAGTTGCGGAGGATCTTCGCGAACTCGGCGTCGTGCTCGATCATATGCGGGCGGGGGCCGGAGACGCTCATTTCGCCGAGGAGGACGTTCAAGAATTGAGGAATCTCGTCGAGGCTGGTGCGACGGAGGAAGCGACCGAAGGCGTAGATGCGGGAGTCGCCCTGCTTGGCCTGGACGGCCTGCTGGCTCTTGCTCTGGCCGACGTTCATCGTGCGGAATTTCCAGATGTTGAAACGGCGCTTGTTGATGCCCGAGCGGAGCTGTGGGTAGAAGATCGGGCCGGGGGATTGGATGCGCTGGACCATCCAGACGGCGATGGTGAGCGGAGGAAGGATGAAGAGGACAACCGGGAGGGAAACAGCGATGTCGAGGGCGCGTTTGAGGACGCGATTGACCGGGTTTTGAAGAGGCTCGTCGTCGAGGGTGAAGAAGGTGTATTCGCCTTCGTGATCCACTGTGATCGGATGGTCGTAGTAGGCGTTCAGGTTATTGTAGAGCCGAACGCGGGTGCCAGAACTCTGGGCCAGTTGGACGACGTTGTTGGACTGGGTTTGATCGAGATAAAATTGGAGGAGGACGATCTGGCCGATCTGGTTTTGTTCGATGACGCTCTTGAGGTCATCGACGCGGCCGAAGCAGGGGAGGCCATCGATCACATTGCTGCCGGTTTCGTTGCAGAGAAAGCCGACAGGTTCGACGCCGAGGTGGGCTTTTTGGCTGATCCAGCCCTTAAGTTTGCGGACTTCGTCGGGGGAACCCACGAAGAGAGTGCGGACGGAGTGGGCTTTGAAGAAAAAGCGGGAGATCAGACCGGGGAGGAAGCAGTTGGCCAAGTAGAGAACGGCGGCGGCGATCGCGAGGAACGACCCGAGGAAAACGCGGCTGATGTTGATGTCCTTGGTGGCAAACGCGACGAAGAATAAGACAAGGGCGATGCGGACGAGCTGGCGTTGAGTAATTTGGAAGAGCTCCATCCAGTTCAGGTAGCCGATGCGGCCGGCCATCGTGTGGTAGCTGCGGGCACTGATTAAAGTACCGCCGATGACGCCCAGGAAATAGAGCTTAATGTTCGTGTCGCTCGTGAACTGTACTATGCCCGTGGCTTCAATGAGAGCGGCCCATGCGAGGAAGACGCCGCTCAGAATCACGGTGACGATGAAACCGTGGAGTGAGATGAGACCTTCTTGGCGATGTTTTAGCATGTGGGAGTGTCTTATGAAAACCGTTTGCGCGATGTGGGCTCATACTAGCGGAAGCCGTTTTCCCAACAATCAGGCCACCCCTGTTCGGTCGTTAGGGGAAACCCTCAGTAGGTGTCGGGAGTACTGCCTAGGAAGGGAGCTGATCGTGTGTTAGTTGTTTTACATGAGTATTTAAGGTGTTATTTTGTGCGGTTCGCTTCTGCGGCCAAGAGAAGCAGTTCGGAATCTTTTTCCGACTGGAGGTGGTGTAGCCCACTATTTGTAAGTTTCGGATGTTAGGCTCGACAATGATGCGGGGCTCGACGCGATAGCCGGTTTCCACCGCTGTTTGTCCGTATCCGTCCATTTGTTTCATCATGCCGCTGAAAATTCTGCATTCCATCCGTTCGGTGAATCCGCATGGCGGTGGTCCGGTGGAGGCGATCAAGCAACTGGCGGCGGTGAATAAAAGTGCCGGGCATCACATCGAAGTTGTGTGTCTGGATTCACCGAACGATCCGTGGGTGAAGGCGTTTCCGCTGCCGTGCCACGCGATGGGGCCGTCGAAGGGAAGTTATGGTTACTCGGCAAAGCTGGTGCCGTGGCTGCGCGAGCATCGGCGCGATTACGACGCGGTGGTGGTGGATGGGCTATGGCAGTATCACGCGTTTGGTGTCTGGCGGGCGTTGAAGGGGACGGACACGCCGTATTCTGTTTTCACGCACGGGATGCTCGATCCGTGGTTCAAGCGGACCTATCCGCTGAAGCATTTGAAGAAGTGGCTGTACTGGCCTTGGGGCGACTACCGGGTTTTGCGCGATGCGCGGTCGGTTTTGTTTACCTGCGAAGAGGAGAAGCGCCTGGCGAGGGAGTCGTTCTGGCTGTACCGCTGCAACGAGCGTGTGGTGAATCTCGGGACGGGCGCGCCGGGCGGCGATCCGGTGGCGCAGCGCAGGGCTTTCGAGGAGAAGTTTCCGCAGCTACGCGGGAAGCACTGCTTGTTATTTCTCGGGCGCGTGCATGTGAAGAAGGGCAACGACCTGCTGTTTCAGGCGCTCGCGGAGGTGTTGAAATCGAATGCCTCGCCGGAGCTGGCAGACTGGCACCTTGTGATCGCGGGGCCGGACGATCATCCGTACGGCCATGAGATGAAGGCGCTCGCGGAGAAGCTCGGGCTCGCAGAACGCGTGACGTGGACGGGTATGCTTACCGGCGATCTTAAGTGGGGCGCGTTTCGGCGGGCCGAGGCGTTTGTGCTGCCGTCGCATCAGGAGAACTTTGGCATCGCGGTAGCCGAGGCGCTCGCGTGTCGCGTGCCTGTCTTGATATCGAACAAGGTGAATATTTGGCGCGAGATCGAGCAGGACGGCGCGGGGATCGTCGAGAATGACGACGTGGCCGGCGCCACGAAGCTCCTCACCCGCTGGCTCGCGCTTTCCCCGGCGGAACGCGATGCGATGCGTGAGCGCGCCGTGGCATGTTTCTCGACGCGCTTTCATATCGATCAGACCGCGAGAATGCTCATCGCCGTGCTGGCAGAGCGGTGACTCGATTGGAGTCGCGGAACCCGTAGGAGACCGCGGCGAAAAACATCAGGGAATTTTTGCGCTCTGTCGTAAGTCCGCGCTCTGTTTTGTTGAACTCAATCGATTCTTCGCGGCACTTTACTGTCCTCACGGGTGTCCGTTGACCCGAACTTTTCACAACGACCTCTTCCGCGCAGCTTTTACCCTATGAAAACCTCCCTGTTCCGCCGTTCGCTCGCCTGCCTCGGTTTTGCCTTCCTCGCGATGGCTTCCGTGGCTGTGGCCGCCGAGAAAAAACTCACCGTCGGCTTTGCGCAGACGGGTGCCGAAAGCGCCTGGCGCACGGCCAACACCAACTCGATGAAGAACGAGGCCGAGAAGCGCGGTATCAACCTCAAGTTCGCCGACGGCCAGGGACAGCTGGAGAACCAGATTCGCGCTGTGCGTTCGTTCGTTACTCAGCGTGTCGATGTCATTGTGATCGCGCCGATCAAGACGACCGGTTGGGACAATGTTCTTCGCGAAGCCAAGCGCGCAAAGATTCCCGTCGTGATCATGGATCGTCAGATCGAGACGAGCGACGAAACGCTGTTCCACTGCTTCGTTGGTTCTAATTTCTACGAAGAAGGCCAGATGGCCGTTGAGTGGCTCGCCAAGAATCGGGGCAGCCGCACCAAGATAGTCGAACTCCAAGGCACGCCAGGTTCCGCCGCCGCCAATGACCGCCGCAAGGCTTTCGCCGACGGCCTCGCGAAACACTCCGATCTCACGATCATCGATTCGCAGAGCGGCGATTTCAGCCGCGCGAAGGGCAAGGAAGTGATGGAGGCGTTCATCAAGAAGCACGGCAAAGCCATCGAGATCGTGTATGCGCATAACGACGACATGGCGCTCGGCGCGATCCAGGCCATCGAGGAGGCCGGCCTGAAACCCGGCAAGGACATCATCATCGTTTCTGTCGACGCTATCAAAGAGGCCGTGCAGGCGGTGGCCGACGGCAAGATCAGCGTCACCGTTGAGTGCAATCCTCTCTTTGGGCCCAAGATTTACGACACCATCGAGAAGATCATGAAGGGCGAGAAGGTCGAACGCGTCTCCTACAACAAGGACGAGCTCTTCGATTCCACGAATGCAGCCGCGCGGGTTGATTCACGCGAATACTGAGCTGTCAAACTCCCGCCTTCGCCTAACTCCGCCCGCCCACGATGAGCTCCGCTCCGTTGCTTCAGATGCGCGGCATCGGGAAACGCTTCCCCGGTGTCGTCGCCCTCGCGGGCGTGGATCTCAGCGTGCGCGCGGGAGAAATCCACGCGCTGCTTGGAGAAAATGGCGCGGGCAAATCGACACTCATCAAAGTCCTCACGGGCGTCTACTCGCTCGATGACGGCCAGATCTTGCTGGACGGAAAATCCATCCGTCCGGCGACGCCGAAAGACGCCGAGGATTCCGGCATCAGCACGGTTTACCAAGAGGTGAATCTGATCCCCGCGCTTTCCGTCGCCGAGAATATCGGCCTCGGCCGCCAGCCGGGAAAGCTGGGTTTCCTCAACTGGGGGGCGCTCCGCCGACATGCGCGCGAAGTGCTCGCGCGGCTCGATCTTCAGTCCATCGACGTCGATGCCGAACTGGGTTCGCTGTCGGTCGCGATGCAGCAGATGGTCGCCATCGCGCGCGCGCTCGATCTCAAGGCCAAGCTCCTGATCCTCGACGAGCCGACCGCCAGTCTCGACGAAAAGGAGGTCGCCGATTTGTTTGCCGTTATGCGCCGTCTGAAAGGCGAGGGACTCGGCATCATCTTCGTCACGCATTTTCTCGACCAGGTTTACGCGATCACCGATCGCATCACCGTGCTCCGCAACGGCGCATTGGTGGGCGAATATCTCACGGCCGAGCTGCCGCGCTTGAAACTCGTGAGCCGCATGATCGGCCGCGAAGTTCATGACAATGCGCCGCGCTCCGCCGATCTGAAAGCGGTCGCCGATAGCGCCGAGTGCATCGTCGAGACCAAGGGGCTCACGCGGCGTGGCGCGATCAACCCCATTGATCTCACCATCCGCAAAGGCGAAGTCACCGGGCTCGCCGGTTTGCTTGGCTCCGGTCGTTCGGAGACGGCGCGGCTGATTTTCGGTATCGATTCGGCGGATGCCGGCGAAATTCACGTGAAGGGAAAGCACGCCCGGATGGCGTCGCCGCGCGAGGCGATTGCCCACGGCTTCGCGTTCTGCTCCGAAGACCGGAAGATCGAAGGCATTTTTCCCAATCTCTCGGTGCGCGAGAATTTGATCTTCGCGCTCCAGGCCAAGAAGGGCGCGTGGAAAACGCTTTCGCACGAGGAGCAGATGACGCTCTGCAATCACTATATCACCGCGCTCCGTATCAAGACCGCCAGCACCGAGACGGCGATCCGCAATCTCTCCGGCGGCAATCAGCAGAAAGTCCTCCTCGCCCGCTGGCTCGCGACGCAGCCGGAGCTGATCATCCTCGATGAACCGACGCGCGGCATCGACATCGGTGCACGCGCCGAGATCGAGCAGTTGATTCACAAGCTCCGCGCCGACGGCATCGCGGTGTTGCTCATTTCCTCGGAGATCGAAGAGATCGTCCGCAATAGCACGCGCGTCGTGGTACTCCGCGAGCGCCGCAAGACGTGCGAGATCGTCGGCGACGACATCGATCCGTCGCGCCTGATGCGAGCCATGGCGGGAGGACACGAAACGTCATGATCGACTACGCGATTCCGCAAACGCCGCCGCCCGCGCGTTCGCCGCTGATCTGGCCGCTGGCCGGTCTCGGGCTGCTTCTAGTGATTAACGTGATCATCAATCCGGCGTTCCTGAAGATCACGATTCTCGACGGCCATCTTTATGGGCTGCCGATCGATATTTTGAATCAAGGCTCGCGCAGCATGTTGCTCGCACTGGGCATGACGCTCGTCATCGCGACGGGCGGCGTGGATCTCGCGGTGGGCTCGCTCATGGCCGTGGCGGGTGCGGTTACGTCGACGCTGCTCATGCAGCACGGTTCAGCGCTCCCGGTTGCAATCCTCGCGGGCGTGAGCGTGACGGCGCTTGGCGGTTTGCTCAGCGGTTTGATGGTGTCGTGGCTCGGCCTGCAACCGATCGTGGCGACGCTGATCCTGATGATCGCGGGGCGAGGCGTGGCGCAGAAAATCACCGGCGGCGAAGTCATCGTGGTGCAAAACTCCACCTTCGAATTCCTTGGCAACGGCTTCCTGCTTGGCCTGCCATTCTCGATCCTGCTGGTCGGTGTATTCTATCTTCTGGCACAGCTTTTCCTCCGGCGCACGGCGGCGGGTTTGTTCGTCGAAGCGGTGGGCGACAATGAGAAGGCCGCGCGATTCGCCGGTCTTTCGGCGGCGCGCGTGAAGGCGCTGGTCTATGTTTTCAGCGGTTTGTGCGCGGGGGTGGCCGGGTTGCTGGCGACATCGAACATCCGCGCGGCCGATCCGTATCGCGCGGGTGAGATGATGGAGCTCGACGCTATTTTCGCCGTCGTGGTCGGAGGCACGGCGCTCACGGGCGGGCGCTTCGTTGTCGCGGGCGCATTCGTCGGGGCGCTGCTGCTGCAAACGCTCACGACCACAATGTACGTCGTCGGTGTGAGGCCGGATGTCGCGCCGGTGCCGAAGGCGATCCTCATCATCATCGTGTGTTTGTTTCAGTCGGAAAAATCCCGCGCGTGGCTGCGCGGCCTGTTCAAACGGAGGGCCGCATGAGTCCTGTCCTTCGCCGTAATTTTCCGCTGCTCGCGACCGCGGGTATCTTCGCGCTGCTCTTCGCGGCGGCGTCGCTCAAGTACGACGGTTTTTTATCCGGCAGCGTACTGGTAAATATTTTTTCGGATAATGCCTTCCTCGGGATCACCGCCGTAGGCATGACGCTGGTGATTTTTGCCGGCGGTATCGATTTGTCGGTGGGCGCGGTAGTCGGGTTCACGTCGATTTTTTCGGCGACGTTGATCCAGCGCGACGTTCATCCGGGGCTGGTTGCGTTTTATTCGCTCAGCCTTGGCGCGCTGCTCGGCGCGTTCATGGGCACGCTGATCCATGTCTTCAAACAGCCGGCATTCCTGATCACGCTCGCTGGCATGTTTCTCGCGCG
This sequence comes from uncultured Nibricoccus sp., assembly GCA_966249325.1. Taxonomy (GTDB): domain Bacteria; phylum Verrucomicrobiota; class Verrucomicrobiia; order Opitutales; family Opitutaceae; genus Nibricoccus. Next base: position 343,233 of record CBINDC010000003.1, on the reverse strand, counting down.
CGGCGCGGGTTTCTGGGTGAGCAACGAATCCACGAGCATCACGCATCCGCTCTACGATAGCCTTTCTCAGTTCGAACTGACCTTTGGCGACGTATACGTGCCGCTGACGGCGCTGCTGCTCGTGGCGACGATCGCGGTGGGTTATGTGGTGGCGCACTTCACGCGTTTCGGTCGCAACCTGCTCGCCATCGGTGGCAGCGAACAATCCGCGCTGCTCATGGGCCTCCCGGTTGGCGCGACCAAGATCGCCGCCTACACGCTCAACAGCACACTGGCCGCCTTCGCCGGCCTCGTCGCCACGCTCTACACCGGCTCGGGCAATCCCAGCCTCGGTGTGGGCCTCGAACTCGACTCAATCGCGATCGTGGTGATCGGCGGGACGCTGCTCGCCGGCGGACGCGGTCATATGATCGGCACGCTGTTCGGTATTCTCGTTTTCGGGACAATCCAGTCGGCGATCTTGTTCGATGGACGCCTAGACTCTGCTTGGGTGCGCATCGTGGTCGCGGCGTTGCTGCTCACGTTCATTCTGCTGCAACGCGCGATCGTCAGCAGTTCGACAAAGCGCTAAGAGATTTGCGTGTTACTCGACGTCGAACGCCGGGTTCCAGGCGACCTCCCAGAGATGTTTGTCCGGATCTTGGAAATAACCCGCGTAGCCGCCGTAGAAGGTGTCGTGAGGTTTCTTGACGATGGTTGCGCCTGCGCTGGCCGCTTGGGCTATCACGGTGTCAACCTCCTGCTTTGAGGCGACGTTGTGCGCGAGAGTGACGTTGGCCGGAGCGGGTGCGGCTGGAGCGAGGCCGGTGTCGTGCGCGATGCTGGCGCGGGGCCAGAGTGCGAGCTTCAGGCCGGATTGAAGCTCGAAGAAAACGACCGCGCCGTGTTCGAACTCACGGCCGACGATGCCCTCCGTGGTCAGACCGAGGCCGTCGCGATAGAATGCGAGGGAGCGTTCGAGGTCATCGACTCCGAGGGTGATGAGTGAGATGCGCGGTTTCATGGATCACCGTTCGCGGAAGTGTCCGGACGTCAAAGGGCGGCGATTGATGGGGTGTTCGAGGCGATGGGGAGATGTCGGGAAATTTCTGAGACGCGCACCAGAGGTGCGGCCCTTGTTGCTACAAGTTACGGGCGAAGGATGGCGATGATGTCGCCGGCGTTGACGGGTTTGCCTTCGGTGCAGCGGATTTCGACGACTTCGCCGGGCTCGGTGGAGAGGACGGAGATCTCCATCTTCATGGATTCGAGAATGACGATGGCTTGATCGCGGGTGATCTTGTCGCCGACGGAGGCGGTGATTTTCCAGACGTTGCCGGGGACTTGGGCGGTGATGGCTTTGCAACCGGCGGGGATGGCGACGGCGTCGGAGGAGGTGGATGACGCGGATTCGTTTTCGGCGGAGAAGTTAAGCTGGCCAGAGATTTCCCAGCGGTGGCGTTCGGCGTCGAAGGAGGCCTGTTGTTTGGTTTTGAACGCGGTGATGGAAGACGCGTTGTCGGTGAGAAATTTCTGGTAGTCGCGCAGGCGGAAGGTTTGTTCTTCGACGCGGAGTTTGAACCGACCGAGCGGGAAGTCTTCGCGGAATTTGAGGAGTTCTTTCGGCGAGCACTCGTAGAAGCGGACCTGGTCGAAGAAGCGGAGGAGCCAGGGTTTGCCGTCTTTGAAGTCGGCGGTCTGGCGCCAGCGGTTCCACATCTGGACGGTGCGGCCGATGAACTGGTAGCCGCCGGGGCCTTCCATGCCGTAGACGCACATGTAGGCGCCGCCGATGCCGACGGCGTTTTCGGGGGTCCAGGTGCGGGCGGGGTTGTACTTTGTAGTGACCAAGCGATGACGCGGGTCGACGGGTGTGGCTACAGGGGCGCCGAGGTAAACGTCGCCGAGGCCGAGGACGAGGTAGGAGGCGTCGAAGCAGATGCGTTTCACGTCGTCGGTCGAGTCGAGGCCGTTGATGCGGCGGATGAACTCGATGTTGCTCGGGCACCAGGGTGCGTCCTTGCGGACGGTCTGCATGTACTTGCGGATGGCGAGGAGCGTGGACTCGTCTTCCCACGAGAGAGGGAGATGGACGATGCGCGTGGGGACTTCCATGTCTTCGACGCCGGGCAGGTGTTTTTCGGCTTCGATGAGCGTCTCCATCAGGCGTTCGATGGGGAGAATGCGGCTCTCGTAGTGGATCTGAAGCGAGCGGATGCCGGGGGTTAGATCGAGCAGGCCGGGCGTGTGGTTGTCGGCGAGCCACTGCATGAGCGCGTGGACTCGGAAGCGGAGATTCAGGTCGAGGACGAGCGGGCCGTATTCGACGAGCAGGTACTTATCGCCGGAGCGGCGGTAGGCGACGGCGGGAGTGCCGGGTTTTTCGGGGATGCGATGGATGACAGGCGGCTCGGGCGGGAGAGGGGCGGCCGGTGAGACGGAGGAGAAAGATGATGTGGAAGCTGGCTTCCGTTTGGTTGCAGGCGCTGAGGGTTGGAGCGTTTCGATGAACGCTTCTTGGGTGGCTTCGCGCTGGCGGGCTTCGGCGGCGGTGGTGACTTGGAAGCGGACCTTGTCGCCGGGTTTGAGTTGGCCGATTTTCCAGAGGTCCGCGGCGATGATGGTGGCGGGACACACGAAGCCGCCGAGGCTGGGGCCGTCGGGGCCGAGGATGATCGGCATGTCGCCGGTGAAATCGATGGTGCCGATGGCGTAGGCGTTGTCGTGGATGTTGGATGGATGCAGGCCGGCCTCGCCGCCGTCTTTGCGAGCCCAGCGGGGTTTCGGGCCAATGAGGCGGACGCCGGTGCGGGCGGAGTTGAAGTGGACCTCGTAGGTGGAGGTGAATAGGTCCGCGATGTCTTCGGGTTGAAAGAAGTCGGGAGCGCCGTGAGGACCGTAGAGGACGGAGATGTCCCAGTTGAGGGTGTGCGTGGGGATTAGTTCGGCGGGAAGTGCGGAGAGGTCGGTCGTAATTGAATCTGAATCACCGAAAATGGCATGGGTGTTGACGCGAAGTACGTCGCCTGCGCGGAGTGCGCGACCGGCGTGGCCGCCGAATTGGCCGAGGGTGAAGGTGGCTTTGCTGCCGAGGTAGTCGGGGATGTCGAAGCCGTGGCGGACGGAGAGGTAGGCGCGCATCCCGGTGCCGGATACTGTGCCGACGCGTAGGGTCTGGCCGCGGCGGATGGTGTGGGTTTGCCAGAAGGCGAGTGGGTGGTCGTCGAGCGTGGCGCTGGTGGTGGCGCCGGTGAGGGCGATGACGGCGTCGGTGTTGAAGACGAGAGTCGGGCCGGTGAGCGTGATTTCGAGACCGGCGGAGGAGGGCGGGTTGCCGACGAGGCGGTTGCCGAGGCGGAAGGCGAGGGCGTCCATCGGGCCGGAGGGCGGGACGCCGACGTCCCAGTGGCCGAGACGGCCCGGATAATCCTGGACGGTGGTTTGGGTGCCGCCGTCGAGGACGGAGATCGTGGGTGCGGAGTAGGGAAGTTTTTCGAGGAAGCGTGTCGTGACTTTACCGGTGCGGAAACCTTCGGAGGCGGCGATCTGGCGGAGGTAGAGGAGATTGGTTTCGAGGCCGGAGACGTGGGTGTCGGCGAGGGCTTGTTCGAGTCGGGCGAGGGCTTCGGTGCGGTCGGTGCCGCGGACGATGATCTTGGCGATCATCGGATCGTAGAAAGGACTGACTTCGCTGCCGCGGGCGATCCACGTCTCGATGCGGGCGCCGCGCGGGAACGTCATCTCGGTGAGCGTGCCGGTGGCGGGCTGGAAGTTTTTGCCCGGGTCTTCGGAGTAAAGACGGACTTGTATCGAGGCACCGGATGCGGCGCGTTTGAATTTGGAGAGATCGAGTTCGCCGGCGGCTTGCTTGATCATCCACTCGACGAGATCGATGCCGGTGACTTCCTCCGTGACGCCGTGCTCGACCTGGAGGCGGGTGTTTACCTCGAGGAAGTAGAATTCGTTGGTGGCGTCGTCGTAGACGAATTCGACGGTGCCGGCGGATTCGTAGCCGACGGCGCGGCCGAGGCGTTCGGCGCATTCGAGCAGGCGCGTACGGGTTTCCTCGGGCAGGCAGGGCGCGGGGGTTTCCTCAATGATCTTTTGATTGCGGCGCTGGATGGAGCATTCGCGTTCCCCGATGGCGACGACGTGGCCTTTGCCGTCGCCAAAGATCTGGACCTCAATGTGGCGGGCGCGCTCGACGTATTTTTCGAGGTAGATGCCGGAGTCTTTGAAGTTGCTGCGGCTGAGCCGGTCGACGGTGGCGAAGGCGGAGGCGAGGTCTTCGGGTTTCCAGATGAGAGACATGCCAATGCCGCCGCCGCCGGCGGTGCTTTTGAGCATCACCGGAAAGCCGATACGCGTGGCTTCGCGGAGGGCTTCGTCGGCCGAGAAGAGCAGGCCGGTGCCGGGGAGGAGCGGGACGTTTTGCTGTTGGGCGACTTCGCGGGCGGTGTGTTTGAGTCCGAAGCGGCGCATCTGGTCGGGCTTGGGGCCGATGAAGACGATGCCGGCGGCGGCGCAGGCTTCGGCGAAGGAGGCGTTTTCGGAGAGGAAACCGTAGCCGGGGTGGATGGCTTGGGCGCCGGTTTCGCGAGCGGCGGCGAGGATTTTTTCGGCGACGAGGTAGCTTTGTGCGGCGGGCGGTGGGCCGATGAGGACGGACTCGTCGGCTTGGTCGACGTGAAGGGACCCGGCGTCGGCCTCGGAGTAGACGGCGACGGAGCGCACGGACATTTTCCGCAAGGTTCGTTCGATGCGGCAGGCTATTGTTGCGCGATTGGCGATGAGGACTTTTGAGAACACGGTGGAAATTCGGAAGTTACACAGAGGGCACGAGAGGCGGCACAGAGGTCACGGAGTCGGATTTTTTAACCTCTAATGGGCGCTGGTGAACGCTCATGAACGAAAGATTGTCGGGACGGGAAATTAGGGATTCCAGAGGAGGACTTCGATCGGCGTGGGGTTCCAGCCGTTGCAGGGGTTGTTGAGCTGGGGGCAGTTGGAGATGATGCAGATGACGTCGCGCTCGGCGCGCATTTCGACGTATTTGCCCGGGCCTGACAGGCCGTCGGCGAAGGTGAGTTGTCCGTCGGGTGTGACGGGGACGTTCATGAAGAAATTGATGTTGCAGGTGATGTCGCGTTTCCCGAGTTCGCAGCCGCATTCCTGGGCACCGCGGATGAAGCTGTCGCGACAGGCGTGCATGTACTCCTTCTCGTGGGCGTAGCGCATGGTGTTGCTCTCGCGGGAGCAGGCACCGCCGAGGGTGTCGTGGCGGCCGCAAGTGTCGGCAGTGATGGTGAGCAGGATGTCGCCTTCGGTGGACATCAGCTTGGTGCCGGTCGTGAGGTAGAGCGCGCCTTGGTGGCGGATGGTGTCGGAGGCGCTGTAACGGTTTTCTGGATTCGCGGCGTCGAGGAAGAGCGTGTCGGCGGCCTGGTTTCCCTCGAGGTCGACGATGCGGAAGGTCTGTCCGCGGCTGATCGTGTGAGCCCAGTAGTCGCCGGCGAGGATGGTGGCGCGGTGGGCGGCGGTGGCGGGGGAGAGTGGGCTTTCAGTCATGGCTGAAGTGTGAAGTGGGCGAATAAGGAGAGTCGGAGGAGGAGTTAATCTGGAACTCAGGAAGGCTGGAAAAAGGCGGGAGTGAGGGTGGATTTTTTAACCACGGATGGCGCGGATGGGCACGGATGGGAGATGATCGAAGGCGCGGGTGAGGAGATAGTGCGAGTGGGCGGTGGTGAGCGGCGGCGTTAAGGCTAACGCGCCCTACCCTCGGAGGGCGTGGTAGAGGGCGGTGGTTTCGAAGGCGCGGTGGTTTTCGGGGCGGGAATTGCGGCTGGGATCGTCGGCGGCGGGTGGTGGAGCGTTGAATACTTCGAGTTGGACGTGGCGCGGGTGATAAGTTGGGTCGGGGTCGAAGGGGTGCTGGCAGGTGTTGAGCACGACGAGGGTGTTCATCTCGAAACGGAGTTCGATGAGGTCGCCGGGCTTTGAGTTGCTGGAGACGAAGCTGAGGCGGCCGGTGTCGTCGGAGACGAGTTTGCTGAAGAGGTTGATGTTTGGGACGAGGTCGCGTTTGCCGAGGCCCCATTTGGCGAGTTCGATGAGGAAGCTCTCGTGGGCGTTGCGGTGGTAGTCGTTGCGGGCGGTCTGGTAGGTTTTTTCGCCGTACTTGGTGGCGACGGATTTTTTGTCGGAGCAGCCGCCGACGGTGTCGTGCCAGCCGACGATGTCCTTCGTGATCGAGGCGAGGATGCGGCCCATGTCGGAGTGGAGGCAGTAGGGCGCGCGGAGGTAGAAGATGTGCTGGCCCTTCAGGGTGTCGGGCATGTTGTAGCGCTCGCTGGGGACGTCGGCGTTGTAGAGGAGGAGGCCGACGTTGGCGCCGCCTTCGAGGTCGGTGAGGCGCAGGGTTTTTCCGCGGCCTATCACGCCGGACCAGAGGCCGGAGTGGGTCAGTGTTTTGGAGAGGATGGGCGGCGGTGTGGCGGCGGACATGGCGTGTGGGAGCGGGGAGGAACGGAGATTTTTAATCAGGAACTCTGGAAGGCTGGAAACGGAAGGAGGGCGGAGTGGAAGTGGCGCGGGATTTGGAGGAGCGACAGGATTTCTTTGGTGTTACGAAATTGTCGAAAAGTATTATCGACGAGGCAAGGCGGGAGGGGGGTGGTGGGATGAAATTTTTGGTCCGTGAGGTGGTGGCGACGTGCAACCGGCGCGTTGGGGACGCGCCCTACCTCAAAGGAGCGGGGGCATGGCTGAGGCGGTTAGGTTGAGTTTGCCGTTCTTCACGCCGCGGACGGTGACGAGTTCGTCGGAGAGTTTTTGGAGTTCCTTCGCGGGTCCTTGGACGAGGAGGACTTCCATGTAGTTATGGTCGGCGAGGTGGACGTGCATGCTGGTGACGACCATCAGGTAGTACTTGTGCTGGATCGCGGCGAGGCGCTGCTGGAGGCCGCGTTGGGTGTGGTCGTAGACGAGGCTGATGGTGCCGGCGACGGACTCGGTGCCGAGCTGGCTGGCGTATTCAACAAGTCCATCGCGGGCGAGGGCGGCGACGGCTTGGGAGCGGCTGGCGTAGCCGCGGCGGGCGACCATGGTGTCCAACTCGTCGAGGAGGCTCTCGGGGAGGGAGACACTGAAGCGGGTGATCTTGTCGGACTTTTTCTTGGGAGGCATGGCGCGGTGGATGGGCGAAAGGAAGGTGGCGGGACGGTGGACGGCGAGCGTGGAGAAGGACGGAGGGACGGAGCGTTACACAGAGGGCACGAGAGTTGGCACGGAGGTCACGGAGATGATGGAGGAGGAAGTGGTGGTGCGGGGAGGGCGGAGTTTTTAACCACGGATGGAAATGTATGGAGGAAGTCGGAGATGGCGAAGGGTGGATACGAGGGCGGACAGGAAATTGCGGCGTAAAGCCGCTCCTAAAGAGGGGGACGCAGGCGTGGGTTTCAGTGGAGGAGCGATGAGGTGTCGTCGTTGGCGATGTGGGCGGCGCGTTAGGGCTAACACGCCGGAGGCGGGCGGTTATTCGACGTCGTCGCCGGATTGGGTGAGACGGATGATCGGAAGCGTGTCGGTGGAGGAAATGAGGGAAGCGTCGGATGAGGAGGCGGGCGGGTGGATGAGGGCGTCGAGGCGGGCGCGGGTGGCGAGGAATTCGGGGGAGGAAAATTGGGAGGGATCGCGGGGGCGGGGGACGGGGACTTCGATGAGTTCGTCGAGACGGCCGGGGTTGGCTTTGAGGACGAGGATGCGGTCGGCGAGGTAGATGGCTTCGTCGAGGTCGTGGGTGATGAAGAGGATGGTGACGTCGACGTTTTTCCAGATTTGCAGGAGGTGCTTCTGCATCTGGGCGCGGGTCTGGGCGTCGAGCGCGCCGAACGGCTCATCCATTAAAAGGATACGCGGGTTGTTGGCGAGGGCGCGGGCGATGGCGACGCGTTGCTTCATGCCGCCGGAGAGTTGGTTGGGGTAGGCGTCGGCGAATTTGGAGAGGCCGACGAGGCCGAGCCATTGGAGGGCGTCGCGGCGGGCTTCGGCGTGATCGGTGCCGCGCATGAGGGGGCCGAACATCACGTTTTGCATGACGGTTTTCCAGGGGAAGAGCGTGTAGCCTTGGAAGACCATGCCGCGGTCGGGGCCGGGGCCGTGGACTTCTTTGCCGTCGAGGAGAAGGCGTCCGGAGGTGGGTGTGTCGAGGCCGGCGAGGAGGCGGATGAGGGTGGATTTGCCGCAGCCGGAGGGGCCGAGGATGCAGAGGAATTCGCGGCGGTGGGTGACGAAGTTGAGATTTTCGATCGCGGTGGTTTCGGTGCCGTCGGGCCTGGCGAAGCGGCGTGTGAGGTTTTCGACGGTGAGGACGACGGGGCGCTCTTTGAGTTTCGCGAAGCGGGCGGCGACAGCGGGGGATTGGGCGCGGTAGTTGGGAAGTGGTGACGCGGGGGCGGACGAGGGCGAGGGAGAGAAGTCGGAGGGGCTCATGAGCGGGCCTCCGGAGAGATGGTGGGGCTCGCGGTGAGCGGGGTCTGGCGGCTGGAGAAGAGGCGGGCGATGAAAGCGCGTATGCGGCTGGGGCGCTGGGTTTCCCACGGGAAGAGGCGTTTGCCGATGAAGGCGAGGATCTGGTCGGTCGCGAGGCCGAGGAGGCCGATCATGATGATGGCGGCGTAGACGTTTTCGAAGTTACGGTACTTGGCCTGTTGGTTGATGAAGAAGGTGATTCCCGAGCTGACGCCGACGACTTCGGCGACGATGAGGTAGGTCCAGGCCCAGCCGAGGAGGATGCGGGTGTCGGTGTAGAGCTCGGCGAGCTTCGACGGGACGATGACATGGAGGACGAGGCGGAAGCCGCGGCAGCCGAGGGTTTGGGCGGCTTCGAGGAGCGCGGGGTCGGTGCGGCGTATCGTGTTGGCCACGACAAGGACTTGTTGGAAGAAAGTGCCGAGGACGATGATGGCGATCTTCGGGGCGTCGTTGATGCCGAGGACGGCGACGGCGAGGGCACCGAAGGCGGGCGCGGGCATGTAGCGGATGAAGTCGATGACGGGTTCGCTGAGGCGGGACCAGATGGCGTAGGCGCCGCAAAGGATGCCGAGTGGGATGCCGATGGCGGAGGAAATCAGGAAGCCCCACGCGATGGTCTGGATGCTGCGCCAGAGGCTTTCGTGGAGCCAGACGTCGCCGCGAAGACGTGGCTCGGTGGTGAAGGCGGTGTAGAAGGCTTTGGCGACTTTGTGCGGTTCGGGGAGGAAGACGGGGTTAGCGCGGGTGCCGGTGGCGGCGGGTTGTCCGGCGGCGAGAGCTTTGGCGTTTTCGGTGGCGAAGACGGCGCGGTCAACGAGCAGATCGGGGCGGAACCAAGAGACGCCGCTTGGGGTTTCGATCTTCACCATCGGGTGCCAGATGAAGGGCGTGTAGCTGACGGCGCACCAGAGAAGGAGAGGCAGGAGGAAGGAGCAGATGCCGAGGAGTGCGCGGCGGCGCGGGTTGAGCGGGCGCTGGATCGCGAACCAGGGAGCGGGCGACGACGGCATTGTGGTTTATTGGCGTATTAGGCGAAAAACGCGGGCGGTGCGTTTGTTGAAGCGCAAAGACGCGAAGAGGCAAAGGCGGACGCAAAGAGTCGTGGGTGATTTTTGCGTCTGAGGTCGGCGTACGCGGCAGCGGAGATCGGGCTGTTTGTCTGGGGAAGGGCGAAGGCCAGAGATGTGATTTGGCCCGAGTGAAGCACGCTCGGGGCGCGCTTCACTCGGAGGCGTGGACCAGAGGTCCAGCCCTACGACGGAGGGCCGACGGGGAGGTCTTGCGCTCCGGGGGTTATTTCTTGGCGGCGAGGGCTTCGGTTGTGAGGGAGGCGTCGATGTAGGAGGCGACGTCCTGGGACTCTTTGTAGACGCCGTTTTTCACGTTGAAGTCGTCGGCGATTTTAGAGGAGCCGGCGATGGAGCCGAAGGAGTCGGTTTTGCCGGAGATGATCTTTGTGCTCTGCGCGAGGCTGAGGAGTTTGGTGCCGGACATGAAGGCGGCGTATTCTTTGGCATCTACGCCGGCGCGGGCGGCCATGATTTTGATGCCGTCTTCGCGGGTGGTTTCGTCGTTTAAGTAGGCGACGATTTTGTCCCAGACGGCCACGAACTTGACCCAGTCGGCGCGACGTTGGGCAAGACTTTGAGGGCTGACGGCGACGGTGTCGTAGATGAGGCCGGGCTCGTCGGCGGAGGTGTAGATGGCGGTGGAGCCGGCGACGGCTTTGAGGGCCTGGCCGGAGTTGGGTTGCCAGGCGGCGATGGCGGAGACCTGACCGGAGGCGAGGACTTGCGGCGTCTGGTTGGTGGGCGTGGGGACGAGCTCGACGTCGGACTCGGTCATGCCGGCTTTTTTGAGGCCGTTGAGGAGTAGGAGGTGGTCGACGAAGCCGACTTCGACGGCGATTTTTTTGCCTTTGAGATCTTTGAGGGAGGCGATGCCGGGCTGGGCGACGATCATGTCATTACCGTTGGAATAATCGGTGACGAGGATCATGACGTTTTTTGCGCCGTTGGCGCCGGTGACGAGGGCGTCGCCGTTGGTGACCATGACGGCGTCCACTTTGCCGGCGGTGAAGGCTTCCATCGACGGGCCGTATTCGAACCAGAGGAGTTCGACCTCGAGGCCGGCTTGTTTGAACCAGCCTTTCTCGGCGGCGATGGCGAAGGCGGTCCAGCCGGGCCAGTCGGAGTAGGCGACTTTGAGCGGGGCGGCGGCGGCGCGGGTGAGGAGAAGGGCGGCGAGGGTGAGGCCGAGGGCGAAAGGACGGAGCAGGCGCGTGAGGTGGCGGGGGGCGTGGGTCATGGTGCGGAGCGTGGTGGTGTTACTTTTTGAGCAGATCGTGTTACGCGGGTCTTTTCAGCAGGGGATGTGCCATGGGGTTTTGGTGGGCGAAAGTGAGCACGTCGGACCGGAGAGGAGGTAGTCTGTAGTTGGTAATTGGCAGTTGGGAGACGCAGATCAGCGAAGTGGCGCGGGAAGCGGATGTAGGTTAGGTGGAGCGCGAAGACGCAAAGACGCGAAGAGGTGCTGGGTGGGCGGTGGTCACTGGGAATTTGGAGGGAGGGATTTTGGAGTGAGACGGAGCAGGTCCTGTAGGGCGTATAGGACGTATGAGACGTATGGGTGATGGGTGGAGTGATTGATGGGAGAAAATCGGGGGAACGAGTCGGGGTGTTTCGGTGGTGGGCCAAAGGCACTGGGCGTCGTGGGTGGGGTCGGTTGCGGGATCATGGATCTCGTTTCCGGCTGTCCGTTTTGGATCATCAATAATGGCATTCTTGGCGTTTATCCGGCGCTCCGGGAAAATGTGGAGTGCGAGGTGGCGATCATCGGCGGAGGGATCAGCGGAGGGTTGATCGGTTACCGGCTGGCGGAGGCGGGGATCGATGCGGTGATGCTCGATAAGCGCGATATCGGGACGGGGAGCACGGCGGCGAGCACGTCGCTGCTTCAGTATGAGACGGATCTGACGTTGACGGAGTTGAGCGAGCGGATGGGGGAGGAGCGGGCGGCGGCGGTGTATCGGGCGTGTCGTGGGGCGGTGAAGGACGTGCTGGCGCTGGCGCGGAAATTTCACGTGGGGGATTTTGCGACGCGCGACAGTTTGTATCTCGCGAACGAGGCGCGGCAGGTGGCGGGGTTGAAACGTGAATACGCGCTGCGGGTGAAACATGGTTTCGATGTGGATTGGTGGACGCGGAGGCGGATCAAGGCGGAGAGTTCGCTGCCGCATCATGCGGCGATCGAGAGTCACGGCGCGGCGGAGATCGATGCGTTTGGGTTTACGCATGGGATCGTGAACGCGGCGACGAAGAGGCGGCGGCATGGGCTGAGGGTTTTCGATCGGACGGCGGTGACGTCGTGGACGAAGGTTGATGGGCGTGGTTGGAAGAGGGGGCGCAAAGGAGGAAGCGGAGACGGCGGCGGGTTTTTGCTGACGACGGCCGAAGGATTTCGCGTGAAGGCTCGGAAGATCGTCGTGGCGTCGGGGTATGAGTCGTTGGCTTTTTTCCGGAAGAAGCCGGCGAAGTGTCACAGCACGTACGCCTTGGTGACGGAGCCACTGGAGGAGTTGACGGGCTGGCCGGGAAAGCGGCTGATCTGGGAGACAGCGCGGCCGTATGTGTATGCGCGGACGACGGGCGATGGGCGCGCGATCATCGGCGGTTATGACGAGGAGTTCCGCGATCCGCAGAAACGGGACGCGTTGCTGGTGGCGAAGACAGCGGCGTTGAAGCGGCGGTTCGGGCAGTTGTTTCCGAAGATCCGGTGCGATGTGGCGTTTTCGTGGACGGGGACGTTTGCGGAGACGAAGGATTCGCTGCCATATATCGGCGAAGCGCCGGGTCGGCCGGGGATTTATTTCGCGTTGGGGTACGGCGGGAACGGCGTGATTTTCAGCACGCTGGCGGCGGAGATTATTCGGGACGAGATCCTGGGGGAGAAGAATGAGAAGGCGGAGTTGTTTCGGTTTGGGCGATAGGCGGCGTGTGAACGCGAGCGGTGTGATTTTCGGAATGTGTCACAGAGGGCACGGAGCGAGGACACAGAGAGCACGGAGGTCGGAGGGACGGAGTTTTTGGACAGGATTAAGAGGATGAACAGGATTTCGGCGGGAGCGGATTTGATCGCGGAAACGCGGAGGGGCGGAAGCGCGGAAACGGACGTGATGAGGGTGACTCGTTCAGGAGTCGGAGGGCGAAACGACCGGGAGGGTGTGCGATGTCACGCAGCGCGCTCTGCGCGCGTTCAGCTGCGAAGCTGCTACGGATACGCTCAGCTTGCCAGATACGGAGTCGACTCGCTGGTGCTCGTCGCTACGCGCGGTGGCGGGAGTCGAGGATGAGTGTGACGGGGCCGTCGTTGACGAGGGCGACTTTCATGTCGGCGCCGAATTCGCCGCGGGCGATGGGGCGGCCGAGTCCTGCCGGGGATTCGAGGTGGGCGAGGAATTTTTCGTAGAGGGGGCGCGCGAGGTCGGGCTTGGCGGCGTCGTTGAAGGAGGGGCGGGTGCCTTTGCGCGTGCTAGCGAGGAGCGTGAACTGGCTGATGACGAGGATGCCGCCGCCGATGTCGCGGACGGAGCGGTTCATGAGTCCGGCGTCGTCGGGGAAGATGCGGAGCGCGGCGGCTTTTTCGGAGAGCCAGCGGACGTCGTCTTCGGTGTCACCGGCGGCGACGCCGAGGAGAATCAGGAGGCCGCGTTCGATGGAGCCGCGCACGGCGCCGTCGATGGTGACGCTGGCGGAGGAGACGCGTTGGAGGACGAGGCGCATGAGTTGGAGACGCTAGCGATCTAGTGAAGCGCCTGAATGCGAGTCTCCAGTCTGCTACTCTTTCGGTGAGCTGACGGCAGTTTCAGCAGGTAAGAGTCCTTTTCTAACAAGGTCGTTTACCTGGAGCTTTGAAGATTCTGCATACTTGCTCATTTCCTTGGTTAGTAAAACCCGTGCGGAATCCTCGAAAGGAATGACGGAGACTACGCTGAGAGGGGCGGACCGCCGCGTGAAATTTGAGTGGGATATGCGAAAGAGAACGTGGACGGTCTCGCCTTCACGTATGGATCCCAAGAGCTCGTAGGTGCCTTTTCCTGCGATCTTCCGGCTTTCGTCGTATAAGTCCCCTAGTATCGACTGATGCAGTTGGAAGAATTCTTCATCTGTGAGATCTTCCAACCGACGATTGGGAAATTTTTCGGCTAAAGCGGTCCGATATTTTATCCCCTTCGGATTATCTCGAAGCATCGCGTAAATTGGCTGGGTGGGTTCTCGCCAGCGGCGGAGCTCGGCGGGTGCCAGAACCTTACTCATTTTTTCGAAGTCCATGGAGACTTGGGCATCAACGAACTCGCTCGCGCACCGATGAGCTAGTTCATCAGACAGCGCCATGGCTCTCATGGAGAACACGGCGCTGATAACGAAAATTGAGAGAATCCTCATTGGCCGCGCTCAAACCATCGGGACGTGCGGTTCGATGTCGGCTTCGTAGTCGATGCCGGGGAGGCCGAAGCCGAACATTTTTAGGAATTCGGTGCGGTAACCGGCGATGTCGGTCAGCTCGGGCAGGTTCTCAGTCGTGATCTGGGGCCAGATGGTTTTGACCTCGGCCTGGACGTCGGGGCGCATCTCCAAGTCGTCGATACGGACGCGGCCGCCGTCGTCGAAGTTGAGCGCGGAGCCGTTGTACATCTGCGTGGCGAAGAGGCGCTGGATTTGCTCGATGCAGCCCTCATGAGTGCCGCGCGCCTTCATGAGTTTGTAGAGGATTGAGATGTAGAGCGGGACGACGGGGATCGCGGAGCTGGCCTGGGTGACGAGCGCTTTGTTAACGGAGATGAAGGCGCGGCCGTAGCCGTGGGCTTTGAGTTTGGCGTCGAGGCGTTTGGCGGCGCGTTCGAGATCGTTTTTGGCGAGGCCGATGGTGCCGTTTTTGTAGATGGCCCAGGTGACTTCGGGTCCGATGTAGGAGTAGGAAACGGTGGTGGCGCCGGGAGCGAGTACGTTGGCTTCGAGGAGGGCGTCGATCCACATTTCCCAGTCTTCGCCGCCCATGACGGCGGTGGTGTCGGCGATCTCGGCTTCGTTGGCGGGCTCGATGGAGATTTCGCTGACGATGCCTTTGTCGGTGTCGACGGTTTTGTTGGTGTAAGTCTGGCCGACGGGCTTGAGGCAGGATTTGTGGACGACGCCGGTTTTCGGATGCGTGCGGCGGGGCGAGGCGAGGGAGTAGACGACAAGGTCGACCTGGCCGAGGTCGGCTTTGATGGTTTCGATGGCCTGTTTCTTGATGTCGTCGGAGAAGGCGTCGCCGTTGATGTTTTTGGCGTAGAGACCGGCGGAACGGGCGGCGTTGGTGAAGGCGATGGTGTTGTACCAGCCGGGGGTGGCGGGGCGGCCCTCTTCGGAGGGGCGTTCGAAGAAGATGCCGAGGCTCGCGGCCTGGCAGCCGAAGGCGGAGGTGATGCGCGAGGACAGGCCGAAGCCGGTGGAGGCGCCGATCACGAGGACTTTCTTGGGGCCGTTTTTGAGAGGGCCTTTGGATTTCACGTAGTCGATCTGCTCCTGGACGTGAGCAGCGCAACCGGCGGGATGGGCAGTGACGCAAACGAAGCCGCGGACTTTGGGTTTGATGACCATGGTTTTGTTAAGGAAGGCGGAAAGCGGGAGGGTGGGAAGGGGAATTTTGGGGGAAATCCGAAGGTCGAAGGCCGAATGGCGAAGGCCGGAGGGGACGCGGAGGAATGACCATTGACCATTGACCATTGACCAATGACCAATGACCAGTGACGGAGGGGCTGCGGTAGTTTGTAGTTGGTAATTGGTAGTTGGGCAGACGCAGGCTTGGCAGGGGGCGCAACGTTCAACGCTCAACGTTTAACTTTTAACGTTCAATGAGCGGCGCACCAGAGGCGCGGCTCTACATCAGAGTTTGGCGGTGGCGAGGACGGGGCCTTCGGGGGCGGGGGAGGTGTCGCTGGTCTCGCGCGTGAGCGTGAGGGCGAGGGCGTTGGCGACGGGCTCGGCGGTGCGGATGAGGGCGCGGGCGGAGCCGGAGGCGTCGGGCGTGAAGGCGGCGGCGGTGACGAGGGAATTTTGCGCGGGAGTGGTGAGCCAGACGCGGTAGAACTGGCCGGAGGGGAGGGGGGAGAGGTTTTCGGAGAGGAGGAGACCTTCTTGGGAGAGGGGGTTCCAAGCGATGAGGGCGAGTGGCTGGGACGGGGCGTCGGAAGAAGCGAGGGGGATGAGTTTGAGCTGGGAGAGGTCGGCGGATTTTTGGAGCTGCGCCTGGTAGGCGGCGTGGAGGATGCGCTCGGCTTCGAGGCGTTGGGTGAGGGCCTGGGCCTCGGTGCGGGCGAAGTCGGCGTCTTGGGTGACGAGCGAGAGCTGGGCGCGGGTCGCGAAGTAGTTGGCGCCAAAATACGCGGAGGCGAGGGCGAAGCAGGCGGCGGCGGCCCAGCCGGTCCAGAGGACGGGGCGGGAAAGGGGCGTGGCCGAGGGAACGGGCTCGTGGGCGGGGCTCATGCGGGGCTGGGATGCGACGGGGTTGCGCGGGGGGCGGCAAATCTTAAAGCGGCGGGGAAATCAGAGGAGCCAGCGGCCGAGAAGACCGAGGGCGAGGAGGAGGGCGATGATGGCGAGGGCGCGTTTTTCGCGGGCAGTGAGTTGGAAAAGCATGGGAAGAGTAAGGGGTGAATAGTGAAAGGTGAAATCGGACAGCCGGCGTCGGTCTCACAGACCGAGGGGGGCGAGGTTTTTCAGGATGTCGGCGAGGAGCGGGGTGGCGGCGATTTTTTCCCAGGGCTGGTTGCTGGAGATGCGGATGAAGAGTTGGTCGCCGTCGTGGCGGAAGCCGTAAGCAAGGGCGAGGCGGAGGAGTTTGAGCGGGGAGCCGAGGCCGTCGTGGTGGATGACGCGGCCGTCATGGAGATGCCAATACCAGACGTGCTGCGGGTAGCCGTCGCTGGTGAAAAAACGGTGCTCGGCGGGCGGGAGCGGCCGGTTGGCGAGGAAGATGGTTTCGCGGGAGCTGGCGGAGGGATCGGGTTGCCAGCCGGCGCCGGGCCAGCAGGCGTCGGGGGTGTGCGAGGCGACGAGGCTGACGGTGGATTGTCCGGCGGGCCAGTAGGCGAGGTAGACGGTGAGCTGGAGCGGGCCGTCGGAGGTATCGCGGGCGTAGCTGCGTTGGAACAGTTGGGAGGTCTGGAGTTGGGCGGAGAAGCGGTAGAGGTCGTCGCTGGTGACGGTCTGCCAGCCGGGGGCGGAGGCAGGGAGAAGTGCCGCGAGATCGGGGGGCGTGGAAGACGGGCGGGTGGAGGGGCGGGTGTTGAGGATGAAGAAGAGAGCGAGTGCGGCGGCGGCGAGGAGGCCGGAGGTGAGGAGGGGAAGTGAAGAGCGAAGGGTGAAGGGTGAAGGGTGAAAGTCGGAGGGAGTGGGGGGCAGTGGTGAAAGGGTGTGCGAGGGACGGCGGGAGGTTTTTTCGAGGAAGAGGGCGAGGGTGGCGAGGAGGGCGGCGGTGAGGGCGAGGACGGCGAAGCCGGTGGCGTCGTGCCAAGTGCCCGAAATGTCGATACCGGCGTTGGCGAGGAGGGTGAGCGTGAGGGATCGGGCGATGTTCATCGCGAGCGCGAGGAGTGGCGCGAGGACGATGAGGGTGATGCGGTGGCCGGTGGAGCGGACGAGGGCGGCGGAGAAGAAGAGGCCGGCGAAGATGCAGGAGAGGAGGCTGCGGACGCCGCTGCAGGCTTCCTCGACGCCTACGGAAACGGTGGCGAGCTCGATGATGTTACCGTTTTGGATGGCGGGGATGCCGAGGGTGTGGAGGGCGGAGAGGACGACGTCGGTGACCCAGAGCTGGAGGCTTTGAGTGAGGCGGGTGTAGGTGCCGGGCGGGATCGGGGCGCTGAGGAGCCAGAGGGCGATGGCGGTGGCGGTGGGCCAGTTGAAGGGGAGGATGCGGATGCGTGTGTCGGCCGCCGCGAGCCACGCGGAAGAGAGGAGGGCGCAGAGGGCGGCGGCGGCGAGGAAGTTGACGAGGGCGTGGCTCCAGCCGACGGCGGCGGCGTAGATGCCGGAGAGGGCGAGGAGGCCGAGGCCGGCGAGGAGGGCGATGACGAGCGCGGCGGTGGCGGCGGGGTGAGCGGGGAGCCAGCGGGCGGTGCCGCGGGTGCGGGATTCGTGGAGGAGGACGAGGAAGATGAGCGGGGTGAAGAGGCCGTGGGAGAGGTCGGGGTTGTGAAGCCACTGGGGCCAGAGGTGGAAGCTCCAGACGCCGAGGAGCGCGGCGAGGAGGAGGGCGCAGAGGCGCGCGGTGACGGGGAGCGCGGAGAAGGGGCGCGTCATTTTTTCGGCGCGGGTTGGGGCGCGGGGGTGCGGTCGTAGCGGGCGAGGAGGGCGTAGTTGAGTTCCGCGGACAACGGCTGGAGGGCGGGTAGGATGGTCTCGATGCGGGCGTCGCGGGGCGGGTGGAGGAAGAAAGACTCGATGAGGGCGAGGGTGCGGGCGCGGCCGGAGGAGATTTTTTGGACGGAGTCGGCGGCGGTTTTGAAGAGGGCGGGCTCTTGGTTCACGCCGGCGGCGGCGAGGAGGGCCATGGCGGCAGCGTAGCCGGCGTCGGTCGTGGGGAGTGGATTTTTCGCGAGGGCGGCGAAGACGCGGGCGAGGCGGTCGCGGCTGGGGTGCTGGATGAGGTGTACGGCGAGGATTTCGCAGACGGCCGGGGAGGGCGGAGTGGCGAGGAGGCGGTCGATCTCGCCGTCGAGGATGCTCTGCCAGCCGAGGGCGGCGGTGGCTGCGAGGGAGAGGGCGGCGCGGTCGCGAGGGGTGAGGCTGGGGGTGTTGCGTAGGAGGGAACGGGCGTCGGAGGCGAAGCCGAGTTCGATGAGGCGGGAGAGGCGGTAGTAGTCGAAGTATGGAGACGGGATGGAGGCGGCGAGGAGGACGAGGCGGGCGTCGGCGGGTGGGCGGGTGCGGGTGGTGAATTCGAGGGCGAGGATGGCGCGGGCGGATGCGGGGAGATCGGAGGTGTTGGCGAGTTTTTCGATTTTGTCGGCGGGGGCGTGGCGGAGGGCGAAAAGGAGGGCGTTGAGCCAAGCGGACTCGTGGGAGGGGTCTTCGGCGAGCGCGGTGGTGGCGAGGGGGATGATGGTGGGGTAGTCGGCGCGGAGGAGGAGGGCCTGGAACCAGGCGGTGGCGGTGGCGGGGCGTTGGACGGGGTGCTCGTGGAGGAGGCGGGCGTAGAGTTGATCGGAGAGGGCGGGCTGGGCGTGTTGGTAGAGGAGGGCGAGTTTGAGGGCGGCCGCGTAGTTGGAGGGATCGAGGGCGTGGGCGAGGGAGAGGGATTTTTCGGCGTCGCCGATCTGGCCGGCGGCGAGGGCGCGGTCGGCGCGTTGCGCGAAGTATTGGCTGCGTGCGAGGTCGATGCGGGGCCAGTGGGGCGGGTAGGCGACGGTGACGTAGCTGACAGGGATGCCGATGGCTCGCTGGAGGGTGAAGTAGCCGAGGGTGGTGGTGAGGTAGAGCGCGGCGAGGGTGCCGCCGTAGAGGAAGAAGGCGCGGGACCAGAAAGGGCGGACGTCGGCGGTATTGACGGAGCAGCGGAGTTGGCCGGCGGCGTTGCGTTGGAGGAGGGGACAGAGGCGCTGGAAGCGTTCTTGACGGTGCCAGGTGAGCGACGCCTCGCAGGTCGTTTCCATGGCGCGGCCGGAGTCGCTCGGGCTCTGGCAGGGGCAGCGGCCGCGACCTGCGCGCAGGCGGAAGCGGGTTTTGGCGGAGTTCCAGTAGAGGAGGCCCCAGGCGAGGCGGAAGAGGTCAGCGAGCCAGCCGATCACGGGGAGGAGTTAGGCGGCGGGGTGGGTGCGCAGCAATGGGATTTCTGACGGGCCGTGCGCGGCGGCGGCGAAATTTTCATGCGGGTGCTGGCAGATCGCGGGCGTATGACTAGCCTGCAACCCTTCTTTAGATCCCTATGAAAAACATCCT
This sequence comes from uncultured Nibricoccus sp., assembly GCA_966249325.1. Classification (GTDB taxonomy): domain Bacteria; phylum Verrucomicrobiota; class Verrucomicrobiia; order Opitutales; family Opitutaceae; genus Nibricoccus. Next base: position 323,740 of record CBINDC010000003.1, on the reverse strand, counting down.
GAAATCGTTCTCTGCCGCGGCCGTGCTGGCCGCTTTGACTGTGACCAGCGCGTTTGCCTCGGCTGAAGTTGGCCAGGCTGCGCCTGATTTTTCGCTCACCGATGTGAACGGCAAGACGCACAAGCTCTCGGACTATCGCGGGAAGACCGTGGTGCTGGAGTGGGTGAATCCGGAGTGTCCGTTTGTGGTGAAACATTACGAGAGCAGCGGAAACATCCCTGCGCTTCAGAAAGCGGCGGCGGCGGATGGTGTGGTGTGGCTGTCGATCAACTCGGGCAAGGCAGGCGCGCAGGGCGATTTCGATCCGACCAAGGTCTCGGCCTGGTCGTCGAAAACGGGTGCGGCACCGGCGGCGTATTTCCGCGATAGCGACGGCACGGTGGGCAAGCTCTACGGTGCGAAGACAACGCCGCACATGTATGTGATCACTGGTGATGGCACGCTGGTGTACAACGGCGCGATCGACAGCATTCGTTCGACCAAGACTGAGGACATTAGCAAGGCGACGAACTATGTGACGGCGGCGCTGGCTTCGGTGAAGGCGGGGCAGCCGGTGGCGAAGGCGACGAGCGAGCCGTATGGTTGCTCGGTGAAGTACTGAGCTTCGTTAGAGCGAAGATTTGAAAACAAAACCCGGAGTGCGCGTGAGCGGCTCCGGGTTTTTTATTGGGCGCGAAGGCCACGCTGCGGACAGCGCGGCTACGGGAGAGCGCGGTTACTGATTGTCAGGGATAGTATTTCCGGCGGGCTTTGACCTGCACGAAGCGTTTCTCCGGGAGAACGTAGGCGGTGAGATGCCCGCCCATGGCGCAAGCGGTGTCGATGCCGACGGACCATTTGAGTTTATATGGCTCGGGGCGCGGTGTGTGGCCGTAGACGACAAAGGGCGGGCCGTTCCAGAGATCGGCCCAAGGCGGGGCGTCGGGCTCGTCGGCGCGTTTGCGGGGGCGGCCTTCGGCATCGATCACTTGGATACGGGTGACGACGGAGGCGGGTTGTTTTTGCCAGGGCTCGTTGGGGAGGAAGCCGCCGTGGACGAAGACGGTGTTGAGCTCTTCGACGTAGTGCGTGAGCGGCATCTGCTCGAGGTAGGTCCAGTCCTCGGGGCGCAGTTTGCGGTAGGTGTCTTCGTCGGACTCCTTGAGAAAGGCAGTGTCGTTGCTTTTGCGGTAATTGAGGAGGCGGAGCTCGTGGTTGCCGAGGAGGGAGAGGGCGCGGTGTTCGCGGGCGAGGTCGATGACTTTGCAGGAGTCGGGTCCGCGGTTGACGAGGTCGCCGACGAGGATGAGGCGGTCGTCCTTGGTGAGTTCGAGGCGCTGGAGGAGTTCGGCAAATTCGGCGTGGCAGCCGTGGATGTCGCCAATGGCGATGATGCGTCCTGTCATGGGGCGGGCGGACGGGAAATTGGCTAGCGTCGGCGGCGGCTACAAGTAAACAAGTGGGCGAATGGATCTGTCGCTACAGCCGCAAGCCAACGTGTGTTTCGTCACCCAGCAGCCGTTTGTCGAAGGGCAGCGTGTCGCCAGTTTTCTGATTCGTGGGAAAACCGGCGAGGTGATGCGCTATGACGTGCTGGAGGCGGAGCGCGTGAAGTTCGAGGCGGATGGCGTGCGCGTGTGCACGTGGGTGCGGGCGTACAAGCCGCGCAAGGCGGGCGAGAATGCGGAGCGGGACATGAAGCTGACGGCGGAGGCGCTGTTCTTGAATCTGGCGGACCCGGCAACGGAAGTGACGCCGGAGAACACGCGGCTGGTGCAGTTCCTCACGCTCATGCTGGAGCGGAAACGTGTGCTGAAGCCGAAGGGGCGGACGGCGGATGGGGCCAAGAATGTCTTCGAGCACGCGAAGACGAAGCAGTTGTTCGAAGTGCCCGTGGGCGAGCTGAGCCCGGAGTTTTTTATCCAGGTGCAGGAGCAGTTGAGTGTGCTGGTGGGGTCGCCGGGCGGGGCGGGCGCGACGAAAGCGGGCGCTTAACGCGCGGCTTAGCGGCGGACGGTGATGTTGCGGGCGGCGAGGTAGTCTTTCACCTGCGGGACGGTGAAGGTGCCGAAGTGGAAGAGGCTGGCGGCAAGGACGGCGCTGGCGCGGCCGCGTTCGAGGACGTCGGCGAAGTGATCCATTTCACCGGCGCCGCCGCTGGCGATGACGGGGACTTCGACGGCGTCGCTGATGGCGCGGGTGAGTTCGACGTCGTAGCCGGCTTTCGTGCCGTCACGGTCCATCGAGGTAAGAAGGATTTCACCGGCGCCGAGCGAGACGGCTTTTTTGGCCCAATCGACGGCGTTGAGGTCGGTGGGGTTGCGACCGCCGTGCGTATAGACGCGCCAGGATTTGCCGTCGGGTTCGCGCTTCGCGTCGATCGCGAGGACGATGCACTGGTTGCCGAAGCGGCGGGAGGCGTCGGCGATCAGCTGCGGATTTTTGATCGCGGCGGTGTTGAGGGAGACTTTGTCGGCGCCGCTCTTGAGCATGGCCTCGATGTTGTCGACGGAGCGGAGGCCGCCGCCGACGGTGAGGGGCATGAAGCATTGCTCGGCAGTGCGGGCGACGACGTCGTGCATGATTCCGCGGCCGTCGCTCGAGGCGGTGATGTCGAGGAAGACGAGTTCGTCGGCGCCTTGGGCGTCGTAGGCTTTGGCGGATTCGACGGGATCGCCGGCGTCGCGGAGTTCTTGGAACTTGATGCCTTTGACGACGCGACCGTTGGTGACGTCGAGACAGGGAATGATGCGGCGGCTGAGCATGGCGGGCGGAAAGTAGCGGGTAGCGAGTAGTGAGTAGCGAGTAGAAAAAAACCGAGAGGACGGGCCTCTCGGTTTTCGAAGTCTTGGCCGTGGATTTCTCCAACGGTTCGGCGATATGTGGTGAAGTGATTAACCTTCAACTTGCACGACGTCGGGCTCGAAGTTGACCGCGAGGCGGTACGTCTGGCCGGGGCGCATGATCAATGGGTGATCGCGCACGAGGTGCTGGAGGTAGTGGATCTTGCCGTAATTGGTGCGGTACGTCGGATCTTCGCTGACGACCTCGGTTTCCTGCCAGGTGGCTTGGAAGTCGTCCTTCTGGACGGTGCAGCGGTGACCTTGCTGGCCGAGAGCGAGCGAACCGCCGACCCGGTACTTCGAGTGCGGCGCGGCGATCGCGAGCATGAAGCGGAATTTATCGAGCGTGACCTGCTGCTTCACCGTGTAGGCGAACTCGGCGCTGATCTTGTTGCCGGAGAAATTCCATTGGACCTTCACGCTGCCGAGGCCTTTGACGATCTCTTCCTTGGTGTTGATGAGGTCGGGCTGTTCGTAGCGGAAATAGAAGCTGTTGCGTAGTCCCAAACCGGTGACGCAGTTTTTGCCGTAGAAGGCGGGCAGCGTGACGTTGGTGCCGAAGGTCAGCTCGGGGAGCATGATCGGGGCGTAGACGTTGTTGGGCCAGTCGAAGACGCCGGGGCAGTGCGGGAACGGCAGCGAATCGGCGACGAGCGTCGGGCCGGAGCTGATGAGCGGGATCTGCGCGTGCAGACCGCTTTCGCCGTCGCGGTAGAGGAAGAGGCCCTGCTCCTTGCGGTTCGATTTGTCGAAGATGACGAAGCGGCCGACAGTCTTGGCAGGCTCGGGTTTGGCGGCGCCGGCGGGCATCTGCACGGTCTTCGCGAGGCGGGACCATTGGCAGAGGTAACGGGCGGCGTCGAAGTTCGCCATGCGAGTCGTGTGATGACCGTAGGCGGTGCGCTCGGTGTCGCGGAGATCGAGGAAGCCGTGCTCCTGATCGAGGTACGTGTGATAGAAAAACACGAACAGGCGGCGGAGCAGATCGAAGTATTTTTGTTTCTGATCGTCGGCGATCCAGCCGTCGCGGAGGCCTTGGAGCACGAGACTGATGCAGTGCATCTGGCCGTAAGCACCGGCGGCGCGGCCGAACGCCCAGCCGAGGCCGTCGGCGCGGACGAGATCGGGCATCATCTTGATGTACTTCTCGGCGTAGGTGCGGAGGGTCGGGAGCTTGCGATCGCGGACGCCGCTGTTGGCGTGGAGCTGGAGGGCGGAGCGGATGAACACGAAGTTCATCACGCCGTAGAGATTGAAGTTACCGCCGAAGCCTTCCGTGGAGTCGTCGAAGAAACCGGAGGAGCTAGTCTGGTTGATGCGATCGACCATGCGCTCGATGAGGCGGGAGGTTTCGTCTTTTTTGGAAAGGCCGAAGGAGAAACGGGCGACGGCTTTGGCGACGTTGAAGGCCTGCCAGTGGTTGTCGTAGTCGGAGCGATGGAGGAGCTGCTTGTCGATGCGCTGGCGGGTTTCCTCGACGAGGCGTTCCCAGACGGGGTTGCGCTCTTTGGAGGGGCCGAAGCAGAGGAGTGCGAGGGAAGCGTAGGCGAGGCCGTTTTCGGCGGCGGGCTCGGTGAACATCTGCGCCGTGATGCAGCGGGCAGCGAGATCGATGAGGTCGTAACCCTTGAGGGTGGTTTCGCCGGTGCCGCGGTAGTATTCACCGAGGGCGTAGGCGATGTGGCCGGGTTCGTCGGGGCGAGGTTGTTCGCCGGGAGCGGGGAGGATGGTACCGTCTGGCTGAATCGAGTCTAAGTTGTGGCCCAGAATGGAGCGGGCCATATCGAGACATTGCTCGGAGAAACTGTGCATGTAGTGTGGTGCGGGCTGCGGCTGGTCAGTGCGTCACGCGTGAATGCGCGAGACGGGAAGGGGGGATTTGTTCAGAGTTTGCGAGGGAGGCGCAAGAGGGAATTACGGAAGAAACGAGGCATGGACTCGATGTCCTGAAGAAGGCTGATGACGATCAGCGAGCGATGAGTTTGAGGAATTCCTCGTTGTTCTTCGCCTTGCCGAGGCGGGTGATCATGGTCTCGGTGGCTTCCTCGATGCGCTGCTGGACGAGAGCGCGGCGGAAGAAGTGGATGCCTTCGAGTTTCTTCGCGTCGATGAGGAGTTCTTCCTTACGCGTGCCGGAGGAGGCGATGTTGATAGCGGGCCAGAGACGCATCTCGGCGCATTTGCGATCGAGGACGAGCTCCATGTTACCGGTGCCTTTGAATTCCTGGAAGATGACGTCGTCCATGCGGCTGCCGGTCTCGACGAGAACGGAGGCGACGATGGTGAGGGAGCCGGCTTCCTCGGTGTTGCGTGCGGCGGCGAAGAGCTGGCGGGGTTTTTCGAGGGCGCGGACATCGAGACCGCCGGAGCCGGTGCGGCCGGAGTTACGGGAGGAATTGTGCGCGCGGGCGAGTCGGGTGATGGAGTCGACGAAGAGGACGACGTGGATGCCGGTTTCGACGAGGCGTTTGGCGCGCTCGATGCAGAGGTCGGCGATGCGGATGTGGCTCTCTAGTTGCTCGTCGTTGGAGGAGGCCCAGATCTCGGCGGGGACGCTGCGCTTGAAGTCGGTGACTTCTTCGGGGCGTTCGTCGACGAGGAGGATCATGACGTGGCACTCGGGATTGTTTTCCAGAACGCCGAGGGCCATGTCGCGGAGGAGGGTGGTTTTGCCGGTGCGAGGCGGGGCGACGATGAGGCCGCGGGTGCCTTTGCCGATGGGGCAGAAGAGATCGACGGCGCGTGTGGTGAGGCGGCCATCCTTCAGCTCGACCTTGAGGTGTTTGTCTGGGGAGACGGTGGTGAGAGCGTTGAAATCAAGCTTGTGGCGGCGATCCTCGATGTCGAGGCCGTCGACCTTCTCGATGAACTTCATCTTGGGATTCGGGAAGCGGCCCTCGGCGGGATAGGCGGTGCCGGAGACGAGGCTTCCCTGGCGGAGCTTGAAGCGGCGTATCAGTTCCTTGGGCACGAAGACATCGGTCGGGCGGCGCTTGCCGTACTTGGAGAGGTCGAGGAGCTGGCCGTTGCCGCCTTTTTGAAGGTCGATGTCGAGGACGCCTTCGACGCGGATGGTGTTGTCCGGCACGGCGGGGGCTGCCGGTGCGGTAGCGGAAGATTGAGGAGCGGTCGCAGCGGGTGCTGCACCTGACGCGGGGTTGGAGTTATTTTCCATGAATAGACAGACGAAATTTGGACAGAAGCTTCCCGGGCTTGACGCTCAAAACTCTGGTCAGGATAAGAGCCGCGCTTTTGCACGAGCTAACTGCTCCTAAACCCAATAAATCAGCCACTCACGTGACGGACCAATCGATTACCTCAGTCTCCCGAGAAAGTCGGGTTTTCAGGCCTTCGGCCGAGTTTCAACGCCAAGCGAACCTTGGAAGTCTGGCGGCTTACAAAAGGCTCTATGCGGAGTCTGTCAATAGCCCAGAAAAGTTCTGGAAGCGCCAGGCCGAGGAGCAACTCGTGTGGCGCAAGCCGTTCAAGACGGTGATGAAGGGAGCGATGCCGGACACGAAATGGTTCGTCGGTGGAAAACTGAATGTTTCCGAGAATTGCCTGGATCGTCATCTTGGCACCGCGCGCGAGAACAAGGCGGCGATCATTTTTGAGGGCGAGCCGGGCGATGTCCGGACGATGACTTACAAGCAGCTCCATCTGCACGTGTGCCGGCTCGCGCATGTTTTCGAAAACATGGGGCTGGTCGCTGGCGATCGTGTGGCGATCTACATGCCGATGGTTCCCGAGGCGATGATCACGATGCTCGCGTGCGCGCGTATCGGCGCGATTCACACCGTGGTGTTTGGCGGATTCAGCCCCGAAGCGCTCAAAGATCGTATCAATGACTGCAAGGCGAAGCTCGTCGTCACGGCCGATGGCGGCTGGCGTCGTGGCAAAGTCATCGAGCTGAAGCCGAATGTGGACAAGGCGCTCGAAGGAACGCCGAGCGTGCAGACGGTGCTCGTGCTGAAGCGTACGGCGAACCCCATCAATATGAAGGATGGGCGCGATGTCTGGTGGCATGATGCGTGGGAGGGCGCGCCGAATCAGCACAAGGCGAAGGCGTTCGATTCGGAGAATCCGCTGTTCATTCTCTACACGAGCGGCAGCACGGGGAAGCCGAAGGGTGTGCTTCACACGAGCGCGGGCTATCTGCTCGGCGCGAAGTTGAGTTCTCAATACGTTTTCGACCTCAAAGAGACGGATCGCTATTTCTGCTCGGCCGACATCGGCTGGATCACGGGGCACAGCTACGTCGTCTACGGTCTGCTCAGCAACGGAGCGACGGTGTTCATTTATGAAGGCGCGCCGAACCAGCCGGAGCCGGATCGTTTCTGGCGGATGATTGATCGTCACAGTCTGACGATTCTCTACACGGCGCCGACGGCTATCCGGGCGTTCATGCGCTGGGGCGACAATTATGTGCTGCGCCACCGGCTCGATTCACTGCGTTTGTTGGGATCGGTCGGCGAGCCGATCAATCCCGAGGCGTGGATGTGGTACCACACGATGATCGGCAAAAAGCGCTGCCCGATCGTGGATACGTGGTGGCAGACGGAAACGGGAGCGATCACGATCACGCCGCTGCCGGGGGCGACGCCGCTCAAGCCGGGGTCGGCGACGCTGCCGTTTTTCGGAATCGTACCGAAGGTCGTCGATGACAAGGGCAAGGAAGTGCCGCGCAATTCGGGCGGCAAACTGATCATCACCAAACCGTGGCCTTCGATGCTGCGGACGCTTTGGGGCGACGATGCTCGTTTCAAGCAGGCGTATTTCAGCGAGTTTCCCGGGATCTACTTCACGGGCGACGGAGCGCGTCAGGACAAGGACGGGTACTTCTGGATCGTCGGGCGCATCGATGACGTGCTCAACGTTTCCGGCCATCGCATCGGCACGGCCGAGGTGGAGAGCGCGCTCGTGTCGCATCCGTCGGTCGCGGAAGCGGCGGCGGTGGGCAAGCCGGACGATCTGAAGGGGCAGGCGCTGGTTGTATTCGTGACGCTTAAGAGCGGTCACGAGGCGACCGAGACTTTGAAGGAATCGTTGCGCGCGCATGTGGGCAAAGAGATCGGGTCGCTCGCGAAGCCGGATCAGGTGCGGTTTGCGGCGAGTCTGCCCAAGACGCGCAGCGGAAAAATCATGCGGCGCATCTTGAAGGACATCGCGGCGGGCACGCAGGTGAAAGGCGATACTTCGACGCTGGAGGATTTCTCGGTGGTCGCGAGTTTGCAGCAGGAAGAGTAATCGGGTTTCCGAGAGCTCTTTCCATGTCGGAAAATTAAAAACCCGGGCCTGAGAAGGTCCGGGTTTTTATTAAAGTGGTGCCAGAGGCCGGGATTGAACCGGCGACCAAAGGCTTATGAGTCCTCTGCTCTACCACTGAGCTACTCTGGCAAACGAGTCGGGGGAACGTGCAGATTCCCGTTTCATTTTCCAACAAAATTTTCGTGTGAGGTGCGGGCGCGGGCGGCGCGGGATTCGCGTTCGTAGCGTTCCAGTTCCTCGATGGCGCGGGCGGGGCCGTTTTCCTTGAGGAGAGTGGCTTGAACTTTGAGTGCGCTTTGAGCGTGGCCTGACTGGGTGGCGAGGCGGTTGAGCGCGTGGTGCAACTGTTCGGGCCAGTGGTTTTTCTTGAGGCGGAAGCCGCAGCCGAGGCGTTCGACTTCGCTGCCGAAGAAGTTTTGGTCGCCGATGTGGGGGACGACGATCTGGGGTTTGCCGGCGTGAAGGGCGCTGGCGGTGGTGCCGGCGCCGCCGTGGTGGATGACGGCGGAGGCGTGGCGGAAGAGCTGGTCGTGGGAGACTTTGCCGATGACTTTGATGTGGCCGTCTTCGGCGAGGGCGGGAAATTGGGCCCAGCCGCGTTGGACGATGATTTTTTTATCGCGCGGCCAGGCGCGGATGAGGCGCTCCATGTATTCGCCGGCGTTGTCGTAGACCATGCTGCCGAAGGTGAGGACGGGAACGGGTTCGCCCCGGGTGAATTCGCGGAGCTCGGCGTCGAGTTTCGGATCTTCGGGGGACTGCCAACGGCAGTAGCCGGTGAAGCGGAAGCGGTCGTGGATCTCGGCGTCGCGGGGGCGCATGAGTTCGTCGGATACGGCGACGAGGACGCGGTCGGCGGGTTCGGAGAAGAAGCTGCGGACCTTGGGTAGGCCGGCGGAATCGAGGTGGTTGCGGATGGTGTTGTTGATGACGCGGTCGACGACGGCATTGGCGGTTTTCCAGAGCCAGCGGTTCCAGGCGCGGCGGAGTTTTTGAGGCAGCCAGCGGGGCGAGGGTAGATTTTCGGGCGGGTAGTCGGGCGAGGGGATGACGTGGTGGGCGAAAGCGAAGGTGGCGAAGGGCACGCCGCGGCGGTCGGCGATGCTTTTGTTCATCGGAAAGAGATAAGAGGAGACGAGGAGGTCGGCGTCGGCGAGAGCGGCGTCCATGCGGGCGATCATCTCGGGGATGTAGGCTTTGGCGCCGACGTAGATTTCGCGGAGTTGGTAGATGGGCGTGCGGATTTTTTGGAGGCGGCCCATCCAGTAGCTGAGGTCGGCTTGCTCCCAGTTGGGGCAGAGGGGGAGGAATTCGATGCCGGCGGCTTCGATGTCGGCCTGATAGTGCGGCATCGTGGCGAAGCGGACGTGGTGGCCGGCTTTCTGGAGAGCGACGGCGAGCGCGATGACGGGGTAAATATCTCCGGTTGAGCCGTGCGAGGTGAGGATGACGCGCATGTGTTGGATATGCTCTTAGTAAGGAGCGACCGTGGCAGGCGAGCGGGGCTGTGCAACTTTTGGGTGTCGTGGGAAATTACCGGTAAGGGCGATGGTAGCGAACCCGATGGTCTCGCTCCTGCTATGGGGATTTACCCCTAATTTGCAGGGGCTGTGACGATAAATGAGCTGAAAACGACTCCTTGTTGAAATAAACTTGCAAATGCAATGATTTGGCAATTAATCTGGCCGCACTTTCCCATGACCCCGAAAGCTTCCCTCAACTCCATCCGTTCAATTCCGCTGTTGGCTGCGGTTATCGTTTCGATGGGAGCGGTCGTTTCAATGGGTGCGGAGGTGAAGTCCGAGAAGTCGGTTGGAGGCGCGAAGGTCTCTTACGAAATTTCCAATATGCCGAAAGCGCGCTCCATGTGGCAGCGTCCGGCACCTATGACATGGTCATCGCGTTTCAACGTGCGCTGGGAGGCACGTTGGACTGAGACCGGTAAATACATGGTGTGATTTTCCCGGGCGAATCACCCCGTTCGCCCTTTGTGCAAGCGACGATTTTGTCGCGGGTCCAGCACATGAATGAGCCCGGGCATGGTGACATGTCCGGGCTTTGTTTTTTCGGACGGTGCCTTTGACGAGCGAACTTGCTTACGCCAGTGAGGCCAAGAGCTCACGCAGTTCCCGCTCCGGATCTTCGTGCGATTGTTCGACAGCGAGCTTCAGCGCTTCTTGGAACTGAAGCGTGGCTTCGGGTTTGCGGCCTAGTTCGAGATAGAGCTTTCCGAGAAGGATGCGCGCCATCATCCAGTCTGGTTTTTTGGCGATGCAGATTTTGTAGTGATCGACGGCGTCGACGAGGCGGTGCTCGGCGACGAGGGCTTGGGCGAGGCTGAAGCGGAAGAGCTCGTTGTCTGGCTGGCGGGCGACGAGCGGTGCGAAGGTTTCGGAGCGTTTGACCGGGGCGCTCATGCGATGCGGCTTTGGAAAACTTAGGCGAGGTCGTCGACGAAGACGATGACGCCGGTGGAGTTGTCGAGGCCACCGCGGGCGTTGGCGAGGTCGACGATGTCGCGGAGGATTTTGGCGGGCTCGGCTTTGGCGGAGAGCATCTCGGCGAGTTCGGGATCGCGGATGAGTTTGGTCACGCCGTCGCTGCAGAAGAAGTAGCGTTCGCCTTTGGTGAGGGGGCGGAAGGAGATGTCGACCTGGAGCGGGGTGGTCTGGCCGATGCAGCGGGTGAGGGCGTTGCGGTGTTGTTCGCTGACCCAGACGAGTTCGCCGCGGGCGATGCGGGAGCGGGCTTCGTTTTCCACGGAGTGATCCATGGTGAGGCACTCGAATTCGCCGCCGATGGAAACGTAGCAGCGGGAGTCGCCAACGTGAGCGAGTTGGAGTTGGCCGCGGCGGAAGAGGCCGTAGGTAAGCGTGGAGCCGATGCCATAGTGGGGGCTCAGGCGGGCGCCGAGTTGGGCTACGGTTTTGTTGGCATCGAGGGTGATCTTCGCGAGATCGGGTTCGCCGTCGGCGTGGTGGACGGCGTGGTGGACGCTCTCGATGGCGCACTGGGCGGCCTCGGCGCCCCCTGGCAGGCCGCCGACGCCGTCGGCCACGCCGTAGAGATGGAGGGTCTCGTCGCGGAGGAGGCGGTCTTCGTTGAAACGGCGAAGTTTTCCGATGTCGGAAAGTGCGGCACTGCGTAGATGCATGAAAGGGTTGAGCTGGTTAGTTAGGCAGCCCGGCGGGCTAAGCAAAAGGTATAAATCGCGTGGAACGATTTTCCTTCGTGAGGCGTTCGAATCGGGGCTGGGGTAAACACTCCAGGAACTGGCGACCGTAGGGTTTGGCGAGGAGGCGGCTGTCGAGGAGGGTGATGATGCCGCGGTCGGTTTGAGTGCGGATGAGGCGGCCGATGCCCTGGCGGAATTTGATCAAAGCGTCGGGGAGGGTGAGTTCGCTGAAGGGGCTGCCGCCGCGGGCGGTGATCCATTCGGCGCGGGCTTCGAGGATGGGTTGGGTGGGGACTTCGAAGGGGAGGCGGGTGACGATGACTTGGGAGAGCGCATCGCCGGGAACGTCGATGCCGGTCCAGAAACTGTCGGTGCCGAAGAGAATGGCGTTTCCGGCGGCGCGCATCTGGCGGGCGAGCTCGGTGCGAGAAAGTTCGGCGCCCTGCATGAGGAACGGGCGGCGGTTTTTTGCGAAGACGGGTTCGAGGGCGGCGGCGACCTGGCGCATGTCGTGGTAGCTTGTAAATAGAACAAGCGAGCCGCCGGTTAGGCGAAGGGTGCAGAATTCGATGTAGTCGATGAGGGCGTCGAGCGCAAGGCGGGCGTCGCGGGGCGTGGGTAGTGGAATGTCGGATGCGACATAGACGCGCATGTGGCGCTCGAAATCGAAGGGCGATTTTACGACGGATGCGCGGACGTCGGTGGCGCCGATGCGGCGTTGAAAGGGCTCGATGCTGCCGCCCATCGCTAGTGTGGCGCTGGTGAAGATGACGGAGGTGTCGCGGCTGAGCAGGGCTTCGCGGAGTTCGGGGGCGATGTCAATCGGGGCGCTGCGGAGTGTAACAATTGTCTGGCGACGGCCGGAGCGCTCGAGCCAGTAGACGGATTTTTCGTCGGCGAGGGTGAGAAACTGGCGGAGCGAGGTCTGGGCGGCTTTGAGTTTTTGAGTTTGTTCGAGGAGCTCTTCGCGTTCGCGTCCCTCGTCGAATTTGTCGGCGGCGATGCGGACGGCTTTGGCGAGGGCGAGAAGCGGACCGTCGAGCCAAGGCTCGGCGATGCCTTCGGTGCGGACGCGGACGAGCGGTTGTTTGTCGAGGAGACGCTCGGCGAGGAAACTGAAGAACTGATGCGAGGCTTCGAGGGCGTCGCAGACGAGCTGGCGGGCTTCGGGGCCGCCGTGTTTTTGGAGGAGGCCGCGTTTGTTTTTGGGATTGTAGAGATACTTCAGCATGCGCTCGACGCCGTAGCTGGAGAGACGGAGACCGAAGTAATCGGTGGCGACGTCGGGGACGGTGTGGGCTTCGTCGAGGACGAGGAAATCGTCGGGAAAGAGGATGCCGCGGGCGCCGCCTTTGGCGGAGGCACCACCGGCGTTGAGGTGGGCGAAGAGGAGCGAGTGGTTGACGACGATGACGTTGGCCTGGGCGAGGCGGGCGCGGGCGCGTTGGTAGAAGCACTTCTCGCAGTCGCAGTATTTGCGGGCGCAAGCGGAGGAGTCGGCGTTGACGAGTTCCCAGACCTCGGGGGAAACGGGCGGGGAGAGCTCGTGGCGGAGGCCGTCTTTGGAGGACTCGGCCCAGACGGCGATGCGCTGAAGTTCGCTGTGCTCGGGGGTGGCGAAGAGCTCGTGTTTATCGCGGAGGGCGGTCGCGAGGCGGGTGGTGCAGAGGTAGTTGGATTTACCGACGAGTACGGCGCTCTTGAAGGTGGCGTATTTTTTGAGGTGCTCGGTGGAGGAGAAGACGCGGCGGCAGAGCGGGAGGTCCTTGGTTTCGAGCTGTTCCTGGAGGGCGATGGTGTGGGTGGAGACGATGAGCTGGCGGCTTTGGTCGACGGCGTGGATGAGTCCGGGGAGCAGATACGCGAGAGATTTGCCGACGCCGGTGCCGGCCTCGAAGAGGAGCGGGGTGTCGGACTTCATGGCGGCGGCGACGGCGCGGGCCATTTGTTCCTGCTCGGGGCGGTGTTCGAGGGAGAGGCCATTTTGGAGCCAGCCACCCTCGGCGAAGATCTTCGCGGCCAGCTCCGGCGCGCGCGAGGGCGGCGGGGGCGGAGGTCCTTCGAGGTGGTCGTTGAGGCCGATCATGAAAACGCGAAGGGTCACGGAACGCATCCGAAGGCGGTGCGCAATTGCGATTTGCGCCGGGCAGGGCGGCGGGATTTTTTGGGGGAATGTCCACCGCACCTGTGAGCACCGAGAACTGGGCTGAAACGCTCGCGAGATTTTTGCGCGAAGAGCCGGGTGTGGAGGCGGTGCGGATAGATCCGGCGGCGCGGAAGGTGTCGGTCGCGACGCTGGGCGAAGTGGATTTGAGGGATTTGGAAGTGCGGCTAGCGGAGACGCTGGCGGCGGTGGAGTCGCAACTGGGACGGACGGCGAAGATTCCGGCGGGTTATGTGCTCAAGCGCGAAGGCGAGACGACGGAACTGGCGGAGGTGAGTTGCGCGACGGCGCCGAGTTTTTGGAAGTGGCGGGAGTTTGCGTGGCCGGAGCTGGCTGAGCCGGAGAAGGTCGAGGAGTCAGAGTGGAAGGAACTCGCGGTGCTGGCGGCCGTGTGCGGCGGGTTTGGGCTGGCGGGATTTGCGGCGGAGAAATTTTCGGTGGGGCCGGAGTGGTTGAGCCGGGTGTTATATGGCGTGGCGTTGATCGCGGGCGGTTGGGACGCGGCGAAAGATACGTGGGAGAATCTGCGCGAGCGGAAGGTGGATATTCATTTCCTGATGCTGGCAGTGGCGGTGGGCGCGATGTGCATCGGCGCGTGGGGCGAGGCGGTGCTGTTGCTGTTTTTATTCTCGGCGTCGGGCGCGATGGAGGATTACGCGCTGGACCGGACGCAGCGTGAAGTGGGCTCGTTGCTGAAGTCGGCGCCGAAGACGGCGACGCTCGCGTTGCCGGACGGGCGCGAGCGGCTCGTGAAAGTGGATGAACTCGGGATCGGAGATCGCGTGCGCGTGAAGCCGGGCGAGGCGTTTCCGGCGGACGGGACTGTATCCAAAGGGCGGAGCGCGAGCGATGAGTCGGCGCTGACGGGCGAGGCGGTGCCGGTGGAGAAGGATGTGGGCGCGCCGGTGTTCAGCGGGACTATCAATCTGTGGGGCGCGGTGGATTTTGAGGTGAAGCGGCTGCCGTCGGAGAGCACGCTGCAGAAGATCATCCGGCTGATTCAGACGGCGCAGAAGCTGCGCGCGCCGAGCGAGCGGTTTACGGATAAGTTTGGCGGCGGTTACACGCTGGTCGTGTTGGGTGTTTGCGCGGCGATGTTTTTGGTTTGGTGGCTGGGGATGAAATTACCGGCGTTCACGAATGAAGGTGGGACGACGTCGGCGTTTTATCGGGCGATGACGTTGCTGGTGGTGATGAGTCCGTGCGCGCTGGTGCTGTCGATTCCGTCGGCGATTCTGGCGGCGATCGCGTGGGGTGCGAAGCATGGCGTGTTGTTTCGCGGAGGCGCGGCGATCGAGAAGCTGGCGGAGATCGATCTGGTGGCGCTCGATAAGACGGGGACGCTGACGACGGGTGAACTCGCGGTGACGGGGGTGGAGAGTTTTCCGGCGGGGCGTGAGAATGAGGTGCTGGAGCTGGCGTTTGCGCTCGAGGTGAATTCGCAGCATCCGCTGGCGCGGGCGATTGTGCGGCATGCGCGGGCGAGCGGTGTGAAGGAAGTGGATGCGGAGCAGTTCGAGTCGATCACGGGGCATGGTGTGCGCGGGCAGGTGGGCGGCGCGCAGGTGCTGCTGGGGCGGCGGGAGTTGTTGGAGAGCGGGCCGCTGGCGGCGTGGGCGAAGACGTTGCCGGCGTCGTCGCCGGAGTTGAGCGAAGTGTGGGTGGTGGGGCGCGATGTGGTGGGGCGCGTTTTGTTGAAGGATCAGATCCGGGCGGAGTCGCGCGAGGTGCTGGCGAAGTTGAAACGCGCGGGCATCAGGTCGGTGATGTTGACGGGAGATCGGCGGCAGGCGGCGGAGACTGTGGCGAAGGAGATCGGGCTCGATGAAGTGCGCGCGGGGCTGACGCCGGAAGGGAAGGTCGAGGCGATTCAGAATTTTCGCGTCGAGGGGCGAAAAGTCGCGATGGTCGGCGATGGGGTGAACGATGCGCCGAGTCTGGCGGCGGCGCATGTATCGGTCGCGATGGGCGCGCGGGGTAGCGATGCGGCGCTGGAGCAGGCGGAGGTGATTTTGATGCACGACCGCATCGAGAATTTTCTAGCGGCGCTGCGGTTGAGTCAGCGAGCGAAAGGCGTGATCCGGCAGAATCTGGCGATCTCGCTGGGTGTTGTGGTGCTGATGGCGGGGGCGTCGGTCATCGGTGTCGTGCCGCTGGCGGTGGGCGTGGCGGCGCATGAAGGGAGCACGGTGGTGGTGTGCTTGAATTCGCTGCGGTTGTTGTTTGGGCGGAATCGGTGAGCGAAAACCCGCTTGCAGCGGACTCCGAAGCGGGCGAATGCTCGCGACAAAATGTTGGCGAGGATCAAGGCGTGGTGGGTGCGGCTGACGGGGCCGCGCGATGAGAATCAGGTGCGTGGCTCGGCGGGCGAACGCGCGGCGGAGGCGTTTTTGTGCGCGAAGCCGGGGTGGCGGCTGGTGGTCAGGAACTGGCGCAGCCCGAAGGATCGCCGCGACGAGATCGATCTGGTGTGTCGCGACGGCGAGGTGCTGGTGTTTGTCGAAGTGAAGACGCGAGCGGCGGGGGCGTTGGTGGGCGGGTACCACGCGGTGGATGCGCGGAAGAAGCGGGTGTTGCGGCGGGCGTGCGGAGTTTATTTGCGCGGGCTGGGAGCGCATCGGCCGAGGACGGTGCGGTTCGATGTGGTGGAGGTTGAGTGGGCGGCGGATGGCCGGGCGGAGCCGGTGGCGCGGCATTTCGAGAATGTGCCGCTGTGGCCGCGGGGGATTCGGTGGTGACGCGATAGGTGGCGCACGCGTCGAGGGCGCGAATCTGATTCATGAAAATGGGCGCATGAATGAATTTAATTATTCGCCCAAAAACTATGCGGGAAGCACACGGGCAAAGTGTGAATAACCGCTTGCGTCTCCGGGGGGGCGTGCCGACAAATTCGCCTCCGTCATGGCCGAAAACCAACGTCATCCGTTTCTTCAGGGACTCAGTAAACATCGCGGCGCACCGCCTACGGTCGTCGTTATCTTCGGCGCTTCGGGCGATTTGACCGCCCGCAAACTGATCCCGGCGGTGTTTAACCTCAGCTATGACAATCTGCTGCCGGCGGATTTCTTTTTGGTGGGCTATGGCCGCAAAGCGATTCCGGACGAGGAGTTTCGCACGCTGGCGACGGATGCGATCAAGGAGTTTTCCCGTCGCGAATTGAACGCCGAGGTCTGGGGCCGGGTGGCGGCGAACACGAGCTACGTGGCGGGCGGTTATGATGAGCGCGCGGCGTTTGACCGGCTGGCGCAGCATATCGCGGCGATCGAGAAGAAGATCGGGCGCGAGGTGCAGACACTGTTTTATATTTCAACGCCGCCTTCGGTGTTTGCGCCGATTCTGCAGAATCTCGGCGCGAGCGGGCTGGCCTCGAAGTATCTCGGGCAGCCGCATCACTCGAAGGTGATTATCGAAAAGCCATTCGGCAAAGACCTGAAGTCGGCGCAGGAGTTGAATAAGACGATCCGTTCGGTGCTCGAGGAGCATCAGGTTTATCGGATCGATCACTATCTCGGCAAAGAGACGGTGCAGGATTTGTTGGTGCAGCGTTTTGCGAACTCGATTTTCGAGCCGCTGTGGAACCGGAATTTTATCGATCACGTGCAGATCACGGTCGCCGAGGAAGTCGGCGTCGGCACGCGCGGTGGTTATTATGAGCAGAGCGGCGCGCTGCGTGACATGATTCAGAATCACACGATGCAGCTGCTCGCGTTGACGGCGATGGAGCCGCCGGTGTCGCTCGATGCCGAAGCGGTGCGCGACGAAAAAGTGAAAGTGTTGAAGGCGATCCAGCCGCTGCGTCTTGGCGCGGGTGGCGATGTGGCGCGCGCGCAGTACTCCGAAGGGATGATGGGCGGGAAGCAGTCGAAAGGTTATCTTCAGGAAGAAGGCATCAATCCGCAGTCGGCGACGGAGACGTACGCGGGGATCCGCCTCTCGATCAACAACTGGCGCTGGCAGGGGGTGCCGTTTTATCTGCGCTCGGGCAAGCGCATGGCGCGTCGCGTGACGGAGATCGCGGTGCAGTTCAAGCGCCCTCCGGGCACGCTGTTTGCGGAGAGCGACCGCTTCAATCTGGCGCCCAACACGCTGGCGTTTCAGATCCAGCCGGACGAAGGCCTGAGCATGATCCTCAACGGCAAGGTGCCCGGACTAGAGACGCGCACGCAGCCGGTGAAGATGAATTTCCGCTACAGCACGACGTACGGATCGAATACGCCGGAAGCTTACGAGCGTCTGGTGCTCGATGCGATGGTCGGCGACGGCACGCTCTTCATCCGCGGCGACGAAGCGGAGACCTCGTGGAAACTCTACACGCCGGTGCTCGAAGCTTGGGCGGCGGCTGGCCGCGAAGGCATGGACAGCTATCCGGTCGGCTCGTGGGGACCGGCGAACGCCGATGCGTTGCTCGCGGCGAGCAAGCATACGTGGAGACAACCGTAACGGCGCGCGGCCTCGCCGCGCGAAATCGCAAACGCCAAAAGTCCAAACGCCAAAGAGGAAGCCCCGGAGAACTCCAAAGACTGATCTTTCGAGATTTTGATTTATGAGAGTTCTGTGGGATTTGGAGTTTGGGATCTGAAATTTTTCTAAAGTCATGCCTGCTGTTTTTAATGCGCTGCCCGGTATCGAAGTGCCGGTCGGATCGATCACGAAGAGCCTCGATAAAATGTGGCGCGATACGGCGTCGAAGGGCGGGCCGGCGCCGGAGGCGGAGTCGGGCAAGGCGACGCAGGTGAATTTTGTTTTGCACCTGGGATTCGAGACGACGCCGGCGGATGCGCTGGAGCAGTTTCAGACGGCGGTGCGGTTTTCGAAGCGTTATCCGTGTCGTGTAGTGGTGCTGTGTCCGCTGCCGCTCGACAACAAGACGACGGAGATGCGTGCGAAGATTTATGGCGAGTGTCACCTCGGTAAATCGAAGGGCGACACGCGTTGCTGCGAGTTTGTGATGCTGAGCTATCCGCAGTCGGCGCGGGCGTTTTTGGAGAATCAGGTGTCGGTGTGCCTGAGCACGGATCTGCCGCTTTATTATTGGGCGCACCGGTTTTCTTCGAGCGGTCGGTTGAACGATTATCAGTACCTGCTCGGGCGCTCGAAGCGCGTGATGTTCGACACGGCTTTGGTCGAGGCGGCGGCGGCGACTTTCCCGTGGCCGAAGCCGGAGGCGGTGCGCGATCTCGTTTATGCGCGGTTGCTGCCGATCCGGCAGACCATCGGGCAGTTCTTGAGCGGTTATTCGGCGGAGACGCTGGCGAAGAATCTGAGGTCGGTGAGCGTTGGATACGGCGCGGAACTCGGCGCGGAAGGGCGCGTGTTACTCGCGTGGACGAAGGAGCGGCTGCTGGCGTGCGGAGCGGGCAAGGACGTGGTGTTTGCGAGTGCGGCGCTGGACTGCAAGCCGCGGAGCTTCGAGATGCATTTCGAGTACGCGGACAAGAAGCGTTTCGACTGGCGCGGCGATCTCGTGCAGGGGAACGCGCATTTCGAGGCGGAGCTGGGCTCGGGCAAAGTGACGCTGCCCGCGGCGGTGAGTTTGCTGAGCGCCGAGGCGGCGTTGAGCGAGGCGATGTTTTTTTGAGCGCGGTGATCGGAAGCGGGTAGGATTACCCGCTCTCCATGTTTGGCTTTACGCGCTGAAAGAGCGCTGGCATCAACGCGGGCAGTTCGCCCTCGATCATGGCGGTTGGGACGGCGAACGGTCCCATTACCCCATGCTGGCCACGCTTTTTTCTGCTGCGCTTCAAGGCATCGATGCCGAGCTCGTTTATGTCGAAGTGAACTCCGGGGAGAACGGGGATTTTAAGTTGGTGCTGGTCGGGCTGCCCGATACGGCGGTGAAAGAATCGAGTGACCGCGTGCTGTCGGCGCTCGGGAACAGCGGGTTTCGGAAGCCGCACGCGCGGACGACGATCAATCTCGCGCCGGGCGATCTGCGAAAGGAGGGGCCGATTTACGATCTGCCGATCGCGCTGGGGATTTTAACGGCGCTGGGACAGTTGAAGGCGGACAAGTTGAGCGACTATTTGATCGCGGGAGAGCTCGGGCTGTCGGGGGCGACGAGGCCGGTGCGAGGGGCGCTGGCGATGGCGCGGCTGGCAAAACAGCTCGGGAAGAAGGGCGTTTTGTTACCACCGGCTTCGGCGAAGGAGGCGGCGCTGGTCGAAGGTGTGGAGGTGTATGCGGTGAGTTCGCTGGATCAGGCGTTTCGGTTTTTGAATGGGGAGCGGACGTTACCGCGTGAAATCGCGGCGCGGATCACGAGCGAGAATCAGGCGGATGAACACGTGGGGGATTTTTCGGAAATCAAGGGGCAGCATGCGTTGCGGCGCGCGGTCGAGGTGGCGGTGAGTGGGTTTCACAATTTGCTGATCATCGGACCGCCGGGGTCGGGGAAATCGATGATCGCGAAACGGATTCCGACGATCATGCCGGCGCCGACGCTGGATGAGTCGCTGGAGGTGTTGAGCATTCACTCGGCGGCGGGGCAGACGCTCAGCGGACCGGCGCAGTTTGGGAAACGGCCGGTGAGGTCGCCGCATCATACGATTTCAGATGTGGGACTGCTGGGTGGCGGGACGATTCCGGGGCCGGGGGAAATTTCACTGGCGCATCATGGCGTGTTGTTTTTGGACGAGTTGCCAGAGTTCAAGCGGTCGGCGCTGGAGGTGATGCGGCAGCCGCTGGAGGACGGGAGCGTGACGATTTCGCGGAGTGCTGGGAAGGTGACGCTGCCGTGTTGCTTCATGCTCGTTGCGGCTATGAACCCGTGCGAGTGCGGATATCTTGGAGATCCGAAGCATGAGTGCCGGTGCAATCCGGCGCAGATTCAGCGGTATCGGTCGCGGATCAGCGGTCCGTTGCTGGATCGGATCGACATTCATATCGAGGCACCGGCGCTCTCGATCAGCGAGCTGCGTACGGAGCAGGCGGCGGAGTCGTCGCAAGCGGTGCGGGAGCGAGTGCGTGTGGCGCGGGAGCGGCAGTTGAGGCGGTTAAACGGATCGCGGGCGACGGCGAATGCGCGGATGAATCATGCGCAGATCCGGCGGCATTGCATGATCGATTCGACGCTCGGAGATTTGATGCAGCAGGCGATGGAGCAGCTGTCGTTGTCGGCGCGGGCGTATGACAGGATTTTGAAAGTGGCCCTGACGATCGCGGATCTGGCGGGGTCGGAGCGGATCGAGGCGCCGCATCTGCTGGAGGCGATCCAGTATCGGAGTCTGGATCGGAATTTGTTTTATTGAAGCGGAACTGATGTTTGGAGCGGAGGCCACGCTTCGGAAAGCGCGGCTACGGGCGGCGGCTACTTGGCCATGGCGGCTTTTTTGCGGGCGATCTTTTCGGCGTGGCGGCGGCCCCAGTTCAGGATGAGAAGATAGCCGACGACACCGACGGCGGCACCGAGAATAATGGAACCGAGGAAGAGGGGGATTAGATCGCGGGCGAGTAATGACGGGCTGGTGACGAACTGTTCCCAGTCGCGATGGGCGACTTCGTGCCAGACGTCGGAAGGAAAATTCCCCTGGATGAGGCGGCCGACAAAATAGCAGATCGGAAGCTGGATGAAGGCGGTACCTGGATTGGAGGCGTATTGGAGTGAAATGCAGACGAGGAGGTTGGCGCGGAAGGTGATGCCGAGGACGCCGGCGATGATCGACTGGCCGGGCAGGAAAGGGATCATCGTAATCGGGATGCCGATGAGCCAGGCACGGGCGATGGACTCGGGGGTGGCGCGCCAGAGGGATTTGTCGAGGATGCGGTCGCCGAGTTTTGAATGCAGGAAGCCGCCGCGCATTTTTTTGCGGGAGAGATTTCTCCGATGGAGCCAGCGGTGGATGGAGAGCGGGAGACGCACGGCGAAGGACGACAGACAGGGGGCGCAACGTGCGGTTCGCGTGCGGGAGCGGCAACCTTGAAAAGGTGAATGTCGCTCAGTGTAGCCGGAGATCGATCACGCGGGGTGGGGGCACCCCCGCCTACAACTTTACGACTGCGCGGGGCGCCAGTCGATGAGCTCGAGCTGGAGGAGTTTGCGGTCGTTGAAGAAATTCCAAGTGAGCTCGACGGCGAAATCGAGGGGCTGGCCGACGGGCGGGATGCGGTCGGCCATTTTCCAGGCGACGCCGAAGAGGCGGCGGCCGCGGGGATCGTCGAAGTTGAAACGGAAATGCTGGCCCTTGAAGACGTCGGGACGCTGACGGAGCACCACGCCGCGGATACCGAAGACGGGTTCGGGATTTCCCTGGCCGAAGGGGTGGAGCGAGCAGATTTCGTCCATGAGGCTCTCGCGGACTTGGTCGGGTGTGAGCCAGGCGGCGAGGTCGAGGCGGCGTTCGTGGAGGTCGTTGCCGGCCTGTTTGCGGACGGCGTCGGCGAAGAAGGTGCGGAAGGTATCGAGGCGGGTTTTTTCGAGGGAGATGCCGACGGCCATCGGGTGGCCGCCCCAACTGCGAAGGTGGTCGGAGCAGGTGCCGAGGGCATCCACGAGGTTGATACCGTCGATGCTGCGGCCGGAGCCTTTGGCGAGTTCGCCTTCGTTGCCGAGGACGACGCAGGGGCGGTTGTACTTGCGGGTGACGCGGCCGGCGACGATGCCGACGACGCCGGGATGCCAGTTGTCGCCGTAGAGAACGATGCCGGGCCAGTCGGCGAACTGAGTTTCGATGATCTTCTCGGCTTCCTCGGTGATGAGACGTTCGATGTCCTGGCGCTCGCGGTTGAAGGCGTCGAGCTGCTGGGCGGTTTCGTCGCAGAAGCGCTCGTCGTCGGAGAGCATGAGCTCGACGGAGAGGGCGGCGTCGGCGAGGCGGCCGGAGGCGTTGATGCGGGGGCCGAGGCGGAAGGAGATGTCGACCGGCATGATGTCGTGATCGGTCTTCACACCGGCGATCTGCATCAGCGCGCGGAGGCCGGGGCGCTGGGTGGACTGGAGAATTTTGAGGCCCTGCTTGGCGAGGATGCGATTTTCGCCGTGGAGGGGGACGAGGTCGGCGACGGTGCCGAGAGCGACTAGGTCGAGGTAGTCGCGGAGTTTGATGCGGTGGGCGACGGGGTTGTTCTCGTTGCGGAGCTGCTTGAGGAGACCGTGGACGAGTTTGAAGACGAGGCCGACGGTGCAGAGATTCCGCCAGGGGGCGTCGTCGGCGGTGTTGTAGACGTGGGGGTTGATCAGGATGCCGCGCTCGAGGGTTTTTTCCTTGGAGCGGTGGTGATCGACGACGAGGACGTCGATGCCCTGGTCGAGGAGGTATTCGACTTCCTCATGCGAGTTGGTGCCGCAGTCGAGGGCGATGAAGAGGCGGGGTTTTCCGGCTTCGAGGGCGCGGTCGATGGCGCTGCGGGAAAGGCCGTAGCCGTCTTCCATGCGGCGAGGGACGACGAAACGCGGGTGCAGGCCGAAGCGGCGGAGGATGCTGACGAGGAGGGCGGTGCTGCTGACGCCATCGACGTCGTAATCGCCGAGGACGACGATCTCTTCGCGGCCCGCGATGGCGGCGCGCAGGCGGGCGGCCCCGGCCTCGATGTTGTGGAGGAGGAAGGGGTCGTGAAGTTCGCTCAGGCCGGGGTGGAGAAACTTGGTGGCGGCGTCGGGGCAGGTGATGCCGCTGCGGCTGAGCAATTCGGCAAGGACGGTGCTGACGCCTGCCTTGCGGCTCAGTGTTTCGATCTGATCGGCTGGGAATGGTGTGTGAGTCCAGCGCATGGTTTGCTTACGAGGCGCCGTCGGACGCGAGAGCAGCGAGTGGACGGGAATCCACTCGCTGGCGCTCGTGGCGACGGAATTACTCGGAGGCCTTGCTGGAGCCGGTCCACTCGTAGGTGGGTTTCACGTCCTGATGCTGCTCGACGTGCTTACGGTCGCCTTTATGCCACCAGTAGAACACGGGGCAGGCGATGAAGAGCGACGAGAAGGTGCCGGTGACGACACCGATGAGGAGCGTGAAGGCTATGTCGTTGACCTCGCCGGAGGTGACGAAGATCAGCGTGAGCGCGGTGAGGAGGGTGGTGCCGCCGGTGATCACCGTACGCGAGAGCGTGAGGTTGAGGGAGCGGTTGATCAGTTCGCGCAGATTGGTCGACGGGTTGAGGCGGAGTTCTTCGCGGATGCGGTCGAAGACGACGATGGTGTCGTTGATCGAGTAACCGGCGATGAGGAGGATCGCGGCGACCATGGAGGCGTTGAACTCGCGGCCGAAAACGACGAAGAGGCCGATGGTGATCAGCAAGTCGTGAAGGGTGGAGACAACGGCACCGATGCCGTAGCCGATCTCGAAGCGGAAGGCCACGTAGATGAGGATGAGGACGAGAGACCAAAAGATGGACCAGAAGGCGTTAGCCTGGATCTCGGCGCCGACGGAAGGGCCGATGCGGGTTTCGCCGAGGGAGACGAGTTTGGCCTGCGGGAAGGTCTGCTGGAGTTTGGAGACGAGCGGTTCGCCTTCGTCGAAGCGGGTGGTGGCCTTGAGGACTTCTAGGTCGCTGCCGATTTGTTTCTGGTAGAAGAAAGTGGCGTCTTCGAAGCCGGCGGCGGTGGCGGCTTTGCGGAGTTCGCCGACATCGAGGCGCTGTGCGTAGGAGAGGGTGACGGTGTCGCCGCCGACGAAGTCGATGCCGTAAACGGCCTTACCCTTGTAGGCGACGAAGCCGACGCTCGCGAGGACGATGACCCAGGAGACGATGAAGGCGGGTTTGGCGTGTTTGAGGAAGTCGATGTTCGTGTTTTGGAGGATCGAGAACATCGGGAGCTTCTTGATCGTGCCGGGGAGGATCAGGAACTCCATGATGAGCTTGGTGACGACCACGGCGGAGAACATCGTGGTGAAGATACCGATCGCGAGGGTGATGCCGAAGCCCTTCACCGGGCCGGTGCCGAGGGCGATCATGATGGCGGCGACCATCAGCGTGGTGACGTTGGAGTCGATAATCGCGGACCAAGCTTTGTCGAAGCCGGCCTCGAGGGAGCTGGCGAGGGATTTGCCGAGTTTCAGCTCTTCCTTCATGCGCTCGAAGATGAGGATGTTGGAGTCGACCGACATCGCGAGGGTCAGCACGATACCGGCGATGCCGGGCATCGAGAGCGTGGCTCCGAAACTGGACATGACGGCGAGGGTGACGATGACGTTGATACCCATGCCGACCGCGGCGATGAGACCGCCGACGGTGTAGAAGACCAGGATGAAGCCGATCGTGAGGCAGGTGCTGACGATGAAGGCGAGGCGGCCGCTGGCGATGGCGTCGGTCGCGAGGGTGGCGCCGATTTCGTACTGCTCTTTGACGACGAGAGGAACGTCGAGCGGGTTGTTGAGGACGTTGGCGAGGTCGATGGCTTCGCGCTGGGTGAAGTTGCCGGAGATCTGGGCGCTGCCGCCGGTGATGGGCTCGTTGATGTTGGGCGCGGAGGAGAGTTTGCCGTCGAGGACGATGGCGAGCTGGCGGCCGACATTGGCGGTGGTGACGTCGGCGAATTGTTTTTTGCCGGCGTCGTTGAAGTTGAGGTGGATCTGGTAGCGGCCGAATTCGTCGACGCGGGCGATGGCGTCTTCGACACCCTGGCCGCTCATTTCGGGGACGCGTTTAACGATGTAGTAGGAGGTGTTGAGCTGGCCGGAGACGTGGTCCTCGTTCTCGGTCGAGAGGACTTCATAGCCAGGAGGAACGGAAGCGGGAGACGGTGGCTGGGCCATGCCGCTCGTACCCTGAAGGACGATACGGAAGTCGAGGCGGGCGGGTTTCTTGACGCTTTCGAGGACCTCGGGGTTGTCCTTGGTGTTTACGCCGGGGAGCTGAACCTCGATGCGGTTGTCACCGATGGCGCGGACGACGGGTTCGGCGACGCCGAGACCGTTGACACGGTCGCTGATGATGGAGAGGGCGTGCTTGAGTTTTTCCTCGCGGACGTCGGTGGGGAGATCGCCGAAGGCCTTGTCATCGACTTCGAGGGTGAAGGCGACGCCGCC
Source organism: uncultured Nibricoccus sp. (assembly GCA_966249325.1). Lineage (GTDB taxonomy): Bacteria > Verrucomicrobiota > Verrucomicrobiia > Opitutales > Opitutaceae > Nibricoccus. Next base: position 298,351 of record CBINDC010000003.1, on the reverse strand, counting down.
CTTGAGGTCGAGGCCGAGCTGGAGCTTGGACTTGGACTCTTTGAGGAGGTGATCGAGGAGGACTTTGTTGCGGCGTTCGGGGTTCTTGATGTCGCCGAGGTCGAGGTGGGGGAAATGGTCTTTGGCGAGATCGAGGTTACGCTCGGTGGCGATTTGCTTCAGGGCGACGAAGACGCTGAGGGACTGGCCGGACTCTTTGCGCGCGGCGGCTTCGTTGAGGAGGGCGTTGAACTCGGTCTTCTTGGCGGAGGCTTCGGCCTTGATGAAGGTGGGGAAGTCCTGGTCCTGGATCGGGATGAGCTGGAAGGCGGCCCAGAGCACGATGGCGAGGCTGAGGGTCAGTTTCCAGAGGTTGCGTTTGAACATGGTGGTTTTGGGTTAAAGGGAGTGATCGCGCGGGGGTGAAACGCGAAACGCGGACGGGGCCGCTGATGCAGCCCGCCGTCCGCGCAGGTGGCAAGTGTGACGGACGGGTTACTTTTTCTCGTCGCCGTTTTTGCGGATGACGGTGCTGACGGCGGATTTGGCGACCTCGATTTTCACGCCGTCGGCGATGCGGATGACGAAGCGGTCATCCTTCTTGTTGGTGACCTCGCCGTAGATGCCGCCGATGGTGAGGACTTCGTCGCCGGTCGAGAGGGATTCGATCTGTTTTTGAAGCTCTTTTTGTTTCTTCCGCTGGGGGGCGATCATGAAGAAATACATGGCGCCGAAGATGAGGACCATCGGCAGCAGGCTCATGAGCGGGTTGCCTTGTTGTGCGGGCGCGGCTTGGGCGAAAAAGAGGGAGGTGGTGTCGGCGAGGGATGCTATTTTCGTCATTGCGTGTTCTGGATTTTGAAAAAGAAATGCGGACTAAACCGAATCCCGCTCTGCGAAAGCAAGCCATTAACCCAGTCCTTCCACTCTCCCGAATTTGAAAAGCAAATCCGCCTCCTCCTGGTCAGCCGCCAAGTCTGAAGAGCATTACGGTTTTAAGCGCTGGGGCGCCGGTCACATCGGGGTCGATGACGCCGGTTTCGTGAACGTGCAGCCGCTGGCTGACGGCCGCGCGATCCGCATCATGGATGTGGCGAACGAGGCCATTGCGATGGGACTCAAGGCGCCGATGGTGATCCGTTTCCAGGATTTGCTGCGCCACCGCGTGACGCAGATCAACGAAGCGTTCCGCAAGGCGATCAAGGAGGAGAAATACGCGGGCGATTACCGCGGGGTGTTCCCGATCAAGGTGAACCAGCTGCGCGAGGTGGTGGATGAGATCGTGGCTGCGGGGAAGCAGTTCACCTACGGCATCGAGGCGGGTTCGAAGCCGGAGCTGATGCTGGCGCTGGCGATGCATGAGGGCGCGAACGCGTTGATCGTGTGTAACGGTTACAAGGATCTCGATTACATCCGTCTGGCGATGCTGGGGCGGAAGATCGGCAAGAAAGTCATCATCGTGGTCGAGCAGCTCGCGGAGGTGGATGACATCATCACGATCGCGGAGGAGACAGGCGTGAAGCCGTTGATCGGTTTTCGCGCGAAGCTGCAGACGCGCGGCGAAGGCAAGTGGTCGTCCTCGACGGGCGATAACGCGAAGTTCGGGCTGAACACGGCGGAAATTTTGTTCGCGTGTGAAAAGCTGAAGGCGGCCAAGCTCACGCAGGCGCTGAAGCTGGTGCATTTTCACATCGGTTCGCAGGTGCCGAATATTCTCACGATCAAGAATGCGGTCGTGGAGGCGGCGCGGTTTTACTGCCAGCTCGACAAGATGGGGTTCCCGATGGGCTACCTCGATGTCGGCGGCGGGCTCGGCATCGACTACGATGGTTCACGCACGAACTTCGAGTCGTCGATGAACTACTCGATGGAGGAGTACGCGCGCGACGTCGTGGCAAACATCCGCGATATCTGCGAGGCGTCGGGCGTCAAGGTGCCGGACATCGTGAGCGAATCCGGCCGAGCGGTGGTGGCGCCGCACTCGATGCTGGTCGTCGAGGTGTTCGAGCGTATCAACAAGAAGGAGACGCTCGGGCATCAGCACCAGCCGAAGGTGAAGCACAAGGTCGTCACCGATCTGGAGACGATGTTGAAGAACAAGTCGAAGCTGGGGAAACTGGAGCGTTTCCACGACGCGGTGCAGAAGAAGGAGGAGGCGTTTTCGCTCTTCAATCTTGGGTATCTCGATCTCGAAAACCGGGCGGCGGCGGAGTCGCTCTACTGGCAGATTTGCGAGCAGATCGCGAAGGAAGTGCGCGACAGCGGTTATGTGCCGGAGGAGTTGCGCGATCTGAACAAGCTGCTGGCGGACCAGTACGTTTGTAATTTCTCGGTGTTTCAGTCGCTGCTGGATCACTGGGCGCTCAAACAACTTTTCCCGATCGCGCCGCTGCATCGGTTGAAGGAGAAGCCGACGGTGAATGCGATCCTCGTGGACATCACGTGCGACTCCGACGGCAAGATCAGCAGCTTTGTCGATTTGCAGGACACGAAGGACTATCTCGCGCTGCACGAGTTGAACGGGAAGCCGTACTATCTCGGCGTGTTTCTCACGGGTGCGTACCAGGACATCATGGGCGATCTGCACAATTTGTTCGGGCGGGTGAACGAGGTGCACGTGTTCCTCGAGCCGGATGAGCCGAACGGTTATTACATCGAAGAAGCACTGAGCGGCAGCCGCATCGCGGATGTGATCGAAGGCGTGCAGTATCAGTCCGAGGAGCTGTGCCGTCGCATCAAGCAGCAGATCGATGCGGCGACGCGGAAGGACATCGTGAAGCCGCGCGAAGGCGTGCGGTTGCTGGAATTCTACGAGAGCCAGATGCTGGCGAAGACGTACCTCAGCATCGAGCGGGGGAACGGGAAGAAGAAGACCGCGAAGAAGGCGCACTAAGGCGCTTTCTCCTGCCCGGGGGCAGAAAATTCGCAGCGAGCGATTTCGGCAGCCGCGAGGGCAGGCTAGTGGGAATGACCACTCGCTGGCGCTCGTGGCTACGGGATTTTTGAAACTGAACTGGAGATTGTTGGCTTTTCGAGCCGGTGGTGGGACCGGTTTTTGGTGAACCGCAAAGAGGCTAATACGCGAGGGGCGGGCGCGGAGAGGTGCGTCGCTATCGCACGCGTAGATATGGCTCGGTGTGGCTGCGCCTGCTGGACGTGTCTGCTGCGGATGGGGCGGGGGAACGCGGACGGAGCGGGAGACCGCGTTCTGGCGAACGCGGCTACGGTGGAGGGCGGACGGGGGCGCGTAATCAGGAGGATTTAGGTGGCAGACTGCATTCCGCCCTCAGGCGCTTATTCGGCGACGTGCAAAGCGCAGCGCGGGCGTGGACTTTGCCGACAGTTTCCCTCGTAAGGCCGACCTTTAAGGGTGGTGGCACGAATCGTGGAAATAGGAGGAAGACACTTCAGCAAACATCACACACACCCATGAAAATCTGCTTTTTCACCAATACCTTCCTGCCGCATGTCGGTGGAGTCGCAAAATCCGTACAGACCTTTCTCGAAGACTACCGTCGTCTACGCCAGCGCGTGCTCGTGGTGGCTCCGCAATTTCCTGAAGGCGGGGCGCCAGAGCGTATCGAACGGTCGGTCGAGCGCGTACCTGCTTTGCAAAACTTCAACGGCAGTGACTTCTCCGTAAGCCTGCCGCTGAGCGCGGAGTCGATGGATAGGATCACTGCGATGAAGCCGGATCTTCTGCACGCGCATCATCCCTTTCTGCTGGGGGACACGGCGCTGCGTGCGTCGGCAGCCACGGGCGCGCCGGTGATTTTCACGCACCACACGTTGTACGAGCAATACACGCACTACGTGCCGTTCGACTCGCCACGGTTGAAGGAATTCGTGATCGAGTTATCGACGCGGTTTGCGAATCGCTGTCATGGCGTGATCGCGCCTAGCGAGAGCATCGCGGAGTTGTTGGTGAGCCGTGGCGTGACGACGCCGATTCGGGTCGTGCCGACGGGAATCGACACGAAAGCCTTGTCGTCGGGCAATCGTTCACGAGGCCGCCGTCAGTGGGATATTCCGCAAGACGCCGTCGTGATCGGTCATCTGGGGCGACTCGCGCCGGAAAAGAATCTGTCGTTTTTGTCGGAGGCTGTGGCCAGCGCGCTCAAGCGTGAGAAGAAGGCGTGGCTCTTGATTGTTGGCGACGGGCCGTCGCGCGAGGAGATGGAAAAAATCATGGCCGATCACAAGGTGGCGGACCGCGTTCGTTTTGCTGGAAAGTTAACGGGCAAGGCGCTTCACGATGCGTATGCGGCGATGGATGTCTTTGCGTTTGCCTCGCAGAGCGAGACGCAGGGCATGGTGCTCGCGGAAGCGATGGCAGCTGGGAATCCAGTGATCGCTCTCGATGCGAGCGGGGCGCGGGAAATCGTGCGCGACAAGGAGAACGGGCGCTTGCTCAAAGCCGATGCGAGTACGGAGGAGTTTTCACGTGCGCTCGGTCAGGTCGTCCGCAATGCGGAGCTTCGAAAAAAATGGGGCGATGGCGCACGGGCTCAGGCGGCAAATTTCGACCGCTCGGTGACATCGGTGAAAGCGCTGGAATTTTATCGTGAAGTGATCGCGGTGCATAAGCGCGATCAGCCGCGCACCGAAGAGCAAGGCTTGTGGGAGCGCGTCAAGGAGCGCATCGCGATCGAAGGACAACTGGTGGCGGACAAAGTGGGAGCGGCTGTGAAGGCCATCACCGCACCGATCTCTGAACTGGCGGCATCCTGATTTCCGCCATGCTTACACGCATCGAAGCTGCGTGGTGGCGCTGGCGCCGCCGTTTCAGTCGCAACGAATGGGCTGTGCGAGGAATGCGCCTCGGAGTGACCGGGGACGCACCGCATGCCCATGGGCTGCTGCTCATCCAGATCGATGGTCTGGCACGCGAGCAACTCGAGCGGGCGATGGCTCGCGGACGGATGCCGTTTTTGAAACGGCTGCTGAACCGCGGACATCAGTTGCACTCGTTTTATCCCGGGATGCCGTCGAGTACACCCGCGGTGCAGGCGGAGCTGTATTACGGGGTGAAAAGCGCGGTTCCGGCGTTCAGCTTTTTGGACAAGCGCGTCGGTGGAATCGGCATGATGATGCATCCGGACTGGGCGAAGCGCATCGAAGCCGATCTGCAGACGCAGGCGGAAGGGCTGCTCAAGGGTGGGAGCTCGTGGAGCAACATCTACACGGGCGGAGCGGCGCAGGAGGAGAGCCATTTTTGCGGAGCGAGCATCGGGCTTGGCGATATGTGGCGTACTGGAAAACTGCGTACGATTCTCACCTTTGCATTCCTGCATTTCGGCGCGTTCGCGCGGTTGATCGGCCTGCTGTTTCTAGAGATGGCGATCGGCGTGCGGGATGTTGCGCACGGTGTTTTTCTCCAAGGGCGGAGCCTGAAGCGGGAGATCCTGTTTTTATTTGCCCGTGTTTTTGTCTGCGTGGGATTGCGCGAGATGGTGACCCTCGGCGCGCGACTCGATGTGACGCGCGGGCTGCCGGTGGTCCACGTGAATTTTCTCGGGTACGACGAGCAATCGCACCGGCGGGGGCCGGATTCGGCATTCGCGCATTGGACGCTCAAAGGCATCGACCGCGCGATCCGGGAGCTGCATCGCGCTGCGCGACGTTCAGGGCGGCGCGATTATGAAGTCTGGATTTTCAGCGATCATGGCCAGGTAAGGACAAAGGCCCTGTCGGGTGTCGTGGAAGGAGGACTGGAAGGACTGGTCCGCAAACACTGGCCGAATCAAGATGCGGTGAAAGCCGCCGAAGTAGCGCGGCCGCAGCGGCGTCCATCTCCGGGGCACTGGATAGGTGGACCGCGATCGGGTGCGCGCGAGGCGATGCATCGCGCGGAGTCGCAGTTGAGCGTTTTCGAGAAGCAGGAGTTTGCGGTGGCGGCTCTGGGCCCTGTGGGGCATGTTTATTTTGGGCGCGATCTCGGGGAGATAGGAAAGCGGCGTCTGGCGACGGCGCTTTTGCGCGATGGTGTAGGGGGCGTTTTGTTACGCCGGGAGGATGGCCGGGCGGATTGGTTGCATGCGGGCGGAGAGCAGGTGCTGCCGGATGTTGCAGAGGGGCTGCCGGGCGATGAGCCTTTACGAAACGAGATCGCGAAAGATCTGGCCGCGCTTTGCCACAATCCACACGCGGGCGACATCGTCGTCCTTGGCTGGGGAACGAAAGGGGAGTGCTGGACGTTTGCGCAGGAGAATGGCTCTCATGCGGGCCCGACAGCGGCGGAGACGAATGGCTTCGCTCTGCTGCCAGCGAATGTGTGGCTGCCAGACAGTGCCCGGAGTTTTATTCGTCCATCGGTTTTGAGAGCCGCTGCTTTGCGGGCCTTGGGGCGCTCGGAGACCGGAAAAATAGTGGCAGCACCGCGACGTCAGCCCGGGGCGTCCACGATGGCGATGCGTGTAGTCACGTACAACGTTCACAGCTGCATCGGCGGCGATGGACGGGTGTCGCCCTCGCGTATCGCGCGGGTGTTGGAACGGCTCGATGCGGACGTGGTGGCGCTGCAAGAGCTGGACTGCGGACGCGAGCGTTCGCGGGGCGAGGATCAACTCGCGTTGATTGCGGAGAAGCTGGGGATGCACGCGTATTTCTGTCCCGCGGTGACGAAGGGAAGTTCGAAGTACGGGCACGGGGTTTTGTCGCGCGAACCGATCCGTCTGGTGCGGCGCGCGGTACTGCCTCACGGCGGACGTACGTGGGCCGAGCCGCGAGAAGCGTTGTGGGTGACGCTGCCGTGGCTTGGGCAGGAGGTGCAATTGCTGAGCACGCATCTCGGGCTAGGCTCGGCGGAGCAGGCATCGCAGGTGGCGGACTTACTTGCGCCAGAGTGGCTGGGCGGGATCGGCACGGACAAGCCGGTGATCCTGTGCGGCGACATGAATTTTCCTCCGGGATCGAACGCTTATCGGAAACTATCGGCTTTGATGCACGATGTGCAGGCGCACGCGCCCGGGCACACGGCGAGGAGGACTTTCCCCGCGCGCTGGCCGCTGCGGCGCATCGACCACATTTTTGCGTCGAAGCACTTCGAGGTTTGCGGCGTGAAAGTGCTCGAAGACGACCTCACGCGCGTCGCCTCGGACCACCTGCCGCTGGCGGCGGATTTGAAACTGATCGTGAATTTGGCAAACGAACAGGCGGAGAGAAATGCCGGTCCGGTGGAACTGGGAGCGGTTACTCCTGGCGTTTGACTTCGACAGTGACCTCCATCGAGGAGGTCACTGCCTGATTGGGTGCGATGCTAAACGAGCCGGTGATCGGCGGGAGCGACTCGGGATCACGGCCGACGGCGATGGCGAGGTGTTTGGGGCCGACGATGACGCCACCCGTGCTATCGAAACCTTTCCAGCCCGCGCCGGGCAGATAGATTTCTGTCCATGCATGCGTGGAGCCGAGTGCGGCGGGAATATCCTCGGTCGATGCGTATCCGCTGACAAAGCGCGCGGGCAGGCCGAGAAAGCGGCAGGCCTCGATCATAAGAGTGGCGAAGTCGCGGCAGGAGCCGCTTTGGGTGGAGAGCGTTTGAGACGGACGTTGCACACCGGGTTCTTCGCGGCGCGCGTAGGAGAAATTTTTGGCGATGCTGCTGTTGATCTCGTTTAGCAAGGCGTAGGTGTCGGCTGTGGCTCCGGCTTTCCAAAAGCTCTGGGTCCATTGATCGAGTTGGGCCTGATCATCCGGATACGACGGCGTGAGGTAGGGGAGGAGGTCCATGCGTTCGGCGGGCGTGAGCACGAAGGGGAATTTCGCGGCGCGATCCTCGATGGAGAAATCAAGTGGCTGCTCATCGTAGTGCTCGACATTCACCTCGCTGAGAATGGAAAGCGCGTCAGTGGGATCGCCGAAAACGACAGTAGCGACGGAGTTGCCGTGAACGTCGCGGTGCCACGTGGTGGAGACGGGAGCTGGAGTGATTTCGAGACGCGAGCTGGCGACGCGAATATCATGGCCCTCGCGCGGACGGATGAAGAGACGATGTGGCCCGAGGGAAACGGGTGCCGAGTAGGTGTAGCGGGTCTGGTGGTTGATCTGGATTTTTTGCATGACGAAAATCGCTGATTATTTCAGCTGCCGGCAGTGGAGGTTGCGAAAGCGCGGCTCTCGCGAAGGCGGTCGGTAAGCAGCTTTGTAAGAACGCCCATGACGATGGCGTAAGCGATCACTCCGAGTGCAACCGGCCAGGAGAAATTCATGGTGGCTCCGCCGAGAAGCAAACCGAGCACTGCGGTGAACATGTGAATCGGATAGTAGGTGAGAAAGTAGATGGAGAATGGAACAGCCGCCAGAGCAGGCGTGTAGTTTTTTAATGCGTACGAAAGACCCGGGGCGAGAGCGAGCCAGGTGGAGAAAGGCCACGCGGAACGCCGGTCGAGGCGAGGAAGTGTCCAACCGGCCTTTTTAAGAAGAGCGGTCACCGGGCGGCGGAAAATCCCGGATAGGGGATAGCTTGCGAGCAAATGCACGGCGGTGACCACAGCAGTGGCGATCATTCCCTGCCAAAATCCGAATCGTGCGCCGACCGCGAGAAGGAGGAGCGTCACTGGAAAGCCGGTCAGGGGCAGCACAGCGAAAGATATCAGCAGAGCGGCTGGTGGCAGCGAGTTCATCATTTCTTTCCAGCGATCGCCGCCTCCGAAATGGGTAATGACCGCGAAGAGTGCTGCGATGCCAAGAACGCTCGTGACGATGACGATACGGTGTCGACGAATAGAAGGCGATGATGCGGGCATGATGCTGGCTGCATGCGCACGAAGTTTGCCAGCAAAGGAGCGGTGAAGCCGTTTACCTCTGAGAAATGAGCCCACTCGGGAAAACACCCATTCGGCGGTTTGAAGGAGTTGTGCATTGTGCATCCCGTGCACAAACCGGGCCTTTGCAGTTTGCAGCAAAAGAGATGGGTTTTTTCGCGAAATCTACGCGCGAAGCGTGGGTGAATTGTTTGCAGCGAGCAAGTTACGTGCTTGATCGAACTCGATGGCACGGCCGCTGCGAATGCGTTGTGGAAAGTAAAAGGCCTTTAGCCACCCCGCATTTTTCACCCACTCCCATGACACATCAAAAGCTCTTCCTGCAGCTGTTATCTGATGACATTCGCGCGCTTTATTCCAGCGCCCTTATTTTAGAGAAGGGGCTGCACCGCCTCTCCCAAGAAATTGAATCGCATGACATCGATTCGCTGGCCGGACTGATTTCGGAAATTAACTGCGCGGGCTTTGCACCCATCGAGGCTATGATGCTGGAGGCAGGTGTAACGATCAAGGTAAGTGGACGGCCGGTAGAGTCCTCGACGGGCGCGATGGTTGAGTCAGAGGCGATCGCACTGTGCGATGGGAACCGCCGAGTTGGCGCGGCGGATGCGATCAGCATTTTGCGCCGAGCGGCGCGTTATATGGAGATGTCGTGCGCTTCCATCGCAGACTCGGCGATGCGGTTGAGGCTGACGGACTTTGCCGACCACTTGCGCGCCTGGGCACGGGAGTGGATCGGCCTTGAATTGAACTTGAACGCCGTCGCGGCGCGGCCACGCGAGCGGGCCTTGTCGTTTGCTGCGGCTTAAATCGCGCACCATTTCATTTCAGTATTCAGCAACCTCATTCAACCACCACCGCCATGTCATCCAATGCCTCGCTAAATACGCTGAAGGACCTCCTGATCGAGCAGACTCGCGATCTCTATAACGCCGAGACGCAATACCGGGCCATGCTGCCTGCCATGCTCAGCAGTGCAACAGACGAAGAACTCCGAAAAGAAATGGCTGAGATTTCCGAGCAAGTAGACGCCAACATCAGCTGGCTAGAACATGCCTGCACGCACATGAATGTTGATCCGGCAGGTGTGACTTGCGAAGCGATGCGCGGCTTAATCCGGGAAGCCAGAGAAACGGTGGGCAAGTATGGCGATCCTTACGTGATCGACGCCGCGCTCATCGCAAACGCACAGCGTATCGCGCACTATCAAATAGCGGGCTACGGCACCGCGCGGCACTTCGCCAAGGTCCTGGGCGAAGACCGTGTGGCGGACATTTTTGGCGATCTCGTCCGTCATGCAGGAAATGTGGATCAACGGCTGACGAAAACGGCTACTGGCGGGTGGTTCGCCAAGGGCATCAACAAGCGTGCGGAAACGGCCGTTTGAGCTGTATCCGTTTTTTCCAAACAAAAATTTCAGCCGCTTAGGTTTTCAGAATACTCAAGCACAACGGCGTGCTGCAGTTTGCAGCATGTTGTTGTGCTTGAGCGTGTATTTTAGCCTCTCAGTTCGGAAGTGTTAGACAATCCGTCTGTCCCCTCCTTCGTACTGCGAGCAGCCGGCTTTTCGCCGGGACTTTTATGAAGAACACGATCCTGCGTTTCTGGCATGCCGGTATTCTGGGCGTGGCCGCGCTGTTGCTCGTGCTCTCGGTGGTCACGGGATTGTGGGCCGGCTGGCGTGCGTACGACCGAGTCCGATGGGTAAATCACACTTACCGGGTGTTGGAGATGACCAGTCAGACGGCATCGTTGATCAAAGATGCCGAGCTGGATCAGCGCGCGTTTTTGATCAGTGGCGTGCCTGCGTATCGGGATTCCTATTTCAGCTCAGAAACGGCAGTGCGGGAAAAACTAGGTGAGCTGCGGGAAATCGTGGCTTCCAGCAAGCGCCAGCAAGAGCGAAGCGAAGAGTTGAGCCGCTTGGTAGAGCTACGATTGACGGCCTTGCGTAAGAGCGTGGAAGTGTATGTGCGACGAGATGAAGCGCCGACGAACGATGTCGGGCTCAGGCAGATGGCGGAGATCGACGCGCTTGTGCGAGTGATGCACGCGGAGGAAAATGCGCTGCTCGATCAGCGAAGCCGGGACATGAAACGCGAGTTGTGGACGACTGCGTTGATGATCGTGATTTCTGGCGGGATGGCGCTCGTGCTGGGGACAAACTCTTTCGCTTTCATGAGACGGGCGTTTGTCGCGCTAAAACGAGAATCTGAGTTACTGCATGCGAAGGAACGGGCAGAGCAGGCGGACAGGGAAAAGAGCGAGTTTCTCGCAAACATGAGCCACGAGATTCGTACGCCCATGAACGCAGTTTTGGGATTTGGCGAGCTGCTCAGAAGTATCGTGACGACGCCGAAACAGCGGCAGTACGTCGATGCCATTAACACCAGCGGCAAGGCGCTGCTCTCTCTTATCAATGACATCCTGGATCTTTCCAAGATCGAGGCGGGTAAACTCGATCTGACCTTCAAGCCGATGTCGCTGCGCAGCGTTTTTCACGGGATCGCCACGATCTTCGAGCAGCAGGCTGGCGAGCGCGGTGTGAAGCTGATTTTCACAGTCGATCCGTCCGTGCCGCCGGCCGTTATGTTCGATGCGGTGAGGCTGCGGCAGATCCTGTTCAATGTGGTGGGCAATGCGCTGAAATTCACCGCGCAAGGCACAGTGACCGTGCGCGCGTGGAGCCGTTTGACGGATCTCGATGAAACATCTGTCACGCTTTTCCTCGCTGTTACTGACACAGGCGTGGGCGTGGCTCCGGAACATCACGAGTTAATTTTCGAGCCGTTCCGACAGGTGCATGGACGCAAATCTCCGAACATAGGCGGTACGGGACTTGGTTTGAGTATTACGCGCAGGCTTACGCATTTGCTGAAAGGGCGGGTACGTCTGGAAAGCGCTCTTGGGCAAGGGTCGACGTTTTCTTTCGAGTTTGAGGCGGTCGCTATTTCTGCAGCGCTGCCAGACGAGGATCGGGTGGCTCCGCCAAGCGAGGATCTGGATCGTTTGAGGCCGAGCCTGATTCTCGTCGTCGATGACGTGGCGTTGAACAGGGAGCTGATGCTGGGGTATTTCGAAGGCACGCGTCACCGCCTGCTTTATGCGAGCGGCGGCTATGAAGGCGTGGATATGGCTAAAAAATACCGGCCGGACGTCATCCTCATGGATATGCGCATGCCCGATCTCGATGGGCATGCCGCGCGAAACGCCATTCGCGAGATTCCCGAACTAAATTCGATTCCCATGATTGCGGTGACGGCCTCCAGCTTGCTCGCGGAGGAGCTAAATCTCAGGAAAATTTTTGAAGGTTATCTCCGCAAACCGCTCACCCGAGCACTGCTCTTCGGCGAGCTTGCACGCCTCTTACCTGAGGAAAGTTCGGGCCGGAGTTTTTCGCCTGTTCCGCCGACGTTGATGGCCCCTTCGGGAATCGTAGACACCAGCCGCTGGGGCGAATTGCTGGTATTCTTGCGGAAGCAAGAGCGGGAAGTCTGGCCTGCGCTCTCCAAATCCATGGGAAGCCGGGAAACAGAATCGTTTGCGCGTGAGCTCGCTTCCGCGGCCGAATTGGCTGGGTGTACACCGCTGTCGGATTATGCAGGCAGGCTGCTTGCCGAGGTCCTTTCCTTTGATATCCAAGCCCAAGAAAAATCCATGAGAACGTTTCCAGAACTAGTCGCCGGCATCGAACGCATGATCGGGGAGGTCGTATCATGATTCGCTCTGTTCCTGGGCATGGTGGCGTGGTGCTGGTGGTCGACGATGTTGCGCGTAACGTGCAACTCCTCGGCGCCACACTCTCGCGCGAAGGCTACGAAGTGCTTTTTGCCACGAGTGGAGAGATGGCCCTTGAGCGTCTGCAGGCGAGGCTTCCGGACCTTGTGTTGCTCGACTTAATGATGCCTGGCATCGACGGGCTCGAAGTCTGCAACCGGATCAAACAGGATCCGCGCACGCTGCATTTGCCGGTGATTTTTCTGACGGCGGCCAATGAAGCGGACATCGCGGCGAAGGCGTTGACCGAGGGCGCGGTGGATTTCATCAGCAAGCCTTTCAACACCGCCGAGCTGCTGGCCCGCGTGCGCACGCATGTGGATTTGAAGCGTACGCGCGACGAGCTGCAGCGTATCATTACGCAAAAAAACGAGCTTATGAGCGCGGTGGCGCACGATCTGAAGAATCCTATTTCGTCGATGCGTTTCAGCGCCTACATGCTGCGCGATGAAGGATTAAAAGCGCCCGATCCGCGTGCCGAGTTGGTGGATACGATTCTGGAAACCTGCGATGGTGTACTGAAATTCATTCAGGACCGGCTCGAACTCAGCGCGGCTGAAGCCAAGCTCGGGCAACTGCAGCTGGAGTCGGTCGATCTGGCGGAAGTGATTAAACAGGTGTTGCGCATCAACACACCTACCGCGCACGCGAAGGACCAGAAATTGACGTGCATCAGTGACCTCGCCGGGCTTCCCCCGGTGCGGGCGGATTACCACGCGCTTGGGCAAGTGCTCGGCAATCTCGTTTCCAACGCGATCAAGTTTTCGCCTCCCGGCATGAGTGTCACGATCGAGGTTAGCCCGGAAATGGATGTTTCGAATCGGATGCGTGTGACAGTCGCCGATCAGGGGCCCGGCCTCACGGCGGAAGACTGCAAGAATCTTTTCAAACCGTACCATCGCTTGAGCGCCCGACCGACGGGCGGAGAGTCGAGCACGGGACTGGGATTATCGATCGCGCACGATATGGTGGTAGCGATGGGCGGCTTGATCGACTGCGTGTCCGAGCCGGGCAAAGGCGCAGCATTTTGGATCACATTGCCGCTCGCGTAATACGGCAGCAAAGATCCCTGAAACGGCTGTTGAAATCGGAGACGTCAGGGCACTTTGCACAGTGCATTTTCATGCTAAGAAAACGGGGTGCATTTTGCGGTAGTGTGGCGTGCTCACCTTGGGTGTCTACGCCCGGAGAATTCTTAAACCATTTGATGACAAGGCGCGCGATTGAATGAGGAACGGCTGGCACGCGTGAAGCGAAGTGTGGGTTACGACTTCGACGCATAAACCCAATCCGCGTGAAATTCCGCGATTTCTCCCATGAAAACACCTTCATCATCTCCAGTTAAATTATCTCATCCGCTGCTGTGCGCGTTGTTGTGTTGCGCGGGTTTCAGTTGTCATGTGATCGCGGCGTCGCCGGAAGCCACTCAGCCTAGTCCGGCTTCCAAGGAGTCGATTCAAACGACATCGGACACCGCCAAGTCTGTGGCGACGGCCACAAGGGAAGGCGTCGGCGAAGCTTGGGAGAAATCCAAAAACACCCCGTTCAAACAGCGCGAGACTCTCCGTGAGCGGATGAAAGCGGCCGAGACGTCGCTGGACGCACTTATCGCGGAATGGGCGGTGAAAAAAGATGCTGTCAAAGATGATTCCAAGGAGGCGGTGGCGTCAGCTCACAAGGAAGTTCGCGAGGCGCGGGAGGTTCTCAGCCAGAAGATCAACGCGCTCGATAATGCCACAGAGGAAACGTGGAGTTCGGTAAAAGCAGAGCTCAACACAGCCTGGCAACGTATGAACGCGGCGGCCGCTGACATCGCGGCTAAACTTCAGTCCTGATTCATCCGTTCCGAGTGTGACGCCGCGTCGCGCAGCCGGAGCTTTCCCTCGTTCGAGGATACTTGAGCGGCGGTTTCGACGGCACTAGTGGTGTATCCATAAACCTATTATTCACATGCAATCCTGGCTACCTTGGCGCTATTTGCTTCGCCGTGCGGCGAGATCTCGCGGATTTATCGATCCTTTCGAGTTTCTGGCCCGCATGCGCCAGTTTTCCCAGCCCTCGGAAGTGCAGGAACCGATCGAGTTGATCCGGGCGGGCGTCGTGTTCCACGCCCGTGGCCTGATCAATACCAAGGTTATCCAGAATAATCTGGATTGGGTATGGCCCTACTGGGTCGCCAGGCAGTTCGATCCAGGGGACGATTCGTTTCTGCCGCGGGCCTTCTCGTTCAGTCATGTGAATCTCACCCATCGCAATTGGACCGCGGTCGGTTTACCCGGGCTGGAGACTTTTCCGATCGTCGATCCACGCGGAATGATCACTCCCCGTGAAGACCGGTGGTCGCTGGACTGGTGGTTTTTGCCCGACGGAGGCGAAGCGTTTTTTCCCTCCCAGTCCAAAACTGGGGAGCAACGGCTGAATTTTGAGCGTGGTCTGGAAGTGGTCACGCGTACGCGTGGGAACGATTTGGAGTTGATAACCCGCGCCTGGGTCGAGGTGGGCAATGACGGGCGGCCGGAGTTGAGACTCGAAGCAAGGGTGCTGGCGCAGCAAAGCGGCCGGCTTGTGTTGGCGGTACGTCCGGTCAATCCCGAAGGCATCAGCTTCATCGATGATATCCACCGAACGGACGAGAATAGTTTAGCGATAGGTGCGGCGCCGCCGATCAGGCTGAGCGATGCGCCGGCGCGCTGGATTTTTTCGACCTTCGAGACCGGCGATGTCTCTGTCCTGTTAGCCGACAAACGCGACGAGATTTCGGCGTCCTCGGAGAAGGGTGTGAAGTGTCCAGCGGGACTTGCGACAGCCGGAGTTGTCTACCCTGTCCTGGCTGGCGAGGCGCGCGTGGTCAGCGGTTCGATGCCGCTCGTCACGCAGACTGGCGCGCAGCCTACCGTGATGAGCTGGAACGATGCGCTAGCAGGGACGCCAAAGTTGGATGCGCCTCAGGCAGATTGGATTTTTCTTCACGAGTCGGCGCTGCGAACGCTCGTGCTGCTTTCGCCGGGGGAAATTTATCCAGGACCTTATACTTACCGACGTTTCTGGTTTCGTGACGCGTGTTTGATCATGAACGGATTGATTGCAGCGAATCTTCATGATCGTGCGCGTCGAGCATTGGAAAAATTTCCGGCAAGGCAGCGGCGCGACGGTTATTTCCACTCGCAGGAGGGCGAATGGGATGCGAATGGCCAGGTTCTTTGGATCGCGGACCGGCTGGAACGCGCATCGGGAGTGTTACTCTCCGCGAGCTTGATGCGTGCGTTCGAACGCGGAGCGCAATGGATCACGCACAAACGCCTGAAATCGAAGGGCGGTAAGCATACGGGGCTGTTGCCTCCAGGCTTTAGCGCCGAGCATCTGGGTCCGAATGACTATTATTATTGGGACGACTTTTGGGGCATTGCGGGGTTGAAAGCGATGGCGGCTATGCATGAACGGCGCGGGGACACTACGCGGGCGGCGCGGTGTATCGCTGATGGGGAAGCGTTTTGGTCGGATGTGCGCGCCAGCTTGGAGGCCATTCCTCAAAGTGTAATTAGTCTAGGGATACCGGCTTCGCCCTACCGTCGCATGGACGCCGGGGCGATCGGTTCGCTGGTGGCGGATTACCCGCTGCATCTGGACGAAGCCGGAGCGGATAATTTTTTGAAGACGGCCGATTGGTTATGGAAGAACTGCCGCCACGACGGTGGCTTTTTCCAAGATATCATCCACTCGGGTGTTAATGCGTACCTTACCTTGGCATTGGCACAGACCTTTTTGAGGCATGGCGATTCCCGCTATCTGGAGTTGATAGAGTCGGTCGCCAGGCAGGCATCCCCTACAGGGCACTGGCCTGAGGCGATTCATCCGCGGACGGGAGGCGGGTGCATGGGTGACGGACAGCATGCGTGGGCGGCGGCCGAGTGGATTTTGATGATTCGCGCGCTATTCGTAGGCGAGGAAACCGATCATCTGGTTGTTGGCTCAGGCGTGCCGCCGAAGTGGTTCGAGACGAGTGAAGGATTCTCCTACGGACCGACAGCAACGGCATGGGGGCCCGTCAAAATCGCGTTCAGGCGCCAGGGGGGGAATTGGCTCGTGAAGATTGATGGACACTGGACCGGTCAACCACCTCGCGCGCGGATAGACATACGAGGATTTCAACAGACTTGGGCCCAAGATACGCGTTGGGAGACGCCGCTGGTACCTTTGCAGTGACGAAGATTACTTTTTCGCCACGTGAAGTGCTACTGTGCCCAAGGTGAGGCCATTCGCATGGACCGAGGAAAATCCGGCAGAACTAATTTCTCTCGAGAGTGCGTCGCGGTTGGGAAATTGCTCGATAGTCTCGTTGAGGTAAACGTAGGCGGCTCGATCACCCGTGATGGCGCCTGCGATCAACGGTAAGAGGTGGCGGAGATAGAAGAAATAGAATGGGCGGAACCACCGGACGGGCTGTGAAAACTCCAAGACGAAGAGCGAGCCGCCCGGGCGAAGGACACGGTGCATCTCTGTCAGAGCTTTATGGCGGTCAGACATGTTACGAAGGCCAAAGGAAATGGTGACGGCATCAACAGAGACATCGGGTAAGGGCAGAGCGAGACCGTCGCCTTGGCGGAAGGTGATGTTGTCGTGACGACGGCTCTGGCGTTTCTTAATTTCTGCCTCATCAAGCATGGGCTGGCAAAAATCCATGCCGGTGATCGCGGCGGTTTGCGGAAGTTTATCGCCAAGGGCGAAGGCGACGTCGCCGCTTCCTGTCGCAAGGTCCAGAATGTGGTGAGGAGATGATCGCTGCACGGCAGCAACCAGTTTACGACGCCAGACGAAGTCCATGCAGCCGCTTAAGAGGTGGTTCGCGACGTCGTAGCGACGGGCGATGCGAGCGAACATGGAGTTTACAGCGGAGGGATCGGGCACGGTGGCTGTGAATATAGCTTGGTGAGGACAGCACCAGCGTGTGCCGGTGTCCCTGTCACTTTTGTCGGTGAAGCATGGGCGTCGAGGGAGATTTCGCCGAGGCCTGAAAACAAAAAGCCGCCAGCTCAATGTTTCCATTGTGCTGGCGGCTCAGACGATAGGGTGGACTACTTTGCAGGCGCGGTTGGCGGTGTGGGCAGCTTGGTTAGTGTGCTGTCGCTGGCGCGCTTCGCGACCATTTCGGCCATACGCTGGACTTGAAACTCAGCGGTGTGCTTTGCCGCCTCGGCAAGGGCAACCTTCTTGGCCATGTCAAAGGATTCGCGCCCGAGCTTTTCCTTCTCGGCACGGAGAGCTGAGAGTTCTTTATCGAGAGCTGCGGTCTCTTTTGTGAAGTCGGCAAACATGTTGTTGAAGCGTTTGGTTTCGGCCTGGATTTTCTCAATCTCGGCTTTTCTCTTGGCTTCCTTTTCGGCCTCTTTTTTACGTTCTTCTGCCTCGCGCGCAGCGATGCGTTTATCGGCATCTTCGCGGGCTTTGCGTTCAGCTTCGGCTTTTTTGGCGTCTTCTTCTGCTTTGATGCGGGCTTGTTCTGCTTTTTGCGCTTCGATTTTTTTATCCATTTCACCCATGTGCTGCCAGTAAAGAGCACCAAAGAGGGCTGCCAGGATAACCGGAACGATATAGTACGAACGCTTCATGACGAGAGAGTGGGGTAATAGGGTTTAGCTTTTGTTTTTGGCGGCAAGCGCGGCGGCGGCGGCGGCGGCTTCTGCTGCTTTATCGGCAGCTTCGATCTTGGTGAGGATCAGCTCGAAGTTCTTTTCATTAGCTTGGGCCTGCTTGACGTAGACCTGCTGGGCGTCGATCTCGGCCTGATAGGTTTTGATTTGGTCTTTGATCTTGTCGACGGCTTCTTTCTCGGCCTTGAGCTCATCTTTCAGGCGATTGACTTGGATCTCTTGCTTGCGCTGATCTTGCAATGCCTTGTCGCGTTCATCGATGAGGGCTTGACGGGCTTCCGCTTCCAGACGGGCTTTTTCTTCGCGTGCTTCTTTCTCCTTTTTGCGACGCTCGGCGAGGGCGATGGCGTCTTCGTAAGCTTTCTGGCGGTCGGCCAGTTCCTTGGCTTCTCTCTCTTTCTTCTCTTTAACGATGAGAGCCTTTTTAGCAGCCTCGACTTCGGCGTTATGAGAGCGGAAATTTAAGTACAGGCCTAAAAATGCGAGGCAGCCAACTATGGGGAGGATGAAATAGATTTTTTTCATTGGTTAAAGGGAAGGGGTTAGCGGACGACGGAGGTGGCTTTGAGCTGGATGTTACGTTCTTCGATAGCGTCGTTTACGGCCTTCAGCAGTTGCTGGGCGCCTTTGGAATTGGGATCTAGTTTCACCGCTTCGTCAGCTGCAGCTTTTGCATCATCGAGCTTCTTCAAATCGAGCGCGAGGTAGGCGATATAGCTGAGTGCCTGAAGCTGTTGAGATCTGTCCAATCCCTTGCTGACCGCCGACTGCATGAATTTGAGGGCGTCCTCGTATTTGTCGGACATGTAGTAGATGTTACCGACTTGGAGATCGAGGGTCGCGGCCTTGGGGAAGAGTTTGATGGCTTCCTTGAGAGTCGCGATGGCTTTTTCAGGCTTGTGGATTTGCTGATAGCAAGTGGCGAGAAGCTCCCAGTTTTTCTGTTCGGATTCGAGGTTGCCGTTGCGAAGACCGGCTTCGAAGAGATCAGCGGCCACAGCATACTGCTGGGCGTTGAGGTGGAGACCGACGAGCGTGAAGTGGTCGCGCTTCTCGGTCATCAAGCCGAGTTTTTGAGCCCGCTCAATGGTGACGATAGCACCTACATAGCCTTTTGCTTCCTGAATGAGGTATGCGTTTAGCAGGCCCTGCCAGTAGGATTTATTCTTGGGATATTCTTTTACGAGGAGTTCGAGGTACTCCGCCATCTTTGGATAGTCGCCTTCTTGCTGGGCGATCGTCATGAGGATGGCGTAGAATTGTTCCTTGGGTTTGATGCTCATGCGGAGGCCTTTTTCCGCCTCTTCTTTAGCCTGCTGGAGCATGGCTTTATCGACTTTGCCGTCGTAAAGCGCCTGATTATAGAGAATAGATGCAGCGAAATACTGGGCATCCGGATTTGGCTTCGGTGTACGGTCGAGCCAGCGGCGAAGGGTGCTGTATGCCTTGGCGTAGTTTTCGCGCTGAACAGCGGAGTTTGATTCGGCGGACGCCGCGATCTGGCCGTAAAGTTGAGAGAGCAACCAGATAAGTTCTAGATCGCGATCACCAAAGAAGCCGTAGCGTTCGGAAAGGCTAAGCGCGGTTTCCAACGCGGGAATTGCACTCTTATAATCCGTTTTTCCAAGATATGCCTGAACTTTGATTTGCGACAGGTAAGCGGTATCAAAGCTGACCGGTTCGACGGTCGCGAGTGCATTGTTCACCTGCACGATCACTTCATCCCATTTTTGCTCCTCAAGGAGCTTGCTCAGGGTTTGAACGGACTGATGAACCTTTTCGGTTAGCTCCTTTTTAGGCTGCGCTGCTGGTGTTTGCGCTAAGGTATAGAGCGGAGCGGAAACAGCGAAGATTGCGGCGGCGAAGCCGGCGCGGGCTGTTTTGGAGAGAGGCGACGAGATGAATGACATGGAGCGAATTATTCGTCGTTAAGGTTAAAGACGATTGGGATCTGCATGCGGGTGGCGACGGGTTTTCCGCCTTTACGGCCGGGGCGCCATTTCCACTTAAGCACTGCCTGCTGAGCGGCGGATTCAAATTCCCGCTGGCTGGAGCGAACGATTTCGACATCGCGGACGTCACCATTGGTATCGACGATGAAGCGAACAACCACTTCGCCATTGAGACCTGCGCGGCGCATTTCGAATGGATAGTTGGGGCGGGCTTGTACGCCGCGTACCTGTGGATGCTGGTCGAGATCTTTGAGGTTAAAAATGTTGCCGATGTTGGAGCTGACGCCACCCGTGCCAGGCCGGCCCGCTGGGATATTCATAACGCCAGTCGGGCGTCCCAAGTTTGGCGGAGGCGGAGGCTGAACGGCTTGTGTGAAATCGCCGAGATTAACCACGCTAGGTACATCCGTGAGGCTAGGCGGCGCGAGTGAGGAGACTTCTTGATTATCTGCCTCGGTAACATCGACCACTTCGGTATCCTCAGGTTCAACGGGTGGGGGGACAAGAACCTCGATAGTGGGAGTGTCATCCTCGACGACAACTTTCTTGGGCTTGGACTTCGAGAATTCTCCCACGGCCACCGTGAGGCCGTGTACAAGAATGGAAATTAGGATGCCGATAATGAGGTCTCGACGCATGATGCTTAAGAATTTTAGGGCTGATTACCGGCCAGTGCCGCGGTAAACCGTTTCGATGGAAACTTGCTCGATCTGGGCTTTACGAACTTTATCCAAGACCTGAACCATGGCACCAAATTTTGCGCGCTCGTCACCGGTGACGAGCACCTTGGGACTGTTGTTCCCTTGAACGTAATGCATGAGTCGATGATCAACTTCCGTCATCGAGATCGGTTCGCGATTCCAGTAAACAGAGTCAGCGTCGGATACTTGAATGATAACGGGCTCCTCTGGAGGTCTTGTTGGGTCAGGCGGAGTTGCTTTGGGGAGGTTGATCGGAATCGCCTCAATCTTGTTAAGAGAGAGTGTGAAGAGGACGAAAGTGGCCAATAGAAAGAAAACGACGTCGATCAGGGGGATGATCTCAATGCGCGCTTTTTTGGGGCCTGAAGATTTTGCTGCGGAACCGGAACCGGCCATGGTGAAAGAGGGTTGGGAATTAAAGCGACTGGGTACTGTAGCGCATTAGCGGGCGCCTGCTGCTGCGACTCGCGTTTCGATCAGCACTTTATTGATCCCAGCTTTACGGATTTCGTCGAAAACGTAGCGAGCCGAGCTGTAGAGTGCTGATTCGTCCCCGTTGATGAGAATACGAGCGTCAGGGCCGGCAGTCTGTTTGAACTGCTGAAGCCGGGTGATGAACTCATCCAAGGATATGGGATCCTTTTCCCATGCGATGGCGTTTTCATCAGTGATGGAGACTGTGACTGTGCCTGCTGGGTCGCGAGGTTCGTTAGTTACCGATTCGGGCAGGCGCACGGTGATGCCACCTGATTTGTTCAGCGAGAGCGTGAACAAAATGAAGGTCGCGAGAAGAAAAAATACGACATCGATCAATGGAATAATCTCGATGCGCGCCTTCTTGGGACCGCCTGAGGATGAACCGCCTGATGAACCACCGGCCATAATGTAATAAGGACTAAAGTTAAACTGTGGGGATGAAGCGGCCGTCATCATGAACGACGGCCGCTTACGATCTATCTTTGCTATGAGCTTAGGCAGCGGTCGTCGGTGCCTTTTTGATAATCAACTCGAGAGCGTTGGAGGCATCTGCGATGTCGTGTTTGGCCTGCTCTGCCTGAGAATTCAGGATGTTGTAAGGAATGAGGCCGATGATCGCGATAGCGAGACCCGCAGCTGTAGCGATGAGGGCTTCGCCGATACCGCCCATGATTGCACCGGCACCTGCGGCGACGTCACCGCTTGCTCCTAGCGCACCGAATGTCGCCATCATGCCGGTAACCGTGCCGAGAAGGCCGAGCAGGGGAGCGGCAGTGATAACGGTGTCCAAAACAGCGGCGCCTTGCTGGAAGCGTTTCAGCTCATTGTTGGAAGCGCGGACAAACGCGTTGTGAAGCGATTGATCTTTATGCGTCAGCGCGTAAGTGAGAATGCGTGCGACAAAATCTTTGCTGCGTTTACCGAGCTCGATGGCACCTTCTACATCGCCGTTTTCGACGCGTTCCAAAATCTTCTCAACAATTTCAGGCTCGCGGGTGGCGCTTTCGCGGATGAGGAAAATGATACGTTCGGCAACGACGGTAAGACCGACGAGGGAGACGATCAGAATAGGCCACATGATGATACCACCGTGGTGGAAGAGCTCCATGGGAGTTTGGTTCATCAGGAAGGCGAAGGGCAGGCTGCTAGCAGTGATCATGGTGGTGATTTACGTTTGGGATTGAGAGGTTGGGTAAAATAGCCGGGGCAGAAGAAACATGGGGGGGCGGCGTATGGAGTAATACGCAGCAAAAAAGACTTTCTTAATAATATTGGGGTTAAAAGAAGCGCGGGAACTTCGGAAAGCTGTTAGACAAAGAAAATTCAAAAAAGGCGGTATGCGTGGGTTATTAGCAAAAACGTTTTTCGGTATTTGCTGACGGACGCGCTTCTGAAGCAATGGTTGCGAATTTTTTTCGTCGCACACTTATGACCAAAAGTTCCGCTGGGCGGACTTCTGCGGCTGGATTTCTCGCGAATCGCGATGCTGCGCTAAACATTCGTTGGGATTAGGGTGGGGGCCAGAAAGGGGGAAAAACTAGGCGTTTGCTGAAATTTTGTGTCAACGACGATCTGTTGATTATTATTGATCGTATCGTTAGCATGACTGGCTGCCCGACTAGGACTCGAACCTAGACAAAACGAGTCAGAGTCGTTTGTGCTACCATTACACCATCGGGCAGTGGAAAATTTTAAGAGGTGATCGTCGGAGGCGAGTGGAGCCGGCGATGGGATTCGAACCCGCAACCGCCTGTTTACAAAACAGGTGCTCTACCGTTGAGCTACGCCGGCGAAAAATGCCTGCGGGTCGTCATTCGTCTCCGACGTCACGTTGAATTTCAGCAAGCTAAGTTTGAAAGAACCCAGGACGTTGCCGGAGAGGCCGACGGTCTGGAAATTTGGTGGTTCCCCCGGGACTCGAACCCGGAACCAATTGATTAAGAGTCAACTGCTCTACCATTGAGCTAGGAAACCAAAAAACGGAGGGCGAAAAACTCAGAATGCGCACAGGGTTGTCAACCCCTTTTCCGATGAAAGTGCATGGCGGAGGTATCTCCTCCCTCGTTTTCGTAGTTGGCGCTTTGATACGAGAGTTCCGGGAAGCGAAACGCGAACACCCGATCACCTGAAAATAGTGGAGACTGTTTGGAAATTCCCCTTGCCAACACCAGCTGCCGCCGCTGTTTTCTCCAACTCCTCACATGCAAAAGACCAAAAAGTCCGTTGCCAAGCGCTTCAAATTGTCCGCCAAGGGCAAGTTGATCCGTCGCACGCCCGGCTTCCGTCACTTGCTTGCCGCGAAGAGCACGAAGTCCAAACGCCGTGCCTCCCGTGATAAGCTCGTCGCCGAAGGCCATGCGAAGCCTCTGAAGCGCGCTCTGCCGTTCGGCCTCTAAAACCAACGCGCAAAACCGTAACTCGCCAGCCGGGTGAATCCTAACGAGACGACCCGGCGGCCCAAAACACATAAAATAACATGCCTCGTGCCACAAACTCGCCCGCTTCCCGCAAGCGCCGCAAAAAAGTCCTGAAGTATGCCCGCGGCTACTTCGGCAATAAATCGAAGCTCTTCCGCTACGCGAAAGAAGCAGTCCAGCATGCGTGGCAATACGCCTACGCTGCCCGCCGCAAGAAGAAGGGCGATTTCCGCTCTCTCTGGATCGTTCGTCTGAACGCTGCCTGCCGCAATGCCGGTATCAGCTACAGCCGCTTCATCGAAGGTCTCGCCGCTGCCAACATCGGCCTCGACCGCAAGGTCCTCTCCGATCTCGCGATCCGCGATGAGGTCGCCTTTAACGCCCTGGTCAAACAAGCCCAGGACGCGTTGAAGACCAAGGCCGCTTCCGCAAAGAAAGCCTAATCTTAATAACGCGAGCCTCACAGGCTCGCCCCAAGAAAACCGCACCGCCTCACCGGTCGTGCGGTTTCTCTCCCGAGGACGGGCCTTACGAGGTTCGTCCTTTTTAATTTTCCCTGCTCGACGTCGAGCCACCCGCTGCCGCTTCCTCTTCCTTTCGATGCAAGACCAACTCTCTGCTCTTCTCGCCAAAGCCCAGTCCGAGCTCCCCGCCGTCAAAACCCGCCCCGAGTTCGAAGCCGCCAAGGCCCGCTTCGTTGGCCCCAATGGCGAGCTTACCGGACTCATGAAGCAGATGGGCTCCGTCCCAAAAGAACAGAAGCCTGCCCTCGGCAAGTTGATCAACGAGGCCAAGGCCCAGCTCCAGACGTACCTCGACGCCGCGCTCCGCCAGATCGAAGCCGCCGAACTTCAAGCGCAGCTCGGACCTGCCGTCGACGCTTCGCTTCCGTCGCCCGATTTCAATCTCGGCACGTATCACCCGCTCACGCTCGTCCGCGAAGAGATGTGCCGCATCCTCCGCAAAGTCGGTTTCTCCGTCGTCGAAGGCCCCGAGGTCGAGACCGAGTACTACTGTTTCGACGCGCTTAACACCCCCGCCGATCACCCGGCTCGCGACGCGCAAGACACGTTCTATCTTCCGACCAGCGCCCGCTTCGGAAACATCTCCAAAAAAACGCCCGACGAAAAATACCTGCTCCGCACGCACACGTCGTCGGTGCAGATCCGCACGATGCTCAAGGGCCAGCCGCCCATCCGCATCGTTTCGCCCGGCCGCGTTTATCGTCGTGACACGACCGATGCCACGCACTCCGCCAATTTCCACCAGCTCGAATGTCTCTACGTGGATAAAAACGTCACCGTCCGCGACCTGAAGGCGCTGCTCGACTACATCTTCGCCTCGCTCCTCGGCAAAGACACCAAGACTCGTTTTCGCACGCATTACTTCGGTTACACCGAGCCGAGTTTCGAAGTCGATCTCAGCGCCAAGCACCTGCCCAAGGTGAACAAGGAATGGATCGAAATCGGCGGCTGCGGCATGGTCGATCCCACCGTCTTCGACGACGTCGGCTACGACTCGTCTGTCTGGAGCGGATACGCGTTTGGCATGGGCCTCGAACGTCTCGCCATGCTCATGTACGGCATCGATGACATCCGCTATTTCTATCAAAACGACGTCCGCTTCCTGAAGCAGTTCGCCTGAGCGCACACCGATGAAAATTTCCCTCAACTGGCTCCAAAACTACGTCGACCTCTCCGGCATCAGCGCCGACGAGATCTGCCGCGCGATCACACTCCTCGGCTTCGAAGTCGAGCAGGTCATCCGCACCGGCGCGCCCGAGCTCAAGAACGTCGTCGTCGGCGAAATCCTCACGCGCGGCAAACACCCGAACGCCGACAAACTCTCCGTCTGCACCGTCGATGTCGGCCCCGATCACGGCGGCGTGCGTACCATCGTCTGCGGCGCGCCCAACTGCGACGCCGGTCACCGCGTTCCCGTTGCGCTTCCCGGCGCGATCATGCCCGGCAATTTCGAAATCAAACTCTCGAAAATCCGTGGCCAGGAATCGCAGGGCATGATGTGCTCCGCGAAAGAACTCACCATCGCCGAGGACGCACAAGGCTTGCTCCTTCTCCCCGGCAGCCCTGCGATCGGCACGCCGATCAATAAAGTTCTCCCGCCCGGCGACACCGTATTCGACATCGAGATCACGCCCAACCGCCCCGACTGCCTGAGCCACCTCGGCATCGCGCGCGAACTCTCCGCGTGGTTCAAAAAAGAACTCCGCTATCCCGAGGTGAAGTTCGAGCCCGCGCACGCGACCGCCGCCCGCGCCGACTTGTTGAAATCGGTCCGCGTCACCGCCGCCACGGAGTGTCCGCTCTACACCGCGACCGTGATCACCGGCGTGAAAATCGCCCCGAGCCCCGCATGGCTCCAGGACCGCCTCCGCGCCGTCGGCCTCCGCCCGATCAACAACGTCGTCGATATCTCCAACTTCGTCCTCCTCGAGTACGGCCAGCCCACGCACGCCTTCGACGCCAAGAAAATCTCCGGCTCCGAGATTATTGTCCGCCTCGCCGCCGACGGCGAAAAACTCACCACGCTCGATGGCAAGGAGCGCACGCTCACGTCGAACATGCTGGTCATCGCCGACGCCGCGAAACCGCTCGTCGTCGCGGGCATCATGGGCGGACAAAACTCCGGCGTGGACGACTCGACCACCGATCTCGTTCTCGAAGTCGCGTACTTCAAACGCCAGTCCGTCCGCGCCACCTCCAAGAAACTCACGCTCTCCTCCGACTCCTCGTACCGTTACGAACGCGGCGTCGATCCGCACTCGCTCGAAGAAGCCGCTCACCGTGCCATCGATCTCATCCTCGAAATCGCGGGCGGCAAAGTCGCGGGGCCCACGCAAAAAATCGGTGGCGACGTTCCTTGGCAGCGCGAGATCGTCGTCACGCCAGGCTTCATCAACGAGAAACTCGGCTTCACCATTCCCGACGCCGACATGAAAGCCGCGCTCGAAGCGCTCGAACTCACCATCGTCCGCGAAGAGCCCACCGAATCCCGCGGCCCCGCCTGGACCGTTTCAATCCCGAGCTGGCGCGACGACCTCGACCGCCCGATCGACCTCGTCGAAGAGGTTCTGCGCGTTTACGGCACGGAAAAAATTCCCGTCACGACCATCCTCTCTCCCGGACTCATCGGTGACGATGACGCCGTCGTGCTCTTTAACCGCCAGGTCGCGACCGCGCTCGTCGGCCAAGGCTTCCACGAGTGCGTCAACTACACACTCCGCTCCGCGCGCGAACTCCAAGTCGCCGCCACCGCGCCTGCGCTCGCCGAACTCGCCCTCGCGAATCCCTTCGTCGAAGACCAGTCGCACCTGCGCCCGACGCTCATCACCGGCCTGCTCGACACGCTGAAGCTCAATCAATCGCGCGGCGTCTCCGTCTCACGTCTCTTCGAAACCGGCCGCGTTTTCCTCGAACGCAACGGCCAACTCGTCGAGTGCGTCGCTGTCGCCTTCGTGATTGCCGAAAACTCCGGCGACCGTGTGTGGCTCAAACGCGAAACCGCCGATTTCTATACCGCGAAAAATCTCACCGCCACGCTCACCGCACCCGCCGGGATCGAACTCGCCCGCCAGCCCGTCGCCGCCGTCACCGAGGCCAACGCCTTCGGCTGGCAACCCGGTCACTCCGCCGTATCCGGTGAAATCCAACACGGCTGGACCGCCCGCTTCGGCCTCCTCGATCTCGCCGCCGTCAAAGCCGCCGGCGTCGAAGGCAAAGTCTATGCCGGTCAGTTCGCGATCCTCCCCGAGAAACTCACCTCGGCCTCCGCGCGCCGCCGCTATCACCCCTTCAGCCTTTTCCCCGCCGCGCTGCGCGACCTCGCGCTCGTGGTGGACGACACGCTGCCTGCCGCCGAAGTCCAAAAGACCCTCGCCAAAGTCGCGCGCGCTGCCACCGGCACCGCGTTCGCGCTCGAAGGCGTGAACGTCTTCGACGTCTATCGCGGCAAAGGCCTGCCCGAAGGCAAGAAGAGCCTCGCGTTCTCCTTCGTCTTCCGCGCCGCCGACCGCACGCTGACCGACGACGAAGTGAATACCGCCTTCAACAAAATCCAGGACGAGCTCGCCAGATCGACGTCGTATCAAATCCGAAAATAAGCGCGCGGAACGGGCATTAGCCCGTGAATCGTGAGGAAAACACTTTGAGTTGGTGGCCGATGACTCGTCGCAATGAACGGCGCAGGTTGTCGGCTTTCTTCGGCGCACGCGTGTAGTGGCCGAGAAGCCAGAGCGGACGCCGGAGTTTGCTGACAGGCGCGACGAAGTAAAATGCCTGCGCCCAAAGCTCGTTCGTGAACCCGGCTTCATGGCCGTCGATTTCGCTATCCAGCGCGCGGGCGCTCTGCGCGCTGCTGTCCTTGGATTTTGGAGACGGATCGAGCCATTCCGTCATCAGATCAAAGAGCTTCAACTGCGCCTCACAGCGTCCAGCAGACTCCGGTCCGAGCGCTTGCCGGGCTTTCATCGCTTCGGAGGCCGCGGAAAGGTATCGCTCGAGAAATTTTTTCTTCCGGTCGTGGCGCAGCGACGTGCTGTAGGATTCCGTATGTTGCCGGTAACCGACAGTAAGATCCGAAAGCGACAAGAGCGGTTCGCCCACGCAGAGTCGTAGCCATGTGAAAAAATCGGCCACGCCTACGATATGCGCGGGCCACCCGCCCATCTCCAGAAGTGCGTTGCGCCTGACGAGCACCTGGGCCGGCGTGGCGATGGTGCTGATGGGGAATTTTTCCCACAGGTCGACTTTCGTTGGGCTTTTATTCGCCAGTCGGAATGGAGTGGCCTCGCCTGTATGGAAACGATGGACACCGGAAAAAGCAGCGGGCGCAGCCGGGTGCGCGTCGAGGGCCGCTTCCAGCAAAGAGAGATGCGCCGGGTGCCAGAGGTCGTCTTGATCGAGGATCGCTACGTATTCCGACGTGGTCTGTTTCACGGCAAACGCCCGCGCGGCATTTGGCCCCTTTTCGGGATTTCGCGCGACGGTGACCCCGGGAAACTCGCTGGCGATTTTGACCGTCTCGTCCTGCGACCCATCGTCGACGACCCAGTGCGCCGCGGCCGGTCGCGTCTGTTGCGCCACGGAGGTCAGTGTCTCCCTGATCCAGGGAGCGCCGTTGTAGGATGCCGTGATGACGACCGTGCTCATCGCACAAGTCCCTCGCCGACGAAATCCACGAGCGCGTTCAACGGTTCTCCGGCCCGATAACGCGCAAACTGTTCCTCGCTGAAACGCTCCGCGTCCTCCTGCCGTTCCGCATAGTGCGCCGCGATGTGCGGTGTGAGTAGCAGTCGGGGAGTCTCCCACAACTCGGGGTGGGGATGCGGCTCTGTATCCACAACATCGAGCGCAGCCCCGCCAAGGTGGCCGTCGTTCAAGACGCGCGCGAGAGCCTTCGAATTCACGGTTTGTCCGCGCCCGACATTGATCACGAGCGCGTGAGCGGGCAGCAGTCGGAGAGTATCGTCGGAAAACCAGCCGGTAGTCTCAGCGGAGTTCGGCAACGCGCTAAAGCACCAGTCTGCGGTGGCAAGCAGTGCCCGGGCGTGAGCGATAGAGTGAAGTTCGCAAAACTCAGGTAGCGAGGGGCCGCCGCTTGTACGCTTGATCCCGATAGTGTGAATGCCATCCCGACGCAGAAGTGCGGCGATGGCGCGGCCGATATTGCCGGTTCCAAAAACGATCGCCCGCTTCGGTGCCGGCAGCCAATTGAACGCCGTGTCCCAGCGCGCGGATTTTTGCCGGGCGAACGCTTCGGGAATGTTTCTTTGGAGCGACCAGGCCAGCGTGTGTGCGTGCCGGGCGATCGTCGGCACCGTGTAAAGCGTGCGGCTCAATACGATGCCTCGCGCATGAAGTTCCGCGCAGGGCAGGCGGTCCACGCCGCCCGCAGTTGTCTGCACCCAGCGCAGCTTGGGCGCATGGGGAATGGTCTGACGGAGGAAGCGGTGTCCAAAGATGACTTCCGCAAGGGGCGCAGCGGCGACCGCCGAGGCTTCGTCGCGAACGACCACGACCTCACCGCCCGACGAACGGAGTCGATCCAAGTGCCCGGCACTGGGATCGAAAATCCCGTACATCGCCAGGATGCGCACGGGAGCGCCTGGTGTAGTCGCACTCATGTCGTTCCGAAAGGCGGGCGGGCGGTTTCGCTGGCGGCCCCGATGGCGGAAGCGCGCAACAGAGTGAGTAACGCTTGGAAGGCCCGGTGATCGTTTTCGACGGTCTGACCGGCACGCAATCGGCTGGCTTGCCAGACCGCCTGCACCGCCGAGATCTCCGCCGCCAGATCGCGGCCCATCATCTCCCGATGAAATGTCCGGCGCATGAAACTAAATCCTGCGTTTAGACGAGCGAACTCCCTTAACAGTTCTACGAAGGGCAATGGATGTCCGCCGCCGATCGCCGTCACACCACCGAAGCCAAGACGCCGCCCGGGCAGCGCCTGGAATATTTTTTCCACGGTCCCGTCGTAGAGCGGTTCCCAAAGCCAGTGTCCACCGCGCGAGATCATCAAATCGTTGAGCCCGATGAACGCATAATCCCACGCCATTCCAGCGAGGCCCGCGCACTGTTCGGCGAGCTCGGCCGTCTCGATCTGGATCAACGTTTGGGCGCGCCCGCGGACTTGCCCGAGAAATTTTTCCACATCCCTGGGCGATCGTGCCATGGGAAGCATGATGATTCTCGCGCCATGATCGATGGCTGTCTCGATTTCCTTTTCTCCAAAAGGCAGCCCGTTGACGCGGACGGTCACGGGGATTTTCAGTCCGCTCGTGAGCGCTGAAAGCTGCTCAAGCGAATGATGATTGATCTCCGTATCGTAATTCTTTTGACGCTCGTATTTCCCCTGATTCTCCCAGTCCACGATCACGCTATCGACGCCCGCCTCCTGTGCCGAGAGGGCCTGCGTGAGATCTGCGGTGAACAGAAATGTTTCGAATCGTGGGGCGGGAGTCATTGTTTCCATCAAGTGAACGGGGCAGGGTGCAGGCAACGATTCTTCGTGCCGGATGGGATGTTACGCGGGCTAGGTAAACATTTGCTTTACGCCGCGCACAAAACCTAGCGTCTGTCCCGCTCTATGTCCGCGCCCACAGACCTCAACATCGACCACATCGCGACGCTCGCGCGACTCGCACTCACGCCTGAGGAAAAAACCAAGTTTGCCGCGCAACTCGGTGACGTCCTCGCCAACATCGAGCAGTTGAAAAAAGTCGATGTCACCGGCGTCGAGCCCACCGCGCACGGTTTCCCGATTTTCAACGTCTGGGCCGACGACGTCGCACAGCCCGGCTTGCCCGTCGAAGCCGCGCTCAAAAACGCTCCCGCGCAGCGCAACCACATGGTCGTCGTTCCCAAGGTCGTCGAATAACACGCAGCCGCGCTCGTTAGAGCCTGGCATCCCAGCATGTCTTCCGAACTCATTTATCAGCCCATCTCCCAACTGGCCGGGCAACTCGCCTCGAAAAAGGTGTCCTCGGTCGAGCTCACGCAGGCCGTCATCGCCCGCACCCAAGCCGTCGATCCGAAGGTGAAAGCCTTCAACTCGTTCGACGAAGCCGACGCGCTCGCGCAGGCCCGCGCCTCCGACGAACGTCGTGCCGCCGGGCAGGCGAGGGGACCGCTCGACGGCATTCCGATCGGCATCAAAGACGTCATCGCCGTCGAAGGTCAGCCGCTCACCGCATCGTCCAAGATGCTCGGCAATTTCGTTTCTCCCTACGACGCCACCGTCACCAAGAAACTTAAAAACGCGGGCGCCGTTTGCTGGGGCCGTCTTAACCTCGACGAGTTTGCCATGGGCTCGTCCACGGAAAACTCCGCCTTCCACACGACGTCGAATCCCTACGATCTCGACCGCGTTCCTGGCGGCAGTTCAGGCGGCAGCGCCGCCGCCGTCGCGGCCGGTGAAGCCATCGCCACGCTCGGTTCCGACACCGGCGGCTCCATCCGCCAGCCCGCCGCGCTTTGCAACGTCGTCGGCCTCAAGCCCACTTATGGTCTCGTCTCGCGTTACGGCCTCATCGCCTTCGCGTCGTCGCTCGACCAGATCGGCCCGTTCACGCGCACCGTCGAAGACGCCGCCATCACCCTTGGCGCGATTGCCGGTTACGACCCGCTCGACTCGACCTCCTTCAAAACCGAAATCCCTGACTACCGCGCCGAACTCTCGAAGCGCAAAGGCCCGTGGAAAATCGGCATCCCGAAAGAATACTTCGGCGACGGTCTCGATCCCGAAGTCGCCACCGCCGTCGAAAAAGCGGTGAGCTATTACGAGAAGCTTGGCTGCGAAATCCGGAATGTTTCCCTCCCGCACACCGAGTACGGCGTCGGCGTTTACTACATCATCGCGACCGCCGAGTGCTCCTCGAACCTCGGCCGTTACGACGGCGTGCGCTACGGCCACCGCTCGAAAGACGCGAAGGACATCACCGAACTCTACTTCAAATCCCGCGCCGAAGGTTTCGGCCCTGAGGTGAAGCGCCGCATCATCCTCGGCACGTACGTGCTCAGCTCCGGCTACTATGACGCGTACTACCTGCGTGCCCAAAAAGTCCGTACACTCATCCGCCAGGATTTCCTGAACGCGTACAAAGAAGTGGACGTGATCCTCACGCCGACCGCGCCAACGCCCGCCTTTAAGAAAGGCGAAAAAGCCTCCAACCCGCTCGCGATGTACCTCAGCGACATCTACACCATTGGCGTGAACCTCGCCGGTCTCCCCGGCCTGAGCATCCCGTGCGGTTTCTCGAAGAGCGGCCTGCCCATCGGCCTCCAACTCATCGGCCAGCCCTTCAAGGAGGCAGAGCTCCTGAGCATCGCCCACACCTACGACCGCGCCCACGACTGGGCCACGCGTCACCCGAACCTCTGAGGAAATTGAACCACGGAGGCACAGAGATCACAGAGACAATCATCGGAGCCGCGATTGAGGTCCATCGTCAGCTCGGCCCCGGCCTTTTGGAATCTGTGTATGAAGCGGTTCTCGCCTACGAACTCACTCAGCGTGGCCTGAGCGTCGAACGACAGAAACCAGTTCCGATCACCTACAAAACGCTCCAATTCGAAGAGGGCTTCAAAATCGATCTACTGATATCCGGTGAAGTGATCATCGAACTCAAATGCGTCGATGGACTTCTCCCGATCCATGAGGCCCAGCTCCTATCCTATCTCAAACTCACCGGCCTGAAGGTCGGCCTCCTGATCAATTTCAAAGTCCCCGTTCTCAAAAACGGGATCAAACGACTCTCCAACTAATTTCCGGCCTCTGTGCCCTCTGTGTCTCTGTGGTTCAAATTTCCGCCATCCGATTCCGCCCATGAAATACGAAGCCGTCATCGGTCTTGAAGTTCACGTCCAGATCAAGACCCGGTCGAAGATGTTCACCCGCGTCGCCGCCGGTTACGGGCACGACGAGAACACGCTGACCGATCCCGTCGTCCTCGCGCTGCCCGGCGTGCTGCCCGTCCTCAACAAGGCCGCGCTCGATGGCATCATCAAAGCCGGCCTCATGCTCGGCTGCGAGATTCCCGCCGTCTGCAAATGGGACCGCAAAAACTACTTCTACCCCGACTCGCCGAAGAACTACCAGATCACGCAATACGATCAGCCGATCTGCGTCGGCGGACACGTCGAGATCGAGCTCCCCGGACCGTCGCGCAATGTCATGGGCGAGCATAAAAAGATCCCGCTCACCCGCATTCACCTCGAGGAAGACGTCGGCAAACTCAACCACGGTGCCGTCGATTCCCTCGTCGATTACAACCGCGCCGGCACGCCGCTCATGGAGCTCGTCTCCGAACCCGCGATCGCCTCGGCCGACGAGGCCTACGCCTTCCTCACCTCTCTGCGCAACACGCTCGTTTACGGCGGCATCTCCGACTGCGACATGGAGAAAGGCCAGATGCGTTGCGACGCCAACATCTCGATCCGCCCCATCGGCGAAAAGAAACTCGGCACGAAGGTTGAGCTGAAAAATCTGAACTCCATTTCCTTCGTTCGCGACGGCATCGAGCACGAGATCAAACGCCAGATCGCCGTTGTCGAAAGCGGCGGCACGATCGTACAAGAAACGCGCGACTACGATGGCCAGACCGGCGCGTCCCAGTCGCTGCGCACGAAAGAAATGGCGCACGACTACCGCTATTTCCCGGACCCCGACCTCATGCCCGTGAAGGTCGACGCCGAGTGGAAAGCACGCATCCAGGCCGAGATTCCCGAGCTCCCGTTCGACAAACAGCGCCGCTTCCAAGAACAACTCCAAGTTCCCTACACGATCACGTCGGTCGTCGTTCCTGACCGCGAACTCAGCGCCTATTTCGAAGAGACCGCGAAGCTCGCCGGTCCCGGCAAAGCCCAGGCCGCGGGCAACTGGATCGTTAACGATCTCCTCCGCGAACTCGGCGCCGCCAAGCTCTCACTCGCCGATTCGAAAGTGAAACCCGCGCACATCGCCGCGCTCGTGAAGCTCGTCGACGCAGGCACCGTGCTCACCGCCGCCGCTCGCGAAATCTTCGTTGAGATGTTCGCCACCGGCGACGAACCCGAAGCCATCGCCGAACGCAAAGGCCTCAAAGCCGCGCCGACCGATGCCGGTGAACTTGAGCAATGGTGCCGCGATTCCATCGCCGCCAACCCGAAGGCCCTCGCCGAATTCAAGTCCGGCAAGGATAGCGCGATCAACGCCTTCAAGGGCCCGATCATGAAAGCCGCCAAGGGCAAAGCCAACCCGAAGGCCGTCGACGAAACACTCCGCAAGCTGCTCGCCTCCGCGTAGCCGCGCTTGCCAAAGCGTGGCCGATGCAGGTGGAGCGTGCCGTCCCGGCGCGCTGTTCGTCAGTGATCCACATTGTGCGCGTATCGCCTCCGCCGGAACGGCACTTAGTGAGTGCCGCTCGTTTTTCGCTCAACGCGCGAGGGACCGCGCGTTCCACCCGACGCTCGCTGGAAACTCCGACGCAAACTGGAACGCCTCTGCGCCAGAACGCTATTGCCGGGCCTGTCGCTGCTCCGCTTTCCTCCGCGCGATTTTATCTATGCAAATGTCATCGTCCGCTCCCAAGTCGCAGCGCTCGCTCTCCAACTTAATTTTCCTCAGCCGCTGGCTGCAGGCGCCGCTTTATTTCGGTCTGATCGTCGCTCAGGTCGTTTATGTTTACCGGTTTCTCGTCGAGCTTTGGCACCTCATCGGATTCGCGATGCTCGGACATCCGGCGCCTGCGTCGGTGATCACGAACGTCAAAGACACCGAGACCATCGTCATGCTCACGGTTCTCGGCCTCATCGATGTCGTGATGATCGCGAACCTCCTGATCATGGTCATCGTCGGCGGCTACGAAACCTTCGTCTCACGTCTCAATCTCGCCGGACACCCCGATCAGCCCGAGTGGCTCTCGCACGTGAATGCGGGCATTCTCAAAGTGAAACTCGCGATGGCGCTCATCGGCATCTCGTCGATCCACCTCCTGAAAACCTTCATCAACGCTAATGATATGAAGGAATCCACGCTTCTCTGGCAGGTTGTCATCCATATCACCTTCGTGCTCTCCGCTCTCGTGCTCGCTTGGATCGACCGCATTACCAACCAAACTGCAGTCGCCGTCAAAGAGGCGCACTGAGCGGCGATCCTCTTCGCTTTCTCTCAATGGCCAACGCTAACTCGCAACCGTCCCGCATCGCTCTCGTCACCGGCGCCTCCAAAGGACTTGGCCGCGCCATCGCCGAAAAACTCGCAGCGGATGGTCATCGCGTGATCGTGAATTATTTCAGCTCAGCGCGCGAAGCGGAGGACGTCGTCGCCACGATTGCGCGCACCGGCGGACAAGCCATCGCACTCAAAGCCGACGTTCGCGACGCGGCACAAATCGCAGCCATGCTCGACACCGCGCGCCGTCATTTTGGCGGGCCTGCCGAAGTGCTTATCAACAACGCCACCGGCCCGCAGCCGATGAAACCGCTCGAGGCTTACTCGTGGCAGGATTTCCAAGATCAGCTCGATTTCTTCGTGAAAGCGCCGCTGCTCCTTGCGCAGGCGCTCGTGCCGGAGATGAAGAAAATCCGCTGGGGCCGCATCATCCACATCGGCAGCGAAGTGGTGGAACTCGGCAACGCGGACTTCAGCGCCTACGTCGCCGCGAAAGGCGCGATGCTTGGCCTGACGCGCGCATGGGCAACCGAACTCGGTCCCTGGCAGATCACGGTGAACAATGTCGCCCCCGGGTGGATTCCCGTCGAGCGCCACGCAGGAACTCCGAAGGAGTCACTGGATGGCTATGCGGCGCAATTGCCGCTGCGCCGTCAGGGCGTTCCTGCCGAGATCGCCGACACCGTGTCGTTTATCGCGAGCGATGCGTCGCGATTCATCACCGGACAGACGCTCGCCGTGAACGGCGGAAACACGTTCTCCTGACTTCTCTTTTCCGACGGATCACCTCGCGTCGCGTTTAGATTTTTTTCGACTGAGTTCTCTTATGCTCGGCGCACGTCTTCCCCGCGTGATCGCACCAGCAACGGGAATGTAATTGAGCTCTTCGCCAGCCGCCGCGGCGCGCAGCAGGAGAGCGCCACGGCTCATGTCACCGCGACCGACGAAATCCGCCGGAAACATCAGGCGCTCGCCGAAACACTCCAGCAACACGTCGCGATATTTCGCCGTCGCGATGCTCCCGAGCAGGACGGCGCAACCGTCGTGCACCAACTGCCCGGCAAGTTTGCGAGCGTCACGTTTGAGCGGCGTGTGATAACGCGGATCGTCTTCGTGAATGTCCACTCCGCCGAAAGCGGTCAGCTCCACGGGGCCGACATGAAGATCCGGTTTGGCGAGGCCCGCGTTGGCCGTGATCAGCCGGATTTCGCATCCCGGCGAGAGCGCCGCGAAGTGCCGCGCGTAAGTGATCTTGCCGCGAAAATAGAGGCCGCTGGCAAAGGTGAACACGTCCGCCAGCGGCAGGCCTTCGCGGTGAAACGTGAGAGCGAGGGCGAACTGCGCGCGCGGATTGAGCAAAAGCTGCGCGCGCTGGCCGGTGACTTTGGCGGGCGAGAGCAGAAAAAGTTTCTTCACAAACAGCCTGACCGAAGACCGCGAATTTGGTTCGGCCGTTGATCACCAAAACGCTTGCCAGTGATTTTTGCGGGCCGCACAAACGCCGCTTACGTCTATGGAAAAGCTCGCCCTCCTCTCCGTGAGTGACAAACGCGGCGTCGTCGAATTCGCGACCGCCCTCGTCCAGAAGCACGGCTTCCGCCTCCTCTCCACGGGCGGCACCGCCAAGCTCCTCGCCGAAAAAGGCCTGCCCGTCACCGAGGTGAGCCAGCACACCGGATTCCCGGAAATGATGGAGGGCCGTGTGAAGACACTGCACCCGAAGATCCACGGCGGTCTCCTCTGCCGTCGCGACAAAGCCGAGCACATGGACGCCGCGAAAAAACACGGCATCGGCATGATCGATCTCGTCGTGGTTAACCTTTATCCCTTCGAGGAAACCGTCGCGAAGCCTAACGTGCATTTCGAGGACGCGATCGAGAACATCGACATCGGCGGCCCCTCGATGCTGCGCAGCGCGGCGAAGAATTTCGAAAGCGTTTCTGTCGTCTGCGATCCCGCCGACTATAACGCAGTCCTCGCCGCGATGGACAATCCGTCCGAACTCGCAGCGCTACGCCGCAAACTCGCGCTGAAGGTTTTCCAGCGCACTGCCAGCTACGACGCAGCGATCTCAAAGTATCTCGAGTCGCAGGCCGACGAGCCGAACTTGGACGCGTTGTCCGGTCTGCCGGAAAAATTCTCGCTCACGCTCAAGAAAGCGCAGTCGCTTCGCTACGGCGAAAACCCGCACCAGCAAGCCGCGCTCTACGGCACGTTCCACGACCACTATCAGCAACTCCAAGGAAAGGAGCTCAGCTATAACAACATCCTGGACATCACCTCGGCGACTTACCTGATCGGCGAGTTCGAGCGTCCGACGGTGGCGATCCTCAAGCACACCAACCCGTGCGGTGCCGCCAGCGCGGATACGCTCATCGATGCGTGGCACAAAGCCTACGCGACGGACAAGCAGGCTCCGTTCGGCGGGATCATCGTCGTCAATCGCACGCTCGAGGCCGACGTTGCCGAGCAGATCAAAGATATTTTCACCGAGGTAATCATCGCGCCGCGTTTCAGCGATGAGTCTCTCGCCATTTTCGCGAAGAAGAAAAACCTCCGCCTCATGATCGCGAAAGAAGGCCTCGGCGCCGATTCGCTCCAGGATGTCCGCTCGGTCGTCGGCGGCCTGCTCGTGCAGGATCGCAACAAGACCCTCGGCGATCCGCGGAACTTCAAAGTTGTTACCAAGCGCCAACCCACGGCGGAAGAGTGGGCGAGCATGATGTTCGGATGGCGCGTCTGCAAACACGTGAAGTCGAACGCGATTGTTTACTGCCGGGGCGAACAGACACTCGGCGTCGGCGCAGGCCAGATGGCGCGCGTGGACAGCTCGCGCATCGCCGTCTGGAAAGCCGGCGAAGCGAAGCTCGACCTCAAAGGTTCGGTCGTCGTGAGCGAAGCGTTGTTCCCATTTGCCGATGGCTTGATCGCCGCCGCGGATGCGGGCGCGACCTCGGCAATCCAGCCGGGCGGCTCGGTGCGAGACGAAGAAGTCATCAAAGCCGCCGACGAGCGCGGCATGGCGATGGTCTTCACCGGCCTGCGCCATTTTAAGCACTAAGTTTTTCTCGAGTAGCCGCGCCTGCCAAGGCGCGGTCGTGAGAGCGCAGCAGGAGAGTGGTCCTCTGCGGGTTTTCCCCGATTTGCGTGCGGCGCGAAGAACCGACGGCTTGCGCGCGAGTCAGAGCGAGGCAGTTTCCCACACATTTCCCCCCATGAAAATCCGCTTCGCCTTTCTGTGTCCTCTCATCCTCGGTCTAGCCGGCTGCGCTGTCGTTCCGGAGACCGGTCGGCGTCAATTGATGCTCATCGCACCCGCCGAGGAAGCGCAGATGGGGTTGACCGCGTTCGCTGACATCAAAACCAAAGAGAAAATTTCCAACGATGCCGCTTTGAACGCTCGCATCCGCCGCATCGGCGAACGTATCGCCAAATCGGTGGGCCGCGAGCTGCCCAACGCACAGTGGGAGTTTGTGGTCTTTGAGTCGGAACAGATCAACGCGTTCGCACTGCCTGGTGGGAAAGTCGGTGTGTACACCGGCCTCATCAAACTCGCTGAAAGCGACGACGAGATCGCTGCGGTCATGGGACATGAAGTCGCGCACGTTTCCTCGCGTCATGGCGGTGAGCGCGCATCACAGCAAATGGCTGCGGCTGGTGGCGCGGCGTTGGCGGCGACTTATATGGAGGTCAAGGATGTCGATCCCGAGAAGCGTGCGCTGATCCTCGGTCTTTATGGCGCGGGAGCGACAGGTGCGGTGATCCTGCCGTTCTCCCGTGCGCACGAAAGTGAAGCCGATGCGATCGGCCTCCGCTTCGCCGCCGGCGCTGGCTACGATCCGCGCGCAGCGATCACCTTTTGGCAGAAGATGGCGAAGAAAAGCGGCGGCAATGAGCCATTGAAATGGTTCTCCACCCATCCACCAACCAGCGAGCGCATCGCTAATCTTCAAAAACTCGCGCCTCAGTATCTGCCGCTCTACGAAAACGCGAAGACTCAATACTGAGCCTTCGGCCGTTCGTCGCGAAAAGTTTCCGCCTGATTGGTTTTCCCGCTAGCGCGCGCGGCGGAATTTCGCCACGTTGCCCGGCCATGTTTGACCCGGTCGAAAAGCTCAAGGAATTCATCCGTCATCCCAGCGTCTCCGCCGATCCCGCCTTCAAGGAAGGCATGGTGGGCG
The DNA here is from genome assembly GCA_966249325.1 of uncultured Nibricoccus sp. GTDB lineage: Bacteria > Verrucomicrobiota > Verrucomicrobiia > Opitutales > Opitutaceae > Nibricoccus. Next base: position 258,787 of record CBINDC010000003.1, on the reverse strand, counting down.
CCCGCGATTTCGTCGCGAATCTGCTGACCTCGATCGGCTTCAAAGTCGAAGTCGTCCACACGAAGCTTCACCCGGTCATCCTCGCCGAACGCCACGGCAAACCCGAGTGGCCGCACGTGATCATCTACGGCCACTACGACGTGCAACCGGCCGATCCGCTTAATCTCTGGAAGAGTGCCGCCTTCGAGCCCGAGATCCGCAATGGACGTCTCTACGGACGCGGCTCGGCCGATAACAAGGGCCCGCTCATGACGCACATCTCGGCCGTCGCGCGTTTGCTGGAGCGCCGTCCCGATCTGCCGCTCAACATCACCTTCATGATCGAGGGCGAAGAAGAGATGGGCAGCCCGAGTTTCCCGCTGTTTCTCGAACAATATCAGCACCGTTTGCGGAAGGCGGATTTCGTTTTCCTGTCCGACACCGGCAGCCCGCGCGAGGACCAGATCGTGATCACCTGCGGCCTGCGCGGCTTGGTGCTTTTCGACGTTGTAGTGACCGGACCGAAAAGCGATCTGCACTCCGGCCTGCACGGTGGCGTATTGAGGAATCCGATTCAGGCGTTGGCGGAGTTGTGCGCGACGCTGCACACACCGGATGGCCGCGTAAATGTACCGGGATTTTACGACGACGTGCTCGAAGTCCACACCTGGGAGCGCGACGAACTCGCGAAGCTCGGCCAGAGCGAGGAACAATACCGCGAGTTTCTCGGCATCCCGGCGTTCTACACGACGAAGGGCTACACGCCGTTCGAGGCGACGCGCTATCTGCCGACGCTGGAGTTCAACGGTATCGGCGGCGGCTACCAAGGGGAGGGGACGAAGACGGTGATCCCGAGCAAGGCCTTCGCAAAAATCAGCTGCCGTCTCGTCGCGAATCAGAACCCCAAAAAAATCCGCGAACAGCTTTATCGCGCGATCCACGAGCGCATGCCGAAGGATGTCACCTTCGAGCTCATCGACCAGCACGCCGCAACGCCTTATGTCGTGGTGCCGCCTGATCGCTCGAACACGCCCAAAGATCAGCGGCCGGTGCTAGCGAATGCGTTTCGCGCGGCCGACAAAGCTATCACGGAGGTTTTCGGCAAAGCGCCGCTTTATCTCCGCGAAGGAGGGAGCATTCCGATCATCGAAGACATCAAACGCGTGCTCGGTCTCGATTCGGTACTCATGGGGCTCTTCCTTCCCGAGGATAATCTGCATGCACCCAACGAAAGCTTCCATTTGGGTGTGATGGAGAAGGGAATGCGCGCTTCCGAGAAAATCCTCGAATCTATCGCGGTGCGGTAAGTTCGCCGCTAACGTGTTCCCATATCACCACAATCTTTAGTAAATAGCCTAACTAACTAATTAACTCTTGAACCGCTGGTCTGCGTGGACCACGTTCTCCTCTTTTCCATGAGCTCAGTACCTGCGGCGTCCAAGCCCCTCGTTCACAATGAAGGCCTCAAGGCCGCCTCGAATTTTCTGCGCGGCAATCTCGCCCAAGAAATCGCGGACACCTCTACGGGTGCGATTTCCGAAGATAGCTCGCAGCTCACGAAATTCCACGGCCTCTATCTTCAAGACGACCGCGACCTGCGCCTCGCGCTGAAGAAGGCCGGCAAGGAAAAGGCCTTCTCGTTCATGCTCCGTATCCGTCTCGCGGGCGGGCGCGCCTCGCCTCAGCAATGGCTGGCGATTGACGCGCTTTCCGACACGACCGCCAACGGCCAGCTCCGCATCACCACGCGCCAGACCTTCCAGTATCACGCGGTCCTTAAGGGTAATCTCAAGGCCCTGATCCGCGGCCTCGATGCCGTGAAGCTCGACTCCATCGCCGCCTGCGGCGATGTGAACCGCAACGTCATGGCCCCGCCGCTCCCCGAGCGTTCGCCCGCCCACGAAGAAATCTATCAAGCGTCGAAGAGCTTCAGCGATTACTGTCTCCCGAAGACCCGCGCCTACCACGAGGTCTGGATCAACGACGAGATCGTCTCCGGCGGCCAGCCCGAGGTGGAGCCGATGTACGGCACCACGTATTTGCCGCGCAAATTCAAGACCGGTTTCGCGCTCCCGCCGTCGAACGACATCGATATTTTTTCCCAGGACCTCGGCTTCATCGCCATCGTCGAGAACGGCAAAGTCGTCGGCTATAACGTAACCGTCGGCGGCGGCATGGGCACGAGCCACGGCAACGCCGCCACCTTCCCGCGTCTGGCCGACGTCATCGGCTTTATTACGCCAGACAAGGTCAACGAAGTCGGCTCCACCGTGATCATGATCCAACGCGATTTCGGCGACCGCACCGACCGCAAACACGCGCGTTTCAAGTACACCATCGAGGACCGCGGCATCGCCTGGTTCATCGCGGAACTCCAGACTCGCCTCGGCTGGAAACTCGCCCCGGCCCGTCCTTTCGAATTCAAGACCATCGAAGACCCGCACGGCTGGCACCGCACCGCTGGCGGCGAATGGTTCTTCGGCCTGCACATCCTCTCCGGCCGCATCAAAGACATCCCCGGCTGGCCGATGCGCACCGCCCTCCGCGAAATCGCCCAAGTCCTCAAGGGCGACTTCCGTCTCACGCCTTCGCAAAACGTTTTGATCGCCGGCATCACCGACGCGCAGAAGCCCGAGATCGAAGCCATCCTCGCGAAACACGGTCTTACGAAGGAAAACGAGCGCTCCGGCCAGCGCCTCAACGCGCTTTCCTGCGTCGCTCTCCCGACCTGCGGTCTCGCCCTCGCCGAGAGCGAGCGCGCGCTCCCGGGCATTCTCGATAAGATCGAGCCGCTCTTCGCCGAGGTAGGTCTTGCCAACCAGCCGGTCTCCATCCGTGTCACAGGTTGCCCGAACGGCTGCGCCCGCCCGTTCCTCGCCGAGATCGGCCTCGTCGGCAAAGCGCCCAACAAATATGCGTTCTACCTCGGCGCGAAGTACGACGGCACCCGCCTCAACAAACTCGTCCTCCCGTCCATCACCGTCGACGACGCCGTCAACTTCCTGAAGCCCGTCATCAAGCGTTACGCCGCCGAGCGCCAGCCCGGCGAATATTTTGGCGACTTCTGCCACCGCGTCGTCCTCCCGGAAATCGCCGCAGCCCAGCCCGCGTCCGCTCCGGCTCCAGCCGTCGCATCCTGAGCCGCCCCGTCGCGCTTGCTTCGCTCTCCACACCACGCGCCCACCTCGCAAAGCGGGGCAGGGCGCGTTTCGTTTTCTGCCGGTTTCTACTTACACCAACCTTCGTGTAACCGTGGGCTGACGTTCCGACGCGGTCTTACCCAGTGTTGGCGCCAGCGATTCTATTGATTGAATCCAACTGCGGTCGCTCCGCTTTCTCCATAAGCGAACGTTCTGAACACAACGCAGCGGGTCTTCTCATCACAAAAACCAAAAAGTCGGACTTGAAAAGATGGTTAGCCTCCTAACTGTAAGCCCCCTTACTGTTTCGTTTCCGTACTAATCATGCCGCTGCTCCTGCTCAAAGATCTCCCGCGCTACGAGTGCCTCCTCGATGCGGCCAAGACGTTCCCCGATCTCGATCCTTCCGCCTGCGAAGCCTATCTCTACCTGCTGCGCACCGGCGACGAAGCCTTCCGCATCACCGACGAAAACCTCTCAGCCCACCACATTTCCCAAGGCCGCTTCTCGGTGCTCATGCTCCTTCTCAACAAAAGCGAGTGCTGCGGCGCCCAACCCCGCACACCTGCCGAACTCGCCGATCTCTGCGGGGTCACCCGCGCCACCATGACCGGCCTCATCGACACCTTGGAGCGCGATGGCCTCGTCACCCGCGAACCCGACCCCGTCGACCGCCGCATGATGTCCGTCAAACTCACCGCCCGCGGCCACGAACGTCTCTCCGAAGTTCTTCCCGATCACTTCCGCCGCATGGCCGCTTTGATGTCCGGACTCACCGAGTCCGAACGTAAGACATTGGTGTCACTCCTCCTCAAAATCCTCGACCGGGCCTCCGCCATCGGCTCCCGCCCGCCCTTCGCTCCCGCCGAGCCCATGTCGCCCGCTGTCTGAGGTGCCTCTCATTTTTCCATCAATTCCCACAGTCTGCATCACTCGACCCACACTCCCATGATCAAGAAATTCATTATCGCCCTCTCCGGCTTCGTCGTGCTCGTGCTCGGCCTCGGCGCGGTCAAGACCGCCCAGATCAAGAAAGCGATGTCTGTTGAACACGTGCAGCCCGCCGCCTCGGTCACGACTTACGACGCCCGCGAGATCGAATGGCGCTCCTACATCAAGGCCATCGGCACGCTCGCCCCGGTCGAAGGTGTCACCCTCAGCGCCGACGCCGCCGGCCAGGTCGTCAAGATCGACGTCGAGAGCGGCAGCAGCGTCAAAGCCGGTGATCTCCTCGTCGAAATCGACGCCAGTGTCGAAACCGCCCAACTCGCCGCCGCCCAGGCCCGCGCCGATCTCGCCAAGATCAGCCTCGACCGCGCCCAGAGCCTTCTCGGTAATAACACCGTCGCCAAATCCGAGTTCGACGTTGCCGACGCCACTTACAAGCAGGCCATGGCCGAGGTCACCTCCATCCAGGCCACGATCGACAAGAAACGCATCCGCGCTCCCTTCGACGGCCGCGTCGGCATCCGCCTCGTGAACGTCGGTCAATACGTCTCCCCCGGCAGCCCGCTGCTCCCGCTCCAAAAACTCGATCCCATCTACGTCAACTTCAGCGTTCCCCAGCACCAGCTGGGCTCGCTCTCCGTCGGCCAGAAAATCGTCCTCACCGTCGACGCTGCCGAGTCCGGCTCCTTCGAGGGCGCGATCAACGCCATCAACTCCGAAGTCGATGCCGCCACCCGCAACGTCACCGTCCAGGCCACCATCGCCAATCCGAAGGAAGTCCTCCGCGCCGGCATGTTCGCCCGCGTCGAAGTCGAGCTCCCCGACGCCGCGTCGGTGGTCGTCATTCCCGCGACGGCCGTCGCTTATGCCTCCTACGGCAACTCCGTTTTCATCGTGGAAAACATCAAAGGTCCCGACGGCAAAGAATTCCTCGGCGTGCGTAATCAGCCCGTCACTGTCGGCACCGCCCGCGGAGATCTGGTCTCCATCGTTTCCGGTGTGAAGGCAGGCGAGCAGGTTGTCAGCGCCGGCGTCTTCAAACTCCGCAACGGCGTTCCGGTGCAGGTCAACAACACCGTCCAGCCTTCGAGCAGCCCGGCTCCGAAACCTTCCAACACCTGAGGTCGGAAACCCACTCACTCGCGCGGGCGGTCTGATGCCGCCCGTCTTGATCACTTCGTGCATTCCTCCGCCGCGTCAACGCGGCCAAGCCTATCGCTCCCCGCCAAGCACCTGTCATGATTTCCAAAAGTTTCACGGACCTCTTTGTCCGCAAGCCCGTCATCGCGCTGGTCGTCAACATCGCCATCCTGATCGTCGGCGTCGTCGCGTACTTCCAGCTCAACACCCGCCAGTACCCGCGCAGCGACAGCGCGGTCGTCAAAGTCACCACCGTCTACTTCGGCGCCAGCGCCGAAACTGTCCGCGGTTACATCACCACCCAGCTCGAGCGCGTCATCGCCAGCGCCGATGGCATCGACTACATCGATTCCACCAGCTCCGCCGGCATGAGCACGATCAACGTGTACCTGCGCCTCAACTACGACACCAACGCCGCTCTCGCCCAGATCAGCGCCAAGATCGACCAGGTCCGCAGCGAACTCCCGCCCGAAGCCGAGGCCCCCATCATCAACGTCGAGACCAGCGACAACCAGTTCGCCTCGATGTACCTGAGTTTCTACTCGGACACGATGGATCAGAACCAGATCACCGATTACCTGAACCGCATGGTCCAGCCGAGTCTTTCGTCGGTGAAGGGCGTTCAAAAAGCCGACGTCCTCGGCGGCCGTGTCTTCGCCATGCGCGTCTGGCTCAAACCTGACGAACTCGCCGCCCGCAACCTCAGCCCCGCCGAAGTCCGCCAGGCCCTCCAGGCGAATAACGCCCTCGCCGCCGTCGGCTCCACCAAGGGCTCGATGATGAGCATGAGCCTCATCGCCAACACCGACCTCAAGAACGTCGACCAATTCAAGCAACTCGTCGTCGCCGAGAAAAACGGCACCATCATCCGCCTCGCCGACGTCGCCGACGTCGTCCTCGGCGCCGAAAGCTACGACGAGGAAGTCCGCTTCGGCGGCAAGACCGCCACCTTCATGGGCGTCTGGGTTCTCCCCAACGAAAGTACCGTCGAGGTCATCAAACGCGTCCGTGACGCGATGCCCGCCGTCCAAAGCGCGCTCCCCGCCGGTCTCAACGCGACCATCGCCTACGACGGCACCGCCTACATCGACGACGCGCTGAAGGAAATTCTCCGCACGCTCATCGAGACACTGCTGATCGTCATGGTCGTGATCTTCGCCTTCATGGGCTCGCTCCGCTCCGTGATGATCCCGATCGTCGCCATGCCCGTCTCGCTCGTCGGCGCGCTCATCCTGATGCTCGCGTTCGGGTTCACGATCAACCTCCTCACGCTCCTCGCGATCGTGCTCGCGGTCGGTATCGTGGTGGACGACGCCATCGTCGTCGTCGAAAACGTCGAGCGTCACATCCGCGAAGGCAAAACGCCCATCGACGCCGCCATCCTCGGTGCCCGCGAACTCGTCGGCCCCGTCATTTCCATGACGATCACGCTCGCCGCCGTGTACGCGCCCATCGCCTTTCAGGGCGGTCTCACCGGCGCGCTCTTCCGCGAATTCGCCATGACCCTCGCCGGCGCCGTCACCGTTTCCGGTTTCGTCGCTCTCACGCTCTCGCCGATGATGAGCGCTTATCTTCTCAAAGACGCCGCCCACGAAGACCAGGGCCTCAGCGGTGTCATCAACCGCACCTTCGATCGCGTCCGCAACAAGTACGACCGGCTCATCGGCCGCATGCTCGCCCTGCGTGATCAACGCCTTAACTTGCCCAAAGTCCTGTTCGCCTCGCTCCTGTTGGTGCCGTGCGTGATCGCGGGTTTTGCGCTTCTGGTTATTGCGGTGTTCGGTGCCAGCGCGCTGAAAGCTAATTTCCCTGGATCGGAACTCAACGTCACGGTGTTCATCTCGATCTTGGGGAGTGTCATCGTCCTCCTGGGCCTGCTGTTCATGATCCTTTATGACCTTTTCTCGAAACGTCGTTACGCGAACGTTCCATTGGTCCTGATGGTGGCGACACTACTGACTCTGTTGCTGTTGCCCTTCTTTAGTTCGGCCCAGCGCGAACTGGCCCCGATGGAAGACCAAGGTGTCGTCTTCGGTATTCTCCAACCACCGCCCACCTCGACCATCGATCAAAGCGTGCTCTTCGCAGAAGAGGTTCAGAAAATCTTCGAGTCGGTCCCAGAGTACGAAAACTCCTTCCAACTCACGTCGACCGCCTTCGGCTTTTCGGGCATCATCCTGAAGCCTTGGTCGCAACGCTCGCGCAGCTCCATCGAGATTCAGCAAGCGCTTCAAGGCCCGGCTGCGACAATCCCCGGCATGAACGTGATTGTCACCACGCCCGAGCCGCTGCCCGCCGGTGGTTCCATGCCGATCGAGTTCGTGCTCCGCTCCACCGCGGATCACAGCGAAATGGTCGAGTACGCGAACCAGCTCACACTCTTCGCCAACACCGAAGCCAACGCCGGCGGCGGCATGCCCACGTTCTTCTTCGCCGACAGCGATCTCAAATTCGACCTCCCTCAGGTCGAGATCGAGATCGACAAGGACAAGGTCGCCTCGATGGGCCTGAACCTCAGCGCCGTCGCGGCCGACCTCGGCTCCATGCTGGGTGGCGGTTACGTCAACCGCTTCGTCAACGATGGCCGCAGCTACCGCGTTATCCCGCAAGTCCAGCGCGGTCAGCGCCTCAATGCTGAGCAACTGCTTAACTACCACATCCGCGGTCCCAACGGGCAGGTCATCCCGCTCTCTACCATCGCCACGCTCAAGCACACCGTGCAGCCGCGCTCGCTCAACCGCTTCCAACAGCTCAATTCCGTCAAGATCACCGGCGTCGGCCCAAGCGTGGATGGTGCGCTGAAAAAGCTCGAAGCCAAGGCCGCCGAAATCCTGCCGCCCGGCTACACCATCGATTACGGCGGTCAGTCCCGCCAGCTCCGCAACGAAGGTGCTGCGCTCTGGACCGCCTTCGTCCTCGCCCTCATCCTGATCTTCCTCGTTCTCGCCGCTCAGTTTAACAGCTTCCGCGATCCTTTCATCATCCTGCTCGGCTCGGTGCCGCTCGCGATCGTCGGCGCCATGCTCCCGGTCTTCCTCGGAAAGACCTCGCTGAACATCTACTCGCAAATCGGCCTGATCACCCTCGTCGGGCTTATCGCGAAGAACGGCATCCTGATCGTCGAATTCGCGAACTCCCTCCAGGAGCAGCGCGTCGCCAAACTGGAAGCCATCCGCCGCGCCGCCGCCACGCGTCTTCGTCCTGTGATGATGACTTCCGCAGCCACCGTATTCGGTCACTTGATGCTGATCTTCGTCACCGGTCCGGGTGCCGCTGCGCGTAATAGCATCGGCTGGGTGCTCGTCATCGGTATGGCCGTTGGCTCGGTCTTCACCTTGTTTGTCGTCCCCGCCTTCTACGTGCTGATCGCTCGCGATCACTCGCTCGACCACAAGGGCGACAACACTGCCCATCCCGCCGGCCTCCCGCTGGCTCCCGTTCCCGCCGTGGCGCACAAATAAAAACTCAGAACACACTCACCGCATGAACACCAAGTTCCTGTTCCGCCACCCGCTGCTCCGGGCCGCCGCTCTCTCGGCCACCGCTATGCTCGCCGCCGTCCCCGCGACCGCCGCCGACACCGCCTCACGGCGCGTCCCGGCGATCGCCCCCGCCGCCGAGACGCCCGACATCCCCGCGAACCTCGATCTCCAGACCGCCATCACCTACGCGCTCGATAACAGCTTCGCCATCCGCCAGGCCCGCGAACGCATCCGCGAACAGGAAGGCCTCATCGTCGAAATCAAATCCCGCGCACTCCCCAACGCCTCCCTCAACTCCGCCTACACCGTCACCGACCGCGAGCTCAGCAAAGACTCGCAGGCCCCCGATGCCGGCACCCGCGAAACCGAGTACTGGTCCATCGCCCTCGAAGTCCGCCAGACCCTCTACTCCGGCGGAGGAGTTCGCAACGCCCTCGACGCCCAGAAACTCGCCCGCGAGTCCGCGCTCCTCGAACTCGAAGGCGTTATCAACACCGCCCTCCTCGATGTCCGCACGCGCTTCTACAACGTCCTCTTCGCCCGCGAGCAGACCAAGGTGCAGGAGGAAAACGTCCGCCTCCTCCGCGAACAGCTCACGACCGCGAAAAACCGTTTCGAGGCCGGCGCCTCCTCCCAGTTCGACGTGCTCCGCGCCGAAGTCGCCGTCGCCAACGCCCAGCCCGCGCTCATCCGCGCCCGTAACGGCTTCCGCATCGCCGTTGACGAACTCCGCCAGGCCATCGGCTACGCCAATCCCCGCGCCGAAAGCGTCCGCAAACTCCCCGAGTTCGTCGGCACGCTCGAATTCAAACCCGTCAACTACGACCTCCAGGACGCGCTCTCCCAAGCCCGCGTGAACCGCCCCGAACTCAAGCGACTCGAAAAACTCGAACTCGCCCGCGAGGCCGGTGTGAAGGTCGCCAAGTCTGACTACCAGCCCGACCTCGCCCTCGTCGGTGGTTATCAACTACGCAAAAACAACTTCTCGAATCGCTTCCCCGAGTCGCTCGACGGCTGGTCCATCGGCCTCCAATCCAACTGGGCCATCTTCGACGGTCGGGCCACCGCGGGCCGCGTCGCCCAGGCCCGCTCACAACTTAATCAGGCCAAGCTGCTGACCTCCGAAACCACGCTCGCCGTCGAAGTCGAAGTCCGCCGCGCGCACTCCTCGCTTCAAGAAGCCGCCGAGCTCGCCGAATCAGCCACCAAGGTCGTCGCCCAGGCCGAGGAAGCCCTGCGTCTCGCCGATGCCCGGTACGCCGCCGGCACCGCCACCCAGCTCGACGTCCTCGAAGCGCGGGTCGCCTTGACCGAGTCTCGCAATAACCAGCTCCAGGCCAACTACAGCCACAACGTCGCCGTCGCCTCCCTGCGCAAAGCCATCGGCGCCGCCGATCCGTTCGTGACCAAACCCTGAGCGTTCCCTTCCAACTCCGAGGCGCGGCATCAAAGCCGCGCCTCTTTTATTTCCGCGCACGAGTTGCGCCACCCGCCGCGTTCAAAATTATCTTCTGAAACACCGCTGCCCGCCGCGCGTCTAACCGGCACCACCTTCACCCATGAAGTTCCTCCGCCCCCTGTTGATCGGCCTCGGCGTTCTCGCGGTCGTCTTCGCAGTCACGCTGGTTCTGGCCTTGCTTCCGTCCGTACAGACGTGGGCCGCCCGCCGCGTCATCGCCGGCGATCCTTCGCTCGGCGTCACCCAACTCGGCCGCGTCTCCGTCGGCCTCAACCGCATCGACGTCACCGATGTCGTCGTCAACCGCCCCGGCCTCCACCTCACGCTTCCATCCGCAGTCATCGAGCTTCCATTACTCTCCGCCGCTCGGAACGACATCCACCTCAAGAACCTTGTCGCCAAAGGTTGGACACTCGACCTCACCGCCCCGGCCTCCGCAACGTCCACTCCCGCTTCAAACTCGAACTCCTCCTCGCCGGCAAAACCCTCCGAGCCCTTCCGCTTCGAAGGCGTTTTCAAACTCCTCGAACTCCCCGTCGATCTCGCCGTCGCCTCGGCCGATCTCGACGGCACCGTGATTTTCCCGACCAAACCCGGCCAGCCCGCAGGCCGCGCCAAGCTTACCGTCACCGGCGGACAACTCGCCGCCGGCCGCGAAGGCACCTTCAAGATTACCAACGAAGCCACGCTCCCCGACGGCCTCGCTCCCGTCTCGCGCCTCACCACGCAAACCACACTCGCGCTGCGCATGGACACGCCGCGCACCTTCACGCGTATCGTCGCCACCAACGAAGCCCACGCCTCCGGCCCCGGCCTGCCGCAGGGCGCGCGTCTCCAGTCCGAAGCTACACTCTCGCGCGAGTCCGGCCGCGAGTCGTATGCCGTACTTCTCAAAACCGTCGCCGCCAGCGCCGAGAAGAAACTCATCGAGCTCCGCATCACCAATCCCGGCGAGGGGAAACCCTTCGCCGGCACGTGGGCCTTCGACGTCAGCGACACCGATCTCACGCCCTTCACGCTCGGTCACACATTGCCGTCTTTCACGCTCAGCGCAGGCGGCGACTTTCAAGCCGACCAGCGCTTCCAGGAAATCCATCTCACCGGCAAAACCGATCTCACCACCGAAAAACTCGATTCCGTCTACGCTGGCCTCTCCGCCCTCGGCCGTCTGCGCATCCAGTCTGACTTCGATCTTCTCCACCGCGCCTCCGGCATCCGTGTGAACCGCTTCGCCTTCGATCTCTCTGCCGCGTCGCCCGTCCTCGCCGTGAAAGTCCTTCAGGCTCTCGAAGTCGTCCCTGCCACCGGTGAAATCAAAGTCGCTTCGCCCGAAGCCGATCTCGTCCAGATCTCACTCAAAGGCCTCCCTCTCGCTTGGGCGAAACCGTTCTCTCCGGCCGATCTCGCCGTCAGCGGCAGCGATGTCCGCGGTGAACTTGTCGCCCGCGCCGACCAAGGCGGCTTCACCGTCCGCACCGCCTCACCCATTCAGATCGACAAACTCACCGTCGTCCAAGCCGGCAAAGAACTCGTCCGCGCGCTCGATCTCTCCGTCGCCCTCGCAGGCAGTCACTCGGCCGCCGGCTGGCAGGCGGATGTATCCGAGATCGCGGCACGCAGCGGCGGCGCAACTTTGCTGACGCTCGCCGTCAAAGCTGGCCAGCCCTCCGGCGCGGCTCAACCGATTAAAGCCACCGGTCGCCTCCACGCCGACATTCCCGCGCTGCTCACTCAGCCAGCCGCGAAAGAATTCTCCGTCCTCTCTCGCGGCACCGCCGACGTCGAATTCTCCGCCAGCGTCACCGACGCGCTCCAACAACTCTCGCTCAAACTCGGCGTGACCGCGCTCCGCGCCAAAGACGGCAAAGACCTACCCGCCGTCTCCAGCGACCTCCGCGCCGACGTCCACGCCGATGGACGCATCGAGCTGAACGTCCCCCTCGTCTTCGATCTCGCCGGCCGCAAATCCGACATCGATCTCACTGGCTCGCTAAAAACGTCGTCCGCCGGACTCGCGCTCGACGCGCAAGTGCTCAGCCGCGAACTCTACGTCGAAGACCTGCAAACCTTCGCCGCGCTCCAGCCCGCCAGCACCGCACCCGCACCGCAGTCGCAGACAAAACCAGCCCCCACGTCCACGCCGTCGACCACCCCAACCACGCCTGCGCCCGACAAAAAACCCGTCTGGGACGGCATCACCGGCAACGTGAAGCTCGCCCTCAAGAAAGTCGTCTACGCCGCCAACCAACCGCCGGTCGAAGTTTCCACCTCGGTGAAGATCACGCCTGAAGTGCTCACCCTCGAATCGCTCAACGCCGTCTTCCCCGACGGCGCTGCCGCCAAAGTTGAGGGCGTGATCAAATTCCAGCCTGGCGAAGGCGAGCCCTACGACGTGAACACCAACGTCAGCGCGACGAACTTCGACCCGCAGCCTTTTCTCCAGGCCGCCAATCCCGGCAAGCCGCCGACTGTGCAGGGAAAATTCGATCTCACCGGAAAACTGACCGGTCGCGCCGCATCGCTCGATCGCGTGGCCGACACTGCGAACCTCGACGCTCAACTCGTCAGCCGCGGCGGCCAGTTCAACGGCTTCGCGACCTCGGCGGCGGCGACGAATATCGGTAAGTTGATTCCCGATAGCGGATCCAAGCTAGGCGCGCTTCTCAACGTCGCTGGGAACGCATTCGGGAAAAATGAAGAAGTCGCCTTCGCCCGCGCCGCTGCGGACACCATTAAGCGCCTGGTGAATTTCAATTTCGACCAACTCAATATCGACATCGCCCACCGCGCCGGAGCAGCGACGACCGAGATCAAAAACTTCAGTATCCTCTCTCCCGATTTGCGCCTGCTTGGCGGTGGCTCGATCGATAGCGCCTCCGGATTAAAATCGATTCTGCAAAGTGCCATGAATCTCGATATGCAGATGGCCGTTCGCGGTGCCCAAGCCGACGATCTGCGCATTCTCAAACTGCTGAAAAAAGAGGCCGACGAACTCGGTTATACCGCTCTCCTCGAACGTTTCTCCGTGAAAGGAACTCCATCGCAGCCAAACACGATGGAGCTATTCCAGCAGATCCTTGCGAAGATCCGTGGATGAGCGAGCCGGAGTCGTTGCGAGCGCCCGACGGTTCTTCCACTCCTGCGTCGTGAGCACGCCGACCACCGCGCCGAGCAAATGCGCCAGCGGCACCGGCTGAAACGCATCGCCCGACTCCACGAAGAGCGTGCGTCCGCTCACGAGTTCATAAACGCACTTGGCGACAAATCCGCACAGCGCCAGCGCGCCCAGCCCGATCATGAGTTTGTCCTTCGCGCGCCGCCCCTCGCGTACCAAATCCGTGGTGACAAACGCAAACAACGCCGAGTCGATTCCCGACAGCCCGCGATAGAGCGCAAACTGCGGTTGCAGCCAGCTCACACCAAAGGAAATCACGACCGCGCTGATCGCTACACAATAGACCCACGCCTGCCGCGACCGAAACTCCACGAGCGATCCAAACGCGACAAACGCGATCACGTCCCAGCGAAGATGATCCGCGCCGAAATGCGTGAAGTGCCCGGTGACGAGCCGCCAGATTTCGCCCCGGCTGAACGCACTCCGATCAAACTGAAGAGCCTCGGTGAGGCCCGGCACCGCATGGATCAACAGGGCGAGCGTTCCGAAAATGAGCGTGAGGTAAGGCAGTCGTTTCATGACGTTCAGCAATGTGCGGATTAAAACGCCGGACGGCTTGTTTCCGAGCCGCCCGGCGTTCGCGGATTTCCAACGATCTGGTTCACTCCTTTTTCTGACGCGAGCACCGGCCCATGTGCTTGCGCGCATAGAGCGCGGCGGCCGCTAAAAAGACGATGAGCATGACGGCGAGCGTCCGGCCATCGATTGCACCGCCACCACCACCGCGACTCACGTGAGGAGCGGGAGCGGTGTAGGTCGGCTGGGACGCATCGACTTGGTAGTTTTTTAGCGGCTGCTGGGCACGGACGCTCTGGGCGGTGCGCTCGGTGGCTGTGCGTTGCTGGTTGTTCCGCGCGATACCGCGCTTCGCGAAGCTCTGGTCGTCGAGGACGACCATCGAGGTGTGATCGGTGACAAGTTGGTAGGTGACGCCGAGGTTCTGGATCGCGTCTTTCGATTCGCTGGGCGGGAGCTGGCCGGTGTTTTCCTTCAGTTCGATCTGCTCGATTTGGGCCATGGCCCAGAGGCGTTCGATCTCGGGATTGTCCGTGTCGGTCTCCGGGAAGTCGAAGGTGGTCGTGTAGGTTTTGTCTTCGCCAGTGAGCTTCGCCTTGAGCGCTACGGTGGCTTTGCCTGCGCCTTCATAACGGCCGAAGATTACGAGTTGCTGGCCACGGTAGATTTTATTCGGCACGTCGCCGGTCGTATCGAAAACGCGGGCACCGGTGAACTTGAACGAGGCGTCGTGCATCGATTCGAAGGTGACTTTGGATTTCGCGAGCAGGATCTGGCCGACGATGTCGTCGTCGTTGCTCACGCCGGCGTAGAAGCCGCCGGTGGCGTCGGCGATGACGCGCATGAGCGGCCAGTTGGCGCTGTTGCCCATGAGGAAACCGAAGACGCGGACGTCGTATTGCTTGAGCAGTTTGTGGAAAGCGGCCGGATCGACGATGCCCTGATTGGTCACGCCGTCAGTGACGAGGACGACGCTCGTGGCGCGGTCGGCATCGAGTTTCTGCGTGGCGGTTTTGAGACCGGCGTAAACATCGGTGCCGCCGCTGGGCTGGAGCGATTTCACAAGGGCGATGGCGGACTGGACGTTCTCCGTCGTGGCTGATGTCCAATCGAGGACTTCACGGGCGGAGTTATTGAAGGTGACGATGCGGAAGCGATCTTCAGGGCGCATCGTGCCGAGCGCCTGGCTGACGCCATTAGCGAGCGTGTGGATTTTGCCCTGCATCGAGCCGGAGACGTCGAGAACGTACACGTAGTCGGCGCCGCTGGTGATGGGCTTGAGGTCAACACCGGGCGTGACGACCATCATGAAGGTGCCGGGTTTGTCTTTGGATGCCCGATACGGGATGACCTCGACGCGGCCGGGGACGTTTTCGGCTAGGCGGTAATAGAAGACGAAGTCGTGATCGAGCTTCGCGCCGGGGCGGTCGAGCGTGAGCTTGTAGTGGCCCTCGGCGAGTTTCTGGGAATTGGCGGCGCCTTCGAAGCCGGGGATGCGCACATCGGAAACGGGCCAGGCGGATTTGAGTTCGACGTTGATCGAGAGCGCGCCTTCGACCTGCGAGTTGGTCGTCCAGAAACTCTTCGCGACATCATCGGTGCCGCCTTCTTCGAGCGGGTAAACATAGCGGCCGACGCCAGTGTCGATTTCGAGCGGCTGAAAATAAACGAAGCGCAGCTTCACCTCGGAATTGGCGCGCACGGGAGCGACGCGGAATTCGTAGGTGAGAAAGCTGTTCTTTTTGGCGAGGCCCGCGTCGTTGCCGGATTTCTTTTCTTCTTCGTAGATGGTCTCGGCTTCTTTCTTGGGGAGGACTTCGCCGTTCAGCGTTTTTTCCCCGGTCGTGATTGTGACCTCGGAGAGGCTCGCACTTTTGGGAACGGGGAAAGCGTAGACGGCTTCGAGATCGGCGGGATTGGGATTGAAGAACGTCTGGAGGACTTCGGTTTGGGCGAAGCCGTTGTTGATGGTGACGTTGACCTGATGGTCGCGGATTTTGATCGGCTGCTGCGCGGAGCCGGTCGGCGTGAGCGTACCGCCCGCGAAAACGGAGACGGCGAGCACCGTCCAAACGAAGACGGCGCTGATGAGGATGGATTTTAGTTTCATGGAATGGCTGGTTGGGAACCGAGCCGCTCCCTTTGCTGGAGGCGGGCCACGAAACGACTGATTGGCGCAAGTTACTGATGGTTAATTTTATGAGCCTTCTCGGCTTTTTAGAGAGACTTGCGCGTCTAGGCGTTTTATGTCCATTAGCTAACAAATTATGGCAAACGTAGGCAAAGGCTGGCTTTCGACGTCGGACCGGGGTTTTGCGCAGGCGATCGGGCGGGTGAATGCGGCGAATCCGTTTTTGCCGGAGCGCATCGAGGCGGAGCGTGCGGCGTTGGGCGCGGACTTTGTTGAGGCGGGAGCGGCGTGGAATACGCGGCCGCCAACGTCGGACTCACATGTGAATGTGCGCACGATTACGGAGCAATGTGGGGCGTTGATCGACCGGGCGGTGAAGGCATCAGAGGGCGGGGCGCGGCCGACGCGCGAGGAGGCGGCGCTGTACGAAGAGATCGCGGGCTACTGGCTTTATCAGACGTACGCGGTCCGTTTCGACCGCGTGATCCTGGCGGCACTCGATGGGCGTGGGGAGGGCGGGCGCGTGGAGTTTTTCCCGGCGTTCAAAGCGGATGTGGAGAAGTGCTTCTCGGTGTTTGGTGCTGAGCGAATCGAGGGAGCGGAGCCCGCGCACTGGTTTGCGTGCGCGTTTCAGATCCGGCGGGCGTTTCATAACATCTTCCGCTCGCTGGTGGGCTCGTCCCCGTCCATGGCGCGACTGCGGGCTGAGATCTGGCAGTCGATCTTCACGCACGATCTTCGACGCTATCGGCGCGGACTGTATTCTCGTTTAGGTGACTTCGCGACGCTGATCACGGGGCCGTCGGGCACGGGCAAGGAACTGGTGGCGCGGGCGCTGGCGCTTTCGCGTTATCTGCCGTACGAGCCGAAGCGTGGCGGTTTCGGGCGGGATTTTGCGCATGGGTTCTTCGCGCTGAATCTGGCGGCGCTGTCGCCGACGCTGGTCGAGTCGGAGCTTTTTGGGCACAAGCGCGGAGCATTCACGGGAGCGTTGGCGGACCGTGCTGGCTGGATGGAGGAGTGCCCGCCGACGGGCGCGGTGTTTCTGGACGAGATCGGCGAAACGGATACGGGCATCCAAGTGAAGCTGCTGCGCGTGTTGCAGGCGCGGACGTTTCAGCCGCTCGGCGGCACGGAGTCGCGGCGGTTCGAAGGAAAGGTTATCGCGGCGACCAATAGAGATCTCCCGGCGGAGATTCGCGCGGGGCGATTTCGTGAGGATTTTTATTACCGTCTTTGTTCGGACCAGATCGCGACTCCGGGTCTGCGCGATCAGCTCGATGCGGCGCCTGGGGATTTGGAGACGATGGTGACGCACATCGCTAAACGCACGTTGGGCGGGGCGGAGGCGGAGGATTTTGCGGATGAAGCGGTGGGCTGGATCGAGAAAAACCTCGGGGCGCGTTATGCGTGGCCGGGGAATTTTCGCGAACTGGAGCAGTGCGTGCGCAATTTGATTCTGCGCGGCGAGTATCGTCCGGCAGGGCCGTTGGTGCGTGGGGCGGCGGATGATTGGAATGCGGTGATCGAAGGCGGCGGGCTGACGGCGGAGGAGTTGATGCGGCGTTACACGCGGATCGTTTTTGACCAGGCGGGGACGATCGAAGAGACGGCGCGGCGGCTCGATTTGGACCGCCGGACGGTGAAGGCGCGTCTTCAGAGGCGCGACGACTGAATCAGGCATTGACCGGCCCGGGAGGCGGTACCTAGCGTGGCCGATTCTAACAGTGAAAAACCCGTCCGCATCTCCCATCGTGAACATCGAAATCAAAGACGTTTCTGAAACCCGCAAAGCCCTGGTCGTTTCGCTCGATCAGGCCGAAGTCGCCGCCGAGCATCAGGCCACGGTCGCCGAGTTCAGCCGCCAGGCCAGCCTCCCGGGTTTCCGTCCCGGCAAAGCTCCGGCGGCCATGATCCTCAAGCGTTTCGGCAAGGAGATCGCCGAGGAATTTAAGCAGAAGGTCGTCAACAAGGCGTATCGCGGCGGCATGGAGCAGTCGAAACTCGACATCCTCGGCGTCACCGACGTCGACACCGGCACGATCGAAACGAACGCAGCGGCCAAGGTCACATTCACGCTGGATATCCGCCCGTCGTTCACGCTTCCGGATTACAACGGCATCGAGACGCAGATTTCGCCCGTCGAGCCGACGGATGCCGAGGTCGATGCGGTTGTTGAGCAGACCCGTGGCGAGCGCGCCGATTTCAAAGTCGCCGAGCGTCCGTCGCAAAAAGGCGACTACGTGAAGCTCGCCTACGAAGGCAAAGTGGACGGCCAGCCGATCCTCGAGATTGCCGCCGAGAAACAAATCTACGGCAAAGTCCCGCAGACGTGGGAAGAAGTCGAAGGCGAGAACGAAGGTCTCATCCCCGGTCTCGGCAAGCAGCTCGCTGGCGTGAAGGCTGGCGACAAGAAGGACGTCACGATCACATTCCCGGCTGAGTTCGCCGCGGTTCCGGCGCTCGCGGGCAAGACGGCGGTTTATTCGGTCGAAATCCAAGAGATCCGCGAACGCGTTCTCCCCGAGCTGAACGAAGAGTTCTTCAAGGCTCAGCAGGTCGATAATCTCGAAGGTCTGAAGTCGAAGATCCGCACGAATCTCAAGGGCCGCAAAGAATACGAAAACCGCCAGGCGCAGCGCCGTCAGGTGACGGAAGCGCTCACGGCCAAGGTCGATTTCCCGGTTCCTGAGAGCCTCGTCGAGAGCGAGACGCAAAGCGTGCTCCGCAACTTCATCGAAGAAAACATGCGCCGCGGCGTCCCGCAGGAGCAGTTCGAGAAGGACAAGAAGGAGCTCTTCGAAGGCGCGAAGAAAGCCGCTGCCGTTCGCGTGAAGACCCAGCTCCTCCTCGCGAAGATCGCCGAGCAGGAGAAGATCAATGTCACCGAGCGTGACATCGACGCCTTCATCTACCGCGAGTCCATGATGAACAACACGAGCGCCGACAAACTCGTGAAGGATCTCACCAAGAATCGCGACCGTCTCCGCGCGGTGCAGCAGTCGATCATTTTCGACAAGGCCCTTGATTTGCTCGTCTCCAAGGCTAAGGTCTCGACCATCGAACCGAAGGCTTAAACGACAGCAAATTAAAGGAATCTGTGAGCTACTATCTACCGAGAGTTGTTGAGACTACTGGGCGCGGCGAAAAGATCGATTGGGATGTCTACAGCCGCCTGTTGAAGGACCGCATCATCTTCATCGGATCACCGATCGACGATGTCGTGGCCAATAACACCATCGCCCAGCTTCTGTTTCTCCAGATGGAGGATCCGAAGAAGGACATCCAGCTCTACATCAACTCTCCCGGCGGTAGCGTCACGGCCGGCATGGCGATCTACGACACGCTGAATTTCCTTCAGTGCGATGTCGTCACGTACTGCATCGGCATGGCCGCCAGCATGGCGACCGTTCTTCTCAGCGCGGGTACCAAGGGTAAGCGTTACTCGCTGCCCAACAGCCGCGTGATGATTCACCAGCCTTCGGGCGGCGCCGGTGGGCAGACTTCCGATATCGCCATCGCGGCGAAGGAAATCCTGCGCTGGCGCAAGGTGCTCAATGAGGTTCTCGCCAATCACACCGGCAAGACGGTCGAGCAGATCGCGAAGGATTCCGACCGCGATTACTACATGACAGCGGCTGAGGCCAAGGCTTACGGCATCGTCGATCACGTCTTCGAGTCGCCTAAGCAGGCTGGGCTCAAAGGCGCGGCTGCCTGATCAAAGAAAGAAATTCATCGGATTTTCGCAGGTCAGGCCAAAAGCCTGGCCTGCTTGCTTTTTAGGGCTGGGGAAATCGCCTTAACTGGCGGCGCAGGACTTCAATTAACGGGGTATCGTGCCGATACTAGCCGGTTAAAGTCTCCCCTCGACAGTCCGAGGTTTCCAAACTCACTTCATTCCATGGCTAAATCGTCACGCATGACTCTCTGCTCCTTCTGCGGAAAGTCTCAGGCAGAGGTCAAAAAGATCATCGCCGGCCCCGGCGTCTACATCTGCGACTCCTGCGTGAACGTTTGCAAGACGATCATCGACCGCGAGGTGAAGCAGCCAGCCGTGGACAGCAAGCCGACGGTCCGCCTCATCAAACCCTCCGAGATCAAGCGCACGCTCGACGATTTCGTCATCGGCCAGGATCACGCGAAGAAGGTTCTCTCGGTCGCGGTCTACAATCACTACAAGCGCCTGATGTTCGACTCGGCGCAGTCGCCCAAGGAAGGCGCAGCGCTTTCGCCCGAGTTCAACGACGTCGAAGTCGAGAAGAGTAACATCCTGCTGCTAGGCCCGACTGGCTCCGGCAAGACGCTGCTCGCCCGCACGCTCGCGAAAATTTTGGACGTTCCTTTTGCCATCTCCGACGCCACGACGCTCACGGAAGCGGGGTATGTCGGTGAAGATGTGGAAAACGTGGTTCTGCGCCTGCTCCAGTCCGCGAACTACGATGTGAAAAAGGCCGAGTGTGGCATCATCTACATCGACGAGATCGATAAGATTGGCCGCAAGACGGAGAACGTTTCGATCACGCGCGACGTTTCCGGCGAAGGCGTTCAGCAGGCGCTGCTCAAGATTCTCGAAGGCACGCTTTGCAACGTGCCGCCGCAAGGTGGCCGCAAGCATCCGAATCAGGAATACGTGCAGGTTAACACGGCCAACATTCTCTTCATCTGTGGTGGCGCGTTTGTCGGTCTCGATCAGATCGTGCAGCGACGCCAGGGGCAGCGCACGGTGGGTTACTCGGCCATTAAGAGCCAGCAGGAGGTAGCGATTAGTCCGGAGATGATGATGAAGTCGCTCGCGCCGGAAGATCTCATCCGCTTCGGCATGATTCCGGAATTCATTGGGCGTCTGCCAGTGGTTTCGGTCCTGGATCAGCTTCAGGTTGCCGATCTCGAAAAGATTTTGCTGCGCACCAAGAACGCGATCGTGAAGCAGTACTCGAAGCTCTTCGCGATGGATGGCGCGCGGCTCCGGTTCACCTCGGACGCGATCAAGGCGATTGCACAGAAGGCGATCGATTTGAAGACGGGCGCGCGCGCGCTGCGTTCGATCATCGAGAGCATCATGCTCGAAGTGATGTACGAGCTGCCACAGCGCGATGATGTCAGCGAAGTTGTTATCGATGCCGCAGTCGTCGCAGGTAAGCGCAAACCGACGCTCAAGCGCATCCCGAAGGGCGAGAGCAATCAGGACGCGGCGTAACGCTCGAAAAATCCACCAAACAAAAAACCCGGCATATTGATATGCCGGGTTTTTTGTTTGGTGGGCACGGGGCACGCGATCACCAGTGGTGGTAGTCGCCTTCTTCGAGGGAAAGGGCGAAGGCGACGAGGAGTCGGACGCAGTTCTCCACGTCTTGCAGGTCCACGAGTTCGCTCGGGGTGTGCATGTAGCGGAGGGGGATCGAAATGAGTCCAGTGGCGACACCGGCGCGGCCGATCTGGATGGCGCGGGCGTCGGTGCCCGTCGGGCGCGGGTCGGCTTCGAGCTGGTAGGGGATTTTTTCCTTCTTCGCGCACTTCACGAGGCGGTCGAAGACCTTGGGGTTGATGTTCGCGCCGCGGCAGAGAATGGGGCCGGCGCCGAGTTTGGTTTCGCCGTATTTGCGGTTGTCGCAGTCGGGGTGGTCGGTGGCGTGACCGACGTCGACGGCGATGGCGATGTGCGGGTTGACGGCGTAGGTGGCGGTAGTGGCGCCGCGGGTACCGATCTCTTCCTGGGCGGTGGCGACGGAGACGACTTTGGCGGCGAGTTTCTTCTTTTGTTGAGAGAGGCGGATGAGGGTTTCGCCGACGGCGTAGGCGCCGACTTTGTTGTCGAAGGCGCGGGCGGCGCCGATGGTGCCGTGGATGAGTTCGAAGCCGTGATCGTAGGTGGCGGTGTCGCCGATGGAGACGCGGGCGAGGGCTTCTTTTTTCGAGCGGGCGCCGATATCGATCCAGATCTCGTGAATCTCGGGTGCCTTTTTGCGGTCGGCCTCTTCCATGAGGTGGATGGCGCGTTTGCCGGTGACGCCTTTGACGGGACCATTCGCGGTTTGGATGATGACGCGGCGGCCGGAAATCATGACGCGGTCGTGGCCGCCGATGGTGTCGAAATAGAGGAAGCCGTCTTTGTTGGCGTAGGTGATGATGAGGCCGAGTTCGTCCATGTGACCGGCGAGCATGAGGACGGGATCGCCGGCGGGGTTGAGCGTGGCGAGGCGGTTGCCCATGGCGTCTTTGGCGTAGGCGTCGGCCGCGGGCTTCACGTGATCGTCGAAGACTTTCTGGGCCTGGAATTCGTAGCCCGAGGGAGAGCGGGCGGCGAGGAGGTCGGTGAGGAAGGCGGGGGGCTGAAATTTGGACATGGCGGGAACGGTTGGGGAAAGCGGGGTGGCGGCAAATGCGTTTTAGCTATGTGCGCCGGGAGATTTTTCTTTGCGTCCGGAGGGGCGGGTGTGAGTTTCTGGGCATTTACTCATGACGATTTATCCAGCCATCGACATCAAAGGAGGCCGCTGTGTGCGCCTGACTCAGGGACGCGCCGATCAAGAGACGGTGTATTCGGAAAATCCGGCGGAGGTCGCGGCGCAGTTCAAGAAAGCGGGCGCGAGCTGGGTGCATGTGGTCGATCTGGACGGCGCGTTCTCCGGCGAGTCGCAGAATCTCGCGGTGGTGCGCTCGATCGCGTCGCTCGGCATGAGGGTTCAACTCGGAGGCGGTATGCGTTCGCGGCTGGCGGTGGAGCGGGCGCTCGGGCTCGGCGTGACGCGCGTCGTGATCGGCACGCGCGCGGCGGAGAGCGAGGAGTTCGTGGCGGACCTCGTGAAGGCTTTTGGAGAGAAGATCGCGGTCGGTATCGATGCGAAGAACGGGCAGGTCGCGGTCAAGGGCTGGGTCGATACGACTGGCACGAGCGCGTTGGGCCTCGCGCAACGAATGGATGCGATCGGCGTGCGCACGCTCATTTATACGGACATCGGAACGGACGGGATGTTGACCGGGCCGAATCTCGCGGCGCAGGAAGCGATGTTGAAGACCGTGAAGTGCGGCGTGATCGCGTCGGGCGGGGTGTCGCAGCAGAGCGATGTCGGTGCGCTGGGCGCGCTGGGGAAGAGTTACGCGAATCTCGATGGCGTGATCATCGGGAAGGCGATTTACGAGAAACGCGTGGATCTCGTGACAGCGTTGAAGGACGCGAAGGGGTGAAGGGAACGTACGCGTGAACCGGGCTGGTTGCTGCGGGGCAGGGCATGCGTGACGAGAGAAGAGGCCGGGCACGGCGTGCCGGCCCTACCCTCGGAAAACGGCTCTACAGGGCTTATTTTTTTGCCGGGGCCCAGGTGTCTTTCAGGGAGATCGTGCGGGTGAAGACGGGCTGGCCGGTGCGGGAATCCTTGGCGTCGAGTGTGAAGTAGCCGAGGCGTTCGAATTGGAAGCGGTCGTCGGGCGTGGCGGAAGAGAGGGATGATTCGAGTTTCGCGGTGACGACTTCGAGGGACTTCGGGTTAACGACTTTGAGGAAGTCGTCTTCGGCGCCGGGTTCGGGGACGGTGAAGAGGCGGTCGTAGAGGCGGACTTCGGCGTCGATGCTGTGCGTGGCGCAGACCCAATGGATGGTGCCTTTGACTTTTTTGTCGGAGTTGGGGCCGCCGGCGCGGGTGGTGAGATCGGCGGTGCAACGGAGCTCGGTGATTTTGCCGGAAGCGTCTTTGACGATCTCGTCGAGCTTGATGATGCAGGCGTACTTGAGGCGGACTTCGCCGCCGGGTTTGAGGCGGAAATATTTGGGCGGCGGGACTTCGGCGAAGTCGTCGGACTCGATGAAGACTTCGCGGGTGAGGGCGACTTTGCGCGTCGTGGGATTTTCGTCCTGGGGATTGTTGGTGGCGTCGACCTCGATGACTTCGCCTTCGGCGATGTTGGTGAGGATGAGCTTGATGGGCTTGAGGACGGCGAGGCGGCGCTGGGCGGTGGCGTTGAGGTCTTCGCGAACGGCGTGTTCGAAAACGGCGATGTCGGTGAGGGCGTCGAACTTGGTGACACCGGTGCCCATGACGAAACGGCGGAGTGCGGCTGCGGTGATGCCGCGGCGGCGGAGGCCGGAGATGGTGGGCATGCGCGGATCATCCCAGCCGGTGACGACTTTTTCGTTCACGAGCTGGATGAGGCGGCGCTTCGAGACGATCATGTAGCTCGGGATGAGCTTCGCGAATTCGTACTGGTGCGGAAGTGGGCGGGCGAGTTCGAGGCTTTCGAGAATCCAGTCGTAGAGCGGGCGGTGAACTTCAAACTCAACGGTGCAGATCGAGTGCGTGATGCCTTCGAGGTAATCGCTGAGGCAGTGCGCGAAGTCGTAGAGCGGGTAGATACACCACTTGTCGCCGGTCTGGTGGTGGGCGGTGTGGCGGATACGGTAGATGAGCGGGTCGCGCAGCCAGATGTTGGGCGAGGCCATGTCGATCTTGGCGCGGAGCGAACGGGCGCCGTTGGGAAATTCGCCGGCTTTCATGCGAGCGAAAAGATCGAGGTTTTCTTCGACCGAGCGCGTGCGGAAGGGCGAGTCCTTGCCGGGTTTGTCGGGCGAACCGCGGTAGCGATCGGTGTCCTCGGGGCTGAGGTCGCAGACGTAGGCTTTGCCCTTTTTGATGAGCTCGACGGCGAAGAGATAGAGCTGGTCGAAGTAGCTGCTGGCGAAGAAGGGCTCGGCGGAGGGCGAAGAGTGAAGAGTGAGGGGTGAAGGGTGAACGTCGGAGGCGGGAGTCAGGCAAATGGGAGCGAGGAAGTAGTCGGGTTTGCCGTTGACGGTGCTGAGCGCTGGCGTGGCGCCTTTGGGTTTGAAGCCGAGGCAGTGGTCGGCCCAGCCGGCGATGAGCCATTTCACGTCGGCGATGATGGAATCGACGTATTCGACTTCCTCCTTCGCCGGGTTGGTGTCGTCCATGCGGAGGTTGCACTGGCCGTTGTTTTCGCGGGCGATGCCGAAGTTCAGGCAGATCGATTTCGCGTGGCCGATGTGGAGATAGCCGTTGGGCTCGGGCGGGAAGCGGGTGACGATTTTCGGGTAGCGTTGTTCCGCGACGTGCTGGGCAACGATATCACGGATGAAATCGCTGGGAGCGGGTGCTGGCGTGTCGGTGGTCGCGGTATTTTCGGCTGACATGGAGGGAGTCAGCTAAGGGCACGCGCGCGGCGCTAGGCAATGCAGCTTTTGCGAGACTCGGCGCGCTGACTCGCGAGAGCGTCGGACGCGGACGGCTCAGGCTTTTGCGGTTGCGGCGGGTGCGGGGGCGACGTCGAAGGGCGGCTGGGAGACTCGGCGCGGGTGGGGCGTGATGCCGTCGGCCTGGAGTTCTTTGAGCAGCGAGGTGATGTACGGGATGAGCTGCTTCTTGCGGCTGACGATGCCGGGGAGGTCAAAGATTTCGTCCTTCTCGACGTGCGGGTAGGAGATGCGGGCGATGAAATCGGGATCGCCTTTAACGAGCATGAGGGAGTTTTGCGTGTTGATGTCGGTGACGAGGAGACAGGCGAAGGCGAGTTCCTCGGTGTCGCAGAGCTTCTGAAGGGCGGCGCAGAGTTGTTTCGAGTGCTGCCAGAAATTGCCGAAGCCGAGCTCTTCGACTTGGGAAACGGCGAAGCGGACAACGTCTTCGTCGTAGATTTTGAAATCGGTGCGGATGACTTTGTCGGGGGAATTGCTGAGGATGACAGAGCCGGAGCTGAAGATGGTGTCGGCGAGTGTCTTGGAGTTAACTCCGGCGATGCCGGAGAGCCACGCGAGCAGGGTGCCGTCTTTTTCCGTGGTGGTCGGGCTGTTGAGGTGGAGCGTGTCAGAGATGATGCCGCTCATCATGATGCCTGCGATGTCTGGCGAGGGTTTGATGCCTTCGCGGCGGAAGAGATCGGCGACGATGGTGCAGGTGGAGCCGACGGGCTCGTTGATGAAGAGGATGGGCTGCTGGGTATTCAGCGAGCCGAGACGGTGGTGGTCGATGACCTCGGCGATGGTGACCTCGTTGGCACCGGAGACGGCCTGGGTCATCTCGTTGTGGTCGACGAGGACGAGGCGGGTTTTGACCGGCTTGAGCATGTCGGTTTTGGTGAGGATGCCCTGGAGCTTGCCCGTGTCGTCGAGCACCATGAAGGCGGGTGCGGTGGAGGTGGCGGCTTTTTTGCGCAGGTCGACGAGGCGGACGTCGGCTGTGACGGAGGCGAATTTGCGGTCGATGAGGCTGTCGATTGTGGAAGCGGTGCGGATGAGCCAGGCGGTGGTGGCGGAATCGAAGGGGCTGACGATCAGGCTGACGCCGGCGGTTTTGGCGTGTTGGACGACTTCGTCGTCGACGGGGAGATTGCCGGTGACGACGAGGGCGCGGACGCCGATCTGGATGGAGCGTTGCTGGATGTCCCAGCGGTCGCCGACGATGATGATGGTGCGGTTGGCGGGGATGCCGTCGCCTTCGGAGACTTTGCCGAAGGAGCGGACGTCCATCGCGCCGATGCGGACGTAGAGGTCCTGGCATTCGTCAGCGTTGGTGATGTGGACGACGCGGCCTTTGAGGGCGCGGGTGATGTGGGAGAGGGAGGTGCTGACCTTGCGCATCTCGCGCGGCTCGCGGAGGCGGGGGATGAAGTGGCCGCCGAGTTGGAAGACGGATACAGAGCCGACAACGCGCTGATCGTTGGTGGTTACCGGTAGGATGCGGACGTCGTGTTCGTCGATCAGTTCGAGGGCTTCGGCGCAGGTGGCGTTTTCACCGATGGCGACGACGTTGGTGACCATGACGTCGCGCACGCGCGGGGTGACGTCGCTTAGGTAAACGGGGAGCGGTTGGCGAAATTTCTGGAGGATGGTGTCGATGCGGGCGTTGGAATTGCCGCAACGGGCGGCGATGTAACCGCGTTCGCCGCGGGCCTCCTTGAAGGCTGCGTAAGCGATGGCCGAGCAGATGGCGTCCGCGTCGGGATTTTTGTGTCCGACGACGTAAGTGAGATTCTGGGCGGGCGCGGTGGGAGCGGCGGTCATGCAGGTAGGCAGTGGCGGGAGAGTGGAATGGCGCGTTAGGAAAGCAATTCAGGGAAGTGGTTCACCGTAAAGGGTGGCAGGACGGTAAGATTGGTTAAGTTAGTTAGGGAACGGGCGCCGGCTGTTTCGGGGTGTTTTGAGCGGGATTCGAGCCTTGGGCGGAGCTGCTTTTGAGCTTGGGGATGATTACGACAACCACGATGGCCGCGAGCAGCAGGAGCGTGATGAACTCAATGCGGGCGAACGTCGGGCGTTTTTCGGGCGTGGCCATACGGGCCTGGAGGGAAGGGGGCGGCACAGTGGCTGGCAAGTTTGGCCGCGACACCGCACAGTTGTCGCACAGAGGCTGGACAAGCTCGCTGCGCGCTTCCTAGCGTGGCCGGATGAAGATTTATCTCGATGGGAAACTCGTCGATCAAGCCGACGCCAAGATCTCCGTGTTCGATCACGGACTGCTCTACGGCGACGGCATTTTCGAAGGCATCCGCATCTATGGAGGTAACATCTTCCGCCTCGATGAACATTTGGAGCGCCTGGAGTATTCCGCTAAGGCGTTGCTCCTGAAAATGCCGTGGACGCGCAAGGAAATCGCCGATGCGACCATCGAGACCTGCCGCGCCAACAACCTTCAGGATGGCTATATCCGCCTCGTGGTGACGCGCGGTGTCGGCGATCTGGGCCTGTCACCGTGGCTATGCCCAAAGCCGTCGATTTTCATCATCGCCGATAAGATCGCGCTCTACCCGGCCGAGCATTACACGAAGGGCCTGGAGATCGTCACGGTTGCCACGCGCCGCATGAATCCGGCCGCGCTGCCGCCAGCGGTGAAATCGCTCAACTACCTGAACAACATCCTCGCCAAGATCGAAGCCCGCCAGGCCGGTGCGCTCGAGGCGATCATGCTGAACGATCAGGGCTACGTCGCCGAGTGTACGGGCGATAACATCTTCCTCGTCCATAAGGGCGAAATCATCACGCCTGCCGCCTCCCAAGGTGCGCTCAAGGGCATCACGCGCGACGCGATCTTCGACATCGCGAAGGAAATCGGCGTGCCGATCCGCGAGGCCAATATGACGCGTTACGACGTCTGGTGCGCCGATGAGGTTTTCCTCACGGGAACGGGCGCGGAAGTGATCCCGGTTGTGAAGCTCGACGGTCGCGAGATCGGCGACGGCAAACCTGGCAAGGTCTTCGCGAAGGTCCGCGAGTCGTTCCGTCGCCGTGTGCTCGTCGAAGGCACGCGCATCTGAACAGCCCGGTGGCACTTTCCCCGTCCTCTTTCGGCGCGAGAACGATCAGGTTCTCGCGCTTTTTCTTCGCAGCTTTTCGCGTCCGAAGTGCGCCATATCCGCGCAAACGCTCTGTCTCGTGGCGCGATCGCGTCGCTCTTTCGGCCTGCGGAATTTCCTCTCGCGAAGGGCTGCCGAGGTCTTGCCAGCAGAACGGCTCATGGCATGGTTGGTGCAGACAGAAGCATCCATCAATGTCCCACGTGCGTCATTATTTTATGTCCGGTGTGTCGATACTTAGATCGGACGTGCTATATTTTTCCCATGGCCAGCCCTCTTAAATGTGATCTTTGCCCGAAAACCGCTACGGTACACCTCACGCAGATCGTTAATAACAAGATTCATAAGGTAGATCTCTGCGAGACGTGCGCTCAAGCGAAGGGCGTGACCGATCCCAGCGGCTTCTCGCTGTCGGACCTGCTCCTCAAAGCCTCGCTTAATCCCGAGGCCGCGACCGACGCGATGCGCTGCGAACACTGCGGGTTCACGCAGAATGATTTTAAGAAGCATGGCCGCTTCGGCTGCCCGCACTGCTACGAGACCTTCAGCACGATGGTCGAGCCGATGCTCGACAACATGCACAAAGGAACAAACCACACCGGCAAAGTGCCTCAGAAGGCGCTCGACCGTAAAACTCTCCACGACCGCCTGACCACGCTCGAAGGCAACCTCGATCAGGCGATCAAAGCCGAGCGTTATGAAGACGCCGCCCGTTTCCGCGATGAAATCAACCAAGTCAAACAAGCCGTCGGACAAAAGCTCACGCGTTAAGCCCATGACAATCGCGTCGCTCATCGCTTCCCCGTCCGAGCTGACCGACACCGCGAGTAGCAAGTGCGCCATCGTCTTGATGACGCGCATCCGCCTCGCGCGCAATCTCGCGGGCAATCCGTTCCCGGGCTGGGCCCGCGAAGCGCAGCGCGAAACGGTTTTCGAGGCTTGCCGCGATGCTCTCGGCTCCGCGACCCAGATGAAGAAGGGCCTCAATGTCGCCGTCAGTGAACTCTCCGATCTGGAAAAGCAGATTCTCGTCGAACGCCACCTGATCAGCCGCGAACTCAGCGGCGCGAAGGCGGGCGCAGGAGTTGTCATCAGCAAGGACCAGACAATGTCCGTGATGATCAACGAAGAGGATCATCTTCGCATCCAGGTGTTGCGCGCGGGCTTTCAGCTCAAGAAGACGTGGAACGCCATCAACGAGCTCGATAGCGCGCTTGAAGAAGTGCTCGATTACGCGTTTTCGTCTTCGCTCGGCTATCTCACGGCGTGCCCGACCAATCTCGGCACCGGCATGCGAGCCTCGGCGATGATGCATCTGCCCGCGCTCGTGATTTCCAATCAAATGGAGAAGGTGGTCCGCGCGGTGAATCAGCTCGGCATGGTCGTGCGCGGCTTGTTCGGCGAAGGCTCCGATGCGAGTGGAAGCATTTTCCAGATCTCCAATCAGACCACGCTCGGCGAATCCGAGGAAGAGATCATCAAGCGTCTCGGCAGCGTTTTGAACTCGATCGTCGAACATGAGCAGAACGCCCGAGCGAAGCTCATGGAAAGCGATGCCGCCAAGATCTTCGACAAGATCGGCCGCGCGTATGGGATTCTCCAGCACAGCCACATGCTCAGCTCGGGCGAAGCGATGAATCTGCTCTCGCTGCTGCGACTCGGCATAGATCTTGGTTTATTCCCGGACGACAGCCGTTCCGTGATCGACCGTCTCTTCATCGAGGCGCAACCCGGTCACATCCAGCAGACATCCAAAACCGATCTCGAATCCAACCAACGCGACAGCCTGCGCGCCGAACGTTTGCGCGCGGAGTTTGCCGCTTTCGCTAAACCTAATTTCACTATCAGCACTCACAATTAACCCTGCGCCCGCGTCGCAGACAGCCGATTTAACTAAACAAACAACGATACACACGCCCGCCTACCTACCACTCACATGGAACCCATGAACAACTTCACCCCGAGAGCCCAGCAAGTGCTGGCCCTCGCGCGCAAAGAGGCCGACCGTTTTCACCATAACTACGTCGGCACCGAGCACATCCTTTTGGGCCTGATCAAACTCGGCCAGGGTGTCGCCGTCAGCGTGCTCCAGAAGATGGGTCTCGACCTCGAAACAGTGCGAGGTGCCGTGGAGAAGCAGGTTGGCACCGGCCAGGAAACCAAGACGACCGGCAGCATTCCTTACACGCCGCGCGTGAAGAAGGTTCTCGCGCTCGCCGGTAAGGAAGCGAAGGCGCTTAATCATTCTTACGTCGGCACCGAGCACATCCTCCTTGGCCTCCTCCGCGAAGGCGAAGGCGTGGCCGCCCGCGTGCTTAAGTCGCTCGACATCGACATCGAACGCACCCGCAACGAAATCCTCCGCGAACTCGATCCACAGTTCTCCGGCGGCGAGGGCAATCCTCCCGGCGGTGGCGAAGAAGCCTCGGCTGGCGGGACTCCGCAGCGCGGCGGCGGTGCCGGTGGCGAAGCCGGTGACGGCAAGAAAGAGGTCAAGACTCCGGCGCTCAAAGCCTTTGGTCGCGATCTCACTGAACTCGCCCGCAAGGGTGAACTGGATCCCGTTGTCGGTCGCAAAAACGAGATCCGTCGCGTCATCCAGATCCTCTGCCGCCGCACGAAAAACAATCCCGTGCTCATCGGCGAAGCAGGCGTTGGCAAAACCGCCATCGCTGAAGGTCTCGCGCAGGAAATTTCCGGCGGTCTCGTTCCCGAGATCCTCGCCGACAAGAAAGTCATCACGCTCGATCTCGCGCTCATGGTCGCCGGTACGAAATACCGCGGTCAGTTCGAGGAGCGCATCAAGGCCGTGATGGACGAGATCAAGCGCGCCAAGAACATCATCCTCTTCATCGACGAGATGCATACGATCGTCGGTGCAGGTGCTGCCGAAGGCGCGATGGACGCCTCCAACATCTTCAAACCCGCGCTCTCGCGTGGCGAACTCCAGTGCATCGGCGCGACGACCCTTAACGAGTACCGCAAGTACATCGAGAAGGACAGCGCGCTCGACCGCCGCTTCCAAGCCGTGAAGGTGGAGCCGCCGTCGGTCGATGACACCGTCATCATCCTCAAGGGCATCCGAGGCAAGTACGAGGACCACCACAAGGCGACCTTCAGCGACAAGTCGCTCGAAGCCGCTGCGAAGTTGTCCGACCGCTACATCACCGGACGTTTCCTGCCTGACAAAGCCATCGACGTGATGGACGAGGCCGGCTCACGCGCCCGCATAGCTTCTCTCAACCGCCCGACGGACATTGAGGACCTCACGAAGGAAATCGAAACCGTCTGTGCACAGAAGGAAGACGCGATTGCCAAGCAGCACTTCGAAGAGGCTGCGAAATTCCGCGACAACGAGAAGCAGCTCCGTGCCCGTCAGGAAGCCGCCACAGAAGCGTGGAAGAAGGCTCGTGAAGAGAAGCGCGTCGCCATCGATGAAGACCTCATGATGCAGGTCGTCGCCGACTGGACCGGCATTCCTCTCTCCCGCATGGAGAAGAAGGAAAGCGAGCGTCTCCTCGGCATCGAAAAAGAAATTCAGAAGGTCGTCATCGGCCAGGAAATCGCCGCCACCGCCATCGCCCGTGCGCTTCGCCGGTCGCGCGCCGATCTCAAGGATCCGCGCCGTCCGATTGGCTCGTTCATGTTCGTCGGCCCGACTGGTGTTGGTAAGACCGAGACCGCGAAGCAGCTCGCCGCGCAGATGTTCGGCAACCAGGACGCGCTCATCCAGATCGACATGTCGGAGTACATGGAGAAGTTCGCCATGTCCCGCCTCGTCGGTTCGCCTCCCGGATATGTTGGCTACGAAGAAGGCGGCCAGCTCACGGAAGCCGTGCGCCGCAAGCCGTACTCGGTGATCCTCTTCGACGAAATCGAGAAGGCGCACCCGGACGTGCTGCAACTCCTGCTGCAGATCCTCGAAGACGGCCGTCTGACCGACTCGCTTGGTCGCGTGGTCGATTTCCGAAACACGATCATCATCATGACCTCGAACGTCGGTGCGCACCTGTTGCAGCGCCAGACCTCGATGGGTTTCGGCTCCGTCGGCGGTTCGTTCGGCGATCAGGAAAAGATGCGCGAGAAGGTGCTCGAAGAAGCGAAACGCGTCTTCAAGCCCGAGTTTTTGAATCGTATCTCGGACATCATCTTCTTCCGCCCGCTCAACAAGGAAGACCTCGTCAAGATTGTGGACATCGAACTCGTGAAATTCGCGAAGCGTCTCGTTGAACGCAAAATCGAGATGGAGTTCTCGCCTGAAGCTAAGTCGCTGCTCATTGAGAAAGGCTACGATGAAAAGATGGGCGCCCGTCCGCTCCGTCGCGCCGTCGAGCACTACCTCGAAGACCCGCTCGCCGAGGCGATCCTCCGCGGCGACATCAAGGATGGCGAACCCGTCCTCGTGGTTCGCAACGGCGAAGTCTTGGAGTTCAAACAGAACGAGCCCACGAAGCCCGCTGACTCCAGCTCGAGTGCGCAGATCTAACGCGCCAGTCGCGAAGCGACGTTCAGTTTCAGATTAAGACAAAGGCCGCTCTTTCGAGAGCGGCCTTTTTATTTTTCAGCGCGAAGTGAACTTTCTCGAAACAGGTTGGGCGCGTCACGACGCGTCTTCGATTTCGACAATCAGGACGGCTTTCGCGGGATGATCGACCCAGTAGCTGAACAGAAAGTCATCGATCAGAATGTCGCCGATTTCGCGTCCGTCATCATCCGTTCGCCGGAGGTCAGGGACAACGAACGGGTCGGCTGCGAGCTCACGTGCTCGATCCAGAAGTTTCTTCTGCCGCCGCTTGGGTAACGCAGCGAAGAAAGACACTGCGGAGTCTGAGAAGACCGGCCGGTAGTTCATCTCACCGCTGTTTGAGGTGAGTCTCCAGTTGTTCGATGGTGGTGACTCGACCGGCCTTCATCTCGCGGATTTTTTTCGCGGTAGCTCGCTTCCATGCCGGTGTCTCGCGCTTCAGGCGGAGCAAGTAGAGCTGAATCTCCTGTCGCTCGCGTTGGGACATACGAGAGAGGGATTGCTTCACCTGAAGAATGCTCATGACGGAAAGATGGAATTGGTTTTCCGCGGGTCAAGTGGGCGGTTTCTTTGAGCCAAAATCGCAGCCATTCCTGCGGTGTCGCGCAAATCTAACGGGCCGGTTGCGAAGCGAAGTTCAGTTCAAGAAAAGGCCGCTCTTCGAGAGCGGCCTTTTCGTTCAGCTTCCAGCGGCTTCGTCTTCGTCATCAATTGGCAGTGATCGAACAAAAAGGCTTAGGCGTTTGGATTCTGTGACACTCAGATCGGCTGGCACCTTAAGCTCCAAAGTAAAATCTGCTCGTAACCGGTAGCTGTGAGTAACGACCTCTTCACTGTCTTCTTCTACTTGGTCAGGGAGTGCTTCAACTTCTTCGGACTCGCCTGTCGCAGCTTTGCCTACGCTGACGATGCCCATCGACCAGACAAACCTTGATGGCCATCCCCGCCGCCCGATCACGAAGTTTCCTAGTTCCTGTTTCTCGAACTCACGAAAAAGATCCACGATGTCGGATCGACTGATGTCATGCCCCTCTCGTTGGAGAACCTTCAGTATACGATCTACCTTTGTTTCATTTTGATTTTTTAATCGTTGGGGGCGGCGTGGTCAAAAAAGGCACTGGCGGCCTTGTTCTTCTTGTAGAGCTTACGGAGGCTTTCTGGGTTCATAGGCTGGAAATTTTTAGTAATGTCCTCTGGTCCCGAAAACTGCAGATCTACACCGACCGTGCTGCGGAGATCGGGGCAAAAGCTTGCTCGGGGGTTTTGACCGTGAGGCTGTTGCTTTCGCCTTCTTTCCAACTGGGGAGTTCGAGGACGAAGGTGGCGCCTTTGCCGGGGCCTTCGCTGAAAGCGTTGAGCGAGCCGCCCATTTGTTTGGCGGCGTTGGCACTCGAATGAAGGCCGAAGCCGTGACCGTCTTTGCGGGTGGTGAAGCCGTGCGAGAAAATCTTCGTGAGGTTGTCGGGCGGGATGCCGACGCCGTTGTCGATGACCTTGATCTGCACGGTGTCGTTGAGCGTGTTTTCGATGCGCAGGATCATGCGGCGCTGGGACGGCTCTTTTACGTCCATCGCCTTCTTCGCGTTGCTGATGAGGTTCACCAGAATCTGGAGAACCTTGTGGCGCTCGGCGCGGGCGGGCGGGGTGATCGCGAATTCGCGGGTGACGTGGACGTTGTGGCGGAGCAGGGCATTGTTGCTGAGTTTGATGGCGTCCTCGATCGCTTCGTTGAGCGCGAGCGGTTCCACGACACCGGCGACGGAGGCGTAGCTCTGCTGCATCCAGATGATGTCTTTCACGTGATCGATGCTCTTCAGCAGCGTGCTGAGGTCGGACATCGTTTCGTTACGCTCCTGGTCCAGCGTGTTGGCGAGGCTTTCGAGGTAGCCGGGGAGTTTCGCGCCGCGTGGATCTTTGGCGAAGAAACCGGGGAGGTCGGCGGATTGATCGCGGAGGAGGGCGCAGACTTTGAAGATGCTGGTGACCTTCGAATCGCGGAAACGGTCGGAGAGGATGTTGGCGGTGACGTTGATGCTGGTGAGGACATTGCCGACGTTGTGAAGAACGCCGGTGGCGACCTCGGCCATGCCGGCCTGGCGCGTGGCCTCCATGAGCTGGAGATTGGCGTCTTCGAGGGCCTTCTGGGTTTCGACGGATTTGGTGACGTCTTTGCTGATGCCGAAGGTGCCGATGATTTTGCCGTGATCATCGCGAAGAGGGAGCTTGCTGGTGAGCACCCAAGTGACGCGGCCGTCCTGCCAGGTTTCTTTCTCCAGCTTGTCGAGCATCGGCTGGCCGGTGCGGATGATGGCTTGTTCGTCGTCGTAGGCCTTGCGGGCGTGGGTTTCAGCGAAGAAGTCGAAATCGGTTTTCCCGATGAGCTGGCCGGGCGTGAGGTTATCGCGAGTGGCCTTGGCCTGGCTGACAGCAAGGAAGCGGGACTGGAGATCCTTGAAATAGATGTGGTCGGGGATGGTCGCCAGAAACGCCTGAAGCAGGAGGCTCTCGATTTGGGGAATGGGGGCGCCCGAGCCGGTCGTGGCTGAGGGGACGGCGGGGTGGGCGTCGGAGTGCTGGCTCATAGAAAGGGCGTGCGGGTGGCTTTGCGGCTGGCCTGGAGGCTGTCGATATTGCGGAGGAGGACTTCGCGTATCGCGGCTGTGGTGACAGGCTTGGCGAGGTAGTCGTCCATTCCGGCTTCGAGAAGGCGTTCGCGCTCGGCGGGTAGGACGTTGGCGGTGAGGGCGATGATGCGCAGGTGGCGCGGGATGCGGGGATCGCGCGACAGCTGTGAGGTGCGGATGATCTTGGTGGCTTCGATGCCGTCCATGATGGGCATTTGTTCATCCATGAAAATGATGTCGTAGGGCTGGCGCTGAAGGGCCTCGACGGCCTCGCGGCCATGGTTGGCGAAATCGGCGCGGTAGCCGAGGCGCAGGAGTTGGTGGCCGGTGACGCTTTGGTTGATGGAGTTGTCGTCGACGACGAGAATACGGATGGCGTCCTGAAGCTCGGGGGATTCTTCGTAGTGGCCGGGGGCGTCGGGGATGCTTGAGCCGTTGTCCATCGCTGAGCGAATGGCGTCGAAGAGTGGGGCGGGCTTGATCGGCTTTAGCAGGCAGGACGTGATGCGATGGGACTCGAGTTGCGCGGGGCTGAGTTTGTCACCGAGAGAAGTGATGAGGACTTTCACCGGCTGCGGGAGGTCGGCGATGCCGTTGATGGCGTTGGCGAGTTCGAGGCCGTCCATCTCGGGCATGTGATAGTCGAGCAGCACGAGATCGAACGGCGCGCCCTCGTGGAAAGCGTGACGGAGCGCGGCGAGCGCGGAAGGGCCGCTGTGGGCTTCATCGTGCGGGATGCGGCGATGGGTGAGCTGGTGGCGGAGGACTTTGCGATTGGTGTCGTTGTCGTCGACGATCAGCGCGCGGCGGACGGGGATATTAAACGGTGCGGCGCTGAGGGCCATGCCCACGGGGCGCATGAAACGTGACGTGAACCAGAAGGTGCTGCCTTTGCCCGCTTCGCTGCGGATGCCGATCTGGCCGCCCATCATCTCGACGATGCGCTTGCAGATCGCGAGGCCGAGGCCGGTGCCGCCGTATTTGCGGCTGGTGGAGCTGTCGGCCTGGGTGAAGGGCTTGAAGAGCGTTTGCTGAATCTCGGGCGAGATGCCGATGCCGGTGTCGGTGACTTCGAAGCGGAGCGTGCAGTCGTGCTCGGATTTCTGATCGCAGGAGATGTGGATGAAGACCTCGCCCTTTTCGGTGAACTTGATGGCGTTGCCGATGAGGTTGAAGAGGACCTGGCGGAGGCGGGAACTGTCGCCGTTGAGGCGGGTGGGGACGTCGGCTTCGACGAGGATGGCGAGTTCGAGTTTCTTGCTGGCGGCGGGCTGGGCCTGGAGATCGAGAGCGGCGTGGGCGGCTTCGTTGAGGTGAAAGTCGGTGCGATCGAGGACGATCTTGCCCGCTTCGATTTTGGAGAAATCGAGGATCTCGTTAACGACGGAGAGGAGGGCTTCGCCGCTGCGGCTGAGGGTCTGGACGAAGTCGCGCTGAAGGTGAGTGAGCTCGGTTTGGAGGAGCAGGTCGGACATGCCGATGATGCCGTTGAGAGGCGTGCGGACCTCGTGGCTCATGTTCGCGAGGAACATGCTCTTGGCCTCGTTGGCGGCCTCGGCGGCGTTCTTGGCTTTGTGCAGTTCGGACTCGATGTTGGCGCGCTCGACGATCTCGGAGGTGAGCTTGCGATTGGCCTCCATCATCTCGGCGGTGCGCTCGGCGACGGCTTGTTCGAGGTTGGAAAGGCGCTCGTGGTGATCGCGCTGGAGCGTCCATTTTTCGGTGAGCGTGCCGGCCATCTGGCGGACCTCGATGTTGTCGAAAGGTTTTTTTAGTATGAGCAGGCGGTCGTTGCGACCGAGGCGGCCGAGAAGCTCGTCCCATGAGTAGTCGGAATAGGCGGTGCAGATGACGGCCTGGATGTCGGGATCGATCTGCCAGATGCGTTCGAGAGTCTCCAAGCCGTCGATACCGGGAGGCATGCGCATGTCGACGAAGGCGAGGGCGAATGGTTTGCCGGCTTTCAATGCCTCGTGGACTTTCGCGACGCCTTCCTCGCCCTGGAATGCGGAGGTTAATTCGAAGTTGGCGCCGATCGACGCGCTGGATTTTCCGCCGCCGAAAAGTTCGGCCTCGAGATCGTCGAGTTTGTTTTGCTGCTGGTCCTTGCCCTTCAAAATGCGCGCGAAGTCTTCATGGATGGCATGGTTGTCATCGATGATGAGTATCCGGCGGTTTTTTTCGCTCTGCGCTGGCTGCATGAGAGGACGGGCGGACGGACATTAAAAGTCGCACGTCCGCGCTACTCGGGGCGGAGCGCAGTCATGCGGGGATGGAAGGGGATTGGGAAAGTGACTTATCCCTCAATCGGCTAAGTCACGCGTGGCTTGAATGTTTCGTGCCGCTGAGGCGGGAGGCAAGCGGTACATTTGCCAACAAAAAGGGCGCACCGGCCGGAAGCCAGTGCGCCATGAGTAAGAGGACCGTTAAAAACGGGGTGAAGCCCTTAGACGACGACGGTCTTGAAGGATTCGAGCTGCCAGAGCGGCTGCTTGGACTCGGTGGCGACCTCGTTGAAGGCTTCGACTTCGGCCTTGGTGAAGAGGAGACCGCCGGCAGCGGCGGTGTGCTTGGCCCAGCCGGCTTCGAGCTGGCCGGGGAGCATGCACTTCTCGTTGCCGTGGCCGAGGACGTCTTCGATGACGGCCTTCACGTTTTGCGCCTGATTGCGGCCCTTGGCGAAGGCGCCGGAGCTGATCGCGTCCGGGTGGATGACCTGGAAGAAGAACACGCAGGTGCCCTTGTCGCCCGACGGAACGTTGTCCCAACGATTGCGGATGGTGGGCAACGAACCGCCGATGAAGCCGCCGACGATTTCGTTGATGAGCGAGAGGCCGTAACCCTTGTGCGCGCCGAACGGCATGAGGAACTTGGCCTTGTTTGGGTCGGTGGTGACGACGCCGTTTTCATCGACGGCGGCGTCGGGCGGGAGGTTTTTGCCTTCGCGCTTGAGCTGCTGAACGCGGCCCATGGCGACGACGGACGTGGCCCAGTCGATCACGATCGGGTAGCCAACGGCGTCGGTCGTGGGGAAGCCCCAGGAGTGCGGGTTGGTGCCGAGGGTGGGGAATTTGCCGCCGAACGGAACGACCTCGGCGAGGGCCGCGGTGCAGTTGGTGTAGGCGATGTAGCCCTTGCGCGCGGCGTCCATGACGTAGCCGCCGCCCCAGAGATAGTGGAAGGCGTTGTCGACGGAGACGGTGCCGACGCCGTACTTGTCGGCGAGGCGGATGGCTTCGTCCATCGCACGGTAGGCGGTGGACTGGCCGAGCTTTTTGTTGGCGTTCCAGATTTTGGCGGCCTCGAACTTCGAAGGCTTCACTTCGATCTGGGCACCGGGGACGCAGCCCTTCGAGCCGGAGCCGAAGAGGTGGTCGAGGTGGAGGGCCTTGATGCCGTTGTGCGTGCGGATGCCGTGGCGGGAAGCCTCGGCGCAGAAACGAGCGCCTTCGGCGGATTCGTCGGCGAGGTAGCCGCGATGTTGATACGCCGCTTGGACGAGGGCGTTGTGCTGCTGTTCAGGAACGACGTAGTAGGTTTCGGGCATGGCGTTAAGAGGTGTAAGGGTTAAGAGGAGTAAGAGGCGTAAGCTCCGAGCCCGCGATCAGGCTTTGGTGACTTCGGGGTTGGCTTGGGCGATGGGTTGTTTGCCGGCGAGGAAGCGGGTGAGGTTTTCCACGGCGCAGGCGGCCTGGCGCTGGACGCTTTCGTGGGTGCGGCTGCCGATGTGCGGTGTGAGCACGGTGCCGGGGAGGCCGAGGAGCGGGTGGTCGGCGGGTGGCGGCTCCTGGTCGAGGACGTCGGCGCCGTAGCGGATTTTGCCGGACTTGATGGCTTCGACGAGGGGGGCGAGTTCGAGGAGTTCGCCGCGGCCGGTGTTCACGATGACGGTGCCGGGTTTGAGGAGGCCGATGCGGCGGGCGTTGATGAGGCCCTTGGTCTTCTCGGTGAGCTTCGTGTGCATCGAGACGAAGTCGGCCTGTTTGAGACCTTCATCGAGGTCCTCGACGCGTTGGATGTCGTACCAGCGGGCGAAGTCTTCTTCCCAGTAGTTGGCGAAGACGAGGACCTTGAGGCCGAAGGCGCGGGCGCGGATGGCGACTTCTTTCGAGATGCGGCCGAGGCCGACGAGGAGGAGCGTTTTGCCGCAAAGTTCGTTGCCGGTGATGCGGGTCCAGCGACCGGCGGCGACGTGGTTGGCCTCGACGACGAGGTTGCGCACGACGGCGAGGAGGAGGGCGAAGGTGTGCTCGGCGACGGTGGTGTGATTGACGCCGGGGGTGAAGAGGACGGGGACCTTGAGGTCGGTGGCGGCTTTGACGTCGATCTTGTCGAGGCCGATGCCGTATTTGGAAATCACCTTCAGGCGGGGGAGCGACTTCTGGATGACCTGGCGGGTGAGGGCGTCGTCGCCGCAGAGGTAGGCGTCGAACTGGCCGGCGAGTTCGAGCATGCGTGACTCGGGGAGGGGACCGCGTTCGCGGACGATTTCAAAGCCGGCGGCCGCGAGCATGTCGTGGTGGATGCCAGGCGTATCTTGGAACGAAGTGGTCGTCAGAAGGACACGTGTCATAGAAGGGCGAAGACTTCACACAAAGGGGGCGGCTTAGAAAAGACAAAAGCGGACGTGGCCGGACAAACAAACTTCACGAATTGGGCTTCCGCTTGAACGGGCGGAAGTTTTGTGTGGCGAGGCGTTTCCCTATGAAAGTCTCGAAGAAAATTGCCACGGCCACCGTTCAACTTCGCCGCAAGCTCGGCGCGCGCGTCGCGACGGCGGACGATGCGCGGTTCGCGGCGTCGTTTGACGGGAGTAAGTTATCGTTTCTTCCGGCGGCGGTGATTTTTCCGAAGAAGGATGCGGATATCGGCGTGGTGCTGACGCTCGCCAACAAGCACGGCGTGCCGGTTACGGTGCGCGGCGGCGGGACTTCATTGACGGGATCGGGCTCGCCGTTGCGGGGCGGATGGGTTGTCGATGTTTCGAAGTGGAACAAGATCACGGTCGATGCGGAGGCGGGGATGGCGACGGTGCAGCCGGGCGCGAAGATCGCGGCGATCCATGCGGCGGCGGAGGCGGCGGGATGGTTTTATCCGCCTGATCCGGCGTCGAAGCAGTATTCAACGATTGGAGGCAATATCGCGTGCAACGCTGGCGGGATGCACGGCGGGCGCTATGGCGTGACACGGGACTTCGTTTTGGCGCTGAAGGGTTTTTTGCCGACGGGCGAGGCGGTGAAGTGGGGTGCGCCGACGAAGAAGTTTTCGGCGGGGTTTAATCTGCGCGATCTGTGGATCGGTAGCGAAGGGATGCTGGGCGTGATTACGGAGGCGACGTTGAAGTTGATTCCGTTGCCGGCGGCGCGTTGGACGCTGCTGGCGTCGTTTGAGGATGAGATCGCGGCGTTTAAGGCGGTGAAGGTGTTGTTCGGCCTGCGCGTACAGCCGGCTATCTGTGAATTTCTCGATCGTTACAGCGTGCAGTGCGCGGAGGCGAAGACGGGGCAGACGGTTTTCGAAGGGCAGGCGGGGAAGCCGGTGATGTTGATCGAACTGGCAGGGACGCCGAGCGAGGTCGCGGATCAGAAGTCGGTCGTGCTCACGTGGGCGCAGACGCAGACGGCGGCGTTTCGCGAAGCGCAGGATCGCAACGAAGCGGAGATGCTGTGGAGCGTGCGGCGGAAGTGCTCCGGTGCGATGTTTGCGCTGGGCGACGCGAAGCTGAATGAGGACATCGTGGTGCCGCTGCGGAGCTACGAGAAGTTCGCGGTGTTTTTAGACAAGCTGAGGAAGAAGTCGCGGCTGCCGATCCCGACGTTCGGGCATTTGGGCGACGGAAATCTGCACGTGAACATTATGTACCACCGCGAGAATCACGCAGAATATCTGCGCGCGGAAAAGGCGGTGGAGGAACTCATGAAAGGCGTCGTCGCGCTCGGTGGTGCGATCTCGGGCGAGCATGGGATCGGGCTGGCGAAGTCGCCGTTTTTGCGGATGCAGCATTCGGCGGCGGAGATCAAAGCGATGAAGGCGGTGAAGGACGCGCTCGATCCGAAGGGGATTTTGAATCCGGGGAAAATGTTCGAGGTGTTCAAGGTGTGGGAGCATCCGCGGTTGAAGATCGAGCTGCCGTGGGATCACAAGTGACGCGTCGCTCACGTGAGCGATGCGCAGTTCGGAGCGGCACTTGCTAAATGCCGTTCCGGAGAGCGGCGAACGACTGACTGAGGCGTTTGCGCTTTTGAGCGAGGTGGTCTCCGTGCGGACATGTCACATCTGTTTGAGCCGCTCACGATCAAGTCGGTCACGCTTCGTAATCGCATCGGGGTTTCGCCGATGTGCATGTACTCGTCGGAGGATGGGGTGGCGACGGACTGGCATCTCGTGCATCTGGGCGCGCGGGCGACGGGTGGGGCGGGATTGATCATCGCGGAGGCGACGGCGGTTTCGCCGGAGGGGCGGATTTCGCCGGGTGATGCGGGGGTCTGGGCGGACAAGCACGTGGAGCCGCTGGCGCGGATCAATCGGTTTTTGAAAGCGCATGGGGCGGTGGCGGGTATCCAGATTGCTCATGCGGGAAGAAAGGCGAGTGCGGCGCGGCCTTGGGAAAAAGGCGGGCATCTCGCGGATGAGGCGGGCGGCTGGCCG
The DNA here is from genome assembly GCA_966249325.1 of uncultured Nibricoccus sp. Classification (GTDB taxonomy): domain Bacteria; phylum Verrucomicrobiota; class Verrucomicrobiia; order Opitutales; family Opitutaceae; genus Nibricoccus. The sequence goes on along the minus strand of CBINDC010000003.1, from coordinate 216,726 downwards.
GTGGTGGGGCCGAGCGCGGTGGCGTTTGGCGGGGAGTTGAGCAAGGTGCCGACGGCGTTGAGCATGGACGGCATCAAGCGTGTGCAAGAGGAGTTTGTGGCGGCGGCGAAGCGTTCGCTGGCGGCGGGGTACGAGTGGATGGAGGTGCATGCGGCGCATGGGTATTTGATGCATCAGTTTTTGTCGCCGCTCTCGAATGGGCGGGCGGATGAGTACGGCGGGAGCTTTGAAAACCGGATACGGTTTGCGGTGGAGACGGTGAAGGCGGTGCGCGCGGTGTGGCCGGAGAGGTTGCCGCTGACGGTGCGGGTGTCGTGCACGGACTGGGTCGAGGGCGGTTGGAGCATCGGCGAGACGGTGGAGCTGGCGAAGCGTTTGAAGGCGGAGGGCGTGGATCTGATCGATTGCTCGACGGGCGGGGGCGCGCATGGCGCGAAGGTGCCGGTGGGGCCGGGGTATCAGGTGGCGTTTGCCGAGCAGGTGCGGCGCGAGGCGCAGATCGCAACGGCGGCGGTGGGATTGATCACGGAGCCGGCGCAGGCGGACGAGATCGTGAAGTCGGGGAAGGCGGATCTGGTGTTGTTGGGGCGGGAGTCGTTGCGCGATCCGAACTGGCCGTTGCGGGCGGCCAAGCTGCTCGGGCATGCGGAGGCGGTAAAGCCGCCGGTTCAGTATGCGCGGGCGTTTTGAGAGGCGAGCGGGATGGTGAGCGTCGGAAGAGTTAGCCGAATGGCCCAAGGGGCGTGTTTGGATTTGCGAGGGCGGTTGTGCGGGTGAATGTCGCGCACATGAGCACGAATGATTCTGCACGGCGTCCGATCAAGGCGCGCGATACGAAATGGGCGGCGGCGATGGCGGCGTCGTTCGCAAGGAGTGGTGTGAAGCCGAATGTGATCTCGGTTTTCAGCGCGGTGTTTGCGGGCGCTGCGGGTGTGGCGCTGGCGTTGACGCCGCGGATGGAAGCAGCGGGTGCTGCGGTGTTGTTTGTGGTGGCGGCGCTGGGGATTCAGCTGCGGCTGTTGTGCAATCTTTTCGACGGGATGGTGGCGATCGAGGGCGGGTGTAAGACGAAGTCGGGAGAGGTTTTTAATGAGCTGCCGGACCGGTTTGCGGATGCGTTTATTTTGATCGGGGCGGGATTCGCGGCGTCGGAGTGGCGGGGAGGAATGGTGCTCGGCTGGGTGGCGGCGTTGCTGGCGATCGGGACGGCATATGTAAGGGCGCTCGGTGCGGCTGCGGGGGCGGGGCAGTGTTTTCTGGGGCCGATGGCGAAGCAGCATCGGATGGCGGTGATGACGGTTGCGTCGCTCGGAGCGGCGGTGGCTGGATTTTTCGGATACGGGGTGTGCGTGATTTTTGCGGCGCTTGTCGCGGTGGTGGCGGGCGCGGCGGTCACGGTGGGGCGGCGGACGCTTTGGGTGGTGCGGGCGTTGGAGGCGAAGAGTTGAGCGGAGGCATGGGCCAAAAGGAGAAGACGCGGCGGCGAGTTTGGATTTGCGCGCGCGGGTGGCGGCGGGAAGCTGGGCGGGCTTTCGCGGTCGCAGGCCGTCGCATTCACACATGCTCTCAAAATTTCTGATGATCGGACTGGTTCGCACGCTCACGGGTGTGCGGGCGCGCTGGGTGGGGACGGAGCCGTCGACGAAGCAGCGGATCTATTTTGCGAATCACACGAGCAATCTGGACGCGGTGGTGATCTGGGCGTCGTTACCGACGGTGCTACGCGAGAAGACGCGGCCGGTGGCAGCGCACGATTATTGGACGAAGGGCGCGGTGCGGCCGTACCTGGCGAAGCACGTTTTCAACGTTGTCCTGATCGAGCGGAAGAATGTGACGGTGAAAAATAACCCGCTGACGCCGATGCTGGCGGCGCTCGATGCGGGGAGTTCGCTGATTATTTTTCCTGAAGGCGGACGCATGGCGGGCGGCGGGCTGGGGGAATTTAAGAGCGGGATTCATCACCTAGCGAGCAAGCGGCCCGAGGTGGAGCTGGTGCCGGTGTGGATCGATAACGTGAATCGCGTGCTGCCGAAGGGGGAGTTTCTTCCCGTGCCGATGCTTGGGAGTGTGACGGTGGGCGCGCCGATGACGCTGGCGGCGGATGAGGCGAAGGATGCGTTTCTCATGCGAGCGCGAGCGGCGCTGGCGGAACTGGGAGGGGTGAAACTATGAGCACGGACGGTGGATTTATTTCGATGAAGGATGATCCGCATTTTCTTTGGTTGGGCGCGGGCGTGGGCGGCGTGCTTGTGGTGGCGTCGATCATCGGCGCGATTCTGGCGAAGACGGCGAAGACCGATAAGGCGAAGGCGACGATCGCGAACATGAACGAGCGCACGCGCGCGTGGTGGATCATGGTGCTTGTTTTTGGCGGTGCGCTGGCGTGCGGGCGGATCGGCGTGGTGGTGTTATTTGGGCTCTTGTCGTGGCTGGCGTTGCGGGAGTTTTTGACGCTGACGCCGACGAGACGCGGGGATCACCGGGCGTTGTTCTGGGCGTTTTTCGTGATCACGCCGGTGCAGTATGTGTACGTGGGGATGGAGTGGTACGGGATGTTTTCGATCTTCGTACCGGTGTGGGCGTTTTTGTTTTTAGCGGTGCGCGCGGCGATGGCGGGGGAGTGCGAGCATTTCCTTGAGCGCGTGGCGAAGACGCAGTGGGGGCTCATGACGTGCGTGTACTGCCTGAGTCATGCGCCGGCGCTGTTGAGTTTGAAGATCGCGGGGTACGAAGGGCAGAACGCGAAGCTGTTGGTTTTCCTCGTGGCGATCACTCAGATGAGCGACGTGCTTCAGTACGTGTGGGGAAAACTTTTCGGGAAGCACAAGGTGGCGCCGAACGTGAGTCCGAGCAAAACGTGGGAAGGGCTGATCGGCGGCGTGCTGACGGCGAGTGCGCTGGGCGCGGGGCTGTGGTGGGCGACGCCGTTTAATCCGTGGCAGGCGGGTCTCATTGCGCTGGCGATCACGATTGCCGGCTTCTTCGGCGGGCTGGTGATGTCGGCGATCAAGCGCGACCGTGGCGTGAAGGATTATGGTGTCTTAATTGAAGGGCACGGCGGGGTGATGGACCGGATGGATTCGCTGTGTTTCGCGGCGCCGGTGTTTTTTCATATCGTGAGGTATTGGTGGACGAGTTGATGGAGGACGGAGACTAAAGCGGGTGAGGTTTGGTTAAGCGCGAAGACGCAAAGACGCTAGGGGTCGGAAAGAAGGATTGAACCGCAGAGTTGGGGGAGAGCGCAGAGGGCAAAACGGCGACCTAGCACTTTTGCTCTGATCTTTGCGCCTTCGGGTCTTTGCCGATTCAAAGAGCATCGAAAACACACGAGATGGATTTGGGAATAGGGTGTGAACAACTCTGGATAATTTCCGTTTGCGGCATCGGGGGGCGCTGACTCAATCGCCGCTCCTCATTCATGCATCTCAAGGCCCTCAAGCTGCACGGTTTCAAATCTTTTGCCGACCCCTCCACCCTCCGTTTCGAACCTGGCGTCACCGCCGTGGTTGGGCCGAACGGTTGCGGCAAGTCCAATATCGCGGACTCGATACGCTGGGTGCTCGGTGAGCAGAGCGCGAAGGCTCTGCGCGGCGGCAAGATGCAGGACGTCATTTTCGAGGGCGCGGACACGCGGAAGCCGGCGCAGATGTGCGAAGTGTCGCTGCTGCTCACGGACTGTGAGAAGCAGCTCGGCAGCGAGTTTCACGAGATCGAGATCATGCGCCGCGTCCATCGTGACGGGCAGAGCGAGTATTTTTTCAATGGGCAGCCGTGCCGGTTGAAGGACATCCACAAACTTTTCATGGACACCGGCATCGGCCGGACGAGTTACTCGATCATGGCGCAGGGGCAGATCGACCAGATCCTGTCGTCGAAGCCGGAGGAGCGTCGTGCGGTGTTTGAAGAGGCGGCGGGCATCACGAAGTACAAGTCGCAGCGTCGCGAGGCGCTGCAGAAGCTCGCGTTGACCGACACGAATCTGGCGCGTGTGGCGGACGTGATTGGCGAAGTGGGGCGGCAGATCGGCTCGCTGCGTCGGCAGGCGTCGAAGGCGCTGCGCTACAAGAAACTCAGCTATCGCCTGCGTCACCTCGCGCTGGCTTACAGCGGTTATCATTATTCGCAGATCAGCGCGCAGCTCGCGACGCTGGAGGAGCAGGTGATCAAGCTGCGGGCGGCGGCGGAAACGCGGCGCGTGCATTTCAGCCAGCGGCAGACGGAGCTGGAGGAGAAGAAAGCACTGCGTTCGCGACTGAACCAGCGCGTGCAGGATGCGCAGCAGGCGGTTTTCGATCTGCGCTCCGAGAAGGAGCAGATGGAGAACGCGGCGAATCTCGCGCAGATCAAGCGCACGGGGTTGGCAGATAGGCTGGAGTCTTCGCGAGACAATCTCGGCGAGACGGAGATGCAGCTCCGCGAGTTGAGCGAGCAGGTGGACAGCGGTGCGCAGGACAAGCAGCAGCAGTTGAACCTGCTCGGCAGCTCGGACGCGGTTTTCCAGAATCGGAATCGCGAGCTGGCGGTGGTCGAAGGCGAGCTGAGCAAGCTCGAGCAGGATTTGCAGCAGTCGAAGTTTCAGTTGCTGACGCTGGAGAGTTCGGTGGCGCGTTTGCGCACGGACAGCTCGGGCTACGAGGTCGATCAGAAGACGAGCGCGCACAAACACGACTCGCTCCTGCAGGAAGTCGAAGGCGTGCGGCAGCAGCAGTCGTCGGTCGCGCAACAGGTTTCCGAATACGAGGCGCGGGTGGAAGAGGCGATGATGGCGAAGGCGCGCGCGCACCAGGAATCGACGGAAGCGCAGCAGGCGATCACGGATCTGACGCGCGAGTTTCGCGATGCGCAGAAGAAACTTCAGGACATCGATCGTCAGCTGGCGCAGCGCACGGCGCGGTTGAAACTGCTCCAGCAGCTTCACGAAAAGTGGGAAGGTTTTGGCGAAGGCGCGAAAGCGATTCTCCAAGGGCGTTTCGATGCGGCGCTCGGTGGCGAGCGTCCGGCGCCGATCACCAAGGGCCTCGAAGTGAAGCCTGAGTTTGGCAAGGCGCTTGAGGCGTTGCTGGGCTCGGCGGTGGAGGCGATCACGGTGGCGGATCTGCCGACGGCGCAGAAGATTCTTGGCCAGTTGGAGAATGAGCAGGTCGGCAGCGTGTGTTTGCAGATCGCGGAGCTCGGTGCGGGTAACGCGAATGGCGGCGAGTTGCCGGCGGGATTGATTCCGGCGAGCACGATCGTGAACTCGTTTGAAGCGGGCGCGCATCCGGCGGCGAGTTTGTTGTCGGCGTGTTATATCGCGGACGACCTGAATGCGTTTCTAGAGTTCTGGAAGGCGAACCCGGCGTTTTCGTTTCTAGCGGTGGCCACGCGCAAAGGCGAGATCGTGGACCGGCGTGGGTTGGTGTTTGGCGGTTTCTCGAAGAAGCCGGCGAACAGCATCGTGCAGCGCGAAATCGATCTGCGCGAAACGGGCAAGGCGCTCGTCGATGACCAGAAGGCGCATGACGATCAGAAGGCGTTTATCGACGGCATCAACGCGCGGCTGGCCGAGGCGGAATCGACGCTTGAGGCGAAGCGCGAAGAAGTGCTGACGGCGACGCAGGAAGTCGCGGCGGTGCAGGCGGAGCAGCGGAATGCGCAGCGCTCGCTCGAGGAGGTTTCCAACCGGCTCAAGCGCATGGAGTCGGAAGTGGCGTCGGTCGAAAACGCGCGTCACGAGGCGCACTCGCGTTGGGAGAAGGCGCAGGCGCAGTTGACCGAGGCGGAGTCGGCGGTGGCGCAAGGGCGGGAGCGCATCCAGCAATTGGAGACGCGCATCAATGAAGTGCGCACGGATCGCGATGTGAAGCGCGACACGCTCGGGCAGGCGCGGCTGGAGCTGGCGGAGTTTCGCCAAAAGGTCGAAGTGCTTGACCGGGGTATCGCGGATATGCAGCGTCGGCGCTCGCAGTTGAGCGAGTTGCTCGTGCAGCGTCAGCAGGAGATCGAAGTCTGGACCGAGCAGGTCGGTGAACTCGAACGCGAGGCAGATGCGAAGCGCGCACGTGCGGCGCAGTTGTCGGAATCGCTGGTGGTGGCGCAGCAGCAAGTCGAGCAGGTGCGCGTTGAGCTCACGGAAGTGGAGCGCGAGATCGGAGGCGTGGAGAACACGCAGGATTCGCTGCGCACGGAAGCGGAGTCGTCGCAGAGCGAGTTTTCGCGTTGCGAAATCAAACTGGCGGAGAGCCGGGCGCGGGCGGAGTTTTTGAAGGAGGATGTGTCGCGCGAGTTTCAGACGGATATTTCGACGCTCGATTGGAAGCTGCTGATGTGGCGTTCGGAGGACGATCCGCCGGATTTGAAGTCGCTCGATCTGGACGATGATGAGGATGAGAGCGGCCCGGAGGCCGCGAAGACCGAGGATAGAGGATCGAAGGTAGAGGATAGAGTGCCGGACGCTCCGTCTGCGGCGGTGGCGCCGGTTGCCGATCCTGCGGCGCAAGCGGTCGAAGGCGGCGCTGCGCCGACGGTTGGTGGTGAGGCGGCTGTGGCGGCGCAGGCTGAGGCGGCGCCGGTGAAGCGGCGTCGCAAGCCGAAGCAGAAGGGCGAGCCGACGGAGAAGGATCTCTCGGAGCTGGAGAAGACCAGTTGGGATCAGGTGAAGGCTGATGTGGAGGCGATCCGTCAGCGCATCGCGGGCATGGGCGCGGTGAATCTCGTCGCTATCGAAGAGTACGCGGAGCTGAAGCAGCGCTACGACTTCCTCAAGACGCAGAATGACGATCTCACGACGTCGAAGGCGGAGTTGTTGAAGGCGATCGACGAGATCAACGAGACCTCGCAGAAGCAGTTCGCGATCACGTTCGAGCAGATCAAAAAGAACTTCGAGTACACGTTCACGACGTTGTTTGGCGGCGGTCGGGCGGGGCTGGAGTTGGTGGCGACGGACGATCCGTTGGAGAGCGGCATCGAGATCACGGCGCAGCCGCCGGGCACGAAGCTGAAGAGCATCACGTTGCTTTCGGGCGGACAGAAAACGCTCACGGCGGTCGGTCTGTTGTTCGCGCTCTATATGGTGAAGCCGTCGCCGTTCTGCTTGCTCGACGAACTCGACGCGCCGCTCGACGAATCGAACATCGGGCGCTTCACGGACCTCTTGAAGAAGTTCGTTCACGAGAGCCAGTTCATCATCATCACGCACAACAAGCGCACGGTGGCAGCGGCCAGCGCGATCTATGGCGTGACGATGGAAGAGCGCGGTGTTTCGAAAACGGTTTCGATGCGGTTCAATCAGGATAAAGGCGAAGCCGAGAGTCAGCCTGAGAACATCGCGGAAGCGGTGCGCGGTGCGAAGCCGAAGGGCGGTGCTAAGAAAGAAGGCGCGCTCGCGCCGGTGGCGGCTGCGTCTCCGAAGAGCGCGGAGGGTGCGACGGTTTCTGAAGTTCCTGTGACCGTGGCACAGAATGCGCAGGAAGCGGCGGCTTCTGAATCGTGAAGCCGCTCTCCCGCGATGCGTTAATCACCGAGGCGAGAGCCAAGGTGGTCTGGGGCGAATCGCGAGAAGCCGTCTTCGGTTATTTGCAAGCCAAAGGGCTGGGGGACTTGGATGCGGGGAGGTTGCTGGATGCGCTATTCGGGGAACGTACGGCGGAAATTCGTCGCGAGGGTTTTAAGCGAATGGCTGTGGGTTGCGCGCTGATGTCGTGCGCGGTCGCCGGGTATTATTTTCACGGGAAAGGAGTGCTCTCGCATAAGGCGTTTTCGGCGACGCTGGTCGTGGGGGCGTGGGGATTGTGGAAAGTTATTGGAGGATTCTGGCAGGTGCAGGGAGCGCGGAGACAGCGGGGGGAGATTTCGAATCTGGGCGATTGAGTTGGCGGGCGGAAGTGCTGTCGCGAGAACGTGACGGCGCGCCCCTTGACAGGTGTTTGGGGCGTGATTACGAACGCGTCCCGATATGGAGGCCGTACTCGATCAACCGGTGCTGGTCCTGAATCGCCTCTGGCAGGCGGTGAATGTGATCGGCGCCAAACGGGCCTTCGCGCTACTCGCGCGAGGACACGCCCACGTCGTTCATCACCACGAGGAAGATTTCCGGGTGTTTTCCATGATGGACTGGATCGACTTCTCGCGAAGCAATCCGCCGATCGAGGAAATGGATACGGTGCATACGCCGAACCGCACGATCCGGTTGCCGCGCGTGATCTTGCTGTCGTTTTTTGACAAGCTGCCGTGCAAGGAGCTGAAGCTGACGCGCAACAACGTGTTCGAGCGCGACAAGAACCAGTGCCAGTATTGCTCAAAAACTTTCCCGCGCGAGGAGTTGAATCTGGATCACGTGATTCCGCGTCACTACGGCGGCAAGACGACGTGGGAGAACATCGTGTGTTCGTGCATTAAATGTAATTCGCGAAAGGCGAACCGGCTGCCGCACGAGGCGCATATGCGGCTCATCCGGAAACCGATTAAGCCGAAGTGGCGGCCGGTGATCAGCCTGGTGTTGAACACGCAGCATCGGGAGATGTGGAAGGACTTCCTCGACGTGGCTTACTGGAACGTGGAGCTCGAAGAGTGAGCTGGGGTGGACGGTGAGTAAGCGAGAGGGCGAGCGCGCGTCGCGCGATTGGATGCCGCGGGTGTTCGTGGCGGTTGGTTGAAGCGCGAAGACGCAAAGACGCGATGGTCGGGCGCGAAGGAACGGAGAGCGGATGCGGGGCGTTGAGCGCTTAGTCGCGTGATGACGATTGGCGAAGGGCGACGAAGACGACGGCGGCGGCGAAGAGAGTGGAGCAGACGCCGAGGGCTTTGAGGTGCGGCGGGCGCGGAGCTCGAAGGGCGAGGAAGGTGCCGGCCAGCATGACGACGAGGGCGATGCGGAGGGACCAGAGCTGGCGGGGCGTGGCGGGCATGGAGATGCGGTGGGGTGCTTGTGCGATCACGCCAGCGGGAGGGTGATGCGCATGGTGGTGCCTTGGGGGCTGCTGGCTTCGAGGGAGATGTCGCCGTGGTGGCTGAGGAGGATGCGTTTGGCGATGGCGAGGCCGAGGCCGGTGCCGTCGGGGCGGCCGGAGAGGAAGGAATCGAAAATGCGGGTGCCAAGTTCCTCGGGGATGCCGGGGCCGGTGTCGGTGAGGTCGATGTGGATGTAGCGGGCGGGGCCGTTTTCCTCGGTGCGGCAGGTGATCGTTATGGCGCCGCCGTCGGGCATGGCCTGGGTGGAGTTGATGAGGAGGTTGAGGAGGACCTGCTGTATTTGACCTTTGTGGACATCGACGACGAGGGAACGGGGGGGGGCGTCGAAGCGGAGGTGGATTTTGCCTTGGGCGAGCTTGAGGCGGATGAGGACGATGGTGTCCTCTATGATGTCGGTGACGGGCCAGCGGCTATGGAGGCTGGAAGGGGCTTTGGCGAAGTGGAGGACGCGGGTGACGATGGCTTCGAGCTGGTCGAGTTTTTCGCCGATGACGCGGACATCGGTGCGGCGGGGGTCGTTTTCGGGGAAATCGAGTCCGAGGTAGCCGTAGAGGAGTTTGATGACGGTGAGGGGATTGCGGATCTCGTGGGCGATCTCGGCGGCGAGGAGGCCGAGGGTGGTGAGTTGCTCGTTTTTGCGGAGCGACTCTTCGCTTTGGAAAACGCGGGAGTAGAGGCGGGAGTTCTGGAGGGCGACGGCGCCGAGACTGGCGAGTGCGGCGAGGAGGCGTTTTTCGTCGTTGTTGAAACGATGGACGTGGTCGGTGAAGACGGCGAGGACGCCGAGGACCTCGCTCTCGTAGATCATCGGCGTGGCGAGGACGGAGCGGAGGGAGTCGTCGCGCGGGAGATCGACGAGGTCGAAGAACTCGGGGCTCTGGATGTTGGCGAAATCGACCTGTTTGCGGGTGTGGATGGCGGCGGCGGCGAGGCTGGTCTCGATGGGGGATTCGCGGGTGGCGGGGGCGGCGGGGTTGTTGCTGCTGAGGGAGGCGAGGAGGACGGTCTGACGGGTGTCGTCGAAAAGGTAGAGGGCGCAGGCGCGGCATTGGGTGACCTGGCGGGCGTCGCGGGTGACGGTGTCGAAGAGTTCTTGTTGTTCGATCTTGGATACGAGGGAGTGGCCGATGGTGATGAGAGTCTCGAGCTGGCGGGCTTTGCCCCGGAGCTGGCGGAGCTGCCAGAGGCGGGTCATGACGGCGGTGGCTTCCTGGGTGCAGAGGGTGAGGAGCTGAAGATCGGCCTCGGTGAAGCCGCCGGTGACGTCGCTATCGACGTTGATGACACCGAGGATCTGGCCGTTTTCCTCCATGGGGACGGCCATCTCGGCGCGGATTTCGGGGCGGATGGAAATGTAGCGGGGGTCGGCGGCGACGTCGGGGACGAGTTGGGCGCGGCCGTGGAAGGCGACCCAGCCGGTGATGCCCTGGCCGAGGCGGAGGGAGACTTCGTCGGTGTCGGCGGGGAGACCTTGGTGGACCTCGATCTCGAGTTTGCCGGAGTCGGGGTTGAGGAGGGAGATGGAGCCGCTGGAGGCGTGGAGGGCGGCGATGATTTCGGAGAGGATATTCCTCAGGGCGAGGCGCGGGTCCTCGGTGCGGCCGATGAGCGAGCTGATGCGGTAGAGCGCGGGGAGGGTGCGCGGATCGAACGTGCCTGGGGCGCGTGAGGGCGAACTGGGGGACGTGATTTCGTGAGCCGGCGGACTGCTATGCACGGCGGGGAGGTTTAGTTAAAGGCGGAGGTTTTTCGAGAAATTAGGCCGTACGCGGGGAAGAAAAGTGAACGCGGAGTAGGCGTGGGCGGAAGGGACAGAGGTGATTCCTTCAACGAGCATCGGAGGCACTGCGCAAGCGCAGGCCCTACGGCGAAACGAGAACGGCTCGCTGCGCGCTCGCCGCTACTTGGCGATGGCGACGGCGGGGGGAGAGGCGGGGGCGACGACCGGCGGGGTGATGATGGCGGTGAGGGCGTCGCGGAGGGCGTGGAGGCGGCCGGTGTCTTCGGTGGCTTCGTGGTTGGCGCTCTCGATGTAGAAGGTGTCGATGGCGATGTTTCGCTCGGTACCGATGCGGGCGAAGGTGATGTCGAAGCCGTGGTCGTAAATGGTTTTGGCGAGGCGGTAGAGGAGGCCGATCTGGTCGTGGGCCTGGATCTCGACGATGGTGCGCTGCATCGAGAGCTCGTGGTAAACGTCGACGGTGGGAGGGAAGGAGCTCTGGAAGGTGTCGGGGTTGGTCGAGGTGCCGGCGTAGCGGTTGCCCAGCTTTTTGGATTGGGCGACGATGTCGGGGTAGAGGTCTTTGCTGCCGACGAGGGCTTCTTCGACGGTTTTGGCGAAGGTTTCCGTGGATACGTGATTCTGGACGACGCCGCGGTTGGGCTCGACGACGTAGAACGTGTCGATGGCGATGTGGTCGGTGCGGGAGATGACTTTTGCGCCGAGGATGCTGAGGCCGGCGACGGAGAAGGCACCGGCGAGTTTGTAGAAGAGGCCGGCGCGGTCCCAGGTGACGACGTTGACGACGGTGAGGGAGCGGTTGAGGTCATCCTTCCACTCGATGACGGGTTTGAGCGAGCCGACGGAATCGGCGGCGGAGATGGAGCGAAGGAGCTTGTTCACCATCTGGATGTGAAGGGCGATCTCGCTGGTGTCCGTGTGGATGAAGTAGCGCTCGGGGAGGAGATTGAAGTGGGCGGTGATTTCGTCCGCGCCGATGCCCGGGATCTTTTTGGAGATCAGCTCTTGGTGCTTCATTTGGGTGCGTTCGGAATTTCGGGATTCGACGGCTTCGCCGTGGATCAGGCGTTCAAGGGTGGCGCGGTATAGGCTGGTGTGCAGGGTGTCTTTGTAGCCATTCCACAGCCCTCCGGCCGTGCCGCGGGCATCGCAGAAAGTGTGGACGTACAGGTAGCGCAGTTTGTCGGCATCGTCCACGAGTTCGGCGAATCCGGCGGATGTTTTTGGATCATCGACATCTCGCCTCTGCCAAAAGCGTGCCATGATGAGATGATTTTTGATGATGAAGGTCACAATCTCGACGCTGGCGGGCTCGATGCCGAGGCGCTGGAGGATCGGGAGGGCGATGCGGACGCCGCTTTCGGCGTGGCCCTGGATGCCTTCGGCCTTGCCGATGTCGTGGAGGAGCAGGATCAAATAAAGCAGGGTGGGATACGGAGTCTCGTGGAGGACGTCGCGGTATTTGGCGGCCATGGGTTCGGCGACGCTGAAGACGCCATCGAGCTCGCGGATGGCGTGGAGGGTGTGGATGTCGGCGGTATAGCGGTGATAGAATTCGTGCTGAACGAGGCAGGTGAGTTCGGCGAATTCGGGGATGAACCGGCCGAGCACGCCAAGTTCGTGCATGGACTCGAGCGCGGGGAAGACGGCGCCCGCTTCGCTGAGGATGGCGCGGAAGCTGATATTGGCGTCGGGATTACTTTGTGTGCGCCGGGTGATGAGCGGGAGGGATTCGCGGATGAGGGCCTGGAGGGCGAAGTCGGGTTTGATGCCGAGTTGCTGGCAGTGGCGGAAGACGCGGATGAGGCGGGCGGGGTCTTGCTGGAAGACGTCGGGTTTTTCCGCGGTGAGTTCGCTGCCGCGCTGGAGGAAGCCGTCGATGCGTTTGGTTTTCTGGTGGCGGTAGCCGCGGAGTACTTCACGGAAGGATACGCGGGAGACGGGTTCGAGGGAGAAGGCGAGGCGGTTTTCGAGGATGCGGGAGACGCGGAAGATGGTCTGGGCGGCGCGGTAGTAGTCGTGCATGAACTGCTCGACGCGGCCGAGGATGTCGTGGTTGGTGTAGCCGAGGCCGAGGGCGATGCGGGGCTGGCTTTCGAGGTTGAGGAGGTCGGTGGCTTTTTTGCTCTGGAAGTGGAGTTCGTTGCGGACGCGCAGGAGGAATTCGTAGGCGCGCTGGAAGTCGCGGCATTCGTTGCGGCGGAGATGGTTTTGCTCCACGAGCGCATCCATTTTCTTGATGCCGAGTTTCACGCGGGCCATCCAGAGGGCGTTTTGGTAATCGCGGAGGCCGCCGACGCCGTTTTTGATGTCGGGTTCCTGGAGGAAGACGGTGTTGCCGTATTTGGCGCGGCGGGCGGCCTGGTCTTCGAGGCGCGCGGCGATGTAGGCGCGGGGATCTTCTTTTTGGGAGAAGCTGTCGTAAGCGGTGGAGAACGTTTCGTAGAGGGTCTCGGAGCCGGCGATGAGGCGGGATTCGAGGAGGGCGGTCTTGGTCTGGATGTCTTTGCGGGCCTCGGTGAAGACATCGTCAACGGTGCGGGTGGAGTGGCCGACTTTGATGCCGCAGTCCCAGAGGATGTAGAGGATCTCGTTTACGAGATGCTCTTGCAGGGGTTTGACCGCGCTGAGTTTCGCCTTCGAGGGGAAGAGAAACATGATGTCGATGTCGCTGAAGGGATTGAGCTCGCCGCGGCCGTAGCCACCGAGGGCGACGAGGCTCACGGCGCTGGGAGTCGAGCCGTGCTGGCGCGTCCAGGTCATGGTCGCGTAGTCGAAGAGATGGGCGAGCATGACATCGACCATGGCGGCGCGGGAGCGGGCGACGGCGAGGCCGGATTCGCGGGCGTCGTGGCGCATGCGGATCATGGCGCTTTCGAGGCGGAGGAAGGTCTTGCAGGCGGCGAGTCGCTGGGCGGTGGAGACCTCGCCGACGAAGTTCAGGCGCTCAAGGGCATGCTTTTGGGTGCGGCCGGTCATTTATGTATGAAGGAAGCAGATGAATAGGAAATGCACGGCAGCGCAAAGCGGGAATTGGGCCGGAAAGTGTGCGAGATGTTGAGGCGGAGGTTTGTGAGGGGCGGAGCGGGCGGAGGAAGGTTTTAACCACTTGCCACTCCGGGGGCGGGGCGGTTGTTTTCGCGGTTCTTATTTTGCACACGACCATGGCCGAAATCACCAAGAGCTACGAAGCCCGCGACGTTGAGAAGAAGTGGTATGCCGCCTGGCTGGAGGCGAAGGCCTTCGCCGGCAAAGCCGCTACCGGCCAGGAGACGTACACGATCGTCATCCCGCCGCCGAACGTGACCGGCATCCTGCACATGGGGCACGTGCTCAATAACACACTACAGGACGCGCTGATCCGTCGCGCGCGGCTGGAGGGCAAAGCGGCGTGCTGGATTCCCGGTACCGATCACGCCGGCATCGCGACACAGACGATGGTCGAGAAGCATCTCAAAAAATCCGAGGGGAAGACGCGCTACGATCTGGGGCGCGATGAGTTTCTGAAGCGCGTGTGGACGTGGCGCGACGAGAAGGGCGACATCATCCTCAACCAGCTCAAGCAACTCGGCTGCTCGTGCGATTGGGATCGCACGCATTTCACGATGGACCCCGGCTACAGCCGCGCGGTGCTGACGTCGTTCGTGAAGCTGTTCGAGCAAGGGCTCATTTATCGCGGCAAACGCATGGTGAACTGGTGCCCGGCGTCGCTCACGGCGTTGTCGGACGAAGAGGTCGAGATGCGCCCGACGAAGGGGTTTATCTACAAGCTGCAGTACGAGTTGGTGGAGCCCACGACGACGAAGGATGCGGAGGGCAACGTGGTGCCGCTGACGCATATCGTGCTTGAGACGACGCGGCCCGAGACGATCGCCGCGGATGTCGCGGTGGCGGTGCATCCGGATGACGAGCGTTACAAACACATCGTCGGGAAGAAAGTCTGGCGGCCGCTCGGCGAGCGCGTGCAGATCCCGATCATCGCGGATGCGGCGGTCGATCCGGCGTTTGCGGCGGGTGCGCTGAAGGTCACGCCTGCGCACGACAAAGTGGATTTCGAAATCGGGCAGCGGCATGGGCTGCCGGTGATCGATGCGCTCAACGCGGACGGAACGTTGAATGCGTTCGCGGGGCCGGAGATCGCGGGCCTGGATCGCTTCGCGGGGCGCAAGAAGGCGGCCGAGATTTTGAAAGAGCGCGGAGCGTTGCTTGAGGAGAAGGCTTACGAGAACAATGTCGGTTACTCGCAGCGCGCGGGCGTGCCGATCGAGCCGCGGCTCACGCAGCAGTGGTGGCTGAAGTATCCGCGCGTCGAGGAAGCGAAGGCGGTTGTGCGCGACGGGTTGATCCAGATGCACCCGGAGCGTTGGACGAAGGTTTATCTGAACTGGCTGGAGAACATCCAGGACTGGTGCATCAGCCGTCAGCTGTGGTGGGGGCATCGCATCCCGGTTTGGTACAAGAAGGGGCTTGATCGCGAGACGCTGACGACGGCGGATTTGACCGATCCGACGAAGATTCATGTGTCGCTCGACGGTCCGGCCGATCCGCAGAACTGGGAGCAGGAGAACGACGTTCTGGATACGTGGGCGTCGTCGTGGCTGTGGCCGTTTGCGACGCTCGGCTGGCCGGAAGTCGCTGAGATGGAGAAGTCGGGCTTCAAGAGTTTCTACCCAACGACGACGCTCGCGACTGGTGCGGATATTATCTTCTTCTGGGTCGCGCGCATGATCATGGCGGGACTGGAATTCGCGAAACCCGGCGCGCCGGTGGAGCAGCGCATTCCGTTCAAGCACGTTTATTTCAACGGCATCGTTCGCGACAAGCAGGGGCGCAAGATGTCGAAGACGCTCGGTAACTCGCCCGATCCACTCGATCTGATCGCGAAGTACGGCGCGGACGGTCTGCGCTTCGGTTTGCTCCAGATCGCGCCGCTCGGACAGGACGTGAAGTTCGACGAGGACCGCATCGAGAGCGGGAAGAACTTCTGCAACAAGGTCTGGAACGCCTGTCGTTTCCGCCAGATGAGCGGCGAGATGAGCGACAACTCGTCGCTGGCGGCGATCGTTTCGCGCGTGGATGCGAAGCAGTTCGATGATGACGATCACGCGCTGCTGGGCGCGTTGGTGGACACGATGAAGACGCTGGAGCGCGGTTTCGCGGACTTCGAGTTCGCGGGGGCGACGCAGCGGTTGTATTCGTTTTTCTGGAATGACTTTTGCGACTGGTACGTTGAGGTCGCGAAGGCGCGTCTGCAGGATGCGGCGGCGAAGGCGCATGTGCTGGCGATTCAGGATCTGGTGATCCGCGAGTTCCTGCTGATGTTCGAGCCGTTCGCGCCGTTCATCACGGAAGAGTTGTGGCATCTGCTCGGTTATGGAGCGGAGAAGTCGTTGCTGCAGGAGACGCGGATTGAGACGTCGGATGGATTTGTGAGCGCGCTGACGGCGCGTGGCGTGACGCTCGATCAGAGCGCGGCGACGCGCGTGGCGGGATTGAAGACGTTCTCGTCGCTGGCGCGTCAGTTGAAGGCTGAGCAGTCGGTGGCGCAGAAACGCGACGTGAAATTTCTCGCGCTCGCGGATGCGACGAACTGGGCGGTGCTGGAAAGCAATTCGTCGAAGATCGCGCGGCTGGTGGGCGCGGCTTCGGTGGAGCGCACGTCGAGCGAGCCTGCGCTGCCGGCGATCGTGACGCCTTATGGGACTCTGTATCTCGACACGGGCGTGAAGGTCGATGCGGCGGCCGAGAAGGCGCGGCTCAGCAAAGAGCTCGAAGCGATCACCAAGCACATCGCGGGTACGGAGGCGCGGTTGGCGAATGTGGCGTTTACCAGCAAGGCACCGGCGGCGGTGCTCGACGGCGCGCGGAAGCAGCTGGCGGATCAGCAGGCGAAGCGGGCTGAACTGGAGCGTTTGCTGAAGGCGCTGTGAGTGGTTTGGCCGATTGATGGTGTCGGCTGCGTTGAAAGGCGTGGCCGACAATTCATTTAATTCCAGCTGTTTGTGGCCGATGACGTAGGGAAATGGGCTTCAATCTTTACTTGGGACATGTCCTAAGTATGTTGGCCAACCTAAGAAATGAGCACGACCGTCACTGCCGCACCTTCCGTTAACCTAGAAACAGCCAGCGCGGAGGACCGGGTGAAGTGGGCGGTGGAGCAGTTTGGCGACGGGCTCGTCATGACGACGAGTTTCGGGATTCAGGCGGCGGTGATGCTGCATTTGGTGACGCGCGTGGCGCCGAAGATTCCGGTGATTTTCATCGATACGGGTTATCTGTTTCCTGAGACGTACCGGTTCGCGAAAGACCTGACCGACAAGCTGGGGTTGAACATCAAGAAGTACGTGCCGGCGATGACGGCGGCGGAGCAGGAGGCGCTTTACGGCAAGCAGTGGGAGCAGGGAATCGACGGGCTGAAGCGGTATAATTTCATCAACAAGGTCGAGCCGATGGACCGCGCGGTGCGCGAACTCGGCGCGACGGCGTGGCTGGCGGGTTTGCGGCGCACGCAGGGGAGCACGCGCGAGGCGCTGAAGGTCGTGCAGCAGCAGAACAAGATCACAAAGGTTCATCCGATCATCGATTGGGATAACCGGAAGGTGCATCGGTATCTGACGGAGCACGGGCTCAACTATCATCCGCTTTGGGATCAGGGGTACGTGTCGGTCGGCGACTGGCACAGCACGAGCAAGTTGCTCGATGGGATGAAGGAAGAGGACACGCGGTTCGGCGGGTTGAAGCGCGAGTGCGGACTTCACGAGACGAGCGGCAAAGGTGATTTTCAGATCTGAGGTTAGCGAAGCGAGGCAGCGAGGGGTGTTGCCGAGGGAGTTTTTTGCGGGGCGCTGGTTGCGTTTGGAGAAACGCGGCTACCTTGAGGGACGCACATAAGAGCCGCCGTTTTTCGACGACGGTTTACGATCCGAAAACCCCACCCCAAAAAATAGGAGGATTTATGGCAGCGAGAAAATTAAAGGCATTCCTGGACCGGCAGGGCGTGAGCTATGACGTGATCCAGCACGCGCGGACCTACACGGCGCCAGAGACGGCGGCCTCGTCGCATATCCCGGGCCGCGATTTCGCGAAGACGGTGATCGTGGTGACTCGTGGCGAGATGACGATGGTGGTGTTGCCAGCCAACAGGAAGATCGTGCTGTCGGATTTGCAGGACTTGATGGCGGACCGGAATCTGCGGCTCGCGACGGAGGATGAGTTCATCGAGCGGTTTCCCGACTGCGAACTCGGCGCGATGCCGCCGTTCGGTAATCTATACGGGCTGCCGGTGTATATCGCGCAGAGCCTCGCGGAGGAACCGGTGATCGCGTTCAACGCGGGAACGCACCATGAGACGATCAAGATGGCGTACTGGGATTACGACGGGCTGGTGCAGCCGACAATTCTGGATTTCGCGACGGTGTGAGCTGTTCATCTCAGTTCGCGCGCCGGGGATGTTTTCCGGCGTGCTAGGGATGTAGCGCAGGCATCGTCGGGCTCAGATCTGAAGGCGTGGTCCTTACATCCCGCTGGCGCGCCGCACTATTTATAGAAACCGTACTCTTTCGCGTATCGACGAATGAGTTTCCACCCGGTCCCATCATGAATCGTCCAGTTGGTTTTGTGGGCGGGGTATTTTGCTTTTAGTGACTCTTGGGCGGCGGCGACGTCTAACTGAGGCAAAGTGTAGATGTAGTAGTTGCGGCGACCACCGAATGTTTCAATGAGCACCGTGACTCCTGACTGACCAAACATGGCTACGATATACTCGTCGAAATCGAAAAGAGTTTCGTTGTAACCGGGTTCAGGAAGCCCAGACGGCAGAACTTTATCGAGGCGATGAGTGATGAGCAGGAGCTTCGTGTATTTCTTCTCGAGCGCATCGAAATCGCTTTTCTCGGGAAACCGAAGCAGTAGCGGAAAACCTTCGTGCATCCGTTCGCCCGTGAACCAAACCAGATTTTTCTTCGCGGGTTCTGCATCTAAGCCTGAGGTGAAGAACGCAAAGAACAGGAAGAAGCGAAGTGATTTGCTCATGCTTGCAGGGCCTCAGTACGCCAGAAACGGGTTATGTTTTCGCTCTTGGGCGACGGTCGTGAGGGGGCCGTGGCCGGGGGCGAGGACGGTGTCGGCGTAGAGGGTGAGGATGTGGCGGCGGTTGTTGGTCAGCGCTTCTGAATAAAGCGCAGGTGTGGGCGCGCCGCCCATGGACGCGGCGAAGATGGAGTCGCCGACGATGGCGAGCGGATAGGACAGGCCGGTGATGAAATACGTGATGCCGCCGGGGGAGTGGCCTGAGGTGGGGAGCGTTTTGATCGCGAAGGGACCGAGGTGGAAGAAGGCGCCTTCTTTGAAGACCTTCGCGCCGGGGAAATCGACGGGCTCGCGTTCGGAGGCCCAGACTTCGGCTTTGGTGGCGTCGGCGACTTTGGCGAGGTCGGCGATGTGGTCGTCGTGCGTGTGGGTGAGGAAGATGGAGCGGAGGTTGAGTTTTTCGGAGCTGACGATTTCGAGGAGTTTTTCGCCGCTGGCGCCGGGATCAAAGATGGCGGCGTGGCGGGTGCGTTCGTCCCAGACGATGTAGCTGTTCACCGTCATGTCTTCGTAGGCGGTGTTAAAGGCGGCGAAGCCGGTGCGGAAGCGGGGTTGCTCGGGGTGCCAGGCTTTTTTGCCGAGTTCGCAGAGGGCGTCGGCGTGGAGGCGGAGATGTTGGGCGACGCGGCGGGCGGCGACCTCGTGGAATTTGCCGGATTTGAGCGAGGCGAGGTCGGCGGCGGTGATTTGGGCGCGGTGGGCGAGTTGTTCGTCGGTGATGCCGAGGCCGCGCTGGGCCTTGCCGATGACGTCTGTGTAATTGTCCTCAAGTGGGATGCGAGCCATGGGACGATAACGCGCGGGCGGGTGGCGTGGCGCAAGCGGAATGGCCGGGGCGGGCGGTGGCGCGGGCGGGCGCGGACACGTGAGTTTTGCTTTGCGTCAGGGGGCGGCGGGCGGCTTGCTGCGCGTTTTCCACCTACCCATGAGCTCTCCCGATTATTTGAACTCTCTCTTCTCACTCGCTGGCAAGGTCGCTGTCGTCATCGGCGGCACGGGCGAACTTTGCGGCGCGATGGCCTCGGGCCTGGCGGGCGCTGGCGCGGAAGTCGTGCTGGTGGGGCGCAATGAGGAGAAGGCCAAGGCGCGGCTCGACAAGATCGCGGCGGCGGGTGGCAAGGCGTATTTCGTGTCGGCCGAGGCGAGCAGCAAGGCGGAGATCGAAGGGCTGCTGGCCAAGGTGCTGGAGCGTTCGAAGAAGATCGATATCGTGGTGAATGGCGCGGGCGTGAATTCGGCGACGCCGTTTTTCGACATCAAGGAAGACGAATTCGAGCGCATCGTGCAGATCAATTTGAAGGGCGTGTTTCTCGGTTCCCAGATTTTCGGGAAGTATCTCGTCGATCGCGGCGAAGGCGGCTCGATCATCAATCTCGGCTCGATGTCGGGCGTGGTGCCGTTGTCGCGGGTGTTCACCTACTCGGCGACGAAGGCGGCGGTGCATAATCTCTCGAAGAATCTGGCGCGCGAATGGGCTCCGAAGAAGGTGCGCGTGAACACGCTGGTTCCCGGATTTTTCCCGGCGGAGCAGAACCGCAAGGTGCTCACGCCGGATCGCGTGAACAGCATCATGGGGCACACGCCGATGAAGCGTTTCGGCGAAGCGAACGAACTCATCGGCGCTACGCTGCTGCTGGCGAGCGACGCGGGCAGCTTCATCACGGGCTCGGAGATCATCGTGGACGGCGGGTATCACGCGATGACGATTTGATTGCGCGTCGCGCGCGTACGGTACGCGAAACAGGCGATCTGGATTTTGAATACGAAAGCCGTCGGTCGAAAAGCCGGCGGCTTTTTTGTTTTTTCGAGGGTGGGAGGAGGCGGAGATCGGGGCGGAAAGAAGGAAGCAGAGCGGCACTTGCTAAGTGCCGGTCCGAAGGGGCGCGCACCAGAGGTGCGGGCCTACAGCGGAGTGGCGCTGCGCAAGCGCAGGCCCTACGGCGGAAGCAGATCTGGGGCGTTGCTAGAATGTAACACTGTTGGGCGCGACATTTGGGTGGGGAGACGTGTTGTGGGCTCATGGTTATATTTCGTCGTTCGCTTGTTGTCGTCTCTGTTGCTGTGCTGCTGGTTTCGGCGGCGTGCTCGTCGCCTCGGTCTTCGGTGGCACGGATTTCTCCGGTTCGTGTGACCGAGCCGGTGCAATTCGATTCGGATGATCCGGCCATCTGGATCAACGTGGCGGATCTGTTGAGGAGCTTGATCATCGGGACGGACAAGGAGACGGGTGGCGGGCTTTATGTGTTCGATCTCGATGGGAAGATCATCCGGGAGAAGTCGGTCGGCGGGTTGCAGCGGCCGAACAATGTCGATGTGGAATACGGGCTGATGCTCGGCGGGAAGCCGGTGGACATCGCGGTGACGACGGAGCGGTTGACCAACAAGCTCCGGGTCTTCGCGGTGCCGTCGATGACGGCCGTCGATGGCGACGGGATCGAGGTGTTTGCCGGCGAGGCGCTGCGCGATCCGATGGGAGTTTCGCTGTATAAGCGCGCGGGCGACGGGGCGGTTTTTGCGATTGTCGGACGCAAGAGCGGGCCGTCGGGGAGCTATCTCTGGCAGTACCGGCTGGAAGACGATGGGGCGGGGCAGGTGAAGGCGACGCTGGTGCGGAAGTTCGGCGCTTACAGCGGCAAGAAGGAGATCGAGGCGATCGCGGTGGATGATGCGGCGGGCTACGTTTACTACAGCGACGAGATGGCGGGTGTGCGGAAGTACGCGGCCGATCCGGATGCGGCGAATGCGGCGGCGGAGCTGGCGTTTTTCGGGCAGAAGGATTTCGCGCGGGATGTGGAAGGTATTTCCATTTACGAAGTCGATGCGACGACGGGCTACGTTCTGGTGTCGGACCAGCAGCGGGACACGTTTAACATTTATCGTCGCGAAGGCGATGCGGCGGGGGCGCATGTGCACTCGCTGGTTAAGACGGTGGCGCTTTCGACGTTGGAGAGCGACGGGAGTGAGGTGACGAGCGCGGCGTTGTCGGCGGTGTTTCCGGGCGGGTTGTTCGTGGCGATGTCCACGGACAAGACGTTTCATTTCTACTCGTGGGAGCAGATCGCGAACGCGCCCGGCGAGCAGCTGAAGAGCCGGAAGTAAGCGGCTGGCGGGCGGGAGAGCGCGCTAGCTGCGGGGGCGGCCGTCGAGCCAGACGACCTGGCGCTGGCCGTCGGCGAGGGTGAAGATCATGACGCTTTCGTGTTCGAGGGCGGCCATGAGATCGGCGTCGGTGGCGATGTTGGCTTTGGGAAGATTTGCGACAGTGGCTGCGGGGGCGGCCAAGGGAGAAGCGGGGGAAGTTTGAGCGAGTGACGTCGGATCGGACTGTGGGCGCGATGAGTGAAACAGGATCAGGCCGGCGATGGTGAGGACGGCGAGCGACGTAGCGGCGGTGCGGATGCGATGGCGATGGCGGATGCGGGAGGCCATTTGCGCGGGCAGCGAGAGGCTGGCGGGATCTTCGTGGAGATCGCTCAGGAGCTGGTCGCGGCGGTCGGGCGGGGGCTGCTGGTTCATGGCGTTTCCGGGCGTTGGGCGGAGGCGAGGAGTGTGCGGAGTTCCTCGCGGGCGCGGGTGAGGCGGGATTCGACGGCTTTGGGGGTGAGGGAGAGTTCGCTGGCGAGCTGGGCGACGGATTTGCCGTGGAGGTATTTGGACTCGATGAGCGAGCGGCTGGCGGGCGGCAGTTGGGTGAGGGCGGTGTCGAGCGCGGCGAAGAGGGCGGATTCTTCGACTTCGGTGGAAACGATGTCGGGTTCGGCGGCTCGGCGGAGGATGCGGTCGGCGAAAGAACGGTCGCGGCGGCGGGCGTCGCTGAGGGCGGAGTGGACGACGGTGCGGAGCCAGCCGAGCCACATGGCGGGTTGATCGCAGACGCGGACGTGGCGGGCGATGCGGAGATATGCGCGCTGGCGGGCGTCGGCGGCGAGGTGCGGATCGCCGCGTGTGCCCGCCAACAGGATACGGAAGAGCACGGGGCCGTACTCGCGGTGGAAGTCCTGCCACGCGGCGTCTTCACCCGCGGCCATGCGGCGGGTCAGAGAAGCCAGCTCCGCGGAGGCGGCTGGAGTGATTTCCATCCGTGGGGAAAGGGCGGCGAGGAGTGTGGCGGACGGGGTCAAGGTTTGGGCTTGGGCGTCACGGCTGAAGGTGGCTGGGAGACTTTATACTGCAAGAACTCCGCCTGGTCGCGGAGACTGGAGATGACTTGGTCTGTTGTAATCAGGGCTGCTTCTTCTCGTGTGGAAACAAGGAGCGTTCCAGTCGCGGTGTGATACTTCAGTTTCAGATCCTCGATTTTGTTAGCGGGATCGAGCGTCCAGGCCGAGTTGATCGCTTCGATGACCTTCTCCACCGGAATCTGGCCCAAGACGATTCGGTCGATGGGGTAGCTTTTGAAACGCTCCGGCTTCGCCTTCTCATGTTTCGCGGCTGGTGGCTGGATCTGGCTAGGACGAATCGTGAAGATGGGCTGGCCGTCGCGTTCGGTTTCGCCCTTGGGGAAGTCGACGATGTAACCGTCCAAAATCTGATCGAGGGCCAGGGCGAGGTTGCGAGGGCTGACGTTGCGAACCGAGAATTGCGGCACTGCAAGAGCGAGCGCATCGTGCGGTGCGATCAAGTTGAAGGGTTCAGAGTTGGACTTGCTGATGGCGGCGAGGAGTTGAGCCAGGGAGCCGCCGGGGAAGTCCACGCTGATGCCCTTGGGATCGACGAGGGTGGCGATGATTTCGACGGTGGGCGCGTCTTTGACGTTAACGGTGCTGGTTGTGCCGGGGCGGCTTTTGACGAGGGGAAATTTTACTCTCTCAGAGGGTTTGCCGTCGGGGTTGTTCGTGGCGAGCTCCAGGCTTGTGGTGATGTTGCTCTGGTCGTCGACAGAGCTGTTGACGGTGATCGTGTAGGATCCCGTGGAGAGGCTGGCCTCCTGGCCGGATTGGGTGATGAGCGCGGGGGCGGCGATGACGTCGAAACTGCCATCCGCTTTGGGCGTGAGCAGGCGGATTTCGGTGCGGATGATGGGATTGGCGGTGGCGCTTTGCTCACTTGATTGCCGGGCCGCTCTTCTTGCCCGTACTTCCTCGGCAACTTTTCCCAGGTCATTTCTTTTTTGATTTTCATCGTCAACGCGGCGTTGGAGCTGGGTGATGCGCAGCTTTTGTTCGACGACTTGTGGATGCTCGTCGGTGTATTTGGTTTTCAGGATCGCGAGTTCGTCCTGAGCGTTGCGGAGGGATTCGGTTTTGGCGTCGGCGGCGAAGGTCGATGATATGGAAAGAGCGAGGAGTGCGGCGGAGAGAAGGGTGAGGGCGGGGCGGAGGAGGGATTTCATGGTGGTTGCTGCGAACAATACGCGGGCTGGACGGAAATCCTTCGCGAGGAGCGGAATGAGTCCGCGAGCTGCGCGCTCGCGGCTACGGGGCTTAGCGGAGACGGACATGAAAAAGGCCGACTCGGTGAGGAGTCGGCCTTGGGGGATTGTGGAGGCGGCGAGCAAGCTCGCGCCCTACGACGGATCGGAAGGCGTCGCGCGAGCGCGACGCCCTACGGGATCAGGTTGCGGCGAGCTTGGGGGTTTCGGCGAGGGCGGCGTCGAGGGATGCGATGAGGGACTTGATGGTGTCCACGGTTTCGTCGCCCATGTTGGAGATGCGGAAGGTTTTTCCCTTCAGCTTTCCGTAGCCGCCGTCGATAACGAGCTTGTGCTTCGACTTTAGAATCTTGTTCAGCGCGGCGAGGTCGATGTTGAGGTTGTTCTGGAAGCAGTTGAGGCCGAGCGCGCCGAATTTTTCCTGCGGGAAGAGTTTGAAGCCCTTCGAGAAACCCCAGTCGCGGACCATCTTGTTGAGCTGGGCGTGGCGGGCGAAGCGGTTGTCGAGGCCTTCGGCCTTGATGTCTTCGAGCTTCGATTTGAGCGCGTAGATGAGCGGGATGACCGGAGTGCTGGGCGTCATACCGGCTTCGTGGTTTTTCTGGAACTCGACGAAGTCGACGTAGTAGCCGCGGTCGGTCTGCGTGGCGGCGCGGTCGAGGGCGCGCTTCGAGACGGAGATGAGCGAGAGGCCGGGAGGAAGGGCGAAGGCTTTTTGTGAGCCGGTGATGAGAACGTCGATACCGAGTTCGTCCTTCTTGATCGGGAGAACGGTGAACGAGCTGACGGTGTCCACGATCGAGATGACGTCGGGGAATTCGCGGAGGACGGAGGCGAGGGCGACGATGTCGCTCATGGTGCCGGTCGAGGTTTCGTTGTGGATGATGGTGACGGCGTCGTACTGGCCGGTCGAAAGCTCTTTGCGGAGCGCGTCGGGATCGACGGGCTGGCCCCATTCGCTCTTCAAGGCGCCGGCTTGTTTGCCGCAGCGCTGGGAGACGTCGAACCACTTGTCCGAGAAGGCGCCGTTCATGCAGTTGAGCACCTTTTTCTTCACGACGTTGCGGATGGCGCCTTCCATCGAGCCCCAAGCGGAGTTCGTGGCGAGGTAGACCGGGTCCTTCGTGTAGGCGAGCGCCTGGAGCTCGGGCTGGATGGACTGGTAGAGCGCAACGAAGTCGGTGCTGCGGTGACCGATCATGGGCTGGGCCATGGCGCGCAGCGTTTTTTCCGAGACGGCGATGGGGCCGGGGATGAAGAGTTTGTAGCTCATGGAGGCGAAGAGTGAATGGTGAAGGGTGAAGATTGAAAAGGGAGAAGGCGGCCTGGGTCTGCGAAGGGCGGAGGGTAGTAGAGCGGCGGTGACTTATTTGTGAGAAACTTTGATGACCTTCTTGTTGGCGTCGCCGAGGACGAGGACGCGGGGTTGCCAGTCGGCGGCTTCTTTTTCGTCCACGACGGCGAAGGACATGATCGTGAGGAGGTCGCCGCGTTTGCCGAGGAGGGCGGTGGCGCCGTTGAGGGAGATGGTCTTCGAACCAGCGGGGGCGGCGATGGCGTAGGTTTCGAAGCGCTCGCCATTGGCGGTGTTGCCGATGAGGATGCGTTCGTACTGGCGCATGCCGACCTGGGCCATGAACTCGGAGTCGATCGCGAGGCTGCCCTCGTAGTTGAGGGAGCTGTCGGTCACCTCGGCGCGGTGGATCTTGGACTTGAGTAGATTGAGTTGCATGGCGCGGGACGCGTCGTGATAGAGAACGGCAAGCGAAGCGTTTCGCGAACGTTAGCGTCAATCTCCAACCTTCCCGCTCACAACCCCGTCGCATGTCGTCGTCGTCCTGGCTGAAGACCAAGCTGAACCAATTCGAGCGGTTCGGCATCGACGTGATTTATGGACGGGCGGAGGGAATCCGGGCGACGCTGTTCGCGGCGTTTTTGCAGGCGCTGTCATATCTGTTTAGCGGGATCGCGCAGGCGCGGTACTGGCTTTATCGGAAGCGGATTTTGCATGACCAGCCGCTGGGATGTCTGGTCGTTGTTGTCGGCAATCTCACGGTGGGCGGGACGGGCAAGACTCCGGTGGTGGAGAAGTTTGCGCGGTCACTGCAGGAGCGCGGGCGGAAGGTGGCGATCTTGAGCCGTGGATACAAAAGCAAGTCGGCATCGATGGGGAAGAAGCTGGCGAACTGGTTCACGGGCGCGGCTGAGCCGCCGCCGCGTGTGGTGAGCGACGGGACGGCGGTGTTGCTGGACTCGGAGCTGGCGGGTGACGAGCCGTTCATGCTCGCGCGAAATCTACCGGGCGTGGTCGTGCTGGTGGACAAGAACCGCGTGAAGTCGGGGACATATGCGATCCGCAAATTCGGCTGCGACACGCTGATCCTGGACGACGGGTTTCAGTATCTGCCGCTCAAGGGGCGGCTGAATTTGTTACTGGTGGATAAGACGAATCCGTTTGGGAACGGGCATCTGTTGCCGCGTGGGATTTTGCGCGAACCGATCAAGCACCTGAAGCGGGCGAGCTATGTTTTCCTGACGAAGTCGAACGGGCAACGTGACGCGGAGCTCGAGGAGTTGATCCAGGAGCACAATCCGGGGGTGGACATCATCGAATGCACGCACCAGCCAAAGTTCCTACAGCGCTTCGCGTCGGAGGAGCGGATGCCGCTGGAATTTTTGAAGGGCAAAAAGATCGGGGCGTTTTCCGGCATCGCGACGCCTGAGAGTTTCGAGAAGTTTTTGAAGGATCTGGGGGCGACGCTGACGTTTACGCGGCGGTTCCTGGATCACTACCGGTTCACGGATGAGGACTACGTTTCGATCTTCAGCGAGGCGATGGGCAAGCGGGTGGATTTCATCGTGACTACGGAGAAGGACTCCGTGCGCCTCCCGGTGGATCTGCCGTGTCCGATACCGGTTTATTACCTGAGATTGGAGATCGAGATCATCCGGGGGGCGTCGGATTTTCAGGAGGCGGTGGGGCGGATTTGTTTCCCTGAAGATGGGACGGCGACGCCTTGGGCGGTGGATGGGCGCTGATCGCGCACTGCGAACATCCAACATCGAACGTTCAACATCCAACGCCCAATGTCGGACGTCTGAGGTTTACGGGTGTTTGGTAGAGAGCGGGAGGCGGGCGTTGGGCGAAGCGAGGGAATTTAGGAGAACGCTCAACGTTTAACGCTGAACGCTCAAGTGGGGGCGGTGGGGCGCGAAACGGGAAGTCAGGCAGATGGGGCGAAGAGGCGCGGCGTGCGGATCGAATGTTGGGAGTTGAGCGTTGGGTGTTGGACGTTCGGCGGTGCGAAGCGCGCCGCCGCTTTCCCTCTTGCGGGAGCGCGGGCGGCGGCGGTTAGCTTTTGGCAACATCTCACATGATCATCGATCCGCGTTATAACGACCTGGCCTCCGGACTCATCAATTTCTCGACGCAGCTGAAGAAGGGGGAGCGCGTGCTGATCGATGCGTTCGACATTCCGGATGCGATGGTGATCGCGCTCATCCGGGCGACGCGCGAGGCGGGGGCGCATCCGTACGTGAACATTCACCGGGCGCGGGTGACGCGCGAGATGATGCTGGGGGCGGCGGTGGATCAGTTTGAGCCGCACGCGGAGGTGGAGCTGGCGCGGATGCAGAAGATGGATGCGTATATCGCGCTGCGGGGATCGGATAATATTTTCGAGGCGTCGGACGTGCCGCCGGATCGCGTGCAGCTCGTGAGCAAGCTCATGAAGCCGGTGCTCGATCATCGCGTGGGCAAGACGAAGTGGGTCGTGCTTCGCTGGCCGACGGCTTCGATGGCGCAGCAGGCGGGCATGAGCACGGAGGCGTTTGAGGACTTTTATTTTCGTGTCTGCACGCTCGATTACGCGCGCATGGTGCCGGGCATGGAGGCGCTGAAGGAACTCATGACGGCGACGGATCGCGTGCACATCAAGGGACCGGGGACGGATCTGCGTTTCTCGATCAAAGGAATCGGCGCGCAGCCGTGCGGCGGGTTGAGGAATATCCCGGACGGTGAGGTGTTTTCGTGTCCGGTGAAGGACTCGGTGGAAGGCTACGTGCAGTACAACGCGCCGACGGTTTATCTCGGGCAGTCGTTCGACAACATCCGGCTCGGTTTTAAGAAGGGCAAAATTGTTGAGGCGACTTCGACGAACACAAAGCGGCTTAATGAGATTTTGGATAGTGACGAAGGCGCGCGTTATATCGGTGAATTCGCGCTGGGTTTTAATCCGCACATCACTTCGCCGATGCGCGACATTCTCTTCGACGAGAAGATCGCAGGCTCATTCCACTTTACGCCGGGTCAGGCGTACGAAGGCGTGGGCAATGGCAACAAGTCGCAGGTTCACTGGGACATGGTGTGCATCCAGCGTCCGGAGTACGGAGGCGGCGAAATCTGGTTCGACGACAAACTCATCCGCAAGGACGGCATGTTCGTGCCGAAGTCGCTGCATAAGCTGAATCCGGAGTATTTGCTGGGAGTGGAGAAGGCTAAGAAGGGGAAGTGAGCGGGAGCCTGCGGAAGCCGGAGTTGAAGGTGCTTAATGCCGTTCGGTAAAATGAAGACTCCGGAGCTTCGTCAGTGGAAAGACTCGGATCTGGAGCCGTTCGCGGAGATGAACGCCGATCCGGAAGTGATGCGTTACTTTCTCGCGCCGATGACCCACGCCGAAGCGGTAGATGCCATCATTCGCATGCGCGCTGCGATTGATCAGCGTGGTTGGGGAATTTGGGCGGTCGACGTGGATGGCGACTTTGCAGGTATGGTCGGACTGAACATCCCTCGATGGCATCTTCCATTCTCACCTTGCACTGAGGTCCTTTGGCGCCTTCGAAGAAAATATTGGGGCCTCGGTATCGCATTTGCCGC
Organism: uncultured Nibricoccus sp.; assembly: GCA_966249325.1. Taxonomy (GTDB): domain Bacteria; phylum Verrucomicrobiota; class Verrucomicrobiia; order Opitutales; family Opitutaceae; genus Nibricoccus. The sequence goes on along the minus strand of CBINDC010000003.1, from coordinate 187,701 downwards.
AGCCAGTCAGGCGGTCGAACGTGGGTTCTCGAATGTCGGGCTCAGTGAGATAGTCGCATTCACGACACCACCGAATGTTCGGTCGATTCGTCTCATGGAGCGCCTTGGATTCAATCGAGTTATCGAAGGTGATTTTGATCATCCAGCGGTTCCCGAAGGGCACAGCCTTCAGCGCCACGTTCTTTACCGGAAAAGGCCGAACTAGTGTCCATGAAGGCTGCAACGCTTCCAGTCCTCGATCTTTCGCTCAACGATTTCATCCAAGCGATGCCGAAGACGGAGACGCATCTGCATCTCGAGGGGGCGCTGCCGTATGAGTTGTTGCACGCGTGGAAGCCGGAGACTTATCCGCTAAAACCACACTTTCATGCGGCGGAGTTTCGGTTTGGGAGTTTTCTGAAGTTTGATGAGGTGCTGCTGGGGCATGCGTTGCCGTGGTTTGTGTCGGCGGAGCGTTATCACGAGGCGGCGAAGGCGGTGTTTGCGAAGCATGTCGCGCAGAATGTCCGCTATGTGGAGACGAGTTTTCACCTGCCGGTGGGCGGGTTCATCGGTGTGCCGCCGAGGGAGATTCTTGCGGCGATCCGGGCGGCAGTGCCGGCGGGGCTGGAGGTGCGGATTTTTGCGGGGATGCTGCGGACGGATTATGCGGGGCCGATGCGCGCGGTGATCGATCAGCTCGATAAATGGGATGAACTCGCGGGCGTGGATTTGCACGGGTTCGAGCAGGTGCCGACGGAGCCGTGGTCGGCGAAGATTTGGGAGCGGTTGCGCGGGGCGGGGAAAGTCACGAAGTGTCACGCGGGGGAATTCGACGGGGCGCAGCGGGTGCGCGAGGCGATTGTCGAACTCGGAGTGACGCGAGTGCAGCATGGGGTGCGGGCGATCGAAGATCCGCGGGTGGTGGCGCTGGCGGTGGAGCGTGGGGTGACCTTTGACGTGTGTCCGATCAGCAATGTGCGGCTGGGTGTGGCGCGTTCGCTGGCGGAGCATCCGCTGCGGGCGTTGATGGCGGCGGGGGTGAACTGCACGGTGAGCACGGACGATCCGCTGGTGTTTGGGAATACCTTGAATGGTGAATACGCGGCGTTGGCGGAGGAGGCGGGGTTCACGCGGGCGGAGCTGGCGCGGGTGGCGAAGAATGGGTGGGCGGTGGCGAGTGTACCGGAGGCGGTGAGGAGCGAGATGTGTGCGGAGATTGATCGGGTGGCGGGGCTTTGAATTTTCGATTGGGGACTGAGCGCGGGGCGAATTGACGGCGAAAGCGGGCGTTTGGGGATCGCGGCGTAAAGCGGCTCCTACAGTTCGGAGTCGCCAAAGGTGCGGTGGGCGCGGATAACGGCGGGCCGATTTTTCCTGTGAGCCAATTTACTTATACCGTTCCCGCTGGCGTGCGTCGTATTCGTGCCGACAAGGCCCTCGCAGTCGGATTTCCCGATCACAGTCGCGTGGAGTTGCAGCGGTCGTTTGACGCGGGGTTGGTGCTTCAAGCGGGCAAGGCGATCAAGCGGAGCCATGATGTGCATGGCGGGGACGAGATCGTTTTTTCGCTGCCGGATGTAGTGCCGTCGGAGCTGAAGGCGGTGAAGATCCCGCTCGATGTGCTTTTCGAGGACAAGCATCTGCTGGCGATCAACAAAGAGGCGGGCATGATCGTGCATCCGGGCGCGGGGACGGGCGAAGACACGCTCGTGCATGCGTTGCTCGCGCACTGCAAAGGGAGCTTGAGCGGCGTCGGTGGCGTGGAGCGGCCGGGAATCGTGCACCGGCTGGATCGCGAGACGTCGGGCGTGATGCTGGCGGCGAAGAGCGACAAAGCGCATCGCGGGCTGGCGGAGCAATTTTCGGAACGGTCGCTACAGAAAGAATATCTCGCGTTGGTCGCGGGTGCGCCGGCGTTGCTCAGCGGAAGCATCAAGAAGCCGATCGGGCGGAATCCGAATCACCGGCACAAGATGGCGGTCGTTGAGAGCGAGCTCGGCGGGCGCGATGCGCACACGGATTGGGAAGTGGTGGAGAAATTCGGGAAGGTGGCGTCGTTGATCCGGTGCATCATTCACACGGGGCGGACGCATCAGATCCGCGTTCACATGAAGGCGCTGGGGCACATTTTATTCGGCGACGAGGTTTACGGGTGGAAGCCGGATTCGCGACTGAAGAAGCAGCCGCCGCGCGTGATGTTGCATGCGGAGCATCTGGTCGTGGTGCATCCGATCACGGGGAAGCAGCTCGATCTGCGGGCTCCGTTGCCGAAGGACTTTAAGGCGCAATTGGAACAGCTGCGGAAGCTGACGGCTGCGGAAACGAAGAAGGAAGCGGCGGCGGCGAAGTTGGTGAAAAAGCCGAAGAAGGCGGCGCCGCCCGCGGCGCATGTGCGGGAGAAATGAGCGGCGCGCATGCGCGCGCGAGGGCCGAAATCCGAGGGCCGAAATCCGAAGGCCGAAATCCGAAGGTCGAGTGCCGAAGGTTGAGCCTGGGCATTCTTGGCGTTTTCTGGTGGGAAGGCGCGGGAAAGGCGAAGCACCCCGCCTGCAATGGGGCGGTCAGAGCCAGGACTTGAGTTGCGAGGCGATGCGCCAGCTTAGGGCGAAGTCGGTGGCGAGGTATTGGTGGGCGGCGACTGTCAGCCAGAAGATGAAGCGGAAGGAGAGCTTGGCGGTTTTGTGGCGGAGGTGGCGTTGGGCGAGGAAGGCGCCGGGCCAGCCGCCGACGAGGGCGAGGACGTGCAGCGTTTTTTCGGAGATGCGCCAGCCGTTGTTGAGCGCCTGGTGTTTGTCCCACGCGTACATGGCGTAGGTGACGATGGAGAGGACGGTGCTCGCGATGATGAGGAGGGCTGGCGGAAAAAGTTCGGTGAGACGGTGGATGGCGAAGGCGGGTGCGATCAGGAGAAGTGCGAGGAGGAAGAAATCGCGTGGGCCGAGTTTGCCGGCGGCGCTGGTGATGACGGCTTCTTTAGCGCAGGTGCGGCCGGTGATGTCCTGGCCGACCGTGAAGGCCACGATGTCGCCGCGTTCGGGAGTTTTGCGGTGCTCGGCGAAATCGCGATGGTGGATGAAAACCCGATGGGTGCCGTCGTGGAGGAAACCGAAGCCTTTATGGGCGTCCCACTCGATGATGCGGCCGGTGTTGCGGGTGGGGATGTTGCTCATGCGCGGGCGGTGCGATTGGGGGACGAGGAAGCGGAGAGGTGGCGCAGGCGGGCCTGCATGGATTTGGCGGGGTCTTTTTTGGCAACGGCCATCAGGCTGGCGACTGCTTTTCGGTGATGGGCGCTCGTGAAGCGGCTGAGCACGGTGATGGCCCAGGCGCGGATGATGACGCGGCGGTCGCGGAAGCAATCGGCGAGAAAGGGGAAGGCGTCGTCCTCGTCTTTGCGTGGGCAGCCGGTGATCGCGAGGAGCTGGCAGCAAAGCAGGCGGGCGAGCCAGTGGTCCATGAGGTCGACGTGTTGGATGAGTTTGGAAACGACTGCGGCGTCGAGGCCACGGTCTTCGGCGATCGTGCGGAGGAGGCCGAGCGGGCGGAAGATGTGTTCGGGGTCGAGGAGAGGAAGTGCGCGGAGAAGGTCTTCGACGAAGCCGGCGCGAGTGGCGAAGGCGGTGTGGATTTCGCCGAGTTGGGCGGCGGTGAGGCGCGGGCGGGAGAGGAGCGACGTCAGCTCGGACATGGACGGCTGCGCGCTTTGAGCTTAGTCGCGCGAGAGTTCTTCGGAGCGGGCCTTGGCGGCGGCGACGGTTTCTTTGATGAGGCCGCGGAAATCGCGGGCTTCCATGCGCATGAGGCCGGCGTAGGTGGTGCCATTGGGCGAGGTGACCTGATTGCGGAGGGTCTCGGCGTCGAGCGGGCTTTGCGCCATGAGTTTGGCGGCACCGAGGATCGTCTCGACGGCGAGCTGGTAGGCGGCCTCGCGACTCAGCCCGGCGGATACACCGGCCTCGCGGAGGGCGGCGGCGAATTCGAAGACGTAGGCAGGGCCGCTGCCGCTGACGGCGGTGACGGCGTCGAGTTGCGACTCTTCGACGGCGACGGTTTTGCCCATGGCGCCTAGGATTTTGTCGACGAGTTGCTGGTCGGCGGGAGAGAGCGGATTCAGCGAGTTCCAGCCGGTGATGCCCGCGCCGATCTGGCCGGGGGTGTTGGGCATGGAGCGGACTAGGTTGCGGGCTTTTGGGAAAACCTGGGCGAGGCGGGCGAGTTTTTTTCCAGCGAGGACGGAGAGGACGAGTTTACCGGAGGTGAGTTCGGCGAGGCGCGGATCGAGTCGGGAGAGTTGCTGGGGCTTGCAGGAGATGACGAGGGCGTCGGCGTGGCGGAGGAGCGCGACGAGGTCGGTGGTGGCGGCGATGCCGGTGCGGGCGGCGAGGGATTCGGCGGTTTTGCCGGAGCCGCTGAGGCAGATGAGCGCGGACTTGGCGGTGCCTTTGGAGAGGAGGCCGTCGACCATGGCGGAGGCCATGCGACCGGCGCCGAGGAAGGCGATCTGGCGGCTCATGTGGGAAACGGTGTCTGCGTGAAGGGCGAAGTGGTGACGCCGGTGCGGACTTTTTTCACGAGCGGGTGAACGAGCACGGCGACGGAGCCGCCGCCGGGGCGGTCGATGAGGTTGATCTCGCCGCCGAGGTTGCGCATGGCGTGGCGGGCGACGGTGAGGCCCATGCCGACGCCGACGGTTTCTTTCGTGCTGACGAAGGGCTCGAACATGGTGTCGCGGATACGCGGGGAGATGCCGAGGCCGCGGTCTTCGATGCGGATTTCGACAGCGCGGGTGTTGCCGTTCATGTCGACGAGCTTGGTGGTGATCGAAATGGGGCGCGGGCCGGTGGCGGAGCTGCCGAAACTTTCCCAAGCGTTGATGAGGAGCTTGGCGACGATGTCTTCGAAAATTTCGACGTGAGTCTCGACGGGTTGGTCGCCGAGCGGGTTTTCGATGGTGACGGGCTCGGTGATCTTGAAGTCGTTCTGGTAGCGCGTGACGCCGTCCTCGATGAGGCGCTGGAGACTGAACTTCAGCATCGGCGGGCGAGATTTCACGACGAGCGTGCTGAGTTGCTTGATGATATTGACGATGCGCTGGACGGCGTTCTCGACGTGCTCGGCGTTCTTTTTGACGAACTCAGGCTTGGTGTGGTGGGCCTTGATGAGGTCGAGGTAGCCCAGGACGACGCCGAGGAGATTGTTGAGGTTATGCGCGATGCCTTGGGTGACGGCGCCGACGGTGGCGACGCGGCGGGATTCCTGGAGGCGGCGCTGGAGATCGACCATTTCGCGGTTGATGGCGACGAAGCGGAGCTGCGTTTGCACGCGGGCGAGGGTTTCGTCGAGATCGATGGGTTTGGTGATGTAATCGACGGCGCCGACGGCGAGGCCCTCGAGTTTGCTCTCCTTCGAGCTGCGCGCGGTGATGAAGATGACGGGGATGGAGCGGGTGTCCTCGGTTTCCTGAAGACGCTGGCAGACCTCCATGCCATCCATGTCGGGCATCATGACATCGAGGAGGATGAGATCGGGCTTTTCGACGGGGACGAGGTCGAGCGCCTCCTGGCCGGTGTAGGCGGCGATGACTTGAATGCCTTCGCGTTCCAGCTTCCGTTTGAGGAGCTGAACGTTCACGGGCTGGTCATCGACGACCAGGATTTTGGGTGAACTCATGAGTGCGGAAACGTGATGAGCGTGTGGGCCCGGGGCAAGAGGAGTGGCGGAAAAAACTGTGTGAAGTTTTTACGCGTCGCCGAGGCGAACCTTAATGGGTGCCGGAGAGTTTGAAGGTCTTGACGGTGTTTTTCATGAGCATGGCGACGGTCATGGGGCCGACGCCGCCGGGGACGGGCGTGATTTTCGAGGCGAGCGGGGCGACGGCTGAGAACTGGACGTCGCCGACGAGTTTGTAGCCAGATTTCTTGGACGCGTCGGAGACGCGGTTGATGCCGACGTCGATGACGACGGCGCCGGGCTTGACCATGTCGGCGGTGACGAACTCGGGGCGGCCGATGGCGGCGATGAGGACATCGGCCTGTTTGGTGATGGCCGGGAGGTTGGCGGTGGCGGAGTGGCAGATGGTGACGGTGCCGTTGGCGCCGGCTTTTTTCTGGAGGGCGAGGAGAGCGACGGGTTTGCCGACGATGAGGCTGCGGCCGAGGACGACGACGTGTTTGCCTTTGAGGTCAGTGCCGGAGCGGGCGAGGAGCTCCATGATGCCGGCGGGCGTGCAGGCGACGAAACCGGTTTCGTCCTCCTGGGCGACTTTGCCGAGGTTGACGGTGTTGAAACCGTCGACGTCTTTTTCAGGCGAGACGCGACGGAAGACGGCGACCTCGTCGATGTGTTTCGGGAGTGGGGACTGAACGAGAATGCCGTCGACGGTGTTGTCGGCGTTGAGCTGGTCGATGATGGCGAAGAGTTCGTCCTGCGTGATGGTGACAGGCGGTAGGATGATGCGGCTGGCGATGCCGATCTCGGCGGAGGTTTTTTCCTTTTTGGTGACGTAGGAGACCGAGGCGGGATCGTCGCCGACGCGGACGAGCGCGAGGCAGGGCTTGCGACCGGGGAGGCGGGAGACTTCGGCCTTCAATTCGGCGATGAGGTCAGCGGCGATTTTGTTTCCGTCGATGAGTTCCATAGAAAAAGAGAACCCACGAAAACCACGGGCGGCGCGAAAGGGAAATCCGTTTTCGGGCCGCCCGTGATTTTCGTGGGCGAAAGGTTCGGGGAGATTACTGGAGCTGGAGGCTTTCGACTTGGATCACGATGTCCTTCGAGTCGGGCACGGGACGGGCGGTGCCGTAGACGACGACGGTGCGGTCGATGTATTTGTCGATCTGCTCGGTGAGGAGGAGCTTGCTGGTGTCGAGGTAGGCGTAGCGGGCGCCGCCGTCGTCGTTGAGCTGGAAGGCGAACGGAGCGCGGCCGAGGAGTTTTTTGGAGGAAACGAGCGTGCCTTTGAAGAGGCGGGGGAGAGCCGATGCGCCGCCGTCACCGACTTGAGCGGGGCGGCCGGGTGCGCCGCCGGTGGAAACGACAGCGGGGACGGACGACTGAGCTGGAGGCGTGTAAGCGGCGGGTTCGGGAGTGGCGGCTGGCGCGGCAGCGGCGGTGGCGGTGGCGGTGGCTGCGCCGGGGACGTAGATGTAGCCGACGATTTTTTTCTGGAGTTTCAGCTGGGTCCAGCGGCCGCGGAGACCGGTGATTTCGGCGCTATCGCCCGCGACGTAGTAACTGAGGACGGGGGCGTCGGCCTTGGGCTGGGTGCGGAGCTCGGCGTTGGGCTTGATGTCGAGGTTCTTGGTCATGTCCTTGCCGTTCACATACACCTCATGCGGTCCGGAAAGTTCGACGGCCTGCCAGCCGGGAGGGAGAGCGAGGGCGGTGCCGATGGCGGGCGTGGGCTCGGTGCCGGCCTTGAGCACGGATATGGCCGGGGAGGAGGGCTCGGGGCGGGCGTGGACCGCGGTGGTCGATGTGAGCGGCGCGGCGATGAGCGACGCAGTTGTGGCGAAGAGTGCGAGGATGAGACGCAGATTAGTCTTCATGAAGTTCGGAGGTAGTGTGGTCGGAAGTGCGATCAACGGTGCCGGGAATGCGCGGCACCTTGAACAGTTGGTTGATTTCTTTGGTAGAAAGCGGTTTCACGGCCCGCAAAGGAATTCCTTTCAGCGGGAAGGCGCCGATCTGGTAGCGCTTGAGGCGTTTCACGTTGTAGCCGAGGGCGAGGAAGAGGTGGCGGATCTCGCGCTTCTTGCCGTGGTGCATCTGCACATCGAGATGGACGGAAGCGCCTTCGCGGGTGGGCGCGATGAGCGTGGCCTTCTCCACTTTCATGTGTTCGCCCTCGATGGTGACACCGCGGAGGAGGGCGGGTTTGCGAGCGGCGGGGAAGGGCGTTTCCAACGTGACCTGATAGCGCTTCACGATCGTGTTGCTCGGGTGCATGAGGCGGTTGGCGAGATCGCCGTCGGTCGTGAGGATCACGAGGCCTTCGCTTTCCTTGTCGAGACGGCCGGCGCAGAAGAAACGGTATTTGGCGAAGACGCGCGGGAGTACGGTGAAGATCGTGTCGGCGTGAAACGGATCGTCGTTGGTGCAGACGAGGCCGCGGGGCTTGTGCATCGCGAGCGTGATCTTCGGCTGGGAGACGGGGCGGACGTTTTTGCCGCTGACGGTGATCTTGTCGACACCGGGAGTGATTTTCTGTCCGAGCGTGGCTTGTTTTGAATTTACCCAGACCTCGCCTTCTTTGATGAGCGCCTCGGCGGCGCGGCGTGAGCAGATGCCGGCATCGGCTAGAAATTTTTGCAGACGGATCGACTCGGAATCGCTCATGGGCAGGCGAGTTGGCGGAAATTTCCAGAGTGAAGCAAGCTCTCGCGCCGACTGAAACTAAGTCTTGCGCGAGCCGGAGCGGTGACGCCAAATGCAGCTTTTATGTCCGCTCCCGCCGCACCTTCCACGTTCAATAAAGACAATCCGTTTTCGGCGAAGATCACCGAGAACCGCGTGCTCAACAAGCCCGGCTCCGCGAAGGAGACCCGGCATTTCGTGGTCAGCCTCGCTGGCAGCGATCTGAAGTACAAGGCGGGTGACTCGCTCGGCGTTTTCCCGAAGAATCGTCCGGCTGAAGTGGCTGAGATCGTCGAGCGGCTTGGGGCGAGCGGCGAAGAACTCGTTTCTCCCGCGATGCTGAAGCTCGCGACGCCGATCAAGCTGCACGAAGCGCTCAATAACCGTCTCTCGCTCGCGAAGCCGACGCGCAAGATTCTCGAGACGCTCGCGACCAAGGCGACGGATGCCGGTGACAAAGCGCGTCTCGCCGAGTGGCTCGCGCCGGAAGCCAAGGAACGCGTGGCGGTCTATTTGGAAGAGCGCGAGTTCATCGACATCCTCAACGAATACCCGAGCGCGAAGCTCACGCCGCAGGAATTCGTCGATCATCTGCGCAAGCTGATGCCACGTCTTTACTCGATCGCGTCGTCCTCGAAGGCGTTCCCGAACGAGATCCATCTGACTGTGGCGATCGTTCGCTATCACATGACGGGCCGCGATCGCGTGGGCGTTTGCTCCACTTATCTGGCGGACCGCGTGACGCTGAACGATCCGAGCGTACCAGTATTTGTATCCGACTCGCACTTCGGACCTCCGGCTGACGGCAGCAAGGACGCCATCATGGTCGGGCCAGGCACGGGCATCGCGCCGTTCCGCGCGTTTGTGCAGGACCGTGTCGCCTCGGGAGCGACGGGACGCAACTGGGTGTTTTTCGGCGACCAGAAGCACGCCACGGATTTCCTCTACGACGACGAGTGGAATGCATACGTGGCCAAGGGCCAGGTGCATAAGCTCGATCTTGCCTGGTCGCGCGACCAGCTCACGAAAGTTTACGTGCAGGACAAGATGCGCGAAAACGGTGCCGAGCTCTGGGCCTGGCTTAAGAATGGCGGCTACTTCTTCGTGTGCGGCGACGCGAAGCGCATGGCGAAGGACGTCGATGTCGCTCTGCATGACGTGATCGTGCAGCACGGCGCCATGACGACCGAACAGGCGATCGAGTACGTGAAGCAGATGAAGAAGGACAAGCGCTACCAGCGTGACGTCTACTGAGGCTGATCCGCTGCGCGGCTCAGAAATTTCAAAAGTCCAAAACCCAAACTCCAAAGAAATCCCACGCGCCAAACATCCGGCCTGACGAGTGAAGTGCTCGATCCGGCCTTTGGAGTTTTGGCGTTTGGGATTTTTCCCTTCCTGAAATGACCTTCAATAATCGTACCGCCATTGTTACCGGCGCCGGACGCGGCATCGGCAAAGCCATCGCTGAGCTCCTCGCCAAGAACGGCGTTAACGTCATCTGCGTTTCCAAGTCGCCCGACAGCTGCGGTGCGGTTGCTGCGGGGATTGTGGCTGCGGGTGGCAAAGCCAAAGCGGTGCCGGTCGATGTCGCGGACAGCGCGGCGATCGCGAAGGCATCGGAGGCGTTGCTCGCTGAATACGGCAAGATCGATATTCTCGTGAACAACGCGGGCATCACTCGTGACGGTCTCATCGCCCGCATGTCGGAAGACGATTGGAACGCGGTGATTCAGACGAATCTCTCCAGCTCGTTTCACTGGACCAAAGGCATCGGCTGGCCGATGTGCCGTGCGCGCTACGGCCGCATCGTGAACATTGCGTCGGTGGTCGGCATCATCGGCAATGCCGGTCAGGCCAATTACGCGGCGGCCAAGGGCGGCATGATCGCGATGACGAAATCCATCGCCCGTGAATTTGCCAAACGGAACGTCACCGCCAACGTGGTGGCTCCCGGATTTATTAAAACCGACATGACCGCAGTCCTGAGCGAAGACGTTCAAAAGGGCGCGGCCGCCACGATTCCCATGCAGCGCTTCGGCGAAGCGGCGGATATTGCCAACGCTGTCGCTTTCCTTTGCAGCGACGAGGCTAGCTACATCACCGGCCAAGTTTTTGCCGTTGACGGCGGTATGTCGATGTGACCCTTATCCCACTTCTGAATTTAACCCACCATGGCTGACCAAAAAACCATCGAACAACGCGTCAAAGAGATCATCGTTAACCAGCTTAACGTTAACGAAGAGCAGATCACTCCGCAGGCTTCCTTTCTCGACGATCTCGGCGCTGACTCCCTCGACACCGTCGAGCTGATCATGGCGTTCGAAGAAGAGTTCAAGGACGAGATCAAGGGCGAGATTCCTGAGTCCGATGCCGAGAAGCTCCAGACGGTCGGTCAGGTCATCGACTACATCAAAGGCAAAGCAGGCGCCGCCTAAGTTGTCTTAAAAAATTTCGGCGTTCTACCGAGTTTCTTGCGAAACTGCCCGGTAGAACGCCTTTTTGTTTTTGGCTGCTGTGATTTTGAGTCCGCTCCTGCGAAAAGGCAGGCGGTGGGCACGAGGAAAAAACTGAACTCTGCGCTTCGCACCCGCGCTAAATTGTCTACTTTAACACCCTTCATGGAATCCAATCTGCCTGCCTCCCAACGTGTCGTGGTCACCGGTCTCGGCGTCGTCGCCTCGCTCGGTCATGACGTGGATACCTTCTGGAAAAACGTTCTCGCCGGTCAGTGCGGCATCGATCGCGTGTCGCTTTTCGATCCCACGAACTTCGCCTGCCAGATCGGCGCGGAAGTGCGCGACTGGAGCGCGGAGCAGCACATGGACCCGAAGGAAGCGCGTCGCAACGACCGCTACACGCATTTCGGTTTCGTCGCCGCGAAGCAGGCCTTCAAAGACTCGGCGATCGACATGACGAAGGAGGATTCTGACCGTGTGGGCGTGCTCATCGGTTCCGGTATCGGCGGCATGATCACGTACGAGACGCAGCTCAAGAAGCTCTACGAAGGCGGCCCGCGCAAAGTGTCCCCGTTCACGATTCCGTCGCTGATCGTCAACATGTGCTCCGGACTTTTCGCCATCGAGATCGGTGCGCGTGGTCCGAATTTCGGTGTGGTTTCCGCCTGTGCGACCGCCACACACGCGATCGGCGAAGCGATGCACATGATCAAACGCGGTGATGCCGACGTGATGGTCGCAGGCGGAGCGGAAGCGGCGATCACGCCGTTTGCCTATGCGAGCTTCTGTTCGATGAAGGCGATGAGCACGCGTAACGACGATCCCAAGCACTCCAGCCGTCCGTTCGATCTCGGTCGCGATGGTTTTGTGATGGGCGAAGGCGCGGGTATTCTGGTTCTCGAGTCGCTCGAACACGCGCAGAAGCGCGGTGCGCGCATCTACTGCGAAATCACCGGCTATGCGGCGACGTGCGATGCGTTTCACATCACGCAGCCCGATCCCGAGGGCAAAGGTCTCTCGATGGCGATGAAGCGCGCGCTGGCGGCCTCGAAGATCGCGCCGGAGTCGGTCGACTACATCAACGCGCACGGCACCTCGACGCCCTACAACGACAAGTTTGAAACGCTCGCGATCAAGAAGGTCTTCGGTGACTACGCGCGCAAAGTCGCGATCAGTTCGACCAAGTCGATGACCGGTCACTTGCTCGGCGCGGCGGGTGGCATCGAGTCGGTGATCAGCGTGAAGACGATCCAGACCGGCGAAATCGCGCCGACGATCAATCTCGCGCAGCCCGATCCCGAGTGCGATCTCGACTACGTGCCGAACGTGAAGCGCAGCGCCAAGGTGAAGACGGTGCTGAGCAACAATCTAGGCTTCGGTGGACAGAACGCGGCGGTGGTTTTCCGCGCGCTGTAAACGCGTGAAGTTGCGAGTGAGTTCGCTGTTTAACTGCGGGCGGACTCGCTCCGGCGCGTTAGGGACAACGCGCCCTGCCTCGGAGCAAGCGTGAGATTGTGGCCCGCCAATGCGACCTGTCTGCAAAACAGGTAAGGCGCATTGCTCATTTTGGGGCTATGGCGAATGCGCGGGCTGGACGCAGGCGTGGTTACGGCTCTTAACTGTGTCCTCAAGAAACTGATGCGTGCGGCGATTCATTGCCTTTTCCTCCGATGACCCGGGCCAATAAACGTCGCATTCTGGTCGTCGAAGACGATCCGCTGGTCGCGCAGGTGATCGGGCAGACGTTGCTCCGGCTGGGTTACGAAGTGGTCTCGGTCGTGGATAACGCTGACGATGCACTGAGCCAGGCGTTCGCGCTGAATCCGGATCTGGTGCTGATGGATATCGGTCTGCGAGGATCGATCGATGGCGCTGAGGCGGCGAAGCAAATCCGGCAGAGCGTGGGACGGCCGGTGGTTTTTCTCACGGCGCAGTTTGAACCAGCTGTGTTGAAGAGGGCAAAGGAGGCGGAGCCGTATGGCTATGTGTTAAAGCCGTTCGCGCAGGAGCAGTTGCATGTGAGCATCGAGATGGCGCTCAGCCGTCATCAGTTGGAGACGGAGCGCGCGGCGTTGCGTCCGGCCCGTGAGGCGGCCGATGCGAAATTGAGGGAGCTGCACGGGCTGCTGCCGATTTGCGCGGGCTGCAAAAAAATCAGCGAAGACGACGGGCGCTGGACGAAGCTCGAGGAGTATTTCAACAAGCACGCCGGGATCGAGTTCACGCACGGGTTTTGTCCGGAGTGCGAGAACCGGCTGTACGGAACGCATTCGCGCGCGCCGATCCGGCCAAAGTGAGGAGTCAGCCCCGCGTCATGGCTGACGCGGCTACGTTATTTGCTGGCGCTTCGTTTGGCGACCCAGTCGATGGTGGCTTCGTCGTTGTCGATGTTGCGCCAGATGACGGAGAGGAGCTCGGCGGGAAGAATGTTGTGCGCTTTGAGGAAGCGGCGGTCACCGCCACAGCAATACATGAGCGACGTCGGGAGTTCGCCGCGAAGCTTGGCTTTCACCTTGGGGATGATGCGAGGCAGCCATTCGATGCCGCGGACGGCGTCGGTTTTGGCGGGGAGTTTCGATTCGTCGAGGACAGTGCTGGATGGTTTTCCACCCTGGACATTGAGGAAGTAGTCGCGGCGGACGAGCTCGATGCCGAGGGCGTTTTCGAAGCCGGGCTCGCCGTTGTAGTTGTTGTGATCCTCCGCGTAATCGTAGAGGTGCTGGGCGGTGATGCCGTTGGCTGCGAGGAAGGCTTTTTCCTGCGCGGAGAGAAGCGTGGTGGTGTCGCGGCTGCCCTTGGCGTATTGAGCGACGGCGTTGTCGTAGATGGTGCGAAAAGTTTTGGCGAAGTCGTAGTGGCTCATGAAGGAAGACTGAGGAATGCAGCGAACTTAAAAAGGCAAAGTGCGGGCGCGATTTTTAGCGGCGACCGGATCGACCTTGGCGCTCGGAACGGCCGGATTTTTTATGCTTCTTCCGCGGCCCGGCGGGCTCTTGCGGGCGCGTGGCGAATTTTGCGGGAGAGAAGATCTGGCGTTTACCGGGCGAGGCGGGCGCTGCCGATTTTTCGGATTCGGGGGCGAGGCGGAAATCGATGAGGCGTTTGAAGCGGTCGACCTTGTCGACAACGACGTCGATGTGGCTGCTGAGCGCGAGGACGCGTTTGCTGCGGCGGCCGACCAGTTCGGTCTGATCGTTGCTGAGTTGATAATGATCGTCAGGGAGCGAGTAGGCGGAGATGAAACCGAAGGTCATCGATTCGGTGAGCTCAATGAAGAGGCCGTTGCTGCGGACGTCGGTGATGACGGCGTCGAAGCGCGTCTTTTTCTCTTTGGCGAGTTCGCGCTCGAAGAATTCGAGGAGCTTGATCTTCACGCTCTCGCGCTCGGCTTCGGCGCTGTTCACCTCAGTGAGGCTGAGGTGTTCGCCGATGGATTCCATCTGGCCGAGGGTGAGAGCGGGTTTGGCTCCGGCGAGCGGTGGCTGGCCGGCGTGTTTGACGAGGTAGGTGTCGAAGACGCGGTGGACGACAAGGTCGCTGTAGCGGCGGATGGGCGAGGTGAAGTGCGTGTAATCTTTTTTCGCGAGGCCGTAGTGACCATCCGGTGACGCGCGGTAGGCGGCTTTTTTCAGGCTGCGCAGGAGCTGGGTGCGAAGCGTGTAGCCTTGGGGGTGAGTCTCGAGCGTCTTGAGGAGTTTGATGATCTCTTCGCGGTTGGAGAGATCGCCGCACTCGATGTTGAAGGTACCGAGGAACTGGCGGAGTTCGTCGAGTTTGTCTTCGTCGGGTGCGTCGTGGACGCGGTAGAGCGACGGGAGTCTGTGCTGTTTCGTGACACGGGCGACGGCCTCGTTGGCGGCGAGCATGAACTCCTCGATGAGCTGGTGGCTTTCGTCGTGTTCGATTTTTTCGAGACGGTCGGCGTAGCCCTCGGCGTCGACGAAGACTTTTGTCTCGGGCATATCGAGATCGAGAGAGCCGTTGTGCATGCGATCGTCGCGGAGGCGTTTCGCGATTTTCCAGAGCTCGCGAATCCACTTTTGGAGATTGGTGAGTTCGGTGTCGTTGAGATCGCTGAGCGCGCGTCCGGTGGAGCCTGTCTGGTGTTTGGGCGGGAGTGGGAGAGCGCGGATTTTGGCGATGTCGTCGGTGAAGAGGAACGCGTAGGCCTGTTTGTAAGTGAGGCGTTTGAGCGAGCGGATGACGGTGTTGCCGTAGCCGGTTTCCTTGAGACGGGCTTTTTTGTCGAAGGTGAGGAAGACGGCTTTGCAGAGACGGTCCTGGGCTTCGACGAGGGAGCAGAGGCCGTTGGAGAGTTTTTCGGGCAGCATTGGGACGACGGTGCCCACGAGGTAGGTGGAGTTGCCGCGCTTCTGGGCTTCGCGGTCGAGGGCGGTGCCGGGCTTCACGTAGGCGCTGACGTCGGCGATGTGGATGCCTATGCGGATGTCGCCGCTTTCGAGGTGTTCGATGGAGAGCGCGTCGTCGAAGTCTTTGGCGTCGTCGGGGTCGATGGTGAAGGTGGGTGTATCACGATAGTCGTGACGGCCGGTGAGTTCTTTGGGCTGAACGGTCGACGGAATTCCGACGACCTCGCGCTCGACCTCGGCGGGGAATTGGGTGTCGAGGTTGAACTTGCGGTAGATGCCGGCGAGCTCGGCGCGGGGCTCGAAGGTTTTGCCGAGGCGCTCGATGATGACGCCTTCGAGTTTTTGACTGCGCTGTTTCCAGTCGCCGAGTTTGACGACGACCTTGTCGCCGGGGACGGGCAGCTGCGTGAGTTTCGCGCCAGCGGGATCGGGGACGTAGATGTCGTGGATGAGGCGCGGGTCGTCGGGCGTGATGTAGAACTGGCCGCGGATTTTCTGGAGATGGCCGACGACTTCGGCGCGGGCGCGCTCGATGACGCGGACGACGCGGCCGGTTTGCTCGGTGCCGCGGCCGTCGCGGCGGCGCTGCAGCGTGGCGTTGACCTGGACCTCGACGCGATCGCCGTGGAGGGCGACGCCGGTGTCGTCGGAGGCGATCTGGATGGCGTCGACCCATTCGCCTGCTTTCTCGGTGTCGGGGATGAAGAGGGCGGAGCCGCCGGCGCGAAATTGGATTTTGCCGCGGAGGTTGTCGCCGGAGTCGCCGCCTTTCGCGAGGGCGAGGTTGTCGCCGCGGACGCGTTGGAGCTGGCCCTTGGAAAGAAGGAGGCGGACCTCGTGGGTGAGGAATTTTTTCTCTTTCTTCTGAAGACCGAGGAGTCGCGTGAGTCCGGTTTCGTCAGTGGGGCGGTAGTCGGGGCGGGCGAGGGCGGCGAGGATGGCTTCGCGGAGTTTCATGCGGGGATCAAGGTGACCGGCGTAGTGGGCAACGCAACACGCTCATGCCCAAGGTTTGAGATTGGAATGAGGGAAGGCGGTGCCCTAGCGTGTGGCCATGAAAATCGTTCACGTGGCCAGCGAGCTGTTTCCCTACGTCAAAACCGGAGGGTTGGCGGATGCGGTGGGCTCATTGTGCTCAACGCTGGCGGGGCACGGGCACGAGGTTTCGGTTTTTATTCCGGGTTATCGGGCGATGGTGGATCATCGCGATGCGGCGGGTGCGGAGAAGGTGATGCCGCTGAAGATCGAGATGGGCGACACGTTCATGAGCGGCGATGTGCGGGTGTTTTCGCCACGGACGAATCTGAAAGTTTACCTGATTTGCCGTGAGGAATTTTTCGACCGCAAGGGGCCGTACGGAAACGGCGAGCGGGATTATGAAGATAATCACCACCGGTATATTTTCTTCTGCAAGGGCGTGGCCGAGACGCTGCGGCTGACGAACATGGCGGCGGATATCGTGCATGCGCACGACTGGCAGGCGGCGTTGATGCCGTTGTTTCTGCGCTATGCGGAGCGGCGGCATGGCGTGACGCTTACGCTCAAGACGATCTTCACGATTCATAATATCGCGTTCCAAGGCGTGTTTCCGATGCGGTCGTTCTACCGGACGAATCTGCCGGAGGAGCTGATGGGCATCGATGGTGTGGAGTACTACGGTCAGATGAGTTTCATGAAGGCGGGTATCCTGTTTTCGGATCGCGTGACGACGGTGAGCCCGCGTTATTCGCGGGAGATCCAGACGCCGGAGTTTGGTTGCGGGCTGGACGGTGTCGTGGCGACGCGGGCGGAGGATATTGTCGGGTTGATCAATGGCATCGATACGGCGGTGTGGAATCCGGTGAGCGATGAGCATCTGCCGGCGCGTTATTCGCCGGGTAATATGGCGGGCAAGGCGGTGTGCCGCGCGGAGCTGTTGAAGAAAATGAATCTCGAGCCTGCGTCGGCTAAGGTGCCGGTATTTGGAATGGTGGCACGGCTGACAGAGCAAAAGGGCGTGCAGCTGGTGCTGGAGAACGCGGACTTCTTTCTAAAGAACGACTGCCGACTCGTGATCCTCGGTGCGGGCGACAAGCGGCTGGAGCAGCGGGTACGCGAACTCGCGGCGCAGGCTCCGGGAAAGATCGCACTGGCGTCGAAACTCGACGAGGCGTTGAGCCATCTGGTGGAGGCGGGCAGCGATTTCTTTGTGATGCCTTCGCTCTTCGAACCGTGCGGGTTGAATCAGATGTATTCGCAGGCGTATGGCACGGTGCCGCTGGTGAGCCATGTCGGCGGGCTGGCGGACACGGTGACGGACATCAACGAGTCCCCGGATGAGGGTACGGGAATCAGTTTCGATCCGACGGCCGAAGGGCTGGGCTGGGGATTGAAACGGGCGGTCGCGTTGTTTCAGGACAAGGCGACTTACGCGGCGGTGCAGGCGCGTGGGATGGCGCGGGACTTCAGCTGGCAGAAAGCGGCGCTGGCGTATGAGCAGCTTTACGAGAGCTCGCTTTGAGAGGGCGCGTATCAGACGAAGCGTTTGCGGATTTCCTCGAAGAGCTGCCATAGCCCGACGGCGGTGAGGCTGGCGGCGGAGAGCCAGAGGAAGAGCGACCAGAGGCGTGGAAGCGCGGGCCGGGGAGCGTATCGAGCCGCGCGGAGGGTGGTGAGGCCGGTGGCGACGGAGTAGCGGCCGAGCTCGACCTGGACGAAGACCTTCACGATGCAGCCGAGAAGGATGAGCCAGAGAAGCGTGAAGCCATGCTCGGCGGCGACGCGCGGGGTGAGGACGAGTTCGCCGGTGCCGACGATGCCGGCGGTGAGGATCAGCCCGGGGCCGACGTAGCGGAGTGCATCGACGATGCGTTTCGATGCCTCTGAGCCGGGGGTATCAGCCATGCGGCGGACCGTAGGCGGAGGCGAGGAACGGCGTCAAGGGGCCGGGCTGGCGATCGCTTTGCGCGAGGCGCGGGTGGGCGGGTCGATGGCGAAGTATTTTTTCTTCATGAGGAGCCAGGCCGTCACGAAGAAGGCGGTGAGGGGGATGGCAAGGACCATGCCAAGGATGCCGTCGAGGGCGGTGCCCCAGAAGAATATGGCGAAGATGATGATCACCGGGTGGAGGCCGGTGCGGTCGCCCATGATTTTCGGGGTGAGGAACCAGCCCTCGATGTTTTGAACGATGACGTAAACGAGGAGGACGAAGGCGACGAGTTTGGGTCCGCCTTCGGGCTGGAGGAAGGCGAGCGGCACGGTGAGGACGAGGCCGACGACGGTGCCGAGATAGGGGACGATGTTGAGGATTCCCAGGATGAGGCCGAGCACGAGGCCGTACTGGAGGCCGACGATGGAAAAGCCGATGGCGAGGAGGATGCCCATGAGGAGGCCGATGACGAGCTGGCCGCGGAAGAAGGAGACGACGATGCCGATGAATTCGCGGATGAGGAAGACGATGTCGTGGCGGGCGTTTTCCGGGAGGAAGGTGAGGTTTTCGGGAAGTTTGTGGGTGGGCTCGCCGCGGGAGAGGAGGAAGAAAAAGAGGTAGATCGGGATGACGATGGCGTGGGTGGCGAAGCTGAGCATCGCGAAGAAGCCGCCGCCGACGGCCTTGAGCGAAGGAAGCATGGCGGCGGGGACCTTGCCGGCCTGTTCGCGGAGGCTCTCGACGGCGCCGGCGATCATGGGCTGCTCGAGGAGGCGCTCGACAGTGGTGTTCCAGGCGGGGTAGTTGATTTTTACGTACGCGACGAGCCGTTCCCAGGTGGCGGGGAAGTTGGTGAAGAAGTCGAGGATCTGGCCGGCGAGTTTGGGGACGAAGGCGACCGCGACGCCGGCGGCGACCAGGATGAAGGCGCTGAAGAGGACGATGACGGCGGCGAGGCGCCGGCCGCGGAATTTGTGTTCGAGGCGGTCGACGACCGGGCGGAGGATCAGGGCCATGATGCCGGCGACGGCGAGAGGCCAGAGGACGTTGGAAAAGAAGCCGATGAGGCGGCCGATGACGATCGCGATGAAGACGACGAGGGCGGCTGAGGCGACGAGGGCGAAGAAGCTGAGCGAGAAGCCGAGCAGGCGGCGCTGGCCGGACGAGAGGAGTGGTGCGGGATCGGCTTTTTCGGCGGGCATGAGCGGGTGATTGTCGAAGATGCTGGATGGCGTGGCAGCGGGCAGGACAGCGTTTGTCGCGAGAAGTTACAGCGGAAGAATGGGGCGGCGGCGGGTGTGGTGGTGGAAGAACCAGCGGGCCATGGCGGGCATGATGACGATGGCGGCGAGCATGTTGACGAGGAACATGAAGGTCAGGAGGAGGCCCATGTCGGCCTGGAATTTGAGGTCGGAGAAGACCCACATGCCGGTGCCGATGGCGAGGGCGAGGCCGGTGAAGACGATGGAGCTGCCTGTCTGGATGAAGCCCGCGAGCATGGCGTCCTCGAAGTATTCGCCCTGGCGGAGGGTGGCCTGGAGGCGGGCGAAGAGGTAGATGCCGTAATCGACGCCGATGCCGACGCCGAGGGCGATGATGGGGAGAGTCGAGGTCTTGAGGCCGATCTCGAGCCAGACCATGACGACGTAGGCGAGCCAGGAGACGAGGGCGAGCGGGGCGACGATGCAGATTGTGGCGGCGATGGAGCGGAAGGTGAGCAGGCAGAGGACGATGACGGCACCGAAGACCCAGAGGAGGATGGGGAACTGGGCGTCGGCGATGACTTCGTTGGTGGCGGCCATGACGCCGGCGTTGCCGCTGGCGAGCTGGAAGCGGGCTTTTTCGGACGGGTGGGCGTCGCGGAAGCGTTTCACGGTGTCGGTGACGGCATCGAGGGTTTCGGCTTTGTGGTCGGCGAGGAAGATGAAGACGGGCATGATGCTGCCGTCTGCGTTGAGGAGGCCGGTGGATGTTTCGATGGGTGCGACGGCTTGGGCGAGGGCCTGGGGGTTGCGCGGGAGGACGCGCCATTTGAGGGAGCCTTCGTTCCAGCCGGCGTTGAGCTGGCGGGCGACGGAGGCGAGGCTGACGGTGGACTGGACGCCGGGGATGGCGCGGATGCGGCCTTCGAAGCGGTCGATGAGGCCGACGACCTCGTGGTCGACGCAACCGTTGGGCACGGATTCGACGATGACGGTGAGGACGTCTACGCCGATGCTGAATTTTTTCGTGATGAGGGCGCTATCGAGGTTGTAGCGGGAATCCTGGCGCAGTTCGGGAACGCCGGCGTGGAGATCGCCGATGCGGACTTTCTTGGACTGGTGAAAGGCGAAGAATGCGAGAAGGCCGCTGACGATGAGGATGACGATGGAGGGGCCGGGCTCCATGATGCCGGAGAAGCTTTTCCAGAAGGCGTCGGTCTTCTTGCGGCGGGCGGCGATTTTGAGGCGGTAGGAGTCGGGGAGTTTTTGATACGAGAGGAGGAGCGGGAGGAGGAAAAGATTGGTGACGATGATGGCGGCGACGCCGAGGGAGGCGGTGATGGCGAGTTCCTGGATGGTCTCGATCTTGATGACCAGCATGGTGAGGAAGCCGACGGTGTCGGTGAGGAGGGCGACACCGCCCGGGATGAGGAGCTGGCGGAAGGCGCAGCGGGCGGCGGTGACGTTGTCTTTGCCCTCGAAGACTTCGCTGCGGAAGGCGCGGACCATCTGGAGGCCGTGGCTGATGGCGATGGCGAAGACGAGGAAGGGCACGAGGATCGACATGGGGTCGATGCCGTAGCCGAGGATGTTAAGCGCGCCCATCTGCCAGACGACCGCGACGAGGGAGGTCAGGAGCGGGGCGATGGTGAGTTTAAGAGAGTGGGCGAAGATCCAGACGAGGAGGCCGGTGACGAGCAGGGAGGCGGCGAAGAAGATGATGACGCCGCGGGCCCCGGCGCTGATATCGCCCATGATGCGGGCGAAGCCGATGATGTGGACGCTGACGCCGGGGCTCGCGAATTTTTCGCGGATGTTGGTTTCGAGGAGTTCGGCGGTGCGGAGGTAGTCGATTTTTTTTCCGGTGGAGGGATCGATTTCCATCAGGCGGGCGCTGATGAGTGCGCCGGAGAAATCGTTGGCGACGAGCTGGCCGACTTTGCCGGACTTGACGATGTTTTCGCGGACGGTGGCGAGGCCGGCGGGCGTGGGCTGGAAATTAGAGGGGATGACGGGGCCGCCGGCGAAGCCGTCCTCGACGACTTCGAGGTAGCGGACGTTGGGCGTGAAGAGAGATTGAACCTGGCTGCGATCGACGCCGGGGAGGAAGAAGACTTCGTCGGTAGCGGCCTTCAGCGTTTTGAAAAACTCCGGGGTGAACATGTCGCCGTTCTCCGCCATGAGGGCGATGAGCACGCGGTTGGCGCCGCCGAACTGGTCCTGGTACTGGGTGAAGACCTGGATGTAGGGGTGCTCGAGCGGGAGTTGTTTGGTGAAGCTGGCGTCAACATGCGTGCGTGAGGCGCAGTAGCCCCACCAGACTGTGAGGAGTACGAAGACAGCGATGACGAGACCGCGGAAGCGGAAGACGAGATTCTCGATGAGGCCGGTGAGGGGGACGTGCTTCACGGGGCGGAGCTGGCCGTGGCCGGGCCGCTGTCGGGAGATTCGAGGCGGGTGACGCCGGCTTCGCCGAAGGCGAGGATCATGCCGTTGGGTGCCTCGATGAGTTCCGAGACGGCGGTGGTGATCGGTGGCTGCCAGGTTTGGAAGGTTTGTCCGCGGTCACGGCTCACGAGCCAGGAGCGGGCTTGTCCGGCGAGGAGGATGACGCCGGATTTGAGGCGGATGGCGGTGGAGAGAAGAGCGGGGACCGGGCTTTCGATGGGGCGCCAGGTACGGCCGTCGTCGTGGGAGCGATAGATGTGCCCACGAAGTCCATACGCGAGGAGGGTGTCGCTGGCGATGGAGGCGAGACCGTAGAAGGAAATTTCGTGGGGCGAGGCGAGCGGTTCCGCGGGTTTGACGATGGATGGGAGATGGAGAAGCGTGCCGCGTTCGCCGGCGATGAAGAGTCCCTCATCGCGGGTGAGGGTGATGCGGTTGAGGTGGTTGTCCTCGTCGAGGAGTTTTTGCGGCAGCCAGGTGCGGCCGCCGTCGCGGGTGGTGTAGCAAACGCCGAAGGCACCGATGGCGATGGCGCGGAGGTGATCGATGGCGGCGACATCGAGGAAGACGGTTTCGCGGTCCTCGGCGCGGAATTGTTCGGCCCAGGTGTCGCCGCCGTCGCGGGTGTGAAGGATGACGCCGTCGTGGCCGACGGCCCAGCCGTAGGTGGCGTTGGCGAAGGAGACGCCGGTGAGGGTGGCGTCGGTCGGGGAGACGATGGCTTCCCAGGTTTCGCCGGAGTCGGCGGAGCGGATGATGGCGCCGCGTTCGCCGACGGCGATGATGACGTGGCCGTTGAGGGAGGCGTCGAGGAGCAGGCTGCGGGCGGCGTGGGGGACGGGGCTGGCGGCGGGCGCGAGCGGGGCGAGGGAGAGGAGTATGAGGACGCCGGAGACGAAGCGTGCGAGGAGGCGCAGAGCGGGCGGAAGGGGATTCCGGGGTGCGCGCGTGAACGACTGGTGGGAGTTGCCTGCGAGGGCCCGCATGTGCCCGGAGTGTTCGGGGCCGGGGCGCGAAGACAAGACGGGAGACGTGCCGGCCGCGTAAAGGCGTTGCCCACGCGGTTTGTCCGCGGAGAGGCGGTGGTTTGCTGGCTTGGGCGGGGACTGACGAAAGAGGACGAGAAAGAGGAAAGAGAAAGATTTTAGCGGACGCCTTCGCGGCTGATGGCGCCGGTGGTGAAGTCGGCGAGCGAGGGTTTCACGGAGAAGTCGTACATCTTGTTTTCGTTATCGAGACCGAAGGCGAGGTAGCGGCCTGAAACGAGATCGGTGTGGACTTCGAGTGTGCTCCAGAAAGTGGGGACTTCGTAGTAGTTGATGCAGTGGGCTTCGGAGACGTACCAGAGCTGGCCGCGGGTGTCGTACTGGTCGGCCGCGAGAATCTGCCAGCTGTCTTCGTCGATGTAGAAGGTGCGGCGCGCGTAGATGTTGGACTGGCCGGGCTTGAGGGTGGCTTCGACGACCCAGACGCGGTGGAGTTCGTAGCGGGCGAGGTCCTGATTGATGTGAAGGGGTTTCAGCACGTCGGCGACTTTCACGGAGTCGCTGTGGAGTTTGTAGGCGTTGTAGGGGACGATGAGTTCTTTTTTGCCGACGAGCTTCCAGTCGTAGCGGTCGGGGGCGCCGTTGAACATGTCGAGCTGGTCGTTGGTGCGCATGCCGTCGGCGTTGGTGCCGGGGGAGTCGTAGGCGACGTTGGGGGCGCGGCGGACGCGGCGCTGGCCGGCGTTGTAGATCCAGGCGCGGCGGGGTTCTTTGACCTGGTCGAGGGTTTCTTGGACGAGGAGGATGGAACCGGCGAGGCGGGCGGGGGCGGTGGTGGCCTGCTTGTAGTAGAGGAGGACGTTGTCGAGGGTGGCCTCGGTGACGTCGGGACGGTTATAGTTGAAGAAGAATTCGTCTTTGAACTGAACGAGGCTGTAGCTGCCGTTGCGTTGAGGGGCGGCCTGGCCGACGGTGCGGATGGCGGCTTCGCCGCGGTAGCGGACGAGGTGATTCCAGATGGCTTCGAGGCCGTTTTGGGGAATCGGGAATGGGATGCCGACAAGAGCGCCTTGAATGCCATTGCCGTTTTCGGTGAGGCGGGCGGTGGCGGCGGTTTTTTGGGTGGCTTCGTAGATGCGCGCGGGGAAGGAGGCGCTGCGGCGGGTGGGGTAGAGGACGATTTTGTAGCTGGGGTAGGTCTTGAGGAGGGCGATGTGACCGGGGGTGAGGCGGTCTTCGTATTCGGATAGATTGGACGCGGTGATGGTGGCGATCGGTTGATCGGCGGAGAAGGGGTCGGGGTGGTGGTCGCCCACTTTGTAGCCGGCGGGCGGGGCGGTGATGCCGCCTTCCCAGGCGGGGATGGTGCCGGAGGCGTTGGCGGCGCGCTCGGCGCCGAGAGGGGTGAGGTCGTTGCCGAGGCGGGCGAGGTCGGCGTCGGAGATGGCGGCGTGTGCGGCCGGCTCGGCCAGGGGAAGCAGGGCGAGGATGGCTGTGAGCGAAAGGGGGCGGAGCGTTTTCATCAGGTTATTTTTGGCCACAGAGGATACAGAGCTCGGACACGGAGAATACAGAGGGCGCTGATTTTGATCAGAAGGAGTACTTGATCGTGGTGGAGGCGTAGTCGCGGTCGGCGAGGAGATTATAGACGCCGCCGCCGAAGAAGTTGACGTATCGGAATTCCAACGACCAAGCGTTCTGCCAGGTGAGCTCGGTGGCGAGGTTGAGGGATTTGCGGCCTTCGACGAAGTTGCCGAGGGGGAGTGGCGTGTTGCCGCGGACGTCGTGGGTGAAGGAGACGGATGGGGAGATGTTCACGCCACGGAAGAAGTTGTTGTAGTCGAGCTTGGCGACGAGTTGGTAACCCCAAGAGAGTTTGTCGGCGAAGGCGTCGAGCGGGGTGACGGGTGCGCTACTGAAGCCGGCGCCGTCCATGAAGGAACGCGAGCCGCCGGTGAAGGTACCGGCGCCGTCGAAGCGTAGGACGGCGTTTTTGGGGAGGTCGGGGACGGCGATGCCGCCGACTTCGCCTAGCACGGTGAGCTGGCTGGCGCCGAGCATGGGGCCGAAGATTTTGGTCATGGTGGTCTGGGCGGACCAGACGTCTTCGCGTTTATAGCCGGGGACGTAGGCGCGGTACTGGCCGCGGTAGTTGCCGAGCTGGTTGTTGGCGCCGAAGTTGGTGCCTCCGGGGCTGTCGAGGGCGGAGAGCGTGGCGAAGAGAAGTTCGACATCGTCGACCTGGAGAGGGACGCCGTGTTTGTAGGAGATTTCGCCCTGCCAGGCGACGCCGAGGGAATCGAGGCTGGTGTTGAAGCTGAGGCCGAGCATCCGGATGTTTTCGGGGTACTCGATGAAGTAGCGGCCGGTGGCGGCGGAGGTGAGGAGGGCAATCTGGCGGGCGCCGGCGATGGCGGCCTGGCTTTGGGGGGCGTTTAGGGTGTTTATCTGCGTGGGGGTGAGGGCGCCGGGGTTGGTCTGGGCGAGGACGATGATCTGGAAGAGGCCGGCGGCCTGGGCGGCGGCGGTGGTTTGATCGAGGCCGGCGCGCATGAAGACGGCGGTGAGCGGAGCGGTGAGGTTGGTGTTGATGGGGCCGGTGGGGGTGACGGCGCTGATGACGGGGAGGCGGCTGTGGTAGTTGGCGAAGAAGAGGCCGAACTCGGTGTCGGCGAGGGCGGGGACGGAGAGTTTCAGGTTGGCGCCGTACTGGGTGAAGTTGTTGCCCTCATGATCGAGGTCGCGGGGGATGGCGCCGAGGGGCTGCTGGTCGGAGAGGGCGCCGAAGGCGAGGTAGACGTTGCGGCCGCCGCGGGTGGCGAAGTCATTGGAACTAAAATACGTGCCGGCGGGATCGATCTCGGTGCGGCGGAACTCGAGGAGCCAGAAAGCCTCGACGGAAAGCGTATCGGTGAGGCTGGTGGCAGCCTTGACCATGTTGACCGGGAGGAGGGCTTCGCGTAGTTCCGAACCGGGGACGCGGAGGCGGGAGACGTCGACGGGGTTAACGACGTTGATGCCGTTGGGGATGAAGGTGCTTTCGCCGAGACTGAGGACCTGGCGGCCGAGACGGAGGTCAACGGAGCGGCCGGCGATCTCGAAGTTGCCGCGCACATACATGTCGAGCCATTGGGCACCGGAGCCGACGCGGTCGAGGGCTTCGTCGGAGAGGGGCGTGCGGGCGCGGTCGGAGTCTTCGTTTTCTGTGTCGTAGAAGTAGGTGCCGCGGACGAAGGCGCCGAAGTTGTTGTAGCGAAGTTCGAGGTCGTGAGTGCCTTTGAAGACCTGGGAGGCCCAGCCTTTGGGGTAGTTGAGATTACCGTCGTCGGCGTTGACGGAGTACTGGCGTCCGCCGTTGGAGAGGCCGTAGAAGTCGGCTTTGGGGTCGTCGAGGCGGTAGAGTCCGCCGACGGAGAAAGTGGTGTCGAAGCTGCCGGACAGGTCGTGCCAATCGAAGGAAACGGCGTGGGCTGAGGATGCAGTGAGCGCGGCGAGGAGGAGGCCGGTGGCAATGCGGGTGGCGGGGGCAGGTGTTCGCATGGGAGTTTTCGCAGACATGACTACTACTGTCGCGGGAGATCTGGGGCGGACCGCCATCGGAGGGGATGACGGACATGCGGGGTATAAGTGAGAGCAAAGGGAGCGCGGGAAGTCGTTCAAGGATTAACGGGTGAAGATTGTCCCGGAAATCCGTCGCTCGGGTTTTGACGCGCGCGGGTAAATGGCGAACGTGCGCGTTTATCCATATGCAGGCCGCGACCCACATTCATGTTAAAGGAGCACGCGAACATAACCTCAAAAATCTCGAGGTGCGGATACCGCGCGGAAAACTTGTCGTGCTCACGGGGCCGAGCGGATCGGGGAAGTCGTCGCTGGCTTTCGATACGATTTATGCGGAGGGCTACCGTAAATACATGGAGTCGCTCAGCACGCAGGCGAGGCAGGTGCTGGAGCAGTTGAAGAGGCCGGATGTGGATTTTATTCACGGGCTGTCGCCCGTGCTGGCGATCGAGCAACGGACGGGAAATGGTTCGCCGCGCAGCACGATCGCGACGGTGACGGAGATCGCGGACTACGCGCGACTGCTGTGGGCGCTGCATGGCGAGCAGCGGTGTCCGAAGGACGGCGGGCGGGTGACGCAGCGGTCTCTCGACGACAATGTGGCGAGGGTGTTTGCCGAAGTGCCGGGGGAACGGGTGCTGTTACTCGCGCCGCTGATGAACGCGAAGCCGAGTGTGTTGAGGGAGGAGTTGCCGCGGCTGAGGCAGCGGGGGTTTCAGCGCGTGCGGCTGGATGGGGAGATCAAGAACCTGGACGATCCGAAGTTGGTGCCGACGGGAGCGAAGGAGATCGCGGTGGATCTGGTCGTGGATCGGCTGGTGGCGAATGCGGACCAGCGTAGTCGGATGGCGGATTCGCTGGAGCTGGCGTTTCGCGAAGGGCGGGACCGGGCGGTGGTGCTGGCGCAGAAGACGGCGGAGGCGCCGTGGCGGGAGATCAATTTGAGCCAGTCGCTGGCGTGCGAGATTTGCGGTGACGTTTTCGAGAAGCTCACGCCGAGGCATTTTTCGTTTAACCACAGTGAAGGAGCGTGCGGCACGTGCGGTGGGCTGGGACGGAAGCTGCGGTTTGTACCGGAGCTGGTGGTGCCCGATCCGGAGAAGTCGGTGCGCGAAGGCGCGATCAAGCCGTGGCGGATCGGTGGGAAAAATCTGATCATAAAACACAACGCGATCCTCAAGCAGCTCGCGGAGCAGCTGCCATTCGACGCAGAGAAGCCGTGGCGGGCGCTGCCGGAGGCGACGCGGGAGACGTTGCTGCACGGGGCGGGGGAGCGGCTTTTTGCGTTCAAGTTGAAGCGCATGCGCGAGCCCCGGGCGATGGCGTTTGCCGGAGTGATTCCGATGCTCGAAGAGAGCTGGCGGGAGACGGACAGCGAAGGGTTTCGGGCGCGGCTCACGACATTCATGGTGAGCGGGGAGTGTCCGGAGTGTCATGGTTCGCGGTTGAATGCGCGGAGCGGTGCGGTGCGGGTGAACGGGAAGACGTTGCCGGAGTTTTTTGCGCTGGGCGTGATCGAGGCGGCGGAGTTTGGGCGAGCGCTCGTTGCGGATCTCGCGGGGAATGAGGCGCTGAAGGAAATCGTGACGGGGATCGATCAGCGGCTGCACTTTCTGCTTCAGACAGGGCTGGGATATCTGACGTTGGATCGGGACTACGACACGTTGTCGGGCGGCGAGGCGCAGCGCGTGCGGCTGGCGACGCAGCTGGGGATGGGGTTGATGGGCGTGATCTATGTGCTGGATGAGCCGAGCATCGGGCTGCATCCGGCGGACAATGAGCGGCTGCTGACGCAGCTACGGGAGCTTCGCGATCGCGGGAACACGGTGCTCGTGGTGGAGCATGACGAGGACACGATGCGGATCGCGGACGAGATCATCGAACTCGGGCCGGAGGCGGGGGCCGAGGGCGGGCGTATCCTGTTTCAGGGCACGCCGGAGCAGTGCATGGCGCAGCCGTACAAGGTTTCGCGGACGGGGGCTTATCTGGCGCGGAAGATGTCGGTGTCGAAAGACGCGAAGACGAAGGAAGCGGACGGCACGTGGCTGACGGTGCGAGCGGCGCGGGAGCATAATTTGCGCGATGTGGATGCGCGTTTTCCGGTGGGATTGCTGACGTGCGTCACGGGCGTGTCGGGCTCGGGGAAGAGCACGCTGGTGAATGATGTGCTGGCAGCGGCGGCGGCGCGGAAGTTGAACGGATCGAAGGCGATTCCGGGGAAGCACCGGCATATCGAGAATCTGGATTTCTTTGAGAAGCTCGTTCAGGTGGATCAGGAGCCGATCGGGCGGAGTCCGCGGTCGAATCCGGCGACGTACACGAAGCTGCTGGATTTGTTGCGCGATCTATTTGCCCAGGTGCCGCTCGCGAAAGTGCGAGGGTATAAGGCGAGCCGGTTTTCGTTCAACGTGCGTGGCGGGCGGTGTGAGCGCTGTCAGGGCGATGGCGTCATCAAACTGGACATGCAGTTCATGGCGGATGCGTATGCGCCGTGTCCGAGCTGTGGGGGGCGGCGGTTTAATCGCGAGACGCTGGAAGTGTTGTTTCACGGAAAGAGCATCGCGGATGTACTCGATATGTCGGTACGCGAGGCGATGGGGCTTTTCCGGAATATCCCGCGGATCATGGACAAGCTGGAGACGCTGAATGCGGTCGGGCTTGGGTATCTGACGCTCGGGCAGTCGGCGACGACGCTATCAGGTGGCGAGGCGCAGCGCATCAAACTGTCGCTGGAGCTGAGCAAGCGTCAGCAGGGGCAGACGCTGTATATTTTGGACGAGCCGACGACGGGGCTGCACTGGGCGGATATTCAGAACTTGATGGATCTGCTCTTCAAACTGCGCGATGCGGGCAACACGGTCATCGTGATCGAGCACAATCTCGACGTGATCCATCTGGCGGACTGGATCATTGATCTTGGGCCGGGCGGAGGCAGTGCGGGTGGCGAGATCGTGTTTGCGGGAACGCGAAACGAGATCGAAAAAGCGGAGCGGTCGCTGACGGGGGCGGCGTTGAAGCGGTGGCGGGAGGCGGCGGCTAAATAAGAACACAAACGCCAAAGGGAAAAAGGCCAAAGAAACGGCGAACCCGGAGAAGCGGGTATTGTGATGATGGATATCCTGCTGTTTGCGCAGGCGGAAAAGCAAAAGGCCCCGGATTGCTCCGGGGCCTTTTGAAAGAATCGAAGTGTCGGCGGCGACTTACTTCGTGATGAAGATGATGTCGGCGCGGCGGTCTTTGGCCATGTCGGCGTCGGTGCCGTTCTCGATAGCATTCAGATCGCCCTTGGAAACGACTTCGATGCGAGCGGCGGGAACGCCGAGGGTTTCGAGGTACTTCTTGGCGGCGGCGGCGCGACGATCACCGAGGCCGAGGTTGTACTCGGCGGTGCCACGCCAGTCGCAGTGGCCTTCGAAGAGGACGCGGTGGGTGGGGTTGGCGTCGAGATATTCTTTGGCTTTCTGGAGCTTGGGGCGCTCGCTTTCTTTGATGCCGGCGCGGTCGAAGTCGAAGTAGACGGGCTCGGAGCCGCGGAGGAGATCGCCATCAACGATGAGGCCATCGGCACGGGCTTGGAGATCGGAACCTGCTTCAGTGAGGCCAGTGTCAAAACCGCCGACACCGACACCTCCGAGACCACCGCCATTTTGACCGAGGACGGTCGAGCTCGGGTCAGGCCGGGAGGGTTTTTTGACGCAGCCGGTGAGGGCTACGATGGCGCTGAGGAAAGCGATGGAGAGGGACTTAGAGAAGAGGTTCATGAGAGGAAGGAAAGTCGGCAGTGGTTGACCTTATTGAGTAACGGAATTGCGTCGGCAAGTCATTTATCCCTGCGCGCCATCGACTCGTGAAATCTCCGATTCTTCCGACCTGTTTTTTGTTCGATAACGGTTCGCTGCGCGCGGCTTCGACGCTGAATTTGCGAGTGGTTGCGAAGGCGCTGGAGGCGGAGATCGGCGCGCCGGTGAAGGCCGTGTCGTTGTTGCATTCGAGCGGCGTCGATGCGGCTGAGTTGGGCGGTGTGCGGGCTGAGTTGCTGGAGCCGGCGTTGCAGGAATGGCTGGCGGCTGGAGCGGAGCGGGAGGCGGTGGTGCTGCCGTTTTTCTTTGGGCCGAGCGGAGCATTGACGGAGTATTTGCCGGAGCGGCTGGCGGCGGTGCGGGCGAAGTTTCCGGAGGCGAGATTGGGGCAGGCGGGGTGGCTGGTGGATTTGGAATCGGCCGCGCGGGATGAGCGTGTGGCGGGGGCGTTGGTGGAGGCGGTGCGGGCGACGATCCGGGAGCGGCGTTTGATGAAGCCGAAGGTGGTCGTGGTGGATCACGGGAGTCCGCAGCGTGGGGTGGCGGCGGTGCGCGATCATCTGGCGGCGCAGGTGGGGCGGATGCTGGTGGGGGAAGTCGAGGTGGTCGGAGCGGCGTCGATGGAGCGGCGGCCGGGGGAGCAGTATGCGTTTAACGATCCGCTGCTCGCGGAGCGGCTGAAGACGGCGCCGTTTGACGCGGGGGACGTGGTGCTGGCGTTGCAGTTTTTATCGCCGGGGCGTCATGCGGGCGCGGGCGGGGACGTCGCGGAAATTTGCGAAGCGGCGAAGGCGGAGCGTGCGGGGTTGCGTACTTGGATGACGGGTACGATCGGGGCGGATGCGCGGGTGATCAGCGTGCTGGCGGAACGGTATCGGGAGGCGGCGACGCGGCTTGGAGGTCGGCGCGGGTGAATGCGAAGGCGGACGACACGGAGGTCGTCCATTTGGGAAATGAAAAAGCCGCACTTGGCGTGCGGCTTTGAGTGACTGGGGAATTGGAGGGATCGGAGACGCGGATCAGAGGTCCGGCCTTGCAATGGGCAGATCAGGCGAGTTTGCGCGGCTCGATGAGACCGACCTCGAGGGCGTAGCGGGTGAGGCTGGCAACGTCGTGGAGGTTGAGCTTGCGCATGAGATTAGTGCGGTGGTTGTCCACGGTCTTCACGCTGATGCCGAGTTTGGAGGCGATTTCCTTGGTGCTGTGGCTCTCGGCGACGAGCTGGAGAATTTCGCGTTCGCGGTCCGTGAGGAAGTCGGCGGTAGAACTGGAGGCGGGGTTGGCGACGACGTTGCGCAGGAGCGCGGCGACGGCGGGGCCGAAGTAGGTGCCGCCACCGGCGACCGTTTCGAGGCCTTTCTTGAGTTCGGTGAGACCAGCGGTTTTTTCGACGAAGCCGTGGGCGCCGGCTTCGAGCATTTCTCGGACGAGGACCGGATTTTCGTGTCCTGAAAAAACGAGTACGCGGACGTTCTTGAGTTGTTTGCCGATGCGGCGCAGGAGGTCGACGC
Organism: uncultured Nibricoccus sp.; assembly: GCA_966249325.1. Lineage (GTDB taxonomy): Bacteria > Verrucomicrobiota > Verrucomicrobiia > Opitutales > Opitutaceae > Nibricoccus. The sequence continues at coordinate 156,122 of CBINDC010000003.1, read as the reverse complement.
CGTTGAGGCCGGGGAGCTTGGCGTCGAGCACGAGCAGGTCGGGCTTTACGTCGAGGCAGAGATTGTAGGCGCTTTGACCGTCGCCGCTTTCGCCGACCAGCTGGTAGTTGGGGTCTGTCCGCAGGATTTCGACGAGCATTTCGCGGATGGCAGTCTGGTCTTCGATGATAACGAGTCGTTTCATAGGCACTATTACTTATTCCTGCTTCGGCGGAAACGGGCATACACTGAACGCAAAACGCATCGGCTTCCGCCACTTAACCGTCATTTACATGGATTTTACGGGGCCCATTTCAGAGCGGGAAGGGATGGCCGATTTATGGGAGATGATGCCTATGAGGTTGTTGTCGTTTGCGCAGACAAGGTTCCGGAATGGGATTCTGCGCGGTCGGATACCGGCGGGAATGGTGGTGGCTTTTGCCTTGATGGCGTCGGCTTGGGCGGAGGCGCCGGCCTCGCACAAGAAGTCATCGACGACTGCGCCCACGGCGAACGCGAGCAAGCTGCAGGCGTGGAAGGACGCTGAGGCGATCGCGGCGCTGGCTCCTGGGCGCACCGAAGTGATCGGGGCCGGGGAGTCGATGATGCCGGTTTACGGGGAGAATACGATTTTAGTGATCAGCAAGATTGGCTACGAAGAGATCAAGCCGGGTATGAACGTGGTCTATATGAACAAGCGGGCGAAGCTGGTGGTTCACCAGACGCTTGAGCGGGATCGGAAGGGGTGGCGGGTGCAAGGGATCAACAATGCACGCGAAGATGCGGAGCGGGTGACGCGGGAGAATCTCGTGGGCGTAGTGTATGCGTCGCTGGCATACAGTGATGACAAAGCCAAGAAGGCCGAGGCTAGCGGAGGTGACGCGGGTGCCGGAGCCGCCAAGTGAGGCGGTTGCTGATAACCGCAAATGGCGCGGTTTTTGGGTGTATTCCGCGATTCTCTTCTGCCTGCGTGGTGGGTTGACCGGGATTCGAACCCGGAACCAACGACTTAAAAGGACGCTGCTCTACCATTGAGCTATCAACCCCCAGGCAGAAGGAAGGGTCGAAAAAGGTTTTCCGCCGAGGCTTTGCAAGGCTTTTTTCAGAGTGAGGTGATTGTCTGTTTGATGATTGGGCTGGCGGGATGCGGCGGGACGCGAAACATGCGACGAATTACGCAACAAAGTGCGTAGCGACCGAGTCATCCAGACCTGAAAAAGTGGGAACAATCGAAAAATACACCCATCAAAGTTCCGTTGAACGTATGTCAACGAAAGCTCAGGACGTGGCCATGGACCGTATTCTGGTGGATCGCTTCAAAGGCGGTGATCAGGCGGCATTCGACGAGATGGTGACGCGCTATTGGGATCGCATCTATGCGATGGTGCACCAGCTTTTGCGCAACCAGCAGGATGCGGAGGAGGTGACACAGGACGCGTTTATCCGGGCGCATCGTGGGTTGGTGAATTTTCGCGGTGAATCGGCGTTTTCTACGTGGCTTTATCAGATAGCCACGAATCTCGCGCGGAACCGCTACTGGTACTGGTGGCGTCGCAAGCGGGACAAGACGGTGTCTTTCGATCAGCCAGTGAGCGAGGGAAGCGATATGCCCCTGTCGGAGGTTTTTGCGGCGGAGATCGAGTCGCCGGACGATGTGACGGTGACGCAAGAGTTCGTGGATCGTATCGCCAAGGGCATGGAGAAACTGGGCGCGAAACACCGGGAGATTTTGATTCTGCGCAATGTGAAGAACCTCTCGTACGAGGACATTGCCGCGATTCTGAACATCTCGGTGGGTACCGTGAAGAGTCGCATTGCACGCGCGCGCGAAAGTCTGCGCGCTAAAATGGGGAATGATTTCAAATGAAAGAGACGCGTTTTATCGAACTGCTCAACCTGTACGTTGATCAGCAACTGAGTCCGCAGGAGGCCGCCGAATTGGAGGCCGAGATCCAGCAGAATCCTGCCCGGCACCGTACCTATCGCCAGTACTGCCGGATGCAGAAGGCGTGCGCGCAGCTATTCGAGCATGAGCGCTCGGCGGCACCGGCTTCGACGGCGCTTGCGCGGGCGATGACGGATGCGGATCGGAAGATCGTGGCGTTTCCTGGACGCGAGACGCGTCGTGCGATCTGGCCGGTTGGATTTTCCATCGGTGCGGTCGCGGCGGCGGCGTGTGTGGCCTTTGTCGTTGTCTGGCAGAATGAGCCGGGCGCGCCAGTGAACGGCGGCATCAGCGTGGCTGTTGTGGAGACGACTCCTGTGGCGAAGCAGGAAACCGGCGTAAGCGCGGTGGCTGCGGTCGACGGTGTAAAGGCGCTACCAGTGATGGCGTCCGATTCTGCAGATGTGTTCACAAGCGTGTTCACGGTACCATCGCTGCGGGAACCGGCGAATCGCACGGGCGGGCTCTTCGTGAGCGCGGCGCAGACGGACAATCAGATGTTCAGCTGGACGGAGGACGTGCAGCTCAAACCGCTTCGCAAATTGGCGGCCGAAGAGCTGGCTTTCGATCAGCGTGCCGCAGTGGACAAACCGGTTACGACACCGTTTTTGCCGACGACTGCTGAAGATCAAACTACGGAGATGACGGCGTTCCAGTTCATGAAGTGAGAAGAACGCGGTTGCAGCGACCGGCCATTTTAACGGCTGGCAGATATTTCCAGGCGCCCGGTTTTTAACCGAGCGCCTTTTTGATGAGCTGCTCGGTGGTGGCCTTGGCGCCAAGCGTGAGGCTGGCGTGGCGGATGGATTCGTCGGCGTCGGCGGCTTTGTAGCCGAGGGCGGTGAGGGCGAGCACGGCGTCGCGGATACGCGAGTCGCCGGCGGGAGAGTTTTCGGGGGCGGAGGGATCTCCGCCGAGGTTGACGGGATCGGCGGAAGAGGTGGCACCGACTTTGGCGCGGAGTTCGACGACGAGGCGCTCGGCGGTTTTTTTGCCGATGCCGGGGCATTTGGCGAGTGTAGCGATATCGCCCATACGGATCGCGGATTCGAGCGACGGCAGAGACAATTTGCTCATGATGGTGAGCGCCATCTTGGGGCCGACGCCGGTGACGTGCTCGATCATGAGACGGAAGAAGTCCCGCTCGGCGACGGTGGCGAAGCCGTAGAGGGTCTGCGCGTCTTCGCGGTAGATCACGAGGGTGTGGAGTTTCACCGTCGCGCCGGTGGCGGGGAGTTTTTCGGCGGTGGTGACGGGGATGTTTACCTCGTAGCCGAGGCCGTTGAGCTCGATGATGGCGCGCAGCGGGGTGGCTTCGGTGAGAAGGCCTTGGATCGACGTTATCATGAGCAGCGAGGGGCGAAGCGGAGAATGACCAATGACCAGTGACCAATGACCAATGTCGGAGCGGATGAAGGCATGAGGTGTTGGGACGTATGTGTGGGCGCGAAAGCGGGCAGGTCTGAGCTTGGACCAATGGTCATTGGTCACTGGTCATTTCGCGCTTCGCGTCAGCGAAGGGCGAGGACGTCCTGCATGTCGTAGACGCCGGGTTTCTGGCCCTTGACGAGCCACTCGGCGGCGCGGATAGCGCCGCGGGCGAAGATGCCGCGGTCGGACGCTTTGTGCGTGAGCTCGATGCGCTCGCCGAGGGCGGCGAACATGACGGTGTGTTCGCCGACGACGTCGCCCCCGCGAAGGGCATGGATGCCGACTTCGGTGGAGGTGCGTTCGCCGGTGATGCCTTCACGGCCGTGGCGGAGGGCCTCGGCGGTGAGTTTGCGTTCCTCGAGGATGATCTCGAGCAGGCGGGCGGCGGTGCCGCTGGGGGCGTCTTTTTTGAAGCGGTGGTGCATCTCGACGACTTCGGCGTCGTAGTCGGAACCGAGCACGCTGGAGGCGCGGCGGGTGAGCGCGTAGAGGAGGTTCACGCCGACTGAATAGGTGCCGGCCCAGACGCAGGGGGTCTTTGAGGCGGTGGCGAGGAGATGTTTCTTTTCCTCGGCGGCGTGGCCGGTGGTGCCGATGACGAGCGGCTTGTTGAAGGCGGCGGCGTGTTTGATGACCTCGCCGGTTGTTGCGTGGAAGCTGAAGTCGATCACGGCATCCGCCGTTTTGATACCGGCGGCGAGATCGTCGCCTTGGTCGAGGGCGGCGGAGATATTGTGGCCGAGGGATTGGGCGGCGGCGGTGATGGCCTGGCCCATGCGGCCCTTGGCTCCGACGAGTGCGATGCGAAGAGGCATGGCGGTTACTTGCCGGCGGCGGTGAGCGCGGCGATGAGGATTTGCTTGTTGGCCTCGGTCATCTCGCAGAGAGGCGAGCGGACTTCGGCGGAGCCGATCCTGCCGGCGCGGAGAAGGGCGGTTTTGACCGGCACGGGATTGGGCTCGATGAAGAGGTTTTTGAAGACTGGGTAGAGCTTTCGGTGGAGTTTTGCGGCTTTGGCGAATTCGTCGGCGAGGGCGAGTTCGGCGAGTTGAGCGACTTCCTTCGGGAGCAAGTTCGAGGCGACGCTGATGACGCCTTCGGCACCGACGGACATGAAGGGAACAGTCAGGCTGTCGTCGCCGCTGAGGACGGTGATGTCTTTGCCGAGAGCCTGCTTGATCTGGTCAACGCGATCGACCGAGCCGCCGGCTTCCTTGATGTAGCGGACATGCGGGTACTTGGCGCGGAGACGTTCGATGACAGGGACGCCGATCTCGATGCCGCAGCGTCCGGGGATCGAGTAGGTGATGATGGGCTTGTCGGTCGCCTCGGCGACGGCGGAGAAATAGCGGAAGACGCCTTCCTGGCTGGGCTTGTTGTAGTACGGGGCGACCACGAGCATGGCATCGACGCCGGCTTCGTGGGAAAGGTGGGTGAGCTCGACGGCTTCCTTGGTGGAGTTGGAGCCGGTGCCGGCGATGACGGGGACTCGGCCCTTGGAGTAGCCGACGACGGCGCGGACGACCTCCATGTGTTCCTCGTGCGTGAGGGTGGGCGATTCGCCGGTGGTGCCGACGGGGACGAGGCCGTGGATGCCGGATTTGATCTGAAACTCCACGAGCTTGCGGAGATCGTCGTAGGCGACGGCGTCGTTTTTGAACGGGGTCACGAGAGCGGTGATGGCACCGGTGAGCGGACGGAGTTTCATGGAGGGTTTACAGGAAGATACCTTGCGGAAAAAAGCAGGCACATTTAGCAAAGCGACACGTTTTTCTTCCCCACTGTATTCTATGTCTACCTCGCTACACACGGAGATCTTCAACGACTTGCTGAAACTGGCGGTGGATAGCGGAGCGAGCGACGTGGTGGTGAAGTCCAACAAGCCGGGCTATGTGCGCCTGTCGGGAAAGTTGAAACCGGTGGACATGGACCCGATCGCGGGTGTCGAGGCACAGGCGTTCGTGGACGATCATGTGCCACGCGTGTTTAAGCAGATTTGGGAAAACGACGGGCAGATCGACTTTGCCTACGCGGCGGAAAATATCGGGCGTTTCCGTGTGAACGCGTTTCACCAGCGCGGGACGGTCAGCATCGTTTTCCGTCACATCAAGAGCCGCATCCCGAGCTTCGAGGATCTGAATCTGAATCCCGATCCGCTGCTCCATCTCGGGCAGGGCAAGGACGGGATTCTTCTGTTTTGCGGAGCGACCGGCATGGGCAAGAGCTCGACGATGGCGGCACTGCTGAACTGGATTAACCACAATTACGACAAGCACGTCGTCACGATCGAAGACCCGATCGAGTACACGTTTCAGGACGACAAGTCGGTTTTCAATCAGCGCGAGATCGGGCTCGATGTGCCGAGCTTCCCGCTGGCGATCAAGTCGGTGCTGCGGCAAAACCCGGACATCATCCTGATCGGTGAAATGCGCGACCGCGAAACGTTCGAGACGGCGATCTCGGCGGCGGAGACGGGGCACTTGGTTTTCTCCACGATGCACGCGGCGACGGTGGCGCAGTCGCTGACGCGTCTTTTCGAGTTTTTCCCACCGGAGCAGGTCGCTCAGGCGAGGCGGCAGATCGCGGGATCGATTCGCGGATTGATCTGCCAGAAGTTGATTCCTGCGCTGGAAGGCGGCGGGCGCGTACCGGCAAACGAGATTCTTTTCGCGGATGCCACGATCAAGACGCTGATTCTTGAAGGGCAGTTCGAGAAGATCCAGTCGCTGCTGGAGAGCTCAAGTGACTCGAGGACGTTCTCGTTTAACAAAGATCTCTATCGCCTCATCAAGGCCGGTAAGATCAGCAAGGCCGACGGGCTGCGTTTTTCGCCCAATCCGCAGGCACTTGAAATGAACCTCAAAGGCATCTTTATTCGCACCTGATTTCTCATGGCTGGCACACGCGCACCTTTCGCTTCCCTGGCCGCCCTCGCGGCGGTGGCTTCGGCGCAGGGGGAGCAGTCTGGGGCGGCGGAATCGGCGAAGAAGGATCTGCAGTCGCTGACGACGGTGCAGCGGCCAGCCGAGGCGAGCGGAGGGAAGTCATTGTTTTCCGGCTCTTCGGCGGTCACGGGACTTTCGGTTGCGACACCTGTGGCGCCCGGTGGGGCGCCGAAGAATCAGGATGGAGCGATGGAAGCGAGATCGGCCAACTGGCTGCTCGATGGCGTGAACCGACTCGAAGCCGAGGCGAAGGCCGAGCGTGAAGCGGCGGCGGGTGGCGTGGGCGGAGAAAAATCGCAGCAGGCGGCAACGCGCGAAGGTTTGTCCGCGAGCGCGCCTGCGACGACGAACCCATTTACCGAATACCTGACACAATGGCTGTCGCCGGCCGATCAAGCTTTGCTTAAGGCGAGCGGGCGGAGCGGTTCGCAGACATCGACGGCTCCGTGGGAGATGCCTCGTAGCGATTTCGCTCGTGAGACTGCGATGCCAGCGCAGGCGGTGGCGAATCCGCTGCAGATGGAGTTACCGGGGTTTTCGGATGTGCTGACGAATCGTACGGCGCAGAATCCTTATCTGGCCGAAGCGCTTCAGGCCGAGAATACGATTCTCGCTTCAAAGACCGGGGCTCCCGATGAGCTTGGCGGAGCGGGTTCGCTGCCTGCAATTTTAACGCCGGCGCAAAATACGCTGCCGCTTGTGGCACCGCCGCCGGCGCCCATTGAGCAAGCCAAGGCGTCACCTTCGGCAGCTCCGACTGAGCGTTTAATCGACGACCGAAAGTATTTTCCGCAGTTGCGGAGATTCTGAGCGCAAGTTGCCAGCCGCGTTTCGCGCGACTTGGGAGCGCGGTCGTTTTTTCAGCCTTGCGCCGGGCGGCGGGGTTTGCGGCCATGACCGTTTCCAACGAACGAAACAGCCGATTTTCAGTCATGATCGCTCCCGAAACTTTCAACCACATCGAAAACATCAAGAAGCGCGCCGGGCATCTATGGAGGTTTCTTTGACTGCGATCAAAAGCAGCGAGAGATCGAGGCGATGGACGCCCAGATGGGCGAACCGACTTTCTGGGACAACAACGAGCGCGCGCAGAAGCATATCGCGAAGCTGAACGGGCTGAAACGCTCGGTGCTTCCCGTGGTGGTCTTCAAGAAGAAGGCCGACGATTTGGATGTCATGGTTGAGCTCATTCAGGGCGCCGCCGGTGATGAGCAGGCAATGTATGAAGAGGAGTTGACGACGTCCGTCGCCGCGATGGTCGAGGAGCTCGATAAGCTCGAAATCGCATCCTTCCTCACCGAGACTTTCGACAAGAATAACGCGTTCCTATCGATCCAGGCGGGCGCGGGCGGCACGGAGTCGAACGACTGGGCGGACATCCTTTTCCGCATGTACAGCCGCTGGGCGGAGCGCCGGGGGTTCGAAATCGAAGTGCAGGATGTGCAGGCCGGTGATACGGCGGGCATCAGCAAGGCGACGATCCTGATCAAAGGCGAAAACGCGTACGGCTACGTGAAGGCGGAGCGCGGTGTGCACCGGTTGGTGCGCATCAGTCCGTTCGACTCGAACAAGCGGCGGCACACGTCGTTTTGCGCGGTGGACGTCGTGGCTGAGATCAACGACGAGATTAAGATCGAGATTCCGGACAGCGAGATCCGCGTGGACGTTTATCGTTCATCCGGAAAGGGCGGTCAGGGCGTCAACACGACGGACTCAGCGGTGCGCATCACGCACATGCCGTCGGGTATCGTGGTGGTGTGTCAAAACGAGCGTTCGCAGATCAAGAATCGCGCGAGCGCGATGAATGTTTTGAAGGCGCGTCTCTACGAGAAGAAGCAGGACGAGCAGCGTTCGGAGATGGAAAGATTCTACGGAGAGAAAGGCGAGATCGGCTGGGGCAGCCAGATCCGCAGTTACGTTCTCCAGCCTTACCAGATGGTGAAGGATCTGCGCACGGGCGTGGACACGAGCGACACGCAAGGCGTGCTCGACGGAGATCTGGATCGTTTCATCTACGCCTGGTTGCGCGCGGGGTGCCCGCGGCATCGCAACAAGGATATCAAGATGGAGGATTAACGCGGGAGCGGAGATTTAAGACGGAGGCGGGCCGTCCAGCCGGCCCGTCGAAAGCGGCGTCGAGCCGCCGCACTGCATAAGAGACGGACCACTCGCTGGCGCTCGTGGCTACATGGGCGCTCGTCGCTACGGGGCTCGTCGCTACTTGCGGGCGGGGGCGACGCGGAAGTTGATGGTGCCGGTGGGGAGTTTGGCGCGGAGGGTTTGCATGCGGCCGGTCGCAGAGTCGAAGGAGAAGGTCACTTCGATGGGCTTGGCTTTTTTCTCGGGAGTGAGGGCGCGGTAGCGGTAGCGGAAGGTTTCGAGGCCGTCGCGGGTGGTGCGTTCGTTGGGGCGGCCGAGCATGCCGCCGATGGAATCGAGGGTGGGTGGTTTTATCTCAGGGGCTTTGGGGTCGGGGGCGTTTTCGACGTCGGCGGAGCGGGAGCTGCGGTCGATCTTTGCGCCGCCGGTGGAGCGGAGGAGGCTGACGAAGAGTTCCTTGGGGAAGAAGGCGAAGTAGCGTTCGGGGATGGCGACGAAAGTGAGGCGGTCGTCGGTGAAGCGAGCCTCGAGTTCGACGTCGTAGAGGGCGGTCTCGGGTTCGCCGGGGGGCGGGTCTTTGAGCCAGCGGACGCGCCACTTTTCGGATACGCCGTCGGCGATGATGGTTTCGGGGTAAACGCCGAGCCAGCGGACGTCGTCGGTGTAGAGGAGCGGTTCGAGGCACTCGATGCGGACGCCGTCAGTGGTGTCGGCCGTGAAGTTCTCGTCGAAGCGGGCGAACTGTTTTTTGAGGTCGAGGAGGCGGAGGTAGACGCAGCCGGAGAGGAGGAGGGCGGCGGCGAGGAGGATGAACGCGAAGGCGCGTCGCAGAGGGGGTAAGTTGCGACGATGAATCATGCGGGCGGGCTAGTGTTTGATGAAGCGGAGGAGGTAGGCGAAGAGGAGTGCGCCGGCGATGGCGAAGACGATCTGGCCGACGAGGCCGCTGGCGGTGATGCCGACGAGGTTGAAGAGAAAGCCGCCAAGGAGGGCACCGATGACGCCGACGATGACGTTGCCCGCGAGGCCGAAGCCTTTGCCCTTCATGATCACGCCGCTGAGCCAGCCGGCGAGGGCGCCGATGAGCAGGGTGGTGAGGAAGACTTTGAGATTCATGCGGGCGGGCGAAACGCAGACAGCCGGTGCGGATGCGATGAGCGGTAGTTATTTCGCGGATGCTGGGGCGGCGGTTGCGGCCGGCGTGGCGGCAGGGGCGAAGGTCATGCTGTTGAGAATGCTCATGAGGCGGGCGCGGAGGATGGCGTCTTCTTCCTCCGGGGTTTTTTTGAAGGTGTCGCGTTTGAGGATGCGTTCGTAGAGCTCGGTGGTGATGACGACGATGCGGTCGTTTTTGAGGAAGACGAGGGCGCCGCGTTTGGCGACGGGGATGGGTTCGCCCCCGGTGAGGAAGAGACGGTCGCGGAAGGCGGTGCCTCCGGGGATGAGACTCATGACGAGCAGCGTGCCGTCCTGGGTGGTGGAGAGGTATCGGGCGCTTTCGGCGGTGGTGCCGGGGAAGGCTTTCACGTATTCGGGCTGAATGTGTTGCGAGTAGAGCCAGGAGAGGAAGTCCTTGCGGCCGCGTTTTTCGAGTTCGACGCGCTGGGTGGGATCGAGCTGGACGAAACCGATGGTAATATAAACGCCGAAGGGGTCGCGGAAGGTGGTGGTGATGGCGGTGTCCTGGACGGTGCCGTCGAGTTCGGCGAGGACGGGGATGGGCATGCGGAAGAATCCGCCGGGGCTGACGTAGTGGTTGTTCTCATCGATGTGACCGATGAGGTCCGGGGCATCTTCCTGCGCGAGCAGAGGCGCGGTGAGGAGCGCGGTGATCAGAGCGATTAAGCGGACGGGGCGAAGCAGGCGGAGTGTGGGCATGGATGAGAAATGAGGAAATTGGAAAGCGGGGCGCGAAGGGAATGCGGATACGCGTGTGGACGAACGGCGGTTATTGTGGAGCGGCGGCGAGCTGCGTCCAGAGCGGAGCGGGAATGTCCTCGGGACGGGTTTGAGGGGAGAGGCCGGCGGCGGCGAGGAAGGTGAGCCAGGCGGCGACGCGTGATTCGTCGGGGAGGTTTTGGCGGAGGAGGGAGCCGATCTGTTTGCGGCGTTGCTGGAAGCAGGCGCGGATGAGGGCTTTGGTCTCGGGCGTGAAGATGAAGGGCTGCGGTTTGCGGACGAGGTGCAGGAGGTAGGACTCGATGTCGGGCTTGGGGTAGAAGCAGCCGGAGGCGACTTTGTGGCCGGGGGCGATGTCGTAGGCGGACTGGAGGAAGATAGAGATGGCGGAGAATTGTTTGGAGCCGTGGGAGGCGGCGTAGCGTTGGGCGGCTTCCTGTTGAAGCATGAGGACGAGACGCTCGGGCAGCGGGCCGCTGAGGACGGCGTCCATCCATGGGGTGGAGATGGCGTAGGGGAGATTGGCGACGACTTTGAAGCGGGCGCTTTTTTCGGCGGGGAGCGCGGCGAGGGGGTGTTCGATGGCGTCGCCTTCGAGGAGGTGGAAGGTGGCGGGGAATTCTTTGGCGAGTGTTTCGGAAAGATGCGCGTGGAGCGTGCGGTCTTTTTCGACGGCCCAGAGTTCGGTGCCGGCGGTGAGGAGCGCGGAGGTGAGCGTGCCGAGGCCGGGGCCGACTTCGACGACGACATCGCCGTGGGCGATCTGGGCGAGTTCGAGGGATTTGCGGACGATGTTGCCGTCGACCAGGAAATTTTGCCCGAGGAAGCGTTTCGGCAGATGGCCGAGCTGGGCGAGGAGGTCGCGCGTGGCGGAGGGGGTTAACGGCATGAAGGGCTTGAGCGAAGAGGACTGAGGCTGAGGGCGGAATTTTTAACCACGGATTGCGCGGATGGGCACGGATGGCGGATGGTTTTTAACCGCGAATGGACGCTAAGGGATGCGAATCTTCGGAAGAAGAATGTTCTTCAGGAATTCTGGTGCTCCATTCGAGTGGCAATCACGTCGAGGAATTTACCCTCTGCATTGAATCCCAGTTTGAAGTGGAGAAACGGACGCTCTTTTACCGCGAAGCTGCTCCATGGAATGAGAAGATCGGAGCCGTCGACTCGATAGATTCTGTCGGGACTTAATTTTTCTGAAGTTCCTTCCCAGCCGATCCAAGAAAAAGCGCGGGCATCGTGAAGCACCACTTTCTGCGCGGGGGTTCTGAAATTTGAGAATTCTACCGTCACTGTGTTTGCTCGGAAGGTGATAGTTACGGGACCTTCGGTGTCGGCCGTTGTAAACGTGGTGGTCAGTTCGGTGTAGATTTCAGCCATGATGAATTCTGCGGGCTGATGTTCTAGTTTACTCGGAATTCAGCGATGAGGGCGGTGGGGTCGGGGGCTTTCATGAGGGCTTCGCCGACGAGGATGGCGTGGGCGCCGCAGGCTTTTACCCGGGCGGCGTCGGCTCCGGTGAAGATGCCGCTTTCGCTGACGGCGATGATGTCTTTCGGGAATTTCGGGATGAGGCGTTCGCTGAGGCCGAGGTCGGTTTTGAAGATGGCGAGGTCGCGGTTGTTGACGCCGATGATCTTCGCGCCGTGGCGGACGGAGCGGTCGAGTTCGGCGTCGTTGTGGATTTCGAAGAGGGCATCGAGGCCGGCGGCGGTGGCGGCGTCGAAGAGGATCTTGATGTCGGCGTCGGTCAGGGCGCGGACGATGATGAGGATGGCGGAGGCGCCGGTTTCGCGGGCCTGAAGGACTTGAATGGGGTGGACCATGAAGTCCTTGCGGAGGCAGGGGATGGCGGGCGGTTTTTCGCGGAAGAGCTGGGTGACGGCGCGGAGGTCGTCGAGGGTGCCGCCGAAGTATTTGGTGTCGGTGAGGACGGAGAGGGCGGAGGCGCCGGCGGCTTGGTAGCGGAGGGCCTGGTCGGTGGCGGCGACGTTTTCGGCGATAGCGCCGGCAGAGGGGGAGCGGCGTTTGATCTCGGAGATGACGCCGAGCTGGCCGTTGGGGCGGCGCAGCGCGGCGGCGAAGGACGGGGGCCGCGGCAGCGAGGCGTCGAGGCGGGAGAGTTCGTCGAGGGAGACGGGGCGGAGGAGGGGGGCGACTTCCTGGCGTTTCCACGCCATGATTTCGGTGAGTTTGTCGGACATGCGAGGGGACGACGAAAAACACGAAATGGCGGGAAAACCAGAACAGATTCGGGGATGAGGAAGGTACACCTGGCGGGGCGGAGGTCGGAACAACTGACGATGCGGATTCGAATGAGGACGGGATCAGTGACAGGATTAAGAGGATGAACAGGGTTGGGTAGGGCGGGCGGTGGCGTAGGGGTGCGCACTTTTTGCGAAATGTGCGGGGTGCGTAGCGGGGGAGGATTTTTGGGATAGGGTGGCGGTGTTATGAAAACCTCATTGTCGAAATCATCGTCAGCAGTATCAGCCGCGGATTCCGCGTTTTCGTCGTCGTCCATCCCGCCGCGTCCGGAGGAAGAGCGGGCGGAGGAGGTCAGGCAGATCCGGGAGGCGGTGACGCATGAGGAGATAGCGCGGAGGGCGCATGAGCTTTGGGAGCAGGAGGGGTGTCCGCATGGGAAGGATGCCGAGCATTGGCTGGAGGCGGAGAGGCAGTTGCACGGGACGGCGTCGTTGCTGGAGATGCCGAAGGAGTCGGAGCGAACAGGCCGCGACGCGGAGAAGGATGCGCGGGAGCAGGCGCGGGCGATCAAGGCGTCGGCGGAGAAGCGGGGGGCGCAGCGCGGTCGCGCTGCGCAATGACCAGTGACCAATCACCAATGATCGGTGGGCGGAAAGTCCGAAGGTTGAAGGCCGAATGACGAAGGTGAGGCGGAGCGGGTGGCGGGGGGGATGTACGGGGGAGTCGGAGCCACTCGCTGGCGCTCGTGGCTACGGAGGCAGGGCGAGTTTTGGACAGGATTGAGAGAATGAACAGGATTTCGGACGGAGGAATGAAGGTGTGGGAGTTTTCAGGGCGGGGATGGTGGGGTGAGCGGGAAGGAGGACGATTGGGGGATTAGCAGGGCTTGGGGTGGCGCGGAGGGCGGCGAATGAACGTGGGGGCGGAGGTGTGGGGGTGGGTAACGGCTGGCGTGGGGAGGGCGGGGGTGTTGAGATGGCGGCATGTTCAAGGAACGGACGCCGCGGTGGATTTTAATGGGTGCGTTTTTGCTGACGCTCGGTGCGGGCGCGGTGAATGCGATCGGGTTTCTCGGAGTGCATCACCAGGGGATTTCGCATCTGACGGGGACGATTTCGCTGGTGAGCACGCGGGTGGCGGCGGCGAATTTTCCGGATGCGCTGGCGGCGGGGATGATCGTGGGGAGTTTTTTCTTTGGGGCGTTTTTGAGCGCGGTGATCATCCGGCAGAACACGCTGCATATGGGACGGCGGTACGGGGTGGTGCTGGCGTTGGAGTCGGCGCTGTTGTTTGGGGCGGTGTATCTTTTCGAAGGCGGGACGGTGGCGGGGGCGTATCTGGCGTCGATGGCGTGCGGGTTACAGAATGCGATGGCGACGAGCTATAGCGGGGCGGTGATCCGGAGCACGCACATGACGGGGATCGTGACGGATATCGGGATCGCGTGCGGGCACTGGGTGCGGGGGCATCCGGTGGACTGGTTCCGGATGCGGTTGTACGGAGTGCTGCTCGGGGGATTCGCGCTGGGCGGGGTGGCGGGGGCGGCGGGGTATGCGCGGATTGGGTACAGGACGCTGGTGTTTCCGGCGGTGCTCAGCGGGGTGAGCGGGCTGGGGTATGCGTGCTACAAGCAGTGGCAGCGGAGGGGCGCGCGGGGCGCGCAATGACCAGCGGCGAGTGGAAATCCGAAGGCCGAATGACGAAGGCCGAAATCGGAGTGAGCAATGGCCGGAAGTAAGGATTAAATCCGAAGGTCGAAGCGTCGGAAGGCGGAGGGAGAAAGAGTAAGAGAAAGAGAACGAGAAAGATTTTTGTCACTCGCGCCAGGTGAAGGCGTGGCAGAGGGCGACGCCGGCGGCGTCGGCTTCGTCGGAGGCGAGGGTGCGGCCGTGGCCGAGGAGGCTCATCACGGTGCGGGCCATCTGCTCTTTGCTGGCGCGGCCGGCGCCGACGACGGCTTGTTTCACGCGGAGCGGCGGGTATTCGAAAATCGGTTTCTCGTGAAGGGCGGCGGCGGCGATGGCGGCTCCACGGGCGGCGCCGAGGATCTGGGCGGTCTGGAAGTTTTGGACGTAGATGGTTTGTTCGAGGGCGACGTGGCGGATGTCGTTGCCGGAAACGAACGACGTGACGGCGCGATGGATTTCCGCGAGGGCCTCGGACATGGGGCGTTTGGCGGGGACGTGGACGGTGAGGCAGCGGAGAAGGATGGGCTGGCGGCCGGGAGTGAACTCGATGAGGGCGAGTCCGGTGCCGCGGAGGCTGGGGTCGATGCCGAGGACGCGTCCGGAGAACGGTGCGCGCGTGAGCGAGAGCGTGGCGGAGGCTTCGAGCGTGAGGTGTTTGACGGACGCGGTGGCGGTGAGCGTCGCGGTGGAGGCGGCGGTGATTTTGCCGGCGAGTTTGGCGGCCCAGAGCTGGCGGACGTTTTGGCGAGGCATCGCGGAAGCGAATGAAGAATTAGGAATGAAGAATTATGAAGGAGAAACTGAGCGAGGTGTGTGCGGCGGAAGCGACGAGGGGAATCAGAGAGGCGGTGGATCCGCGCCGACGAACGCAGATTCAGGTGATCCCATTCGAAAGCGGGCTTGACGGTCGAGCATTTGATTGGAATTCGAACTATCGTGAAACCAAGCATTGCAGCGATCGCGCTCCGGACGCTCACGGTGGAAGTCGTGAGGGCGGGGAGCGTGTTGCAGCGGGAGGCGTCGCGATTGTTTCGGCCGCTGGGAGTGACGGCGGCGCAGTTCAATGCGTTGAATGTGCTGGCGGCGCGGGCGGAGGGGATGAGGGCGTCGGAGCTGGCGGTTTCGCTGGTGGTGGATCCGTCGAGCACGACGTATATTTTAGATCAACTGGAGCAGCGGGGGCTGGTGGCGCGGAAGCGGGATGCGGAAGATAGGAGGGCGTTGAAGGTGGTGCTGACGGCGGCAGGGCGGAGACTTCACGGGAAGCTGGTGCCGGTGTATCAGCGGGCGCTGGAGCGGATGGCGGGGGCGTTTTCGGCGGAGGAGATTTCGGGCGGGCTGCCGTTTTTGGAGAAATTGCCGGGAGCGGCGGTGGAGGCGATTGATGCGATCTTGGGAAAAGCGGAAAGGTCGACGGTCGCGAAGCGTACGGCGGGAAAGCGGAGGAAAGCGTCGTGAAAGTTCTCGTTACTGGTGGATCGGGTTTTGTGGGCGGTGCGTTTTGTGCGGCGGCGGAGGCGCGCGGGTGGGACGTGGTGACATTGTCGCGGAGTCCGGCGCGGGCGGGGCGTTGGGTGAAGGCGGACCTGACGCGGACGATCGACGTGGATTTCCGGCCGGATGTGGTGGTGCACTGTGCGGCGCGGTCGTCGCCTTGGGGGACGGCGAAGGATTTTGAGCAGCAGAATGTGGAGGCGACGCGGAACGTGCTGGCGTTTTGCCGCGAGGCGGGGCGGCCGCATGTGCTCTACGTTTCGACGAGCGCGGTGCTGTATCGCAACGAGCATCAGTACGGGATGGATGAGGCGACGCCGCCCGCGGAGAATTTTTTGAATCACTATGCGAGAACGAAGTTCGCCGGAGAGGAACTGGTGCGTGCTTACGAGGGAACGCATGCGATCCTGCGGCCGCGGGCGGTGTTTGGGCCGGGGGACACGGTGGTGTTTCCGCGGATACTGCGGGCGGCGCGTGAAGGGAAGTTTCCGGTGATCGAGTCGGATGAGACGGTGATGGCGGACCTGATCTACATCGACACGCTGGTGGAGTATATCGCGCGGGCGGCGGAGCGGCGGGCGGAAGGGTTGTTTCACCTGTCGAATAACCAGCCGGTGGCGGTGGTGGCGTTTTTGCAGGAGCTGTTTAAGACGCTGGGCTTGCCGCCGCCGAAGAGACGGATCGCGGCGAAGCGGGCGATGCGGGCGGCGCGGTGCGTGGAGGCGGTGTATCGCGTGCTGCCGTTTCTCGGGGAGCCGCCGATAACGACGTTTGGGGTGTCGGTGTTCGCGTATTCGAAAACGATGAACGCGGCGAAAAGTCTGCGGGAGCTTGGGGCGCCGGCGGTATCGATTCAGGAAGGTGTGCGGCGTTTTGTGGAGTGGCAGAAAGGACAGCCATGATCGTGGCGGGAATCATCGGTGCGGTTTATCTGGCGCAGCTTGGAGCGAAGGCGGCGCTAGCGGGGCGGTATGCGCGAAGCGCGCAATGTGCGGATGAAATGGTCGCGGCGGATGATCGCGATGTGACGATTGTGCAGCCGATTCTCGGGGGAGATCCGAATCTTGGGGCGACGCTGGAGGCGACGGTGAATAGGCTGAAGACGGCGCGTTTTTTGTGGCTGGTCGATGAGGATGACGCGGAAGGCGCGGCGGTGTGCGAGCGGCTGGTGGCGGCGCGGGCGGATGGGCGCGTGACGATTTTGCGCTGCGGGGCGCATGCGCAGGGGGAGAATCCGAAGGCGCACAAGCTGGTGCTGGCGTTGCCGCAGATCGAGACGGCGGTGTTTGTGGTGCTTGATGATGACACGCGACTGACGGCGGCGGGATTGAGGGCGTTGAAGGCGGGGCTGGCGAGTGGCGCGGCGCTGGCGACGGGCTTGCCGCGGTATCATGCGGCGGAGGGCGCGTGGAGCGGGTGGCTGGCGGAGTTTGTGAACTCGGCGGCGGTGCTGACGTATCTGCCGGTGCTGGCGTTTGCGGAGCCGGTGTCGATTCACGGCATGTGCTATGCGATGCGGACGGAGGAGGCGCGGCGGCTGGATGTGTTTCATCGTATCCGGCGGGCGCTGACGGACGATCTGGCGCTGGCGTTGGAGTTGAGAAAGCGGGGGCTGCGGATCGTGCAGACGGTGGAGCCGCATGATATCGCCACGTCGGTGCCGACGGCGGGGAAGCTGGCGGATATTTTGCACCGGTGGTTCGTGTTTACGCGGCTTTTGCTGGAGGAGTGCCCGTGGAGGATGCGGAGCGGAATCGCAGTCGCGTATGCGTTGCCCCCGTTGCTGTTGATCGCGCTTGGGGTGTGTGCGGTGCAGTCGGTCGGAACGGCGGGCGTGCTGGCGGTGGCGCTGGTGATGCGCGATCTGGCGCTGCGGGCGGTGAAGCGGCGGTTTCTCGGCGGGGCAGTTGAGCACCGCGCGGTGGCGTCGGTCGTGCTGGAGGTGGTGCAGCCTGTGTTGCTGGTGTGGTCGTGGCTGCGGCGGACGATCCGCTGGCGGACGCGGGTGATCCGGGTGCGGTCGGTTTCGGATTTCGAATACGTATGAGCGCGCGGCAACTCATCGCATTTCTCACGGGGCAGAGTCGGCCGGGGTGTTGCGCGCTCAGTCCGGAGCAGGTGTGGTTTTTGGAGCAGCTTGCTGGAGAAGGGCGGGAGCTGGTGCGGGTGAATTTTCCGTATCGGGGCGCGGCTGGGATGTTTCGCGATGTGTCGCTCGCGTTGGCGAGTTGGCGGAATGGGTTGGGGTATTTGGCCTCGAGGAGGACGGAGTTTTCGCGGAGACACCAGGCGGAGGTTAGTGCGTTGATCGCGAAGGCGGAGCGCGTGTTGTTTCTCGCAGGGAGTTCGGGGCTGGAGTTGTTTAATAATCTCGGGCTCGACGAGGCGGAGGAGCGGAAATGCCGGTTGATTTGCTATGGGCCGGTCGCGCGGCGGAGGGCGCGGTTTGCGGAGACGGTCATCGTGCAGGGGCGGCGCGATTGGTTGTCTAGGGCCTACTTTCGCCGAGAGGAGCCGGTGCTGCGATGCGGGCATATGGGCTATCTGCGCGATCCGGGATTTCTCTCGCTCTGTCGCGAGCAGCTTTTGCTTTCACCTCAGTCACTTCAGTCATGCAGCAGTATTTCCGCATAACCGGCTCGGCGCGTTATCTTCCGCGTCAGCGAATCGCGTCCGATGAACTCGACGACAAGTATGGCGTCGCGCGCGGGACGATCTTTGCGCGGACGGGTGTGAAGCATCGGTATTGGGCGAGCGGCGACGAAACGGGTGCGACGATGGCGAAGCGGGTGATCGGTGAGGCGCTGGCGTCGGCGGGGTGCGGTATTTGCGATGTGGATCTTATCGTGGACGCGAGCCTGTGCGTGCAGCAGCCGATTCCGTGCAATGCGGCGCTGATCCAAGAAGCGCTGGGCGCGGAGGCGGCGGGGATTCCGTGCATGGATGTGCATGCGAGCTGTCTCGGGTTTTTCGCGGCGCTGCAGACGGTGAATGGGTTGTTCGCGAGCGGAGCGGCGAAGCGGGTGATCGTGGTTTGCGCGGAGACGCCGTTGAGCGGCGTGAATTGGAATGAGCCGGAGAGTGCGTGTCTGATGGGCGATGCGGCGGTGGCGGTGGTGCTCGAAGCGGCGAGGCCTGTGAATGCGTTTTCGCTGAGGATGGAGACGTTCGCGGAGGGTGCGCATCTGTGCGAGGTGGCGGGCGGCGGGCATAAGCTGCCGCCGTTTGAGTATCGGGAAGAACTGCACGCGAAGTACCGGTTTCACATGGAAGGGAAGGCGCTGCACAAACTGGCGAGCAGGCATTTGCCGTCGCTCGTGGAGCGGGTGCTGGCGGAGGCGGGATGTGGGTTGAACGAGCTGGAGGTGGTGCCGCATCAGGCGTCGGGTCCGGCGCTGGAGTTGGTGGCGCGGAGACTGGGCATCGCGCGGGAACGGTTGCATGCGACGCTGGCGGAGCACGGGAATCTGGTGGCGGCATCGATCCCGTATGTGTTGCACGGGGTGCGGGAGAAAATGCCGGCGGGGACGCGGGTGATGTTGTTGGGGACGGCGGCGGGTTACACGCAGGCGGCGGGGGTGTTCACGCTATGAGTCTGCGGGTGCATTATTTGAACGGCGGATACTGCCGTCATTTACTTGCGACCGTGGACGGGCGCACGTGTAAGGTGGTGCGGTTTTATGCGGTGTTTCTCGCGATCGAGCATCCGCGGTTGGGCTGGGTGGTTTGCGACACGGGGTATGGCGCGCGGTTTTTCGAGGCGACGCGGGGATGGCCTCAGCGGCTTTATCGCTGGGCGACGCCGGTGACGTTGCGCGGGACGGCGGCGGTGGCGTTGGGGAAACTCGGTGTGCGGCCGGAGGAGGTGGAGCATGTGATCGTGACGCATTTTCATGCGGATCATATCGGAGGGCTGAGGGAGTTTACGCGGGCGAAATTTTATCACCACGCGGGGGCGCTGGCGCCGTTGCTGGCGTGCGGGAGTTTCAAGCAGACGCGGGCGGCGTTTTTGCCGGGGTTGATGCCGGAGGATTTTGCGGAGAGGAGTGTGGGGGTGAAGGCGGAGGCGTTTGCGGAGAGCGGCGAGTTGCCGTTCAAGGCGTACGATATTTTTGGAGACGGGAGCGTGCGGCTGGTGGAGCTGCCGGGGCATGCGCCAGGGCAGGTGGGGCTGGAGTACGAGGACGATGCGGGGCGGACGCTTTATTGTGCGGATGCGTTTTGGCGGAAGGAGCAGATTGAGCGCGGGGTGAATTTGCCGCGGCTGACGCGGGGATTGCAGTGGGATGGGGCGGCGTATGGAGCGACGATCGGGAAACTGCGCGAGCTGGCGGGGCGGAAGACGCACCGGTTACTGGCGTGTCATGATGAGGAGACGCAGCGGTATGTCGCGGACCAAGGTTGATGTGTTTGCGCCGCCGTTTGCGGGGCATCTGCATCCGGCGCTGGGTGTGGCGCGCGTGTTGAGCGAGTGGGCGGATGTGCGCGTGCTGAGCACGCCGGACGTGGCGGAGCGCGTGGCGGCGGCGGGGCTGGCGTTTCATCCGATCCTGGCGGGGCGGGAGGCGGCGGTGTGGGGAATTCCGAATACGGCGAAGCCGGTGCGGGGGCGGCCGTGGATGTTGTGGAAGCAGTTTCGCGAGAATTTGAAGCTGCTGCCGGTGTTGAGAGCGGAAGTGGAGGCGGCGTGGCGCGAACGGAGGCCGGAGCTGGCGGTGGTGGATTTCACGCTGCCGAGCGTGGGACACTGGGCGAAGGCGGCGGGGATTCGCTGGTGGACAACGCATCCGTCGCCACTGGCGATCGAAACGCCGGATGGGACGCCGACGTATCTGGGCGGGTGGTATCCGCCGGAGACGGTGTTTGGGCGGATGCGCGATGCGGTGGGGCGGACGTGTGTGCGGATTTTTAAGCGCGCGGTGTTTGCGGCGGTGAGCGGGGAGTTGCGGCGTGTGGGCGTGAGTGGCGTTTACCGGCGCGATGGGACGGAGGCGGTTTATTCGGAGGAGGCGATTCTGGCTCTGGGGGCGCGGGAGCTGGAGTTTGCGTGTACGTGGCCGGAGACGGTGCGGTTTGTGGGGCCGGTTTTTTATACGCCGTCAGTTGGGATGGAGAGGGAAGTCCCGGCGATGGATGTGCGGCGGAAGAACGTGCTGGTGACGATCGGGACGCATCTGCCGTATGCGCGGGGGCGGGTGCTGGCGCAGGTGAAGCGGTGGGCGGCGGAGCGGCCGGAGGTGTTTTTCCACTACACGAGGGGCGGGCTGGCGGTGGAGGGTAGCGGAAGTGCTGCGGGCGGGAGCGCGGGGGGATCAGGCGGCGCGGGTGGGCAGAATTGGCGGGTTTACAGGTATGTGAATTACGAGCGGGAGGTGGCGCGGTTCGATGCGGTGGTGCATCATGGCGGGGCTGGGATCACGTATCACTGTTTGCGGGCGGGAGTGCCGGCGGTGGTGTGGCCGCAGGATTACGATCAGTTCGATTTTGCGGCGCGACTGGCGGCGCGAGGGCTGGCGCTGCGGTGTGAGCGGGCGGGGAAGATTGCGGTTGAGTTGAAGCGCGTGCTGGCGGATGACGTGATGCGCGGTCGGTGCGAGGAGTTTGCGCGGGTGATCGCGGCGTATGATTTGCGGGAGCGGGTGCGGGCGGTTTGGGTCGAGCGCGGGCTGGGGTGAATTTTTTAGACAGGATTAAGAGGATTAACAGGATTGGGGCAGAGGTGGGCGGGGCGGCCACGCTGCGGACAGCGCGGCTAAGGCAGAGGAAGGTCGCGGCGTAGAGCCGCACCTACAGGAAAAGCATTTTGATGCCGGAGATCGCGCTGAGGAGGAGGGCGAGGTTTTCGAAGAGGCGCTGGTCGATCTTCGGGAGGACGGCGCGTCCGGCGACGGCGCCGAGGATCACGGCGGGGGCGAGGAGGAGGTTGAATTTTGCGGAGTCGGTCGTGATGAGGCCGAGGTTCACCATGAAAGGGACTTTGAACCAGTTCAGGATCATGAAGAACACGGCGCCGGTACCGACGAATTCCATTTTCGGGAGGCGCATGGCGAGGAGGTAGATGGCCATGAGCGGGCCGGCGGCGTTGGCGATGAGCGTGGTGAAGCCGGCGAGGATGCCCATCGTGGGTGCGAACCAGAGGCCGTGGTCGGGGAGGGGCGTGGCGAGTGTCGGAAACTCGGATACGGTGGGCGCGGGGGAAGGTGTGGGTGTGGCGGCGGGGGTGGCGGGAGTGAATTTCGAACGCTGACGAAAGAGTAAGAGAAAGAGGAAAGAGAAAGAGCCGGAGCGGCGGTGGAGGTGGAGGGCGACCATCGAGAGAATGATGGCGCCAACGAGGAGGCGGGCCTGGCGGTCGTCGATGCGGCCCATCGCAAACCAACCGGCGAGGACGCCGAGGGCGGTAAAGGGGAAAAGTTTCCAGAGGAATTTCCACTGGATGTGGCGGCGGTAGGAGCCGACGGCGACGAGGTCACCGACAATGAGCAGCGGGAGGATGAGGCCGCTGACTTGTTTGGTGTGGCCGGGGAAAATCTGTGTGAAGAGCGCGACCGCGAGCAGGCTGAGTCCACCGACGCCGGTTTTGGAGAAGCCGATGATGAGAGCGGCGAGGGCGGCGAGGAGCCATTGCCAGGGGTCGAGGGACATTTTGCTGAAGGCCGGCCGGCGGTAGTTTGTAGTTGGTAATTGGTAGTTGGGTGGAGCGGTGGGGGAACGCTCAACGTTCAACGCTTAACTTTTAACGCTTAAGGCGCGGAGGGCGTGCGAGCGCGCTGCCTAAGGGAGGGCGGTGAAGGTGCCGTTGGTGACGTTGAAGATTTGCCAGGAGCCAAGGGCGGCGTCGGGGAGGGTGGTGCCGGTGGCGATGAGCTGGCGGTTTTCGCCGAGGGTTTCCCAGAAGCGGCGGCGGCGGGTGGGGTCGAGTTCGCCGAGGACGTCGTCGGCGAGGAGGAGCGGTTGCACGCCGGTGTGGGCGTGGAGGAATTCGGTTTCGGCGACGCGGAGGGCGATGGCAAGGGAGCGTTGCTGGCCTTCGGAGGCGAACTCGCGTGCGGGTTTCCCGGATACGGTGAGTTCGGCGTCGTCGCGGTGGGAGCCGGCGAGGGTGGTCTTCATGACGAGATCGCGGGGGCGGTTTTTTTCGAAGAGGGCGAGCCAGGCGGGGGCGTCGTGCGTGGCGGATTGATCGGGGGCGTAGGCGAGGGCGGCGGGTTCGGCGTCGTCGGCGAGGCGGGCGTAGGCGGTGGCGACGTGGGTGCTGAGTGTGGCGAGGCCGGTGGTGCGGAGGGCGGTGAGCGAGGCGGCGGAGTCGGCGAGGGGGCGTTCGAAGGAAGCGAGCTCGGCGGGGGCGGCGGCGCGTTTAAGGAGGGCGTTTCGGCCGGCGAGGGCGCGGTGGTAGTTTTGGAGCGCGGTGAAGTAGGCGGGGTCGGTGGCGGAGAGGACGAGATCGAGCCAGCGGCGGCGGGCGCCGGGGGAGCCGCGGACGAGTTGTTGATCTTGAGAGGAGAAGACAACGGTGGGGAACTGGCCGAGGTAGTCGGCGAGGCGGGGGACGCGTTCGCCGTCGCAGGTGACTTCTTTGCCGCCGGGGCGGAGTTTGATGAGGACGCGGGTGTCGCCGCGGCGCTCGTGGGTGAGTTCGCAGGCGATGGCGGCTTCGGGCTGGGCGTGCGCGATGAGGGCGCGGTTGTCGGCGGTGCGGAAGGAGCGGAGGGCGAAGAGGAAGCCGGCGGCTTCGAGGAGGTTGGTTTTTCCCTGGGCGTTGGGGCCGACGAAGAAGTGGCGCGAGCCGTCGAGCGCGAGGTTGGCGAAGGCAACGTTGCGGAAGTGCTGGAGCGTGAGGCGGCGGAGGCGCATCAGGCCGGAGGCGTTGAGGAGTGAAGAGTGAAGGGTGAAGGGTGAAAGCCCTGAGTTGGAGCTGACCTTTTTTTCACCGCGGAGGCGCGGAGGGCGCGGAGATCGGAAGAGGGATGGCGCACGATTAGAGCTTCACCACGTTGTCGGGAGGGAGGATTTCGGTGGCGACTTCGGTGAGGGCGGTGAGGAGGGATTGCCAGTCGGCGTCGGTGGTGTCCCAGCCGCTGCTGATGCGGAGGACGCGGCGGGACTCGTCGGTGGAGAGGCCGAGGGCGGTGAGGACGTGGGAGGGCTGTTGTTTGCCGGTGGCGCAGGCGGAGCCGGTGGAGACCTGGAAGCCGCGTTTGTCGAGCTTGGCGACCCAGCGGGTGTTTTCGGCGTGAGGGAGAAGGAGAGACGTTGTGTTCCAGAGGCGTTCGGCATCCGCGGCGATGATACGGGAGCCGGGGATGGCGGTGAGGATGGAGCGCTCGAAATGGTTGCGGAGTTGGAGGCGGGATTCTTCGAGGAAGACTTTGGTTTGCTCGGCGTCGGCGAGGGCGGCGGCCAGGGCGCAGATGGAGGGGACGTCTTCGGTACCGGCGCGGTGGGCGTTTTCCTGGGAGCCGCCGGACTGGGCGGAGAAGGAGTCGGATTGGTCGGGGAAGACGAGGAGGCCGGCGGCTTTGGGGCCGCCGAATTTATGAGCGGAGGCGATGAGCCAGCCGGCGGCGCCGAGGCCGGAGGCGGGGAGTTTGCCGAGCCATTGGGTGGCGTCGCAGAGAAACGGGATGTGGTGTTTCGCGCAGAGGGCGGCGATTTCGCGCCACGGCTGGAGGACGCCGGTTTCGTTGTTGGCGGCCATGACCGCGATGGCGGCGGGCAGACCGGAAGATTCGGAAGAGGGTAGAGGGTGGATGGTAGAAGGTGGATGAGGCGGGGCGGAGAGAAGGTTTTTGAGGGCGTCGAGGCGGATGACGCCGGAAGGGGTGATGGGGAGGAAGTCGATGCGGTCGGGGAAGTGACGGCGGGCGGCTTGGAGGACGGCGGGGTGCTCGGTGGGGTTGAGGGCGATGCGGGCGGTGGAGGGAAGCGTGCGTGCCCAGTGGGCGAATACGGTGTGGGCGCCCTCGGTGGCGCCGGAGTTGAAGACGAGGCGGGCGGGGGGGCAGCCAAGGAACTCGGCGGTTCGTTCGCGGGCGGCGTCGAGGCGGAGGCGGGCGCGGGCGCCGTCACGGGTGGGGCTGGAGGGATTGTGCCAGGCTTCGTCGGAGAGGCGCAGCCAGGTTTCGCGCGCGATGGGCGCGAGGGGGGCGGTGGCGTTGTGATCGAAGTAAGGCATCGAGCGCGAGCGCCGGGACGGCGCTCGCGAATTGACGCAGTGACCAGTGACCAATGACCAGTGGAAAATCTGGAGAGGGGGCGCCGCGTAGAGGCTTCGCCCACGCGGTTGAGGGAACTGTGGGTTGGGCGGAGGTGTGGATTTTTCGTTTCGACTCGGTGTGAGAGTGCTGTTGAACAGCGGGCTCCCATGAATCTTTCGAAATCCCTGGCTGAAACGGTGCGTGTTTTTGAGTCGCTCAAGACAATCGAGGCGGAGATCGAGCGGGCGAATGAGTTGATCTCGGCGACGATCAAGGCCGGCGGGAAATTGCTGATTTGCGGCAACGGCGGGAGTGCGGCGGAGGCGCAGCATTTTTCGACGGAGCTGGTCGGGCGTTATTTCAAGAACCGGAAATCGTTGCCGGCGATCGCGCTGAATGCGGATGGCTCGCTGATCTCGTGCATCGGCAACGACTATGGCTGGGAGTTTTGCTTTTCGCGTCAGGTGGAAGGGCTGGCGAAGCCGGGCGATCTGGTGGTCGTGATCAGCTCGAGCGGAAACTCGGGGAATATTCTCGCGACGTTGAAGACGGCACAGGCGATGGGCTTGAAGAGCGTGGCGCTGCTCGGGCGTTCGGGTGGCAAGGCCAAGGGGATGGCGACGGTGGATGTGATTGTACCCGGGGATTCAGGACGCGCGGCGCAGGAGGCGCATTTGTTTTTGATCCACCATTTTTGCGACAAGATCGATGCGGAGACTGCCTGAGGCCAAAGCGGGCGGGGCGGTAGAGCGGAGGTAGTTTGTAGTTGGTAATTGGTAGTTGGTGGAGGCGTTGGGCGGAGAACGCTTAACGCTCAACGTTCAACGCTGAACGCTCAAGTGGCGGGGCGAGGCGTGGGAACGTGAGGGGATAAAAAAGCCCGAGGGTGAGCTCGGGCCGAGGGGGCGATTGATGGTTAGCGGGGTGGGGGCACCCCGCCTACAACGGAAACGGATTTATTTAGCGATCAGGCTCTGGCCGGTCATCTCGGCGGGTTTGGGGAGGCCCATGAGATCGAGGACGGTGGGGGCGATGTCGGCGAGGCGGCCGCCGGAGCGCATTTGGGTTTTTCCCACGGCGTAGCCGTCGCCGATGACGAAGACTTCGACGAGGTTGAGCGTATGTGCGGTGTGGGGACCGTTGGCGACGGGGTCCCACATCTGCTCGGCGTTGCCGTGATCGGCGCAGACGACGGCGCGGCCGCCCATTTGCGCGACAGCGGCGAGGAGTTCGCCGACGCCCTGGTCGGTGGCTTCGACGGCTTTGATCGTGGCGGGGAGCGAACCGGTGTGGCCGACCATGTCGGGGTTGGCGAAGTTGACGACGACGAGGCCGTACTTGCCGGAGAGGATGGCTTCCTTCGAGAGGCGTGTGACCTCGGCGGCGGACATCTCGGGCTGGAGATCGTAGGTGGCGACCTTGGGGCTCGACGGGCAGGCGCGGTCTTCGCCGGGGAAGGGTGTGCCGCGATAGTTATTAAAGAAGAAGGTGACGTGCGGGTTCTTCTCGGTTTCGGCGCAGCGGAACTGCGGGATGCCGGCGTCGGCGACGACTGCGCCGAGGATGTTTTTGAGGGACTCGGGCTTGGGCGAGATGACGTTCACCGGGAGGCCGGCTTCGTACTCGGTCATCGTGGCGTAGTAGAGGTCGAGCTTGGGGCCGCGGTCGAACGAGTTGAAGCCGTCGATGACGAAGGCCTTGGTGATCTCGCGGGGGCGGTCGCCGCGGTAATTGTAGAAGAGAACGGCGTCGCCGTTGGCGAAGGTGGCGAGGGGTTTGCCGTCGGTGCCGAGTATCCAGGTGGCGGGCACGAACTCGTCGCCCTTCTGGGTTTCGCTGAGGGGCTTGTCGTAGTAGGACTGGACGGCGGCGGTGGCGCTGGTGGCGGTGGCGACGGCGGCGCGGCCGGCGAGCATGTCGTAGGCTTTTTGGACGCGTTCCCAGCGGTTGTCGCGGTCCATGGCCCAGAAGCGGCCGCAGACGGTGGCGATTTTACCGATGCCGATTTTGGCGGCTTCGGCTTCGATCTGCTGGATGTAGCCGAGTCCTGAGGACGGGGCG
Source organism: uncultured Nibricoccus sp. (assembly GCA_966249325.1). Lineage (GTDB taxonomy): Bacteria > Verrucomicrobiota > Verrucomicrobiia > Opitutales > Opitutaceae > Nibricoccus. The sequence continues at coordinate 129,175 of CBINDC010000003.1, read as the reverse complement.
GTGTCGCGGCCGTCGGTGAAGCTGTGGATGAAAACCTGCGCGGGCGTGAGACCGTCTTCCTTGGCCTGGCGGAGGATGCCGTAAAGGTGCTCCAACATGCCGTGAACGCCGCCGTCGGAGGCGATGCCCATGACGTGGAGTTTGGCGCCGGGTTTGGATTTCACGCGGGCGACGGCGGTTTTCCAGACGGGGTTTTGAGCGAGTTGTTTTTCGGAGAAGAGTTTGTTCAGCCGGACGAGTTCCTGGTCGACGATGCGGCCGGCGCCGATGTTTTCGTGGCCGACTTCGGAGTTGCCCATCTGACCGTCGGGGAGGCCGACGTCGAGGCCGCTGGCGGAGACGAGCGCGTGGGGGTAGGCGGCGTGCAATTTGTCATCGGCGGCTTTCTTCGCGAGGTGGACTGCATTGAAGGTGTTTTGGTCGGAGTGGGGGTTTTTGCCCCAGCCGTCGCGGATGATGAGGAGAACGGGTTTGCGCGGAGTGCTCATGGTGAAAGTCGGAATGATGACGGATGAGGACGGCGGCGCGGCGCTAAAAGGCAAAACTCAACTGGCGCGGGCGGGAGGAGAATCGGGTGGGTGATAACGTGTATTAAAATTTTCGGGATTGTGCCGAAGTTGGCAGCAAGTCTGCTAAAACGAATTCCTCGATATGACGCTCATCATACGAGACCAACTGGTGAATCCGCCGACGTGGTTCGCGTCGTTCCGGGATCTTACGCTCTACTGCACGGTGTTTCTGAAACTGGATATCGTGGTGGAGTCGGACGACATCGACACGTACTACCGCTGGATCAAGCCGCGGGGCGGAATGGATTTTGTGAAGCAATTCGTGCGGCCGGGCAGCGAGGATGGACTGCGGCTCGACATCGCACACAACTTTCCGAGGACGGTGATCACGGACCGGATAGCGCCGGAGAATGTGCACCGGTTGATCGGCTTGATCAGCGGGGTGCGGGGGATTTGAGGGCGGGATGCTGGACTATGAAGTCGGCGAAGGCTTTGGCGGCGCGGCTGAGGGGGCGGGCGTTGTGGTGAATGAGGGCGATCTGGCGGACGGGTTTTTCCTTGAGCGTGCGGTAGGTGACGCCGTCGAAGCCGTCGGCGCGTAGTGCCATCGCGGGCACGAGGGAGACGCCGAGGCCGGCGGCGACGAAGGCGTGGACGGTTTCAATCTGCGCGCTGCGGAAACTCACGCGGGGGGCGAAGCCGCGCGACTGGCAGAACTGGAGGGCCTGGCCGCCGAGGCAGTGGCTTTCCTGCATGACGATGAAGGGCTCTTCCTCGATGTCGACGGCGGCGAGGGTGCGCTTACGCGCGAGCGGATGCTCGGAGGGGAGGGCGAGCCAGAGGGCTTCGACGAAGAGTTCGCGGCTGACGACGCGGCGGCCTTCGGCGGGGGCGCTGATGATGGCGAGATCGAGGTCTTTGGCGTCGATGGCGCGGCCGAGGTTGGCGGTGGTGTCTTCGTGGATGGAGACCTCGATGCCGGGATGGCGGGCGCCGAAGGCCTTGAGAAGGCCGGGGAGGAAGTAGGGCGCGACGGTGGGCAGGGCACCGAGTTCGACTTTGCCGCGGACGAGGCCGCGGACGTCGCGGATTTTTTCGCGGGCGGCTTCGAGCTCGTCGATGACGCGCTCGGCGTGGTGGAGGAAAAGTTCGCCGGCGGGGGTGATGGCGACGTCGCGTTTGTTTCGCTCGAAGAGTTTTTCGCCGAGTTCGTCCTCGAGCTTCATGATCTGCTGGCTGAGGGAAGGCTGGGCGACGTGACAGCGCTCGGCGGCGCGGCTGAAGTTTTTCGTTTGGGCGACGGCGAGGAAGTAGCGGAGTTGGTGAATTTCCATGATAGCCGATGCCTATCGGTGGAATAGGAACGTTATATTTCAAACCTATTAACGTGGCTGGTAGTCTCGGCGGCCATGTCGAACGCATCTACTCCTGTTTCTTCCTCCACGTCTCCATCCGCGCCCGTGCTGACCACGGCTTCGGGCATCCCGGTTGCCGATAACCAGAACTCGCTGACGGCGGGCCCGCGCGGTCCGGTTTTACTGCAAGATTTTCACCTGCTGGAGAAGCTGGCGCACTTCAACCGCGAGCGCATACCGGAGCGGGTCGTCCACGCGAAAGGTTCGGCGGCGTACGGCAAGCTGACGATCACGCACGACATCACGAAGTACTCGCGAGCGAAGATTTTTTCGAAGGTGGGAAACAGCTGCGAAGCGTTCCTGCGTTTCTCGACGGTGGCGGGGGAGCGCGGCGCGGCGGATGCGGAGCGCGATGTGCGCGGCTTCGCGGTGCGTTTCTACACGGAGGAGGGTAACTGGGACATTGTGGGCAATAATACGCCGGTGTTCTTTATCCGCGATCCGCTGAAGTTTCCGGACTTCATCCACACGCAGAAGCGCGATCCGCAGACGAATCTGCGCAGCAATGTGGCGGCGTGGGATTTCTGGTCGTTGTCGCCGGAGTCGCTGCATCAGGTGACGATTCTCATGAGTGACCGCGGCATCCCGAAGAATCTGCGGCAGATGCACGGCTTTGGTTCGCACACGTATTCGTTTACCAATGCCATCGGCGAGCGCTACTGGGTGAAGTTTCATTTCAAGTCGCTGCAGGGCATCGAGACTTACACCGATGCCGAGGCGGCGGCGGTGGTAGGGCAAAACCGCGAATCGTCGCAGGCCGATCTGTTTCACGCGATCGCGGACGGGAATTTCCCGCGCTGGCGTTTTTGCGTGCAGATCATGACGGAGGCGCAGGCGAAAGCGTTTCGCTTCAATCCGTTCGATCTCACGAAGGTCTGGCCGCATGGCGAATTTCCGCTGATCGACGTCGGCACGCTCGAGTTGAACCGCAATCCGATGAACTATCACGCGGAGGTGGAGCAGGCGGCGTTTTCGCCGGCGAATGTAGTTCCGGGTGTCGGCCACTCGCCGGACAAGGTGCTGCAATCGCGCATCTTTTCCTACGCTGATGCGCACCGTTATCGCATCGGCGCGAACTATCAGCAACTCGCGGTGAACGCGCCGCGGTGCCCGGTTTTCAATTACCAGCGCGACGGGGCGATGCGCGTGGATTTCAGCAAGGACGTGTCGCCGAACTACGAGCCGAACTCGTTTGGCGGGCCGAAGGAGTGCCCGGCGTTTGCCGAGCCGGCGCTGCCGCTCGAAGGCGCGGCGGACCGCTACAATCATCGCGAGGGCAACGACGACTATACGCAGCCGGGGAATCTTTTCCGACTGCTCGCGCCGGACGCGAAGCAGCGGCTGGTGGAGAATATCGGGCGTCACATGACGGGCGTGCCGAAGGAGATCCAGTTGCGCGCGATCTGCCACTTTTTCCGCGCCGATCCACACTACGGCCTGGGTGTCGCGAAGGCACTTGGCCTCGATATTGGCGAGTTTGTCGCCAAGGCCGGCGCCGGTGCGCCGCGCGGCTGAACCACTTCCCGCGTCAGCTAACCCGGGCGGCGTGTCCTGTCTTGGTCCGTCGCCCGGATTTTCTCGTTTCGTTTCAATCATCACCTCCTCTCACCATGAGTCACTCGACATCTATCCACTCTCTTCACGCCGAATCGCCCGAGGCCGGGCTGCTACTGGCGCGGCGGCTCGCGGAGCGCCAGCTCTCGCTGGAGCCGCAATCACCCACGCTCGTCGATATGGCGGCGCATCTGCGCGCGTCGCCGGCACCGCATGTCACCGAGCTGGCAGCCCAGTTATTCGCCACGGTGGCGGCGGCGAATGGTCATTGGCGGCGTTAAGTGCGACCGCGTTTTTCGATTTATCAGTCATGAACACCGCACCGGCTACGACGGCTAATCCGACGCTCACTTCCGATGAGTTGCGCGCAGGCTCTGCGTTGTGGCTGATGTTTGGCGGTTAAACTCCGCTCCTCGTCCGCGCGGGCGTTTGACAGCCTGCGGCTATTTAAGCCAACTCCCACGCGATGCCCAAACGCGCCGTCCTCCTCGTCAACCTCGGTTCGCCTGACTCCACGTCCGTGCCGGACGTCCGTCGCTATCTGCGCGAGTTTCTCGGAGACGAGCGTGTGCTGGACAAACCGGCGGAGCCGTTTCGCACGCTTTTGCTGGAAGGAATCATCCTGCGCACGCGGCCGAAGAAGTCGGCGCACGCATACTCCGAGATCTGGCAGCCGGAGGGGTCGCCGCTGATCATCACGTCGAAGTCGGTGCAAAAGAAGCTCGCCGCGAAGCTCGGCGCGGAGACTCCAGTGTATCTGGCGATGCGGTACGGCAACCCGTCGGTGGCGTCGGTCGTGGCGCAGATCGCGGCGGACGGCGTTGAGGAGATCCTGTTGTTTCCGCAGTACCCGCACTACGCGATGTCGTCGTGGGAGACGGTGGTGGTGAAAGTTTTCGAAGAGGCCGCGAAACTCGCGCCGAAGTTGAAGATCACGACGGTGCAGCCGTTTTACACGGACAAAGATTACATCGAGGCGCTCTACGAGGTTTCGAAGCCGTATTTCGACCAGCCGCACGATCATGTGCTTTTTAGTTACCACGGCATCCCGGAGCGGCATTTGCGGAAGGCGGATTCATCGAAGGCGCATTGTCTGACGGTGAACGATTGCTGCGCGACCTGCTCGACGGCGCACGCGACGTGTTATCGCGCGCAAGTGCTGGCGACGACGCGGGCGCTCGTGAAACGCGCGGGCATCTCGGCGGAGAAATACTCCGTGTCGTTTCAATCGCGTCTCGCCGGGGAGCCATGGCTGACGCCGTATACGGACTTCGAATTGGTGCGGTTGCCCAAGGAAGAGGGGAAGAAAAACCTGTTGATCCTGTGTCCGGCGTTCGTCTCGGATTGTCTGGAGACGATCGAAGAGATTTCTGGCGAGGGTAAGGAGATCTTCATGAATTCGGGCGGCGTAAAGTTTCAGCAGATCCCGTGTTTGAACGATCAGGAGCCATATATCGATTTCGTGCATGGCCGCGTGGCCGGCTGGCTGGCGGGCGAGGCGCCGGAGACGACGCGGGCCAAGGAGTTTTTACACGCTTGAAGTTTTTCCTCCGCGCGGGTGTCCTCCTGATACTTATTAGCGAGCGGAAAATGGTTAACTTCACCTCATTAAAGTCACCGGCTCCCGGCTGCGGCTCTGGCGCGCAGGATGGGGGCATGAGGTCCCGCCGTGGCCCGGCGTCCAGAGGCGTTTGGAGTCTTCCGTGAGCGAGCTGTCCGCCACATCGACGCCACGGCCGTTTGAAGCGGGCGCGCACCTGCAGTCGCCCGCGTTGTTTACGCTCGATGGATCTGGGGTGATCGTGAGCGCGAGCGCGGGGGCCGAGCAGTTCTGGCAGGCGTCCGGCGGGCAGCTGGCAGGCAGGGAATTTGTGAGCCTGTTTCGGTTCGAGGTGGGCAATGCGCCGGATGCGGCGCGGCACTCGTTGCAGTGGCAGCTGTTTCTGGCGACGGCGCTCAACCGCACGATCGCCTGTACGGCCCGTGTGGCCGCCGGCTCGTGCGACGTCGTTGTGCGCATCGAAGAAAATTGTGGCGAAAGCGGCGGTTACTTTGCCTGGGTGGACGATGCGGGACAGCGGCGCGAAACGATTCCGCCGATGCTGGTGGACTCGGGGCTCGCGCTGCTGGCCGACCAGGGTGCGGTGGGTTTCTTCGATCTGAATTTCAAGGCTGGGCAGGTGTACTATTCGCCCGCGTGGAAGCGACTTCTCGGATACACGGACACGGAACTGGTGAACACGTACGACAGCTGGCTGCGCCTGTTGCATCCCGAGGATTCGGCGGCGGCGCCCGATCGCGTTGCCAGCCGCCGGGGCGAAGCGGTCCGCAGTTTTTCCGTCGAGGTGCGGATGAAACACCGTCGCGGACATTATGTGTGGGTGAACTGCCTGGGCGCGCAGGTTTTCGGTGTTGCGGGGAAGCTTGAGCGAGTGACCGGGCTCCAGATCGACATCTCGGAGCGCAAGGAACACGAGGATCAGACGTATGCGAACGAAGACCGTTTTCATCGGTTGACCGACGATGGCTGCATGGCGGCTTTCGATTTGGATTTCACGACGCATCGTCACTGGTTCTCGCCTGCGTGGCGGCGGCTGGCGGGCGGCTTCGAGCCGGAGGGGTTGGATGGGCTGGCGTCGTTTCTTGCGGCGCTGCCACCGGCCGAGGCGGCAAAAGGGGCGAAGGCATTTTTTCTCGCTCCAGCGCCTGGCAAGGACGCGTACGTGGATGTCGTGCGCCTGCGCGGGCCGGAAGGGCGGGCGGTGCCTGCGCTCATCGGTGTGCACCGGCAGCTTTCGCGCACGGGCGAGTTGCTGCGCGTGGTCGGGTTCTGCTGTGCGTTGCCGGGCAGTCTCGACGCAATCTCGGACAATCCGATACCGCCGTCGCTGATCGGCGACGCGCTCGATGCGCTCAGCGAAGGGTTGATCATCGCGGACCAGCGGGGGCGTGTGGTTTATCTGAACGCGAACGCCCAGCGGCTCACCGGCCAGCCGCTCGATACGGCGCGCTCGCGCCATGTCAGCGAAGTGTTCGCGCTGGTCAGCCGCGAGACCGGCCAGCCCGCGCCGGATGCGCTCGATGGCGCGCTCAACGGCGCGGTGCATCCGCCGCTGTGCATCGACCACGCGCTCATTTCCACCACGGCGGAAAATGCGCGGCCGATCGTCTGGTCTATCCGGCAGGTGTGGACGCCGGAAGGCGGCATCGCGGGGCTGGTGCTGGTGTTTCGCGATCCGGAGGAAATGACGCTGACGCCGGAAGAGTTGTTGAAAACCAACCGCCTCGAAACGCTGGGTGTGGTTGCGGGCGGACTGGCGCACGATTTCAACAACCTGCTCACCACGATCCTCGGCGGGATCTCGCATGCGAAGGACAATCGCGATCCGACTTTCCTCCCCGATAGCGAACGCGCGTGCATGGCGGCGAAGGCGTTGACGAAGCAGTTGCTTGCTGTCGCGAAGGGCGGTTCCGGTTCGGCGGCGCGGCAGACGATCGCGCCGGTGGAGATTTTGCGCGATGCGGTCCGGCTGGCCCATGCGGGGGCGAATGCCGAGATCCGTATCGAGGCCGAGGAAACGCTGCCGCAGTTGTCGGTGGATCGCGGGCAGATGCTCCAGGTTTTCCAGAACCTGATCATCAACGCACTCCAGGCGCTGCCGCTGCACGGCGGGCGCATCCTGCTCCGGGCGGGTGTGACGACGGTGGTGGAGGACGAGGGTATGGCGCTGCCGGCGGGCGAGTACGTCGAGTTTTCGGTGAGCGACAACGGCTCGGGCATCCCGGCCGATGTGCTGGAGCGCATTTTCGAGCCGTTCTTCACGACGAAGAAAAACGGCACAGGTCTTGGTCTGCCGACGGTGCGGAACATCGTGCTGCGCCACGGTGGTGAAGTGCGGGTGCACTCGGCGGAGAACGAAGGGACGCAGTTTATCATTCTCCTGCCGCAGGCTCCGAAGACGGTGGAAACTTCGGAGACGCGTCATACGCCTGCGCTGCGTTTCGGAACGGGGCGTATCCTGCTTATGGATGACGATGCGGATATCTGCCGCCTCGCGGGAGGGATGCTTGGCAGTCTCGATTATAAGTACGACACAGCCCGCAACGGCGAGGAGGCCATCGCACTCTACCGGCGCTACCTGAATATCGGGCGTCCGTACGACGCGATCGTTCTCGATCTCACGGTCGTGGGCGGAATGGGCGGCGAGGAAACCTTCCGCGAATTGCGCGCACTCGATCCGGATATCTGCGCGATCGCGTGCACGGGTTATGACAGCGAAGAGCTGGCGGCGGAGCTGATCGGGTTGGGTTTCCGCGGTTATCTTTCAAAGCCGTTTCGGGTGGGGGATCTGGGCAAGTCCCTGAAGAAGGCGCTCGCGACGCGCTCGCAAACGACGTGAGCGGTCGAGTGGATTGCGAGTGTTAGCGATGGAGGCGAAGGACGGCACTTGCTAAGTGCCGGTCCGGGACCGGACGGGCGCGCGTGGGTAATAAGTCTCAAGAGACCGGGAACCAAAATCATGTCGGACGAAGCGGTTCGTCGCTAGCATCGGAGTTCCACCGATCTCTACCACGCGACTGTGACTTTGCGTGATTTTCGTTTTCGTTACCCCACACATGACTACTGCCCGCATCCTTGCCTCCGCCGGATTTGCCCTGGCGACCGCCATGCTTGTTCACGCTGCAACGCCCATCGCGCCGGTGCCTCCGCAAGTGGCGCTGCGTATCGCGACAGTGCAGGTGCGCGTCGCGCCGGATCATCGTGACTGGACTTACGTGACTGGAGCGCCGGCAAAATTTCGCGTCACGGTCACGGCGGATAACACGCCGGTCGATAACGCCACCGTGAGCTACACGGTCGGTCCCGAGTTACAGCCTTTGGCCACGCAGACAGCCGCGGTGCCGCTGGACGGATTGGTGATCGATGGCGGCACGATGACGCAGCCCGGGTTTTTGCGCTGCTCGGTTTCGACGGAGATCGCGGGGAAGACTTACAAGGGAGCGGCGACGGCGGCGTTTTCGCCGGAGAAGATCCAGCCGACGCAGACGGACCCGGAGGATTTCGACGCGTTTTGGGGGAAGGGAAAAGACGAGTTGGCGAAGATCCCGCTCGATGCGCGCATGACGCTGCTTCCAGAGCAGAGCACGGGCGACGTGAATGTTTATCACGTGAGCATCCGGACGGTGGGCGAGGCGTGGACGGCGCCGGCGCGGGTGTATGGTATTTTGTGCGAGCCGAAGAAACCGGGAAAATATCCGGCGGTGCTCAAAGTCCCGGGCGCGGGCGTGCGGCCTTATGCCGGCGACAAGGATCTGGCGGCGCGCGGCGCGATCGTGCTGGAGATCGGCATCCACGGAATCCCGGTGAACCTTGGCCAGGAAGTGTACGACCAGTTGCTCGCGGGAGCGCTCAACGGGTACTGGTTTAACGGGCTCGATGACCGGGAGCGTTTTTATTTTCGCCGTGTGAATCTGAGCTGCATTCGCGCGAACGATTTTCTGGCGTCGCGCGACAACTGGAACGGCAAGGACCTGCTCGTGATGGGCGCGAGCCAGGGCGGTTACTTGAGCATCGCCACGGCGGCGCTCGATCCGCGAGTGACGGGCATCGCGGTGACGCATCCGGCGATGTGCGATCTCTCGGGACCGCTGCACGGACGCGCGGGCGGCTGGCCGCATCCGTTTCGTTCCTGGGGTGGTGAAATGCCGGCGATGGCGACGCCCGAAAAAATCTCGGTGGCGCGCTACTACGACACCGTGAACTTCGCGCGCCGCGTGAAGGTGCCGGGGTTCTACAACTGGGGCTATAACGACGATGTCTGTCCGCCGACGTCGGTTTACGCTGCTTACAATGTAATTGCCGCGCCGAAGACGCTCGGGCTCACGCTGCAACTCGCGCACGATTACACGCCCGAGCAATGGGAGGCGATCAACACGTGGGTCGTGAACTTCCTCGGACTCACGAAATGAGTTTCGCCCGAAGCGATGCGTCGGTTTGCGGAGAGAACAGCACCTGCATCCGGCGGGTGCTCTACTGATTCGCGTGGCGTAGATTTCGCCCTTCGCGACCGGACATTCGATTTTTCCAGCCATGCCATTCCCGAAAAACTTCACGTGGGGCGCCGCCGCCGCCGCTTATCAAATTGAAGGTGCCGCCGCCGTTGACGGTCGCGCGCCGTCCGTGTGGGACGTGTTTTCGCATCAGCCGGGCAAAGTGTTCGAAGGCCACACGGGGGACGTGGCGTGCGATCATTATCACCGCTGGCGCGAAGACGTGGGTCTGATGAAACAGCTTGGGATGCACGCGTACCGGATGTCGGTTGCCTGGCCGCGTATTCAGCCGGCGGGCACGGGGAAGCCGAATGCCAAGGGGCTGGCGTTCTACGACAAACTGATCGACGGTTTGCTCGAAGCGGGTGTGACGCCGTGGGTGACCTTGTTCCACTGGGATCTGCCGCAGGCGCTGCAGGAGCGCGGTGGTTTTGTGAACCGGGATTTCGTCGAATGGTTTGCCGACTATTCGGCGATCGTGGCGGCGAAACTCGGCGATCGCGTGAAGCATTGGATGACGTTTAACGAGCCGCCGGTGATCATGGGACTTGGTTATCACGAAGGCATGTTTGCACCGGGGCTGAAGCTGTCGTTCGCCGAGTGCCTGAAAGGCGCGCATCACCTGCTGATGGCGCACGGGCGTGGCGTGCAGGCGTTGCGCGCGGGCTGCGCGGGCAAAGTGAAAATCTCCATCGCGCACACGGGTCGCGAGCGCATCCCGGCGACGGACTCGAAGCGCGATATCGAGGCGGCGCGAAAGGATTATTTCGCGAGCACGGAGCGCGGCATGTGGAATCTCTCGTGGTGGGCCGATCCGGTGATGTTCGGGAAATATCCGGAGGAAGGATTGAAGGCTTTCGAGAAAGATCTGCCGGCGATCACGGCGGCGGACATGAGGTTGATTTCGCAGAAGATCGATTTTCTCGCGTACAATTGTTACTCGGGTTGGAAAGTCCGGGCGGACGCGAAGGGCAATCCGGAGAAACTTCCCGGAGGTTGGGGTATCGGTAATCCGCGCGGCACGTTGCCCTGGCTCAATATCGCGCCGGCAGCGCCTTACTGGGCGGCGAAGTTTCAGACGGAGCGGTATGGGTTGCCGCTGGTGTTTTCGGAGAACGGCTACTGCAATACCGACTTCGTGCATCTCGACGGAGCGGTGCACGATCCGCAGCGCATCGATTTCATGGCGCGGTATCTCGGCGCGATTAAGAAAGCGGTCGAGGAGGGCGTGCCGGTGGACGGGTATTTCTATTGGTCGATTCTGGACAACTTCGAGTGGATGGAAGGTTACAAGGACCGCTTCGGGCTGGTGCATGTGGATTACCAGACGCAGAAGCGGACGCCGAAGGATTCGTTTGCGTGGTATCGCGAAGTGATCCGGACGAACGGGGCAGGGCTGTAAGAAAGACCTTACGGGCCCGGTGGATTTTGAGCGATGAAGGAGCGGCACTTACTAAGTGCCGTTCCGAGTTCCGTACTCGGAAAAACGATCTGCGAGAAAACCCTGTCTTCGCGTTTGACGGAGGCGTTTCGCGACCTACGGTGGGCCGCTGATCCTCTGCAGTGTACGAGGTGTCTTAATAACCGCTCTTTGCCTTTGTTTTATTCCGGGAGCTGAGCCCGCCGTGGAAGATGCTAGGCCGTAAATCGGAAAGCAGACGCTGCGGGGGAGGCGCCCACCTTAACCTAAAAAGGACTAGAGCCTTTGGGCGCACGGCACAGGCGGAGGATCAACTTTTTCTTTCTTCAACGACCACACACATGGAATACCAGGCTCTTCATTTCCTCCACGTTTTCAGCGTGCTGCTGCTCGCGGCGTATACGTTCTACGCGTTTGCCGGTCCGGCGCAGGAAACGAAGAAGAAGGTGATGATCATCACCGGCATCGCGAACCTGCTGATCCTGGTGACGGGCATCCGCATGTGGCAGTCGATCTACGGCTTCGCGCCGCTGGTCTGGATCATCGTGAAACTCGTGTGCTGGCTGGGCTTCGCGGGATTCGCGGGCATGGCGTATCGCCGTCGCGAAAAAGCGGGCACGTTTGCCACGATCTCGGTCGTGTTGCTGGCGGTGGCGGTGGCGATGGTTTATTTCCAGCCGGGCAAGTAACCGGGATCGAGCGCCGCAGTCATGGATGGTTTGATTTGCGGCCTCTGGATCGATGATGACGGCCGAGCGCACATCTCCGTGGCGAAGGCCGACGGCGGGAGAGAAGAACGCGTCGAGGCGCTGAAGCCGTTTTTGTGGTTCACCGATCCCCCGGCGGATGTGGCGGTGGCGGGAGTCGAGGTTGCGGAGTTAAACGGGGAGGGCGTTTACCGGCATCTGGCTCATGCGGGGACGCTGGAGGCTTTCGACAGTTTTTCGGCGCTGCTGAAGACGGTGGGGGTGTCGGCGGATGCGGTGAAGCCGTTGGAGAACCAGTTCCTCCTGCAACGGCGCGAGCGGCTTTTTCGCGAGATGAGTTTTGCTCAGGTCCGGCGGTGTCAGCTCGACATCGAGACGGCGTCGGAGGCGGAAGGTGTTTTCAGCGATGCTTCGAAGGCCGGGGATCGGGTGCTGGCGATCGGGCTTCAGTTCGGCGCGCGGCAACGGCTGCTGGTGCTGGAGGCGATGACGGACGAGGCGGAGCGGAAGCTGTTGTTGGAATTCAACGACACCCTGCGAGTGGAAGATCCGGATACGATCGAGGGACACAACTTGTTTAAGTTCGATCTCGATTATCTGCGGCAGCGGGCGAAGCGGCTCAAGGTGCCGTGCGCGTGGGGGCGCTTCGGCCAGAAGGCGACATTTCGTAACAGCCGCCTGAAGGTGGCGGAGCGCTGGGTGGATTTCCCGCGCTGCGATCTTCCGGGGCGGACGGTGATCGACACGTATCTGCTCGTGCAGATGTACGACATCACGACGCGGGAGATGACCTCGTACGGGCTGAAGGACGTGGCGGTTTATTTTGGGATCACGAGCGAGGACGCGGCGGATAGCGGCGGGCGCACGTATCTGGCGGGCGACAAAATTCACGCAGCGTTCGAGCAGGACCGGGAGAGGTTTCTGGCGTATCTGGCGGACGATTTGCGGGAGACGAAGGGGATCGCGGATCTGCTGCTGCCGACGTATTTCGAGCAGGCGAAAACGTTTCCGATCCTGCTTCAGGATGCGACACTGCGCGGGACGACGGCGAAGATCGATCTGCTGTTTCTGGAGGAGTATTATCACGCGCGGCAGAGTTGTCCGTCGCCGGCGGAGGTCGCGCCGTTCGAGGGCGGGTACACGCGGAGTTTCAAGGAAGGCGTTTTCAAACACGTGCTGCACTTCGACGTGGCGTCGCTTTATCCGAGCCTGTTGCTCCAGATCGGGAGGAATCCGCGCAACGATTCGCTGGGTGTGTTCATCCCGCTGCTGAGCCGGTTGCGGGAGTATCGGTTGAAGTTCAAGCAGCTGGCGCGGACGGCGGAGACGGAGGAGTTGCGCGCGGAATATCAGGCGCGGCAGACGAACTTCAAAATCCTGATCAACTCGTTCTATGGCTATCTGGGGTTCGCGAATGCGCGTTTCGGCGATGGCGAGCTCGCGGCGGAAGTCACGAGGCGCGGGCGGGAGTTGTTGCAGGCGTTGATCGACGAGTTTGCCAAGCACGGCTGCACGATCCTGGAAGCGGATACGGATGGAATTTACCTGTCGTCGGCGGCGTTTTTCGACCGGCCGGAGGAATTGCTGGCGAAGGTCGAGGCGGTGCTGCCGAAGGGGATCGAGCTGGAATACGACGGGCGCTACGCGGCGATGTTTTGCTATAAGGCGAAGAACTATGCGCTCTACGACGGCGAGAAGCTGACGATTCGCGGATCGGCGCTGAGGTCGCGCGGGATCGAGCCGTATTTGAAGAAGATCAGCGACCGGTTGATCCGGTTTCTCGTCGGGGCGGAGACGGAATCGCCGCTGGTGTTGGTGGAGGATTTTCGGAAGCGGATCGGAGAGCGCTCGGCGTCGGTCGCGGAGCTGGCGAAGTCGGAAGTGCTCAGCATGAACCCGGACGCGTACGAGCGATTCATCGCGGAAGGCGGGAAGCCGAGGCGGGCGTCGGCGGAGGCGGCGCTCCAGCTCGCGACGCGTCCGCGCATGGGCGAACGCGTCGCGTACTACATCACGGCGAAGGCGAAGGGGAAGACGAGCGACTGGCAGCGGGCGAAGCCGGTGGCGTTGTACGATGCGGCGGGCGCGCCGTACGATCCGCAGTATTATCTCGATAAACTCGACGACTGGATCGAGCGGTACGGCGTGTTTCTCGGTGCGAGCGTGGCGAAGGCGCAGGGGGAGTTTACGCTGGAGTGAGCGGTGCGTGCCGATTGGCAGTTGGTTAAAGCGCGAAGACGCAAAGACGCGAAGGTCGGAGGCGAAGAGATTCTGGGTTTAGCTGGTCTTCCACTGGTCTTCGATGTCGCTCCGGCGCGTTAGGGACAACGCGCCCTACCTCGGCAAGTTCACGCTCACAGCGCCTGTTCGGTGGTGGCGTCGAAGAGGTGGGCCTTGGAGATGTCGAAGACGAGTTTGACGTGCTGACCGGCTTCGTAGTGGTCGGTCGGGGCGACGCGTGCGATGAAGGCGGTGGCGCCGGAGTGGAGATACAAATACGTTTCGGACCCCATCGGTTCGGAGACCTCGACTTTCACGTCGGCGGTAGCGGCGGGGTTGGCGACGGATTGGGCGGTCTGGACGTTTTCGGGGCGGATGCCGAGGACGACGGGTTTTCCCACGTGGGCGGCGGCTTTGGCGGAGAGGCGGGCGTCGAGGGTGAAGGAGACCGGGGCGGTTACGGCGTTGGCGTTGTCTTCGGTGAAGACGAGTGTGTCGGCGGCGCGGCGGATGGTGCCTTTGAAGAGGTTCATCTGCGGGCTGCCGATGAAGCCGGCGACGAAGAGGTTTTTGGGGTTGTTGTAGAGTTCCAGGGGCTCGGCGACCTGCATGATATTACCGTCTTTCATGACGCAGATGCGGTCGCCCATGGTCATGGCCTCGGTCTGGTCGTGGGTGACGTAGATCATCGTCGCGCCGAGGCGGGCGTGGAGCTTCGAGATCTCGGTGCGGGTGGAGACGCGCATCTTGGCGTCGAGATTGGAGAGCGGTTCGTCGAAGAGGAAAACCTTGGGTTTGCGGACGATGGCGCGGCCGACGGCGACGCGCTGGCGCTGGCCGCCGGAGAGGGCTTTGGGCTTGCGGTCGAGGTAGGCGTCGAGGCCCAGCATGGCGGAGGCTTCGCGGACGCGGGCGTCGATTTCGGCCTTGGGGAATTTTCGGAGCTTCAGGCCGAAGGCCATGTTTTCGTACACGCTCATGTGGGGGTAGAGCGCGTAGTTTTGGAAAACCATGGCGATGTCGCGGTCGCGGGGGAGGACATCGTTAACGACCTTGCCGTCGATGGAAATGGTGCCGCCGGAGATCTCCTCCAAGCCGGCGATCATGCGGAGGGTGGTGGACTTTCCGCAGCCGGAGGGGCCGACCAGCACCATGAATTCCCGGTCCTCGATAGTGAGGTTGATCTTGTTAACCGCAGTGATCCCGGAGCCGTTTTTTTCGGGGTAGGTTTTGACGAGATTCTCGATGGTAACTTTGGCCATGAGGAAGGGCGGGCTAGGGTTGGGGGAGGGGACGGCGGAAATTCCGCTTCGTATCCAAATGAGTCAACGGCGCATATCGTGCAAAAATCGTGTTGCCCCGCACGGGGTGGCTCCGCATTGCTGTAATGTCTTCACCAAGACAAGCAACCCAACGGTCGAGAGAAAACCAACCAGCCATGGCTAAGAAAAACACAAATGCCCCTGCCCCCCTCACGTTCGATCTGCCTGTTTCTTTGATCGGCAAACTTGCCAGCAATCAGAAGAAGCTCGGTCTGAAGTCCGCCAGCGAAGTCGTCCGCCTCGCCATCTCGGAGTTTAACTTCGAAAAGTACGAAGCGTCTGCCGAAGAGCACCGCCAGATCTCGGTCCGCTTGCCGGCCGACATCAAAACGAAGCTCACCAAGGTCGCCAAAAAGAAGAGCGTCAGCGTAGGCGAACTGCTTCGCGTCGCGATCGATTCGCTCGAAGCCAAGAAGGCTGCGAAGAAAAAGTAACGATCTCACCGACTGTTGCGGGCACCGGGCCGCCCGCATATCCAGCTTCGTTTTCAGGCCCGTCACTTTAGCAAGCGCGCCCGCACACGGCGCGCTTGCCCTTTTCAGGGCGCGGACTTTTAGTCGGCGCCCTTTTGCATGAGCACCTCCCCCCGGCCACTATCCACCTGGGCACAGAACATCGCCCCATCACCGACCCTCGCCGTTGACGCGAAGGCAAAGGCTCTCCTCGCCGCAGGCGAAGACGTCCTGAACTTCGCCGCTGGCGAACCCGATTTCGATACGCCGGAGCACATCAAGGAGGCGTGCATCGCGGCGCTCAAAGGCGGCAAAACCAAGTACGCGCCCACGCCCGGCATCGAGCCGCTGCGCCAGGCGGTGGCCGACCGTTATCTCGCCGAGTACGGCCTGAAGGTCGCGCCCGCGCAGGTCGTTGTTTCCCCCGGCGGAAAGTTTTCGTGCTACCTCGCGATCATGGCGACCTGCTCGCCGGGTGATGAAGTGATCATCCCGGCTCCGTACTGGGTGAGCTATCCCGAAATGGTGAAGCTCGCGGGTGCGACGCCGAAGGTCGTTCTCGCTGACGACAAGACCGGCTTCCTGCTCACGCCTGAGATGCTCGAAGCGGCGATCACTCCGAAGACGAAGCTGGTGGTGCTCAACTCCCCCTCCAATCCGTCTGGAGCGGTTTATTCGCGCGCGCAGCTTGAGGCGCTCGTGGCCGTGGCGGTGAAGCACAATCTCTACATCCTCTCCGACGAGATGTACGAACATCTCGTGTACGACGGTGTGGCCCCGACCTGTGTGGCCACGCTCTCCAAAGAAGCGGAAGCGCGCACGATCATCGTCGCCGGTTTTTCGAAGACTTACGCGATGACCGGCTGGCGCCTTGGCACGCTCGTCGCGCCCGCGCCGATCGCGAAGGCCTGCGCGGAAATCCAAAGCCAGCAATCGAGCAACGCCACGACCTTCGCCCAGTACGGCGCACTCGCGGCGCTCAAGGAAAAGGAAAAGACGGCAGCCGCGCTGAAGGTGATGATGACGGCCTTCGATCGCCGCCGGAAATTCCTGCACGCGGAACTTACCAAGATCCCGGGCATCACCTGCGTGCTTTCGCAAGGTGCGTTTTATCTTTTCCCGAACATCTCCAGCTTCGGTCTGAAGGATCAGGAGTTTTGCGCGAAGCTCCTCGAGCAGGAGAAAGTCGCGGCGGTCTTCGGCAGCGCGTTTGGCGCCGAAGGTTATCTGCGCCTCAGCTACGCGACGAGCGACGATATCCTCGCGAAGGGTGTGGCGCGGCTCGCGAAGTTCTGTGCCTCGTTGAAGAAGTGACGAGCCGCCGCGCCGGTTAGAGCGCATTCGATTTCAGCCGTGGTGAACGCGATGTTTGCCGCGGCTTTTTTGTGTCTGCCGCAGTCGAGCGAGGGCGGGAGACGCATCAGGTTATGTTTTCTCTGGCGGTGGTGGCGGAAGCGTGGCGTGGGCTGGCGCGACGCGGGAAAGATTGGGGGCGATGTCGGCGTCGAGGCGTTTGCCCGACCAGAGGAGCGCGCCGAGGACCATGGCTTGGAACTGCGGGTTGTCCCAGACATCCTCGCGGTGCCCGAGGGCGTTGAAGACGACGCGGCCGTTTCCGTGGCTGCGCGCCCAGGCGATGGGGAAGGGCGGGCGCTGGTAGTCGGAGCCGGTCATGCCGACGGTTTCGAGTACGAGTAGCGCGTGCAGATCGGGGGCGAATTCTTTTAGTGAATACCACTCTTCGTGCAGGCGCAGTTCGGCGCCAAGTGACTCCATGCCGGGAAATTTATGCGAGGTCACCCGGGCGACGGCCGTTTGCTGCGGGCCGTGACGGATGAATTCGCCGCCGAGCATCTTGATGAACGGATCGGAGGCGTCGCCGTGATTGCGGAAACGCATCAGGCGGTCGGCCTGGGCAACGCCGGCTTTTTCGCCGGTGTGAAACGTGTCGCTGCAACTATGCAGTCCGACGAAGCCTTTGCCCACCGCGATCGCATCGAGCAGCGCCTGCTTACCGTCCAGGGTCATCGCGGGCTGGCCGTCGGTGCCGACGCTCAGAAGATCGCCGCTCGTGTAGAAGAGGAGTACGTCGAAGTTGGCGAGGTAGTCGGCGGTGAAGAGGCTGCCGTCTTTGCTAAACGTGAAGGCGAGGTCGTGTTGTTTGCCCAGCTTCGTGAGCACGCGTTCGGAGTAGCTGGGCTGGCCGTCGGTGCGTTTGACGACGCTATGTTCGAAGCCGGATGACTTCGTGAAGTACAGAACGCGAAGCGGGGCGGCGGAGAGTGAGAGGGGGAGAAGTGCGAGGCAGAGCAGTGAAACGACGAGGCGTGCGGGGCGGGGGAATAACATGTGGCGACGATTGCCCGCAGAGCGATTCGAGCAATCGCGTTTGCTGCGGACAGTTCCCGCCCGATTGCGGGTGCGTTTACTCCCGGACCGCCCGCGCTTCCCGGCCATTTTGTTTCAAGGTAAGGGCTGTGGCCGGCCCGCCGTCGGAGGGGAACTCGAAGACGATGTCGGCGGCGACCCGTCGGGAGAAAAACGTTTCCGGCGATGCGGCGTACAAGCGGTCGGCGGGCTGCCCGGTGGGCGTGAGTACGAGTGCGAGGTTCTGCCGCTCGAACGTCAGAGCGAATTTCGGAGTGATGCGGAAGGTGCCGGTGCAACGGTCGAGCTGCGCTTCGGTGAGCGCTACCTCGGCGCGATCTTTGTTGGGCATGGGGCGTTCGGGAATGCCGGCGGCGCGGCGGAAGAGGCTTTCCGCGAGGCCGGTGCCGGCGGGGTTGGAGCGATTGGCCAGGAGCAGCGAGGCAGCGCCGAGTTCGCGATTGATGAAGAGCGCCGAGTGAAAGCCGCCGGTCATGCCGTTGTGCCAGCGGGTTTTTCCGTCCCCGGCGAGCATCCAGCCGAGCGCTTGCCCGCCGGGGACGAAGGTGGCGGTCAGCGACTGGCGTTCCCAAGCGAGCTCGATGGCTTTGGCTAGCGGAGCGGGTGTATCCGCAGGGTGGAGCATAGCGGCGGCGAAACGCATCATGTCGGCGGTGGTCGAGCGGATGCCGCCGGCGCCGGCGAGCGATTGGAATTCCCAGTGGCTCCAGGGCAATCCGGCGGAGGTGAAGGCCGGGGCGAAACGAGTGCGCTGCTCTTCGGAAGGTGTGAGAACGGTGTCGGTCATGCCGAGCGGTTGTGCGATGCGCGTGAGAAGCAGTTGCTCGTAGGTGGTGCCTGCGTTTCGAGCGAGCAAAGTGCCGAGGAGGCCGGCGGCGAGATTGCTGTAACCGGCTTTGGTGCCCGGCTCGAAATCGAGCTTCACGCGGCGGAGCGTTTTCCAGAGATCGCTCTCGTCGTAAGCGGCGTAGGGATTGGTGAAGTTGATCGCCGAAATTTCCGCCGGGATGCGGGGCAGGCCCGAGGTGTGCGTGGCGAGCATGAGGAGCGTGATGCGTTCGCCGGCGTTGTCTGGCAGGGCGACGTCGGCGGGGAGCAGACGGGCGATGGGCGTGTCGAGCGTGACTTCGCCCCGGACGACGGCGTCGGCGAGCAGCAGAGCGGTGAAGACTTTGGTGATGGAGCCGATCTCGTAGAGGGTGCGGTCGTCGGGCGGGACGGCTTTGGCGGTGGATAGGCCCCCGGCGTGCGCGGTAATGGCGCTGCTGTTTCCAGGCTGGATGATGCCTAGGGAGACGGCCTGAAGCGTTTTGTTTTCTACGAGGGTGGCGACGTGCTGTTTCAGATCGGATTCAGTGAGTGGTGCCGCGAACAAGGCGGTGCTCGCGAGGAAGGTTCCGGCGAGCAGAGCCGCGATTTTTGAGAGAAAGGTCATGCGAGGAGGAAGGGGGTGATGAAGTGGGTTACGCGGAGTTAGAATCATCTCGGCGCGTTTCCTTACAGGCCCCGACTTGCGGGATTGGTCATGCTCAGGCGAGGTTGATGAGGCTTTCGCGGACGCGGGTGGCTTCGGCGGCGGGGGATTCGCCGAAGAGGCGTTTGAACTCGCGGCTGAACTGCGAGGGGCTTTCGTAGCCGACCTGTCCGGCGGCCTCGGCGGCGCTGGCGCGTTCGTGGACCATCATGAGGCGCGCTTTGTGGAGGCGGACGCTTTTGATGTATTGGAGCGGCGACGACGCGGTGACGGTTTTGAAATGCGCGTGAAAGGTCGAGACGCTCATGCCGGCCTCACGCGCGAGCGTTTCCATGTCGAACGGGTGGGCGCAGTCGGCGTGGATGCGGCTGACGATCCGGGTGATCTGGCCGAAGTGGCTGTGCGGAGCGGCGAGCGCGCGCAGGTTGACGCCGAGTTTGCCGAGCAAAACGCGGTAGGTGATTTCGCGCACGATCTGCGGACCGAGTATGCGGGCGTCGTTGGGGTAGTTCAGGCATTCGAGGAGGCGCACGGCCGCGCCGCCAAGACCGGCGTCGAGAGTGGTGGACTCGATGGCGCGAGGGGCTTCGTCGGCTGCGGGTGTGCGATGATCGAGCTGCATCAGCAATTCGGCGACGAGCGCGGGCGTGATGCTGACGGCGAGACCTAGAAACGGTTCGTCGGGCGAACCGAAGGTCTCGCATTCGAACGGCATCGGTACGGTGAGCACGAGGTAGTTATTGGCGTCGTACACGAACCGTCGGTCTCCGAGATAGCCGGATTTGCGGCCTTGGGCGACGATGACGATGCTCGGTTCGTAGGCGATAGGGCTGCGCGAGACGTGCTGCGTGGAGCGCATGAAACGTACGCCGGGCAGGAGCGAGCGGCTGAAGCCCTGGCCCTGGGCGAGCGGCTTGAGCAGCGTGGCCATTTGAGCGGTCGCGGCGCTGGTGACGGTGATGGATTCTACGGGCGATTTGGTTTTGGCCGCCATGGTGCTATGGAGAAACAGGCAACGAAACGGGAGAAATGTACAGCATCCCTCTTTGTTGCCGGAGAATCAGGCAAGGCTCTCGGAGGACCGGGTATTTCGCCGGAGGCACGTTGCTGATAATCTCATGACGTTGCCAGACGACATCCGAGGTCCGCTCGAAACGGCGAGGCCAACGATGCCAAAACGAAAACTCACAACAGCTAATCCTCTATCATCATGACCTACCTCGCTCAAAAAATCGTCCTTATCACCGGCGCCAGCAGCGGCATCGGCGAAGCCACCGCCCGTCATCTCGCCGCGCATGGCGCTCGTGTCGTCCTTGGTGCGCGTCGCACGGATCGTCTCGAAAAGCTCGCGACAGAAATTCGCGCGGCTGGCGGAACTGCCGAGTATCGCACGCTCGATGTCACGCGTCTCGACGACGTGCAGGCGTTCGCGGATTTCACGCTCAAAACCTACGGGCGCATCGACGTCATCATTAACAACGCCGGCGTCATGCCGCTCTCGCCGCTGGCCGAGCTTAAGATCGACGAGTGGAACCGGATGATCGACGTGAACATCAAAGGCGTGCTCAATGGCATCGCGGCGGTGCTCCCACACATGACGGCGCGCAAGGGCGGACAGATCATCAATCTCTCGTCCATTGGTGGCCACCGCGTGTGGCCCACCTGCGCGGTTTATAGCGGAACGAAGTTTGCCGTTCGCGCGATCTCCGAAGGGCTTCGCCAGGAGACGCAGGACATCCGTGTGACGATCATCTCGCCTGGCGTCGTTGAGTCGGAACTGGCCGACACGATCACGTCGAAGGCCACGGCCGAAGCGATGGCTGACTTCCGCAAGGTCGCGCTCACGCCGGACGCCATCGCGCGTGCTGTGGCCTATGCAATCGAACAGCCGGCCGACGTGGATGTGAACGAGATCATCGTTCGCCCGGTCGCGAGCATTCACTGATCCGCAGTCACTCAATCGCTCAAAGGAACTCACTCCATGAAACACGAAAACAAGATCGCCCTCGTCACCGGCAGCAGCCGTGGGCTTGGCCGCAACATCGCCCTCAAACTTGCGCGCTCCGGGGCTGACATCGTCGTCACCTATCGCAGCGGTAAAACCGAAGCCGAGGCGGTCGTCGCGGATATTGAGGCGCTCGGGCGGCGCGCGGTGGCGCTGGCGATCGACGTTGCGGACACGAAAACATTCGAGCCCTTCGCGAAGTCGCTGAAGGCGGCGCTTGCCACGCACTGGCAACGCGAGCGTTTCGATTTTCTTGTGAACAACGCGGGCATCGGCATCCACAAGCCATTCGCCGAAACGACCGAGACGGATTTCGACAGTCTCATGAACGTTCACGTGAAAGGCGTGTACTTCCTCACGCAGACACTGCTGCCGTTGCTCGCCGATGGTGGCCGGATCGTGAATACGTCCACAGGGCTGGCCCGGTTTTCGGTTCCTGGCTACTCGGCGTATGCGGCGATGAAGGGCGCGGTCGAAGTGTTCACGCGTTATCTCGCGAAAGAACTCGGGCCGCGCCGCATAAGCGCGAACGTGGTGGCGCCCGGAATCATCGAGACGGATTTCACGAAGGAGGCGCTGGAGCGGCCGGGCGTGCGTGAGTTCATGTCGGCGAATATCGCGCTCGGTCGCGTCGGTGTGCCGGACGACATTGGCGGCGTGGTGGATTTTCTCTGTTCGGAGGAAGGCCGCTGGGTGAATGCGCAACGTGTCGAAGCTTCGGGCGGGATGTTTCTGTAAGCGCACGATGCGCCAAAATTAGTTTGCCGGTGCGCCGACCATGACGCGGCCTTGGCGGATGGAAAATGCCGCCAAGGTTCGTGTCCTTTTTGTGTGCATGGGCAACATCTGCCGTTCGCCAGCGGGCGAAGGTGTGATGCGCGCGCTGGTAACGAAGGCCGGACTGGCGGACCGTATGGAGATCGCTTCGGCGGGGACGATCGGGATGCATGCGGGCGAACTGCCGGATGCGCGCATGCGGCGGGCGGCTTTGAAACGCGGATACGAATTGGTGAGCCGGGCGCGCCAGTTTACGGCGGCGGACTTTGCGGCGTTCGATCTGATCCTCACGATGGATGACGAGAACCGGCGCAACGTGCTCGCGCTGGCGAAGACGGACGCTGAGCGCGCGCGGGTGCGGCGGTTTGTGGATTATTGCACGCGGCTGAAGGCGGACGCGGTGCCCGATCCGTATTACGGCGGTGCGGACGGTTTCGAATATGTCCTCGATTTACTGGAGGATGGATGCGCGGGTGTGCTGGCGAGAATTGCGCCCCAGTGAGTCGAGTGGCGAAAAGGGGAAATCTGAATATATCGAAGTGCCCCGGTGCGAGATCGCGCCGGTTTTTTAATTATGGAAATCGGAGTCGATAGTTTTGTCGCAACTGCTCTGGACCAGTCGAAAGACGGGAGTACCGGTGACGTCGCGCGCGTGCGTGAACTGCTGGAACAGATCGAGCTGGCCGATCAAGTCGGGCTCGATGTGTTTGGCGTCGGTGAACACCACCGGCCGGACTATGTGGCGTCGGCGCCGGCGGTCTTGCTAGCGGCGGCGGCGGCGCGGACAAAGCGCATCAAGCTCGCGAGCGCGGTCACGGTGCTGAGCTCCGACGATCCGGTGCGCGTTTATCAGCAGTTCGCGACGCTCGATCTGATTTCGAACGGGCGGGCGGAGATCATTGTGGGGCGCGGGTCGTTCATCGAATCGTATCCGCTCTTTGGGTTCGATCTCGACGATTACGAGGAGCTGGCGGCGGAGAAGCTGGAGCTGCTCTTGAAAATCCGCGCGCAGACGAAGGTGACGTGGAAAGGGAAACATCGCGCGCCGCTGACGGGGCAGGGCGTTTATCCGCGGGCGGCGACGCCGTTGCTGCCGGTTTATGTCGGGGTGGGCGGCACGCCGCAGTCGGTGGTGCGGGCGGCGATGCTTGGGTTGCCGCTCATCGTGGCGATCATCGGCGGGCAGCCGTCGGCGTTTCGTCCTCTTGTAGATTTGTAC
This sequence comes from uncultured Nibricoccus sp., assembly GCA_966249325.1. GTDB lineage: Bacteria > Verrucomicrobiota > Verrucomicrobiia > Opitutales > Opitutaceae > Nibricoccus. Next base: position 105,662 of record CBINDC010000003.1, on the reverse strand, counting down.
CGGCAGACGTGGAAGAAGGCGGGGCATCCGGCGGAGAAGTGCTTCATCGGGATTCACAACATCGGGTTTCTCGCGGACACGACGAAGGATGCGCTGGAGACGTTCTGGCCGGCGTATCGCGACGCGTTTGGAAAGATCGGGCGCGAGCGCGGCTGGCCGGAGCCAACGCGGCCGCAGTTCGACGCGCAGTGCAGTCATCTGGGAGCGCTGGCGGTGGGCGACGCGGAGGCCGTCGCGGAGAAGATCATCCGCGAGAGCGAATCGCTCGGCGGCATCCAGCGGCTCACGGTGCTGCTCGATAATCGAGTGCTGACGCACGCGCAGTTGATGCGGGCGATCGAGTTGTTGGGGACGAAGGTGGCGCCGCTCGTGAAGAAGGCGGCGGGCCGATCAATCGGAGTGTAGCCGAATCGTTGCGGCGAGCGCGCAGCGAGCCGGTTTGGGGAATGGGTTTTGATCACGGTTCAGCTGCTGCGTGTGCGTCTTCCACTCGCTGCGCGCTCGTGGCTGCGTGCTTGTGGATACGCGGAAGCGCGACGAGTGCGTCGCGCCTCCAACGGATTACTTGATCTCCAGTGCGACGCTCTCGGAGTGGCTGTTGAATTCGGGGGCGTACATGCACTGGATCTCGGCGATGCCGCTTTGGTAGCGGCCGCGGAGTTGGATGCGTGTCGAATACTCGAATACGTACGTTCCCTTGGGCAGGTAATCGATGAAGAAGTGCGAGGCGGTGTCGCGCGTGCTTTCGTAGTAGGCGAGGCCGTCCTGATAGCGGTAGCGGCTGAGGACGTTCACGGGCTCGGTACCGCTACCGCGCTGGTCTTTCAGATGGACGAACTCCATGTCGCGGTCGGTGTGGAGTTCGATGCGGACCACGAGTTCGTCGCCGACGGCGAGCGGACCAGAGACAGGTTTAAGGACCGGGCCCTTGGAGGTGTTTTCCTTGAGCCAGAGTGTCTTCTTGAGCGTGAGCGGCGTGCCGGTGTGAGGCGTGATTTTCGCGATGTCTTCGAGGTACTGCCAGTGGACCGCGCCCCAGGAGACGCCGTCGTCGGTTTTCTTGACGGTGATTTCGCCCATGGCGGGCTTGGTCTCGGCGCCGGAGAAACGCTGTTCGTAGAAGCCGGTGCCTGCCTCGACCTTGGCGGGTTTGATGGTCTGGCCGCCGAGGGAGACTTCGACGAGGGCGTCGCTCGCGAGCAGGTTGTTGCCGCGCAGGAGCAGGCTGTAGATGGCGTCGGCGGTGGCCTTGGTGGTGCGCCAGTTTTGAGTCTGCTTTTGTTTGAGGAGCCAGACCTGGCAGTCGTCGACGGCTTGCTGGTCGTTCGCGACTTCGGCGAAGGCTTCGATCATGAGTGCCTGTGTTTCGATAGGCGCGCGGTACCACCACCAGCTGTGCTCGGTGTCGCGCCAGAACATGCCGAGTTCTTCGTTGGAAACGCTGCGTTCCTTCAGCGATTTCGCGATGGCGAGCGCGGTGGGTTTGTCGTCGAAGCGTTGGAGCGCGAGGGCGAGGTGGGCCTGACTTTGGCGGCTGGCGACGCGGAGCCAGAACTTGCGCGCCTGTATGAGGTAGAAATTTACGGCGGTGCGGTGGGCGTCGGCGATGGGCTGGTCTTTGAGGAAGAAGCTGCGGCCGTAGAGGTAGAGTGCGTCGAGGTAGCTCGGGACGTATTCCTCGGGTTTTGTCATGTCTTTTAGGATGCGCCGGTGATTTTCGTTCATCCACGCGTCGAGGCCGTTGAGGGATTTGATCGCGGCGGCGGTGTCGATCTCGACGCCGAGGTGACGGAGGCGGCCGAAGCCGGTCGCGATGTAGAGGCTGATATATTCGCTCGGGCGGCCGCCGGGGAACCAGGACCAGAGGCCGTCGCTGAGCTGGCGGTCGGCGAGTTTGCGGAGGGTGCTGGAGGCTTCTTCGTCGAGGCGATTGGCGTCGAAGAGGAGGCCGACGTTGCGGCGGGCTTCGTTCTCGGACTTCGCCTGACGGAGCCAGGGCGTTTCCTCGATGAGGACGGATTTCACGTCCTGGTTTTTCTCCAGCGGCGAATCGAGGGCGGGCGTGTTTTTCCAGAGATCGAAGGTGCGGCGGATTTTCGGATCGGACGCGGCGATATGGCGGGCGAGCGTGTTTGCGTAGAGGCGATTGAAGACCTGTTCGCTGCACTCGTGCGGGAACTCCATCAGGTAAGGCAGCGCCATGACGGCGTACCACGCGGGCTGCGAGGTCATCTGCACCGTGAGTGACTGGCTGCGGAGGGTGTCGGAGGCGCCGGACTGGCGGAGTTTGTCGAAGGAGAACTTCTTCGTCGTCTTGCCGCGGATGGGGAGCGGGAGGGATTCGGTGACGAGTATCCGGCGGCTGAGCACGGGGAGGAAACCTTCCTCGCCGTCGCTAAGCGTAGAGGAAGCGGCGACGGCCTTGTAGGTTAGGACGCCGAGGCTGTCGGGTACCGCGATGCGCCACGAGTAGCTGCGCGATTGTTTGGCGGGGATGTCGAAGGGTTGCTCGGTCTTTTGATTGGCGAGTGCGGCGTCGACGGAGGCCTGGGTGGCGGCGTCGGTGAAGGTGAGACGGATGGTGCCGGTCTGCGGAGCGTCGCTCTGGTTGGTGACCTTGACGGTGAATTCGAGCGTGTCGCCCTCGCGCATGAAACGGGGCGGATTGGGCTCCACCATGAGGTCTTTGGCGGTGACGACTTTGTCGGTGATCGCGCCGGAGCGAAGTTGTTTGTCGTGCGCGAAGCCGAGGAGTTTCCACTCGGTGAGGGCCTCGGGCATGGTGAAGGTCATCTTCACGGAGCCGTCGTCGTCCGAGACGAGTTGCGGGAAGAAGAAGGCGGTTTCGTTGAGGTTGGTGCGGGCGGTGACTTTGGAGAGGTCGGGCTGTGGTTGCGTAGAAGCTGATTCAGAAATGCTCATGTCGGCCGAGCCACCATCCGCTAGAATACCATCGGCCCTTGGCATGAGCGCAGCGGCTGGGGCGGGAGCCTCTGCCTCCCGAGAAGCTTTTCGTTGGTTTGCGGCGAGCATCGCTTGTTGGCGCGCACGTACGCCTCCTCCTGCTGATTCGACGACGAATGAATGGAGTTCGATCACATCCCCACCCAAGAGCGCGTGTGGGAATGAACGGTAGATCCATGTTTCGGCCCGCCATTGAGGGCGGGCCCAATTATCGTCCGTCTGAAAATCGTGGAGGCTATTTTGGAATTCGATGCGGCTGCGGCTGTACTCGTTGCGGAAGACGTTGAATGTTTGCGGCCAGTTGTGGGGCATGAACTGGTCGAGCGAGGAGTCGTAAAGAGCGGCGACCATTTCGGCGGAGGCGCGCTTGGCGTCGGGGCCGGTGATCGTCGCGGTCCAGGTTTCCTTTTCACCGGGCAGGAGTTTGGAGCGGAAGCGTTCCCATTTAATCGAGAGCTGTTTGTCGGACCAGGGGACGTTGATGACTCGTTCGTGGACGTACGCGCGGTTTTCGCGGATGGAAGTGACGCGGAGGGTGAAGCCGCCGCGCATGTTTTCCGCGACGGGCAGTTCGATGAGCGACTGCGTGCGACCGGCGGACGTCCAGTAACTCTTCAGGGGTTTGCCGTTGCACTCGAGTTCGACGAAGGCGCGGCCCTGGTCGTAGCCGGTGCCCCAGAGAGCGGTGAAGTTTTCGCCGGGCTGGGCGGACCAGGCGGGCGCGGAGAGGTCGTTGGGGATTTTGATGCCGAAGCGGGCGGCGGAGGGATCGAGGACTTTGACGGTGCGGCGGGCGGTGACGGGTTTGCCGAAGCGGTCTTTCGTTTCGACGGAGGCGCGGTAGATGCCGGGTTTCAGGGAGACGGGGACTTTCGTGGTGCCGGTGGTGTCGGTTGAGAATGATTGTTGGGCGACGCGTTTGCCGAGTTCCCAGGAGTCGGGGTTGGTGGGATCGACGGCGGGCTCGTCGTTGCGGAAATACCACCAGCGGCGTTCGGGCTGGAGCGGGGCGCGCTGGACTTTGTCGGGCTGTTTGAGCGCGTGGAGTGTGATGGTGCCAGTGGCTGCTTGAGGATCGCTGTCGAGGGAACTGGTGGAGATGGAGAGCTCGACGGGTTTTTGCGATGTCTGCCAGTCGTCGGCGGAGAGTGTGGCCTGGAGGGCGGTGTAGCTGCTGCGGATGGAGCGGTCTTGCGAGCGGGTTTCGCCGGAGGTGTCGGTCACGTCGGCGTGGATTTGGAAAACGAATACGGGCTCGTTTTTCTCCGGGACGGCGCGGTCGGGCGTGGCGGGAAACTCGATCTTGAAGGTGCCGTCGTCGGCGGTGACGGCGGTGCCGTGGGCGATGGATTTGATGGCGGGCGGTTGAAACCACCAGCACCAGTAAGGAAGCTGAACGCGGCGCTCGACGCGCCATTTCACTTTTGCGCCGCCGATGCTGGCGCCGGTGTAGGCGGTGGCTTTGCCGGTGATCGTGACGGGAGCATCGAGTTTCGCGGCCTCGGCGGGGGCATCGAGGGTGACCTGGAATTTGGGGCGTTTGTACTCCTCGACGCGGAGGCCGGTGCTGCCGTTGCCGTCGGAGTCGACGATGACCATGTGGCCCATGAGGCGGTCGCGCGGGGCGGTGAAGACGCCGTGGAAGGAGCCGTAGTCGTTGGTGGTGTGGGTGGCACGGGCGATTTCCTGGCCGTTGGGATCTTTGAAGAGGACGGTGACTTTCTGGCTGGAGACGGCGGCGTATTTGGCAGCGCTTTGCTCGTAGCGGATCGAGATGCCTTTGTAGGAGATGGTCTGGCCCGGGCGGTAGATCGCGCGATCGGTGAATAAGACGGTCTGCCGCTGCGGATGGTCGGGGGCGATGTAGTGATGGGTGTAAACCTCCGCGCCGCTGGCGACGGCGTGACCGTTGTGTTCGGCGAGAATTACGAGCGGGCTGCGGTCGTCGCTGGTGAAGGTGAACTGGCCGTTGGTGTCGCTTGTTTTGGTGGAAACGGGTTTCATCCAGCCCTCGCGGTTGCGCTTCCAGAAGCGTATTGTGGCCTCGGGTACGGGTTCGCCGGTGAGGGCGTTAAGGATAAAGCCGGATTGCTCGGGGCGGTCGTTGCGAAGGCGGAGGACGAGGGCCAGATCGCTGACCCAGACGGAGGTGATGCCAATCTGGTTGTCGGCGGTACGGAATTTGCGGTCGTGGCTGGAGACGATGAAATAGAAGCCGGGTTTGAGGGTGGTGGGCGCGGAGAGTTTTTCCGTGCGCTCTTTGAAGTCGGTAGTCGCGGGGAGATCCGCGCTCCATTCGAGGGCGGGTTTGATGGCGGCGAGTTCGTCGTACTCGACGTTGCGGTGGCCGTAGTTCCAGCGGGACTTGGTGACGTAGGCGTCGAAATCGATGGGGATGGCGCGGAAGAAGACTTGGGTGACGTTGCGGTAGGTGACGTCGAGGGTGGGCCAGGGGGCGTTCCAGACGGATTCGGTTTTCAGCTGCGCGGATGGGGCTTCGATCTGCTGGATGAGGTTGAAGCACTGGGCGGCTCCGATGCTCTTCGGGAAGGCGTCGATGCCGCGTTGGGCGAGTTCGCGGGCTTTGGCGGGCTCGCCCTCGTTGTTGAGTTGATTGGCGAGTGCGGCGAGGGCGCGGGTGGAGATTTCGTGGCGCTTGGTGTCGGCGATGAAGCTCTCAAGGGCGGCCTTGTAGCGGTCGGTCTTGGCTTCGCCGGTGGCGACGTTGTTCGCGTAGTCGAGGCGGGCGAGGTCGGCGTCGAGGAAGGCGGAGCGGTCTTTGTCGTTTGCGTGGAAGCGAAGGAGTGCCTGGTAGAGCGCGATGGCTTTGTGTTTATGGGAGAAGCCGTCGGCGGGCGGGAGCTGCCAGGCGAGGAATTCGGCGGTGGTGCCGAAGATCGGGGAATCGGCGGTGATTTCGAATTCGTCCTCGGCTGTGCGGGCGGCGTGTTCGCCGGTCTGGTAGAACGAGAGCGCTTCGTAGGCGAGGAAGTCGAAGAGCGTGGGGCGGTAGGCGTCGGGGGCGTTGCCGGGCTGGAGGAGGTCGTTGTATTCGGAGATCGGAGTCGCCTGGAGAAGTTTGTCGTTGGCGAGGGAGGCGATGAAGTGTCGGTCGATCTCGGCGAGGATGCGGGCGAGGTCCCAGGTCTGGAGGTCGGTGCCGGGGGCGGAGGCGGTTTCGGTGCGCTGGAGGAAGCGCCAGCGGTTTTGCTGAAAGTACTGCCAGTACCAGTGGGCGAGGAGGCCCTGCATCAGGGGCTTCAGGGCGTCGGGAGCTTTGGCGAGCTCCGCTTCGAGGCGGGCGATTTTTTCCTCGGCTTTGTCACCTTGGATGCCGCCTTCGAGGGAGATTTTTTGAGCGATGGCTTTGAGGGCTTCGGCGTAGGCTTTGTCGGCGAGGGCGGAGACGATGATGGGGTCGAGGCGCTCGATGGCGGTTTTGGGGAGACCTTTGGCAGCGGCTTCCTCGACTTGTTTCCAAGCGGCGTCGCGGGGGGCGGCGGAGAGCGTGGCGGTGAAGACGAGCGAGAGGACGAGGGCAAGCAAGGCGCGTGGGTTCAGGTTCATGACGAATCTTGAAAAGGGTTTCTGGTCCGGCCGGGTGGGGACGTTGCGAACGGGATTTCCGGGAGGCAATGTTTCAACGACGAGGCGGGCGGGTTCTTAGCGGGAGTGTCCGACCTTTCTAATCAAGGCAGGTTTCACAGAGGACACAGAGCGCTGGCACAGAGGGCGAGAGGCCACAACGCGGGCAGCATTTTTTTTGGAAGAGGTCGGTTTCCTGGATGAGACGTTAACGAGGAGCGGGTGGAGTGGGGAATGTGCGTGGGCGAGTTGCGGACGGAGGTTGGATGCGGAGGGTGCGCGCCTTTCACACACCGAACACGACTCTTCGCATGAATCTGAAACTGGAAAACAAAACGGCGCTCATCACGGGATCGACCAAGGGTATCGGCTTCGCGATCGCCCGGGTCCTCGCCGCTGAAGGGGCGAACGTGATCGTCAATGGGCGCAGCAAAGAGTCGGCCGACGAAGCGGCGCGGAAGATCGGCGGGACGGCGCGGGGCGTCGCGGCGGATCTGAGCACGGCGGCGGGTTGCGCGTCGCTGGTGGTGCAGGCGGGGGCGGTGGATATTTTGGTGAACAACGCGGGGATTTTTGAGCCGAAGGCGTTCGCGGAGATTCCGGATGCGGACTGGGAGCGGTTTTATCAGGTCAACGTGATGTCGGGCGTGCGGCTGACGCGGGCGTTTTTTCCGGGGATGCTGGAGCGGAACTGGGGGCGGGTGGTATTTATCTCGTCGGAGAGCGGCGTGCAGATTCCCGAGGAGATGATTCACTACGGGATGACGAAGGCGGCGGAGATCGCGCTGGTGAACGGGCTGGCGCGGCTCACGAAGGGAACGGGTGTGACGGTGAATGCGGTGCTGCCCGGGCCGACGGCGTCCGAAGGTGTGACTGATTTCGTGAATACGCTGGCGAGCGGTGCGAAGCAGACGCCGGAGGATTTCGAGAAAGAGTTTTTCCGCAGCGTGCGGCCGACGTCGTTACTTCAGCGTTTCGCGACGGTGGAGGAAGTGGCGAACACGGTGGCGTTTCTCTGCTCGCCGCTGGCGAACGCGACGAATGGCGCGGCGGTGCGGGTGGATGGTGGGGTGGTGCGGACGACGTGAGGGTTTCGTGAACCCTTCTATCAGGCGACTGTCCGGCTGCGGTATGATCAATCAAGTTGAGACCTGCGCTGCCGCGTACTGTAGCGCGGCCTGGATGTCTTCTCGTTTCAGGTAAGGATAGCTTTCGAGGATCACGGCCTCGGAGGCTCCGGCAGCGAGCATGTCGAGCACATCTTTCACCCGGATGCGCATCCCGCGAATGCAGGGCCGTCCGCCGCATTGGTCCGGGTTAAAGGTGATGCGCTCCCTGTAATTCATGGAGACAAGTTACTGCTTGTTTCTAGCCGCTCAAGACCGGTTCCTTCCTGATATCAGCGAGTCGCGGCGGGGCTGCCGGACTAGGAGAGCGAAGCGCACAGCTTGAGCGTGTTTTTGAAAAACGGTCCCGACGTCTTTCACACCTACTCCACGTACGCGCGTGGCGTGGAGCATCTGGTGGACGTTACCAGCCTGCTCGAAGCGACGCTGTTCGGACGGCAGCAGGATTGGGAGGATTCACCGAAGGGCTGGCCGCAGGTGCCGACGTACGGTTGAGCGCGGTATGCTCCAAAGATTTATCGGGCTTAGGGCTACTGACTGGCCGTCAATTCATCCCAGTTATCGGTCACGAAGATGACGAATCGCAGAAGCAAGGTTAGCGATGTGTAGGCTTCATTCTCGCCGATTTTTGAAGGCTTCCCATGCGCTCCATCTGTACGCCAATAGTTCAGCAGCTGCAGGTAAGACCGAGCGTCGTCACGAAGTTTAGACTGACCGAATAAGCGGTTTTCGATTTTCGATCGTCCAGTGGCCCCTTTGTATTCCTTTAAGGCCTCTTCCTCGCCGATTTTCTTTGCCGCCGCTGTCAGTAGGACCGCTTCCGCGGCCGCCCCACATAAAACGCAGCAGGCGAGAAAGGCATTGGCGCTATAGCAACGCATGGCTTCTTGACCGCGTTCATGGAAAGCGTCTCCGAATTTTTCTCTGTAGGGAGCAAGCATCTGGCCAAAACGCCCGTGCTCCGTAGGGAGGAAGTCATTGCGATCAGCCCTAAGCCATTCTTCTCCGAAGGGAGTGATTGAATATCCGTTTCCCAAGCCATCACTGAGAGACTGCGCCCCGAAAGCATTTATACCGGGTCTCAAAATTCCTCGGCGAGATAGGTCCCAAGCGGCAGGCCATACGGCGTGTAGGACTTCACGTACTTCTGGATGATCTGGATTCCGGATCAGTCCGTTTTCTTTTTGTGCATGGGCGAGTATTAGGTGGGGAAGGTAGATGTCGTACCCATATGACCCGTAACCGCCGTGATCTTTCTCTTTTAACAAACGGACTAAGAGTGCTTCGGTATCTGCAGGGTTAAGCTTCATGGAGCAGGGGATTTCAAAACGCCGACGTTTGTGTTCCTATTCGAGTGAAGGGCAACCGAAGTCGTGTTGACTGATCTGTTCGCTCGATGAAAGCCGTAGACAACGGCTCTGGCGCCTCCTTTGTTTGCATGAATGATGCGTTACCCCCGCTCCTCTGGTTTTGTGCGTGTTGGTCTTTGGTTTAAGTTTGGCGCGCTGGCGCTGGCTGGCGTTTTGCCGGTGGTGGCGGATGTCACGTCGCAGCCGATCTTGAGTTCGGTGGTGGATGTGAGCCGGGATTTTCGGGACTTCGCGAATTCGTACTTCATTGCGGATCATGTGGCGGCGTTTGATCCGGCGACGGGCGCGGGGAAACTGGAGTGGCGTCGGACGAAGTATCAGTGGGGGATGTCGTTTAACAACGGCAGCGCCTCTTACGAGAAGGTGCCGGGGAATGAGTGGCCGACGACGATGTACGCGGTGGATCCGGAGCTGCCGTTCTCGCTGGAGTTTGTCTCGCCGCGGACGATCCGGTTGCGGATGGCGACGAGTGCGACGGCGCGGGCGGAGCGGGAGAAGTCGCTGATGCTGGTGCGCGAGCCGCAGCGCGATGGTTCATGGGAAACGCGGAAGATCGAGGGCGGGTGGGCGTTTAAGAGCGCGGTGGGCGAGGTGACGTTGCGCGAAAAGCCGTGGCGTATCGAGATCCGCGATGCGGCGGGGAAGTTGCTCACGCAGACGTTGACGGAGAAGAGCGAGCTGCCGTTTTCGTTTGTGCGGCGGGCGTCGGATTATTCGCGGAGCGTGGCGGCGGTGTTTTCGCTGGCGCCGGGGGAGAAGATTTTTGGCGGGGGCGAGTCTTACACGGAGTTGAACAAGCGCGGGCAGAAGCTCGTGTTGTGGACGCACGATGTGCTCGGGGCGGAGAGTCCGGAGATGTACAAGCCGGTGCCGTTTTTCCTGAGCAGCCGCGGGTACGGGATGTTCATGCACACGTCGTCGCCGGTAACGTGCGACTTCGGGGCGACGGAGTCGGGGCGCAATGCGCTGACGATCGGCGACGATGAGCTGGATCTGTTTGTTTTTCTCGGCGAGCCGAAGGACGTGATCGGCGCGTACACGGAACTCACGGGACGCGCGGCGATGCCGCCGTTGTGGTCGTTTGGGTTGTGGATGAGCCGCATCACGTACAAGGCCGAGGCGGAGGTGCGCGAGGTGGCGGCGAAGTTGCGCGAGCATCGCATCCCGACGGATGTGATCCATCTGGATACGGGCTGGTTCGAGACGGATTGGGAGTGCGACTATCGGTTCTCGACGACGCGGTTCACCGATCCGCAGTCGATGATCACGGATTTGAAGCGGGATGGATTCCGGGTGTCGCTCTGGCAGCTGCCGTATTTCGTGCCGAAGAACCGGTTGTTTCCCGAGATCGTGTCGCGCGGACTGGCGGTGAAGGATTCGAAGGGAAATCTGCCGACGGAGGATGCGGTGCTGGATTTTTCCAATCCGGCGGCGATCGCGTGGTATCGGGAAAATATCGCGGGGCTGCTGAAGATGGGCGTGGGCGCGATCAAGGTGGATTTCGGCGAGGCGGCGCCGGGGAACGGGCTGTACGCGTCGGGCAGCACGGGATTTTATGAGCACAATCTCTATCCGCTGCGTTATCAGAAAGTGGTGGCGGAGGTGACGCGGGCGACGAATGGCGAGGACATCATCTGGGCGCGCGCGGCGTGGGCGGGGAGCCAGCGTTATCCGATCCACTGGAGCGGCGACACGCCGAACACGGACTCGGCGATGGCGGGAACGCTGCGCGGCGGGTTGTCGCTGGGCGTGTGCGGGTTTTCGTTTTGGAGTCACGACATCGGCGGGTTTTTTGGGAAACCGTCGGCGGAGCTTTACCGGCGCTGGATGCCGTTTGGGATGCTGGTCTCGCACAGCCGCACGCATGGAGCGCCGCCGCGCGAACCGTGGGAGTATGGGCAGGCGTTTGAGGATGATTTCCGGAAGGCGGCGGAGCTGAAGTACCGGTTGATGCCGTATGTGTACGCGCAGGCGAAGGATTCGTCGGAGCGTGGGCTGCCGATGATGCGGGCGCTCTTTATCGAGTATCCGGACGATCCCGGGGCGTGGCTGGTGGATGACGCGTATCTGTTTGGATCGAGCGTGCTGGTGGCGCCACTGCTCGAAGCGGGGACGACGGCGCGGAACGTTTATCTGCCGGGCGGGCGCTGGATCGATTATCAGACGGGGCGTGTGTACGAGCGCGGCTGGCAACGGATAGAGGCGGGAGAAATTCCTGTGATCATGCTCGTGCGCGACGGCACGGTGTTGCCGCACATCGGGCTCGCGCAATCGACTGCGCAGATGGATTGGACGAAGATCGAGCTGCGAGTTTTCGCGGCGGATAAGGAGACGAAGGCGGCGAGCGGGCTGGTGTGTCTGCCGAACGAGAATGAGGTGAAGACGGTGACGGTGGAGAGGAGTGCGGCGGCGGGTGCGAGCGCGGGCGAAGCGTTCTTGTTAAGGACGGATCCGTTGGGCGGGCGGGTGAAATGGACGGTGCGCGCGGTGGATGTGACGAAGTGAGCTGAGATGCGGACGCGTACAATTTCCTGGCGTCGGTTGAGTTTCGGATGGGTTCGCTCAAGATAGGCGAGCCGCCGTCCGGTGGCCGGGCGGATTAACCGAATTGTCTGCCGCATCCCCTTAAAACTTATGAGCACGCAAAAAATCGCCGAGCGTCTGGTTGTCCTGTGTCGGCAGGGTAAGTTTGAGGAGGCGCAGAAGGAGTTGTTCGCGGCGGAGGCGGTGAGTATCGAGCCGTATGCGACGCCGGCGTTCGAGAAGGAGACGAAGGGGTTGACCGCGATTCTGGCGAAGGGAAAAAAGTTCGAGGAGATGGTGGAGACGATGCACGCGTTGAATGTTTCCGATCCGGTGGTAGCGGGGAGTTCGTTTGCGTGCACGATGCGACTCGATGTGACGATGAAAGGGCAGGGGCGCATGGATATGACCGAGCTGTGCGTGTACGATGTGAAGGACGGGAAGATCGTGTCGGAGCAATTTCATGTGTGACTAAAAAGGCGGGAGGGTAGAGCGGAGATGCCGCGATTGGGGCTTTGCGTCGTCAGTAAAACTTACCAACGTGCGGCGGAATGAGGTCGCTTCCTGAATGGCAGAAACTCCCCCCTGAAGAAAAACCGGCCGGGGGCAGCTGGCGCGAGCGGTGGCACGAGATCATTTTCGAGGCGGACACGCCCGCGGGGAAGCTTTTCGACGTCGCTCTCCTGATCGCGATTTTGCTGAGCATCCTGACGGTGTGCCTGGAGAGCGTGCATTCGCTGCGCGAAAAGCATGGCGGGGCGCTGTATGCGACGGAGTGGGTTTTCACGGTGCTGTTTACGATCGAGTACGGGATGAGGCTGGCGACGGTGCGGAGGCCGCTCCGGTACGCGCTGAGTTTTTTCGGGATCGTGGATCTGCTGTCGGTGCTGCCGACCTATGTCAGCGTATTGGTGCCGGGGATGCAGTCGCTGCTGGTGATCCGGGCGCTGCGGTTGCTGCGGGTTTTTCGGATTTTGAAGCTGATGCATTTCGTGGGGGAGGCGCGATTGCTCGAAGCGGCGATGGTGGCGAGCGTGCGGAAGATCGTGGTGTTCATGGGCGTGGTGGCATCGATCATGTTGATCGCGGGCTCGCTGATGTACGTGATCGAGGGGGAGGAGAACGGGTTCACGAGCATACCGGTCTCGATCTATTGGGCGGTGGTGACGATGAGCACGGTGGGATTTGGCGACATCGTGCCGCACACGGCGCTGGGACGGGTGACGGCTTCGGTACTGATGCTGCTCGGCTACGCGATCATCGCGGTGCCGACGGGGATCGTGACGGTGGAGCTGAGCGCGGCGTCGCGACTGGCGCGCAACACGCGGGCGTGTCCGGTGTGCGGAGCGGGGAGCCACGACGACGACGCGAAGTTCTGCAAACAATGCGGCGGGAAGTTATGAAGGCGTAGTGCTGTTTATACGACGGTGGCAGGCGTGCCAGGCGGGTGAAAACGGTGTTTAATTGCCGATGGGACGAGCCGTTAGATCGAATGCGGTCTTGTCATTCCATCCGGACGAGGACGCAGTCGCAGGTCCGCTTCCTCCATGCTTCGCATTTTCTCCTCTGTTGTTTCCCGAATGGATGCCGCCTATCGGGGGTGTCCGCCGTTGGTCGGCCAGAAGGCGCGTTTGCTTGGAGCGATTCTGGTTGCGGTGGTGATGCTGGTGCCGGTGAGCGTGGCGAGGCATCTTTGGATGCAATCGCCGGCGCTGGTGTCGCGGCTGAGTTTGAACGTGGCGATGCTGGTCGCGGCGGTTGTCTGTCTTCGCTGGCTGGTGCGCGGAAAACTGGAGCGGGCGGGCAACGGTTTCGCACTGGCGGTGGTGCTGGCGTTGTACCTGGCGGTGTTGATCACGGGGCTGGCGATGACGCCGGTGCTGCCGCTGAGCACGGGTATCCAGATGGTGATTTTCGACTCGGTTTTTTTGTTGTTCGCACTGGCATTTGCGTCGCCCTGGGTGGCGACGGGTGCGTTTGCGGTGATGCTGGCGGGGAATGCCGGGTATCATGCGTTTATTCTGCCGCAGGTGGCGCTCGAAGAGACAGGACGGCAGGCGGCGAAGACGCTGCTGGTGGATGGCAGCGTGATGCTGGCGATGGTGTTTGCGCTGGGGATGACGTTGAGCCGGATGATCAAGGCGGCCAACAGGCGGAGCGAAGAGGCGTTGAGGAAGACGCGGGAGACGAACGAGAATCTGGGGCGGCTGGTCGAGGAGCGTACCCGCGCACTGGAGACGGAGACGCGGCGGGCGGAGGAGGCGTCGCGGGCGAAGAGCGAGTTTTTAGCGAACATGAGCCATGAAATCCGGACGCCGCTCAACGGCATCCTGGCTTCGGCCGATTTGCTGGCGCGACGCGACGACCTGCCGAAGGATGCGGGCGAGCAGGTGAGGATGGTGGGGGAGTCGGGCGATCTGTTGCTGCGGCTGCTGGGGGACATCCTGGATTTTTCGAAGATCGAAGCCGGGCAGGTGGTGCTGGAGCGCCATGCGTTTTCGCTGACAACGGTGGTGAACGATACGGCTGGGTTGATGGCTGGGAGGGCGGAAGAGGGGAAAGTCGCGCTGTGCGTGGATGTGAGTGACGAGATGGAGGGTGTTTTTGTGGAAGGAGACAGCCACCGGTTGAAGCAGGTGCTGCTGAACCTGGTGTCGAATGCGGTGAAGTTCACGCCGGCCGGCGGACGGGTGACGGTGTCGGCGAAAGAAGCGCCGGCCCCGGCCGGCGGGGCATCCGTGGTATTTGCCGTGGCGGATACAGGAATCGGGATGGACGAAGGGGCGGCGGCGCGCGTTTTCGAGCGGTTCACGCAGGCGGATTCGTCGACGACGCGGCGTTACGGAGGCACCGGACTGGGGCTGGCCATCAGTTCGCGGCTGGTGGCGATGATGGGCGGGCGGCTGGAGGTGGCGACCGCGCCCGGGCATGGGGCGACGTTTTCGTTTTCGCTGACGATGCCGCGGGTCGAGGCTCCACGGCCGGGGACGGCGCCCGGTTTTGCGGGAATGGAGATGCTGGGGCTGCGCGTGCTGGTGGTGGAGGACAACGCGGTGAACCGGAAAATTCTCGCGACGCAGCTTCAACAACTCGGTTGCACGCATGCGATGGCGGGCGATGGGGCGGCGGCACTCGCGGTGCTCGAACGGGAAGAACTGCCGGATGTGATTTTGATGGATTGCCATATGCCGACGCTTGACGGCTGGGAGACGGTGCGCCGTCTGCGCGGGTGGAGGGATTCCGGCGAAGAGAGGCTGCGCAAGGCGGCGAAGCTGCCGGTGGTGGCGCTCACGGCGTCAGCGTACCCTGAGGAGCGAGCGCGGTGTTTCGAGGCGGGGATGGACGATTTCGTGTCGAAGCCGGTGCGGCTGGCGGGACTGGGCACGGCGCTGAGGCGTCACGGCGGCGCGAAATCGCAGGGACGTTGAGACGTGCGCGGCGATCAACGTTTGCTCCACGCGGCGACGGTGTCGGGAGAAGGGGCGATCGTGATCACCACGTATTTCGAGGTCGGGGTGTTACTGCCGTCGGCGACGCTGTCGATCGGGACGAGGACGTTGGCTTCGGGGAAGTAAGTCGCGGCGCAGCCGCGCGGGATGTTGTACGGCGCGATCATGAAACTGGGTGCGACGCGTTTTTCGCCGCGGAAGTGACTCGTGAGATCGACGAGCTGTCCCTGCATCCAGCCGCGCGCGGAGATGTCGTCTTTGTTGAGGAAGATGACGCGGCGGCCATTGAAGACGCCGCGGTAACGGTCATCGAGGCCGTAGATGGTCGTGTTGAACTGATCGTGGGTGCGGATCGTCATCATCACGAACTGGCCGGGCGCGAGGTCTTCGCGTTCGATCGTGTGCGTGGTGAAGACGGCTTTGCCGGAGACGGTTGAGAAGGTTCGTGAATCGCGCGGGCCGTTCGGCAGATAAAAGGGGCCGATGCGGATGCGGTCGTTGAAGCGCTCGAAGCCTGGGATGACGCGCTCGATGCGTTCGCGGATTCGGTCGTAGTCCGAGGCGAGGGCGAGCCAGTCTACCGGTGTGGACGGGCCGAGAGTTTCCGCAGCGAGACGGGCGACGATCATCGGTTCGCTGAGCAGGTTTTCCGAGGCGGGTTCGAGGCTGCCGCGCGAGGAGTTGATGATGCCCATGCTGTCTTCGACGGTGA
Source organism: uncultured Nibricoccus sp. (assembly GCA_966249325.1). GTDB lineage: Bacteria > Verrucomicrobiota > Verrucomicrobiia > Opitutales > Opitutaceae > Nibricoccus. The sequence goes on along the minus strand of CBINDC010000003.1, from coordinate 89,932 downwards.
CGAATTGATCGCCGCCGGTCTGTCGGTCGATTTCGCTGCGACCGAGGCACGGAAGGATGAGGGCGGTCCGGCCGGTGATGAGATGCGAGCGGTTGAGCTTTGTCGAAACGTGCGCGGTTAACGAGCAGCGACGCAGGGCCTGGGCGGTGTATTCGGTATCTGGAGTGGCAGAGAGAAAGTTTCCGCCGAGGGCGAAGAGGGTGCGGATTTTCCCGGCGTGCATCGCCTTGATGGAATCGACGACGTCGAGGCCGTGCGCGCGGGGGGATTTGAAGGAAAACTCCGCGTCGAGCCGGTCGAGGAAACGAGCGGAGGGTTTTTCGAAGATGCCCATGGTGCGGTCGCCCTGAACATTGCTGTGTCCACGTACCGGACACACACCTGCGCCGGGGCGGCCAATGTTTCCGCGCAGGAGGAGAAAATTGACGATTTCCTGAATCGTGCCGACGGCCTGTTTGTGCTGCGTGAGGCCCATCGCCCAGCAGACGATGATCTTTCCGGCGCTTAGTGTCTCATCGGTGGCGGCGCGGATTTGTTCGCGCGAGAGGCCGCTGCTGAGCGTGATGTCGTCCCACGAGACGTTGCGCAGATGCGCGATGAGTTCGTCGAGTCCGGTCGTGTGTTTGCGGATGAAGTCGTGATCGAAGATTTCGCGCGGGCGGCGTTCTTCCTCGGCGATCAGCTCTTTGAGGATGCCTTGAAAAACCGCCATGTCGCCGCCGATGCGCACGGGCAGCCAGAGGTCGGCGAGGTGCGTGCCGCGGCCGAGCAGCACGCCGGGAATGCGCAGCGCGTTTTTCAGATCCTGCGGATTCACGAAGGCATTGGTGCCCGCCTCGGGGAGCGGGTTGATGCTCACGATGCGCGCGCCGCGACGCTTCGCCTCCTGCAAGGTGGAGAGCATGCGCGGGTGGTTGGTGCCGGGATTCTGGCCGACGATGAATATGAGGTCGGCCTGCGCGAAGTCGTCGAGCGTGACGGTGCCTTTGCCGATGCCGATGGTCTCGCTGAGCGCGAAGCCGCTCGATTCGTGGCACATGTTGGAGCAGTCGGGCAGATTGTTCGTGCCGAACGCGCGCACGAAGAGCTGGTAGAGAAATGCGGCCTCGTTGCTCGTGCGGCCGGAGGTGTAGAAGGTGGCGGCGTCGGGCGAGGGGAGGGCGCGGAGATCGTCGGCGATGAGGCGAAACGCGCCGTCCCACGAGATCGGTTCGTAGTGCGTCGAGCCCGGGCGTAGGATCATCGGCTCGGTGAGGCGACCTTGTTTGCCCAGCCAGTGGTCCGATTTCGCGGCGAGGGCCGCGATGCTGTATTCAGAAAAAAATTCGCGGGTGATCCGTGCGGTGGTGGCCTCGTCGGCGACGGCCTTGACGCCGTTCTCGCAAAACTCGGCGACGTGGCGGTGTTCATCCGGACTTGGCCACGCGCAGCTTTGGCAATCGAAGCCGTCGATCTGGTTTACCTTCAGCAACAGCTTCGCGCCGCGTACGAGGCCCATTTCGTGGGAGGCGATAGACACGCTTTTCTGGAGCGCGCGAAGGCCGGCTGCGGCGTGTGGCGGTTGTTTGAGTTTCGTGCCGTCAAGTTCGACGGGTGGCTGGGCGTCGGGAAGATTCATGAAACGGCGGCTGCTGGAGAAATGGAGCGAAGACGCGTGGCGCCGGCATAGACGTTGAAGCGGTAGTCGCGGACGAAGCCCAGGAGTGTGGCACCTGTTTCGCGGGCGAGTTCGACCGCGAGGCTCGACGGAGCGCCGACCGCTGCGAGCACCGGACAACCGGCCATGACGACTTTCTGCATGAGCTCGAAGCTCGCGCGGCTGCTCACGAAGACGATGTGCTCGGAAAGTGGGAACGCGCTGCGGTGATCGTTCGCGTGCAGTTTCGCGCCGATGAGTTTGTCCACGGCGTTATGGCGGCCGATGTCTTCGCGAACCGCGATGAGTTTGCCCGCGAACGTGAACAGGGCGGCGGCGTGGAGGCCTCCGGTTTGATCGAAAGTGGATTGAGCGGCGCGGAGCGATGTCGGGAGCTGGTGGATGATGTCGGGATCAAGCGCGGGCGCGGGCGAGGGGATCGGGAAACGCGTCGCGGTGCGGACGGCGTCGAGCGAGGCCTTCCCGCATACGCCGCAGCTGGAGGTGGTGTAATTGTTTCGCTCCAGCGGACGCACATCGACGGAGACTCCCGGACGCAGTCTCACGATCACGGTTTGCGGTCTGTCGGCGGGGCTGACGATTTCGGCGATGTCGGCAGGATCGCGAATGATGCCTTCGGTAAAAAGAAAGCCGGCTGCCAGTTCACGGTCGTGTCCCGGGGTGCGCATGGTGATAGCGACCGTCTTGCGGACTTCGGTGCCGTGGCGCGTGTAGCCGAGTTGGATCTCCAGCGGTTCTTCGGTGGCGATCAGATCGGTTGCCGTTTCCGGTGCGCCCGGCCCGATGCGAAGAATGGAAAAAGCGGACGCGGCGTCAGCGAGCGGCAAATACGTGGACATGGAGCGGAGAGGTTGGCGCAAAGTGGGGCTGCGCGCGGCATGAGTCAAAGGGTGGAATGCGGTGGCGGAAGGTGGATTTCTGGCGTTGCGTTTGATGGGTGCGGACATTGATTCGGCAGCTTTTCCGCCATGCTGACGCCACTTCTTATCGCCGCCGTTGTGGGCTATTTTCTGGGCGCGCTGCCGTTCGGCTATCTCGTGGCGCGGTCGCGGGGGATTAACATTTTCGAGCACGGCAGTAAGAACCCGGGCGCGACGAATGTGCGGCGGGTGTGCGGCAAAGGGCCGGGAAATTTGGTGTTCGCGCTGGATGCGTTGAAGGGGGCTTTGGCGACGGGGTGGCCGCTGGTTTGGCTGTGGTTGAGCCGTCATAATCTTGGAACGATGGAGGCGGCGGAGTATGAACGCCGCGCGCTCTGGCTTTTGATCGCCGGGCTTATCGCTGCACTCGTTGGTCACAGTTTTTCCTGTTTCACGAAGTTCAAAGGCGGCAAAGGCGTCGCCACGGCGACGGGCGGGTTTCTCGTGCTGATGCCGCTGCCGCTGCTCTGCGGCCTCGGCGTGTGGCTGGCGACGTTCTACACGACGCGTTACGTTTCGCTCGCGTCGATGCTCGCGGCCATCGCGCTGCCCATCGCGGCGTTTTTCTTCAAGCAACCCACTCTTCTCATCGGACTCGCGGGAGCCATCGCCGTGTTTGTCGTGCTGCGCCACCGCACCAATGTCGTGCGCTTGCTGAACGGCACTGAGTCCAAGTTCGTCAAAAAATCCGCGGATCAATCCTCGGCGCGTTAAGGCTAGCGCGCCCTACCTTCTTTCCAAAATGAGCACACCCAAAACCATCAAGATCGGCCTTTGCGGCTTCGGAACCGTCGGACAAGGCGTCTGGCAGCATCTCGAGCGCGCGCGAACCGATCTTGAAGCGCGGCTCGGCGTGAAGCTCGAACTCGCCCGCGCCGCCGTCCGCGATTTGAAGCGCCCGCGCGATGTGGCGATCCCGGCCGACAAGATCACCGGTGACGCGCTCTCCATCGCTAACGATCCGTCGATCGCGATCGTCTGCGAACTCATTGGCGGCACCACGCTCGCCCGCGAAGTCACGCTGGCGGCATTGAAGCGCGGGGCCATTGTCGTCTCGGCCAACAAAGCGCTCCTCTGCGATCACGGTGCCGAGTTGTTCGAAACCGCCCGCAAGCACGGCGGCCAGTTGCTCTTCGAAGCCTCCGTCGCTGGCGGTATTCCGATCATCAAGGCCCTGCGCGAAGGTCTCGTCGCGAATCGGTTCACCCAGATCTACGGCATCCTCAACGGCACCTGTAACTACATCCTCACGCGGATGGTTCAGGAGGGCGCCCCGTACCCGACGATTCTCGCCGACGCGAAACGCCTGGGCTACGCAGAAGCCGATGAGTCTCTCGATGTCGATGGCTGGGACACCGCGCACAAGGCCTCGGTCCTCGCGTTTCTCGCGCACGGCGTGTGGATCAAGACCGACCAGATGATCGTCGAGGGCATCGCCAAGATCACACAGGCAGATCTGAAACACGCGGCCGCGCTCGGTTACGGGATTAAACTTCTCGCCGTTATCACGCGCGATTTCGCCGCGAATCAGCTCTTTGTCCGCGTCCACCCGACGCTCATCCCGCAAGAACGCGTTCTCGCTAGCGTCAATGGCGTCTTCAACGGCGTGTCTGTGACCGGCGATGTCGTTGGCACGACCACGTACATCGGACGTGGCGCCGGGCGCGATGCCACCGCCAGCGCGGTGATTAGCGACATCGTCGATGCCGCCGCGTTGCTCGCCACGGGCAAAGCCGCCGCGTCGATTCCCGGATCGTCCGCGTTCGCATCGACCCAAGCCCCGACTCTCGCGCCGCTCGAAAAGATTACCGGACGCTATTATGTCCGCACGTTGGTTAAAGATGAGCCGGGCGTTCTCGCCCAGATCGCCACGGTCATGGCCAATCACAAGGTGAGCATCGCCAGCGTTACCCAGCCGGAAGTGGATGAGGAGGGGACGGCGTCGCTGATCCTCACCACGCATCAGAGCAACGAGCACGCGATTCGCGAGACCCTCGCCGATCTCGCGCGCCTTCCGAGCGTGGTGGAAGCGCCGCTGCTGCTGCGGATCGGCGATTTCGCAGATTGATCCGAGGTGGACGCGCGGTCCCCGCGCGTTGTTCGGCTGTGCCGAGCGGCAGCGTTAATAACGTCTCCCGATGGCGACGCCCCTCAGCGTGCGCGGAGCGCCCGCTCCACCTTCAAAATCCCCCAAATTCCGCTCGCCGTTCCGCGGCTTCCTGCTTTTTCCTCACAGACTCTCTATCTCCATGGCACGCATCGTCCAAAAATACGGCGGCACCTCCGTCGGTGACGTCGAACGCATCAAAAAAGTCGCCGAGCGCATTAAATTCACCCGCGATGAGGGCAACGAAGTCGTTGTCGTCGTCTCGGCCCGCGCAGGTGTGACCAACGAGCTCATCGCCCGCGCGAAAGCCGTTACCCCGCATCCGAGCGAGCGCGAGATGGACATGCTTCTCGCGATCGGCGAACAGGAAACTATCGCTCTCGTGGCGATGGCGTTACATGGCCTCGGCGTTCCCGCCGTGAGCTACACGGGCGGGCAGGCCGGCATTTTCACCGACAAGGTCCACACCCGGGCGAAGATCAAAACGATCAATCCCGTCTCGCTCGAAAAGGACTTGAAGGCCGGGAAGGTCATCATCGTCGCCGGTTTCCAAGGCGTGAACGAAGAAGGCCAGATCACGACGCTCGGTCGCGGCGGCTCCGATCTTACCGCCATCGCGCTCGCCGCGCCGCTCAAGGCCGACAAGTGCGAGATCTATACGGACGTCGATGGCGTTTACACCGCCGATCCGCGTGTGGTTAAAACGGCGAAAAAACTTCAGGAAATTTCGTACGACGAGATGCTAGAGCTTGCGTCATCCGGCTCGAAAGTCATGCAGAGCCGGTCGGTCGAATTCGCCAAGAAATACGGGGTCGTTTTCGAGGTCCGCTCATCGTTTAATCATAACCCAGGAACCATCGTGAAAGAAGAAGTCGCATATATGGAAAAGGTCGTCGTGCGTGGCGTCGCCGTCGACAAGGATCAGGCCAAGGTCATCGTCAGTAACATCCTCGATAAACCCGGTTCAGCAGCGAAAGTTTTTAAAGCCCTCGCAGAAGCCAGCATCATCGTGGACATGATCGTCCAGAACGTCGGTCGCAACGGAATCGCCAACCTCACGTTCACCGTACCGCAGACCGATACGCACAAAGCCCAGAAAGCCCTCGAACCCGTCCTCGACGAAGTCGGTGGCGGCCAGGTCGCGATCCACGAGGGCATCGCAAAACTGTCCGTTGTCGGTGTCGGCATGAAGACGCACTCCGGCGTCGCTGCGACGCTCTTCCAGGCGCTCGCCGATGCGAATGTGAACATCGAGCTGATCACGACCTCCGAAATCAAAATCTCCGTCGTGATCGACCAGGCCCGTGCGGAAGACGCCGCGCGCGTCGCGCACGCGGCTTTTCAGTTGGAACAGCTCTAAAAAACAGAATCGGCCTGAGATGCCAGAGGCCAGAAACCAGATGCCGGACGGAGCAACAGCACCGATCCGGCATTTTACTGATCTCATCGTCTGGCAAAAATCGTTCGATCTCGGTATCCGCGTTTTCGAAAAATCGAAAGAGTGGCCCAAGGAAGAACGCTACGCATTGATCGATCAGGTCCGGCGTTCATCACGGTCTGTTGGAGCGAATATTTCGGAGGCTTGGGGTAAACGTCGATACGAAGCGCACTTCGTCAGCAAACTTTCCGATGCAGATACTGAGCTTCTGGAAACCGAGACCTGGCTTCTTTTCGCTCAAGCTCACGGTTATCTTTCAAAGCCGGATTTTGATGGGTTGTATGCACTGATGCGTGAAGTTGGAAAGATGCTCGGAAGTATGATGCATAATCCCGCGTCTTTCCTCATTCACTCAAACCGCTAGCGAAACCGTTTCTTCAACTGGCCCTCCGGCCTCTGGCTTCTCATCTTCTCTGACTTACCATGCGTTTCATCTCCACTCGCGGACAGTCTCCAGCTCTCGGTTTCAGCGACGCTGTCGCCACCGGTCTTGCGCCTGATGGCGGGCTTTTCCTTCCTGAGGCGCTCCCGAATTTTTCCGGAGATCTGAAGCGCTTCGAAAAACTCCGTTATCCGGAGCTGTGCTACGAGTTCCTCAAGGTCTTCGCGACAGACATTCCGCAGGACACTCTTCGCTCGATTATCGCGAAGTCTTACACGACGTTCTCGCATCCCGATATCGCCCCGCTGAAACAGCTCAGTGAAAAGCTCCACGTCCTCGAACTTTTCCACGGCCCGACGCTCGCGTTCAAAGACTTCGCGCTCCAGCTCCTCGGAAATCTCTACGAGTATCAGTGCCGTACGCGCGGCGAGACGATCAACGTCCTCGGCGCCACCTCGGGCGATACCGGTTCCGCTGCCATCCACGGACTGCTCGGCAAACCCGGAACCGCGATTTTCATCCTCTATCCGGACGGTCGCACGTCGCCGCTTCAGGAGCGGCAGATGGCCTGCACCGGCGCGGCCAATGTCTTCGCTCTCGCGATCGACGGCACCTTCGACGACGCGCAGAACGCGCTGAAAGACGTCTTCGGCGATCAGGATTTCCGCAAACAGCACCGCCTCTCCGCGGTGAACTCCATCAACCTGGCCCGCGTGCTCGCTCAGTGCGTGTACTACCTGAGCGCGTGGCTGCGGCTGCCCGCATCGCAACGCGAAGAGACCGAGTTCGTCGTTCCCACGGGGAATTTCGGGAATGTCCTCGCGGGCTGGATGCTCCAGAAAATGGGCGTGCCGATCCGCGGCTTTCGCGTTGCGACGAATCAGAACGACATTCTCCACCGCCTCTTCACGACTGGCGAGTACGCCATGTCCGATGTCCGCGCCAGCCTCGCGCCGTCGATGGACATCCAGGTCGCGTCGAACTTCGAGCGTTTCCTTTACTTCAACGTCGGCCGCGATGGCGCGAAAGTCCGCGAAGTCATGCAGACCTTCAAAACCACCGGGCGCTACACGTTTGCCAGTTTCGATCGCGACACGTTCACCGCTTCGCGTTGCACCGACGCCGAGATTCCGGGCATCATCCGCGACGTCTACGCGAAGTACGGTTACATCGCCGACCCGCACACCGCGTGCGGGTTTAAGGACATCGCGACAGATCGCCCGAGCGTGATCCTTTCGACAGCGAGCCCGGCGAAGTTTCCCGAGACGATCATCCAGGCGATCGGGGTGGAGCCGAAAGACCCGTCGCTGGAGGCGCTCAAGGCGAAACCGTTGGTGAAGCACAAGATCGTGGCCGATCCAGCGGCGATCAAAGCGTTCATCCACGAACGCGCGGTGCGCTGATGGAATAGGAGCTGCACTTACTAAGTGCCGTTCCGCATGAGCGACCTCGAAGACCAAAATGGAGCGGGTGTGCGGTCGGAGTCGCACAGTGCCCCGTGCGTCGAGCATCGGGTGCGAGCTAGGGAATGGTCGGTGTTTTTCGCGCTGAGAAAACATGCAAAAAACCACTTGCTTCCCGGGAGCGCATCCGGCTTTCTGCCCGTTCTCTCGTCGGGCCGTAGCGTAGTCTGGTAGCGCGCTTGCATGGGGTGCAAGAGGTCGAGAGTTCGAATCTCTCCGGCCCGACCATCTTCCCCTGGGAAGTGTTTCAAGAGAGCAGCGGAACGAGGGCTGTGCAGTTCTTGGAGTGTTGAGGACTTGCTGTCCGATTTGGCGGCATCAGCGTCGCGCCCGTGAATGAAATGCCGTCTACGAATCCGAAGCTGCCTGACGTGAGCTCCAAACGCACGCTCATCTGGCCGCTGCTGTTGATGGCGGCGATTTTTTTTGCGTCGTCGCAGAGCAAAGTGGCCGGGCCTGATATCAGCGGGATCGACAAGGCCGGGCATTTTGTCGTGTACGGCTGGCTGGGCGTTTTGTGGGTGCGGGTGGGGTGGGTGGAGCGATTGAAGCCGCTCGGCGTCTGGTCGGCGGTGGCGATCGCCTCGCTCTATGGATTTTCGGATGAGTTTCACCAGAGCTTCACTCCGGGGCGGGGCGTCGAGTTTGGCGACTGGGTGGCGGATACGTTGGGTGCGCTGATGGCGGTGACGATCTATGCGCGCTGGCACGGGTTGCGGCGCTGGTTGGAGGGCGGACTTTTTTCGCGCGGCTGAGGGATTGATTTTTGCCGCGAAGTCGCGAGTTCATTGCCGCCATGTCTCCCGCCGAAGCCCAGGTCCGCATCATCGCGCTGCGATCCGAGATCAGCCATCACGACTCGCTTTACTACCGTCGTGCGCAACCGGAGATCAGCGATTTCGACTATGACCGGTTGAAGCGCGAGCTGGCGGATCTGGAAAAATCATTTCCGGAGGTTGCGCAGGCTGGCGGCGGTATTTCGCCAACGGCGCAGATCGGTGACGATCGCACGGATGGTTTCGCACGCGCGAAGCACCGGCAGGCGATGACGACGCTCGACAACACGTACGACGAGGGCGAGCTGCGGGAGTTTCATGCCCGCATGGTGAAAGCATTCGGCACGGAGGAGCTCGCGTACACGGTCGAGCCGAAGATCGATGGCGTGGCCGTGAGCCTGACATACGAAAACGGCAAGCTCACGCGGGCGGTGACTCGCGGCGATGGCGAGGAAGGCGACGATGTCACGGTCAACGTGCGCACGCTGCGAGGTCTCCCGGCGAAGTTGACGCCGCCGGCCGATTTGCTGGCGGGGGCGTTGCCCGATCTGATCGAGATTCGCGGGGAAATTTATCTGGGAGACGAAGAGTTTCGACGGATCAACCAGCTTCAGGAGGAGGCGGGCGAGGCGCCTTACGCGAATCCGCGCAATCTTGCCGCGGGGACCTTAAAGCAGCTCGACCGTTCGCTGGTGGCGTCGCGAAAACTGGAGATCGTAGTGTACGGACTGGGCGCGTGCGAGCCGGAGCCGACGGCGTTGGGGATCGATTCGCAGACGGCATTTCAGGACAAACTACGGGCGTGGGGACTGCCGGTGGTGGAAAAGTTTTGGAGCGTGCTGGGCATCGACGCGGTGGTGTCGGCGATCCGGGAGCTGGATACGCTGCGCCGGAAATTCGTGTACGCGACAGACGGCGCGGTGGTGAAACTCGACGCGTTTGCGAAGCAGCGCGTGGTTGGGTTTCGAGGGACCGACGCGCAAGGTCGCGCGCAGGAGGCTCGGAAGCTTTCGCCGCGCTGGGCGTGCGCGTACAAGTTCGCGCCAGATCGCGCCGAGACGCGCGTGAAGGCGATCACGATTCAAGTCGGCCGCACGGGTGCGCTCACGCCGGTGGCGGAGCTGGAGCCGGTGTTGCTCGCGGGAACGACGGTGAAGCGCGCGACGCTTCACAACGCCGACGAGATCGCGCGCAAGGATGTGCGTGTGGGCGACAGTGTGCTGGTGGAGAAGGCGGGCGAAATCATTCCCGCGGTCGTGCAGGTGCTCGTCGAGAAGCGTCCGCCGACGTGCGAGCCGTATGTGTTTCCGACGAGCTGCCCTGTTTGCAGCACGCCGGTGGTGCGCGCCGAAGGCGAAGTCGTGTGGCGTTGTCCGAATCCGGAGTGTCCCGAGAAGGTGAAGCGGCGTATCGAGCATTTCACGTCGAAGGCGTGCGTGGATATCGACGGGCTGGGCGAGGAGATTGTCGATTTGTTGCTCAAGCAACGGCTGATCAAGAATGCGGCGGACATCTTCGAGTTGAAGAAAGAGCAGCTGCTGCCGCTGAAAAAGTCGGGCGAGATCTGGGCGGGAAATTTGATCAAGGCAATCGACGCGCGGCGCACGGCGGATCTGTGGCGCGTGATTCACGGGCTGGGAATTTCCCAGGTTGGCGCCGCGTCGGCGAAGGACCTGGCGCGGCGGTTTCGTTCACTTGATGCACTCGCGGAAGCGCCGCTCGACGACATCATCAAGATCGATGGTTTTGGTGAGAAGACCGCCGAGGCTGTGCGCGCATGGTTTAATGTGCCGGCGAATCGCGCGCTGATCGCTGAGCTGCAGCACGCCGGGCTCAATCCCACGCCGCCGGTGGCAAATGCATCGGCCGGAGCGATCGCGGGGAAAACCTTCGTGCTCACAGGAACGCTTCCGACGCTCACGCGTGAACAAGCAGCGGAGAAAATCGAGGCGGCGGGCGGTAAAGTAAGCGGCAGCGTAAGCAAGAAGACGCACTATTTGCTCGCAGGCGAAGAGGCTGGATCGAAGCTGGAGAAGGCGAAATCGCTTGGAGTGGCGGTGATCGATGAAGCGGAATTTTTGCGACTGCTGGCAGAGAGTGGCGCGACCGAATAACTCGATTTTACGATGAGGGTGGAGATGGACTAGCCTGTGTCCGGTGGCCGGTTACGGCAGAAAACAGGCTTCCCATGAACGGACTGAGTCCTATGGTCTGCGGGTTTATGCAGAAAACTCTCATCATCTTTAAGCCCGATTGCGTGCAGAAGAAACACGTCGGGGCGGTCCTTGGCCGTTTCGAACAAGCCGGTTTCTCCCTCATCGGGGCCAAAATGATCCGCCTCACGCCGGCTCTTCTCCGCGAGCACTACTCGCACGTGGCCGACAAGCCGTTCTATCCCGAGATCGAGAAGTTCATGTCGTCGCATCCGGTGCTCGTCGCCGCCCTCCAGGGTGACAACATCGTCGCCAAAGTGCGCGAACTCCTCGGGCCGACCGACTCCAAGAAAGCCGCCAAGGGCACGATCCGCGGCGACTTCGGTGCCGACATGATGGTGAACGTCGTTCACGCCTCTGATAGCGAAGAGAACGGCAAGATCGAGATCGCGCGTTTCTTCAAGGCCGAAGAGATCTTCGCCTGAGCGAACTGGCAGAGATCGTTAACGATTAAAAATCCGCACCCGAAACGGTGCGGATTTTTTGTTTTTGCTCGCGGGCTCACGACGCCTAATCGGCGAGGCTAGTTGAGGTGAACGGGTATTAAAGCGGGTGCAAGTTGCGGTGAAAAAAACCGGATGTGGAAACGGGGGCGCCGTGTATTCTCCTCAAATCGACTGGGTGACATCAGTTTGTGGAAAGGTCTCTATTCGCGGAATAGGGAATGCGAGAGAGTTGGCGTGAGAGCGCCGCGTCGGCGCTACACGACTAAACTCCAACTCTATTCGAATCATGAAATCGAGCACCCAGGATAAGGCCGAAGGCACCGCGAAGGATCTCAAAGGCAAAGTCAAAGAAGGCGCCGGCCGCTTGGTCGGGAACGAGCGCCTCCAGACGGAAGGTCGCGCCGATCAGATCGAGGGCAAAACGCAGAAAAAGGTCGGCGACATCAAAAAGGTCTTTGATCGCTGAACTTAATTGATGCCGCGCTGTGCCGACAGCACTGCGCGGCTGAAGCGCGATCCTCTGTATTGCGCTGAACGCTAACCCACCACCGGCTGAGAGGCGTTTCCGTCAGCCGGTTTTAATTTTCCGGGGTAAACTGCAGACGCTTTAACGTCTCTTCATCCAGTTTGTGAGATGAAGAGGCTGCGATTATCACAGAGCCGGGAAAGTTTTCGATACACTGGATGAAAAAGGGGACGTCGATCAAAGGATCGACGCGGCGTGCTTGATCGGAGCGATTACCGAAAAGGGCGTCGGCTTCGTCGAAGAAGAGAATGGCACCGCTTTCCTCAGCGGTGTCGAGAAGCGCGAGGAGTCGCTTTTCGGTTTCCCGGAGATATCCGCTGACGACTTGGGCAAGGCTTATCGTTTGAAGTGGCTTTCCGCGGGAGTCCGCGATCTGGCGGGCTTTAGCGAGAGCGTCGTCTCTGCTGCGCGTTCGAATCAGAAGACGTGTTGCTGACTGGGACGAGGATGGAGTGACGGGCGGTTTCATAGGGCATCAAGTTTGTCGGAGGACCCGGTGGTTAGCGGCGCGAATAGCGGCGGGCGCGGGTTCGCGCGGCTTTCTTTGCACCACGCGAGCGCGCGGGCGACGGTTTGGCGCGCCCAGCACCGATATTAGAATCGCGGCGGGCTTTTTTGCGGGTGGCAGTGGAGGCTTTGCCTTTCGCGGGAGTTTCGAGCTTCACACCGGCACGGCGAGCTTGGGACAGACCGATGGCGATGGCTTGTTTGCGAGAGCGGACGTTGCCACTGCCGCGTTTAAGCGCGCGCATTTCTTCGCGAACGAAGGCACCAGCCTGGGTTGTCGGTTTTTTCCCGGCGCGCTTTGCGACACGGGCACGTGAACGGGTTTTTTTAATGGGCATGGTTTTTTGAGGGACGAACGGGTTTTGATGAAAGAACGACGTGGCGATGGCGGAGTGTTCGCCTGCGTTCACGCCCGGTTGGGCGGCGAACTCCTCTTGAAACCTGGCCTGGCCGGAAAATGGAGGAGTGCTTCGCGCCAGGGTTTTCATAATGAGCGTCATCCGTGAACACTTTCGTCAGACAGAGTGAAATCGCCATAGAGTCGCGGCCCCACGCAGGCATCGGGGCGTTCAAGGTGGTGCGGAGTCACTTCTAAGCCAGACGTGATCGCGGCGTTCGAAACGCACCGACGCATGAGCACTAAAGCCGCTGTCGCGGTAGATACGCGTTTCGATTTCCATGCGATCGTGAGAGAGTGAAAGAAGGTTGTAGGCGTTGGGCTCGCCGCGGACACGATGAGAGATTGCTGTCCCTGCCTGGACAGCAATGACGCCGCGATCGGTTCCCGGATAATGCGCGCGGGTGTCGCCGACGTATCCATGATGCAGATGCCCTGCGAGGAGAAGATCGACCTTGTGAGCGACGAGTATGGGGAGAGCCAGCGCCGCGCGTCCCACGAGATCGATTCCCGCGCCATCGGGCGGAGGGATGAACGGGTGATGCGTTACGATCACTTTAAGACGCGAGCCGGCGTGCGGGAGCCGGTCATCGAGATACTTGAGCTGGTCCAAAGAGATGCGGCCATTTTTCCACGTGAGCGAGCGGGCGGTGTTCAGACCGATGACAAACAGGTTGGGGTCTTCGTACAGGGGATTCTCGTCAGCGGAGACGTAACGATGGTAGCGGCCGAGTGGCGACAGGAAGCGCCGGACTACGTCGTAGAGCGGGATGTCGTGATTGCCCGGGATAACGAGACGCGGGAAAGGCAGTTGATCCAGAAATTTTCGGGCTTCGGCAAATTGGGAGCGTCGGGCGCGCTGGGTAAAATCGCCGCTCACAATCACCAGCGACGGAGCCAGAGCGTGAAGATCGCGCCGAAGCGCCTCGGCGACCAAGGGCAAATGCGCGCCGAAATGAAGATCGGAGAGGTGGGCGACAGTCGTCACGGAGACCCGGGGTTTCGCGCAGGCACGAGGACCTGCAACGCCTTTGGGAGAATGCGGAAGTGAAGAGGCGTCTGGAATTTCACAATCTCGCCGTCTATCGCGGCGGAGATCGCGGGGGAATCCATGTGGACGGTCGCATGGGTACAGCCATGCGCCTCGAGTTCGCTCGCTGCGGAGAGTTCGCGACGCAAGGCCTGCCACGCCATGCGAAGGATGGCGAAGTGACGGCGGGCGCGCGTTGTGTAGATCCATATCCGGCCTTCGTCGATGCGGTCGCGAAGACTTTGAGCGAGGATGTTTCCGTCGTAGCGGTTGTTTGCGACGAGAAGAAAAGGAGAGCGCAGGTGATGTTCGCCGGCGTCGAACGTCAGGTGAAAACGGATGCGGCGCAGTCGGCGGAAAACGCGCAGGGATGCGATGAACATGGCGAGCCATTTTCCGTGATTGCGTTCATCGCGGAGCGCCTCGCGGTGACGCACGGCATCGGCATACGCGCCGACCGAGCAGTTATTGATGAAGGTGCGGTCGTTGACCCCGGCGATGTCGACTGAACGAACCGTACCGCGGCCGAGGGCTGTGACGGCCTCGCGCCAATCGATGGGTATGCCGAGATCCTTGGCAAAATGGTTGAGCGTGCCCAGTGGCAGGATACCGAGGGAAATGCCGGTGCCGGCCAGGAGCGCGGCGGCGGCGCTCACGGTTCCATCGCCGCCACCGACGAAAATAGCCGCGGGCTTTTGGGAAATTGCCGTAAGCATGGTTTTATCCATCTGCCTCGGAGAGACGAGACGAACGTCGGCGCTCACACCGGCGGCGGTGAAAGCGTCTTGTAACGATTCCTTGGTGACGTCGTCGCTTCGGGCGGCGGTCCCAGCGGATTCGTTGAGTATGACGACGGCGTTCATGGACTGGAGTACACCGACCGACCCTTGGCGCGGCGGTCAGTTCTCAAGACCGGGAAATCTCCTATGGTGGAGACTGGCGTGAAGACTTTCAGCGAACGCGTGGCGTCAGGATGTGTCAGTGACGCTCATGATCACCCGGCTCAGGATTTATTGGAGACGCTCCGGCTGGAACGAATTCGTCTGGACGAGCGTGGCGTTAGCGGGAGTGGCGGGCGTGGGCGTTTTCGTACTGCTGGCGAGCGCGGCTCCCGGGGGGGATTACGTGGAGCTGGAGGAGAAAATCATGCGCTCGCTGCGTCAGGGGGACGATCCGACGCGCATCATCGGGCCGTGGTGGATACAAGAAGCCGCCCGCGATGTCAGCGCACTCGGGAGCGCGGTTGCGCTTATTCTGATGACGCTGCTCGTGGTGGGATATCTTTTGATGAGAAGGGCGTATCTATGGTCACTGCTGGTGGCGGTGGCTACGCTGGGAGGCTACGGGCTGAGCGGGCTGATGAAGGCGCTGTTTGGGCGTACGCGGCCGGAGGTGGTCCCGCATTTATCACATGTGACTTCGGGGAGTTTT
This sequence comes from uncultured Nibricoccus sp., assembly GCA_966249325.1. GTDB lineage: Bacteria > Verrucomicrobiota > Verrucomicrobiia > Opitutales > Opitutaceae > Nibricoccus. The sequence continues at coordinate 74,639 of CBINDC010000003.1, read as the reverse complement.
CCAAGCGGGCACTCGATGCTGGCGTCGGTCGTTTATCTCACGCTCGGTGCATTACTCGCGCAGGTGGCGACGCGGCGGCGGGAGAAAATCTATTTTATCCACGCCGCTTTTTTGCTGAGCGGGATCGTGGGTGTGAGCCGCGTGTTGCTCGGCGTGCACTATCCGACGGATGTGCTGGCGGGGTGGGCGGCGGGAACGGTCTGGGCGCTGGTGTGCTGGTGTGGCGCGTGGTGGTTGATGCAGCGCGGAGAAGCGCGTCGCTAGGCGGCGGATACCGGGGACGGAAAAGGGGGAATGAAAAGCCGCACCGAGATCCGGCGCGGCTGGGATGGACTCAGGGTGAGAAAGCCGATCAGGACGTCGGCGCTCCCGGAGCTCAGATGGCGTGGATGGCGCTCTTGCTGACGGCGAGGGCGGCTTCTTTGACGGCTTCGCTCATCGTCGGGTGGGCGTGGACCGTGCGAGCGATGTCTTCGGCGCTGCCGCCGTATTCCATGTGGGTGACTATCTCGCTGATGAGTTCACCGGCGCCCCGGCCGATGATTTGCGCGCCGAGGACTTTGTCGGTCTTGGCGTCGGCGATGATCTTCACGTAACCGTCCACGGCATCGTTGGCGATGGCGCGGCCGTTGGCGGCGAAGTTGAATTTGCCGACATTGATCGCGAGACCCTTGGCTTTGGCAGCGTCTTCGCCGAGGCCGACGCTGGCGACTTCGGGATCGGTGTAGACGATGGCGGGCATGAGGTCCCAGTTGATGTGGCCGTGCTTGCCGGCGATCCATTCGGCGACGGCGACGCCGTCTTCCTCGGCTTTGTGCGCGAGCATCGGTCCGGCGACGACATCGCCGATGGCCCAGATGCCGGGGACGTTGGTGCGGAGGTGGTCGTCGACTTTGACGCGTTTCTTTTCGTCGAGGGCGACGCCCGCTTTATCGAGGGCGAGGTTGTCGGTGAAAGGACGGCGGCCGACGGCGACGAGGACTTTGTCGGTTTCGAATTCGAGGACTTTGCCTTCGCGCTCGGCGGTGAGGACTTTGATCGGGCCGTCGGAGCGGAGGCCGGTGACCTTGGCGTTCACCTCGATCTTGAGGCCCTGTTTTTGGAGAAGACGGGTAAAATTGCGGACGATGTCGTCGTCGTAGGTCGCGGCGATCTTCGGGAGAAATTCAACGACGGTGACATCGGAACCGAGGCGGGACCAGACGGAGCCGAGTTCGAGACCGATCACGCCGCCGCCGACGACGATGAGTTTTTTAGGGACTTTATCGAAGGCGATGGCGTGGTCGCTGGAGACGACGAGTTCGCCGTCGAATTTCATGAACGGCAGCTCGACGGGGGCGGAGCCGGTGGCGATGACGATGTTCTTCGCGGTGAGTTGCTGGGCCTGAGACGGGTCGCTGGCGCTCCCCGCTACAGAGATCGTATTGGGAGAGACGAATTTCGCGGCGCCGGTGATGACGGTGATCTTGCGGGCTTTGGCGAGGGCGGCGACGCCGCCGGTGAGTTTGGTGACGACACCGTCTTTCTTTTTGAGGAGCGCGGCGAGGTCGAGTTCGACGGAGGAGAGCTTGATGCCGTGTTCGGCGGCGTGGGCCTTGGCGAAGACGAATTGCTCGGAGGAGTGGAGGAGGGCCTTGCTGGGGATGCAGCCGACGTTGAGGCAGGTGCCGCCGAGGGTGGCGCGTTTTTCGATGAGGGCGACTTTGAGGCCGAGCTGGGCGGCGCGGAAGGCGCAGACGTAGCCGCCGGGGCCGGCGCCGATGACGATGAGGTCGAAAGATTGCGGAGCGGATGAGGACATGGAGGGGAGAGCGGAGGCGGGTGCGGAGAATTACACAGAGGGCACGAGAGGTGGCACGGAGGTCACAGAGACGGAAATTTTAGGTGCGGAGGGTTTGGCTCCGTGGTCTCTGTGACTACCCTTGTGTGCTCTGTGTAACGGGATTTAGTTAGACCGAGAGAAGCAAGCGGGCGGGGTCTTCGATGGCTTGCTTCACTTTCACGAGGAAGGTGACGGCTTCTTTTCCGTCGACGAGGCGGTGGTCGTAGCTGAGAGCCAGATACATCATCGGGCGGATCACGACCTGGCCGTTGACGGCGACGGGGCGGTCGTTGATTGCGTGGAGGCCGAGGATGGCGCTTTGCGGGGCGTTGATGATCGGGGTCGAGAGCATCGAGCCGAAGGTGCCTCCGTTGGTGATCGTGAAGACGCCGCCGTCGAGGTCGGCGAGGGTGATCTTGCCGTCGCGGGCTTTCTTGGCGACGTCGGCGATTCCTTTTTCGATGCCCGCCATGTTGAGCTGATCGCAATTGCGGATGACGGGGACCATGAGGCCCTTCTCGGTCGAGACGGCGACGCCGATGTCGTAGTAATTGTTCTGGACGATGGTATCGCCGTCGATCTGTGCGTTGATCGCGGGGATTTCCTGGAGGGCGTTGACGACGGCCTTCGTGAAGAAGGACATGAAGCCGAGCTTGAAGCCGTTCTTTTTGACGAACTCGTCCTGGTACTTTTTGCGCAGATCCATGACAGCGGACATGTCGACCTCGTTGAAGGTCGTGAGCATGGCGGCCTGATGTTGGGCCTGGACGAGGCGCTGCGCGATCTTCTGGCGGAGCGGGGTCATCTTCTTGCGCGTCTGGCGGTCGCCGGAGGCTTTCGGCTCGCTGGCGCTCGACGCTACGGCGGGCGAGGAAGCCGGGAAGGGCGCGGCGGTGCGGGAAGGGATGGCTAGGGGCGCGGGCGGTGTGGGTTTCGACTCGCTGGCGCTCGTCGCTACGGCGAGGAGGTCGCCTTTGGTGACGCGGCCGGCTTTGCCGGAGCCTTCGACGGTGGCGGGGTCGATGCCGGTTTCGGCGGCGACGCGGCGGACGGCGGGGGACTGGGATGAATTTTCGATTTTCGATTTGGGATTTTCGATTGCCGGAGCGGAAGGAGCGGCGGAACCGGCGGTGGCGCTGGGATCGATCGAGGCGACGGCCTGGCCGATCTTCACTTCGGTGCCGACGGCGACTTTGAGGGAGATTTTGCCCGCGGCTTCGGCGGTGCCTTCGGAAGTGATTTTATCGGTCTCCAGTTCGAAGAGCGGCTGGTCTTTTTTGACGATGTCGCCGTCTTTGACGTGCCATTTGGAGAGGACGCCGGAGCTGATGGATTCGCCCATGGGCGGAATTTTAACTTCGAGGAGAGACATGGTGGGAAGGAGTAGCGAGTAGCGGGTAGTGAGTAGCGAGTAGGTCGGAGGAGGAAGGCAGGGCGACGTTGCGCCGGCACGTTAGGGACAACGCGCCCTACCTCGGAAACGGGTCAGACGTTGAAGGCGTCCTGGAGGAGGGCGCTGAGTTCGAGTTTGTGGACGGCGAGTGCGCCGACGGCAGGGGAGGATGCGGCGTCGCGGCCGGCGTACTTCGGTTTGCGGCCGAAGATTTCCTCGAGCTCAGGGGCGATGTGCGACCAGGCGCCCATGTTCTGCGGTTCTTCCTGAACCCAGACGAGACGGGCGTCGCGGCCGTATTTGTCGAAGAGTTCGGCGAGGCGGTTCTTGTGGAGAGGATAGATCTGCTCGACGCGGATGATCGCGGTGTCCGTGATCTTGTTTTTCTCACGGTAGTCGGCGAGGTCGTAGTAGACCTTGCCGGAGCAGACGATGAGGCGGGCGGCCTTTTTCGGAGCTTTCGGATCGTCGATGATTTCCTGGAAGGAGCCGGTGGTGAATTCGTCGATACGCGAGACGGCGGCCGGGTTGCGCAGGAGGGATTTGGGCGACATGACGATGAGCGGCTTGCGGAAGTCGCGCTTCATCTGGCGGCGCAGCGCGTGGAAGATTTGCGCGGGGGTGGTGAGGTTGACGACCTGGATGTTGTTCTCGGCGCAGCTCTGGAGGAAGCGTTCGAGGCGGGCGGAGGAGTGCTCGGGGCCCTGGCCTTCGTAGCCGTGCGGGAGGAGGAGGACCATGCCGCTGTTGCGCTGCCACTTCGATTCGCCGGAGACGAGGAACTGGTCGATGATGACCTGTGCGCCGTTGGCGAAGTCGCCGAACTGGGCTTCCCAAATGCAGAGCATCTGGGGGTAATCGAGCGAGTAGCCGTAGTCGAAGCCGAGGACGGCGTTTTCGGAGAGGAGCGAGTTGTAGACGCAGAAACGTTCCTGCTTTTCGTCGAGATTGAGGAGCGGGACGTATTTTTCGCGCGTTTCGAAATCGTAGAGAACGGCGTGGCGGTGGCTGAAGGTGCCGCGTTCGCAATCCTGGCCGCTGAGGCGGACGGGCGCTCCTTCGAGGAGGAGCGTGCCGAAGGCGAGGGCTTCGCCAAAACCCCAGTCGACGGGGCCGCCGTTTTTGAAGGCTTCCAGACGACCGTCGAGGAGGCGTTTGATCTTGGGGTTGATTTTGAAGTCGGCAGGAACCTTGGTGAGACCTTGGACGACTTTTTCCAACGTGGCTGGCGTGGTGCCGGTCGGGACGGGCGTGTGGCTGTAGGCGGGCTGGAAGACGGCGGTGGAGCCTTTGAATTTGTCGGCGGGGTCGTTCTTTTTCGCGGCGGCGGCGGCCTCGGCTTCCTTGGCTTTGGCGAAGGAGGCTTCCATGGCGGCGGTGTACTCGGCCTTGATGGCGTCGGAGTCGGCCTGGGTCTGGGAGCCTTCGGCGATGAGTTTTTCGGTGTAGATGGTCGAGAGCGCCGGGTGGGCGGCGATCTTCTTGTACATCGTGGGCTGGGTGAAGGCGGGCTCGTCGGATTCGTTGTGGCCGTGTTTGCGGTAGCAATACATATCGACGACGGCGTCGCGCTGGAATTTCAGGCGGAATTCGAGGGCGAGGAGGGTGACGAGGCAGACAGCTTCGGGGTCGTCGCCGTTCACGTGGAAGACCGGGGCCTCGATCATCTTGGCGATGTCGGTGCAGTAACGCGAGGAGCGGGAGTCGCTCGGGAGCGTGGTGAAGCCGATCTGGTTGTTGATGACGAAGTGGAGCGTGCCGCCAGTGCGGTAGCCGGGGAGTTGGGAGAAGTTGAACGTTTCCGCGATGATGCCCTGGCCGGCGAAGGCGGCGTCGCCGTGGATGAGGAAGGGGAGGACCTTGCGGCGCTCGGTGTCGCCGCGGATGCGCTGGCGGGCGCGGGCCTTGCCCTCGACGACGGGGTTGACGGCTTCGAGGTGGGACGGGTTGGCCGCGAGGCGGACCTCGACCTTTTTGCCTTCGGAGGTTTCGAGAACGGATTCGTAGCCGAGGTGGTATTTGACGTCGCCGTCACCGCCGACGGTGTGGGGGATGTAGTTTTCGGAGAACTGTTCGAAGAGGACTTCGAAGGGTTTGCGGAGGATGTTGGTGAGGATGCTGAGGCGGCCGCGGTGGGCCATGCCCATGACGATCTCCTCGACGCCGAGCCCGGGGCTGGCTTCGAGGATGGCGTCGACGGCGGCGATCATGGTTTCACCACCCTCGAGGGAGAAACGTTTCTGGCCGACGAATTTGGTGTGGAGGAATTTTTCGAAGAGCTCGGCCTTGTGGAGGCGGCGGAGGATGCGGCGCTTTTGCTTCTTGGTGAACGCGGGCTGGAGGCGGGAGGGCTCCATCTTTTCCTGAAGCCAGCGGCGGATCTCGGTATCCTGAATGTGGATGTATTCGACGCCGATGTGGCCGCAGTAGGTTTTCTTGAGGTTGTCGATGATGTCGCGGAGGCGCATCTGGCCGCCGTTGAGGTAGTGGCCGACATCGAAGGATTCATCGAGATCGGCTTCGGTGAGACCGAAGGCGGAAAGTTCGAGGCGGGGCGATGGGGCCGGCGGCGGGTTGAGGGGGTCGAGATGGGCCTGAGTATGACCGAGGGCGCGGTAGTGGTAGATCAGGCTGTGGACTTGGGACTGCTTGAGGCTGTCGATGATGTTGACGCGGTCTCCGGTCGCGGCGCCCGAACCGAGCGCGGAGGAGATCGAAGCTCCGTTGCCGTTCGCGAGGGCGAAGCCTTGAAAGAAGGCTCGCCACGTCGGATCGACGGATTCTGGATTGTCCAACCACGAACGGTAAGCGGCCTCGATGAGGTCGGCGTTGGCCCGAGTGGGAAGCGTCAGTGAGTTCATGTGTAGAAAACGAAAAGAAAAGTGGTGTACGGCGTGGAGCTCGTGGCGGAAGGCCGGCTCCATTAAGGCTTATTATAGTGGAGCCGGGGTGGGTAGGAGTAACCCGAGGGGGTATTTTCTCAAGTTGAAACCGGACTCGGATGGCGGCCATTCATGGGGTTATTTCGAGGTGTAACGTTTTGAAGCAAAGTAACTAGTTACGGCACGTATTCGTCATGGAGACACAAATCAAAGAATCCCTAATCGCCCTCCTTGCTGGGATAAAAGCCTCTGATGGGGCGGTGATCGCGCGGGAGATGGCGCGGCTGGACGATTTTGTGGCGGCGGGGAGGGAGACGCTGCACCCGCAGCTGGTGCATTTTCTGGAGCGACGGAGCTACGCGAAGGCGGAGATGTTTCTGGGCGGGGCAAGTGACATCCCGGCTGGCATTTGCGGCGGGCGGGCGGCTAAGAAAGCGGGCTCATGAACACGGATAAAAAGACGGGCAAGGTCGATGTGAGCGGCGGGCAGTCGCTGGGGCAGAATCCGTTTGGGGCGTTGGGCGGGTTGTCGCTGCCGAGCGGGTCGACGGTGGCTGCGGCGGTAGGAGGATCGGAAGGAAAAGCTCAGATGGGAGCCGGTAATCCGGGGGCTCAGGTAGCGGAGAAGAATCGCGGTCGGGTGGATGTTTTGCGCGAGAAGAACGGGCGCGGGGGCAAGACGGTGACGGTGGCGGCAGGGTTTACCGGGATCGGGCTGCCGGAGAAGGAAGCGCTCGCGAAGAAGATGCAGAAGGCGTGCGGCGTGGGCGGGACCGTGAAGGACGGGCGGATCGAGATTCAGGGAGACAAGCGCGAGGAAGTGGCGCGGATTTTGACGGAGGCGGGGTTTCGGGCGGTGTTTGCGGGCGGATAGCCCGGCGGCTGGGGCCGCCGGGAATGAGCAGTGACGCAGTGACCAATGACCAGTGGTCGGAAAGAGGGAGTGGAGCGACACTCAGCGCTTTGCGGCACGAAGGCTAGGCGCTGGCGCTCGTAGCTACTTATGCTCTTGGCTACGGGATTATTTCTGGGCGTCGCTGGCGGCACCGCCGGACCATTTGAGTTTGGAACGGACGACGGAGAAGTGTTCGTAGTCGCGGCGCTGAATGAGCGGAAGGCGAATGGGCGACAGGGCGATTTCGATGGGATTGTCGCCGCAGGTGACGAGGGTGCGCTGTCCATCGACGCCGACGAGGAGGGGGGAGTTTTCGGCGCGGTTGTAGACGCGGAGTTTCACGTCGTGGTGGAAGATGATGGAGCGGTTGCTCAGCGTGTGCGGGCAGATCGGGGTCATGGCGATGACCTCGGCGCCGGGGTGGATGAGCGGGCCGCCGGCGGAGAGGTTGTAGGCGGTGGAGCCGGTCGGTGTGGAGAAGATGAGGCCGTCGCTGAAGTAGTCGGTGACGAGTTCATCGTCGGCGTAGACTTCGAGGCGGACGAGGTGGGAGTTGCGCTCGTCTTTGATGAGGACGTCGTTGAGGGCGAGGTCGTGCTGGCCGGGGCCGGTGGAGCAATCGAGGAGCGAGCGCCAGGCGAGGCAGTAGTCGCCGGCGAGGAGGGCGGAGAATTGGGCGCGGGCTTCGTCGGCGGAGTAGGTAGTTAAAAAGCCGAGACTGCCGCGGTTGACGCCGATGATGGGGACCTGGTGCTTCGCGGATTCGCGGACGACGCCGAGGAGGGTGCCGTCGCCGCCGATGACGCAGCAGGCGTCGGCGCCTTTGAGCCAGTCGGTGGGGATGGGGAATTGAGAGGTGGTCCGCGTGGTGACGCCGTGTTCGCGGGCGATGGCGGCGAGGGATTCGGCAATCTGGGGCGCGCCGTTTTTCTGGTCGTTGACGACGAGGGCGAGAGAGCGGATGGGCTTGGGCTGCATGAGGAGATTTTCGATTTTGGAATGTCGGACTGTCGCTTTGCTCGGTAGTCGATTTTCGATTGGAGGCGGCGTGTGCAGCGGGCGGAGTCGTAGGTGAAATTCGGGAGGAAGCGAGCGCGCGCGTGGCGTCAGGCTTTGCGGAGGCCGAGAAGGAATTCGCGGTTGCCGTCGGTGCCGGTGATGGGGGAATCCATCGAGCCGATGAGCGTGGCGGCGGGGAGTTTTTGGAGGGAAAAAGTGGAGATGTCGGCGAGTACGGCTTCTTGGATCGCGCGGTCGCGGACGACGCCGCGGCCTTTGGCGACGGCGGTGCGGCCGGCTTCGAATTGGGGTTTCACGAGGGCGATGAGCGCGCCGCCTTTGCGCACGAAGGGCCAGACGGCTGGAAGGACGGATTTGAGCGAGATGAAGGAGAGGTCCATCACGACGGCGTCGAACTCGGAACGCGGGAGATCGGCGGGCTGGAGGCTGCGGGCATTGATCTTTTCGAAGTTGGTGACGCGGGGATCGGCGAGGAGTTTTGCGTGTAGTTGAGCGCGCCCGACGTCGACGCAGACGACGCTGGCGGCACCGGCCTGGAGGGCGCAATCGGTGAAGCCGCCGGTGGAGGCGCCGACGTCGAGGATGTGCGCGCCGTTGAGATCGAGGGGGAATTTTTCGAGGAAGCCGGCGAGTTTTTCGCCGCCGCGGCTGACGAAGCGGGGCGGTTGTTCGACGGTGAGTTCGAGGTCGATGGGGAAGTCTTTGCCGGGTTTATCTAGGCGCTCGGTGCCGTGGAGGACGCGGCCGGACATGATCAGCGCCTTGGCTTGGGAGCGGGTGGCGGCGAGGCCGCGGGCGACGAGGAGTTCGTCGAGGCGTTGTTTGGCGGCGGGCATGAGGCGGTGAGGTGAATCGCAAAGAGGCGAAGAGGCAAAGGGCGGATATGGAGGAGGCGGAATTTTTTAACCACAGATGGCACAGATGGGCACGGATGGGAGCGGCGGAGAGCACTGGGAGTCGAGGGTGTGCGAGGCGGAGGGGCAAACGATGGGGAATGTTTGCAGGGGCACCGGAGAGAATGGAGTGGGGCGGGTGCGCGAAGCGATGGGGGGCTTTCCGTGGGGTGTCGCCCGCACGCAAGCGGAAAGCCGGCGGGGCGCCGGCGCTCCCAGCGCGGAATTAGAGTTTCTGGCGTGCGGGGGACCAGCAGGTGGTGCGGCCGCCGATGTCTTCGCGGGTGAGGAGGACGCCGGTTTTTGGGCAGCGGCCGCCGTCGGTCCAGCGATGGGGGAAGAGCCAGGTTTTGGGCGGGTCGGGGAGTTCGGGAGTGTCGGAGGCGCCGATGATTTCGAGGGCGCGTTTCGCCACCCAGCGGGTTTCGCGGTGGAGGGCGGCGGTCTCGGACTCGGAGAGTGAGCCGGACTGGCGGCGCGGGTGGATGGCGGCGCGCCAGAGGATTTCGTCGGCCATCCAGTTGCCGATGCCGGGGAAGCGTTCCTGCATGAGGAGGACGGCTTTGATCGGGGTGCGGGCGCGGCGTCGCAGGAATTCGGAGACGGCGGAGAGGGTGAAGGCGCGGGAGGAAATCGCGGGGGCGATCGTGGTCCACCAGACGGGGGCGTCGGGGCCAACGTGAAACTGGATGCGGCCGAACATGCGATGGTCGCTGAAGACGAGCGTTGTTTCTCGCTGGGCGAGGACGAGGTGGTCGTGCTTGCGGGGGGCGAAGCCGGCGGGCTGGGCGGTGAGTTCGCCGGTCATGCCGAGGTGGACGCCGAGCCAGGCGTCGCCGCTGAAGCGGAAGAGCATTTGTTTGGCAGCGGCTTCGGAGCTGAGGATTTTTTGGCCGGGGAGCGTGGATTCGATGAGCGCGGGCGAGCAGGTTTTGAAAACGCCGGCGCGCGGGTGGAGGAAGACGCGGTCGATGCGGTGGCTTAGGCCGGTGTTCCAGCGGCGGCGGTAGTATTCGACTTCGGCGAGTTCGGGCATGAGGGAGTGTTTTTTAACCGCAGAGGACGCAGAGAGCGCGGAGGTGAGTTCAATTTGGAACTCGGGAACGCTGGAATATCCGCGAGAAGCTAAGTCTGATATTGTAGATGTAGAGCGGGCGGTATCGCTCCGGCGCGTTAGGGACAACGCGCCCTATCTCGATCAGGTGAGTGTGGCGGCGAAGGAGGCGAAGTCGTCGTAGAGGGGGAGCTCTCGGAAATTAAATTTGGCCCAGGCTTCGCGGGTGAGTTTGCCGTTGGCGAGACCGGCGACTTGGGTGCCAGCGGCGAGGCCGGCTTCGATGTCGGTCTCGCGGTCGCCGACCATGATGCACTGCTTGGGGTCGAGCGTGTGGTGCGCGATCATTTCCTGGATGAAGCGCGGGGAGGGTTTGCGGTAGACCATCGGCTGGTCGGGGGTCTCGGTGGCCATGCAGACGCCGTCGAAGAGCGGCGCGGGAAGGTCGATCATTTTTTCCATGCGGTCGTTTACGCGCAGGGCGTCTTCGAGCGTGTAGTAACCGCGACCGACGCCGGACTGGTTGGAGAAGAGGAAGAGGCGGTAGCCGAGCGAGCGGGCGCGTCGCAGGCCGTCCACTACGCCGGGGAGGAGTTCGACCCCGTCAGGATCGGCGAGGTAGTGCTTGTCGACGATGAGGGTGCCGTCGCGGTCGAGGAAGAGGGCTTTGCTCATGAAGCTCGCGCGGGACGATCAGGGCTGGCCGGGTTGTTTGTTGAAGCGGACTTCGACGAGGCGGTTTTGCTTCAGGTTATAGATGAACTGGAAATTGGCGGGAGCGGCCTTGGAGAGTTCGACGGCCTGGGCGTCGGTTGTGGAGGCGGAGAGGAATTCGTCGCGGTTGACGGTCGTGGGGATGGCGGCGAGGCCCATGACGAATTTGTTGTCGAGGGGGCCGGCGGCGGTGATGCGGACGATGTAGGCGGAAAATGGATGCGGGGGAAGAGTCTGACCGAGGCCGAAGACGCGCTGGTCGGGATTGGCGAGGAGAAAGGCGACTTCTTTCTCGATGGTGGCGATCTCGTCGGTGGAGGGTGTCCAGCCGGGGTTGCGACCGACGGTAGGCGCGGGGGTGACGAGTTTGCCGGCGCTTTGGGTGACTTGGGGCGCGACGCAGCCGGAGAGGGCTACGAGGGCGAGAAGAGGGAGGAGGAATTTCATGAAAGAGGAGTTGGGAGCGTGCAGGAGAATGCGGAAAAGGCGGAGATTATTTTTTGATGTAGGCGAGGAGTTCGTCGGGGGTGACGGTGGCGGTGCCGAGTTTGCCGACGACGACGCCGGAGGCGGCGTTGGAGAAGTGGGCGGCGGTTTCGATTTTGGCACCGGCGGCGAGGGCGACGACGAGGGAGGCGAGGGCGGTGTCGCCGGCGCCGGAGACGTCGAAGACTTCGCGGGCAGCGGTGGGGATGACTTTGCCGATCTTGCCATCGGTCGAGAGCAACATGCCGTCCTCGCTCATGGTGATGACGAGGTGGTGCGTGCGGTAGAGTTCGTGGAGGCGGGCGCAGACTTTTTCGGCGGGGAAGGGGGCGTGCGGGTCGGGCTCGAGGCCGGCGAGTTGGAGGGCTTCTTTGCGATTGGGGGTGATGAGATCGAGGTCGGAGAAGGCGAGCTGGCGCTTGGGTTTTGGGTCGAGGGCGATGAATTTGCCGGCGGCGCGGGCGAGGCGGGTGACGGTGGCGACGAGGTCGTCGGTGAGGAGGCCTTTGGCGTAGTCGGAGAGGATGATGGCGTCGTGCGCGGCGATGGCTTTGGCGAAGAGTTTTTCGACGGCGGCGGGATCGATCTTGTAGGCGGCGGGGGCGGATTCGCGGTCGAGGCGGCAGAGTTGCTGGTGTTGGACGAGGACGCGGGTTTTGAGGATGGTGGCGCCGGTGCCGGGGGTGGAGATGGTGGCGATTTTTTTGGCGGAGAGGATTTCGGAGAGTTGGGTGCCGGCTTCGTCGTCGGCCAAACGACCGGCGACGGTGCAGCGGGCGCCGAGGGCGGCGATGTTGAGGGCGACGTTGGCGGCGCCGCCGGCGGTGAAGGTGTCGCGCGCGATGTCGACGACGGGGACGGGAGCCTCGGGGGAGATGCGGGTGGCGTCGCCCCAGATATAGTGGTCGAGCATGATGTCGCCGATGACGAGGACGCGGACACCGGCGATTTTTTTGAGGAGGGCGCGAGCGGCGGGGACGGAGATCATCGAGGAAGATCGAAGTGCGAAGAGTGAAGGGTGAAAACGAACGGGGATCGGAGAGGAGTTAAATCTGGAACTCGGGAAAGCTGGAAACGGAGGGTGGATTTTTTAACCACGGATGGCGCGGGTGGGCACGGATGGCGGAGGAGCGGAATTTTTGAGACAGGATTAACTGGATGAACAGGATTGGAGCGGGGGCGGAAGCCGGCGGGCCGCCGGCGCCCCCAGCGCGGGTGGGTTATTTGATTTCCCAGTCGTAGGGGGCCGAGGAGAGGAGTTTGGAGCCGGTGCTGGTGACTTGGACGACGTCTTCGATGCGGCAGCCGCCGAGGCCGGGATAATAGAGGCCGGGTTCCACGGTGACGACGGAGCCGGACTTGAGTTTATAGTCCACAGTGCTGACGCGCGGGGTTTCGTGAATCGCGAGGCCGAGGCCGTGGCCGGTGCCGTGGAAGAAGCCGACGGACCCGTGGTCGGTGCGTTTGGTTTCGTAGCCGCGTTTGGCGAAGACATCGAGGCACTGTTGGTGGACGGTGCGACCGTTGATGCCGGAGCGGATTTTTTTGAGGGCGGCTTTTTGGGCTTCGCGGACGGCAGCGACGAGTGCGCGCTGGGCGTCGGAGGCGCGGCCTTTGAGGAAGGTGCGGGTCATGTCGCCGTGGTAGCCGGTGGCTTGGACGCGGGGGAAGACGTCGACGATGATGAGTTCGTTGGCGCGGAGCGGGCCGGAGCCGCGGTCGTGCGGGTCGCAGGCCTGGTCGCCGCCCGCGGCGATGGTGTCGATCGAGAGGGCGCCGGCTTCGAGGCAGGCGACCTCGATGGCGAACTTGAGGCGTTCGGAGGTGAGCGGGGCGCCGCGGTAGTGGAGTTTTCCCGACACGATCTTGCTGGCGCGGAGGACGGATTCGGCAGCGGCGATGCCGAGGGCGGAGCAGCGGTTTCCTTCGCGGATGGCGGCGGCTTCGGCGGGGGTTTTGATTTCGCGGGAGGGGAAGATGGGGCCGTTGGCGAGTTCGAGGGTGACGCCGAGGCCGGTGAGGCGGTTGGCGAGACCGGCGGGGAAATCCTCGGGGATGACGAAGGTTTTTATGCCGAGTTCGCGGGCGACGAGGGCGATGACTTCGGCGGCGCCGACTTTCTGGCCGGGGTTTTTCTCGCGGGCGGTGGCGAGGTATTTTTCGAGCGGGAGAACGTCGGTGAAGGCGGAGTCTTTTTTAACGCGGCCGAATTCGAGGGCGTTGATGACGGCGATTTTCTTTTTGCCGTGGGCGATGGCGATGAATGCATCGGGCACGTGGACGCGGCCGAAGTAGAGGACGTCGGCGTTGTGGGAATCGGCGTAGAGGAGGATGGCGGGCGTGGGCACGGAAGAAGAGTGAATGGAGAAGGGTGAAGAGTGAAAAGGGATGTGGAAATCAGGGAGGCTGGAGGGGGAGGAAGTGGATGGGCGCGGATTTTTAACCGCAGAGATGGGGGAGGGCGCGGAGGCGGGCGGGAGAGTTTAGCGGGATTTTGGGTGGAGTTTGATTTCGAAGAGGCGGGGCCAGTTTTTGCCGGTGACGAAGAGGCGTTTGGTGGCGGGGTCGTAGGCGATGCCGTTGAGGACGTCGGTGGTGGGCGTGCGGTCGGCGGCGGGGAGGATTCCTGTGAGGTCGATGACGCCGGTGACGTGGCCGGTGGCGGGATCGATGCGGACGATGGTGTGGGTCTGCCAGATGTTGGCGACGATCTCGCCGTCGATGAATTCGAGCTCGTTGAGGCGGGGGATGGGGCGTCCGTCGAGAGTGACGTCGATCGTGCGGGCGACGGCGAACGTTTCGGGGTGGAGGAAGCGGATCGTGGCGGTGCCGTCGGATAGGATGAGGGAGTGTCCGTCAGTGGTGAGGCCCCAGCCTTCGCCGGTGTAGGCGAAGTTGCCGAGTGGGGCGAAGCTGGTGAGGTCGTAGATGAAACCTTTTTGGTGCTGCCAGGTGAGCTGGTAGATGCGGTCGCCGAGGACGGCGATGCCTTCGCCGAAGTAGGGGGCGGGGAGGTTGACGCGTTTGAGGACGTTGCCGGTGGTGAGTTCGACGCGGCGGAGGGAGGAGCGGCCGGGCTGGCCGGTGCCTTCGAGGAGGGTGTCGGAGTTGAGGTAGAGGAGGCCTTGGGTGAAGGCTTCGGGGTCGTGGGGGTAAGTGGCGACGACGGTGTAGGTGTAGTGGGCTGCTGGCGACGCGGGGGTGGAGGCGGGCGACGAGGCGGTGGGTTTGCAGGCGGGGGTGAGGAGAAGCGCTGCGGCGAGGAGGAGAGCGGAGGGAAAGATGCGGAGACTGGCGGGGAGTTTTTTGGACAGGATTAACAGGATGGACAGGATTTCGGAGGGGCGGAGGGAAGCGCGCGGGAACGGAGGGAAATCGCGGCGTAAAGTCGCTCCTACAGGGGGAGGCACCGCGCGAGCGCGGGCCCTACGGGGGGCGTGGATGGGTGGATTCACGCGGGAGTGGCGAGTGATGCGGAAGCGGGGTGGGGGCACCCCGCCTACATCGGAAAGGGTTAACTCGATTTGCGGCCGCGGTTGCCGTGGGATTCGTCTTTCGGGACCTCGTTGTCGGTGCGGAGCATGAGGACGGGCGTCTTGGTTTTGATCCAGAGGTCGGCCTCTTTGAAATGTTTCGCAGGGATGTACTCGAGCGCTTCGCCGACGGTCTTCGCGGGATTCAGGCGGCCTTTGCGGGTGGCGTTGTACTCGTAGACGCCTTTGAAGATGCGGTCCTGGGTGGTGGCGACGGAGTCGTCTTCGGGGATTTGCATGACCCAGCCGACGAAGTCGTGTTCGGGGAGTTTACCGTCGGGGTCGGAGATGAGGATGGCCCACTGTTTCTTGATCGCGGGTGGTTTTTCCTCATTGGCCTCGGCCTGGGTGAGTATGTTCATCTCCTCGACGATCTGGCGGAGGAGCTTGGGATCGATCTCGTTGTTTTTGAGGATTTCGGCGACCTTGTTGACGTCAATTTTTGGCATGGTGCGGCGGGCGTTTTTGGCCCACGAAGGGGCACGTTTTTCAACGGAGCGACAAGACAAACATGCAAACAGGCGAACCGCGTCGGGAGACGCACGGATTTGGGAATCAGGCGGGGCCGGCGCAGCGCGGGGACGAGGTGTTCGACGTGGTGGATGCGAACGATGCGGTGATCGGGCAGGCGACGCGGCGGGAGGTACACGCGAAGGGGTTGTGGCACCGGGCGGTGCATGTACTGGTGTTTGCGCCGGTGGTTGTTGGCGGGGGTGAAGAGGCCGGGGCAAACGGACCACTCGCTGGCGCTCGTGGCTACGGGCGGAGAGTTTTTCTGCAGAAGCGATCGATGGCGAAGGATACGGCGCCGGGGCGGTGGGATTCGTCGTGTTCGGGGCATCTCGACAGCGGCGAGGATTATCTCACGGCGGCGGTGCGGGAGCTGGGCGAGGAGATCGGGCTGCGGGTGAGCGGGCCGGAGGCGTTGACGGAAGTGTTGAGGCTGCCGGCGACGGCGGACACGGGGTGGGAGTTTGTGCGTGTTTACCGGACGGAATCGGCGGGGCCGTTTTCGCTGCATCCGGCGGAGATCGAGCGCGGGGAGTGGTGGCGCGTGGAAGACGTGACGCGGGCGGTGGCGGAAAGGCCGGGGGAGTTTGCGCGGGCGTTCCGGTTTATCTGGGGGAAGGTGGTGGGGTAAAGTAGCGGGTAGCGAGTAGGGGCGGAGCGAGCGGGCGGGCCGCGATGTGGACGACACGGAGGTCGTCCCTCCAAGGTGCGGAGTCCACGTTCTGGCGAACGCGGCTACGGCGGAAACGGAGCCGACGGGGACGTCGGCGCTCCCAGCGCTACTCTTTTATCTTATGGCCTTTTTTGGGCGTGGTCTGGTTGCCGGAGAAGCTGTCGCGGAGGACTTTGAGGGCGTCGTATTGTTTCGGGGAAATCAGGCGGCGGGGGACGCGGCGGGCGGCTTCGCCCATGAGTTTATCCCAGTCTTCTTCCGTGGGCGGATATTTATCCCAGGACTGCCAGTGACCGTTCTTGCGTAGCCACTCGACGTTGCCGCCGTGGATGCTGACGTTGATCTGGTATTTGCCTTCGTCGTCTTTGGACCACCAACCGAACTCCATACTCATGGCGGGCGGTTTATGGGGCGGTGGGCGCAGGGGCCAGCGGAAACTCTGCGATGACGGAGCCGGGGTGAAAGGCGTCGCGGCGGCGGTCGATGCGGCGGACGCGGAGGTTGTTATCGTCGAACTCGACCATGAGGGCGCCGCGGGGCGGGGTGAAGGAGCCGGTGTTGATGACGATGCGGTTGTTTTTTTTCCAGACGCCGGGGTGGTGGATGTGGCCGAAGATGACGAAGCGGGCGGAGGGGTGGTGTTGCGCGGCCATCTCGGCGGCGGTGCGGGGCGAGGTGAGCCAGGCGTGGAGCATCGAGAGGGGGCGGCGGGGGTTGACGAAGATGCGGGCGAGGCGGGCGAACTGGTGGGAGAAGCTGCGGTCGGCGGGGTCGTGTTCGGGCGGGAGGCCGACGCTGACGGCGCGGAGGATGCGGTAGCGGGTGTCGAGGCGGTTGCGTTCGGCGGCGGGGAGATTGTCGCGGAGGGCGTGGATGCGGCGGCGGTATTCGGGGAGGTTGGGGCTCCAGGGGGCGAGGTATTCAAAAAACACATCGCCGTGGGTGAGCCAGATCTGGCCGGAGGCGAGGAGGAGTTCGTTAACGGTGGAGATGTCGGGGTCGTGGTTGCCGGCGATGAAGAGGGCTTCGGGGGTGTGGGCGGCGAAGAAGGTCTTTACTTCGCGGATGAGCGCATCGCCGTGGGTGACGACTTGGGAATCGAGGGCGTCGCCGTTGACGATGACGCGGCCGGCGCCGTCGAGGAGGGGGCGGAGCATGGCGAGGGATTTCACCTGGCTGGTGGCGTCGTCGAAGTGGAGGTCGGAGAGGATGCGGGTGAGCACGAGGGCGGAGAGCGGAAGGAATCGGGAAAAGTGAAGGGTGAAGAGTGAAATGTGAGGAGAGAGGGTGGCTGATGGGACGGAGTGGTCGAGTGTTTGGGAGGGCGGGTGACTTTTTTGACCACGGATTTCACGGAGGGCACGGATATGGAGTGGGGGCATTGCGCGGGCTTGCGTGCGGGGAGAGCGGAGGCTGTTGTGCGGCGCATGGCTTTATTTGGCTCCATCGCTACCGTTCGTTCCCAGCTCGCTCATGCCGCGCATTTCCAGGCGGCGTTTGCCTATCTCGACGAGGTGATGCGGCCGGGGAGTGCGGGGCTGAAGCGCATCCTGGCGATCGAAGCGGGGAAGACGGAGCGGGTGGAACTCAGCGGCGGGGCGTTTGCGCTGGAGCAGGCGTATCTGACCAAGGGACGCGAGCAGGGGTTTTTCGAATCGCACCGCGCGTACATCGATGTGCAGGCGATCGTGAGCGGCGAGGAATTGATGGAAGTGGCCGATGTGGCGAAGCTCGCGGTGGACGAGGATTTCACGCCAGGGAAGGACTTGATCAAGTACCGGATGTTTGACGGAGCCTCGGTGGTACGCGTGGGTGCGGGCGAGGCGGCGGTGTTTTTCCCGGTGGACGGGCACATGCCGACGCTGTCGGTGAAAGCGCCGGTGCTGTTGCACAAGACGGTGATCAAGGTGCCGGTGATCGGCTAAGTGGCAGACGCGCGGATGTGTGCGAGAAGACGGACGCGCGGCGATTCTTGAAGAAGCAGAGGATCAAGGGATGAATTACCGGCATCAATTCCACGCGGGGAATTTCGCGGACGTGATGAAACACGTGCTGCTGCTGCAACTCGCGCGCGGGATGCAGCGGAAGGAGAAAGGGTTTCTTTATCTCGACACGCACGCGGGGCGGGGGCGGTACGATCTGGCGGCGGCGGCGCGGGGGGATTCGCTGGCACGCAGGCCGGAGCATCCGGACGGGATCGGGCGTTTGTCGGGCGCGGGAGCGGACAATGTGGACGCGGGACTGCCGGCTCCAGTTATCGAATACGTGCGGGTGGTGCGGGCGTTTGACGGGCAGCCGGTGGATGGATCGGGGGCGGGGCTGGGGCTGCGGACTTATCCGGGGTCGCCGTGGATTGTTGAGGCGGTGGCGCGGGAGCAGGACCGGCTGGCGCTTTGCGAGAAGCAGCCGGAGGAGGCGGCGTTTTTGACGGAGGAGTTTTCGCACAAGCGCCGCGTGACGGTTCACGCGATGGACGGGTACACGGCGGTGCGGGCGATGCTGCCGCCGCTGGAGAAGCGGGCGCTGGTGTTGATCGATCCGCCGTTCGAGGCGCAGAACGAATTTGCTCAGGTAATCGAGGCGGTGGCGGAGGGATTGCGGCGGATGAACGGGGCGACGTTTGCGGTGTGGTATCCGCTGACGGAGCGGGCGCGGGTGGATGAGTTTTTGTTCAAGCTGGAGGGGCTGAGGCCGCCGCCGTGTTTCGCGGCGGAGCTGACGATCGCGTGCGAGGATGCACCGGTGAAGTTGAAGGGGTGCGGGCTCGTGGTGATCAATCCGCCGTGGCAGATCGACCGCGAGATCGCGCCTGTACTGGAGGTGCTGGCTGAGCGGCTGGCGCAGGCGCCAGGAGGCGCCGGGAGCTTGCGGTGGATCGTGGAAGAATGAACGCGCGCTGATGCCCGTGCGGCGATTGGAGATCGCCTGGTTTAGAGATGGCCGATGGCCAGCGAGTAGAACGAGTCGCGCGTGCGGATGGCCTTGGCGCGTGCGATGTATTCGGCGGCGTGTGACGGATGTTTTTGCGCGAGGGCGGCAAGGTAGAGGTAGTGGAGATCTGGATCGTAACAGCTGTGCGCCGCGATGCGCGGATCGGGCGCGGCATCGCCCCGGAGCCAGGCGGCCCATTGTTTCTGGTCCTTCAGACCTTTGCCGAGTTCGTCGGTGATGGCCGCGAGCTGGCGGGCGGCCGCTTCGGTTTCGGCTGCTTGCGAGAGGCGAATGTAGAGGACGAGACGGCCGGGGAGGCCGGCGGCCTCGGGGGTTTTATCGACCAGGCGAGCGGCCGCGGTGAGGTTACCGGCGAGGACCGTGCGCTGGAATTCCCAGCCGGAGCCTTCGAGGACGCTGAGATTCTTGGTGAGTGCGGCGGCGTCCTGCCGGGCGCAGTCCAAGGCGGTGTTTAGATAAGCTTCTCCCTGGCGGCGCGCGGACGCATCCATGGGTTGAGTTTTTGAAATTTTGTCGAGGAAGCGGGCGATGTCTCGCGCGGCTTTGCTGGCATCGTCTGTCTTACCGAGGCGATAAACGTGCTCGTAGATGATATCGTAAGTTGGGTTTTTGCCGGTGAACGGGTCGCCCGCTTCGCGCAGAAGCGCGGCGAAGTCTTTGTTGCCCAGAAGGGCGACGTTGCGGGCATGACGGAAGGCGTCGTTGGAAGGACTGAGCGCCACGGCACGCTGCGCGTAGTCGAGCGCGCGGGCGAAGTCGCCTTCGAGCGCATAGTGGTAGGAAAGGGCGTACGCGGCGTACGGGGAAGGTTGGTCGGATTTGAGAGCGCGTTCGAAGAGCGAGAGGGACTGATCGATGTCGTCCACGACACGCCCGTGGAGATAGAGAAGCGTGCTGTCGTCGGGGTTTTGCGCGGCGTAGGCGCGGTAGCGATCAATCAGGCTGGCGCCCTCGGGCGTGTCCTCGACGATGGTTTGGTAAGCGCGATGCCACTCGATCTGGACGGGACGGACGGCGAGGTGGGGCCCGGCGATCGCGATGAATTTTTCGCGAGGCAGAAAGTGGGCGCCGAGACGGATCGTGGCGGTGTCGGAGGCGGGATTTTTCAGCTGTGCGGAGAGATAGGCGACGACGAGCGCGGTGTTCTTTTCCTCCGAGAGGATGCGCACTATTTTCTCGGGTTCGTAGCTGTTGAAGTCGGAAACGCGCGTGCGGTAAACGATCGTGCCGTCAGCGGGCGTCGAGACGGTGTCTGGAAACGCGATGAAGGGGAAATCGATTTCCTCAAATTGGTGGACCGCGCGGCCGCCATGAAACTGATGGCGGTAGAGATCCGCCCTGTCGGGAGGTTTTGGGTACGCGTAGCCGGTGCGTTCCCATGCGAGAAGCGCGGCCTGATCGGGGTTTACCACCACGAGGCTTTTGTCGAAAGCACGGCGGTACCAAGGGACATCGATCTCGAATGACGTGGCAGCGATGAATTCGTGGCTGGCGGCCGGGGTGATGGTGTTTTCGCCGAAGCGGAGCAATGCCGAGGGGATGCGTTGGTGCGCGCGCAGGGAAACGGGCTGGCCGTTGACGACCACGTCGTAGGCATGATTGAGGCCGTTGATCAGGAAGGCATTTTCCGGCCGGGAATTCACCGCTTTCTGCAGATACGCGCCGAGCAGCAGTACGAGCGCGGCGGGAACGATCATGACCGGCAGCGACTGGAGGAGACGATGCGGCGGCTTTGGTTTGGGAAGTTTTTGGGCCTCAAGATGCGCGTTGGCGGCGGCGGCGGTCTGTTCGTCGGAGGATTGCGCGACGGCCTCGAGGTAGGTGGCGTCGGCTTCCTTGTCCAAGCACAGATGGCTGTACGCGCCGGCGAGCTGGGTGAGGATGCGGGGGTTGCGCGAGAAGGCGGAGCGGATTTGCGGTCCCACGCGCAAGAGGGTGGAGCGGCCGTGAAGGCCGGTGAGGGCGTCGATGAGCCTGGCGGCGGCCTGCTCGTCGTTGGGCGTCGCTTCGTAAGCGGAGAGAAGCGCGGGGATCTCAGAATTTTTAAGCCTGGTCCATTTACGCAGCGGCATAGTAAGCGCGCGTTTGCAGGACGGGCATTCGGAAACGATTTTTTCCGTTCCGAGCGGAATCACCGGGACGAAGTACAGGGTGAAGAACTTCGAGGAGGTGTAGCTTTTGAAGTGGCCGCGCGAGCCGCACCCGGGGCATGAGGTGCGAACGACGCCGTGGTCTCTGCGGTTAAAATAACCCCAGCCGTAGATGAGCATGGATGGATTTGGTTTGGGATGCGGACCGTGCTGGAAAGGGGTGATCCGTGAAGGAGACGTATGGAGCGTTCGGTGACGGGGCAAGCGTCTGCTGGCGTGAGGAGACTGAGCACGACGTGGCGAACGAGCGCGGGGGATCGATCGGCGCGCAAAAAAAGCCCGGGGAAATCCCCGGGCTGAGAAGCCGCCAAGAAGTCTCGTCGCGGTTTATTTTTTCTTTTTGGGATCGGCTTTGAGGGCGGTGAGTTCGGCCTCGGCGGCGGTGAGTTTATTTTGGAGATCGGTTAGCTTGGTCTGGGCGTCGGTGAGCTGTTTTTGAAGTTCCACCTGTGCATCCTCCGCGGCCTTTTGGTCCTGTGCGGTTTTTGTGCGGAGCCCGGCGAGTTCGGTCTGGAGCCGGCTGGACTCGGCGGTGGCGCTGTCGAGTTGGGTTTTGAGAGACTCTGCGGAGCTCTTCGACTCGTCGAATTGCTTGCGGACTTCCAGGAGGGATTTCTGGCCTTCGGTGAGCTGGGTGTTCAGCTGGGACTTTTCGTCGGCGAGTTGTTTCTGGAGCTGGGTGGATTTGGCGATTTCATCGTCGTAGCGTTTTTGAAGGGCCGTGCGATCGGCGGTGGCTTTGTCCAGTTGCTGCTGGAGTTCGGCCGAGCGCTCATTTGCGGTGCGGACTTTTCCGGGGTAAATGACGAGCAGCGTGATCGTGGCAAGGGCGAGCACGACAACGAGGATAGCGGCGACGGAACCGCGTCGAGGGTGTGGGGAGTTATTCGGAGCTTTCATAGGGGACGTTCGTACAGTTACGGAGCGGTTGGTTCTCGGGAAACTGTCCTATCTGTGCGCGGGGTTATTTCTTAGGGGCGACGGATGCGCTCAACGAAACGGGCGGCTTCTTGCGCTGCGGGGCGCGGGTCTCCAGAGGTGATCCGCATGACTGCACTTTCTCCAGCTCGCGAGGTGATTTGCGCGGATGCGATTCCGTGGATGCGGGAGCGCGGAGCGATCGCTGGGGCGTGTGCGGTGACGTCGCTGCCTGATGTGTCTGAGGTGGGCATGGCGCTGTTCGCGTGGCGCGAGTGGTTTCTGGGAGCGATAACGCTGGTGATCGACTCGGTGCCCGCGGAGAGCGCGGCAGTGTTTTTCCAGTCGGATATCAAGCGAGACGGGGTGTGGATCGACAAGGGAGCGCTGGTGACACGCGCGGCGGAGGATGCGGGGGCGCGGATATTGTTTCACAAGATCGTGTGCCGGAGACCGCCGGGGATGCTCACGTATGGACGGCCTGGATTCACGCACATGATCGCGGTGTCGCGGGCGATGGTCTGCCCGGAAGTGCTGCCGATCCCGGATGTGATCGTGGATGCGGGGCGGCAGCCGTGGGTGCGGGCGATGGGCGTGCGCGCGGCAGGGCTGGCAGTGAGATTTGCGAAAGAGCAGGTCGGGGCGAAGACGGTGTTCGATCCGTTTTGCGGCGTGGGGACGGTGCTGGCGGCTGCGAATGCGCTGGGGCTGGATGCGCTGGGGGTGGAGAAGGCGCGGAAGCGGGCGGAGGCCGCGCGGCAGCTGGCGATATCCCTCGACGAACTAGAGGCGGCGGCACGCTCGCGCCCGGGCGGCGGGCAGCTGGACAATTTGAAGGGATGACGCCGTGGCGGGTGTTTTATCGTGATGCCTACAGTCCCAGTCGTTTCCCGTCCGTTGAAAACTTTCGCGCTCTGGCAGGCCGTGCTTGGATTCGTGGCGATCTTTGCCGGGGCGGTTATGTCTAAGGCGGAGATACTGACGGGGCGATTGCTTGAAAACGTGAGTTGCGAGGCGGAACCCGGACAGCGATACGCACTTTACGTCCCGAGCCGTTACACGCCTGAAATGAAATGGCCGGTCGTGCTGTGTTTCGATCCGAGCGCGCGCGGGACGATTCCGGTCGAAAAACTCCGGGCAGCGGCGGAAGAGCACGGGTTCATCGTGGCGGGATCGCTGAACTCAAGGAACGGTCCTTTCCGGGACAATCTCATGGCCGCCCGCGCGATGCTCAGGGATGTCGGCGTGCATCTCTCGGTGGATGTGCAGCGCATTTACGCGCTGGGGATGTCGGGCGGTGCGCGGGTGGCGGCGACGCTTGCGCTTGGGGGAGCGGCGAAAGGCGCGGTCGTTTGCGGGGCGGGATTTCCCGAGAGCGGTGTGCCGACGAAGACAAGCTTTCCTGTATTCGGAATCGTAGGACTGGATGACTATAACCTCCGGGAGCTGCGCCAGCTGGAGAAGGAACTGGAGGCCGGCGGGGCGGCGCATCGCGTGGTTACTTTTGACGGACCGCATATCTGGCCTCCGGAGCCGGTTCTGGGCGAGGCGCTGGCATGGCTGCGTCTTCAAGCCATGCGTGCGGGGCAGGAGGCGAAGGACGAGGCGTTCGTGATGGCGGAGTTTTCCCGCCGTCAGCGGGCGATCGCGGCGGATGGCGCGATTCTGGAGACCTGGCGCGGCTGGAAAGGGCTGGCGGCTGACTTTGAAGGACTGGCCGATGTCACCGAAGCGAAGGCGCGGAGTGCCGAGCTTGGGAAGTCTTCCGCGTTGAAGAAGGCGCTCAAAGATGAGGCCGATCTCTTTTTTCGAGAGACGCTTATGATGGAGCAACTGGGCGATGCGGCTGCGGGCGGTCTCGCGACGAAGCGACGGGTGGCGAAACGATTTCACAAGCAGATGGAGCAGAGTCGAAGTCGGGACGAGCGCGCGTCGGTCATGCGCGCTGTGCTCGGTTACTGCGCCGCCACGCAGGCCACGGCGCGCGAGCTGATCGCGAACCGTGAATATCCTCACGCGATCGCGCTGTTGGAGATGATCGCCGAGTTGCAGCCCGGGCAGGCGCGCCACCGGGTGGAACTTGCGCGTGCGCTTTGCCTCGACGGAGACAGAACTGCGGCGCTGTCGGCTCTGGAATCGGCGATCGCGGCGGGGTTTCGCGATGCCGCGTGGCTGGAGCGCGAGCCGGCGTTTGAGGCGCTGCGGCAGAGCGAGGCGTTTCATGCGTTAATCGAGAAAGCGCGCGAGCCATTTTCACCTTAGAAGCTGCTTGGGGATTAACCCGCTGGAGGCGCTGTTTGTCAGCGCCCTCACCGCTGAATGTCTGAAAATACATGCGACACGAACGGCGGGGACGAAGCGCCGCCCTCCACGCAGAAATTTCCACGCAACCCTTTGCGATGTCAGTTTCTGAAAGTTGGGAGCGAACCCGGCGGGGGGCCGGGGTCGGGGCTGGGGACGAAGGAGATCGTGCCTTCGCCGACTTTGTAGCTGCCGGAGACGGGGCCGAACCCGGTCGATGCCTTTAGCTCGGCTTTGCCACCGAAGTCGCGCACGCCGTCTTTACCTCCGGTGATGTAGAAACCTTCCTTGGCGCTGCCGACGCCGGAGACGCTCACCTTGGGGCCGGCAAACGCGGTGACCGTACCCGACGTGTCGATACCGAGTTCGGCGGAAACACCCACGAATGGCGGGATGACGGGCGCCTCCAATTCGAGGGAGACGCTGTTGCAGGACAGCTCCGCGCCGACGACGACGAGGTCGACGCTGAGGGACCATTTCGCGTCTTCGTCGCTGCACGGCGGACCCTTGCCCCCGGCACCGGGTTGAGGCTTGTCGGGCGGAAAATGCTCGGTGGCTCCGAGGGCGTGAGCGAGTTTGAGGATAGCGGCGAACTGGAGTTGCTGGGTTTCGTAGCGCACCGCCTCGGCTTCGGCCTGAAGGGCGGAGCGGAGCGCGGGCGCGCCGATGTGCGCGAGCATGCCGTGCATGTAGCTGCTGCGAAGCGTGTATTCGCGATCGAGTGCGTGCAGGTATTGGCGAAGCACCGGTTCCACCGTGCTCATCGCGGTCTGGGTGGTGCCGTTCAACTCGGCGGCCTGTTCGCGTAGTTCGGCTTTTGTCGGATGGCCGGGGCGGTTGTTGCGCTCGGCGTGTCTGGCGCGAATGGGCTGCTGCTCGGCCATCGCAGTTTCGACGGCCTTTTCGATGCGACGGTCGTAGTCGGCGGCGAGGAAATCGGTTTCGCGTGCGGCGCGATCGATTTCTTTGACCGAACCGTAGCGGATGGTGGCGCGAGAGTAGAGGGAGAGCATGCGACGTTTGTAGTCGGGCGATGCCGCGCTTTTTTCGAAGGATTGATAGGCGGGGCCGGCGACCTCGTTGTGGAAGCGTGCGGCATGACTCATGCAGTCGACCATGCCTTCGCCGTACGGAGAGAGCACGGCCAGCAGTTCGTCGGGTGTTTTGGGTTGTTTCACCAACGTAAGCTGGCCGGGCTGCCCGCGGCTGACGTCGAAGAGATCGTCCATCGACGGTGAGACATCCTCGCCCTCGGTGTAGCCGTCGCGGTCGCGGCGCGCTTCTTCGATGGTGGTGGGCGTGGGGACATCGTTGGCGACGAGCTTGGGACGGCGGCGCCAGACGCCTTGGAGGAACGCCTTTCGCGGATCTTCGCCCAGCTTTTCCTCGACGAGAGCGAGGGTGAGCGCGGCTTCTTTCAAATCGGGCTGCGAGGCGACGACGCGTTGAAGACGCGGTTTCGCCTCCGAGTATTCTCCTCGCAGCATAAACGCGTATCCACGCAGGTAATCCGCGAGCAGCGGGCCGGAAAGGCCGCAGGCGCCGGGCGGGAGTTCGCCGGATTTCTCAGCCTCGGCAATGAGCGGGAGCGCTTCGTTGGCGCGGCCGAACACGAGGGAGGCCGACGCGAGGTTGAGCAAGGTGTGCGGGTTTTTCGGAGCTTTTTCCCAGGCGAGCAGGAGGCAGGCGAAAGCCTCGGAGTTGCGGCCCTTGGCGAAGAAGACGAGCGCGGCGGCGTTGAGCGATTCGACGTTTTGGAGCTTCGGCTGATCGCGGACAGCGGCGAGAAACGAGCGATTCCGGTCCTCCGCGAGCCAGGAGCGGATGGCGCGTTGCGCGGCGTCGACGCTGAGTTGGGCGGGTTCCACGCTGCCGGGGAGATCCTCGTTCAACTCGATGAAGGCACCGACGCGTTCGGTGACATTGTCGATACGTTGATAGTCGTAGATCGACGGGGCCTTCTCGGTGTGCGCGGCGAATGGATTGGCGCCGGCGGAGCTGCCGGTGGCGACGGGGTTTTGTGCGAACGTTGCGAGGGCGCCGAGAGCGGCTGCGCTTGCGAGCCATGCGCGGAGGTAACGCGTGCGGGGGTGCATGGGCGCGAAGTGAGGACGCGGGCGCGGCGGTTGACAATCGCGCAGGTGCGCCGCGTAGAGGCTTCGCCTACGCGGTTGAGCGGGACTATTTTGCTAAGCGAGATTTCCACGCGGGATAATCGCGGGCGATGAGTTCGGCGGGCCAGGTGCCGTACCAGTCGTAGCCGGAACGGCGTTCGCGCTGGACCTCGGCGAGAGACTGGACGCGTTTGCCATCGCGATTGGCGAGGAAGGGCTGGCTGGTTTCGAGATCGTAGAAACGGGCCCAGAGCGGCGGTGCGGAGGGATCGGATACGGTGCGGCGGTCGGTCGTGCTGGTGTGCCACTGGTATTTCACGGGCTCGGCTTCGAAGGTTTCGAGACGGAGGCCGTGGATTTGGACACGTTTGAACCACGCGATGGCGCCTTCGACGGAGGCGACGATTTCGGGCGAGGGATTTTCGAGGCTCATCAAGTAGCGGACGACGGCGACGCTTTCGCGGCTGACGAGGGCGGGGAGTTCGAAGGCGCGGGCGCCGGCGGGCGCGAGGGTGACGTGGTGATATTGGCCCGCCCAGACGGTGGGCCGGCCGTTTTGGCGGATCTGGAGTTTAAGGATGCAGGCATCGCCGCGGGCGAAGGCTTCGGCGGCGCGCTGACGGCGAGGTTCGTCGATGAAGTCGAAGGGTTTTTCGCCGGAGGCGATTTTGCGGAAGGTGCGGAGGAGATCGGGGAGAACGTCGTCGGCAAAGGTGAGGTAGGGGCGGTAGCCGTCCTGGCTCGGGAATGAGTGCGGGAAGCCGCCGCTGGGGTGTTGGGCGGAGAAAGTGAAGTCGAGGCCGCGAAGGGCGGCATCGCGGTAGCGGGTGTCACCGGTGAGTCCATACGCACCGGCGAGGTACTCGATCTGGGGCCAGGTGTTACGGTTGTCGAAACTGGTGTCGGTTTTTGCGCGGTCGGCGGCGATTTTTTGTTTCTCGTCGTCGGAGAGAATGCGGAGTGGGTCTTCGTTTTCACGCCAGCCGCCGTTGGCGCGTTGATAGAGCAGGATGTTGTCGGCGATGCCGCGGATGTCGTCGGCGCCGAGGCGCGGGTAGTCGGTTTTGTGGTTAGCGTTTCGCCAGTGGTGGATGCCGTCGGCGAAGCCGTCGAGCGGCAGGGGCGGGGTGGCGTGGGTGAGCGCGGAGAAGGCGGTGACGAGCAGGGCGACGACGGGGAGTTTCATCGACGACGATTGCGGCAGGTGCGGGGAAGAGCGTCAAATGCGCTGACTGTCGCGATGTGCAGTTGGGGAACGGCGGCCGACGCTCCCAAGGATCAGACTTTTTGCTGCTTCCATTTTCCCTTCCGGAAAAGAGCGAAGCTCCAGAGCGTGAGGACGGTGAAGGAAACGGGGACGGCGATGTAGACGCCGGTCGGGCCGAGGCCGAGAGGGCCGGAGAGTATCCAGGCGAGCGGGACTTGTCCGAGCCAGAAGCAGAAGAAGTTGAGGCGCGTAGGTGTCCAAGTGTCGCCGGAGCCGTTGAAGGTGGCTTCGAGGCACATGCCGGCGGCGTAGAGCGGGAAGGCTAGGCTCATGATCCAGAGCGCGCGGGTGGCTTGATGGGCGACCTCGGGATCGGTCGTGAAGAAGCTGACGATGACGCCGGAGAGGACGACGAAGAGGAATCCGACGATGCCTAGGAACAGCACGTTGTATTTGGTGGCGATGCGCACGGCGTTTTCGGCGCGGTCGGGTTTGCCGGCGCCGAGGTTCTGGCCGACGAGGGTGGCGCCGGCGTTGGCTAGGCCCCAAGCGGGCATGAGGGCGAAGACGACGACGCGGATGGCGATGGTGTAGCCGGCGAGTATCGGACTTCCAAAGACGGAGAGAATTTTGATGAGGCCGACCCAGCTCGTTGTGGCGATGAACATCTGGGCGATACCGTTGCCGGAGGTTTTCAGGATGGTCGTGAGGACCTCGCGTTGCGGAGCGAAGTCGGCGAGGTGGATGCGGACGCGGCCGGGTTTTCCGGTGAGGTGCCAGAGCTGGTAGAGAACGCCGACACCGCGACCGATGTTCGTCGCGACGGCGGCGCCGGTCACGCCGAGCTCGGGGAACGGGCCCCAGCCGAAGATGAAGCAGGGATCGAGGATGATGTTGAGACCGTTCGCGAGCCAGAGCGTGCGCATGGCGATGGTTGCGTCGCCTGCGCCGCGGAAGATGGCGTTGATGAGAAAAATCAGGAAGACGGTGATGTTTCCGCCCAGCATCAGGCGGGCGTAGTTGGTACCGAGGGCGACGATGTCGGGACTCGCGCCCATCAACTGGAGAATGTCGCCGGCGAAGTATCCGAGGACGATGCCGAGCGCGGCGGAGAGCGTGATGCCGAGGACGATGATTTGTCCGGCGGCTTGCGCGGCGAGGGTGGGATTTTTTTCGCCGATGCGGCGGGCGACGATGGCGGTGGCGGCGAAGGAAATGCCGATAGCGACGGCGTAGATGAGCGACATGACCGACTCGGTCACGCCAACGACGGCGATGGCGTCTTTGCCCAGTCGTGAAACCCAGAATACATCCACGACGGCGAAAAGAGACTCCATGATCATTTCGAGGACCATGGGGACCGCGAGGAGGAGGACGGCGCGGTTGAGAGTGACGGCGGTGTAGTCGAAGTGTTCGCCTTTGAGCGCTTGGCCGACGCTGCGCCAGAAACCGGCGGGTGGTGTGGTTACGGAGGCGGCGGTGGTGGGAGACGATGGGTGCTCTGACATGAGGAAAAGAAGAGACGGTATCGGGTGATGCGTGACAGCGTACGGAAGGTGACCGACAGCATTATGTCAGCAGGTGATGGCTGGCGATGCGGTCTGCTTTATCGACGAGCGGGCGACGGGAGGGCGGACATGCTCGCCAGTTGAAATCTCAACGGATCGGGCGTGATGGATTTCAAGAGGGCTCCGCGTAAACGCTTCGCGCACGCAGTTTCGAACCTAGAGGACCACTCGCTGGCGCTCGGGGCTACGAGAGTTCGGCGAGGCGTTTTTTGAGGTAGCGGCGTTCGGCGTCGTTGCTGACCAAGGACAGGGCTTCGCGGTAGGCGGCGGCGGATTCGGGAAAACGTCCGGCGCGGCGGAGGAGATCGGCGCGGGCTGCGGGCAGGCGGTGATAGCCGGGGAGGTCGAGCTGAGCGAGGAGCGCGAGAGCGTTTTCGATTTGTCCGGTCATGGCGATGGCGACGGCGCGGTTGAGTTCGATGACGGGCGAGGGCGCGAGTTTGGCGAGCAGACCGTAGAGTGCGGCGATTTGGGGCCAGTCGGTTTTGTCGGGGGTCGGAGCGTTTGCGTGGAGGGCGGCGATGGCGGCCTGGAGGGCGTAGGGGCCTGCGCCGCGTACAGGCTTCGCCCGCGCGGTTGTCGGAGTAGGGTGGAAGATTGCCTCGATGAGGGCGGTGGCTTCGGTGATTTTTGGGCGGTCCCAGAGGGAGCGGTCCTGATCTTCGAGAAGTATCAGATCGCCGGATGCATCGGTGCGGGCGGCGCGGCGGGCGTCGTTGAAGAGCATGAGGGCGAGGAGGGCGCGCGGCTCGCTTTCAGTTGGGAGAAGTTCGACGATCTGGCGGGCGAGGCGGATGGCTTCGGAGCAGAGGTCGGCGCGGATGAGCACAGTGCCGGAGCTGGCGGAGTAACCTTCGTTGAAGACGAGGTAGATGACGTGGAGAGCGGTGGCGAGGCGCCCGGCGAGGGCGTCGTCTGGCGGGACTTCGTAGGGGATGCCGGCGAGTTTGATTTTATTTTTCGCGCGGACGAGGCGTTGGGCGAGCGTGGGGACGGGGATGAGAAAAGCGCGGGAGATTTCGCCGGTGGTGAGGCCGCAGACGGTGTGGAGCGTGAGGGCGATTTGCGCTTCGGGAGCGATGGCCGGATGGCAGCAGGTGAAGATGAGGCGAAGAGTGTCGGTCGGTTCGGGAGCGCCTTCCTCGGGTGTGGCGAGGCGGATCATGTCGTTTTGTTTGGAGGCCGCCATGGTGCGGTGGCGGATGTGGTCGATGGCTTTGTTGCGTGCGGTGGTGAGCAGCCAGGCGGCGGGGTTGGGCGGGGTGCCTTTTTGCGGCCATTGCGCGACGGCGATGGCGAAGGCTTCCTGGAGGGAATCCTCGGCGAGCGTGAAATCGCGGACGGTGCGGATGAGGCTCGCGAGGATGCGGCCGTAGTGTTCGCGGTGGATTTCGGCGATGGTCACGCGGTGAGAAATGCGGGGTAATCAATCGAGGCATTCGCCGCCGGAAACGCCGGGGCGGACTTCGACGGCGGTGCCGACGCGAAGGCCGGGGAATTTTTTGGCGATGGCAATGGCTTCGTCGAGATTGGCGCACTCGATGGCCTCGAAGCCGCCGAGGAATTCCTTGGTTTCGGCGAAAGGGCCGTCGGTGATGATGGTGCGGCCGTTGGTCTCGCGCAGGGTGGTGGCGGTGGATGGGGACTGGAGGCCGGCGCAGTTGCGGGTGTGTCCGCTTTTGACAAGAGCTTGGTGCCATTCGCCGCACTCGCGGTGGATCTGGTTGCGTTCGTCGGTGGAGAGGTCGGACCAGCGTTGGGCGTCGAGGTAGATGAGCATGTAGTATTGCATGGGTGGTGAGGGTTTCGAGGAAGAGACGGATGGGGCGGGCGGGTTTCGACAGGGTGCGGCGTTTTTTGGCAGAAAAGCAGGGCGGCGGGCTATGGGAAGGGGAAGAGTTGCCAGCGCGCGGCGGCCGGTCAGCGTGCGGATACGCGTAAAACGTGAATACCCCCGACGATTGCCGCCTCTGTGGTGTGTGCTGCTTTTCGAAACTCGAAAGCTACGTGAGGGTGTCGGGTGAGGATTGGGCCCGGCTCGGCGATGCGGCGGAACGTGTGGCGCACTTTGTGGGGAACCGGGCGTACATGCGCATGCGCGAGGGGCATTGCGCGGCGCTAGAGTTGCGGCACGCAGAGGACGGGGCGGCGGAGTTCTTTTGTTCGATCTACGAGCGGAGGCCGCAGATTTGCCGGGATCTGGCGCGAGGGTCGGCGGAGTGCGAAGGGGAGCGGGCGGTGAAAGGGCCGGGATCACTTCGCCTTCAGGGCGTCGGATAAATCTTTTGGCGGAGGGTTTTGGTCGGGGCCGCTTTCTTCGGGCTGTATTGGGATTTTGGGGCGCCAGCTGAGCCAGTCTTTGTCGGGCTCGGTCTGGAGGTCGAAGATGGTTTCCTCGGGGGCGACGGCGGCGAGCTGGCCGTTTTTGTCGGCATCGGGCGTGGCGAAAGCGATGCCGCCGGTGACAAGGGATTCGAGTGAGGTGTTTTTCAATTCGGCACCGAGGAGACCGACCTTGAAGGAGAAGCCGCCGGCGTTCCAGAAGAGGGAATTGGTGCGGACGAGGTCGGCGTAGGCGGTTTCGACGCGGAAGCGGACGAGGACGGAGGAGGCGTCGTCGGCGAGACGGCTGGACTCGACTTCGCCGACTTTCACCTCGCGGTAAAAGACCGGCGAGCCGGGATTCAGCGAGCCGAGTCGGTCGCTGCGCAGGAGGAAGCTGCGACCGAGTGTGGAAGGCTGGGGCGGCGGAGCTTTTTCGAGACCGGTGAAGCTGGTCGCGGGTTCGCCGTCGCCGGGGCGGACCGCGATTTGAACGCCGGTGAGAATCGTATCCAAGCCGCTGACACCGGAGAATCCGATCTCGGGACGCACGATCCAGAATCGAGAGCCGCGGCGGGCGAGGGCGGTGGCGGATTTTTCCAACTGGAGGCGGACGATGACGCCGCTGAGGTCGGGCTTCATGTCGACGCCGGTGACGGTGCCGACGGTGCTGCCCTTGTGTTTGAGCTGGGTTTTGCCGGGTTCGACGCCGGTGCCGTCTTCGAACTCGATGGTGATCTCGGGGCCGCGATCTCGGATGGCGCTGAAGATCATCCAGGCGCCGAGCAGGAGGGCGATGAGCGGGACGATCCAGATGAGCGGAAGCGAGGCGGCGCGCGAGACCTTGGGAGATGCGGGGGCGGTCATGTCGATGGGGTTGTTGAGCGGGAGTGGAACTGGGGCCAGAGGGTGCGCGGGTCGAAGGCGTGGGTGGCGAGGATGGTGAGCACGACGGCGGCGGCGAAGGCGACGATGCCGATGCCGGGTTGAACGGTGCTGAGCGATCCGAAGCGCACGGCGCTGGTGAGAAAGGCGACGAGGAAGACGTCGATCATCGACCAGCGGCCGATGAAATCGAGAACGGCGTAGAGCCGTGTGAGCGGGCGGGCGTGGCGGGTGGAGCGGCGGCGGGCGGCGATCACGAGGATGACGAGGCCGGCGAGCTTGATGAAGGGGATGAGGAGGCTCGCGATCGCGACGATCAGTGCGAGGGGCCAGAGACCGCTTTCGAAGAGGCCGACGATGCCGGAGTAGATGGTATCGATTCGCGCGATGCCGCCGGTATCCGAAATCAGGATCGGGAGCATGTTGGCGGGAATGAGCATGACGGCGGCGGCGAGCGTGAAGGCGATGGAGCGCGAGAAGTCGGGAGCGGCCGGAGCGGCGATGGCGGGCGTGCTCATGAGTGGAGTTTTTCGTCGGAATCGGGGCCGAGGTGGAAGTTTCGCCAGGCGAGGATGGCGAGGACGGACATGGCGGCGTAGCACCAGAAGCCGGGGCCCATCTTTACGTCGACCAAGCTGCCCAGCTTCGTAAGCGCGACCAAGACGCTTAGGAGATAGACCTCAGGCATGGCCCAAGGGGCGATGGCGACGGCGAGGCGGCGGAGGAGTTTCGTTTGCGGGAAACTGGCGTAGAAGCGCGGGGGAATGGTGAGGGCGGCGAGGAGGCCGAGCAGCGCGACGGGAAGAAGCGCGGCGCAGAGCATGACCCAGACGGAAAGCAGCGGCATGTTTTCCGACCAGAGGGCGCGGGCGCCGGCGAACAGATTGCCGACGCGTTCGCTGCCGAGTTTGCCGACGGTGACGAAGGGGAGGGTGAGGGCCGGGAGCGCGAGAACGAGGGCGGTGGCGGCGAAAGCGGCGGTAGTGTCGTTTCCGAAACGGCTGCCTTTGGCGAGCGTGAGACCGCAGCGAGTGCACTGCGCGCGCTGGCGGGGTTTGAGTATGACGGCGCGGTGGGTTTGTCCGCAGAAGCGGCAGGTGAAACGCGGGTGAAGTCCGGGTTCGGGAGCTCCGGAGTGTTCGTCGACTAGGTCGGAGAGGGCCATGAGGTGGCGGGCTGGTGGGCCCACAGACACAGCGGGCGATTCGGGGTTCTTGGGGATTTGTGAGCGAAGAAGCGCAGGGGTTTTCCCGAGGTGTTAAAGCCATGCCGACGGGGCCGGCGTCGCTGTCGGCGTCGAGCGGTCCGCCGGCACGCTTACTAATATGCGGAGATCGACTAGCGCATGGAGTCCATGCCGAGGGATTTTGCGATATGGCAGGCGGTCGCGAGCAGGCGGACTTCGACGGTCATGCCGTAGGCGAGATTGGGGCAGTGGCGGGCGATCTCGGTGGCTTCCTCCATGCCGGAGACGTTGAGAGTGAAATAGCCGGCGATGGCTTCCTTGGCCTCGGCGTAGGGGCCGTCGATGATGCGTTCGCCGTTTGCGCCGGAGACGGTGCGCGAGGTGGCGATGTCGAGGGCGTTGCCGCCGGTAGCTTTTCCCTGGCGGGCGAGGCCGTCGTACCACGCGTTCCACGTGATGAGGATCTGACGGCGTTTGTCGGCGGACATCCCGGCGTAGTACTCGGGGGATTCGCGGAAGATCAGCATGAAGGGGGCGGTGGGGGTGGTAGTGCTCATGGCGGGGTGATGGAAATAAAACGCGCAGGGTGTCCGGAACGGGTGCTGATGTTCGTTGAGTGTTTGAAAGCCGGTCTCCACGGCCAATCCAAATTCCACTCTACCAAACCTCGTCATGAACTCTGAAACCGTATCGTCGCTTGTGGACGCCAGCGAGCCGTCGAAAAAATCGTTCACGCGATTCTTACCTGTGATCGCGCGCATCCTGCTTGGATTACCGTTGGTGATTTTCGGGCTGAACGGATTTCTCAATTTCATCCTGCCGCCGCCCGAGCCGCTGCCGGAAAGGGCTATGGCGTTTGCCGGAGCGCTGGTGGAGTCGGGATATATGATGCCGATGATCGGAGCGACGATGTTGGTCTCGGGTGCGCTGTTGTTGATCGGACGCTTTGTGCCGCTGGCGCTCGTGTTGATGGCGCCGTTTTTTGTGAACAGCGTTTTGTTTCACTTGTTTCTGGAGCGCAGCGGGCTGCCGATGGCGCTGATCTTTACTGCGCTGGAACTCTATCTCGCGTGGGTGTATCGGAAGACTTATCAGCCTTTATTTGTGGCACGTGCTACTCACTGAGCGGACAGGCGGAAATTTTTATCCAACCTCAAACTCCATCCTATGTTTAAGAAAATTCTTATCGGTCTCGCGGTTGTTATCCTGATCTTTGTCGTCATGGTGGCGTTGCAGCCAGCGGAGTTTCATGTGGAGCGGTCGGTCGTGATCGCGGCTCCGACAGCGCAGGTGTTTCCGCACACGAACGATCTGCGGAAGATGCAGGAGTGGTCGCCGTGGAAGGAGCTTGATCCGAATGCTCGATACACGTTTGGCGAGCCGTCGGCAGGTGTGGGTGCGACGATGAGCTGGGCAGGCAACAGCCAGGCGGGGGAGGGACGGCAGACGATTGTGGAGAGCCGTGCGAATGAACGCGTCGGCATCAAACTGGAGTTCATCAAGCCGTTCGAGTCGACGTGTGCGACGGCGTTCGATCTGAAGGCTGAGGGCAATCAGACGAAGGTTACCTGGAGCATGTCGGGGACGAACGGGTTTATTTCTAAGGCGTTTTGTCTGGTGATGAGTCAGGACAAGATGATTGGGGAACCGTTTGAGAAGGGGCTCACGAGTTTGAAGGCGATGGTGGAAAGCGGCGCAAAGAAGTGAGACGGACTGCTGTTCGATAGGGCTCTGGTCCATGCCGTTGGCAGATCGAGTGGAACGGCGCGCATCATAGGTGCGGCTCTGCATTCGATCCGGCTTCCGTTTGGGAAAAGCATCGTCCATGAGAGCGGGTTTGTTTCATGGACGATCTTCTCAACGAACTCGGCAAGCTGTTCACCGCCGCGCCGAATTATTATCTCTCGTGGCCGGCTGTGGCGATGGTGGCCGGCACGGTGTTATCGATGGTCTCGCAATCGACGGCTACGCAGATGGCAATCAGGCCGCGTGAAGTGTCGGGGTTGGTGGGGATAGCGACGGCGCCGTTTATCCATGCGAACCTCGCGCACCTGCTGGCGAATCTGCCGGCGTTTCTGGCGCTCGGGTATTTGATTCTTCGGCACGGGACGGCTGAGTATCTGCAGGCGGTGTGGATGATCGCGCTTGGACAGGGGCTGTTGCTCTGGTTGTGCGGACGCAAGGCGGCGCACATGGGGATGAGCGGCGTGATTTTTGGGTTTTTCGGGTGGCTAGTGGGACTGGCGTATTTCACGCGGGCGACAACGGACTGGCTCGTTGCTGGTGGTGTCCTTTTGTTTTACGGAGGGATGCTGGCGGGCGTCGCACCGGCGCGTGATGGCACGTCATGGGAGGGCCATCTGTTCGGGCTGATCGCGGGCGTCGGTGTGGTGTGGGCGACCCACCAGTAATCCGTTAACGCTTGGACGGGGCTTATCGATCCCAAGGCAGCAGGGGAAACCACGGATTGCACAGAGTGCACGGATGGCGAACTACCGAGGACTTCGAGCGCCGCGTCGCTGGGCTCGGGGGGGAGCAGTCCGGCGAGGGCCGGTCAGGCCGGCTTTAGATCGAGAACGCTCCGAATCTTTTCGAGGAGGGCGGCTTCGTTGAAAGGCTTCACGAGCATGCCGTCGGTTTTCAACGCAGTGATTTTGTCGAAGACGCCATGATCGGCGGGCGAGGCCAGCATGATCACCGGGATGTCCTGAAGCTCGGGCGTGGACCGGATGCGGGTGAGCGCTTCGACGCCGTCCATGACGGGCATGTTGATGTCGAGCAGCACGAGGTCGGGTCGGGCGCGCTCGATGGCGAAGAAGGCGTTGAAGCCGTTGGTCGCCTCGTGGACATCGCAGGCGAACGGCTGGAGCGTTTTTGCGACGAAGGTGCGGAGACCTTTGGAGTCATCCACCGCGAGGATAACGTGAGGCGTTGATGAAGGTTTGGGCTTGGGCGTCGTCGTTTTCAAAGGTGAGGGAAAAGTTTTTGCCGATCACTTCCCGGCGAACTGGGTATCGCGGGTTTCGCGGCTGAGCCAGAGGGCGATCCAGGTGAGGAGTGCGCAGCCGGTGAGGTAGTAACCGACGAATGGAAGGCCGTGGTTTTTGGCGAGCCAGGTGGCGAGGTACGGCGCGAGCGAGGCGCCGAAAATGCCGGCGAGGTTGAAGGTGAGTGAGGAGCCGGTGTAGCGGACGGCGGTCGGGAAGAGTTCGGAGAGGAGCGTGCCGATGGGGCCGTAGGTCATGCCCATGAGGGCGAGGCCGATGATGAGGGCGGTGAGCGCGCCCGCGGTTCCGGCCATGAAGAGCGGGGCCATGAAGAGGCCGAAAATCGCGATGGCGGCGGAGACGAGGAGCATCACGCGGCGGCGGCCGTGTTTGTCGGCCCAGACGGCGGAGACTGGGATCGTCAGCGCGAAGAAAACCACGCCGATCATCTGGAGGATGAGGAAGTGATTGCGCGTGTAGCCGAGCGCGGACGTTCCCCAACTGAGCGCGAAGACCGTCATGAGGTAGAAGAGCACGAAGGTCGCGAGGGCGATGAGCGTGCCGAGGACGAGGGCGCGGCCGTGTTCGCGGAAGACGACGAGCATGGGGACTTCGACGCGTTCCTGGCGGTCGATGGTTTTTTGGAAGACGGGCGTCTCCGTGATTTGGAGACGCACCCAGAGGCCGACGAAGACGAGGACGGCGCTGGAGAGAAACGGGACGCGCCAGCCCCAGCTGAAGAATTGGTCATTCGTCAGGTATTGGGAGAGGATCAGGAAGATGCCGCCGGAGGCGATGAAGCCGAGCGGGGCGCCCAGTTGCGGGAACATGCCGTACCAGGCGCGTTTGCCGGGCGGGGCGTTTTCGATGGCGAGGAGGACGGCGCCGCCCCATTCGCCACCGAGCCCGAGGCCCTGGCCGAAGCGGCAGAGCGCGAGAAGCGCGGGCGCGAGCCAGCCGATGCTGGCGTAAGTGGGCAGCATGCCGATCACGACGGTGGAAATGCCCATCGTGAGGAGGGCGGCGACGAGCGTGGCTTTGCGGCCGATGCGGTCGCCGTAGTGGCCGAAGAGCGTGGAGCCAAGAGGGCGGGCGAAGAAGGCGAGGGCGAAGGTGGCGAGCGATTGCAGCGTCGCGGCGAGTTCGTCGGACGCGGGGAAGAAGAGTTTTGGGAAAACGAGGACAGCGGCGGTTGCGTAGATGTAGAAATCGAAGAACTCGATGGTCGTGCCGATGAGGCTGGCGAAAAGGACGCGGCCGGGGGAGTTGACCGGTGATTTGCCGGAGGTCGTGGGGCTGGACATGGGAGAGGAAATGCGGAAGAGGAATGGCCACAAAAGGGCGCAAGGGACGCAAAGAGAAACGCAGAGGAGAGGCAGTGGCCGGCGGGACGCATGAAACCACACGCGGAGCGCGGGAGCTCCCCGGACCTGGGCTAGCGGCCGGGGCGGCGGCCGTCGGAGCGGGAATAGTCGCGTTCGATCAGCGCGGAGCTGAAGAGGAAGTCGGCGGTGGCGGGATTCATCGCGCAGGGGACGTTCCAGAGGACGGCGAGGCGGAGCAGGGCTTTGACGTCGGGATCGTGCGGCTGGGCGGCGAGCGGGTCCCAGAAGAAGATGAGCACGTCGATGCGTTGCTCGGCGATGGCGGCGCCGATCTGTTGATCGCCACCGATGGGACCGCTGAGGAAACGATGGACGGGCAGGCCGAGTTCGCCGGCGATCATGCCGCCGGTGGTGCCGGTGCCGAAGAGTTCATGTTTCGCGAGGGCATCGCGGTGGACGCGCGCCCAAGCGAGGAGCGAGTCCTTCTCGTGGTCGTGCGCGACGAGCGCGATGCGTTTGCGGGCAGGCAGCGGATCGAGGGCGGTGCGGACGAAGGACATGGAGGCGGATGATGCGATGAGAAGCGGGTGAATCGATGCGATTGCGCCGGCGGGCGTCAATACACTGGCCGGAGCGTTAATTAGCGCGCACAGTTGGCCAAGCGATGCACAGACGCTCGCGGGGTTTGCGGAGATGATAGCGCTACTATGAGTGCTACCGCGTCAAAAGGACTCACGACGGCTGCCCAAGAATCCGCGTATCTCGAACGCACCGTCGCAAACGAACTTCCCGAGGAACTTGCGCAGATTTCCGGATCATTCGGATGCCCGGGGTTGCGTGATTCGCCGGCGGGTGGCAGACGGAGAAAGAGAGGGCGCGCGAAGCGAGCGGCTGTGGCGGAAAAAATGCGCAGGGGGAGGATCGTTTCCGCTAGTTTCATGGATGACGGACACCCCACGATCATGGCCTCCGTGTGCGGCTCAAATCTCACCTGCCAGTAGCCCCGATGAACGTTACTTTCGACATCACCCGCGCCGGCGGACAACTCAGCGACGTCCGATTTCGCCTCGGTCGAAAAATCGTCGAACCGTTCTCGACCGCTCCGTGGTGCGGTAAGTCGGAGGCGAGGAAACTCATTCCGCTGCTACGCGAGTTGCGCGGAGATTTTTTCTGTGCGCCGTTTGGCGCCGGTCCTGCGTGGCGCGGTGAGGCGCATCCGCCGCACGGCGAGTCCGCCAACGCCACGTGGAAGGTGAACTCTTCCAAAGCCGGGCGGCTCGTCGCGACGCTACAAACGCGCGTCCGACGCGGGAAAATCACCAAGGTCATCGAAGCGCGTGAGGGAGAGACGAATCTTTACCAAGCCCACACTCTGGAAGGTTTCCGCGGTGGGATGTGTCTGGGTCATCACGCGATGCTCGACTTCACCCGCAATGGGCCGGGCGTGATCTCTACGAGCAAGGTACGTCTCGCGCAGGTGTTGCCGGCGCCGTTCGAAGACGCCGCCAAGGGTGGATATTCTTCGCTCATGGAGGGCGCGTGGTTTCGCCAGCTGGATAGCGTGCCGATGTCGGATGGACGGGAGACCGATCTCACACGCTTTCCGGCGCGTGAGGGTTTCGAAGATTTGGTCATGTTGCACCACAAGGACGAAGAGGATTTCGCGTGGGCTGCCGTCGTGTTTCCTCGGGAAAAGTTCGTCTGGTTTTCGCTGAAAAATCCTGCGCACCTCGCGTCCACCGTGTTGTGGCATTCGAACGGCGGCCGGTACTATGCGCCTTGGAACGGACGGCATCGCGGCGTGCTCGGTGTCGAGGACGTGACCGCGTATTTCCATCTCGGCTTAGCCGCTTCGTTGTCAGCGAATCCGTGGCGGAAAAAAGGCGTGCCGACGTCGGTCGCGCTCTCCCGAAGCAAACCCACGCGCATCCCGTACATCATGGGCGTCGCTCCGTTGCCCGCAGGCTTCGATGAGGTTCGCAGCATCCGGCGCACATCCGCCGGCATCCGGCTCCAATCCTCAGGCCGGGCCAAAATCGATCATACGGTCGATACCACCTTTATCCAATAACGATTCTCCGGAACCAGACATGAGCACTCCTCTAAAACGCTACACCGATTTCCTCCAAAACGTTCGCGGCAAGATCCTGCTCGGCTGCGACGGCTTCGTCGATGAGACGTACGAACTTGTCGATGTGAGGCGGGGGCCGGCGGATTTTACGCCGATGAAAAAGCTCAAGCAGTTCGGAGAGCTGATCGTGCAACGCGCGGACGGCGGAGTGGGACTCGAGCTTGTGCCGAAGCGCCGTTGCGAAGGCGGGTTTGCCATCAATACGGGGCGTGTCGCCGCGTGTCTCGGCTTGAAGCCGCGTTTGCCTGGACTCTACGGAGGTAAAGCCATTGATCCGGCCTACGAGCAGTTCACGGAGATTTGCGAGCTGCATTCCCTCGGTGACCCCGCGCTGACGATCGCGTTGGAGTTTGGCGACGGGAAGATCCTGATGAGCAATCTGGAGGCTGTCTCGAATCTGAGCTGGGGCGATTTCGAGAAGCATTTCGGAAAGAAAAAACTCGAAGAGATGTTCTCAGGCGTCGACATCCTGGGGCTCGGCTATTGGTCGCTGACGGCAAACTTCGACGAGCTTTTCCAAGGGTTCATGGCCCAGTATCAGAGCACCACGCCGCCACGCCGGATGTTTTTCGATTTCGCCGACATCAAGAAGAAGTCCAGCGAGAGTTTTATCCGCAGTCTGGAGCTGATCCGATCTTTCAGCGGAAAAATCCCGATGGTGCTCAGCCTGAATGAGCACGAGGTGCTGGAGTTGTATTCGAGGATCGGCGTGGCGCGTCCGGAACTGACGCCGCAAGCGCTCGGTCCGGCGTTGGCCAGCGCACGGGAAAAAATTGGTTTTGCCGAACTGGTGGTCCACACGCCGGAGTTTGCCGTGGCCTCCAGTGCGACTGAAGGGGAGGCCTTTGCAGTCCAGCAACGGCAGACGAAGATCGTACGTCTGGCGGGCGCTGGCGACAGCTTCAACGGAGGCTATCTCTGTGCGTCGCTCGGAGAGCTGTCCCTCAAAGAACGCCTCGTCGTCGCCAATGCGGTGACTGCTTTCTTCGTTACGCACGGCTTCCCGCCAAGCCGGGAAGAACTCGCTGCGCAGATTGAGAAATCATCGGATAAGTAACGGCGAAGCCCTTAACCGGTGACGACCTTCTCTTGAGGAGGTTGTCGCGATGGACGCGGGCCCGGCGAGGAGCGAATCCTTTTCGTGATCGTGCTCGACGAGAGCGATGCGTTTGCAGGCGGGCAGCGGATCGGATCAAGGACTGGGAGAAGGCTAATTGGACCAATAACTACTGCAAAACGTGGATCACGAAAAGTGCTATAGCCGCGCCTACTGCGATCGACGCGAGCATGCCATGCCACGCCATGCTGGCCGGAGCCTCCGGTCGCTCGAAGTCAGGCGTTATCCCCGCTGCGATTACTCGGTCATAGGTATGCGGGTGGGATGTCCCTTGGCCTTGGAGGACTACCGGTGTCAGACTGTCTTCGTTTAATCGAAGCAACGCTCGAGCGTAGATGCCTTCATCAGTTTGTTGGCTTGTGGCATGGCTATCGGCGGCCTGTTCCATCTTTCGCGAAAAAGCCCCAAATAGCTTTGGCGCGAATGCTCCCACAGCTAGGAGAAGATAAGCACCAATGCTTCCCCACGCGTGCACCAATGGAAGGATGAAGATGCAGGGGTACCATGCGAACATGGAGGCGATACGTACGATCAATGCCGATTTGGACTCATTGATATGGGCAAACTCATGCGCGCAAATCGCCGATAATTCCGAGTCAGACATGATTTCCAGCAAACGCTCGGTGAATATCAACTCACGGGTGGCAGGTAGCGCGAGAGCTTGAGCGAACTGAGAGCGCATGATCCAGACATGCGAATATCTGATTCCGGTTTGTCTGCTCGCAGTCTCCACCACGGTTTTTAGTCGGGCAGAGGCTGGAGTTAGAAGTTTCAGACGCCTCAAGAGCCACACCCATCCAGCAAGAGACCAAATTAACTCGAATGCGAAAACGGCTCCCGCGATTACCGCCATCGTCGGTGTCGGATGAACCGGCATCAGAGCGGCGGCGATGAGGAGGACGGAGATATGGAAGAACCGGAAAAAAAGACCGAGGGCCGTTGAGCGCAGCAGCACGTTTACCGAAAATCGTGGGAACGCTTGCCGCTGCAGAGGCAAGGATCCGATTTCACACCCAATTGCACTGACTAGCGCCGAGAGAACTGGGAAAATCAGGGGCGTCGATCGGTCGATTAATGCCCAAGTCAGCGCAGCAGCAATGGGAAGATACCAGCCGAGTGAGGTGGATGCCAAGCGCACGGGCCACAGCAATCGAGCGCGCACAGCCCAATGCCGACCCTCGCTGCGTCGCCATGCGCCAAGCGTGAGCGCGTTGCCGATTGCGACGTAGAGAAACGAAAAAACACCGGCGCCCGTGATCCAGATAAGCTCCCGCATATGATAGCGTCGTGGAGGTCAGCAGACCCAAGCGAAGAGCGAGTCCTTCTCGTGATCGTGCGCGACGAGGGCGATGCGTTTGCGGGCAGGCAGCGGATCGAGAGCGGTGCGGACGAAAGACATGGTTAGCGAATGACGGACGGAACGTGGAGGCCGGGGCTGATTCTGATTTTTCTCATAACTATCCCATTGCCGAAGCTACCGCACCAATAAGCGCGCCTACCACCTCGATGATGATCAATAAGGTGATGAAGCAAATATCCAGTGCCAGTAGCTTTCTTCCGAGACTCGTGAGTTCGTTCTCCACTGAGGCGACGAGGTTATCGGGTGTGGCCAGAATAGCGGAATCCCCGCGAGTCAGTCTTAGTTTGTGACCGATGATTCCCCGAATCGCGACGTAGCCAGAAATAGGCAAGAGCAGGCATGGAAAGATCCATGGGTCGGTCAAAAGCAGGAGAGATATCCAGACGAAAATACCTCCGACGATTATGAAGGAGCCCCTCTCGAATGGGCCGAGTGCGTGAAGGCTGTGAATATCGGCCATCGTGGGTTCACGCCCGTTCCTTTTCTTCCACGACTCGATGGTCGCTTTAGCCCGCTTATTGAGTCGCTTAGTGGTCCTATTTCGAAGGCTGAACATGATCGTGCTCGACGAGGGCGATGTGTTTGCGGGCAGGCAGCGGATCAAGAGCGGTGCGGACGAAGGACATGGGGTTAGTTGCGGTATATTGATCCGATCAGCTCTCGCTCAAGTGCTGGTAACGATAACAAACAAGAGGCCTAGTGCGCCAAGCATCGCCTCTGCTACATATAGGCGGAAAAGGCTAGCACTGCAGAAGCGCGAAGGCTTTTTCGGGTCGTAGAGCAACGGAAGCCTATCGCCGACTGTGCATGGCCCAAACTGGAACGACTTTTCTTCGCAGACATCTCCCATGTCGGTAGAAAAGCGGACCACAGGAAAATAAACCGGAGAAATAGGTTCTAACGGTGATTCGCCGGGACGTTCAGGGCCGAGCGCTACAACCACTCCAGTCGCTCTTTTCCAAACTCGCTGCCAGCGGAGTTTTTGACCGGCTAGACCTACTGCGGTAGCTATGATCAACCAGCCAGCCACGTGAACGCCGAGGATCATTTCAGAGGTAAGTTTCTGGAGTTAATCTCTCAAACGAAGGCGGACTCGATCAAGACCGCTCACCCGACCCAGGCGCGGGCGTTGCGGAAGAGTTTCATCCAGGGGGAGTCTTCGCCCCAGGTTTCCGGGTGCCAGCTCATCGCGGCGGTGCGGAATACGCGTTCGGGGTGTGGCATCATGATTGTCACGCGGCCGTCGCGGCTGCTGAGCGCGGTGATGCCGTGCGGGGAGCCGTTTGGATTGAGCGGGTAGCGTTCGGTGATGGCGTGGTGGTTGTCCACGAAGCGCGCGGAGACGAGGCCGGAGTCGCTGAAGGCTTTGGCGGCGTCGGCATCGGGGAATTCGGCGTAGCCTTCGCCGTGGGCGACGGCGATCGGGATGACGGAGCCTTCCATGCCGGCGAAGAGGATGCTGGGGCTCTTCTCGATTTTGACGGAGGCGAAGCGGGCCTCGAAACGTTCGGACTGGTTTTGCACGAAGCGCGGCCAGTGGTCGGCGCCGGGGATGATGGAGTGGAGGTTGCTCATCATCTGGCAGCCGTTGCAGACGCCGAGGGCGAAGGTGTCTTGGCGCTCGAAGAAGGCTTTGAATTCGGCGCGGGCGCGTTCGTTGAAGAGGATGCTCTTGGCCCAGCCTTCACCGGCGCCGAGGGTGTCGCCGAAGCTGAAACCGCCGCAGGCGATGACTCCGCGAAAGTCTTTCAGCGAGACGCGTCCGCTGAGGATGTCGGTCATGTGGACGTCGATCGCGCGGAAACCGGCGCGGGTGAGCGCGGCGCCCATCTCGACCTGGCCGTTGACGCCTTGCTCGCGGAGGATGGCGACGGGGGGGCGGACCCGGAGGTCGGAGTTCGACCCGGCGGAAGTTTGAACCGCAGAGGGCGCAGAGGTCGGAAGAGAAGATTTTGAAGTTTCGGATCGGGACTCTGCGGTCTCCGCGTTCTCTGCGGTTTCAAATGGGTATTTGAATGTGAGCTTGGGCGTGATGCCGGGGTTGTCCTTTTCGAGTTTGAGTTGGTACTC
This sequence comes from uncultured Nibricoccus sp., assembly GCA_966249325.1. Lineage (GTDB taxonomy): Bacteria > Verrucomicrobiota > Verrucomicrobiia > Opitutales > Opitutaceae > Nibricoccus. Next base: position 30,171 of record CBINDC010000003.1, on the reverse strand, counting down.
GGACTCGGCGCAGGCGGGGTTGTCGCGGAGGGAGGCGATGCGGCGGGTGGTGTCGGACCAGACGGAGCGGAGCGTGGAAATGCTCTCGTTGAAGATGTGCTGCTCGCCGGAGCCGGGCTGGGTGATGCGGAGGGCGAAGTGCGGGTTGAGTCCGCCGATGAGCGTGGTGCAGGTCTTGAAGCCGTGCTCGCGGAGGATGAGGAAAACGTCGTCGAGGTCTTCGCCGCGGATCTGGATGACGGCGCCGAGTTCTTCGTTGAAGAGCTGGCTGACGGCGGAGTTGGCGGTGAGCGCGGTGATGGTGCCCAGCGGCGCGGGCGCGAGGTTGAGGTCGACGCCGGTGTGTCCGGCGAAGGCCATTTCGGCGATGGTGGCGAAGAGGCCGCCGTCGCTGCGATCGTGATACGCGAGGAGTTTTTTCTCACGGCTGAGCTTCTGGATGGCGTTCCAGAAATTTTTGAGGTCGGTCGGATTATCGACGTCGGGCGTGGCTTCGCCCATCTGCGAAACGGTCTGCGCGAGGATGGAGCCGCCGAGGCGGTTTTTGCCGCGGCCGAGGTCGATGAGGAGCAACACGGAATCGTCGATGCGCTGGAGCTGCGGGGTTAGCGTGAGGCGGATGTCGGCGACGGGGGCGAAGGCGGAGATGATGAGCGAGGTCGGCGCGGTGATGCGTTTTTGCTCACCGGAGGCGGCGTCTTTCCAGACGGTGGACATGCTCATGGAGTCCTTGCCGACGGGGACGGTGATGCCGAGCGCGGGGCAGAGCTCCATGCCGACGGCTTGAACGGCAGCGTAGAGATCGGCGCCGTCGCCGGGGAGTGCGGGTGCGGCCATCCAGTTGGCGGAGAGGTTGACCTTGCCGATGTCACCGATCTGGGCGGCGGCGAGATTGGTGAGGGCTTCGCCGACGGCGAGGCGGGCGGAGGCGGCGGCGTTGTTGACGGCGACGGGCGTGCGCTCGCCCATCGACATGGCTTCGCCGGTGTAGACGTCGAAGGCGGCGGCGGTGACGGCGACGTCGGCCACGGGAACCTGCCACGGGCCGACCATCTGGTCGCGGGCGATGAGGCCGGTGACGGTGCGGTCGCCGATGGAGATGAGGAAGGTTTTGTCGGCGACGGTCGGGTGGGCGAGGACGCGCTCGGCGAGCTCGTTGAGCGTGAGGTGCTGGAGATCGAGGCGCTCCTGCGGACGGTTCAGCGTATCCGCCTTTCGGTGCATGCGCGGCGGTTTGCCGAGGAGAACCTCGAGCGGCATGTCGATGGGCGTGTTGTTGAAGTGGGAATCTTCGAGGACGAGTTTCTTTTCCTCGGTGGCTTCACCGACGACGGCGAAGGGGCAGCGCTCGCGGGCGCAGAGTTTTTCGAAGACGGCGAGGCGGTCGGCCGGGACGGCGAGGACGTAGCGCTCTTGCGATTCGTTGCACCAGATCTCGAGCGGGGACATGCCTGGCTCGTCGTTGGGAACGGAGCGGAGTTGGAAGCGTCCGCCGCGTCCGCCGTCGTTCACGAGTTCGGGAAGGGCGTTGGAAATACCGCCGGCGCCGACGTCGTGGATGAATGAGATCGGGTTTTCGGAGCCGAGGGCCCAGCAGCGGTCGATGACCTCCTGGCAGCGGCGTTCCATCTCGGCGTTGTCGCGCTGGACGGAGGCGAAATCGAGGTCTTCGTTGCCGGAGCCGCTGGCCATGGAGCTGGCTGCGCCGCCGCCGAGGCCGATGAGCATCGCGGGTCCGCCGAGGACGATGAGTTTGTCGCCGGGTTTGATCTCACCTTTTTTGACGTGCTCGGCTTTGATGTTACCGAGTCCGCCGGCCAGCATGATGGGCTTGTGGTAGCCGCGGAGTTCGTTGCCCGCGCCGCTGGCGGAAGGGACGGACTGCTCGAAGGTGCGGAAGTAGCCGTTGATGTTGGGGCGGCCGAATTCGTTGTTGAAGGCGGCGGCGCCGAGCGGGCCGTCGATCATGATGTCGAGGGCGGAGACGATGCGGCCGGGTTTGCCGTGCTCGTGTTCCCACGGCTGGATCGCGCCGGGGAGTTTCAGATTGGAAACGGTAAAGCCGGAGAGGCCGGCCTTGGGTTTGGAGCCGCGGCCGGTGGCGCCTTCGTCGCGGATTTCGCCGCCGGAGCCGGTGGCGGCGCCGGGGAAGGGCGAGATGGCGGTCGGGTGGTTGTGGGTCTCGACCTTGCAGAGGATGTGGATGTCTTCGTCGTGCGCGGCGTACTCGCCGGTTTTCGGATCGACGTAGAAGCGGCCGCCGCGGGTGCCGGCGAGGACGGCGGCGTTGTCCTTGTAGGCGGAGAGGATGCCGTCGCTGTGGAGCTGATACGTGTTCTTGATCATCTGGAACAGCGACTTGTCCTTGGCGGAGCCGTCGATTTCCCAGGTGGCGTTGAAGATCTTGTGGCGGCAGTGCTCGGAGTTGGCCTGCGCGAACATCATGAGCTCGATGTCGTTCGGGTCGCGGCCGAGCGTGGTGAAGGCTTTGACGAGGTAATCGATCTCATCCTCGGCGAGCGCGAGGCCGAGCGACTGGTTGGCGGCGACGAGGGCGGCGCGGCCTTGCGAGAGAACGGGGACGCTGGCCATCGGGCGCGGCGATTCGTGGCGGAAGAGAACGTCGAGCGAATCGAGGTCGTTGAAGACGACCTGGGTCATGCGGTCGTGAAGTTTCGCGCGGAGTGCGGCGAGCTGCTCGGAGCTGAGGACGGAGAGCGGCTTGGTGAGGGCGGAGTTGTCGATTTCGATCCAGTAAGCGACGGCGCGCTCGATGCGTTTCACTTTCGCGAGGCCGCAGATATGGGCGATGTCGGTGGCCTTGGACGACCACGGGGAAATGGTGCCGGGGCGCGGGGCGACGATCTGGAGCAGGCCAGTCGGCTCGGTGGCGGAGGCGGTGCGGCGCGGGCCGTAGGTGAGGAGTTTTTCGAGGGTCTCGCGCTCGGTGGCTGAGAGTTCGCCCTCGATCTCGGCGACGTGGATGAAGGCCGTGCTGAGGCTGCGGACAGGCAGACCGGCGGAGGCGAGGTCTTGCTGGAGTTTTTGCAGGCGGAACGACGACAGGGCGGAGGAGCCGCGGAGGATCAGCATGGTGGAAAAATAGAGGCTGCGAACGAACAGGGCGCGGGCGGGTTTGGCGATGGGAAATTTGGGATCGCCCGGGGAAATAGGAGTTGCGGCGGGGGGGCGGGAAGGCGTGTTGTTCCGCGGTCCGGCGCGCGCCTGCGGCCGGTGCTCATTTCCTCATGAAAAACATGCGTTGCGTGGGTCGAGTGCGTCCGCTCTGGCTACTGGTTCCAGTCGTGCTGGCAATGGTTTGCGGAGCGGGGACGGCGTACGCGGACGATGAACTGCCTGAGGCGCGATTGCACGGCGTGAAGAAGTGGCGCGGGACTTATGTCGCGACGGCGCGCAGCAACGAGAACACGATCCCTTTCAAGATTCCGCAGGCGAAGTTCACGTATGACGCGTCGTTGCGGATCGAGTTTATCCTGGATGAGTTTGAGGACGAACCGGCGGTGTGGCGGGGGCGGATCACGCAGTCCACGCTCGATTCTTCCTACTACTGCGTGCTCACGGGTAACGGCGCGGTGGTGGAGTCGCGTTTCAGCACGAGCGGGCCGATGGAGTTGGACGGAGATGCGAGAGCGGAACTGAGGTTCAGCCCGCGACGGGGCTGGTCGTTTGGAACGACCGCCTCGGCGAAGCGGACGATGCAGGTTTTTAAGAAGACAACGCTCACGCAAACCGGGAAGGTTATACGCGAACAGGATTCGGCGTATGCGTACGCGGTGGAGAAAACGCCGCGGTTTCCGTTTCCGGCGAAGGGATTTTTGCTGAACGGTCCCAACGGGAAGGTGGAGACCACGCTGATCACGAATTCGAGTTTGATTGGCGTGGATCCTCATCCGACGTGGGAGGTCTCGGTACACCTTGAGCCGCTGGAAATGGAGGAGCTGGCGCTGGAGATCGAGGAGCCGGGCAATTACAAGAGCTGGCGGCCGGAGACGACGCGCGATCAGAAGCCGGGCGGGCCGATGAGCGTCACGGCGCGCGTGACGACGAAATCGGGGGCGAAACCCTCGGTGCGCGTGCAGCAGTTTATCTGGCAGCTCGAAGACACGTCGCGGGAGCCGGGGGTGGCGATGAATTATCCGCTGACGGCGGAGTGGGACGACAAGCGGGACATCGAACTCGATGCGGACGGGGAGATGTTCAAACTCGACGAGCACAAGCAGCGGATGGAGCGGGCGGTGCGCGAAGGCTATGAAGACACGGTGAAGGTGGTGCCGTTTGACTGGGGCGGGTGGTCGAAGCTTCAGGTCACGGCGATCATGGCCGACGGGCGGCAGGTGCGCGGGAAGTTGAAGGGCAAGCCGGAGTTCGGCATGCGCATTCCGAAACGAGATGCCAACTCGCACATCGCTGATGTCTGGAAAGAGAAGAACAAGTCAGGCGCGGACGATCTCGATGACGAGAAAGTCGCCGGGCAGGACGCGGCGGGCGACGGGTACACGCTCTGGGAGGAGTATCGCGGCTGGTATGTGAACGGTGAGCAGAAGTCGGGCGATCCGAAGAAGAAGGATTTTTTCGTGCTCAACTTGATGGGCGGCGACGCGGACAAGGGAATCGGGCTATTCAAGGTGCTGTCGCAGCTCGAGGTGCATGTTTTGAAGTCCGACCAGGAGGATAAGGAAATGTCCGTGGCGAAGCGGTTGATGAATGAGAACCGGATCGAGGGTGCGCACGTGGTTGACCAGCATGGCGTGTGGATCCGATCTTTCGATACGGCGGGAGAACTTGGCGATAAAGGCGCGAGAACCGTCATGGAGAAGGAGGGAACGGCCGGGCGTCCGGGACTGGTCAAAGGCATCGGGCTGCTCAAGCGCGGGAACACGGAGAGCGTTTTCAACCAGCCCTTCAACCTGCCGGCGTCGAGCCGGCCGGTGGTGTACGACCGGGCGATCGCGCATGAGTTGTTGCACAGCGTCGGCGTGGAGCATCACGGCAGCGGCGAAGGAACGATGTCGGTTGGCTACATTTCGCCGCGAAATCCCGACAACAAACTGGGCAGGCCCTATTACAGCCGTGATGGAAAGACTCCCATCGATCTGAAGACGGAGGCGGGCGAGGACGTGGCCGCGCGCGAATATCCCAACTACGAAAAATTCCGCGACTGGATCATCGCCCAGCAAGGCGAGAAGTATCTGGCGGAAGGCCGCGACTTCATCGCGAAACGCGAAGGGTACGAGAGCATCAAGGGCATGACTCCCGAATCCTACCGGGACATGATGATCGAGCAGATCCTCGTTTATCCCTTCATGCGGATCGAGGGCGTGGTGGGGGTGAAGAACGGCGAGTCGTCGGGCAACCAAGACTGCGTGATGCGTTACTGCTTCGCGAAATTCTACGAGTCGGTGAAGGGCGAGAACGCGTTCTATCTGGTCGAACCAGACAGCGAGCCGATCGGGCTGACGCTCTGCCGCTCGGGCCAGGGCACAGGCATCAATGCGGCGGGACGCTCGCCGGAGCCGCGCTATGGCGACGCGGCGAATGGCTGCGGAAACTGTTTCTCGCAGATTTGTCCCAACGATGCGGTGCCGCCGAGGAACACACCATGAATCACGTATTTAATTTTCGAATGCTGATGCGCGGCGCGCGGGCGGTGGCTTTGGCAGGCGCGTGGCTGGTTGTTGCGATGGGTTTTGCGAAGACAACGGAGCCGGAGATCTCGGTTTCGCCGAGTGGCGTTTCGGCCGGAGCGGTTGAGCAGGGCGAGCCGTGGCGCGTGGCTGTGATGCTGCGGGCCGATGGACACGAGGGCGGCTCTGTCGAGCTGGCGCCTGCGAGCGGTGCATGGACGAGTGCGGTGAGCATCGAGTTGTGGCTCGCGAAAGGAACCTCGGCGGCGGCTAAAGCCGAGCCGGTCGGTGCGAGTGCGGGAGCGGCGGCGACCTTGAATAGCGAACTCGTCGCAGGCGGGCTGTGGCGTTTTTCTCCGGAGGTCATGCAGACGCTGGCACCGGGAGACTATTATGTGCGGAGCTCGCTCTCGATCGAGAGCGGACGTGGCTGGACGGGGGCGGTTCGCGGGCCGGAGATGAAGGTGAAGATCGTGGCGAAGCGCGCGGGTGATTTTCCTGAGCGGACGGCTAATCGGGCCTACGATGCGGTCGCGCGTGGCGAATTACGGGAAGCGGCGGGCGTGCTGGACGAGGCGCTCGCGAAGGCGCCGGTGGAGCCGGTGTTGCTGACGGCGCGGGCGGTGGTGTCGGAGCGGGCGGGCGATGTGTTTTCGGCGATCTTATGCGCGAACGCAGTGCAGGGATTGAAAGAGAAGACGGTTTCGGGCGTGCATCCTGACGTGGAGTTCGAGGGGATGCAGCAGCGGCTCCGTACTGCGCTGACCGCGCAGCCGGCGAGCGGCATGAAGCCCCCGGCATGGGCTGCGCTGCCTCCGGCGGTGATGACGGCAATCGTGGAGAAGGCGAAGAAGACGCCGTTCGTCGTCCGGGCATCTGGGGCGACCGAGAAAGTGGCCGCGCTGTCGACGCCCGCGCGGGAAAGTGTGGCTGGCGTCGTGAAAACGCCGACTGCAGCGCCAGCTGCGCCCGCGTCGGAGGTGACAGTGGCTCCTGCGATTAAAGCGGCTGGCTCCATTGAGGCCGCGGTCACGAAACCCGGCGATGCCTCGGCGGGTGTGGTGGTGCCGGCGGCGGAGTTGTCCGAGGCGGTGATACTTGCCGATCCGAACGGACAATGGGCAGTCGCCGCGGTCGCGGGATCGGAGTATTCAAAAACCAGTTATACGGCGGCGGAAGCGACCGGCGCGCCGAACGTGCCGAAGGCGAGCGATCATCCGAAGGCGTGGTGCCACGGACGGGATAGCAAGAAGAAGGACGAGTGGCTGGAGCTCGTGTACGAGAAGCCGGTTCGGGCGACGGAGGTGCGCGTGCGCCAGTCGCTCAATCCGGGGACTATCGTGAAAGTGGAAGCGATCGAGGCTGACGGCACGAGCCATGTATGGTGGGAAGGACGGGATCAGACGGGACTGGCGCTTTCGTCCGGGACGATCGCGTGGTTTGCCGTGCGTGCGTCGAAGCCGGACTATTCGGTTGCCCGCATCAAACTCACGCTCGACCTATCGCAGCGGCTTGGTTGGAAGCAGATCGATGCGGTGCAGCTCGTCGGCGCATCCGAGTAGCACGTTGGAGTGCGGTGACGGTGTCTGCGGAGGTTGTTAAAAACACCGGCAAAGTAATTTCTCTCGGCGGTTGTTATGTGGTTTTTATTCAGAAAGACTTTGCGGCGATGTCCGATCTCCCTGCTTCGCGCACGCCTGTCGTAGAGAAATTCTCGCTCGGGCTTTTTTTAACGACGGTGGCACTTTCCCTAGCGGGAATCGGCGGCCTGCTCTGGGCGTTCGCGCCGGAGGCAGTGTGGCAGGCTCAGCTCAACGCCGCGTGGTGGCAGTTCGCGGTGATTTTTCTGGGGATGAAGCTCGTTAATTGCGGGATCGAGTTCTTCTTTCACCGCTACGTGCTGCACAAACCGGTGGTGCCGTTTCTGAGCCGGTTTTATCGCCAGCACACGCTGCATCATAGTCTGACGCGCATCGCGAGGCGGCGTCTGCCGGGCGGACGCGATATTCCGTACGTGGAGAATATTTATCCGATGACGGAGCCGGAGCAGGGGGAGGCGGCGTTTTTCCCGTGGTATACGCTGGCGGTGTTTTCGGCGATCGTGACACCGTTCCTTGCGCTGGGGCAGTGGCTCGCACCGACTTTCCCTTGGTTTTTTGCCGGCTACGCGGCGCTGGCGGCTTCGTTGATCATCTATGAAGTTTTCCATGCGATCGAGCACTGGCCGCTGGAGAAATGGACGCCGCGTCTTGAGTCGAAGCGCTTCGGGAAATTCTGGACGAAGGTTTACAGCTTCCACCTGCGACATCACGCGGTGATCGATTGCAACGAGGCGATCTCGGGATTCTTCACGTTTCCGGTTTTCGATCTGCTGTTCGGCACGTGGGTGTCGCCCAAGACGCTCTATGCTGACGGCGGCGAGTGGGAATCGTCGGAGTTCAAGAGCCCGCGCCCGGTGTTTTTCATTCGTTGGTGCGACCGGACGGCGGATCGCATCGTTTCGAGCCGTCGCAAACACGTGCGCGCCAAGATCGCGGTGCGCAAGCCGCGCCGCCACGCCGCGACGGCATTGGAGAAATAAATACAATCGCCCCTTGCTATCCGGGGGGCGCTTCACGACTGTGGCTGCTTCGTAAGATACGTTAGCGACAGTGACTGGTGAGTCTTCAGGTGAGCTTTGAGTTCAGGTGATGATTCGAAACCCGATTTCCGGGAACGGACTGACAGGAACGATACGAACATCAAAACTATGAACTCTAAACTCTACGTCGGAAATCTCTCCTTCAAGACCACCGAAGACGGCCTTCGCGCCGCTTTCGAGCAATTCGGAAGTGTGACCGATCTCTTCATGCCGACCGATCGCGAAACGGGCCGCATGCGCGGTTTTGCCTTTGTCACGATGGGGACTGCGGATGAGGCCAAGGTGGCAGAGGAAAAAATGAACGGCACCGAACTCGATGGGCGCCAGCTCACGGTCAATGAAGCCAAGCCCAAGGAAGAAATGGGTGGCGGTGGCGGCCGCAATTTCGGCCCGGATCGCCGCGCCGGAGCGTTTCAGGCGCGTGGCAATCGCCGTTACTGAGCGAAATCACCGGCGCGAACAGTGCCGGTTGATCAAGTATTCCCAGCGAGGGCTGACCGCCCTCGCTTTTTTGTGTCCGTTGCCTGTGTTTGCGCCTGCCAATTGTGCGGGAGCGAAACTTATAAAATGTCTAAAGGCATGGCGGGAGAACGCGGACTGGTTGGCGGAGACGAACGGGCGATTTGAATATCGCTAGTACCGACGCGCATTTTTAAACTACCGAACTCACCCGAGAACACCCGGGGCAGATTCCCACAAATAAACCCACAGCACTCATGAGAGACGATTATCTTCAAGCCGCCCGCGCCGTCATCGACGATCCCAATATTCTCGTGAACGTGGTCTCCACACGCGTGAAGCAACTGAAGCGCGGGAGCCGCCCGCTGGTGGTCTCGCTGGAGAAAATGTCGCTTGAAGACACGGCGTTGAGAGAAATTGCCGAAGGGAAAATCAGCTACGAACTTGGACATATTTCCGGGAAGTAATCCGCCGATTTCACATGAACATTCCGCCAAATCTCTCGAAGATCAAAGAAGCCTTCAGCATTGAGCAGGTGAACCAACTACTGACTGAAGGCTGGAAGCTGGTTGCGATCACGCCGCGAGCCGGGGCAATCGGGCCCGCCTACACCATGGGCTGGCTGAGTGGAGAAGCGCCGGATCGCCGCCTTAGCGCATCGAATCGCGCGCGGGGAATCAACGAGTCGTGACTGATTTCGGCACTGGAATGTCGAAATGGAGGACGTCTTCGCGGGCGCCGAGTTTGGTGTAGAGTGCGATGGCCGGAGGATCGATGTAGTCGGCCTGGACATAGATGACGTAGGCACCGCGCTGGCGGGCGATTTTCTTGAGCTCGACGATCAACGCTGTGGCGACGCCTTGGCGGCGGTGGGCTTCGTCGACGGCGAGATCGTAGATGTAGATTTCGCTGCGCTCTTATTCGAACTTGATGAGTTCGTAGGCGGCGAGTCCGCCGATGATCTGGCCGGATTTCAGCGCAGCGAGGGCGATGAAGGAGTCGCTTGCGAGGAGTTTCTGGTGATACGCGGCGCTCGGGCGTGAGGACGTGTAGGCGACGGGATCGTCGAAGGCTTTGCCGAAGAGCGTCAGCAGCGCCGACATGAGCGGGAGGTCGGCAGACTTAAGGTGATGAATAGAAGATGTCGAACCGGCATTCATAACTCCAAAGCCGAATGACTTGAGTCAGCGTGTTTGGCGCACGTCTTCGCTCTCAGTCGCTATCGACCAGTATCCGCCGACACAGGTGAGATAAAACATGGAGGGTATCAGCAAGAAGCCGATTTGATCGCTAACTCCGAAGGTTGGCCATTCGGACTTTTCTGCGATCCGTCGAATCATTGGATAGGCGCAGACGCACCACGCAGCAAAAAAGTATGCTCTGTAGAAAAGCGTGAAAAGTTTGGGGACGTTTCGGAAAAGAACCGGCACCCAATCCTTTCTTTTTTCTCCGCTCATTCTTTTTTGGAGAGAGGCGGTGACACCGAAAAACAACGGAAACACTCCAACGAAAAGGATTAGCTCCCAGCGAATTTCGACTGGTGGTTCTGTGTTTCCAATAAAGCGGGTTGCTTGAGTCACACAGAGCAACCACGCGGCGGCGCTGATATTACGCAGTACCGTCGCCAGTCTTCGATTGGGCGGCCAAGTGATCAGTTTAGACGACACGCACTTTAGAGCTTCACCAACTCCGCTGTGGCCGGGACGTCTTTGATGATCTGCGAGGGTTCGGGGCCGACGCCGAGGTAGCGGAGGTTGGGAAGAACTTTGGGCCAAGGTTCGCCGTGGTAGGCGACTTCGAGGGTCGAGCGGACCATGGCGGCGACGTAGCTTTGCGCGTTCTTCGGGAGGTCGGCGAAGTGGCGGACGTGGGAGATGTCTTCGGACCAGCCGGCGTGTTTCGTGTAGACGGGACGGAGCGTTTTGCGGACGGCTTCGTTGCGGGGGACGTGGTGGAATTTTTTGCCCGCGGCGTTTTCGTAGTGCGTGCAGATCAGGAGCTCGCCCTGCCAGTCGCCGCTGTGGGTGAGGGCGTCGGACTTGTTGATCATGAGGTCCTGGAAGCCGCCGTAGCGGAGGACGTCGCCTTTTTCCACGGCGTCGTACCAGCCGACCATGCGCTGGCGGCCGGTGCTGGTGCCGAATTCGATTTTCTTGAGCTTGATGGCGAGCGGGTGGGCGTCGTCCATCTGCGTGAGGAAGCAGTGGGTGCCGACCTTGGTGTCGTAGGCTTTGGCGACGCCGAAGGTGTGGATGGGCTGCACGGGGATGCCGGCGCTCTGGAAAAACTCGGGCGTGTAGGTGTGCGAGGCGGTGACGTTGGGCGTGAAGCCGTGGCGTTTATCGAGCCAGTAGGCCTGGCCAAATTCGCCGATGATGGTGTGACCGGCGCGGACTTCGCGGAGGATGAGCTCGCGGACTTCGCCTATGTTTTTCGCGAGGCGCTGGCCGGCCTGCCAGTAGATCTCGGTGAGGCGTTCGAGATTGATCGTGAACGGCGTGGCGCCGCGGAACTGGGTGAAATCGAATTCGGATTTGTCGAAGCAACCGAGTTCGATGCCCTCGGCGTTGGCGCGGAGTTCGGCGGCGGTGAGCGTGTCGAAGAACGAAGACCAGGTGGCGGCGTCGGTGCGGTAGACGTGCTGGATGGTGCGGACGGCGCGGTCGACACGCTGGGCGAGTTTTTGCGCGAAGAGTTCCTTCGGTCCGAGAAACGACGAGTAGAAGATTTGGAAGAGACCGGTTTCTTCGCTGAAGGCGGGGGTGATGCCGCGGCCGGTGGAGCCGCGGGGCTCTTCGTTGAGGACTTTGACGCGGTAGTCTTCGCCGGCGAGGTCGAGCAGGCGGTGCGTGAGGTCGGAGAACATGGTGTGTTCGTCGATCAACAGGCGGGAGAGGACGGCGTGGCCTTTCTTTTCGACCGGGAGGGCTTCCCACCAGAATTTGCGCGGGTCGGCGACGACGCCGGCGCCGATGCACAGGTGCGGGGCGTCTTTCACGACGACGCCGGCGGGGAGCAGGTTCAGCTTGATGCCGCCGGCGGTGTGGCCGGAGTTGGCGCCGCCGTTGACTTTGAAGACGACGGAGACGGCGGAGGGCGTGCCGCGTAATTCGTCAGCGACTTCGGGGATGAGACGACCCTTGCCCTCGTCGCCTAGGGAAATACCGACGTCGGCGATGAGCGGGCTGGTGAAAGGAAGGAGTGGCATGGTTGGGTTTTGAAACGCGCAACCGGAGCCAATCTGAACCCCTGTTGCGGGAGAGCAAAAAGAGGAGCGAGGCGGGCGGGGCAAGGGAGAAGTTGGCGCGTTGCGAGCGTGCCACTTCGAACGACCGATGCCGCGAGGAGATGGTTATTTAGTTGTGAGACGCGGAAGAAAGACGGTGATCATTCTTCCGCGTACCCGGCCTGGTTCACTACACGTTCCGCGCCTGAGATCCTACGTGTGTGTGCTTCGCTTAGAGATACTTGTCGGTCACGGCGCCTTCGGAGGCGGTGGCGACGAGTTTGGCGTACTTTGCGAGGACGCCGCGCGTTTCTTTTGGCGGGAGTGGTTTGTAGGCGGCCATGCGAGCTTTGTACTCGGCGTCGGGGATGAGGAGGCTGATGGTGTTTTTAACCGCATCGATCTCGATGGTGTCACCAGTTTTCACGATGCCGATCGGGCCGCCTTTGGCGGCTTCGGGCGTGATGTGGCCGACGTCGAAACCGTGCGAGCCGCCGGAGAAGCGGCCGTCGGTGATGAGGGCGACGTCCTTGATGAGGCCGCGACCGGCGACGGCGGAGGTGGGCGAGAGCATCTCGCGCATGCCGGGACCGCCGACGGGGCCTTCGTTGCGGATGACGACGACGTCACCTTTCACGATGTCGCCGCGGAGGATGCCCTGGAGGGCGTCTTCTTCGCCTTCGTAGACCTTGGCGGTGCCTTTGAAGTAGAGACCTTCCTTGCCGGTGATTTTGCCGACGGCGCCGCCGGGGGCGAGGTTGCCGTGGAGGACGCGGAGGTGAGTGGTCGCCTTGATCGGCTGGTCGAACGGGCGGATGATGTCTTGTTCGGCCGGATACGCAGGGTAGGGTTTAACGTCCTTCAGCGTTTCGGCGATGGTTTCGCCGGTGACGGTGAGGCAATCGCCGTGGAGCATGCCGCGATCGAGGAGCATCTTCATCATGGGGCGGATGCCGCCGATCCGGATGAGGTGGGCCATGCCGTATTTGCCGAACGGTTTCACGTCGGCGAGGAGCGGGACTTTTTCGCCGATGGTTTTGAAGTCTTCGAGCGTCAGCGGGACTTCGGCGGCGTGGGCGATGGCGAGGAGGTGAAGAATGAGGTTGGTAGAACCGCCGAGGGCGAGGCAGGTGACGATGGAGTTCTCGAATGCTTTTCGGGTGAGGATGTCGCGCGGCTTGATGCCTTTTTTGAGCATGTTCATGACGGCGGCGCCGGCGCGTTCGCAGTCTTCGCGTTTCTCTTTGCCGATGGCGGTCTGGGCGGAGCTGTTGGGCAGGCTCATGCCGAGGGCTTCGATGGCGGAGGCCATGGTGTTGGCGGTGTACATGCCGCCGCAGGAGCCGGGGCCGGGAATGGCGGAGGCTTCGATTTCTTTGAGGCCGGCGTCGTTGAGCTCGCCCTTGGCGTGTTTGCCGACGGCTTCGAAGACGGAGACGATATCGAGAGGCTTTTTGTGGTCGCAGTCGCCGGGCGTGAAGCCGGGGAGAATGGTGCCGCCGTAGATGAAGACGGCGGGGCGGTTGAGGCGGGCGATGGCGATCATCGCGCCGGGCATGTTTTTGTCGCAGCCGCCGATGGCGACGAGGCCGTCGAAGCCTTCCGCGGCGACAGCAGTCTCGATGGAGTCGGCGATGACGTCGCGGGACACGAGGCTGTAGCGCATGCCTTGCGTGCCCATGCTGATGCCGTCGGTGACGGTGATGGTGTTGAAATAGACGGCCTTGCCGCCGGCGGCGTTGACGCCTTTTTGCGCGTGCTCGCTGAGGTCGCCGAGGTGGACGTTGCAGGGGGTCATGTTGCTGGCGGACGCGGCGACAGCGATCTGGGGTTTTTTGAAATCGTCGTCCGTGAAACCGACGGCGCGGAGCATGGAGCGGGCGGGGGCGCGGTCGTTGCCGTCAACGACGACGGCAGAGTGGGGACGCAGTGGGTCAGCGGGCTTGTTGTTGCTCATGGAGGGAAGGCGAAAGACACCAAACGCGGGCGGGGCGGGCAAGGATTGAAAGTGGGGCGGGGCGAAACAGTGACGCGGGGAAAATGGGTGGATGCTGTGTGGGTGTAGGGCCGGAGTTCGGAGGGATCGCGGAAACGCGGAAGGGCGGAGGCGCGGAAGAGTGGAACGGAAGAGGACGGAGTTTTTGGACAGGATTAAGAGGATGAACGGGATTGAAGACGGGGAAGATTGGGAGCGGGGAAATTGGGGTTGCTTCACCGGGAGCGCGCCGCATTCACTCGCCGGCTTTCACGCATGGCTTTCAATCTGCAAAAGGTGCTCAAGGCGCTGCTCTTTTCGTCGAGCCAGCCGCTGTCGGTTAAGGACGTTCAGGCGGTTTTCGCGCGCTTCCACGATCAGGCGGTTTTGCCGGCTGTGGCGGACGGTGAGGCGGAAAGTGGAGAACAGAAGCCAGAGGCCGGAGGCCTGATGACGGAGGAAGGCAGCGAGCAGAAGCCAGAGGCGGAGGGCGATGGCGCAGCAACTGGAGTTGCGTCGGCGGAGGCGACGGAGGTCGCCGTGGTCGCGCCGGAGGAGAAGGATGCGGAGCTTTATCAGGATGTGCCGTCGTTGATCACGGCAACGCAGATTCGCGAGGCGATGGCCTTGATCGGCGAGGAGCTGAAGGCGGCGAACGATATTTATCTGCTGATCGAGGGGCCGACCGGTTTCCGCATTGTGACGCATCCGCGTTTCGCGCGGTGGATACGCATCCTGCGCGACGAGCCGCCGCCGGTGAAGTTGACGCAGTCGGCGTTGGAAACGCTCGCGATCATCGCGTACCGCCAGCCCGTGACGCGCACGGAGATCGAGACGATCCGCGGCGTGTCGGCGGAGGCGGGTTTGAACAAGTTGATGGAGCGCGAACTCGTTTATATCACGGGGCGCGCGGACCTGCCGGGCAGGCCGTTGCAGTATGGGACGACGGACAAGTTTCTGGATTTTGTCGGTGTGAAGTCGCTCGTGGAGCTGCCGGCGTCAGATGTGTTGTCGCCGCGTCAGATCGACGAGTGGATGAAGAACGCGATCAATCCGAAGACGCCGACAGATGCCGAAATGGGGCTGCCGCTCGAAGAAGGCGAAGGGCCTTCGCCGAATCTGGAGCCGGTGTCGGTGGAGCATCACGCGCACGCGTCAGCTGAAACTGCGGTGGAGGAAGCGGTGGCCGTTGAAAAGGCTGCCTCTGCGCCGGAGACGAGTGATTCTATCGAGGGGCCGGCGGTTGAGCCGGGCGCGGGCGAAGAGAAACCGGTTTAATCGAACAACGACGACGCACGCCATGGACCTCACACCGTTTCGCGAGAAGATCGATTCGCTGGATAAGCAGATCGTCGAGTTGCTCAATCAGCGGCTGGCGCTCGCGGCTGAGATCGGAAAAGTGAAGCGCGGCTCGGGCGGGCAAATCTATGTCGCGGAGCGTGAGGACGCGGTTTTCCAGAAGGTCACCGGGCTCAATCAGGGGCCGATCAAGAGCGACGCGCTGCGGGCGATCTATCGCGAGATCATGTCGGCGGCGATCGCGCTCGAGCAGCCGTTGCTGATCGCGTACCTCGGGCCGGAGGCGACGAACAGCCATCAGGCGGCGTTGAAGAAATTCGGCGCGAGCGTGAACTATCGCGCGTTCTCGACGTTCGCGGATATTTTCACGGCGGTGGAAAAGGGCGAAGCGGACTACGGGATCATCCCGATCGAGAACTCGACTGAAGGATCGGTGCGCGACGCGCTGGACCAGTTTGTCGGATCGGATCTGAAGATCGTGGCACAGTTGTATCTGGAGATTTCGTACACGCTGATTTCGAAGTCGCCGCTGGAGAAGATCACGAAGGTTTATTCGAAGGATCAGGCGCTGGCGCAGTGCCGGCTGTGGTTGCAGCGGCATCTGCCGCACGCGCAGTTGATCGATACGGCGAGCACGGCGAGGTCGGTGCAGATCGCGCGTGATGAAGAAGGGGCGGCGGGCGTGGCGCCGGAGATCGCGGCGACGCACTATGGCGTGCCGGTGGTGGCGAAGGGCATCCAGGACAAGGCGAACAACACGACGCGGTTTTTCGTGATCGGTAAGAAGCCGTCGGGGCCGGTGGGCAACGGGCGCGATATGACGAGCTTGTTGATTTCGCTGGGCGATGGAGACGCGGCGAACTCGGGCGCGTTATTGAAGATGCTGAAGCCCCTCGCGGATCGCGGGATCAATTTGTCGAAGATCGAATCGCGGCCGAGCAAGCGACGCGCGTGGGATTATTATTTCTTCCTCGATGTGGCGGGGCATCACGACGATCCGGCGATGAAGGAAGCTATCGCGGAGCTGAAGCAGTTCTGCACGATGGTGAAGTGGCTGGGGAGTTATCCGGTGGCGGGGTGATCTTGCGCGCAGGGTATCCCGGCGGGGTGTTGAAGCGCGAAGACGCCAAGACGCGAAGGTCGGAGGCGAGGGAACAGGAAGAACTCTCAACGCTTAACGCTCAACTTTGAACGCTCAATTTGGGCAAAGCGGGCAGTCCGCGCGAAAATGAGGCTACTGAGTTTTGTCAGGACGGGATTCTGCTCAGGCGCTGGCGAGGGCGTTGTCGGTGTTGAGGTGGTCGGTACCGGTGTACTTTTCCGACTGTTCGTCGGCGTGGTAACTGGAGCGGACCATGGCGCCGGATTCGACGACGCCGAGGCCGATGCTGAGGCCGAATTCTTTCCAACGGACGAATTCCTCGGGCGTGACCCAGCGGGCGACGGGCCAGTGTTGAGGCGTGGGTTGGAGGTACTGACCGATGGTGAGGATGTCGGTTTTGTCGGCGGCGACGTCGCGGATGGTTTGCTCGATCTCGTGCTGTTCTTCGCCGAGGCCGAGCATGATGCCGGTTTTGGTGGTGAAGCCGCGGGCTTTGGCGTGACGGAGGACGGCGCGGGAGCGATCGTAGCGGGCCTGCACGCGGACGGGTTTTTGGAGGCGCTCCACGGTCTCCATGTTGTGGTTAAAAATGTCGGGCTTCGCATCGAGGACGGTGTCGATGTGCTCGAAGTTTTCTTTGAAGTCGGGGACGAGGACTTCGATGGCGGTATTCGGATTGCGGTAACGGATGGCGCGGATGGTGGCGGCCCAGACGCTGGCGCCGCCGTCTTTCAGCTCGTCGCGGGCGACGGAGGTGATGACGCAGTGGCGGAGATTCATTTTGGCGACGGCGTCGGCGACGCGGGCGGGTTCGCCGAGGTCGAGTTCGGTGGGTTTGCCGGTGGCGATGGCGCAGAAGTTACAGGAACGGGTGCAGATGTTGCCGAGGATCATCAGCGTGGCAGTGCCGCGAGACCAGCATTCGCCGAGATTGGGGCATTGGGCGCTCTGGCAGACCGTGTGGAGCTTGTGCTCGCTGACGAGTTTGTTGACGGCGTTGTAACCGGGGCCGGAAGGGAGCTTGGCGCGGAGCCAGGAAGGTTTGCGAGCGGTGTCCATGAAGTGTGCGGAGCGGAATCTGGATGGAAACGAGAGGGTGGGAAGAAAAGGGTTTCTGGCGAGCGGTGCACACTTATTTTCGGGGGGGTGGGGATGGGGAGAAATGGGACTTATGGGACCCATAGGACGGATAGGTCTTATGGGCGGGATGTGGCAGGGTTGCGCGTGGGCAAAAATCGCGGACAGGGCGTGGTGACGGGATTACTCGCAGCGGACGAGTTTTTGGGAGGCGCCGCGGGCGGCGTTTTTTTCGGCGCGGTAGGCGGCGAAGGCTTCGGCTTGGGTGGGGGTGAGGATGCCGGGGATGCGGTCGAGGATCTGGGTGGTGGCGATGGGGCCGAGGGAGTCCTTGGAGGCGAGGGCGTGCTGCGGGTTGCGTTTGCGGTCTTCGACGAAACTGGCGGCGGAGGCTAGGGCGCGGACTTCGCGGTCGAAGCTGGCGGCGGAGAGCTCGACGGCTTTGCGGGTGATCGAGCTGTCGGAGGGCTGTCCTTGAACGATGGCGACGGTGTGGGCGTCCATCGCGGTCATTTGTTTTTCGAAGAGCAGTTGCTTGAAACGGGTGCGTTGTTCGGGGGTGAGCGGGAGCCGGTCGATGAGTTCGCCGTCGTTCATGTGGACGAGTCGGCGGTTGAGGGCGCGGTGCCATTCGTCCTGGACGGGGTCGCGCTGGCGGCGGGCGTCGTTTTTGCGGGTTTCGCGGTCGCTGAGTTCGGTGAGGGAGAGCGGCGTGGGTTTTGGAGTGGCGAGTGGGGCGAGTTCGGCGGTGAGGCGGGTGAGTTCGGAGTCGAGAGAGGCGAGTTGGGGCGGAGAGGGCGGCGTGTTCGCGGTCGAAGGCGGTAGTGGTGGGCGACTGTCCGGAATTGGGCGTCGGAGAGCGGGGCGCCGGCGTATTTCAGGTCGTAGCTGTACTCGCGGAGTACGGTGCCGCGGCCGAGGGTGATTTCGCGGTAGGCGTGGTAGAAGTCGTCGCCGAGGAGGGTGCGGATTTTTGTCGGCGGCTTCGCTGACGTCGGGATTGAAGAACACGTATTCCTGTTTTTCGCGGCGGGTGCGGAGCCGGTATTCGTGCTGGGCGGTGGACTCTTCGATGAGGATGTTTTTGAGGGCGGCGGGGGGCAGCGCGGGTGCGCTGGGGATAATCGAGATCGAGTTCTACGAGCCGGTGGCGCCGTGAGCGCGGTGCGTCAGACGACGCGATTTTCCTTCATGACCTGCGAGTACCAGTGGGCACTGAGCTTGGGCGTGCGTTTCTGCGTGGCGTAGTCCACGTAGACGATGCCGAAGCGTTTGCGGTAGCCCTCGGCCCACTCGTAGTTGTCCATGAAGGACCAGAGGAAGTAGCCCTTGAGCGGAATGCCCTCGGCGGTGGCACGCTGGGCGGCGAGGAGGAAGTTGCGGAGATACTCGCGGCGGTGGAGGTCGATGATCTCGCCACTGGCGTCGGGTGCGTCTTCGTAGCCGGCGCCGTTTTCGGTGATGTAGATGGACTTCACGCCGTAGAGCTCCTGGACGTGGCGGGGCGTCCAGTAGTTGGACTGTGGCGTGTGGCGGAGCCACGGGAGATCGGCCTGCGGGAAATTTCCGGTGAAAGGCAGCACGCGCCAGCGTTTGCGCTGAGCCTGCACGTAGGAGCCGGCGTAGATGTTGAGGCCGAGGAAATCGGTGGGCTGGGAGATGAGCGCGAGGTCGCCTTTCTGGACTTTCGGGCGGTTGGTGCCGGCGGCGCGGAGATAGCCGGCGGGGTAGTGGCCTTTGAAAACGGGGTCGAGGAGGTGCCAGTTGCCCTCGTGGAAACACTTCCGGGCGGCGTCGATATCGGCCGGGGTTTCGGTGAGCGGGAGATAGGACGGCGGGTTGTGCGTGAGGCCGACCGTGGCGCCGCGTCCGCCGTGTTCGCGAACGGCACGGACGGCGTGGCCGTGGGCGAGGAGGGCGTGGTGGTAGGCCTGGTTGACGACGGCGTCGGAGTCTTTGGTGCCCGGAGCGTGGATACCGTCTTTGAGCGAGAGGCCGATGAAGCAGGGGATCTCGTTGAGGGTGATCCAGCGTTTGACGCGGTCGCCGAGGGTTTTCACGACGGTGTCGGCGTAAGGGGCGAAAGCGTCGGGCGTGATGCGGGAGCGCCAGCCGCCGCGGTCTTCGAGGGCTTGCGGGAGATCCCAGTGGTAGAACGTGACCCAGGGTGTGATGCCGTGGTGGAGAAGGCGGTCGATGAGGCGGTCGTAGAAGGCGACGCCGGCGGGATTGAGCGAGCCGTCGCCCTGCGGGTAGAGGCGGCACCAGTTGATGGAGAGGCGGTAGTTTTTCGCGCCGAGCTTCTTCATGAGGCGGAAGTCGGCGTCGAAGCGGTGATAGTGATCGCAGGCGACGGAAGGCGTGTCGCCGTTGAAGACTTTGCCGGGCGTGGCGGCGAAGCGGTCCCAGATGGACTCGCCTTTGCCGTCGGCCAGGGCGGCGCCCTCGATTTGCGTGGCGGCGGCGGCGACGCCCCAGGTGAAGTTTTTGGGGAAGCTCAGGGTGTTGGTTGTTTTGGGCATGGGGAAAACGAGCTGCTGTGCGGGGACCTCTGTCAGGCCTACGTGGGGAGATGACTCAATCCGAGCCGTACAATGTCTTCGTTCGCGCATCGTAGGCGAGCCAGTGGTGCGAAACTGTCCAGCGGGGCGTCAGGCCAACACCCTGAAGATGCTTCTGGACGAACTGGTGTTCCTCATATGCCGCCACCATCGATGCAGCAGCCAGTGAGGCGGGAAACATGCTCAAGACGAGTGCGACTCCCAGGCGGCCTTTCCAGATACGAAGCAGCGCGAGAGTCGGTAGCGCTGCATAGAGTCCAAAGCAGATGAGCGCCGCCTGGACGGTGTATGCGGTAAGATGAGGCTCCATAGTGCGGCCCACCAAACACACGGCGTATCCAAAGTAGAAGGTCGCTCCGGTGGCGAATACGCGGAGGAACAGGGGAAGTTGCCGGCCTCGAAGCGCCCCCGCGATAGCGAGGGCGGCAACCACGGCGAGCAAGATGAGGCCGCGATCGGGTACCCATTCGTCAACGACTGCGAGCGCGATTGTGGCTACGATGCCGAGCAGGATGCTGCACGTGGATGACAGGCAAGGATCTCGAAGCAGTATCGGTCGGTGCGCTGCGGGGGATGAGGGCTGAGGATCGCTCGCCATGGAAATCGCTTAACTGGCGAGCGGGGCGCGGTCGATGGGCAAGTTTT
Source organism: uncultured Nibricoccus sp. (assembly GCA_966249325.1). Lineage (GTDB taxonomy): Bacteria > Verrucomicrobiota > Verrucomicrobiia > Opitutales > Opitutaceae > Nibricoccus. Next base: position 9,541 of record CBINDC010000003.1, on the reverse strand, counting down.
CTTCGATAGGCGGGGACGGTCAGGCGAAGAAGAGGAGGACGAGGAGTTGGGCGGCGAAGACGCGGAGGATCATCGTCAGCGGGTAGACGGTGGCGTAGGCGACGGAGGTGGCTTCGGAGCCGGTGATGGTTTGCGCGAAGGCGAGGGCGGGCGGATCGGTCATGCTGCCGGCGATGACGCCGCAGAGGCTGACGTAGTTGAGTTTCAAGAACCAGCGGCCGATGACCCCAATGAGCACGACGGGGATAAGGGTGATGAGGGTGCCGAGGAGGAGCCAGCGGACGCCGTCGCCGTGGAGAAGGACTTCGAAGAAGGAGTGGCCGGCTTTGAGGCCGACGCAGGCGAGGAAGAGGGCGATGCCCATTTCGCGCATGAGGTGGTTGGCGTTGGGGGGCATGTACCAGACGAGTTTGCCGAGGTGGCCGACACGGCTGAGAAGGATGGCGATGAGGAGCGGGCCGCCGGCGAGACCGAGTTTGAGGGCGGCGGGGAGGCCGGGGATGGCGAAGGGTATCGAGCCGACGATTACGCCGAGGGCGATGCCGATGAAGATGGGGGCGAGGCGCGGGTGATTGAGCTCTTTCGCGGAATCGCCGAGGGCCTCGGCGGCTTCGCGGACATCGTCCTCGTGGCCGACGATGGTGATAAGATCGCCGAACTGAAGCGTGAGGTCGCTCGTGGCCGTGAAGTCTTCGCCGGCGCGGCTGATGCGGGTGACGGTGACGTCGAAGCGGGCGAAGAGATCGAGCTGGCCGGTGTTTTTGCCGAGGACGTTTTCCTTGGTGACGAGGACGCGGCGCGCGGTGAGCGGGCCGGCGTTGGTGGCTGACGGCGTGGCAATGGGCCGACCGATGGCGAGGCGGAGCGTTTCGAGGCGGTCGTCGGGAGCGACGACGGTGACCAGGTCGCCGCGCTGGAGGACGGTTTCGGGACGGGCGAGCTGGCTGACGCCGTCACGGTGGTGGCGGGAGATGATGGCTTTGCCCTCGATCAGTCCGGGGATGCGCGAGATGGGAGCGCCGAAGAGGTTGGGGTTTTCGACTTCGAGGGTGAAGGCGTGGACTTCGCGTTTGTCGCGTTTGCGGGCTTCTTCGAGGGCTTTGGTTTCTGCGGAGATGTCGATGCGGAAGACGAGGCGCACGACGATCATCGCGAGGATGGTGCCGATGATGCCGAAGGGGTAGGCGACGGCGTAGGCGAGGCCGGGCTGGCCGAGGATCTCGGGAGTGGCCGCGGGGAACTGGCGGAGGGCCTGGCCGGCGGCGGCGAGGCTGGGGGTGTTGGTGGTGGCGCCGGAGAGGAGGCCGACGGCGGCGGGGATCGGGACGGAGGCGAACTTGTGTATCAGGAGGGTAATGACGCTACCGAGGACGACGGTGCCGAGGGCGAGGAAGTTGAGTGACATGCCCTGGCGTTTGAAGGAGGCGAAGAAGCCGGGGCCGACCTGGAGGCCGATGGCGAAGACGAAGAGGATGAGGCCGAATTCGCGGATGAATTCGAGGACCTCGTGGTTGACGGCCATGCCGAGGTGGCCGACGGCGATGCCGGAGAAGAGCACGCCAGCCATGCCGAGTTTTATCCCGAAGACGCGGATGGCGCCGATGCCGAGGCCGAGCGCGATGACGATGCTGAGGGCGATCACCGCCTGGGCGACCGACTCATGTGTGAGGAGCGTGATGATCCAGTCCATGGAGAGAGTAGAAATGAGTGCCGTGTGCTAGCGGGCGATGTGGTCAGATGGCTTGGGAGTGACGGCCGGTCGCGGGTGTGTGGTAGGCGTCGAAGCGCTGGGCGATGACACGCAGGAGCGGGGTGCCCCGGTTGGTGACGCGCAGCTCGGTTTCGGAGAGTTCCACGGCTCCATCGCGTTCGAGATCGTCGAGGGTGGCAAGTTCGGCGGCGTAGCTTTGACGGATGTTGATGCCGAGATCGGAGGAGAGGCGGCGGAAGTCTAGGCGACGGTCGCACATGAGGCGCATGATGAGGGTGCGGCGGCGGGCGTCTTCGGCGGTGAGGCGGAGGCCGCGTTGGATGGGGAGGCGTCCGGCTTGGAGGGCATCGTGGTAGTCGGTGAGCGAGCGGGCGTTTTGGAAGTAGACGTTTCCGACGGAGGAAATGGCGGACATGCCGAAGGCGTAGACAGAGGCGCCGGCGCGGGTGCTGTAGCCCTGGAAGTTGCGGTGGAGGGTTTGCTGGCGCTGGGCGATGGCGAGTTCGTCTTGCGGGCGGGCGAAGTGGTCGAGGCCGATGTCGATGTAGCCGGCGGCGGTGAGGCGGCGCTGGGCGAGTTGCCAGAGGCTGAGGCGGGTCTCGGCGTCGGGGAGCTGGTGGCGGTCGTCGAAGATGGACTGCGACGGTTTGAGCCAGGGGACGTGGGCGTAGCCGAAGACGGAGAGGCGGTCGGGCTCGAGGGCGAGGACGTCGTCGAGGGTACGGTTGAAGGAGTCGATGGTCTGGAGGGGGAGACCGTAGATGAGGTCGACGTTGATGGAGGTGAAACCGGCGGCGCGGAGCCAGGTGAAGGCTTGTTCGTTGAGCGCGTGGGGCTGGTGGCGGTGGATGGCGAGCTGAACGCGGCGATCCGTGTCCTGGATACCGAGGGAGGCGCGGCGGGCGCCGAGGCGGACGAGGGCTTCGACCTGATCCCACGAGAGGCGGCGGGGGTCGATTTCGACGGAGATCTCGGCGTCTTTATCGAATTGAAAGTAGCAGCGGAGGAGTTCGTTGAGCCGGTCGAGCTGGCGGGCGGTGAAGAAGGTGGGGGTGCCGCCGCCGAGGTGGAGCTGGACGACGCGGCGGCTGGCGTCGAGGTGGAGGTTGTAGAGGGCGATTTCGCGGGCGAGGTCGTCGAGGTAGCGGTCGGCGGCGCCTTTGTTGCGGGTGATGACGGTGGTGCAACCGCAGTACCAGCAGCGCGATTCGCAGAAGGGGAGGTGGAGGTAGAGCGAGAGCGGGCGGCCGCCGGTGGCGTTGTCCTTGGCGATGGCTTCTTCGAAGCGGATGGCGGGAAGATCGGCGGTGAACTGGGTGGCGGGCGGGTAGGACGTGTAGCGCGGGGCGGCGGCGGCGTACTTTTTGATCAGGGAGAGATCGAGTGAGTGCGTGGGCGAGGCGGGTGGAAAGGTTTCGGATAGTGAGACCATGAGGTGGTTCTGGTTACGGGTTCACTATCGCACGGAGGGCGGGGCGCGACTCGGCGGGGGTTGGCGGGGGTTGCGCAGATTTTGCGGTGGGGCGGGTCGGGGTGTGCGGGGACTGTGAGGTATTGTGATAGCGGGCGTGACGAGGGCCTTCGGAGGAACGCTCAACTCTCAACGTTCAACGCTGAACGCTCAATGAGGGAGAGCGTCTTCCATGGCTCAGTGTTTCGCGAGGGGGCGGAGGCCGATGGCGACGATGGCCAGGGTGGCGAGAGAGCTGAGGGGCATGAGCACGGCGGCTAAGAGCGGGTGCATGTGGCCGGTGACGGAGAGGCCGACGGCGACGGCGTTGTACGCGATCATGAAGATCAGGAGCGCGCTATGCGTGCGGGAGCGGGCGTCGTTGACTTCGAAGAGGGCGCGGATGCCGCCGATGCCGCGGCCAAGGAAGTAGAAATCGGCTTTTTGTTCGAGGAGGCCGCGGTGGATGACGGGTGTGCCGCGGACGAGGGCGCGGTCGAAAGCGAGGGAATCGTTGGCGCCATCGCCGAGCATGAGTGTGCGGTCGGCGAAATTGTTTTCGAGCCAGGCGGCTTTTTCGCGCGGGGAGTTTCCGCCGAAGGCGCGGGCGGGCGGGAGGCCGAGCTGCGCGGCGAGCTGATGGACCTTGGCGGTGGTGTCGCCGCTGAGGATGGTTGTGGAGAAACCACGGCGGGCGAGGGCGGCGATCTCGGAGCGGGCGTCGGTGCGGACGGTGTCGGCGCAGGTGAAGGTGGCGACGATGCGGCCGAGGTGGCTGAGGGCGGTTTCGTTTTTCGAAGCGGAAACCGGAATGCGGCTGAAGGCGGCCCAGTCGGCGCGGCCGAGGCGCCAGGGGCCGAGCTCGATGCCGAAGCCGGTGATCTCGCGGGGTTCGCCGGGAGCAGGATCGATGGAGCCGAGGGCGAGGAGTTCGGCGTGGAGGCAGCGGGCGACGGGATGGGCGTTGTCGGCTACCATTGTCAGAAGAGCGGAACGGGCGGCATCGGGGAGCGCGCGGAGTGTATCGGGATTTTGGAGTTCGGGGGTTTCGAGCGTGAGTGTGCCGGTTTTGTCGAAGACGACGCGGTCGATCTTCGCGAGGCGCGGCCAGAGATCGCCGCTGCGAATAAAAACGCCGCGACGGCGGAGGCGGACGGTGGCGATTTCGTCGGTGAGCGGAAAGGCGAGGCCGAGCGCGCAGGGGCAGGAAACGACGAGGACGGCGGTGACGATGGCGCCGGCGCGGACGAGGTCGCCGGTGAGCCACCACCAGCAGAGGCCGGAGACGAGGGCGGCGCCGATGATCGCGATGAGGTAGCCCTGGATGACGCGTTCGATGGTGCGGTGGCGGAAGGTGGCGCGGGTGACGGGTTTTAAGAGTTGGGCGAAGAGAGAACCTTCCCAGGGTTGGGTGGCGATGATGCGGATCTCGGAGCGGGAGAGATTTTGGGCGCCGGCGGGGATGCGCTGGCTGGCGCGGAAGAGACGTGGGGCGGATTCGCCGTTGATCCAGGCGAGGCCGAGAGTGGCTTCGAGGGAGGCGAGGACGCCATCGACAGGAATGGTTTGCCCGGAGGCGACGCCGATGTGCTGGCCGGGGCGGATTTCTTCGGGGGCGACCTCGATGCGCGTGCCGTCGGGCGCGTAGATCGGGACGCGGGGCGGGGCGGGTTGTTCGCTGAGGAGGCGGCGCTGGTTGCGCTCGACGGCGGCGACCTGGGCCCAGCGACCGAGAAGCATCAGGACGATGAAACCGCTGACGAAGTCGAAATATTGATACTCCTCGATCTGGGCGAGCCAGCCGTAGAAGGAGCCGATGAAGGCGCCGACGATGCCGAGGGCGATGGGAAGATCGATGTGGAGCGTGCGTTCGCGGAGGGCGGCGACGGCGCGGTTGAGGAAGTAGCCGCCGCCGGCGAGGAGGCTCAAGGTGGCGAAGCCCATCGCGAGCGTGGAGAAGAGGTGCGTGTAGCGGTCTGCGGCTTCGAGGCCGAAGTAGGCGGGGAGCGTGAAGAGCATCACGTTCATCGCGAAGGCAGTGCAGAGACCGAGGCGGCGGGCGAGTTGACGGCTTTCGGAGTGGCCGCCGGGGGTGGCGTGGGCCGGGCCGACGAGGTAGTTGAACCGATGGAGTTCGGTGGCGAAAGCGGCGGCGTCGAACTGGGTTTTGATCCACGAGAGACGGGCCTGGCCGGTCTGGGCGTTGACCTCGATGCGACCGGCACCGGGCTGGCGGGCGAAGATTTTTTCGATGAGCCAGACGCAGCCGACGCAGGAAATGCCCTGGAGCGAGATGGCGAGCGTGGCGGTGGATGATTCGCCCGCGGCGGACTCGGCGTCGCGCTGGAGCGAGGCGAGCCAGCCGTGGTCGCGGGGCGCGGTGACGGCGAATTCGGCGGGGTTGGTGACTTTGTCGCGAAGATCGTAATACGCCTCGAAGCCCTCGTCGTGGATGAGGCGGTGAACAAAGGCGCAGCCGGAGCAGCAAAAGTCGCGGTCGAAAGACGGGGAGCCGCAGTGGCGGCAGACGCGGGCGGACCGCGCGCTGGCGCGCGCGGCTACGGGGCGGGTCGAGGTTGAGGGAGGCGTGAAGTTTGAGGCGGAGGGGGTGGTGGCAGTTGAAGACAACTCGCTGGCGCTCGTTGCTACGGGGGGAAAAAAGGAATGCGCGCTCATGACGGGAAGTGGCAGAGGAGGTTGTCGAGCGTGGGGGCGGAAGCGCCGAAGGTGCCGCGGAGACGCCAGAGGACGACGGCGGCGGCGATGAGCGCGAGGACGGTTTGGGCGCGGGCGAGCGTGCGCGGCTGAAGTTTGGTGCGGAGCCAGCCGTAGTGGGTTTGGGCGAGCCAGAGGAGCGGGAGTGTGCCGAGCGCGAAGGCGAGCATGAACTCGGCGCCGCGCGCGGCGGAACCGGAGAAGGCGGAGATCGTGAGGATGAAGTAGAGCGGGGCGCAGGGAAGGAGCGGCGTGGCGAGTCCGACGCCGGCAGCGGCGGCGAGTCGGGAGCGACCGCGGAGTTTTTGCTGGAGACGGAATTGGAAGCGCGTGAGCCAGGCGACGCGCGGGAGGCGTTTATCGAGGCGGAAGGCGACGAGGATGAAGAAGGCGGCGAAGAGCCAGGGGCCGACGCGGAGCGGGGCGCCGTTGAAGGCGTTGAGCGGACCCTGGCCGAGGGCGCCGACGAGGAGGCCGAGTGTCGTGTAACCCAGGATACGGGAGACGTGGTAGACGGTGTTGACGGTCTGCGGGTCGGCGCGGTCTTTGCCGGCGGGGGCGAGGGCACAGGCGAGCGGTCCGCACATGCCGACGCAGTGCAGGCTCGTGGTGAGGCCTGCGAGGAAGGCGGCGGCGGGGGACTGGATGCCTGCGAATTCCATGAGGGTTAGCGAACGGTTGGAAGCGGACGAGAACGAGTACGAGTAAGAGAACGAGAACGATGACGGAGAGGTTAAGGGATGGGATGAGTGGGTGGGGTTTTGTGGGCGAGGGGGACGTCGGCTACGCGGTTGCGCGAGGCGATGGTGAAGAGCGCCGACCATGCGCCGAGGAGAAGCGCGAAGCCGAGGGCGACGAAGAGGAAGAGTTTGCGGTCGCCGGTGGTCATGGGGCGGTGGGTTTTGCCATGAAGGCTGGGTTGGGGCCGACGAATTCGACGGTGCGGGTGAGGGTGAAGTTTTCGTCGAGCGAGGTGACGCGGACTTCGAGATGCGCGGGGCCGGCGTAGCGGTTGAGCGGGATCTGGAGGATGAGCGGGCGGACTTCCTCGGCCATGGGGGCGAGCTCGACGGGCTGGCTCCAGCCGGCGGTGTCCACGGAGGCGTCGGATAGCGCGAGGGAGAAGCGCTGGGACTGGTCGCGTTTATTGACGAGGCGGACGAGGAATTGATTTCGGACGGAGGTGGCGTCGACGAAGTAGGGAGTGCCACCGAGTCTGGTGATCTGGAGATTGGCGGGGCGGACGGTGGAGAGGGCGAGCGTGGCGACGATTGCACCGACGAGGAGGAGCGCGCCGTAGATGAAGATGCGCGGACGAAGCCATTTGGTTTTTTCTCCGCGAAGGCCGGCGAGGGAATCGTAGCGGATGAGGCCGGTGGGGCGGTTGATTTTCGTCATGACCTCGTCGCAGGCATCGACGCAGGCGGCGCAGCCGATGCACTCCATCTGGAGGCCCTGGCGGATATCGATGCCGGTGGGGCAGACGCGGACGCAGCGGTTGCAATCAATGCAGGCGCCTGCGTCGGGGATGGAGAGTTTACCGCGAGGCTCGCCGCGTTTCTCGTCGTAGCCAATGACGAGGGAGTGGTCGTCGATGAGGAGCGATTGGAGGCGTCCGTAGGGGCAGATGATGAGGCAGAGCTGTTCGCGGAACCAAGCGTAGTTGCCGTAGAGCGTGGCGGTGAAGAGTCCGACAAAGACGAATGCGCCCCAGTGTTCGGCGGGGGCGGCGCTCATCATGGACCAGAGCTCGGGAATCGAAACGAAGTAGGCGAGGAAGAGGTGTGCGATAATGGCGGATACGGCGATGTAGAGGATGTGTTTGACGGAGCGGCGGAGGATTTTGGCGGTATTCCAAGGAGCGGCGTCGAGGGCGCGGCGGTTGGGGGCGTCGCCTTCGAGGAGGCGTTCGATGCGGCGGTAGACGTGATCGAGGAAGACGGTCTGCGGGCAGGCCCAGCCGCACCAGACGCGGCCGAGGAGGGATGTTATGAAGAAGAGTCCGAAGCCGAGGCCGGTGATGCCGAAGAACAGCATCCAGATGTCTTGAAACGCGAAGGTGAGGCCGAAGAGGTGGAAGCGGCGGGCGGCGATATCGAGAAAAACGGCGGGGTGGGCGCCGATCTTAATCCAGGGCAGCGAGAGGTAGACGGCGATCAGGAGCCAGCCGGAGAGCGTGCGGGCTTTGAGGAAACGACCGGGCGCATCGGCGGGATGCAGGTAGCGGCGCGAACCGTCGTCGCGGATCGTCGTGACGGCGTCGCGCGTGGGGCGCGCGAATGACCAATGACCATTGACCAATGACGAATGCGCACGCGTTTTCTGCGGCTGGTTCGGATCGTTTGAATCATTGTTCATTGGGCACTGATCCAATGGTCATTCCGTGCCTGCTGGCGCGGGGTGGTGGCTGAGGATGAAGGCGGTGACTTCGTTGACTTTTTTGGAGCCGAGAAGCGGGCCCCAGGTGGGCATGCCTTTGGCGGGAACGCCGTTTTCGACGGTGGCGATCAGGTCGAGGGGGTTGTTGCCGTGTATCCAGATGGCATCGACGAGGCTGGGGCCGACGCCGCCTTTGAGTTCGTTGCCGTGGCAGCTGGCGCAGGTGGTTTTGTAGGTTTCGGCGCCGGCGGTGACGAAGGCGGGGTTGCGACTCATTTTCCAGAGGGTGGGATCGTCACGGGTGCCGGCGGCGGCGAGTTTGGCGGCGTCGATGCGGGAGATCTCGGCGCGGATATCCTTCTCGTCGTTGGTGGTGGCGAAGGTCTGACGGTCGAACCAGTAGAAGATGCAGAAAACGATGGAGCCGTAAAAGGTGAGGAGCCACCAGTTGGGGAGGCGGCGGTCGTACTCGGCGATGCCGTCGAAGACGTGGTGGCGGATAGGGTCTTCCTTGGGGTCTTTTTTGGGATCAGGCGTCATGGCGGCGGAGATCGTGGGAGTCGTTTGCGAGCGGGAGGAAGGCGAGCTGCTTGACCTGGACGCGGCGCATGCGGAAGGCGCGGAGGGCGAAGCTGAGGTAGATCGACGCGGAGGTGATGAAGGCGATCAGCGTGAAGATGCTGACCCAGTTTTCGAAGAGGAGGCGGCGGAACATCGGAGAAGAGGGAAGGGTGAAGAGTGAGTGGTGAAAACGGAGCGGAGGCTGGAGCCTGGCGGTTATTTGGCAGCGGTGGCGGGCGTGACTTTTTCGGATTTGCCGAGTTTTTGGAGGTAGGCGATGAGGGCGACGATCTCGCGGTCGGGGGCGATGACGTCGCCTTCGGCGCGGAGATTATCGACGATGGCGTCGGCCTGGGTTTTCACGCTGGCGGCGATCTCGGCGGGGCTCATCGCGGGATAGGGAACGCCGAGGGTGCGCTGGACGTTGAGCTTGCTGGAGAGCGAGGCGACGTCGGTGGCGTTTTCGAAGAGCCACGGGTAGTTGGGCATGTTGGAGTCCTTGCCGGAGACGGAGCGAGGATCGAGCATGTGGCGGAAGTGCCAGGTGTTTGAATACTTGCCGCCGACGCGGGCGAGGTCGGGGCCGGTGCGCTTGGAACCCCATTGGTAAGGATGGTCGTAGATGGATTCGCCGAGGCGGGAGTAGTCGCCGTAGCGGAGGACGTCGGGGACGAGGGTGCGGATCATCTGCGAGTGGCAGTTGTAGCAACCCTCGCGGACGTAGA
>CBINDC010000002.1:0-384086 GCA_966249325.1 uncultured Nibricoccus sp. | reverse complement strand
CCGCCAGTTCCCCATGGAATACTCGGTCGAGCTCAAGCGCCTCATCGACCTCGAAATGGAAGGCTCCGTCGGCTGATCGATCCAATCAGTTACACAGAGTTCACAAGAGAAGTCACAGAGATCACTGAGCAATCCTCAGACAAACTCCGTGACCTCCGTGCTACCTCTCGTGCTCTCTGTGTAATCAAATCCTATTTCCAAAAATGTCCGCTGTCCTTTCTCCCACGACCAACACCACCGGGCTTAACGCCGCTCGTTTCGGCACCCACGTCGCTCAACGCAACAACCTCCCGAAATGGTGGCTCGATGCCAAACAAGTCGCATGGAACCAATTCGTCGCGCGCCCATTTCCAACGCGTAGAGACGAACTCTGGCGCTTCTCGAACCTCCAGGGCTTCGCCTCTCTCGACGGCTTCGAGTTCGCCGAGCCCGCCGCCGGTTCGCCCCCCGCTCCAGCCCTGCCGTCCTTTAACCGCACGGCAGAACTCGTCTTCGCCAACAACCACCTCGCTTCCCGCACCGCGCTACCCGCCGATCTCGCCGCCAAAGGGGTGATCTTCAGCCCTCTCGAAGAAGCCCTCGTGAAACACGGCGACCTCGTCCGCACTTTTTTTCAAAAAAACCCGGCCGCTCTCGGCGGCGAAAAATTCGCCTCACTCAACACCGCCCTCGCCTCCAGCGGCGCATTCCTCTTCGTCCCGAAAGGCGTCGAAGTCTCCGCTCCGTTCGTCGTCCAGCACAGCGTTAGCGGCGAAAACAAATCCATCTTCCCGCACACGCTCGTCATCCTCGAAGACCAGGCCAAAGCCACCGTCGTCGAGTTCTTCGCCAGCGCCGAAGCCGCAGTCCGCAATTTCGCCGCCGGCGTGAACGACCTCCACGCCGGAACCGGCTCGCAGCTCACCTACGTCGGCGCGCAAAACTGGTCCGACACCTCGCTCACCATCCAGAGCAACAGCATCGTTGCGCAGAAAGACGCCCGCGTCCTCTCGCTCAACGTCCATCTCGGCGGCAAACAAGCCCGCCACGAGTCGCACAGCCGCCTCCAAGGCCCCGGCGCCCACTCCGAGATGCTCGCACTCACGATCGCGAAAGGCTCGCAGGAATTCGACCAGCGCACGCTGCAAACGCATCAAGCGCCGCACACCAGCTCGAATCTCCTCTACAAAAACGCGCTCCTCGATTCCGCCCGCACGATCTTCTCCGGCCTGATCATCGTCGAAAAAGACGCGCAGAAAACCGACGCTTATCAGAGCAACCGTAACCTCATGCTCAGCGACGAAGCCGAGGCCAACAGCCTCCCCGGCCTCGAAATCGAGGCCAACGATGTCCGCTGCACCCACGGTGCCACGAGCGCCCGCGTCCCCGCCGAACAGGAATTCTACCTCGAGTCCCGGGGTATCAAACCCGCGCAAGCTCACGAACTCCTCGTCTTCGGCTTCTTCGAAGAAGTCCTCGGCAAACTCGAAAACGAAGAGATCCACGACGCGCTCCGCGCCCTGATCCAGCCAAAGTTCGCGAAGTAAGCCGGTCGCATCATTTCGAATACACTCTCAGGCGTCCCCAAATCGGGGACGCCTTTTCTTTTGGCCTGTAAAGCTGCCCGCACGGCTAAGCAGCACGGTAGATCTACCTGCCGGCACCCGCGCTTCACCTGTAAGTATTTTTTCACGACTCTCCCCAAACCGTCTCAACCACTTCGCTTGCCATCTCAAAATCAACGAGATGAGCCAGCCCCAAAGTTCCCTCCACTTGACCATCAACCCCCGCCGGAAAAATAATCCATTGACCTGAAGGACAGCTGTCTCCTTTGAGAGCGACTCTCGATTTAGCGCAAAGGCTTACCCCCCTTCGAGCCCGCGCCGGATCGGTTCTCTGCACTTTACCCCTTCGCAGCCGCACCCGTTCGCTTTCGCTACCCCACGCAAAGACACGTATCGCCCGCCACCTTGGCTTTCGGTGATACGTTTTTTCGCAAAACGAATCCGACCGTCCGGCCACGAAGTTCTTTTCAACCGTGCACTCTGCGCGGGCGGAAAAACAAAACACAAAAACCCCAACATGAAAGATACCCCAACACGCGCTCTGCGCGCTTTCGCGGCCCTTGCCGGCCTGTTCGTCGCTACGGCCTCAACTCACGCCGCCACCATCACGTTCACCAGCACCTACGTCATCCCGGCTGGCGCGACCTATAACGGCAATGGCAACACCATCAAAGCCTCCGGCATGGGCGACGGTGGTCAGGGCGAAGGCCAGAAACCCTTCTTCCGCCTCAACGCCAACTCCTGGCTCCGCAACGTGAAGCTCGCCGCCCCCGGCGTGGACGGCTGCCACTTCTACGGCAACGGCACCATGAACGAGGTTACCTGGCAGGACGTTGGTGAAGACCAGTTCACCGTGAAATCCGGCGGCAACTGCTGGGTCTCCGGCGCCTCCGCGGTAAACGCCTCCGACAAGTTCGGCCAGGCCAACGCCGCCACCTCGGTGACGCTCTACTACCACACGCAGACCAATGGCCTGAAAAACATCCGCCAGCTCGGCGGTTCGACCTTCACCTGCAACTTCTACTACGACAACAACCGCGCCGCCACGACCAAGGAAGCCATCGGCCGCACCGACGCTTCCTCCACTCGCTTCGGCTACCGCGCGATGACCGTCACGAACTTCACCGGCTCCAACGGATGGTGGTACGGCCGCAGCTCCCAAGCCTTCACCTACTGAGCCCATCGCTCTCGCCTGACAGTCGGCGCCTGAGCGCCTGATTGGCAGGTGCGTAACCCAACGGGACGATGCGTAATACCCCGACGTGTCGTCCCGCTTTGCCTCCCTCCTCCTTTCGTTTCGATGCCCGTTCATATCGCCAGGCCACGTCGCTACTCCTCGCCCGCGCTGGCAGCACTCAGCCTCGGTGCCGCGATACTCGGCTCCGTCGCCGGCTGGTTGAGCATCCATCGGTGGCCAACTTCTCACACCACTGCCCCGCACAACTCGTCCGCCACCTCGGCGCGTAATCTCGCCACGGACGATTCCACCACCTCTTCGTTCCCCGAAACACCCTCGGTAGCGCCCGCCGCTCCTTGGGCCGACCGCTGGGAAGAGACCATCACCCGCGCCAGCACCCCCGCCCGCACCCGCGCTCTCACCGCTCTGCTTGAAGAACTCGCCCGCACCGACCCGCAGCACGCTCTTACCCTAGCGCAAAACCAGCCCGACTGGCGCCTCCGCGAAATCCTACGCGACGCCTCCCTCCGCGGCTGGGCCTCCGTCTCACCCGACGCCGCCGGCAACTGGGCCCTCGGCGTCCGCATCGAAGACCGTCGCGCCGTCGTAGGTGCTGTCCTCCAAGGCGCTGTCGCCGATCCCGACGCCACCGTCCGCCTCGCCCTCCGTCTCTGTGCTGCGGATACCGAACCCGCCGGCGATTACGGCCACGCCGCCATCGCCGCGCTCGTCAACGCCGGCGCCTTCTCCCAAGCCGCCGACTTCGGCTCCGCCATGGGAGCGGAGAAATACGCCTTCCTCCTCAAATCCGCCTACTTCGAGTGGGCCCGCCAGCGCCCCGCCGAAGCCCTCGCCGCCGCCAACAAAATCGCCGACCCGCAACTCGCCGCCCAAGCCCGCGCCCAAGCCATCACCGGCTGGTCCTGGGCCGACGCCGCCGGCCTCGCCAACCACGCCCTCAAACTCCCCCCCGGCCCCGAGCGCTCTCAAGCTCTCGCCGAGGCGCTTCCCCTCTGGCTCGAACGCTACCCCGAGGAAGCCGCCACGTGGATTCAAAAAAACGATACAGGCTCCGAATTCGACTCCGGCCTCGCCGCCCTCGCCAACCAGCAATCCTTCCTCAAAACCAGCCCCGACGCCGCGCTCAACCTCGCCGCAGACATCTCCGACCCCGCCAGACGCACCGAAACCATGCGCTCCGTCTTCCAGCAATGGGCCGCCCGCGATCCCCTCGCGGCCCGCGCCTACATCGACCGCTCCTCCAACGCCGCTGACCGCGTCACCCTCTCCGCAATCCTCGCCGACGTCCTCCCCAACGGCACTCCCTGACGCGTCCGCCAATTCTTAAAAACGTCCGCCCGCCGCCCTCGCCATGCCCGCCTCATCGTCACGTCACTCCGGCTGGTCCAAAATCTCCGTCATCGCCGTCCCCCTCTCTACCGCCCTGCTCGGTTTCATCCTCGCCCGATCCCTCGCCGCCCAGCAGTCCGCCGCCCTCTCGCTCGCGTCCGCCAAACCAGCCACCCGCTCCACCCCATCGACCGCCTCCACATGGGATGACCGCTGGCATTCGCTCTCCTCTCAACCCAACACCGCCGCCCTCACCCGCGAACGCGAAGCCCTCCTCGAAACGCTCGCCCGCACTGATCCCAAGCGCGCCCTCGCCCTCGCCGCTTCCGAAGGCAACTGGCTCACACGCGACCAGCTCCGCGACGCCGCGCTCCGCGGCTGGGCATCTATCGAGCCCGATGCCGCCGCCGATTGGGCCATGCAACAGACCGTCCTCGGGGAACGCATGAAATGCGTCGCCGCCGTCCTCCAAGGTGCCACCGCCCAGCCCGATGCCGCCCTCCGCGTCGGTATCCGACTGTGCAGTACCGATCCCGAGCCCGCCGGCTTCTACGGCCACATGCTCATCAACGCCCTCGTCGAACGCACCGGGAACTTCGACGCCGCCATGCGCTTCGCCACCTCAGCCACCATGGTCGACCGCCAGTCCTTCCTCCTAGACTCCGCCTTCTACCAGTGGGCCCAGCACGACCCGGAGCGCGCCTACGCCCAGCTCTCCTCCCTCACCGATCCCGCCATCCGCGCATCCGCCCTCAAAGGCCTCATCGAGGGCCGCTCCGACTTCGATCCCCGCCACTTCGCCGACTTCGCTCAAAAACTCCCCGCCGGTGCCGACCGCACCCAGGCGCTCGCCATTTCTCTCCAACGCTGGGCCGGCAAAGACCCCGTCGCCGCCCTCCAGTGGATCGACCGCGGCGACCCCGATCCCGACTTCGACCCCGGCATCGCCGCCCTCGCCGTCTCCGATACCCTCATCGCCAGCCGGCCCGAAGTCGCCATGGAGCTCACAGATAACATCTGCGACACCACAAAACGGATACTCACCAAGAGCCGCGTCTTTTTCGAATGGGCCCTCCGCGATCCCGCCGCCGCCCGCCGCTACGCCGAAGCCATCAAACATCCCGAGACCCGCGAAACCCTCCTTCAGGATCTCCAATCGCTCCCGTCCGCCACCGGCCAATCCGGCTCGTAACACCTTCCGCCCGCCCGTCCATCCGCCGTGTCCACGCGTCTTTTAGCCCTCTCCTTCGCTCTCGCCCTCCTCGCGCCCTTCGCTCCGCTCCCCGCAGCCGAAACCGAAACAACCACTCAGCCGTCCTCCGCGCCCACCGCCTCCACCCCCGCTACGCCCCCCGTCACACCACCTCGTTTCCCCCTCCACCGAGCCGCCCAGCAGAACGACCTCCCTACCCTCCGCGCCCTTATCCGCGCCAACCCGTCTTCGGTAAACACCACCGATCCCCACGGCGTCACCCCGCTCTTCGTCGCCGCCCACTCCGGCCACATCGAAATCGCCCGCCTCCTCCTCGACCAAGGCGCCACCGTCGACGCCGCCACAAGCACCGACGGCTCCACCCCGCTCTGCATCGCCGCGCACAACGGCCACATCGAGCTCGCCCGCCTTCTCCTCGATCGCGGAGCCGCCCTCGAACACGCCACAACCGACACCAGCGCCACACCGTTCGTTCTCGCCACGCTCAACGGCCAGACCGCCATGATGGCCTTCCTCAAAGAACGCGGCGCCCGCACTGACATCGCTGGCCCCAACGGCGTCACACCCCTCGCCCGCGCCGCCCTCGCTGGCCAGCCCGCCGCGATCATCGCCCTCCGCGCCACCGGCGCCAGCGTCGACTCCCGCAACACCGACGGCCAGACACCCCTCATGCTCGCCGCACGCGAAGGCCAGCTCGACGCCATCGTCACCCTCCTTGCCAACGGGGCCGACATCAACGCCCGCGACAAAGAAGGTCTCACCGCCCTCCACCAAGCCGCCAAAGAAGGCCGCGGCCCCGCCACCCGCCTCCTCATCGAACGCGGTGCCGACGTGAACGCCCGCGACACCCGCCGCCGCACCCCGCTCTTCATGGCCGCATTTTATGGATACGCCGAGGCCGCCGCCATCCTCTGCGATCACGGCGCCGAAGTAGACGCGCCCGACGAACAGCAACGCACCCCGCTCTACATGGCTGCCAAGGACGCCTCCATCGACACCGCCCTCGTCCTCCTCGACAAAGGCGCCAGCGTCCAGGACCGCATCGTCAACAACCGCAGCACCCTCAACCCCCTCCGCATCTCCGCCTACGACGGTCACATCACGCTCCTCAAAGCCCTGCTCATCCGCGGTGCCGACGTCAACGTCACCCGCCTCGACGACGGCTTCACGCCCATCCTCTTCGCCGCCCAAGGCGGCCACCTCGACGCCATCAAACTCCTTGTCGGCCACGGCGCCCGCCTCGACGCAAAATCCAAAGACGGCCGCACCGCCCTCTGGCTCGCCGCGCAAAACGGCTGGATCGCCACCTGCGAGTATCTCCTCGCCAATGGCCTCGACCTCGAAGCCCGCGACGCCGCCGGCCGCACCCCGCTCTGCATCGCCGCCGAGACCGGCTACCCGCCCACCGTCCGCTATCTCCTTTCGCGCAATGCTTCCGCGGATACGCCCGACGCCGAAGGCCGCACCCCGCTCGCCCTCGCCGCGATAATCGGCTCCATCGAAAGCGTCGAACACCTCCTCGCCGCCGGTGCCTCCGCTACCACCGCCGACTCCGCCGGCCTCAGCCCGCTCCACTACGCCGCCGGCGCTCGCGGCCCCCACTTCATCGTTCCCCCCGACGGCGCTTACCTCGAGATCGCCCGCCTCTTCCTCAAACACGGAGCCAAACCCGACGCCCCCACGCCCGCCGGCGAAACGCCCCTCCACTTCGCCGCCGCCGAAAACCGCCTCGACCTCGTCCGCGCACTCCTCGACCTGAAAGTCCCCGTCAACACTGCCGACTCCACCGGCCATACACCCCTTCTCGCCGCCGCCGCCCGCGGCCACACCGACACCGTCTCCGCCCTCCTCGCCGCCGGAGCCTCCGCTAACCACGCGAACAAAACCGGCGAAACCCCGCTCTTCCTCGCCGCCCGCGAAGGCCATTTCGAAACCGCCCGCACCCTCATCCAAGCTGGAGCCCCCCTCGACACGCTCACCGCCGACGACCAGAGCCCGCTCTCCATCGCCGAAAAATACAACCACCGCCCCATCGCCACACTCCTCCGCCGCCGCGGCGCCACCGCTCCCACCTCCACCACCCCGCCTCTTCTCGCTCGCACCGATTCCGCCTCCGCTCCGCCAACAGCCCCCGCTGCCAGTGCCCAAGAAAGC
Source organism: uncultured Nibricoccus sp. (assembly GCA_966249325.1). Lineage (GTDB taxonomy): Bacteria > Verrucomicrobiota > Verrucomicrobiia > Opitutales > Opitutaceae > Nibricoccus. The sequence goes on along the minus strand of CBINDC010000002.1, from coordinate 376,648 downwards.
ACTACATTTCCCGCCGCCGATCCCTCCGCTCCACCTGCGCCTCCACCCAAAGCCGTGCCCCCGGTCCCCCGCGAATCCATCCCGCCTCACCTCCGCGCCACACAACCACCCGCCACCACCCCGCTCCACCTCGCCGCGACTTCCGGCGACCTCGCCGCCGTCCGTGAACTCCTCGCCGCCGGCGCAGACGAAGACGCCCGCGATCACCGCCTCCAGACGCCCCTCTTCCTCGCCGCCCGCTCCGGTCACACCGAGATCGTCCGAGCCCTCGCCGAAGCCCGAGCCGGCATCAACCTCACCGACATCGAGGGCCGCACCCCACTCATCGCCGCCTCCGCCGCCGGCCACCTCGAAACCGTCCTCCTCCTCCTCGCCTCCGGCGCCCACCCCAACGCCACCCGCAACAACGGCGAATCCGCCCTCTGCGTCGCCGCCACCGGCCGCCACCTCGCCGTCGCCCGCGCGCTCCTCGAAGGCGGCTCACTCGCAACCTTCGACATCTACGGCGGCGCCTCCCCGCTCTCGATCGCCCGCGACGCCAAGGATGCCGACATGGAAAAACTCCTCCTCTCCCACCGCGCCCGCCTCGCTCAACCCCGCGACTACCTGGGCAACTCCCCCGACCTCCAGACCGTCGCCCCCTCCGCCATTCCCTGAAACCTCAAAACCACGTTGCACGCCGCGCCTTCGCGCTTTCACTTCCCGCGATGCAACACGACCGCACGCTCAGCCGCGAAGTCATCGCCACGCAAATTCCCTCCGGTGACAAACACCCGCTCACCGCAGGCTCCAAAGTTTTCATCCACCAGGTTCTCGGCGGCTCCTATACCGTGCAGACCGAGACCGGCCTCTACCGCATCGACGGCAAAGACGCCGACTCCCTCGGCGAAAAAGTCGTGGAGCAAAAAATCGAAGCCGCCACTCTCGCCAACGGCGCACCCGATCCCGACACCGTCTGGGACCAACTCAAAAAAGTCTACGACCCCGAGATCCCCGTGAATATCGTCGACCTCGGCCTCGTTTACTCGATGGACATCTCAAAACTGGACGCCGACCAAGGCTACAAAGTCGACGTCGCCATGACCCTCACCGCCCCCGGTTGCGGCATGGGCCCCGCCATCGCCGAAGACGCCAAATCCAAAATCCTCCTCATTCCCGGCGTTAGCGCCGCCGACGTCCGCATCACGTGGGAGCCCGCCTGGAACCAGTCCATGATCAGCGAAGAAGGCAAAATGAAGCTCGGCCTGATCTGAAAGTCCGCCCCGCCGCCTCCCGCTCCATCACGCTTCTCCCTCTCCCGCCCAAAAAAAAAGCCCCTCCCGAAACGGAGGGGCTTTGAAATTTCCCAGCACTGAAGCTGCGTCAGCGAGCCGACGCTGCCAGACCGGAAGTCGCTCCGGTCTTGCCGGCAAGGGCGTCCTGAAACGCGGTGGATTTGATCGCGTGATCGAATGCTTGCCCCACCAGCTTGTTCATCGCCGGATCGCTCGCATTCGCGAGCAAGTAAAACGTGCGATTCAAATCGCCGCTGCGCGCATCCGTCGCTTTCAAAACCAGGCCGTCCTTCAACAACGCCGACGGCACGGAATTTCCTATAACAATCACCGCATCGCAGGAACCTTTCTTCAGATCCTTCGCCGCACGCGACACGGCCGCGACCGAGATCTTCACCTGCACCGGTGCTTTGCACTCGTGCGTCATGCCTGCCGAAAGACTCTTGCCGAGGGCCGCGTGAACCAAACCGCGCAATTCTGCTGTGTTCGCACTTTCATCGATAACCGTCACGCGCAGATCGCTGCTTGCCTGTACACTCACCTGCTCCGAAGCGATGGCCGTTGAGACCACGCTGACCGACAGAAACAACCCGACGATGCGGGCATATATGTTGTTTTTCATGCTGGGGATGATTGGGGGCTATGGGTCACAGAAAATAGGTACAGGACACCACGCTTCAACATCGGACCAAGCCGTGAAAATTTTTAGCAACATATTAGCATCTGGAGAATAAATCACTCAAGATGCTAAAAATACGTTAATTAGGCCGCCAAAAATTCGAGCAAATTGCGGACTGAACCCAACTTTAGGCGAACTTCGACCACCAAGCGGGCTAGCTTTTCAGGAGTCAGCCGCAGTGATTGCAAGAGAATGGCCGGAGGTTGCTGAGGAGTTTCGCCACCCTCTTCCAGACACACCACCGCCCGCAGCCACTTCGCCGCGTGTAGCAAGCACGCCATGCGTGCATACCCCGCCGAGCCAAGCGGCGTATGCTGCCAGCGAATCGGCTCCACGATCGTCACTGGGAAATTCCACGACCGCAGCATCGTCGCCGCCACGTCAGCATGGTTGAAGCCCAACAACGCCCGCTCCGCATCCGCAAACTCGCGCGGAAACGCCCGCGGCGCAAAAATCAACGTCGGCTCCAGCGCCGACACCGCTTCATCGATCGCCACCATCCCCGCGCCATGCAACAGACCCACGGTGTAAGCGATGCTCACATCCTCGCCCGTATGCTCCGCCAGCACTTCAGCTGCGAGTGCACACGCGATCGACGAGCGCCAGCACTCGTCCGCATCCAGCCCATAAAGACTCAACGGCCGGGAGAAAATCTGCGCATCCGCTACCTCCGAAACCATCGCATGGATCGCGTTAAAACCCACGCCATTGATCGCGTCCTCCACCGAGAGACAATGCTCCCCGCGCGCCGCGCTGAAATCGTTTCCCATTTTCAACACCCGCGCCGTCAGTCCCGGATCGAGACGCAGGAGCGAGCTCACCTGCTGGAGCGTCGGATCGCCCGAGCGCAGCAGCGTATAAAGTTGAGGCAATACACGCGGAGCCGATGGCAGCGAACTCAGTCCTGCTGCCACCTCCTCCACGGTCGGACGTTTTTCGAGAGGTAGGTTAGTTTGAAGCATGCCCATGAATCGGCTCACTAGGGTGAAACCTTTACTCCGACTGGGGCATTTTGCCCGGCAGAGTTAAAAATCGACTGGCAAAACCAGACCTCCCGCGCACGTTACGCCACCATGCCTATGACCAACCTCCTCTCGGCCACACCCGCCAATCTCCCGCGCTTCGATGACGATGATGACGAGGACGAAAAGGAAAACGCTCAGGCCCGCAAAAACGCCGCCCCCGTGGCCATGCTCATCCAGAAAAAATTCCTCGATGAGCGGAAAATCTTCCTCTGGGGCGCCGTCACCGACGAATCCGCCAAAGACCTCACCGAAAAACTTCTCTATCTCGAAGCCACCGGTCCCGGCAAAGAAATCACCTTCTACCTCAACAGCCCCGGCGGCTCCATCACCGCAGGCATGGCCGTCTACGATACCATCAAGCTGATCTCATCCCCGATCACTGTCGTCGTCACCGGCATGGCCGCCTCCATGGGCTCGATTCTCCTCAGCGCCGCCCCCAAAGGCCGCCGCCTCCTCTACCCGCACTCGCGCGTCCTCATCCACCAGCCCCTCATCTCCGGCCGCATGGTCGGCCCCGCCACCGACATTAACATCCAAGCCGTCGAAATGGAAAAGCTCCGCGCCGAGCTGAACCAGATCCTTGCTGACGCCTCCGGCCAGCCCATCGAGCGCATCAACCAGGACACCGACCGCGACTTCTACCTCAACGCCAAGGAAGCCATCGCCTACGGCCTCGCCGACAGGATCGTCGACAAAATCTAAACTCGGGAAACACGCACGCCTTCCCGGCGTATCCGTTTCTCCCCCACCCAAGCGCGGCCCTCACCGGCCGCGCTTTTTCGCGCCCTCTCACCGCACCTCGGCCGCCCCGTCTCCCGTCGCCGCCACCTGCGCCAGCTCCTTCGCCCGCGTCTCCAACACCGTCAGCCCCGCGCGTTCCTTCATCGCCTCTACCAGCACCGCCAGCGCCTGCTCCGGCTGCCCACCCCGCTCCAACCGCCGCGCCTCCCGCAAAATCACATACGGATAAAGCGCGTCCGGCAGTTCCGCCCGCTTCGCCCACTGCTCCGCAAATCCCACCTTGAACGGCCGGTACAACGGATCGCCGATCGCCACGCACTGCCAGCTTACCGCCCGCAACGAATAAAACACCGCGTCGCCCCACGTCTCCCCGCGCGCCAGCGCCCGCAGCATCAGATGCGGATGATGCGTAAACGTCAGATACGGCTCGAACACATTCCCCACCGTCGCCGTCACCCCGCGCGCCACCAACGGCCCGCACCAATGCGTCCCCGTCGTGTTCAACGTCTCCGCCGAGAAACTGTGGATATGCACCGCCACCGCCCCCGGCGGAAAACGAAAACCCTCTCGCATAAACGGCCCGTTCACTCCCCACGCATACCACCCGAAATAAAGCGCCGGCGCATCGAACCGCGCCTCCACCGCCATCGTCTCCGGCGCACGGTCCACACTCAGATCAAAGTCCATCGCCTCCAGCTGCTTCGCCGCATCCTCCATCCACACGTCGCCCTCCGCGTGCGGCCCGCCCACATCCACATACGCCCGCCCGATCAACCCGCGCCGTTCCGCTTCGACCGCCCGGTCCACCAGCCCCATCGCCGCTTCCCACCCCGGCCCATCGAGCCGCGACACCTTCACCACCTTCCCCAGATCGAGCGACGTCGGCCGCTCCTTCTGAAACAGCGGATTCGGCACATACGCATTGATCGGGTAACCGCTCCGCCCCACCAGCGCCAGTTCCGCATCCACCGCCCCTTGATTCGTCCGAAACTGCGACATCCCTGTCAGCGGTTTCACCTCCGCATACAAACTCCGATCATGCGCCACCCGCAACGGCACCCCGCGGCATGTCACCAGATAACTCATCCGATGCCCCAGCACCGCGTACTTTTTCCGTCCCACCGCATCCCGGCTCTCCGATCCCGTCGCATCGATCCACCCGCGCTTCACCAGTTCGTCCTGTAACGGCTGATACACCGTCTTCACGAACTCCTCCCACCCCACCGTCTCCGAAAGCGTCATCGGCAACGCCACAATATTCTCCACCGGTATCGCCCGCTTCTCCGCATAATACCGCGCCAGCGTCATCGACTCCGCCGAACTCGCGTTCGCCACGATCACCACCCGCTTCGCCAGATCCCCTTCCACCGCCGCCTGCGCCCTCGCCTGTATCAACCACGCGCCCGTCCACACGACGCCCACCAGCCACACGCGCGAAAAAACTCCTGAGTGCAGACCCATAAAACGCCCGCGAGAAAACCGCCCCGGACTGTCGTGCGCAATTATTCTCGGCCCGCACCGTGCTGTTCGCACACTCGCCACCATGCGCCCGCACGCCCTCCTCGCCACCGCCGCTCTCGCACTCGCCTCCGCCGTCCGCCTCTTCGCCTGGGACTACGAAGGCCACCGCGCCGTCAACCTCACCGCCCTCGCCTCTCTCCCGACCGACTTCCCCGCCTTCGTCAAAGCCCCCGCCGCCCGCGAACGCATCGCCTTCCTCTCCGGCGAACCCGACCGCTGGCGCAACGTCCCCCAGGATCTCCCCCTCAAACACGCCAGCTCCGGCGACCACTTCATCGACTTCGAAGACTTCGCCCCGCTCGACCTCACCCCCGCCACCGTCAGCGACCTCCGCTACATTTTCACCGCCCAGCTTTTCGCCGCCCGCGCCGCCCACCCCGAACGCTTCCGCCCCATCGATCCCGAAAAAAACAAAGACCGCACCCGCGAACTCGTCGGCTACCTCCCCTGGACCATCGCCGAGTCCTACGCCCGCCTGAAGTCCGCCTTCTCCTACCTCAAAGCCTACGAAGAAGCCGGCGGCACCCCCGACGAAATCGCCAACGCCCAGGCCAACATCGTCTACCTCATGGGCGTCATGGGCCACTACGTCGGCGACGGCTCCCAGCCGCTCCACACCACCAAACACTACAACGGCTGGGTCGGCGAAAACCCCAACGGCTTCACCGTCGACCGCAAATTCCACTCCTGGATCGACGGCGGCTTCCTCGGTAAAACCGGCGGCCTCGACCTCGCCCAACTCGAACAACAGGTAAAACCCGCCGCCCGCCTCTCCATGGTCGTCGGCCCCACCGGGCGCGACCCCATCTTCGACCACAGCATGAACTACCTCGTCGCCCAGTTCGCCTTCGTCGAGCCCCTCTACACCCTCGAAAAATCCGGCAAACTCAAACCCGAGGCCCCCGAATCCAAAGAAGGCAAAACCTTCCTCGAAACCCAGATCGCCTCCGCCGCCCACATGCTCGGCAGCCTCTGGCTCACCGCCTGGCAGGAAGCCCCGCCCGACACCTACCTCCGCGCCCAACTCCTCGCCCGCCAGGCCAGATCGGCAAAATAATCACTCCTTCGCCGGCCCCACGAGCGCCGCGTAATTAGCCAGCCCGTCCGCGATCGCCTCAGCGATCTGCTGCCGGTATTCCGGCGTCGCGATTTTTTTCCCTTCGGCCTCGTTCGAAAGAAACCCCGCCTCCACCAGCACGCCCGGACAATTCAGCGCCCGCAGCACCGCCCAGTGCCCGATCTTCTGCCCGCGATCTTCCGCACCCAGTCGCTTCAACACCGCGCCATGGATCGCGTGAGCGCACGCCACGCTTAAAACATCGAAACGATTCACCGGCGCCGGCAACGCCTCCGTGTCATCCGGCTGCCCCGGCCCCCACGCATTCGTCGAACGCTGAAACTGCGGCGCAAACGTGAATATCTCAGCCCCCCGCGTCTTCGTGTCGTTCAGCACCGCGTTGAAATGCACGCTCACGAACACATCAGCCCCCGCCTGATTCGCGATGATCGCGCGCGCCCCTTTGCCCACATCGATGTCCGTCTCCCGCGTCATCACCACCCGATAGCCCTTCGCTTCCAGCACCCGCTTCAAACGCAACGACACATCGAGCGTGAAAACCTTTTCCCTCAATCCGTGCGCCTTGTTCTCCGTACCCGTATCCGGACCTCCATGACCCGGATCGATCGCGATGACCTTCACCGCCCTGCGCCGGGTCTCCGCAACCGGCGCAAGCAGTCCTTGGAAAAGCCGCTCCGCGTCGATCTCGCTCACCTGAAACTCCCCGCCCGAAAACCGCGCCGGATCGCCCAAAAAAACCCGCACGCCATTCAACCGCATGTTCCGCGATCCCGCCTCGATCTCGATCCGGTTCGCCGCATTCTTCAACTCCACCCGCCGCCCGGGCTCCAGCCACGAAATTTCCATCCCATACCGCGCCGCCACCTTGGCGATCTCCACGTATCGCACCGCACTTTTGACCGCCGCCGCAGCCGGGCTCTTCGCCTCCGATTTCGGAGCCGGAGCCTTTTGCACCGCCTCCTTCACCGCCGCCGGCCGCGTCGGAGCTGACCTCACCGGATTCGCCCGAGCCGCGGGAACAACAACACCGGCCGCCATCGCCATCAGGAAAATCCACGCGCGTTTGATCATGGGGTAGGAAATAAAATTCGTCCGTCTCCGAGCGCGTTCACTTTCGCGCCGCCGCCAGCGCGTTCGCGTAACCCTTCACGCCATCCGCGATCGCCTCGGCGATCTTCTGTCGATACGCAGGCGTCGCGATCTTCCGTGCCTCCGCCGTGTTCGACAAAAACCCCGCCTCCACCAGCACCGCCGGACACGTCGCCAGCCGCAACACCGCCAGCCTCCCGCGCTTCATGCCGCGATCCGATGTCTTCAAATCCGCCAGCATCGACCGCTGCAGGTGATACCCGAGCAGCGCATTCCAGTGATCGTTCGCATTCCCAGGATTCGCGATTCCATCCATTGAGCCGCGCGAGTTGTCCCCCGCCGAACGCTGATACTGCGGCGTCATGATGTATGTCTCCGTCCCCGACACTCGCTCCACATTTCCCGCCACCGCGTTGAAATGAACGCTGATAAACAAATCCGCCCCCGCCCGCGCCGCCGCCGCCGGCCGGTCGCCCAGCTCCACATACGTGTCGCTCTTGCGTGTAAGCACCACGCGATAGCCCTGCTGCGTGAGCAATTTTTCCGCCCGCTTCACCACATCGAGCGTGAACGTCTTCTCGTTCACCCGCAGCTTCCGGTTCTCCTTGCCCGGATCGCGGCCGCCATGCCCCGCATCGAGCGCGATCACCCGCACCCGCGGCACCGATCCCGGCACGCTCGCCGGATGCACAACCGGCAGCAACAGCCGCTCCGCATCGATTTTGCTAATACGCAGCGTCCGTTTATAAATCCGCGCTCCCTCGCCCATGAAAACCCGCACCCCGTTGATCGCGATTTCCCGGGAGTCCGCCTCCAGGTCGATCCGCATCGTTTCATTGCGTAACGAAAGCCGCTCGCCCGCCTTTATCCACACCGCCTTCAACCCGAGCCTCTTCGCAAATGACGCGGCATCGACATACTCGACGCCTCCCAGCTTCACCACGCCCGCCGCGCTGCTGACATTCGCTGCGGACCCCGGCGGCCGCGATGGCGTGCTCCGCGCAACCGCCACCAGCTCCTGCCCGCCCAATGCGACCATCAACCCGGCCAGCGCCAGACTGCATCGCAGTTTTCTATAAGCAGGCCCCACGCCCGCGTCCTCAGGCTTTCGCGCCGGGTTGATCGTTGTCGTCGTCCTCGTCGTCGTCGTGATGCGGCTTCGAGGGTACGTCGTGCGTGACTTCGCCTTCCTTGAGATACTTCGGCTTCCGCTTGTTCGTCGGCAGCGGCGTCAACATCACGTTGATCTGCTTGCCCATCAGCTTCGGCGAAGAATCAGGATGCCCCATGCCGTCGAGCTCCTGCAGCGCCTTCGTGATCACGCCAAAACCGATCTCCGTATGCGCCATTTCGCGACCGCGAAACTTCAACCGCAACTTCACCTTCGCACCGTGGCTGAGGAACTCCTCCGCGTGACGGATCTTGGTGAGAAAATCGTTATCCGCGATGCGCGCCGAAAACTCGATCTCCTTGATCTTGCTCGCCGTCACCTTCGCGTGGGAAACCTTCTTCTGCTCCTCGTACACGTACTTGCCGAAATCCATGATGCGGCACACCGGCGGCGTCGCATTCGGTGCAACCTCCACCAGGTCGAGCCCGACCTGAATCGCCAGCGCGAGCGCCTTTTCGGTAGCGAGAATGCCGAGCTGCTTGCCTTCGGGACTGATCACGCGGATCTGCGGGACCTTGATACGATGGTTGCGACGAATCGCCGCAAAGGGGTCGTTGTTTGTACGACGCTGATACTGACCGGGGCGGTTGCCGCCTGAGGAGGGAAACGAGGTTGCCATCAATAAGTTCTGGGTGATTTCGAAGTCGCTGTCTTTTCACCGGGCACAGCCGCTCTGACAACACCTAACTTTGCCCAACGCTCAGACACTGAAGCTCTCCCCGCACGAGCAACTCGCCTTTGCATTCGGGTTGGTGAACTTGAACCCCCCGCCGACCATCTTGTTCGAGTAGTCCAGCACCGTGCCTTTCAGATAAAGCGCCGTCTTTGCGTCCACTAACACGCTCGCCCCGCCCGTGCGCACCAGGATGTCGCCCTTCTTCGTGTCAGCCGTGAAACGCATCTTGTAACTCAGCCCGTTGCAACCGCCGCCAGTGATCGCGATCCGCAGGTAGTCGCCCTGCTTCTCGCGCGCGATCAACGCATTCACCTTCGTCCCCGCCGGCTCGGTCAGCTTCACCAAATTCTCGTTTCCCTCCCGCAACACCACCGCCGCAGGCGCACTCGCGGCAGAAATAACAGGAGACGAAGAAACACTCGGTTCAGCAGACATGGAAATTCAGAACGGCGCACTATTGCCCGCCGCGCGCGTTTATCAAGCGCCGCGCCACCGTCACCGCATTCGCAAAACTCGTCATGCTCGCGACACCTTTTCCCGCGATGCCAAACGCCGTGCCATGATCCGGACTCGTCCGCACAAACGGCAGCCCCAGTGTCACGTTCACCGACTCGTCAAAATCCACCGTCTTGAGCGGCGCCAGCCCTTGATCGTGATAAAGCGCGATCACCACATCGAACTCCCCGCGCAGCATCCGCGCGAATAAAGTGTCCCCCGCCTCGCAACGCGACAGCCCCGCAAACCTCACGCGCAACTTCCCCAAAATCGGATCAATCACGTCCCGCTCCTCCGTCCCCAGCAGCCCGTCCTCCCCCGCGTGCGGATTGAGTCCGCACACACCAATTCGCGGACTCGCCACACCTTCCGCCCGCGCCAGTTCATCCGCCGCCCGCACCGCCCGCGCGATGTTCGCCTCCGTCAACTGCCCCGCCACCTCGCTCAGCGGAATATGCCACGTCAGCAACACCACCCGCAGCTTCCCGCCGCAAAACGCCATCGTCGGCTCCCCACCCCACCGCGCCGCAAAAAACTCCGTCTGCCCTGGAAACGCATAGCCCGCCTTCTGCAGCCAGCTCTTGCTCACCGGCCCCGTCACGACACCCGAAACCTCCCCGCTCAACGTCCCCGCCGCCGCCCGCTCCATCGCCGCCAATGCGATTCGAGCGCCGTCCACACTCGGATGACCCAACGTCGCAGAAAATTTTTCATCCCCCACCGCCACCGCCGTCGCTCCATACAAATCAACCGCCTCCAGCCACCGCGCCGGCCCGATCACCGCCACCTCCCGCGCCTCCGTCCGATGCGCCGCCAGCCACGCCGCAATAATCTCCGGCCCCACCCCCGCCGGATCGCCACAGGTCAAAGCCAGTTTCGCACTCATGCGCGCGCCCGCCATCACTCGCCCGCCTCCGCCGCGACATCACGCGCCACCCGCGCCGGCCGCGCGAAACTCCGCTTCCCGCTCGTGAAAAACTCCAAAAACCTCCGCGCCTCCGCCGTCGTAAACGCACCGCTCGTCAGCGCCTTCGCTGCCAGCTCCCGGATGTTGCCGCTTTCCGAATACACCGCGCGAAACGCCTCCTTCAGCTCCTTGATCGCCTCGCGCGAAACTCCGCGCCGTTTCAGCCCGACCAGGTTCAGCCCGGACACTTCATCGCGCTCCGCCACGATCGTGTACGGCGCCAGATCGCGCGTGATCCGCGCCAGCCCGCCCAGCATCACGCCTTCGCCGATCCGCGTGAACTGATGCACCGCCGCACCGCCGCCGATAAACGCAAAATCCCCCACGCTCACATGCCCCGCCAGCAACGCATTGTTCGCCAGCACCACATTATTTCCCACCGCGCAGTCGTGCGCCAGATGCGCCCCCGACATCAAAAAACAATTCTCCCCCACCGTCGTGGCCTGCCCCGCATGGATCGCGCGATTGAGCGTCACATACTCGCGCAGCACCGTGCCGTTCCCCACGCGAACAAAACTCTCCGTCGCCCGCTCGAACTTCAAATATTGCGGATCGCCGCCGATCACCGCGAACGGATGCACCACGACACGGTCGCCGAGAACCGCGTGCTTCCGCACGATCGCGTGCGCATGGATTTCGCAATCCGCGCCCAACTGCGCACCCGCTTCAACAATAGCCGTGGGATGAATCATCACCGAAATCCCAAACGCCAAACCGCCAAAGTCCAAAGAAATTCCAGAGCCCTCACACCGCGGCCTTCACCAATCCGTCCTTTCGATCCTTTGGCTCTCTAACCGTTTTGGCGTTTGAACCTTTGGCTTTTGCCATTTTCCGGGCCGGCTCAGGCCCGGGGTTTTCGCGCCACCGTCCGCTCCGCGCCTGGTAAATCCAACTGCGCGTCCCTGAGCAGATCGTAGTTCTTCAAAATCCGGATCACCTGCAGCGTGTCGCTTTTCCCATAGCTCCGGTTCGGCTCAATCTTCTCGATCAGATCCAGCAGCATCGCCCGAAACGAGATGATCGCGTCCACCCCGCGCTCCTTGAGCAGCTGCAAACTCTGCGACCGAAACGGCTCCGCCGTCGGCAGACTCGGCAGCACCAAAATCTTCGTCGGCAGCGCCTCGCCCTCTTCACCCGACGCCGCGCCCGCGCTCTCCGTCGGAAAAAGCTTCGGCACTTCCTTCAACACATTCTCCTGCAAAAACCCGAAAACTTCCGGGCTGCTCTGCAGCATCTTCGGCGTAAACCGCCCCGTATGCCACGCTTTCACCACCACGATCGCCCGGTGGATGTACGCCAGCTCGCTCGAAAACAAAAAGAAATCCGGCTTCCGCGACTCGCGCTGATACGACGGATTGTAAACCAACAGATCGATCTCTTCGTCCCCCGTCTTCTTGCGCGCCTGCACATCGTACTTGCGCAGCTGCCGGACTAAAAATCCGTTCTGCTCAAAATACTCGCGGACAATTCCTTCATCAATGGCAGACATGGGCTGGGGATTTTCGATTTAAGATTCTCGATTTTCGATTCCCCGCAATCCGCGAAAACCTCCGCCGTACGCCAGCGTACTCGCACGCGCTCCGAGTCCCCCAATCGAAAATCCCTCAACCCGACGCCCCGACTTCCATGAAACACGCCTCGACCAACGCCGGCTCGATCCCCGACTGCGTGGCCGCATCGCCCAGCGACTTCATCACCACAAAACGCGGCAGCCCCGCGCGCACTTTCTTGTCCCGCGCCGCCGCCGCCATTAGCCCGCCAAGCGGCAGCGCCTCGCGCAATCGCACCGGCAGCGCATGAGCCGCGAGCACCTTCTCCACGCGCGCCACCTCGGCCTCGCCGATGTACCCAAGTTTCGCCGACAACCGCGCCGCCGCCGCCAGCCCGATCGCCACCGCCTCGCCGTGCAGATAAACGCCATAGCCCGTCACTTGCTCCACCGCATGGCCAAACGTGTGCCCGAGATTCAGCAGCGCCCGCCCGCCTTCCTTCGCCAGCTCGCGCTCATCCGCCTCCACGACCTTCGCCTTGATCGCGCAGCAACGATGAATCACCGCCGCCAGCTCCTCGCTCTCCACCGTCAGCGGCTTCTTCTCCAACTGCTCCAGCAGCTTAGCGTCTCCAAGAAGCCCATACTTGATCACCTCCGCCATCCCCGCCGCAAACTCCCGCGCCGGCAGCGTCGCGAGCAACCCCGTCGCCACAAAAACCCCGCGCGGCTGATGAAACGCCCCAACGAGATTCTTCCCCACCTTCAAATTGATCCCCGTCTTCCCGCCCACCGAACTATCCACCATCGCGAGCAGCGTCGTCGGAATTTGATAAAACTCGATCCCCCGCAAAAACGCCGCCGCCGCAAACCCACCCAGATCTCCGATCACACCTCCGCCCACCGCGAACAACGCCCCCGCCCGGTCCACCCGGTGCTCCGCGCAAAAATCCAGCACCCGCCCAAACTCCTCCAGCGACTTCGTCTCCTCCCCCGGCTCCAGCACCAGCGTCGGCACCTCTCCCAACATCGCGTACAACGCATCCGCCTGCTTCCGCGCCAGGTGACGATCCGTCACCACGACCACCTTCCGCCCCGCGTGCAGCAGCTCGTCTACCTTCGCCCGTACCTGCTTCGACAGGTCTACGCCAAACGAGATCGGGTAACTGCGTTCGCTGAGATTTACGGTCAGGGTTTTAACCATGACGCGCCATAAAGTCCTGCGCATCAGCGGGGTCAATGCACCGTTTTAATGAGACTGAGTTTTTGTCTCAATAAATTATTGACGTGAGAATCCGTCTCATTCTCATTTCGCCCTGTTCAACTTTTGGTTTCGTTTCCGTCGCACCGCTTAACGCCCCACAGGCCAGAAGCATCCGGGCGAAAACAGCTCTTTCCTTTCCACACTTTTCGTCCGCCGCCGTCCGTTCCCTGGAGCCCCTCGCTCACAGGTCAGTTAAAGTCTTTGTTTGTTCATCGAGGCAGGCACCAGGCCGGCGGCGGACGGGAATCTCTTCCCACTTTCTTGTCATGTCCGACCGCATCACCAACACCACCGCTTCCACCGAAACCGCGCCACGCTTCGCCACAAGCCTGGCCCCCGCCGCGACCATCGCCGCCTTGGTCAACAGCTTCATGCTGACCGGTGCCGCTTTCGCCCAGAACGACAAAGCCGTCGACCTCGACAAACTCTCCGTCGAAGGCACCACCGAAAAACCCATCTCCTCCCCCAAGTTCACCGCCCCTCTCGTCGACACCCCCCAGACGATCTCGGTCATCACCAGCGAAATCTTCAACCAGCAAGGCGCCGCCAGCCTCGCCGATGTCCTCAGCAACACCCCCGGCATCACCTTCCTCGCCGGCGAAGGCGGCCACGTCTCCGGCTCCAACAGCATCATGATGCGCGGCTTCGATGCCACCAGTTCCATCTTCATCGACGGCGTCCGCGACAACGGCAGCTACTCCCGCGACATCTACAACGTCGAACAGGTCGAGGTCGTTAAAGGCCCCTCGGGCGACACCGGTCGCGGCTCCGCCGGCGGCTACCTCAATCTCTCCAGCAAACAACCCCGTCTCGAAAACTTCCAAAACTGGCTCTTCTCGTACGGAGTCGACGAATACGCCTCCATCGATCGGAAACGCGCCACCCTCGATGTGAACCAATCCCTTCCTTCCGAAGGCAAAGGCTACGCCATCCGCATCAATGCCCTCTGGCAGGACGGCGGCGTCGCCGGCCGCGATTACACCGAGAAAAACACCTGGGGCTTCTCTCCTTCCGTCGCTTACGGCCTCGGCACCGACACCCGCGTCATCTTCTCCTATCAATATAACAAGCAGGACGACCTCCCCGATTACGGCGCTCTCGGCGGCAATCTCGGCGGCACCGCCACCGCCTCCCGTCCTCCTCGCCCCATCGACCGCAGCCGCTTCTACGGCCACGTCACCGACTTCGATGACGTCACTCAAAACATCGCCTCGGTAAAATTAGAGCGCGATTTCAGCTCCACGCTCCGCCTCACCAACCTCACCCGCTTCAGCAAAACCGACCGCGAAGCCATCTACACCGTCCCCGCGAGCTACAACGCCGCCACCGGCCTCGTCACCACCAACCGCCAGGCCCACGCCCGCGACAACAAGACCTTCGCCAACGCCACCAACGTCACCATCGACTTCAATACCGGCGAGCTCGCCCACTCGATCGCCACCGGCCTCGAACTCAGCCGCGAAGAAGCCAGCACCCTCCGCGACTGGACCGGCCTCGGCACCGTCACCGCCGCCGATCCTTACAACCCGGACCCCAACCGCCTCATCACCGCCTTCGCCCCGACCTACGCCTGGATCGACGACATCCAGCTCGATAGCGCCGCGATCTACGCCTACGACACCGTGAAATTCTCCCCCGCGTGGCAGGCCACCGGCGGCCTCCGCGTCGAACACTACAAAGCCGACGCTTCCTTCCGCCAGGCCTCCACCGGCAACACGATCAACTACAGCGCCGACGATAATGTCCTCAGCGGCAAAATCGGCCTCGTCTTCAAACCCCGCCCCAACGGCAGCATCTACGCCTCCTACGGCGTCTCCCAACTGCCTCCCGGCACCAACTGGCTCTCCAACGACAACGCCTCCCGCAACAACGGCGGCCCCACCAACCCCACCACGCCCACCCAAGGCACCCTCACCGGCCAGAACGCTCCCAACTCCGACCCGCAGGTCTCTTATAACTACGAGCTCGGCACCAAGTGGGACTTCCTCAACCGCAAGCTCTCCACCTCCCTCGCCTTTTTCCGCAGCGAACGCACCAACATCGTCGTCGCCAGCGACACCAGCGGCAACCCCTCCGTCTTCGGCGATCAGGAAGTACAAGGCGTCGAACTCGGCGTCTCCGGCAACATCACCGACAACTGGCTCGTCTTCGGCGGCTGGTCCTATCTCGAAAGCGAAAACTCCAACTCCAGCAACGCCGCCCAAAACGGTTCCGAACTCCAGTGGACCCCCGAACAATCCGGCAACCTCTGGACCACTTACCGTCTCCCGTTCGGCCTGACTCTCGGCGCCGGCTACCAGTACAGCGGCAAATCCCGCGTCTCACTCAACAACACCTCCAACGCCACCCTCCCGAGCTTCTGGGTCGTCAACGCCATGCTCGCCTACAACGTCACCGAGCGCGTCAGCATCCGCCTCAACGTGGATAACGTCACCGACGAACTCTACGCCCGCGCCATCAACAACAACTCCAACCGCGCCTACTACGGCGACCCGCGCAACTTCCTCCTCACCGTCGATTTCAAATTATAAAAACCTGACGCCCCTCCCCGGCGTCATAGTTCTCTCACGGCCGCTTCGCCTCCCGCGCGAAGCGGCCATTTCCGCTTCATAAGCCCGCCATGATCCTCGCCATTCCCAACGTCCTCAACCCGCAGCAACTCGCCGACGCCCGCCGCCTCCTCGACTCCGCCGAATGGACCGACGGCGCCGCCACCGCCGGCCATCAAGCCGTCAAGGTGAAGGACAACATGCAGATCCCCGCGACCCACCCCGTCGCCAAACAGGTCGGCGAAACCATCGTCCGCGCGCTCACGCAATCTCCACTCTTCATGTCCGCAGCCCTCCCGCTGCACTTCCTCCCGCCCATGTTCAACCGCTACACCGGCGGCCAGAACTACGGCAACCACATCGACGCCTCCATCCGCACCGTCCCCGGCACCGGCCACCGCCTCCGCACCGATCTCTCCTGCACCCTCTTCTTCGCCGAACCTTCCGAATACGACGGCGGCGAACTCATCATCGAGGACACCTACGGCCCCAAGTCCGTCAAACTCCCCGCCGGCCACATGATCCTCTACCCCGGCACCAGCCTCCACCGCGTCACCCCCGTCACCCGCGGCACCCGCCTCTGCTCCTTTTTCTGGATACAAAGCATGATCCGCGACGACGTGAAACGCGCCCTCCTCTTCGAACAAGACATCGCCATCCAGCGCCTCACCATCGACCACCCCGGCCACCCCTCGATCACCCAGCTCACCGGCGTCTACCACAACCTCCTCCGCCAGTGGGCCGAAATGTGACCCCGCTTCTTTCTCTTTCCTCTTTCTCTTAATCTTTCTCCCTCCGCCAACGTTCTCGTTCTCTTACTCGTACTCGTTCTCCAACTCCGCCTTCCGATCTCCGCGCCCTCCGCGTCTCCGCGGTAAAATAAATCGCACCTCTTTCCAGCTCCGACTTTCCCGTGAAACTCTTCCGCAAAATCCTCTTCTGGACCCACCTTGTCGCCGGCCTCATCTCCGGCCTCTCCATCGGCATCATGTGCTTCACCGGCACCATCCTCGCCTTCGAGCACGAGCTCTCCGACTGGTCCGAACGCGACGCCCGCAAGGTCGCCGTCCCCGCCGACACCACCCGCCTCCCCCTCGCCGACCTCCAGCGTAAACTCCGCGAAACCCAGCCCGACTTCCGCTCCACCGGCCTCACACTCCTTAACGATCCCGCCGCCGCCGTCACCTTCACCGCCGGCCGCGACGGCGCCGTATTCGCCAATCCTTACACCGGCGAAATCAAGCAACCCGCCTCCACCAAGGTCCACGACTTCATGCACCTGATGATCGACTGGCACCGCTTCCTCGGCCGCGAAGGCGAGCAACGCCCGATGGGCAAGCTCATCAATGGCGTCTGCAATATCGCCTTCTTCGCCCTCGCCGTCACCGGCCTCTACCTCTGGATGCCCCGCAACTGGTCCTGGCGCGGCGTCAAAGCCGTCGCCTTCCTCAACTTCAAAGCCTCCGGCCTCGCCCGCGATTTCAACTGGCACAACGCCATCGGCCTCTGGTCCGCCCCCATCCTCATCGTCCTCACCCTTACCGCCGTCCCCATCTCCTTCCGCTGGGGCGGCGACCTCATCTACCGCATCGCCGGCGAAGAACCGCCCCCGCGCCCCGCCGCCGGACAAGCCGGCCCCGGCCCCGCTGCCGCCACCCCCGCGTTTGAAATCACGCGCCCGTCCCCCGACGCCCGCCCGCTCCCTCAAGACACGATCATCGCCGCCGTCCAAAAAGATTTCCCCCGCTGGGAGCAAATCACCGTCCGCACCGGCGGCGCCCAACGCGGCCAGCGTGCTGGCGCTCCCAATACAGCAGCGACCCCGCAGTCACGCGAAACTCCTCCAGCAGCTCAATCGCCCTCTTCCACCAGCCAAACCTCCGACTCCGTATCCGCGCCTTCCTCCCGATCCGGCCCTCGAAGTGAAAACGCGTCCGGTCGCGCGGCCCCGCAGCCCCTCACCGTCGTCGTCCGCGAATCCAACTCCTGGCCGCGCACCGCCACCACCACGCTCACGCTCAACCCCTTCACCGGCGAAGTCCTCAAACGCGAAGGCTACGCCGACCTTAGCACCGCGCGGCAAATCCGCTCCTGGACGCGCTATCTCCACACCGGACAAGCCCTCGGCTGGCCCGGTCAACTCCTCGCCGGCCTCGCCTGCCTCGGCGGCTGCTTCCTCGTCTACACCGGCTTCGCTCTCTCCTACCGCCGCTTCTTCAAACGCCGCCCCAAAACACCCGTCCCGACACCCGCCCCGTAGCCGCGAGCGCGCAGCTCGCGGTTACCCGCATCCCTCCGCCCGGAACGGCACTTATCAAGTGCCGCTCCCCGCTTCGCTCTCCTCGGCAAACTCTCAAACAGCGCCTAATCCCTTCGCTCAGACCTTAGCGTCTTTGCGCTTAAACAAAAACGCCGAACGCCGGCGGGCACCGCACCGCGTTTACGCACGCACGCGCATCCGCACCTGACGCAGCCGCTCATCCGCCGCGCGCAGATCACCCAGCGTCTCCAGCAACCGCTCCATCCCCGGCTTGCCCAGCTCGCCAAACCCGCGCGCCTGCAAGCCCTGCAACGTCCGCGTCACCGACTCGACGCCCGCCTGCATCATCGGCCCGCTGGCTTTCTTCGCCGCCGCCGACCGCTCCGGATCAAGATTCTCCAGCACAAACTCCGCCAGGAAATGCGGCTGGTGCTTCGAATAAATCTCCGTCCCAAAACGAAACAGCTCCGCCTCCATCGGCTTGAACGCCGCCAACCCGCGCTCCTCCCAAAGTCGCGACAACGCCAGCCCTTCGTCCACCGCGTCCGTCGCTTCGCCGATCAACTCCTTCACGTCGTCGCCAGCTTTCGCCTCTGCCAGACGCGCCGCTGCGGCACGGCACAGCGCATGACGCGCCTTGAGCGCCACGTCCGCCATCCCCGGCTGCTGCTCTTCCATTCCCGCGATCGTCTCTTTCGCCGCCAGCGCCGCCTCGCGCGCCTCACTCATTTTCTCCGGCGCGGTCGCGAGCAATAATCCCGCGCGATTCAGCCACACACACGCCAGCAAATGTTTCCCCTCCGGACGCTCCAGCACGCGATGTCCCGCGAGCAGCTCGATCGCTTTATCGAAACCCTTCAACGCCTCCGCCACGCTGTCCGGTCCGCCGATCGCCTGCGCCGTGATCCCGCGATTCATCCACGCCACCGCCAGCCGATGCCGGAACCAGTCATTCTCCTCGATCGGCAACGCCTGCATCACCGGCAGCGCTTCGTCATAACTCCGCAGCGCCTCCGCCAGATTCTCCGCTCCGCCCAAGCGCGTCAGCGCATCCGCCCGGTTCATCCAGCCCGCCGCCAGCCCAAATCGAAACTGATGATTCGGCCCCTCCGAAAGCCCGGTGCGCAGCTCGATGCACGCATCGAAATTTTTCACCGCCTCCGCCAGCTGCTCCGGCGTTCCCGCCGCCAGCAACGCCAACCCGCGATTGATCCACACATTACCCAAATCGTCCCGACGAAACTCTTCCGACGGCCCCGTCGCCGACGCCGCCATCAACACCTTCGCCGCGTCGTCATAACTCTTCAACGCATCCGCCAGCCCCGCCGCGCCACGCGAGCGCAACACATTCGCCCGCCCCAGCAGCCCTAGCGAAAACCACCGCAACGGATCTCCACCGTCCTTCAGAAACGGCTGCAACCGGCTAAGCCCTTCGTCGAACTGCTGCACCGTCCACGCCACGCGCGCCGGATCGCCCGTCGCCGCCGACTGCTCCGCCGCCTGCAAAAATGCGAGAGCCTCGGCGATCTTCGGGTGCGGAGCGGGAGCAGCGGGATTTTCCATGAAAAATGAGCGTTCGGAGCAGTCCGCAAAATCAGACCCTCCGCCCCGGTCAACACAGCCTTTTCCGCCCTTCACCCCCGCCACCCAAACGTCACAGAAAAACGATCACCAACCACAGGACAATTTCCCCTCCGCACAGCTCTCAACCGCCTTCGCCCCTCCCACATCCCCATAAGACCTATAAGCCCCATCCGTCCTTTAGGTCCTATCCCCTACCTCTCAAAAACCCACAATATCACAAATATGTGCACACGCAATATTCCCCGCTATTCATAGCTAAAACACAATAATCAGCCCGCCACTCACTTCACTATGTGCATAACTTCGTGCTTGCCGCTCTCACCCGAGGCCCGCTCACCTCGCACCTTCGTTTAACGCCCGCCCCCGACGCCATGCGCTCCGTGAACCAGCAAGCCCTCGCCCGACAGCTCAAAGTGTCGCGCACCACGGTCTCGCGCAGCCTCTCCAATCACCCCGCAATCAACGCCGACACCCGCGAACGCGTCCTGGCCGCCGCCGCCGCCTCAGGCTACAGCCGCTCGCCCACCCGCTCGATCCGCCGCCCCCGCGCCGCCAAACCCATCACAGTCGGCGTCCTCATCGGCGCCCCCCTCGTCGCCGCCGACCGCGCCACCTTCCCGCAAATCCTCCAAGGCATCCGCCGCCGCGCCGCCATCGAACACCTCGCGATCGACGTTCTGTCCATCGATCCCGCCGAACTCACGACCGACACCGGTCGCCGCCAGCTCTTCCTCCAGATCCGCAAATCCGGCTGGCGCGGCGCCATCCTCGTGTACCCATTTCCCCACGACGTCGTGAAGATGATCGCCCGCAAACTCACCGTCGTCTCCGTCCTCAACGAATACCACGACACCCCGCTCGACGTCATCGACACCGACCACGGCGGCATCCGCGACCTCGTCACCCGCATCGCCGGCCTCGGCCACCGCCGCATCGGCTTCGTCTCCTGGGCGTATCCAGTCGGCGGACTCTGGGCCTCGCGCCGCTTCGCCGCCTACGCCGAAGCCCTCTTCCAACACGGCCTCCCGCTCGACCCGCGCTGGACCTTCAACCTCCACGCCTCCCAGCCGCGCTACGCCACGGCCGACGCCCTCGCCGACGCCGTCGCCACCGCCACCCGTCGCGACAAAATCACCGCCTGGGTCTGCGCCGCCGATCACCAAGCCTACCAACTCCTCGCCGACCTCCGCGCCCGCGGCCTGAAAATTCCGCACGACTGCTCCATCACCGGCTTCGACGGCAACGAGCCCCCGCCCGGCCTCCCCGCCCTCGCGACTCTCCGCGTCCCCAACGAAGAACTCGGCGCTTCCACCGTCGCCCGCCTCGTTAGCCGCCTCCTCCAACCCCGTTCCCTCCCGCGAAAAATCCTCGTCGAAACCACCTTCGTCCCCGGCCCCACCCTCGCCGCCCCTCCCTCCGCCTAATCTTTCTCCTTCCTCTTTCTCTTACTCTTTCTCCCTCCCTCCGAACTTCCTCCCATATCAGTCATGAAAAAATCGAAATCCAAATCCCACTTCCCGACGATCAACACGATCGCCTACGAAGGCCCCCGCAGCGAGAACGCCCTGTCGTTCAAGCACTATAACCCCGAAGAGGTCATCGACGGCAAAACCATGTCCGACCACCTCCGCTTCGGCGTCGCCTACTGGCATGCCTTCCGCGGCACCGGCTCCGATCCCTTCGGCCCCGGCACCATCGTGCGCCCGTGGGAATCCGGCAAAGACGCCGTATCCGTAGCCAAGCTACGCATGGACGCCTCCTTCGAGTTCTTCCAAAAAATCCGCGCCCCCTTCTGGTGCTTCCACGACCGCGACATCGCCCCCGAAGGCAAGACCCTCGCCGAGTCCAACAAGTACCTCGACGCCATCGTCGCCCACGCCAAAGACCTCCAGAAGGCCACCGGCATCAAGCTTCTCTGGGGCACTGCCAATCTCTTCAGCAACCCGCGCTTCCTCGCCGGCGCTTCCACCAACCCCGACGCCCACGTCTTCGCCTACTCCGCCGCTCAGGTGAAGAAGGCCATGGAAGCCACCCTCGAGCTCGGCGGTGAAAACTATGTCTTCTGGGGCGGTCGCGAAGGTTACGAGACGCTCCTCAACACCAACCTCAAACGCGAACAAGACCACCTCGCCCGCTTCCTCGGCATGGCCGTCGACTACGCAAAAGAGATCGGCTTCAAGGGCCAGTTCCTCATCGAGCCCAAGCCAAAGGAGCCGACCAAGCACCAGTACGACTTCGACTGCGCGACCTGCATCGGCTTCCTCAAGACCTACGGTCTCGCGAAGCACTTCAAGTTCAACATCGAGACCAACCACGCCACGCTCGCAGGCCACACCTTCCAGCACGAGATCGAAGTCGCCGCGGCCGCGGGCATGCTCGGCTCGATCGACGCCAACACCGGCGACCCGCTCCTCGGCTGGGACACCGACCAGTTCAGCACCGACATCCGCGAACTCACCCTCGCCATGATGTCGATCCTCAAGGCCGGCGGCCTCGGCTCCGGCGGCTTCAACTTCGACGCCAAACTCCGCCGCCCCTCGATCGACCTCGACGATCTCTTCCACGCCCATATCGGCGGGATGGATACCTACGCCCTCGCCTTCAAGCTCGCCCGCAAGATCAACGCCGAGGGCAAATTCGATAAATTCGTCGAAGACCGCTACAGCTCCTTCGACTCCGGATTCGGCAAAGACATCGAGAAGGGCAAAGTCGGCTTCAAGGAACTCGAGAAACTCGTCCTCACCAAACTCGGCGAACCCACTCCGAAGAGCGGCAAACAAGAGTACCTCGAAAACCTCCTCATGCAGTACCTCGCCAACGGCGTCTAAACTGTAGGAGCGGCTGTACGTCGCGCTCTCGCACACCATAGCCCCCAAGGCGCGCCACTCACCCGGCGCGCCTTTTTCGCGCCCGCCCGCACCGCATTTCAACGTCGACTCCGGCTTTCACCCTTCCCTTTTCACCCTTCACTTTTCCTTGGTTGCCCAAACGCCCGACCGCGTTTCATTCGCAGCATCATGGTCAAAGGCCAACGCGTCGTCTGCATCAACGACACCTTCAACGAATTCATCCGCGCGATCTACAAACAGCTCCCCGTCAAAGGAGTCACCTACACGATCCGCGAGGTCTTTCTCGGCCGCGAGAAAGTCGTCAAAGGCGGCGACTCCGCCACCGTCGGCCTCCTCCTCACCGAGCTCACAAACCCGCCCGACCCCTTCCACGCCGGTAAACAGGAACTCGGCTTCACCTCCGAACGCTTCGCCCCGCTCGAAGAAGTCCCCGCCGAGGAAGCCGTCGCCGAAAACGAAGAAGAACTCGTCGGCTCCGGCAGCGGCGGCAAAGGCGCCGGCTTCCTCTTCGGCCAGAACTAACCGCTTTCGCCCAACTGCGACCGTCGCACACCGCATCGTCGCCACGCACCCCTTCGCTTGGGAGCGCCAGCGGCCCGCAGGCTTTCTGCTCACCTTGGCTCGTATCCCCCGCCCACAAAAAAGCCGACCGGAAATCCGGTCGGCTTTGCTTCATCTAAAAGCGTCGCGTGGCGTCTGCGCTTTAAGCCACGCGTTCCACCACCAACGGCGGCGGCGTCGGACGCTTCGGAGCGAGGCGGTACGCGTTCTTGAAGTGATCGAGCGCCTGCTCGAGCTTCGACTCGTCGTTGTAGTGGATCATCATCAGCGGCTCGCCCTGTTTGACCTGGGTGCCGACCTTCTTGATCTCAGAAACGCCGACCGCGAAATCGACCTTGTCGTGTGAGTTCGTCTTCCCTGCGCCCAGGATATGCACGCCATGCGCGATCATCGCCGCATTGATGGTGTGAACGTATCCACGTTTCGGAGCCGGGAGTTTGCGGACGTGTTTCGCCTGCGGGAATTTCTCCGGATGATCCACGAACGACGGATCGCCACCCTGCGCGCGGATCAGTTCCTTGAATTTCTCCAAGGCCGAACCGTCAGTCAGATGACGCTGCACGGTCTGCTTGGCCGACAACGTCGAGCCAGCCACGCCAGCGAGGCGCACGATCTCCATGCCGAGTTTCAACACGAGCTCCTTCATGTCCTCCGGACCTTCGCCCTTCAGGAGCGCGATCGCTTCTTTGACTTCGAGCGCCGTGCCCACCGTGTCGCCGAGCGGCTGGTTCATGTCGGTGACGAGCGCCACACAACGGCGCTTCATCGAACGACCGACACGCGTCATCGAGCGCGCGAGCTGCTTGGCCTGCTCGAGATCCTTGATGAAGGAGCCATTGCCCCACTTCACATCGATCACGAGACCTTCGGAGCCTTCGGCGAGCTTCTTGGAGAGAACCGAACCCGTGATGAGCGGCAGGCTCGGGATCGTGCCCGTCTCTTTGCGCAGCGAGTAAAATTTACCTTCGACCGGCGCGAGATCGTCGGTCTGCGCCACGATGGCGCCACCGATCTTGGCCAGCTGGTTGGAGAAATGCTCCGTCGTCTGATGCCCCTTGAAACCGGGGAACGACGCCAGCTTCTCCAGCGTACCGATCACGTAATCGTGTTCGACACCGCACATCATCGGGACCACCACGCCGCTCGCCATCGCGAGAGGCACCAGCACGAGCGACGTTTTATCGCCCACGCCACCGGTCGAGTACTTGTCGATCTTCGGTTTCGCGATGTGCGAGAGATCGATCACCTCGCCGGAAAGCATCATCTCTTCCGTCAAATCAGCCGTCTCCTGCGCCGACATATTGCCGAAATAGATCGCCATCAAAAGCGCTGCCAGCTGGTGCTGGGGCATCTCGCCATCCAGCGTGCTGTCAATGATGTAGCGAATTTCCTCTTGGGTGAACTCACCGCCGTCGCGTTTCTTTTCGATCAAGAATTCGAACGTGGGTTTGATGAACCTCCGGGGAGGCAGCGTGCGTTTTGTCATTTGTGAATCAGCGTAATAGGAAAGCCCGTTCCTGCGGGCGGCAAAGTGTACGAGCCAACTCCTCATCCCTAAAATGTCGAGCCAAAACTCCCCCGCTCTCCCTCGACAAACGCCCTTCATACCGCCTCCCCGCCCCCGCTCGCGTCTTGTTCATTGCTCCTTCGTACTTGGCACTTCCTCGCCGTCGCCCCACTTGAGCCTTGCCGCGCCGCGCGCCCGTTACGTTGTCTCAAACGATGCACGCTTCGTTCAACCTCGCCGCCGATCTCGACGCGGCCCTGAAAACCGCCGCCTCCGCCGCAGGCTTCGACACCGCCGCCTTCGCGCCCGATGTCCGCCCGGCCGACCCGCGCCACGGCGACTACCAGGCCAACGGCACGCTCGCCTACGCCAAGAAACAGGGGCAAAAAAACTCGCGCCCGTTCTCCGAAAAACTCCTCGCCGCCCTCCCTGCCGATCTGCTCTCCCGCTACGACGCTACCATCGCCGGCCCCGGCTTCATCAACTTCACGCTCAAGCCCGCCGCCCTCCTCGCCTGGCTCAACACCTTCCGCGATTGCGCGTCCCTCACTTCCGGCGCCGCCACCGCCTACGCCGGCCAAACCTGGGTCGTCGACTACAGCTCGCCCAACACCGCGAAACAGATGCACGTCGGCCACCTCCGCTCCGCCGTCATCGGCGAGGCCATCTGCCGCCTCCTCGCCTTCAGCGGCGCGAAGGTCATTCGCGACAACCACCTCGGCGACTGGGGCACCCAGTTCGGCAAACTCATCTACGGCTACAAACGCTGGGCCGACGCCGAGGCCCTCCAACGCGAGCCCATCGAAGAACTCGAGCGCCTCTACAAACTCGGCAACGCCGCCACGCCCGACGGCTCGCCCGAGCTCGACGAAGCGCGCGCCGAACTCGTGAAACTCCAAAACGGCGATCCCGAGAACGTCGCCCTCTGGCAAAAATTCTCCGAGGTCAGCCTCGCCGCTTTTCAGCAGATCTACGACCGCCTCGGCATCACCTTCGACCACAACCTCGGCGAATCCTTCTACAACGACAAAGTCGGCCGCGTTTACCAGGAACTCCTCGACACCAAGATCGCCGAGGAAAGCAAAGGCGCCCTCGTCGTCTTCCACGACGAGCACCCGCGCTTCAAACGCGACATCGAGCAGCCCAACCCCTTCATCGTCCGCAAGGCCGACGGCGCCAGCGGCTACGCCTCTACCGACCTCGCCACCGCGTTGTATCGAACGGAGCACTTCAAAGCCGACGGCATCGTCATCGTCACCGACTTCCGCCAGGCCGATCACTTCGAACAACTCTTCCTCACGGTGAAAAAATGGTTCGCCGCGAAAAACCACCGCCTGCCCGAACTCCACCACGTCACTTTCGGCGCCGTCACCGGCGAAGACGGCAAAGCCCTCAAGACCCGCAGCGGCGACGTCATCAAACTCAAATCCCTCTTCGACGAAGCCGAGGAACGCGCCTTCGCCATCGTCTCCGAAAAAAACCCCGAGCTCCCCGAAACCGAGCGCCGCGACATCGCCCGCGCCGTGGGCATCGGCGCCGTCCAGTACGCCGACCTCTCTCAAAACCGCAGTAGCAACTACGTCTTCTCCTGGGACAAGATGCTCTCCTTCGAAGGCAATACCGCCCCCTACCTCCTCTACGCCGTCGCCCGCATCCACTCCATCTTCCGTCGCGGCAACCTCGGCGCTCCCGGCTCCGCGGAACTCGCCGCTCTCGAAAAAACCGCCACGCCTCCCGAGTCCGCCACCGAGCTCTCGCTCGCCCGCAAACTCGTCCACTTCCCCGACGCTCTCGCGACCGCGACCAACACCCTCCGCCCCCACTTCCTCGGCCTGTACCTCTACGAACTCGCCGGCGAATTCAGCGCCTTCTACGCCGCCGACAAAGTCATCGTCGACGATCCCGCCATCCGCGCCCGCCGCATCCTCCTCTGCGCCCGTACACTCATGCTCTTGGAAACCGGCCTCTATCTCCTCGGCCTCCGCACCCTCCAGCGCATGTGATTGATGTAGGCGGGGTGCCCTCACCCCGCTCATTAGAACGTGGCCGAACCCGCTCCGCCGTAGCACAGCCCCTTCATAACCGCCCGTCTACCCGCTCCGCCCCAATCGAAAATCGAGACTCCAAAATCGGGGATCCTCCTCGGCGCTGTAAGCATTTCATCAAAAACCCGGCGATTTGCCGCTCCCGGCAAACCACGCTCGCCCCCACCGGTCTGCGCAGGACAAAACACTTGCCGCAACCCACTCGCCCACCCACATATGCCTCCCATGGCCACGCAGGAATTCTACATCCGCACTGCCTCCGAAACTGAAGCGCACGGCCCGTTCACCCAGGAGCAGCTCATCTCCCTCGCCGAGGCCGGCAAAGTGGACCCCCAGACTCTCTACTACGAGGCCACCACCGAGCAGTGGATCTCCATCGGCGCCAACGCCGAACTCCGCGCCGCCATCTTCCCCGAGAAAAAGCGCCTCACGATCAAACCCAAGGACCGCATCGCCACCCTCAACGCCGGTCCCGACACACATCCCCCGATCACCGTCGACGAGATGCTCGCCGCCGCCGAGGGCCGCACCGCCGACACCGCCGACAAACGCGACAAAACCATCGCCTTCGAACGCGCCGCCCGCATCGGCCGCTACGCCTGCATCGCGATGCTCCTCCTCAGCGCCGCCTCGCTCCTCCTCCCGTCGATCGACCTCCTCGTCGCCTTCGACACCGCCAAACTCTCCGGCCACCCCTACATCTACCTCGGCATCCTCGACCTCGGCCTCGCCCTCATGCTCATGCTCGGCGCCATCGCCTGGTATCCATTTATCCGATTCCGCGCCGCCCTCGGCCTCGGCTTTCTCGGTGTCATGTTCTGGATGCAGATGCCCACGCCCTACATCCCCGTGCTCGTCGTCGCCGCCGCTTCCGCCGGTCTCTACCTCTCCACGATCTTCGTCGCTTACATGCCCCTCGCCATCTCCGTAGGCGTGGGCCTCGCCGGCTCCCTCGGCTTCGCGTATTACATGCTCACGAACTGACGCTGGCCAACCGCCGCGCCTCCATGCAAGGTGTGGCGCATGCCTCGCCCTCAGTCCCCGTGGAACCGGATCGTTAAGCTCGTCCAGAAAGACATCTGGCAGCCCGCCTACCTCAACGAGCGCTCCTTCCGCGGCGCCTTCTACGCTACCCTCCGCGTGATCTCCATCACTTGGACCGGCCTGATGGAAACGCGCGCCACCAGCCGCGCCGCCGCCCTCGCCTTCAGCAGCCTCCTCGGCATCGGCCCCCTCATCGGCATGGCCGTCCTCATCGCCGGGTTCGCCGCCGGCAAACAAGACTCCGACCTCGTCGCGCGAAAACTCAACGACCTCATCGCCTACGTCGCCCCCCAGCTTAACCAGTACGAGGCCAACAAATCCAAAAACACTCCTGAGGGCGACGCCCACGCCGCCGCCATCTCCGCCGCTTCGCCCCACGTCAACCCGGAGCTCGTCACCCATATCAACAACTTCATCAGCGCCACCCGCTCCAACGCCGCCAGCGGCGGTATCACCAGCGCCGTCTCCCTCATCATCATCGTCCTTCTGCTTTTCACCTCCATCGAAGGCGTCTTTAACGACATCTGGGGCGTGCGCCGCGGTCGATCCTGGGTCCTTCGTATCGTCTTTTATTGGACGATTCTGACCTTGGGCGCAGTCCTCTTCTTCGGCGCACTCAGCGCGATCACACTCTCCAACTTCCAGAAAACACTCGAAACTTATCTCGGCGCAGACGCCGCCGGCATCCTCGTCATTGCTCTCCGTTCATCCTCTATCGTCCTCTTGATCGGGGTCCTCACGCTGTTCTACCGCTACATTCCCAACACCCGCGTCTTCTGGCGTGCCGCCCTCGTCGGCGCCGCCGTCGTCGGTGTCATGATCGTGTGCAACAACCTTCTCGCCGCCGCCTACCTCAGCCGCGTTCAACTCACCAGCAGCCTCTACGGATCCCTCGCCCTGCCGATGATCCTCATGTTCGGCCTCTACATCTTCTGGCTCGTCGTCCTCATCGGCGGACAAATCAGCTACGCCGTCCAAAACGTCCACTACCGCAACAGCCAGGCCGCCTGGAGCAGCCTCAGCGAATCAACCCGCGAACGCCTCACGCTCATCGTCCTCCTCACCATCGGCCGCCGCTTCCAAGCCTGTCTGCCCCCCTGCAACGTCGCCCAACTCGGCAGCACCATCAAAGTCCCCACCCAGATCATCAACGAGGCCCTCAACCGCCTCATCGACCTTAACTTCATCTCCCCCGTCCCCGCCGAAGACGAAAACTCCGCCAACGACTTCGCCTACCAGCCCGCCCGTCCTCTCGGCAGCATCACCCTCGGCGAATTCAAAGAACACTTCGACTCCCACGGCGACGACCCCGCCGGCGACTCCATCGACCGCCTCGATCCTCTCGTCGAACGCTACCACGCCTCCATCCGCGCCCTAGGCGACCAGACCCTTTTCGCGAAACCGCTCGATTCCCTCTTCGAAGAACACGCCTTCGACGAATCCCAGCCCCCCTTCACCTTCAACCAGGCGGCCACCCCCAAAAAAGCCTGACCCGGACCGGCACTTATCAAGTGCCGCCTCCTCTGTAGGGCACGAGCTCGCTCGCGCCGCTTGCCCCAAGCCCGCTTTCCCGCCCATCGCGCCAGCGCCTCGGTCATAAGCCGTTGGTCACTGGCCACTGGTCATTGGTCATTGGTCATTGGTCATTGGTCATTCGCAGCCGCGCCTCCCGCGCGGCTGCGCCGTTTCCACGCTTGCCACTCCCCTCCCCCGACCTAGCGTCGCGCGTTTTCCCCACATGATTTCCTGGATCCAGAAAAACCTTCAGCAGCACTACCGCATCGTTTTCGGCGTCTTGCTGGTCCTCATCATCATCTCGTTCGTCTTCATCACCAACGCCTCCTCCGGCATCGGCCACACCGACCGCAAGGCCCTGAAGACCCCCTTCTTCGACCTCAACCTCGGCTCCCGCGAAGACGTCGAAAAAATCACCCGCGACGCCTCCATCGCCATCGAGCTCCAGTACGGCATGTCCGCCGGCTCCATCCCCCAGTTCCAGGAACTCGCCCTCTCCCGTTACGCCGCCCTCCACACCGCCGAAAAACTCAACGTCCCCGCCCCCACCGAGTCTGAACTCAAAGCCTACATCCAGACCCTCCGCGCCTTCGCCGGCCCCGACGGCCAGTTCGACGCCAAACGCTACGACGACTTCCGCAACGCCGTCTCCAAGGACAAAGCCAACACCGCAGCCACCATCTCCCGCGTCCTCTCCGACAACCTCCGCATCGAACGCGTCTCCAAACTCGTCGGCGGCCCCGGCTACGCACTCCCCGCCGACGTGAAACGCGAACTCACCCTCGCCGACACCTCCTGGACCCTCGCCACCGCCACCATCGACCGCGCTAGCTTCGCCCCCGACATCAAACCCACCGAAGCCGAGCTCACCAAATACTTCGAGGAAAACGCTCCAGCCTACACCATCCCCGCCCAGGCCAGCGTCAGCTACATCGAGTTCAACGCCGACGCCATCCTCCCCTCCGTCCCCGCTCCCTCCGAAGCCGACGTCCGCGCCGCCTACGACAGCAACCCCGCCCGCTTCCCCGTCGCCGACCGCAAACCCGGCGAAACCGCCAACCCCGACACCGACTACCCCAAGGTCCGCGCCGAGGTCGAAGCCACCATGAAGCGCAGCCTCGCCTCCCGCCTCGCCGCCACCGCCGCCGGCGACGCAGCCCTCGCCCTCTACAACCAAAAACTCACCCTCAACTCCCCCGAGTTCCCCGTCTTCCTCGCTCAAAACAAACTCACCCTCCAGGACGCCCCGCCCTTCAGCCACGGCACCGTCCCCGCCGCCCTCGGCCAGAACCCCGCCATCGCGACCGAAGCCCTCAAACTCTCCAAAGACCGCCCCGTCTCCGACGCCATCCCCACCGAAAAAGGCGCCGTCATCCTCTTCTGGAAAGACACCATCCCTTCCCGCCAGCCCACCTTCCTCGAGAGCCGCGCCAAAGTTCTCGCTGACTACATTGAAAACGAAAAAGCCAAACGCTTCGCCGCCCTCGGCCAGGCCCTCCGTACCGCCATTCAGGCCCGCTTGAAAGCCGGCGACTCCTTCGAGAAAGCCGCCAGCTCTGCCGCCGCTTCCTCCAACGTGAAAGTCGAAGTCAAAACCCTCCCCGCCTTCACCCTCCGCCAGCCCCCGCAGGATTTCAGCGGCTCCCTCTACGAAGCCCTTCAGAACCTCAACAAAGGCGAAGTCTCCACCATGGCCGTCGAGTCCGACAAAGGCATCTTCGCCTACGCCCAGGACAAAAAACTCCCCGACCTCACCGAGACCAATCCCCAGTACGTGACCACTCGCGACCGCATCGCCCAAGCCAACGCCTCCGGCAACGCCCAGGCCTTCTTCCGCGACCTCGTCACCAGCGAACTCCAAAAGTCCGCCCCCGCCGACCGCTAAGCCACTGGGACCGACGAAGGCTCCGAAAATCTTTCTCTTTCCTCTTTCTCTTACTCTTTCGTCAGTTTCCCCCGGCCCGACCTCACCCGTCGGGCCTTTTCATTTCCCCCTCCGCCCTTCCGCGTCTCCGCGATCCTGCTCTCTTACGCCCGGCCGAAATCTGTGCCCATCCGTGCCATCCGTGGTTAAAAAACTTCTCCAACCCCGCCTAAACCCACCCGATTTCCCCTTCCTCCGTCCCAACTACCAATTACCAACTACAAACCACTCCAACGCGCCCCATCGGCATTCGACCTTCGAATCCCCCCGCATTGGTCATTGGTCATTCGCGCGAGCTTCGCTCGCGCGCCGTAACTTTCTCGCCCACCGCCCGTCATTCCAGCGGTGGTAAACACCGGGCATCCCGCGCGCTTGCCACCTGCACCGTCCCGCTCGCAACTTTTTCTCCGCCTTCGTGTTCTCATACTCGTCCGCCTCGATTTCACCGACGCCCCTTTCCATGCGCCTCCGCCTTCTCCTAGCCGCCTCCCTCGCCACCGCCACACTCGGCGCTCAAACGCCCGATACCACCGCCACCACCCCCGTCGCACCGGCAACCGTCCCCAGCAGCGTTCCCTCCACGCCCTCCCAGCGCCCGCTCACGCTCGAAGACGCCGTCGCCCTCGCTCTCGATAAAAACTTCGATCTCAAGATCCAGCGCCTCACCACCGACGGCGCGACCGACTCGCTGATCATCGCCGACTCCGCCTACGATCCCACCTTCAGCCTCTCCACCGCCCGCACCTACAGCCAGTCCACCGACGGCGTCACCAGTCAGACCGGCTTGGATACACGCATCGGCGCCTCTCAGAAAATCGTGACCGGCGCCACCCTCAACGCCAGCGGCAGCCTCGACCGCACCCACTCCCGCCCCTCCCTCGCCTCCAGCCTCAACCCCGCCTACAACAGCGACGTCTCCCTCTCCGT
Organism: uncultured Nibricoccus sp.; assembly: GCA_966249325.1. Classification (GTDB taxonomy): domain Bacteria; phylum Verrucomicrobiota; class Verrucomicrobiia; order Opitutales; family Opitutaceae; genus Nibricoccus. Next base: position 344,414 of record CBINDC010000002.1, on the reverse strand, counting down.
CCGCCAGCCCCTCCTCCGCGGCTTCGGCACCGCCGTCAACCGCGCCGCCATCGAGCGCGCGAAACTCGGCGTCTCCATCGCCAACCTCGACCTCAAGGACTCCGTCCTCGCCACCATCCGCAACGTCGAGTCCGCCTACTACACCCTCGCTTTCGCCCGCGCCCAACTCGACGTCCGCCGCTTCTCCCTCGAAGTCGCCGAGAAACTCGTCTCCGAAAACCGCACGCGCGTTTCCGTCGGCGCCTCCATCGACCTCGAAGTCCTCCAGTCCGAGGTCGGTGTCGCCAACGCCCGCCGCGCTCTCCTCCAAGCCGAGCAGACCGCGCAAAACGCCGAGGACTCCCTCGTCGCCCTCATCAACCCCTTCCAATTCGCCGTCACCCCCGGCCCCGTCGTCCTCCCCGAACTCGGCGCGATCTCCGTCTCCTTCGACCGCTCCTACAAACTCGCCCGCGACCAGGCCCCCGACCTCGCCTCCAGCCAGCTCTCCATCGAGCAGCTCAAACTCGACGCCAACGTCGCGAAGAAAAACCAGCTCCCCACCCTCGATGTCGGCGCCGCCCTCGGCTACAACACCCGCAAGGACAACGCCGGCGAAGCCGCCTCCGACGTCTGGGGCTCCGACGGCTACAACTGGCAGCTCGACGCCACCGTCAGCCTCCCGTGGGGCCTCCGCGCCGACAAGGCCCGCTACCGCCAGGCCCTCACCAGCCTGAACCGCGAACAACTCCGCCTCCAGCAACTCGACCAAAGCATCCTCGTCCAAGTCCGCTCCGCCATCCGCGCCGTCGAGACCAACGACGAGGCTGTCCGTATTGCCGCTCTCGCGACAAAACTCAGCGAGCAACAATTCGAGGCCGAAAACGCCCGCAACCAGAACGGCCGCTCCACCTTCCGCGCCGTGCAGGAAGCCAAGGAAGATCTCGACAGCGCCCGCATCAGCGAACTCCAGGCCCGCCTCGCCCTCCGCAACGCCCTCGCCGACCTCTCCCGCCTCGAAGCCAGCTCCCTCACCCGCTACCGCATCAACCTGGAGCAGTAACGGATACCGCGAGCCCGCTCGCCGCCTCCGAAAATCTTTCTCGTTCCTCTTTCTCTTACTCTTTCTCCTTGGTCAGCTTCCCGCCCGGCCCGACCTCACCCGTCGGGCCTTTTTATTTCCAGCCTCCGCCCCTCGCGATCCCCACCCTCCATCCGCGCTAAAAAACGCCACCTCCCGCCTCTCCCCTCTCTGTGCCACCTCCGTGTTCTCCGTGTAACCATCCGTTCCCCTCTTCCGCCTCCCCAATCCGTGCCCTCCGTGTAATCCGTGGTCAAAAAATCCCCTCCACCGTCGCCTCCCCCGCCGCGATCACCCGGTGCTCCGGCAGCTGCGTCCGAAACCACGTCCGCTGCTTCTTCACCAGAGCCCGCGTATTCTTCGCAATCTCCGCGACCAGTTCCTCCCGCTTCAACTTCCCATCCAAAAACGCCAGCGTCTCCCGATACCCGATCGACCCCGCCGCACTCGGATTCTTCTCCAATCCCTCCGCTCGCAACCACACCACCTCCTCGATCAACCCCGCGCGAATCATCTCCTCAATCCGCCCGGTGATCCGCGACTCCAGCTCTGCCCCCTCGCGATCCAGCCGCGTCAGCTTCACCGAAAAATCCACAAACGCCCCCGGCTTCGCCGCGAACTCCTCCGCCAGCGCCTTCAACGTCTTCCCCGACGCCCGGCATCGCTCCAACGCCCGCGTCACCCGCCGCGGATTCGCCGTATCCAGATTCCCCAGCCCGCCCGGATTGAGCCCCCAAAGCTCGGTCACCAGCGCATCCAATCCCCGCCGCTCCAGTTTTTCCGCGACCTCCGCGCGCAGCGCCTCGGACACCGCCACATCGTCCGCCACCGGCCCGAAAAACGCCTTCAGATAAAACCCGCTCCCGCCCGTCACCAGCACCTGCTTCCCGCGCGACACGACATCGTCCACCGCCGCCCGCGCCTGCTTCACATACACCGTCACATCCATCCGCTCCGCCACGTCGCACACATCGATCAAGTGATGCCGCACCCGCGCCAGCTCCGCCTTCGTCGGCTTCGCCGTTCCGATGTCCAGCCCGCGATAAAACAACAGCGAGTCGCACGACACGATCTCCGCGTTATTTGCCTCCGCCCAACGCAACGACAACTCGGTTTTCCCGACGGCCGTCGGCCCGGTGATGACGTGAAGAACTTTTTCTGCGCGCGAACTCATGTGAGAAGCTCCACACTCTGCCCATGATTCCCCGCCCGGCCAAGCTCCTCTTGTTCCTTCCCCTCCTCGCCCTCTCCGCCTGCGCCAGCGAACTTGCCCCGCGCCACACCGACGACTTCCGCTCCGGCCTCAAAAACTGGATCGTCGAACAACAACCCGGCGGCCGCGTCACCGCCGAAAACGGCACGCTCACCATCGCCGACGAAGCCGGCTGCACCGTCTGGTTCCGCGAGAAACTCCGCGCCCCCGTCACCATCCGCTACGAAGCGACCATGAGCCCCGACGCCCGCATCTCCGACTTGAACTGCTTCTGGATGGCCTCCGATCCCGCCAATCCCGCCGATCTCTTCCACTCCGCCCACAAACGCACCGGCGCCTTCGCCACCTACGACTCGCTCCGCACCTACTACGTCGGCTACGGCGGCAATACCAACACCACCACCCGCTTCCGCCGCTACGACGGCTCCGGCGCCCGCCCGCTCCTCCCCGAGCACGATCTCACCGATAAAAAATTCCTCCTCGAACCCGGCCGCACCTACCGCATCGAACTCCGCGCCCGCGACGGCCTCGTCGAATTCCTGCGCAACGGCGAAGTCATCTTCACCTACCGCGACCCCGCTCCACTCACCGAAGGCTGGTTCGGCTTCCGCACCGTGAAGTCCAAAACCCAAATCCAAAACTTCCGCATCGACTAAACGCTCACTCACCAGCGCAACCGCCGCCCCACCTCCGATATAAGTCCTATACGTCCCATAGGACCTATAAGACCTATTCCGATTTCCAAACGCCATCCCGCGCCCGCATTGTTACGCCCGCGCAACATCTCACCCCGCCGCGCACTTTCCCTTTGCCGCACCGCCCCTGCTCCCCCACGTGATTTTTCCCCGCGCGCCGCTTTGAAACTCGCCCTCGTCACCGAAACCTTCCCGCCCGAGATCAACGGCGTCGCCATGACGCTGAGCCACCTCGTCGAAGGCCTCGCCCACCGCGGCCACCACGTCACCGTCCTCCGCCCCCGCCAGGGTGACGCCGACCACGAACGCATCGACGGACTCTACCGCGAACACCTCTTCGCCTCCGTCCCCATCCCCGGCTACGCCTTCCTCCGCCTCGGCCTCCCCGCCCGCGGTAAACTCATCCGCCTCTGGCGCCTCGAACGTCCCGACCTCGTCCACATCACCACCGAAGGTCCGCTCGGCTACTCCGCACTCCTCGCCGCCCGCAAACTCGGCCTGCCCGTCACCTCCAGCTTCCACACCAATTTCCACAGCTACAGCCGCCACTACGGCTTCGCCTTCCTCACCCGCCCCGCTCTCGCCTACCTCCGTCACTTCCATAACCGCACGCGCATCACCCTCTCGCCCACCGTCGAGCTCAACGACGAGCTCACCCGCGACGGCTTCCGCGACATGCGCCTCATGTCCCGCGGCGTGAACACCCGCGTATTCACGCCTCAACTCCGCTCCGAATCCCTCCGCCACACTCTGGGCGCCGCTCCCACCGATCTCCTCATCGTCCACGTCAGCCGCCTCGCCGCCGAAAAAAACTACCCGCTCCTCTTTGACTCCTACGCCGCCATCCGCGCCGTCCGTCCCGACGCGAAACTCGTCATCGTCAGCGACGGCCCGCTCCGCAAAAAACTCCAGCGCCAGCACCCGTCCGTCCGCTTCACCGGCTTCCTCTCGCGCGATCTCCTCGCCGCCCACTACGCCGCCGCCGACCTCTTCCTCTACCCGAGCCTCACAGAAACCTTCGGAAACGTCACCACCGAGTCCATGGCCAGCGGCCTCCCCGTCGTCGCCTTCAACTACGCCGCCGCCGCCCGCTTCATTCGCCACGCCGAAAACGGCTGGCTCGTCCCTTTCGGCGACCGCGCCGCCTTCATAGAAGCCTCCGTCCACCTCGCCCGCTCCCCCGCTCTCCGCGCCCGCCTCGGCCCCGCCGCCCGCAAAACCGCCGAAGGCATCTCCTGGGACTTCGTCCTCGACCACCTCGAACGCGATTTCGCCTCCGTCCTGACCGCCCACAAAAACGACTCCGCCATTTCCTCCGCGCCCATTTCGACTAACCTGCCTCCCGTCGACCGGTGAAAACGCGCTTCATTTACAACCCGAAGTCCGGCCACAACGCCAAGAGCCCGCACCTGCTGGAGCGCGCCCGCACCTTCATCGCCGAGCATAAGCTCGACGCCACCGTCGTCCTCACCGAACGCCCCCGCCACGCCACCGAACTCGCCCGCCGCGCCATCGACGACGGTTGCGAACTCATCGTCGCCATCGGCGGCGACGGCACCATGAACGAAACCGCCGCCGCCCTCATCGATTCCCCCGCCGCCCTCGGCCTCATCCCGTGCGGCTCCGGCAACGGCCTCGGCCGCCACCTCGGCATCCCCGGCCCGGGCAAAGGCGCCTTCCGCAATCTCCTCAACGGCGATATCCGCGCCATCGATACCGGCCTCGCCAACGGCATCCCCTTCTTCAACGCCATGGGCGTCGGCTTCGACGCCGAGATCAGCCACCGCTTCAACCGCCTCACCCACCGCGGCCTCCCCGCCTACGTCCACACCACCTTCGGCACTCTCTTCCGCTTCCGCTCGCAAAAGTACGTCATCCGCAGCGGCGACATGAGCATCACCACCGAGGCCTTCATCATCTCCGTCGCGAACTCCGACCAGTACGGCAACGACTGCTTCATCGCCCCCGGCGCATCCGTCGATGACGGCCGCCTCAACATCACCGTGATGAAGGCCATCCACCTCTTCAACGCCCTCCCCATCGCCGTCCGTCTCTTCACCAAATCCATCGACGGCTCCGCCAGCGTCCAACGCCTCCTCGGCCCCCGCTTCAGCATCGAACGCCCCAAACCCGGCCTCCTCCACACCGACGGCGAGACCCACGAAACCGCCGCCAACATCCAAGTCACCGTCCGCCCCCGCAGCCTCCGCATCCTAGTCCCCCACCGCGCCGCCGCCGCCGCCTGACCCCATGTAGGGCTCGCGCTCGCGCGATGCCTCCGAGGTAGGGCGCGTTGTCCCTAACGCGCCGGTTGGCCATCGCCCGTCCAACACTCACCAATTCCCGGTCGCTACTCGCCCACGCCTGCGCTCCGACAATCGAAAATCAAGAATCGAAAATCCGCCGCGTCCGCGGCGCGCGTTACATTCCCGTGACACACGTCACAATCCGGCAACGCCCCTACCACGCCCGCCGCCACTCTGTTACACTCACCCGCGATGGAGCTAAAACCGCTCAAAGTCCGCACCGTGATCATCTCCGACGTCCACCTCGGCACGGACGACTGCAAAATCAGGGAAGTGAATCACTTCCTCAAATACACCCGCTGCGAACGTCTCATCCTCAACGGCGACATCATCGACGGCTGGCGCCTCAAGAAAACCGGCCACTGGCCCAAGTCCCACACACGATTCGTCCGCCTCGTCCTCAAGAAACTCGAAAAGAAAGACACCGAGGTCATCTACCTCCGCGGCAACCACGACGACGTCCTCGCCAAATTCCTCCCCATCGCCTTCGAAAACCTCCAGATCGTCGAAGACTTCATCCACGAGACACCGCGCGGCAAATACCTAGTCCTCCACGGCGACGTCTTCGACACCATCACCAAAAACTTCGTCTTCCTCGCCTACGCCGGCGACTGGGGCTACCGCGCGCTGATGCGCCTCAACCGCCTCTACAACAAGTGGCGCGCCTGGCGCGGCAAAGAGTACTACTCGCTCAGCAAAGCCGTGAAGGCCCGCGTCAAAAAAGCCGTCAGCCACGTCTCCAATTTCGAAGACCACATCGCTGAACTCGCCCGCAGCCGGGGTTGCACCGGCGTCATGTGCGGCCACATCCACACCCCCGCCGACCGCATGATCGGCGACATCCACTACTTGAACTCCGGCGACTGGGTCGAATCCCTCACAGGCATCGTAGAACACTACGACGGCAAATTCGAAGTCATCGACTTCGCCCACTTCCGCCTCCTCTACCCCCTCGAGGACGAGTCCACCGAACTACCCGATCCCGCCGACAGTTTTGTGGGGCCTGAGCTCGCTCAGGCTTCGGCCCCCGCCGCCTCCGCTGTAGCCCCGGCGACCTCACCCCACATCGATGTCGCCGTCACCTAACGCTCGAGGTGGAGCGTGCACTCCGTGCGCGCTGTTCGACTCCGCCTTCCTCTCGCGGTCCGCTCGCCTTTGTTGCTAGCGCCACGCGTGCGCTCTTCGGCATTCGTCATTCGACCTTCAGATTTCCCGCTCCGTCCCATTGGTCATTGCTCACTGGTCATTCGCTCGCGCCGCTTGCGGCGCGAGCGCAATTCCGCCCATCCGCCTTCGCCCGATAAAGCGCCTGATCCGCGACCATCACCAGCCGCTTCACCCCTTCCGCATCCGCCGGAAAACACGCCGCCCCCGCGCTCGCCGTCACCTTTAGATTCAGCCCGTCCGGCAACACCACCGGCTCCTTCGCCACCGCCTTCACGATCCGCTGCGCCGCTTCGGCGGTCACGCGCGCATCCACTTCCGCAAGCATCACCGCAAACTCCTCGCCGCCGTACCGCGCCACCCGGTCCACCGTGCGCACGCACGCCGCGATCCTGGCCGCCGCCGCCTTGATCACCGCATCGCCCGCCGGATGCCCATGAGTGTCATTCACCATCTTGAAGTGATCGAGATCGACGAGCATCAGCCCCAACGACCGCCCAAACCGCCGCGACCGCTCCTCCTCCTCCGCCAGCACGCGGTCAAACTCCCGCCGGTTCAACAACCCCGTCAACTCGTCCCGCGTCGCCAGCCGGTGCAATTTTCCCAGCGTCTCCCCGAGCTTCAACGCATACCTCAGCGATCGCTCCAGCGAACGCGTGTTGATCTCCCCCTTCACCAGATAATCGAGCGCCCCCGCATCCATCGCCTGGATATCCACCCCCTCGCTCGTCTCCGCCGTCAGAAAAATAATCGGCACGTGACACCCCTTGCTCACCGCCTCGCGGATCAACGTCAGTCCGTCTCTTTCCCCGAGCTGAAAATCCAGCAGGCACGCATCATAATTTTCCTCCAGCAGCTTCTCCAACCCCGACTCATAACTCTGCGCCCACTCCAGCGAATACTTCCCTGGCCCGAATCGCTCGAAGTGCGCCTGCACGAGGCGGTGCTGCAACCGGTCATCATCGATTAAGAGTACCTTCTTCATCGTGTCGTCCCCCGTTTTTATCCGTCGCTCCGTACTTACTCGCTAGCGCCCCAGCCCCGCCACCAGATCGCTCGCGCGCGCCTTCAGCGTCGGCGCGATCTTCGCGCGCTCCGTCAGATTATCTTTGATACAGTTCACCAGCGCGCTGCCGACAACCACGCCGTCCGCATACGCCGCGATTTCCTTCACGTGCTCGCGCTTCGAGATACCAAACCCCACCACCACCGGCAGCGCCGTGTGCTTTTTGATCGTGGCAACCGCTTCCGCCGTGTTCGCCGCCACTTCGCTGCGCACGCCCGTCACGCCTTCGCGCGACACATAATAAATAAACCCCGTCGCCGCTTTCCCGATCACCCCCATCCGCGCTTCCGGCGTCGTCGGCGCCACGATGAACACCGTCTTCATCCCGTGCTTCGCGCACGCCGCCGCCACTTCGCCCGCTTCCTCCGGCGGCAGATCCAGCGTCAGCATCCCGTCAACCCCCGCCTCCTTCGCCGCCTTCACGTACGCATCCACGCCATTCGCAAAAACCAGATTGTAGTACGTGTAGAACACCAGCGGCACCTGGCTGAACTCCCGTATCCGCCGCACCAACTCAAAAACCTTCGCCCCCGTCATCCCGCCCGCCAGCGCCCGCTGCGCTGCGAGTTGATTCGTCAGCCCATCCGCCAGCGGATCCGAAAACGGCACGCCCAGCTCCAGCACATCCGTCCCCGCCTCGATCACCGCCCGGCACACCGCAACCGACGTCTCCAGGTCCGGGTCCCCCGCGCACAAGTACGCGACAAACGCGGCGCGGTTTTCAGAACGGGCACGGGCAAAAGCGGAGGCGATACGGTCCATGGAAAAGGACCCAAATGACCGCCCAATCCCCCGCCCGGCGCAAAGAAATTTTTCCCGCCCCACCAGCACACCTCCCCCCATCTTCCCCGTCCCCATCTTTCTCTTTCCTCTTTCTCTTACTCTTTCGTCAGCCCTCCGCCATCGTTCTCGTTCTCTTACTCGTACTCGTTCTCCACGCCTCCCTCCTCAGTCCCCTCCGAAATCCTGCTAATCCTTGGCAATCCTATCTAAAATTCCTCCTCCGATCCGTGCCCATCCGCGATATCCGTGGTTAAAAAATAAATCTCCCACCCGCTTGTCCGCCCGCCGCCCCTTCATTCGTTGTTCTTTCACCAGCCTCCTCACGCGCGACTCAACACGCGACATCCCACAACCCACAACTCCCGCATCCTATGCCTCAATACGTCGATGGTTTCGTCCTCCCTGTCCCAAAGAAAAATCTCAAGGCCTACCAGAAGATGGCCAAAACCGCCCAAAAGGTCTGGCTCAAACACGGTGCCCTCGACTACCGCGAATGCGCCCTCGAAGACCGGAAAGATCCCGGCTTCTGCCTCACCTTCCCCAAGGGCATCAAAATCAAACGCAGCGAAACCGTCGTCTTCGCCTTCGTCACCTACAAGTCCCGCAAAGACCGCGACCGCATCAACGCCAAGGTCATGAAAGACCCCGAGCTCTGCCCGCCCGACGCAGACATGAAAAAAATGCCCTTCGACTGCGCCCGCATGCTCTACGGCGGCTTCAAAACCCTCGTCGGCAAATAACTGACGCCCTCATCGTTCTCGTCCGTCATCTACTGACTCCTTCGTCAGTCCCCGGCCCGACCTCACCCATCGGGCCTTTTTCGCGCCCTCCACGATCCGTGCCCATCCGCGCAATCCGTGGTTAAAAAAATTGCCCGGAGCACCTCCTCCGCGCAAAAACTCCGCGCAGCCAGGCCCGCCGCACCATCACCTCCGCGACGACTCCGCCCGGCGAATCATCGCAACATGGTCCACTCGCGCGCATCTCTCGCGGCCCTCGCCCTGGCAGCCCTCCTGCCCGCGCTTCCGCCCGCCGCCCGCGCCGACCTCCCCGACTACCGCATCGGCGACATCGTCCGCGAAGACATCTTCACCCCCACCGCCTCGCTCCAGCATCGGTCTACCCCCGACACCTCCACCGAAACCCAGCCGCGTGGGCAACGCCTCTACGCGGTCCGCTTCAACCCCAAAAGCCCCGACGAAGCCGAAGTCTCCCTCCGCGCCGCCATCATCATGGCGCGCTACCACTTCCTCCGCGTCTTCCAGGAACAACTCGACGGCCGAAAACCCACCGAGGCCGACCTCGGCTCCCCCGCCTACACCCGCACCCTCGCCGAAATCGCCCGCAACGTCCCCGCCCACTTTCCCTTCGACCACCTCACGCCTCTCTGGGTCGCCGGCCAAAGCGAGGAAACGCTCATCCTCACCCTCGCCCAACCCATCCGCCAGGCGATGGCCAACATCATCCTCGACGACGCCACCGCTTCCACCCTTTCGCCCGAAACATCCCTCCGCCTCGTCATCGTCAAAAACCTCGCCATGCCCCTCGGCATCCGCGACCTCGACGGCCCCGGCCTCATCGTCTCCCCCAGCAAAACGCTCCGCCTCTCCCAAGCTCGCCAGCTCGTCGAAAACAATTTCCCCGCCACCCAGCCCGCCCTCGCCCGCTTCGCCGCCACCTTCGTCCGCGCCAACACCGCGCCCGACCCCGCCGCCACCGCTCTCCTCGAAAAAAACGCGCATACCGCCTCGCCCATCGCTCCCGACGCACCAGCACAGCGCCAGGCCATCCTCCGCAAAGGCCAGATCGTCGACCGCCAGGCCCTCGAAACCATCGCCTCCCTCCGCGAAAAAAATCCCGGCGCCACCTTCACCAGACCCATCACGGCTTCCCCGCCGGGCGAACAAATCCACAACACAGCCGCCACGCCCGCCCCCGAACCGCGTGGGCAACGCCTCTACGCGGCCCCCGCAAACCCCTTCGAGCTCAGCCCTGCCGACTGGACCCTCATCGCCTCCGTCTCCGCCGCCATCCTCGCCCTCGGCGCCCTCTACGCATGGAAGCGTACCCGGAAACCAACTACACACCCACACCCCGCGCCCCGCCGCTCCACCCCGCGCCAGCCTTCCCACGCAGAACTCACCGTCCTCGACGCCGCTCCTGAGTCCGACTCCAACTGGCGCGACCACGCCCTTTTCCCCTTAGCCCGCACCGGCCGCCCCTCCGAAGCCGACCGCCCCGGCGCGCTCGCCCGGATGAAGGATAAATTCGTCGGCACGCTTTTCCGCCACCGCGCCGAACTCCTCGCCGCCCAGCAAAAAGCCCAGGCCGAGATCGAGCAGCTCGAACGCCGCCTCGAACAACTCCACGCCCCTCTTCAAGAACGCATTCAAGCCTACGAAAAACGCATCGCCGAACTGGAAGCCAGGCTCGCCGACAAAGGCGAAATCAACCGCCACCTCCTCGGCGCCAGCATCACCCTCGCCCGCCAGCAACTCGAACGCAGCCGCTTCGAGTCCAACTAACCCCGCATCCGCCGTCACCCGCGCTTCTCGAGCCGATAGCGCAAACACCGCGTGACTGCGCCCTGCGCCGGACCGGCACTTATCAAGAGCGGCCCCAGACGCCCCCGATCCTGTTCATCCTGTAAATCCTGTCCAAAACTTCGGACCTTCCGCGTCTCCGCGTTTCCGCGATAAAATTCATACGCCACCATCCGTGACCTCCGTGAAATCCGTGGTCAAAATCTCCCCGCCCCTCACTCACAACCCTCGCCGGCTTCCTTCGCCATTCGGCGTTCGGCCTTCAACCTTCAGACTTCCACCTCACGCCCCCGCCCGCTCCACCTTCAGCGCCTGCTCATAGCTCGCGACCGACTCCGCGTACCGCTCCAGCCGGTTGCACACCGCGCCCTTGTAGAGATACGCGAGCGTCTTCCGCTTATCCGCACGGATCGCCGCATCGTAGCACTCCAGCGCTTCTTCATCGCGCCGCAGCTGCTCCAGCGCCGAACCCTTCCTCACCAGCGCCTCCGCATTCGCCGGCTCCGTCCGCAGAATCTCGTCGTAACACGCGATCGCCTCGCGCGCCCGGTTCAACTCCAGCAACAAACTCCCTTTGCCGAGCAGCACCGCCACCGGATTTTCCTCATCCGCCGCCGCTCGCGCCGGCCTCGCCGCCAGCGCCTTGTTCCCGGACAACTCGCCCTCCCCGCCGACCGCCGTCGGCTTCGCGTTCGCCGCAGTCTGCGAAGCACCCGGCAACGCCGCCACCGACGCCCCCTCCAACTCCTGGATACGTTTTTCCATCCGCTCCACGACCGACAACAACCGCTGGTTCGAAAGCTCCACTGCCTTGTCCGCTCCCGCGATCATGCCCTCTGTCAACGCCAGCCCGCCGCTTCCGCTCTGGCTCGCCAGCAGCAACCGCTGCTCCTTGCGCTCAACAAACCGGTTCAACGACCGCCATTGCAGCCACGGCGTCACCAGCACCGCCAGCAACCCCACCGCTCCAAAAACTCCCCCAATCCAAAACACCAGCCGGTTAAACTCCTCCGCCTCCGCCCGCTGCCACGAACGCTCCGCCTCCGCCTGCTGCCAGTCCATCCGCTGACGATCCCGCTCCGCCTCGAACGACACCTTCATCGCATCGATTTTCTCCATCAACGCCTTCGCCTGCGCACTCGCCGCCGTCTCCGCCTCCAGCCGCGTGTTCGCCACCGCCAGCTGCGTCGCATGCAGCTCCTCCTTCACCTGCAAATACGCCTTCAACAACTCCGCCTGACTCAGCTCCACCGGCGTTTTCGGACCCTCCGCCACAACCGGTGCCGCTGCCGTCTGCTGTGCCTGCGCCTGCGCAAATGCGCCCGTGCTCAAAACGAAAAACGCCGCGGCAAAACCGGACGCGCGAAAGCAAAACGACGTCACGCTATTTTTCTTCATAACCGTCCCCCGACCGTGAAATGCACACTTTCGTTGTCAAGGGGCCCGCAGCCACCCGCCCAATTTAGAGTCCGAGGTAGGGCGCGTTGTCCCTGACGCGCCGGTGCGACTCTGCCCGCGCGAGAACACCGCCTCACCCCATTCCCCCCGCACTCGCCGGCACACCGCCCACCACGGACCGGCACTTAGCAAGTGCCGCCCCACCTCCACCCGCTCCCCCCAAAAATAAAACCGCCCCTACCGAAGCCCCGACCAAGAAAACCAACACCTCTTCGTTATCTTCTGTTTCAAAACTTCCGCGCCTCCGCGTTTCCGCGATAAAAAACTTCCCGCCCTCATCCGTGCCCTCCGCGAAATCCGTGGTCCAAAACACGCCCCATGCTTCGCATGCCTCCTTCGCGCCCTTCGTCCCTTCGCGAGACGCCTTCCTATTTCTTAGTACCCCCCACTGCAACTTCCCGCCCCCTCCCGTGTTCAGTCTTTCACTCCCCAACAAAATCCCACCGCCTCCCTTTTCACCGCTTCTCCTCCCATGAATCCCATGCACGAAATCGACTACAAGATCCACGGCGACGACATGCAGTTCGTCGAAATCGAACTCGATCCCAGCGAAGCCGTCGTCGCCGAGGCCGGTGGTATGATGTTCATGGACGACAACATCGCCATGGAGACGATCTTCGGCGACGGCTCGCAACAAAACCGCGGCTTCCTGAATTCGCTCCTCGGTGCCGGCAAACGCCTCCTCACCGGCGAGTCTCTCTTCATGACCGTTTTTCAAAACCAGGGCTCCGGCAAACGCCGCGTCGCCTTCGGCGCTCCCTACCCCGGCAAAATCATCCCGCTCCACCTCGCCGAACTCGGCGGCGAACTCATCACGCAAAAAGACTCATTCCTCTGCGCCGCCAAAGGCGTGAGCGTCGGCATCGCCTTCCAAAAACGCCTCGGCACCGGCCTCTTCGGCGGCGAGGGCTTCATCATGCAACGCCTCCAGGGCAACGGCTGGGCCTTCGTCCACGCCGGCGGCACGCTCTACGAACGCACGCTCCAACCCGGTGAAACCCTCCGCGTCGACACCGGCTGCATCGTCGGCTTCCAGCCCTCGGTCGACTACGACATCCAGATGGTCGGCGGCATTAAAACCGCGTTCTTCGGCGGCGAAGGCCTCTTCTTCGCAACGTTGCGCGGCCCCGGAAAAGTCTGGCTGCAATCACTTCCCTTCTCCCGCCTCGCCGGCCGCATCGTCGCCGCGGGTCGCGGCGGCCGCGAAGAAGGCTCCGCCCTAGGCGGCCTCGGCCGGATGCTCGACGGCGACAACAGCTAGTCTTCTTCGATGTAGGCGGGGTGCTCTCACCCCGCCCCGCTTAAAACATGGAGTGCGGTGCCTCGGCAGCGCTTTCATCGGCGAGCCTCGGCTTGGCAGGTGGAACGCGCACTCCGTGCGCGTTTTCTGTTTCCGTTGTAGGGCCGGACCTCTGGTCCGAGCCTTCCTCAACTCAAAGGACCTTTTTTAATCCAAGCTTCTGGAGAACCTCATCAAAGGCTTTTTCTCCACTCCTGCTGATCGAAAAATCACGGCTTTCACCAGCCTCCTTGATATAACCCTTCTGACACTCGTAGCAGATCACGACCAAGACTCGTCTTTCGCCCTTCTGGAGCCAGATCGCATGTCTCGGATTCCAGCATACCGCAGTTACTCCGTCGTGATCCCTTATCGCTGCTGCGATTGCACCACCGAGATTTTTAATCGTTTCCGCATCGTTCAATGCAGCACTCTGGCCCTTCGTGCCATTGATGTTAGGATCAACCGCGTCAACTTGAGCGACATGGACACCAGTAAAGAGCTCTTCGATCAATTTTGCGTCAGGTTCCAACCGCTGCGCAAGCGCGCGCTTCCCTTCGCGATTCAACGGGCGAAACAGATCGTCCTCATTCGATGCACATCCGCCAAAAAGGGCGGCAACCACTAGAAGTAGACAGGCCAGCTTGGTCATATCGAACTCTCCTCAACCCCGATCATAATCCAGATACGGCCCGAGCCACTTCTCCGTCTCGGCCACGCTCTGCCCTTTGCGCTTCGCGTAGTCGTCGATCTGGTCCTTCGCGATCTTGCCGACGCCGAAATACTTCGAGTCCGGATGATTGAAATACCAGCCGCTCACGCTGCTCGCCGGGTACATCGCGCAACTCTCCGTGAGCTTGATGCCCGTCGCCTTCTCGACACCGAGCAGCTCGAACAAGATCGGTTTCTCCGTGTGATCGGGACACGCCGGATAACCCGGCGCCGGACGAATCCCGCGATACTTTTCCCGGATGAGCTCCTCGTAGCTCAGGTTCTCCGTCTTGCCGAAACCAACGGCTTCGCGCGCACGTTTGTGAAACATTTCCGCCATCGCCTCCGCGAGACGATCGCCGAGCGCCTGCGCCATGATCGCGTTATAGTCGTCCGTCTTCGCGCGAAACTCCGCCGCGAAATCCTCGACGCCGTGCCCCGCCGTCACCGCGAAGCCGCCCATGTAGTCGATGCGCCCGCTGTCCTTCGGCGCCACATAGTCCGCCAGACAGTGATTAAACTGATCCGCCGGTTTCTCGAGTTGCTGGCGCAGCTGATGGAAACGCGTGACCACGCTCGTCCGCTGCTCGTCCGAATAAATCTCGATGTCGTCGCCAACCGCATTGCACGGCCAGTAACCGATCACCGCCTTCGCCGTGAACCGTTTCTCCCGCACGATCTGCGCGAGCAGCTTCTGCCCGTCGGCAAACAGCTTCTTCGCCTCTGCACCGACGACTTCGTCTTCCAGAATCTGCGGAAACCGCCCGTGCAATTCCCACGCGCTGAAGAACGGACCCCAGTCGATAAACGGCACGATGTCCTCGAGCGGCACCGGATCGTACACCTTCGCACCCAAAAACTCCGGACGCGGAATATCCACCGTCGCCCAATCAAAGGTCTGCTTCCGCTCCCGCGCCGTCGCGAGCGACAACAACGGTTTCCGCGCCCGCCGCGCCGCGAACTCCTCGCGCTGCCGATTCTGCTTCGCCACGACATCCGCCAGAAACGCCGGTTTCTGATCCGGTGAAAGCAGCGAGCTCACAACGTTCACCACGCGCGACGCATCGAGCACATGCACGACGCCGTGCTCATACTCCGGCGCCACCTTCACCGCCGTATGCGCCGGGCTCGTCGTCGCCCCGCCGATCAACAGCGGCACGGTAAACCCTTCGCGTTTCATCTCCTTCGCCACATGCACCATCTCGTCGAGCGACGGCGTGATCAGCCCCGAAAGCCCGATCACATCCGCCCCGATCTCCCTCGCCTTCGCCAAAATCTTGTCGCACGGCACCATCACGCCGAGATCGACGACCTCATAATTGTTACACGCCAGCACCACGCCAACGATGTTCTTGCCGATGTCGTGTACGTCGCCCTTCACCGTCGCGATGAGAAATTTCCCCTGCGCGCGCGTCGCCTGCCCCGCCGCCGCCGCGCGCTTCTTCTCCTCTTCCATGAACGGCGTCAGATAAGCCACCGCCTTCTTCATCACGCGCGCCGATTTCACGACCTGCGGGAGAAACATTTTTCCCGCGCCAAACAAATCACCGACCACACGCATGCCGTCCATCAACGGCCCTTCGATGATATCGAGCGGCCGCGCATACTTCTGCCGACACTCTTCCGTATCCTGATCGACAAACGCATCGAGCCCTTTCACGAGCGCGTGTTTCATGCGCTCTTCAACGGACTGATTTCGCCACGCGAGATCTTCCTTTACCTCGGTCTTCGCCACGCCGCCCTGCTTCGCTTTCAGCTCATCGGCAAACTTCACCAAGCGATCCGTCGCGTCCGGCCGTTTGTTAAGCAGCACGTCTTCCACGTAATCGCGCAACGTGGGCTCAATCTCGTCGTAGTTCCCAAGCATCCCCGCGTTGACGATCCCCATGTCCATGCCTTCGCGGATCGCATGATAAAGAAATGCCGTGTGAATCGCCTCGCGCACAGGATTGTTGCCGCGGAACGAAAACGAAACGTTCGACACGCCACCTGAAACTTTTGCATGCGGTAGCGTCTGCTTGATGATCCGCGTCGCCTCGAAGAAATCGACCGCGTAGTTGTTATGCTCCTCGATGCCCGTCGCGACCGTGAGGATGTTCGGATCGAAAATAATATCCTCCGGCGGAAACCCAATCTGCTCCGTGAGCAATTTGTACGCGCGCGTGCAGATGCGCACCTTGTCATCGCGCGTCGCCGCCTGCCCCTGCTCGTCAAACGCCATCACAACCGCCGCCGCGCCGTAGCGCATGATCAACTTCGCGCGCCGCAAAAACTCCGCCTCGCCATCCTTCAGCGAAATCGAGTTCACGATGCCCTTGCCCTGCAGGCATTGCAGTCCCGCTTCGAGCACCGACCACTTCGATGAATCGATCATCACCGGCACCTTCGTGATGTCCGGCTCCGCTGCGATGAGGTTCAAAAACTTTACCATCGTCGTCTCACCGTCGATGAGCGCCTCATCGACATTGATATCGATCACGTTCGCGCCGCTTTCGACCTGCTGACGCGCGATCTCCAAGCACGCCGCCCAATCGCCCGCCTTCAGCGCCTTCGCGAATTTCGGAGATCCCGTGATGTTGGTACGCTCGCCAACGACGAGGAAGTTTGAGCCGGATGCTTTGTTCACAGTGAGAATAATTCGGGGTGCAAAACTCGCGAGACAACCGCGCTCACAGCAAAGGTGGCGAGCGTCGCCAGTACAACCAACACATAAGTGCGCCGCAGATCGCCCGCATCCGCACCAGCAGGATCCGCCGGATCGCCCAGCCACACATCTGCCACGAGCGCGCCATTCTTATAAATCGGCCCGATCAACCGCCGCTGAATCGCACCCGCCGTCGCCGCCTCGGGCCAGCCGCTATTCGGTCCTGGCACCAGCGCATGCCCCGCCAGCGCCGAGCGCCACGCTTTCCGCGCCGAGCAACCCGGCACGACTGCGCCCAGCCCGCTGATCAAAACCGCGCTCCAACGCGCCCAGAGGAAATTCGCCACATCATCCAGCCGCGCCCCACACCAGCCGAAACGGAGATACCGCTCCGTCTTATAACCCACCATGCTGTCCATCGTGCTGATGATTTTGTAGACCACCGCGCCTAACGGCCCAAACGCCACCGCGTAAACCAGAGGCGACAACACCCCATCGACGAGATTCTCACTCACGCTCTCCACCGCCGCCCGCCCACACGCCCGCGTATCCATCTTCTCCGTGTCGCGCCCGACCAACATCGCAATCGCCGCCCGCGCGCCGACCACATCTCCCTTCGCCACCGCCCGAGCCACGCGCTCCCCATGCGCGATCAAATCCCGCAGCGCAAAACACGCCCACAACACCGCGCCCGCCGCCACATCCAGCGCCCACGGATGCCACGCCGCTGCTGCCGCCAAAAACATGACGCACACCGACAACACAGTAGCCACGAGCGCTAAAAACAAAATCACGCCACCCGCGTAGCCATTCAATCCCACGCGAAAAAGCATCCACTCAAACGCGCTCAACAAATTCCCGAGCACCCTCACCGGATGCAGCCGAAACACCGGATCCCCAATCAACGCATCCAGCCCGAGTCCGATCGCCGCCCACAGCAAAAACCGCGGCTCAAAAAATCCCGTCACCGTTTCAAGCGTCTGAAAAATCACGCTCATCCCCGACCTCCGAGGTACATCGTATCATCTCCCCCGCTCCGACTAAACGCCCCGCCGTCCGGCTGCTTCCACTTCAATCTCCACCCAGCCGCAAACGCCGCCGCCACAATCTCCGTCACCACGCCACTCCCACTCCACACTTCCGCCCCTTCGCATCCTTCGCTCCTTCGCGAGAAAGCCGCCTCGTTCGCCAGAGTCGCACGCACTTCCGCAAAACACTCCGCCCGCGCCGCAAGCCCAACCGCCAGCAACGCCGCTTGATTGAGCAACGCCTCGTGCGCGACCGACGCCCCGAGCGTCCCGAACTGCACGCGATCAATCACCGCCGCGATCGCATACCCCACCGCCGAAACCTGCGGCTCATGAATCACCGCCAGCCAGTTCGCCGATAACAGCGTGTACTCCTCCGCCGACAACCGTTTCGCCAGTGCCGTCTTCAACGTCTCTTCCTTCACGCCAAACCGCCCCAACGCGTGAAACACCGACCGCGTGTAACTCGCCTCCAATCCATTCTGCCAGCGTAGTGCCTCGAGCGTCGCCGCCCGCACCGCGTCGCCAATCAACTCGCCCGCCTTCGCGTGATGCCCCGTCCACGTCCGCAACGTCGCACCGTTCACCGGAGCCGCCAGCGCAAATTGATCCGTCCCCGTTCCCGTCGCCATCCGCGTCGAATACCTGCTCCCCACCGCCAGCTCCATCAGCGCACTCGTCTTCGCCTCGGTCATCGTCACGACCGCGCGCGCCAGCGCCGTCGCGTTCAACGGCGCCGAAAACAACACCAGCGTATTGATCGTCCCATTCACCACCCCCGCCGGCTTCGCCTCAAAACTCTCTTTCTCTCGACCGACGCCATCGCGCCGCAACTCACACGCCTCCGCCCGCTCCGACGTCTTCACCCAAGCCCCATTCACCTCGTCATAATGCGCCTGATCTCCCGCGCACCCCGCGTTCCCGCTCACGCCAGCCGACACGATCGCCGTCACCGCGAGATCCGACCACGTCCGCGTCACCACGCCCAAATACTGCATGTTCGCCGCCGTCCCCATCACCGCCGTCGCTTCCGGCGCGAGCCCGAGCTCTGCGCACACATGCCCCTGATAACCCACCGGCCCCAACCCATTGATCAAATCCGCCCGCGCCTGATCCTTCGCCCCTTCGCAGCTCTGGTGATTCACCAAAAACCGCACATCGCCCCGCGTCCCGCCATTCCGCGCGCACGTGCTGAGCACCAACGCCGGCTCCTTCAACGCAGCCACGACATGCCGCCCGCGCCGAGTCACCGTCGCAAACGCCGATTCAAAAACCGGTACTTGAGATAAAAATTTCTCACTCATTTCCGTACTCTGCGCTCTCTGCGTCCTCTGCGGTTAAATTTCCGTCCGCGCGCTCAGCCCACGAGCAACGGCTCCAGCCCGCTGAGCCGCATCGCCACCGGAATCTCCGGCAACTTCCGCACCGCCAGCCCACGCACCGCCTTCGCAATCGCGCCGATATGCGCCGGCGTCGATCCGCAGCATCCGCCGACCATGTTAACGAGCCCCGCCTCGGAAAACTCTTTCAACACCTCAGCCATGTCCGCCGGTGTCTCATCGTATCCGCCAAACGCATTCGGCAACCCCGCGTTCGGATAACACGTCACATAACAGTCCGCCACGCGCGCGAGTTCCTCGATGTACGGCCTCATCGCGCGCCCACCGAGCGCACAGTTGATGCCCACCGAAAACGGCTTCGCATGACGGATCGAATTATAAAACGCCTCCGTCGTCTGCCCCGAGAGCGTCCGCCCCGACGCATCCGTGATCGTCACCGAGATCATCACCGGCAGCCGCCGCCCGATCTCTTCAAAAACACCTTCCGCCGCAAACAGCGCCGCCTTCGAGTTCAGCGTGTCGAAAATCGTCTCGATCAACAGCGCGTCCACGCCGCCTTCGATCAGCGCACGGATCTGCTGCGTGTACGCATCGACGACCTGCTTCCAACTCACCGCCCGAAAGTCCGGCCGGTTCACATCGGGCGACATCGACAGCGTCCGGTTCAACGGCCCGATCGCGCCCGCCACAAAACACCGTCGCCCCGGCGTCGCCGCCTCCGCCCGCTTCGCCGCGCGTTTCGCGCAAGCCACCGCCGCCAGGTTCAGCTCCGTCACGATCTCCTCCAGATGATAGTCCGCCTGCCCGATCGTCGTCGTGCTAAACGTGTTCGTCTCCACCATGTCCGCCCCCGCCGCGAAGTAGTTGAAATGAATCTCTTCGATGATGTCCGGCCGCGTCAGACACAGCAGATCGTTGTTCCCCTTCAGATCGTGCGGAAACGCCTTGAACCGCTCCCCGCGAAAGTCCGCCTCACTCAACCCATACGTCTGCACCATCGAGCCCATCGCCCCGTCCAGCACCGCGATCCGCCCGGCAAACAGCGCGCGCAACTCCGCAAAAGACGACGATTCTGGAAGAAGATTAGCCATGGGATTTTCGATATATCGTCGCATCAAGATTCAAAGATATGTTCTTGGCAAGCGCCGCGTCGTCTGTCTTCACCTCAGCCCGTCGACGCTGGTTTCCGGTTCACCCCGGGGCAAGACAGCCGACGCGGAAAGCTTCGCAAGAAACGCCCAAACACCGGCGTTGCGCGCACCGCTTCCCGCGACGGATGCTCACCACCGACGTCAGCCGTTCTTTTGAAAGCCCGAGGCAACAGGGGAAGGCCGTGAAAACCGGCCACAGTTGCGCTGCGGTAACGCATCAGTCCAAAGCTCTCCCGTGCGGTTCACAGCCGCGCGGCCAAGCCAATCGGGTTCGCACCCGGTGAAGGCGGAGCGGAGGCAGGCGCGCGCGAAAACGCGTACGCCACACATGCGGAGTCCGAACACCCATGCCTCAGGCACTCACGCGTCCGCCGCGAAACTTTTGCGCGCGGTGGATTCGAAAACTTCATCGCAAAAATGAAGCGTGAGAGCAGCGCCTTCGCGCGCGCCCGCCCCACTCAGGTCGGTCGCCGTGTTGTCTGCTCTTACTTTAGTTAAGACAGACCAACACACATGCCTCCCACCTCGCTGCCCCGCCTCGCGGGCCGGTCCACCCTCGCCATCGCCTGCGCGCTCGCGACCTCCGCCTCCGCGCTCGCCCAAACCGCGTCAACCGACGCCCCCCGCCAGCTCGCGCACCTCGCGCCGCGTGGCCCCGTTGAAAAACTCGACACCATCGTCGTCTCCGCGACCCGCTCCTCCCAGAGCCTCGCCAACACGCCCAGCTCCGTCACCAGCCACGACCTCGGCTACCTCAACTCCGCCCAGATCCTCTCGCTGCAAGACGCCCTCGACCGCACACCCGGCATCAGCCTCGTCTCCCTCGGCGGCCGCGGCTCCCAAGCCTCCGTCTACATCCGCGGCACCGAAGCCGACCACGTCCTCTTCTTCGTCGACGGCGTCCGCATGAACACCGCCCAGGCCCACTACACCGGCTTCCTCGGCGCCGCCGACCTCGGTGGACTCGACCGCCTCGAAATCCTCCGCGGCCCCCAAAGCACTCTCTACGGCAGCTCCGCTATCGGCGGCGTCATCCTTCTCGAAACCGCCGCCACCCACGAAGGTGAAACTCACGGCCTCCTCCAGGCGCGTGCCGGATCTTTCGATACACTCGGTGCCTCCGCCTCCGCCCACGGCAGCACCGGCCCCGTCCGCTACAGCGCCTCCCTCGGCTACGACGAGTCCGATAATTTCCGTCCCGATAACGGCTTCAAATCCCTCGCCTACTCCACCCGCGTCGAAGCTCTCCCCGCCTCCCAATTCCTCGTCGGCGCCACGCTCCGCGGCCAGCGCGGCTTCTACGACGAGATCGGCTCCACCGTGTTCGTTGCCAATGGCCGCGCCGAGGACCGCAACCACCTCGTCACGACCTACGCCCAATGGTCTCCCGGCGCCACTTTCGCCTCCCGCCTCACCCTCGGCTGGCACCAGAACGAGTACATCTGGACCGACAAACAATACGGCCCGTCCTCCAACTTCTACTCCCGCAACACCCGCCAGATCCTCGACTGGCAAAACACCTGGGACGCCACCTCCTGGCTCCGCCTCGTCGCCGGCGCCAACGCCGAAAAATCCGCCTACTCCTCCGGCGGCCAGGAACTCGATGACGACCTGAAGAGCGCCTACCTCAACGCCTCCGTCGAGCCTGTGAAAAACCTCACCATCGACGCCGGAGTCCGCACGGATGACTACGACCTCACCGAACGCGCCGACACCTGGCGCACCGGCGCCGCCTACCGTATCGAGAAAACGGGCACCAAACTCCGCGCCACCTACGGCACCGGCTTCAAAGCACCCACCGTCGTCAACCGCTACGGCTCCGAACCCTGGTACGGACCCAGCCCCGCCATCGGCCCCGAGAAATCCAAAGGCTGGGACGCCGGCATCGACCAACAACTCCTTGGCGACAAACTCACCGCCAGCCTCACCTACTTCCGCAACGACTTCCGCGACCTCATCGTGAGCAACTTCTCGATGACCACCTTCAAGTACGTCGCCGAAAACATCCGCCGCGCCCGCTCCGACGGCGTCGAACTCGCCCTCACCGCCCGACCAATCGAGCCCGTCACGCTCCGCGCCGCCTACACCTACACCGACGCGTTCGACATCGGCACCACGCCCCACGCCCGCCTCCCCCGCCGCCCCCGTCACATCACCGACCTCGACGCCCAGTACCAGCTCACGAGCACCTGGCTCCTCGGCGCCGGCGTCCACTTCGAGTCCGACCGCGTCCTCAACGTCACCACACGTCTCGAAGATTTCACGACAACACGCGTGTACACCAGCTACGCCATCAACGAAACTGTCACCGTGAAGTTCCGCATCGAAAACGCCCTCGATGAAGAATACTGGGAAGTCGCCGGCTACCCCTCCGCCCCCCGCGCCGTCTACACCTCCCTCGACTGGAAATTCTAACTCCGAGGTAGGGCGGGTTAGCCTTAACCCCGCCGGTTCGACATCGCGTCACCGCACCACACCAAACCCGCCCTACCTTCTCCTCTCTCCACTCCCTCCGTTTCCTCCTTCAGAAATTCACTCCACGCTTTCTTCCGAAATCCTGTTAATCCCGTAAATCCTGTCCCCCCAAAATGCCCCGTCCGCTTCAGCCCTTCTTCCTCTCACTCTCGCTCGCCCTCGCCTTCGCGTGCGCCTGCCTCTCATCGCGCGCGTCCGAAACCATCGCCTCCACGCCCGCCCCCATCCGCGTCGTCTCCCAAACCGTCGGCACCGACGAACTCCTCCTCGCCCTCGCCGAGCCGTCCCAAATCGCCGCCCTCAGTCATCTCGCCTGCGATCCTCAATTCTCCGCGATCTCCGCCGAAGCCGCCGCCTACCCGCAACTCGATCAAAACGGCGACGCCGAGAACGCCCTCAAGTTCTCCCCCACGCTCGTCCTCGTCGCCAACTACAGCCGCGCCGAACTCGTCTCCCAAGTCCGCCGCGCCGGCGTGCGAGTCTTCGTCCTCGAAAAATACGAATCGCTCGCCGACGCCTACGCCAGCCTCCGCGCCCTCGCCCGCGAACTCGGCCCCGCCGCCGAGAAAAAAGCCGAGACCCTCATCGCCGACTGCGAGCAACGCGTCGCCGCTCTCGCCGCAAAACTCAAAAACGTCCGTCCCCTCCGCGTCATCGCCCCGTCCACCTACGGCGTCATCGGCGGATCGAATACAACATTCCAAGACCTCTGCGATCACGCGGGAGCCGAAAACCTCGCAGCCACTCTCGGCAAACTCACCGGCCACGTCCCGCCGCCCAACGAGCAGATGCTCACCTGGCCCATCGAACGCGTCGTCGTCTCGGGCGACGACCTCGACTCCGCCCTCGCCCCCTTCCTGAAACTCCCGCCCTACCAGTTCATGTCCGCCATCCGCGAAAAACGCGCCGCCCTTCTCGGCCCCTGGCACCTCAGCGCCGTCACCCACCACCGCGTCGCCGCCTACGAACACCTCGCCCGCCAACTCCACCCCGACCTCTTCCGTTGAACTGACACCCAAAAGCTAAGTGTCCCCATCACCCCCTATCTTCGCGTCTTAGCGTCTTTGCGCTTAACAAAATCGTCGCATGACCACCCGTGCCAAACGCTCAGCCCTCCCCCTCGCCGCGTTCGCCCTCGGCCTGGCCGCGCTCGGCTCCCTCGCGTTCGGCGACCTCCCCCTCTCTCCCGTGCGTATTTGGTCCGGCCTTACACATCACGACGAACTCGCCGCCACCATCCTCTACCACATCCGCCTTCCTCGTCTCTGCATCGCCGCCCTCGTCGGCGCCGCGCTCTCCGCCAGCGGACTCGTCATGCAAGCCTACTTCCGCAACAGCCTCGCCAGCCCCGGACTCCTCGGCGTCAGCACTGGCGGAGCCGCCGGAGCCGTTATCGCCATCGGCACCGGCTGGGCCGCGTCATCGCTCTTCATCCTCCCCGCCGCCTCCACCATCGGTGCCTTCATCGCCACCTACGCCGTCATCCTCTTCGCCCGCCAGGGCGCCAGCACCGAACGCCTTCTCCTCGCCGGCATCGCCCTCAACGCCCTCCTCGGTGCCGTCGTCAGCTACGTCCTCTCCAACTTCACGCTCAGCTACGAACGCAACGCACAGATCATTTTCTGGATGATCGGCGGACTCGAAGACCGCTCCTGGGAACACGTCCTCATGGCCCTTCCCATCGTCATCGCCGCGCTCTGCCTCCTCCCGCTCGGCCGCCCGATGGACCTCCTCAGCCTCGGCGAACGCGAAGCCCAAAGCCTCGGCGTCGACGTCCGCCGCCTCCGCGCCGCGCTGCTCATTCTCTCAACCCTCCTCACCGCCCTCGCCACCGCCGTCTCCGGCTCCATCGGCTTCGTCGGCCTCATCGTCCCCCACATCCTCCGACTCCTCTTCGGCGCCGAACACAAACGCCTCCTCCCGCTCTCCCTCATCGGCGGCGCCGCATTCATGATCGCGTGCGACCTACTCGGCCGTTTCGCCGGCGGCCTCCGCGTCGGCATCGTCACCTCCCTCATCGGCGGCCCCTTCTTCCTCTGGCTCCTGAGAAAAAAATCCTGACCACGTTCCCCGCTCCAATCCTGTTCATCCTCTTAATCCTGTCAAAATTCCGACCTCCCCCATCCGTGCCCATCCGAGTAATCCGTGGTTAAAAAATTCGCAGGTAACATGACCGCTCTCACCCTCAAATCCGCCACCGTCCCCGGCCGCCTCCACGACGTCTCCCTGTCGCTGCCGTCCGGCACGCTCGCCGGCCTCATCGGCCCCAACGGCTCCGGCAAATCCACCCTCCTCCAAGTCGCCGCCGGCCTCATCCCACTTCCCTCCACCTTCCCCGCCGCCGTCACCTGGCACAACCGCCCCCTCTCAGAAATCTCTTTCACCGAACGCGCCCGCCTCGCCGCCTGGATTCCGCAAGAGGCCCGCTTCGAATTCGGCTTCACTGTCCGCTCTGTCGTCGCCCAAGGCCGCTACGCCCACGGCGACGATGACTGCGGCATCGACGACGCCCTCGCCCAACTCGATCTCACCGCCCTCGCCGAACGCCCCGTCAACCAGCTCTCCGGCGGCGAACGTCAACGCGTCCTCCTCGCCCGCTCCCTCGTCACCGCCGCCCCAATACAGCTCTGGGACGAACCCCTCGCCCCGCTCGACCCGCGCCACGCCCTCGAAGTCCTCGCCCGCGCCCACCACCTCACCCGCGCCGGCGCCACCGTGCTCATGTCGCTCCACGACCTCCGCGCCGCCCACTGCCTCGACTATGTCGTCGTCCTCGACAAAGGCCGCCTCCGCGCCGCCGGAAAACCCACCGACGTCCTCACCCCCGGGCTCCTCCTCGACGTATTCGGCGTCCGGGCACGCGAAACTCCCGGCCTCACCCTCGAACTACCTTAAAAAATTCCCCCGTCGGCCGGCATGCTCGCACGCACCCGCACTTCCGCCCGCCTCAGCTCCTCCAATCGAAAATCGAGATTCCAAAATCGAAAATATCTCCCCGCCATGACTCCCCGCCCACCCTCCGCCTCCAACGAAGACCACCGCGCCCAGATGGAAGCCCTCCAATCCGAGATGCACGCCAAGATGCGCGCCGCTAAAGAAAAACGCGGCCTCCTCATCGTCCACACCGGCGACGGCAAAGGCAAAACCACCGCCGCCTTCGGCATGCTTACCCGCATGCTCTCCTTCGGGAAAAAATGCGCCGTCATCCAGTTCATCAAAAGTGGCGCCGACCCCGTCGAAAAACTCCTGCGCGGCCCCAACCTCGCCTGGCACCGCGTCGGCGACGGCTTCACCTGGGACACCCAGAACCGCGCCACCGACATCGCCAGCTGCCGCGAAGGCTGGAACCTCGCGCTCAGCTACTTCGCCAATCCCGACTACGCCTTCGTCCTCCTCGACGAACTCAACATCGTCCTCGGCTACGACTACCTCCCCAAAGACGAAGTCCTCACCGCCCTCCGCGCGAAACAGGAACACCAGCACATCGTCATCACCGGTCGCGGCGCGCAACCCGAGCTCATCGACCTCGCCGACCTCGTCACCGAGATGCGCGAAATCAAACACCCCTTCAAAGCCGGCATCCAAGCCCAACGCGGCATCGATTTCTGACCCGTAGGGCTCGCGCTCGCGCGACGCCATTCCGGCTCCTTCCCCATAGACCAGCGTGCTCTCTCTCCGCCTGCGAAGGTAGGGCGGGTTAGCCTTAACCCCGCCGGTTAGACTGCGGTGTCCCCCGGCACCGCCTTTCCCCGAGCATCGGCTCGCGCCCATCATCCCTTGAGCGTTCAGCGTTGAATGTTGAGCGTTAAACGTTCTCCCCGCGCGCTCCCCCAATCCTGCAAATCCCGTTATCCTGTCCAAAAATCCGACCTCCGCCCGACTTTCTACCTCCCCTCGCCCCGCCCTTACCCCCGCCTCATCCATCCCCCGGTATCCGAAAAATTGACGCCCCGGCCCCGGCCCCTTCTCTTCTCGGTCCATCTATGACCACCGCCGCCGCCCAGCCGTACGAAATCACCGAGTTCGAGCGCCTTCTCCAAAAACCCAATAGCGACCCCACCGGCCTCGCCGGCTTCTTCACCGCCGGTGAAGTTATCGTCGCCCGCGTCCCCGCCCGCCTCGACGTCATGGGAGGCATCGCCGACTACTCCGGCGCCAATGTCTGCGAAGGCGTCCTCGGCCGCGGCACCCTCATCGCCCTCCAGCCCCGAACCGACCGCACCCTCCGCATCCGCACCGTCCAAAGCGGCAAGCCCAGCCTCCCCGTCGAAACCCGCATCCCGCTCGACTACTTTTACCAAGGCGAGGGCATCGCGCCCTACTCGCAGGTCCGCGAAGTCTGCCACTCCAACCCGCTCGTCAACTGGGCCGCGTATGTCGGCGGCTCCATTTTCACGCTCATCAAAGAAGAGGGCATCCGCATGCCCTACGGCTTCAACCTGCTCCTCATGAGCGCCGTCCCGATGAATGTCGGCATCGGCTCGTCCGCCGCCACCGAGCTCGCCGTCCTCTCCTGCGTCAGCGCCCACCTTGGCCTCTCCCTCGGCGGCGACCGTCTCGCCCAACTCGGCCAGATGGCCGAGAACCACGTCGTAGGCGCGCCCTGCGGCATCATGGACCAGATCGCCGTCGCCCTCGGCCGCCAGGGCCGCCTCACGCACATCCTCTGCCGCCCCGGTGCCGTCGTCGGCGAAGTCGCCATTCCACCCGGCACCGCCTTCGTCGGCATCAACTCCCTCGTCCGCCACTCCGTCGCCGGTAACCCATACGCGGATACACGCATCGGCGCCTTCATGGGCAAGCGCATCATCAACGACCTCCGCGCCAAATCCGGCCGCGCCCCCATCGGCTACCTCACCGAGCTCACACCCGAGGAATTCACCGCCGACTACAAAGCCCACCTCCCCGAGAGCATCACCGGCGCCGACTTCCTCGCGAAATACAAAACCCACGACGACCCCGTCACCAAGATCCAGACGGGCGCCACCTACCGCGTCGCCGGCCCCACCGCCCACCCGATCTTCGAAAACGACCGCGTCCTCAAATTCATGGACCGCCTCCGCGCTGCTTCCGCCGGAGACAAAAACGCCCTCATCGAAGCCGGCGAACTGATGTACGGCTGCCACGCCAGCTACCAAAACAACTGCGACCTCTCCGTCCCCGAAGTCGACTACCTCGTCGAACTCGTCCGCAAACGTGGCGTGAAAGCCGGCCTCTACGGCGCGAAAATCACCGGCGGCGGCACCGGCGGCACCGTCGCGATCTTCGGCACCGTCGAAGCTATCAAAGAACACGTCCCCGAGATCGCTCGCGAATACTCGCAACGCATCGGCCGCATGCCCGACATTTTCGAAGGCACCTCCCCCGGCGCCGTCGAATTCGGCTCCCGCCTCTACCGCTTCGGCGCCAAAGGCTGGCAGCCCGCCTGAGTTTCAAACCTCAATACCAGTTACACAGAGCACACGGAGAACTCACAGAGGTTGGAGAGACGTTGCTCTAATTCAGCGCCTATCGGCTATTCCCACTTCTCAGAAAGCTGAAAGGGTTTCGATCTTCCCTACACGCCTCTGTGCCCTCCGGTATTCCTCCGTGATCTCTGTGTAACCATTCCGAATCCTCATGTCCGCATCGCCCTCCGCCCGCATCCGCAAAGCCGTCATCCCCGCCGCCGGTCTCGGCACCCGCCACTTCCCCGGCTCCCACGCCGTCATGAAGGAACTCTTCCCCGTCGTCGGCAAAGACGGCATCTGCCGCGCCCTCCTTCACTATCACCTCATCGAACTCGAAGCTGCCGGCATCGACGAAGTCTGCATCATCGTCCAACCCGGCGACGACGCCACCATCCGCGACTACTTCAAAGGCCCTTCAGACGCCTACCTGAAACGCCTCGAAAAATACCCGCAGCTCCTCGCCGAAGCCCACAAGATGCGCGCCTGGGCCGACCGCCTCACCTTTCGCGTCCAGACCACGCAGGAAGGCTTCGGCCACGCCGTGTATCAGACCGCCAACTTCGCCGCCGGCCAGCCCGTCCTCCTCTGCCTCGGTGACCACCTCTTCCGCGGCTCCCCCGAATCTCCGCATTCCCAACTCACCCGCGTCGCCGCCGAAACCGGCGCGACCAAAACCGTCTCCGCCGTCAACCGCATCGCCCCGCACGAACTCAAAGGCTACGGCACGATCGCCGGCCGCCGCCGCGCCGAAAATCCCGCGCTCATCGACGTCGATCTCATCATCGAAAAACCCGACGTCGCCACCGCCCGCGCCAAACTCCGTGTCGACGGACTCGCCCCCGACGAATTCCTCGGCTGGTTCGGCATGCACGTCCTCGCCCCCTCGATCTACGACATCCTCGCCAAAATGATCCGCGACAACGTTCGCGACGGCGGCGAATTCCAGCTCACCCGCGCCCAGGAACTCCAGCGCCAGGCCGAAGGCTATCTCGCCCTCGAAATTAAGGGTGGCCAGCGCTTCGACTTCGGCATCCCCGACGACTTCGTCTCCGCCCTCCAAGCCTTCCGCCACAGTTAATTTCCGCCGCAGGGCTCGCGCAATGCCTCCGAGGTAGGGCCCGCACGCCGTGCGCGGCCTCGCTCGCGTTCCCCTCCGCCGCCCACGTTATCCCTGACTCGCCGCTCCGCGCCGGACCGCTCCGGCACGGCACTTAGCAAGTGCCGCCCCATCCAAAATCAAAATCCCCCCCACGATATCCCTTCAATCTGCGCGCCCCTCACTGTCAGCCAGCCACGCGCAGACACTCATCCAAAACTCATCCGCGAGTTCGTCTCCAGATAGCTCGCGATCTCGGCCGCGAAGACTTCGCCGAATTCCGCGCGCTTCTTTTCACCCATACCGAAAATCCCGTCCATCGCGCTTTCGCTCACCGGATATTCGCGCGCCAGCTGACGCAGCGTTGCGTCTCCAAAAATCACGTACGCCGGTACCTTCCGCTCGTCGGCCAGCTTCTTGCGCAGCGTGCGCAGGCGGTTAAACAAAATCTCGTCGCACTCGATGTCGCCTTCGCGCCGCACGATCTTCCGCACCTTCGGCAGCGCCATCGGCTTCGTCAGCGTGATCGCCTGGCGTGTCTTCAACACGCCAATCCCTTCGTTCGTCAGCTCCAGCGTCGCGTACTCGCCTTCGCTCTGCGCGACATAGCCCAGCCGCATCAACTCCCGCCCAACCGCTGCCCACTGCGGACGCGAAAATTCTTTGCCGATCCCGTAGGTCGTGAGCCGGTCATGTTCCCAGCGCCGGATCTTCTCCGTGTCCGCGCCCGTGAGCACTTCGACCACATGGTTGAGCCCCGCGCCGAAGCGGCTCGCCTGCCGTATGCGATAAATGCACGAGAGAAATTTCTGCGCCGCCACCGTGCCGTCGTACGTCTCGCGCGGCTCCGAGCAGTTGTCGCACGCCCCGCAATTATCCACCGCGAACTGCTCGCCGAAATAGCCTAGCAACTCCTCGCGCCTGCACCCGCCGCTCTCTGCGTAGTGCATCATCTGACGCAGCTGAGCACGCGCGACGCTGCGCTCGTGCTCGTTCGTCATCTCGTCGATGAAGTGCGTCTGCTTCGCCGCATCGCCGCCGCTGAACAGCAGCAGGCAATCGCCCGGCAGCCCATCGCGCCCCGCCCGCCCCGTTTCCTGATAATAGCCTTCGATGTTCTTCGGCAGATCGTAGTGGATTACCCAACGCACGTTCGGCTTGTTGATGCCCATCCCGAACGCGATCGTCGCGCACACGATCTTCACTTCATCGCGTAGAAACAGCTCCTGGTTGCGCGCGCGCTCCGCGCCGTCCAAGCCTGCATGATACGGTTTCGCCGCGTAGCCGCGACCCGCGAGCGCCTCGGCCACGCGCTCCGTCGTCGCGCGACTCCCGCAATAAACGATCCCGTTCTCGTCCTCCCGCTTCTTCACGAACTCGATGATCTGCTTCAGCGGTTCGTCCTTCGGCAGCACGCGGTACGTGAGGTTCGGCCGGTTGAAGCTCGCCACGAAAATCTCCGGCGTCTTCAGCTTCAGGTGCTTCACGATGTCCTCGCGCACGCGTTCCGTCGCCGTCGCCGTCAGCGCCATCACCGGCACATCGGGCAACACCTCGCGTAGCTTTGCGATCTGTCGAAACTCCGGCCGGAAATCATGGCCCCACTCCGACACGCAATGCGCTTCGTCGATCGCGAGCGCGGTCACGTTCCACTCCTTCAAATTCTTCGCCCAGCCATCGAGCATCAGCCGCTCCGGCGCCACATAGAGCAGCTTCCACTCGCCCCGATGCAGCCCCGCCAGTCGCGAGCGCGCCTCCGCCGAATCGAGCGACGAGTTCAAAAACGTCGCCGCCACACCCGCCGCCTGCAGCTGGTCCACCTGATCTTTCATCAACGCGATCAGCGGCGACACCACCACCGTCAGCCCGCCGCGCACCAGCGCCGGAATCTGAAAACACAGCGACTTCCCACCGCCCGTCGGCAGCAGCGCAAACACATCTTTTCCCGCCAGCGACGCCTCCATGATCTCGCGCTGCAACGGCCGGAATGCCGGATAACCGAAGGTCGTTTGGAGTGTGAGAAGAAGATCGTCGGTCGCCACTGGACGCAGAGAAAAGCGCGACAATGCGAGCCCTCCCCGGCCGCACAATGGAGAAAATTTCCTTATTCGTTTCAAGCCGGCCTGAGCGGATTTTGCCCAAGGCTGCGCGAGGGTTGGCGCAACGGCTGTCCCTCGTTGACTCCGCGCTCCGACCGGCGGCATCTGGCAGCCATGGACACCACCTGGCTCCACCCACGCGACGAACTCGTCGAAACCATGGCGCGCATCTACCGCTACAAGATGACGACCACCTCGGGCGGCAACTTGTCGATCCTCGACCCCAACGGCGACATCTGGATCACACCGTCCCGCGTCGATAAAGGCCGCCTCCAGCCTACCGACATCGTCTGCGTCCACCCAGACGGCAAACGCACCGGTCTCCACCCGCCATCCTCCGAGTTTCCCTTCCACCGCGAGATCTACCGCCGCCGTCCCGACATCAAGGCCATCGTCCACGCGCATCCCGGCGCGCTCGTCGCCTTTAGTATCTGTCGCAAACTTCCCGATACACACGTGCAAACCGTCGCCAACGCCGTCTGCGGCAAGGTCGCCTACGCGCCCTACGCCTGTCCCGGCAGCGAGGAGCTGGGCAAAAACATCGCCGAGACCTTCGCCGTCGGCGCCGATTGTGTGATGCTAGAAAACCACGGCGTCGTCATCGGCGGCACTGACCTGCACGACGCCTTTCAACGTTTTGAGACACTCGAGTTCATCGCTCAGACGCTCGTGAAGGCCGCCTCCCTCGGCGACATCAAGACCCTCTCCGCCTCCGAACTCTCCGAGAAAACCGTCCCCGACTTCTCCGATCTCCCCGCGCTCCCGCCCTCCAACCGTGAGAAGGAACTGCGCACGCAGATCTGCGATTTCGTCCACCGCGCCTATCAACAACGCCTGCTCATCAGCACCGTCGGCTCGTTCTCCGCGCGCCTGGAAAATGATCGCTTCCTCATCACGCCGCGCCGCCGCGACCGCCTGCAACTCGACCCTGCCGGCCTCGTCGTCGCCACGCGCCGCGCCTGCGAACCCGGCAAACGCCCGAGCCGCACCGCGCTCCTCCACGCGCTCATCTACGAGCGCAATCCCGACGTCGGCGCCATCGTCAACGCCCAGCCCGCCCATGCATCCGCCTTCTGCATGACGTCGACCGAGCTCAGCACGCACACCATTCCCGAGAGCTATATCGTGTTGAACGACGCGCCGAAAATCCCGCACGCATGTGTCGTCGCGGACGCCGAGCGCATCGCCGCCGAAGTGTCCCTCGGCAAGCGCCCTGTCGTCCTCATCGAAAACGAAGGCGCGCTCATTGTCGGTAAAAACGTCCTCGATGCCTTCGACCGCCTCGAAGTCCTCGAAGCCACCACCGAAGCGCTTTTCCTCAGTCGTCCACTCGGCCCGCTCGTGCCCATGCCTGACTCCGCCATCGATGAATTGCGCCGCGTCTTCGGCGTGAGTTGATTCCGCCGGGTTCAACCAGCAAAAACAAAAAAGCCGGACTCCCCCGAGTCCGGCTTTTCCCTAACCAAGATAAACTCAACGTTGGAGTTATCGGGAAGATGTTGCTCAGGCGTACGCGATCGCGTGGCAGCCGTGCGCTGTACGGGCATTTTCGAAAAACTCCGCTGCCTCCGTCTCTGCCGTGAATTCCGGCGCTGCCTCGGAAAGCAGTTTGCGGAGATTTTCACGAGCGCGCGCGATACGGCTCTTCACTGTGCCCACATTGATGCCAAGCGCGCGGGCGATCTCTTCGTATGGCTGATTGAGAACATTGCGCATCCGCAGAATTTCGCGGTGGCGTGCGTCAAGGCGTTCCATGCAAACGGAGATAAGGTCGGAAAACTCCTGGGTGACCGTCTGCTGCACCGGGGTCTGCGCATCGGCGGCGATCAAGTCCGCGAAGGTCGCGTCGGATTCGTCGGTCAGGTTGCGTTCGAGAGAAATGGAGTCCTGACGACGGCGGCGGAAGAAATACCAATACCGGTTACGTGAAAGATTCAGAGCGATGCGGTAGAGCCAGGTGGCAAGTGACGAATCTCCGCGGAAGTTGGCGAGACCGCGATGCGCGCGGATGAAGGTATCCTGTGTGATCTCTTCCGCATCGGCTGAGTTGCGGAGAAGATTGTTCGCCAGCCCAAAGATGCGACCGTGATAACGCTGCATGATCTCGACGAAAGCGGTTTCGTCGCCGCCATGGAAACGCTCGATGAGCGTGACGTCGTATGCAGCTTCGCGGGCCGAATCGGTCGGGGTGCCGGAATCGGCTTTGGCAGAGCGGGAACTGTCTTGATGGCTCGGAGTAGTCGAGAGCGTGGAGGTTAGAGACATAGGAATGAGTTCCGTTGGATGGTTGAACTGAAGTTGCCCACAGTATTACCCATCTTCGTGCCAACCGCTTTGAATCCCCCTAAACCTGCTGATGGACGCTGAGATAAGTTTTCTTAACTCAATCCTTACGAAGCAGTCCCTTGCAGAATGAGGCGCAACAATCCGGCCACTTCTTGCAATCTGCAAGAGTCACACGGCTCGGCTAAAGGCCATCGCTGCATCTGGGGGAAAACGGGGTACGCCCTAGTACGTCGCCCGTATCCAATGTTCCCCTCTCAGGGCCTGGCGATACGAATCCCGATCACTCGTGACGCAACGCCTCGATCGGATCGAGCGAGGCCGCCTTCCACGCGGGATACAGTCCGAAAACCACGCCAATCCCCCCGCACACGAGCATCCCCGTGATCGCCCAGCCCCACGGAAAGATCGCGTCGATGTTCATAAGCGACGACACAAGGTTTCCCCCAGCGACACCCATCGCCACCCCGACAAACCCGCCCACCAGCGCGAGTGCCACCGCCTCCACGAGAAATTGAAACAGGATGTTTTTCTTCCGCGCGCCGATACTCTTCCGGATGCCGATCTCCTTCGTGCGCTCTGTCACGCTGACAAGCATGATGTTCATCACACCCACGCCTGCCGCCAGCAGCGCGATCGCACTGATGCCGACCGATGCGATCGCGACCATCGTCGTCACCTGCTGAAACGACTGGATCAACGAGTCGTTCGTAAACACCTCGAAATTGTTTTCATCCTCCGGCTCCAGCCCGCGCACCTGCCGCATCACCCCAACCGCAGTGTCCTGGACCGATGGCAGCAACTCCTGCGACGGGGCCTGCACATTGATCGAAATCGTGCGCCACCACCCGCCCATCACCGCCAGCCAGCGCGTGATCGGAATCGCAATAAAATCGTCCTGACTCTCCCCAAACGAAGTCCCCTTCGGCGCAACCACACCGATCACCGTGTACATCTGCCCGCCCGCGCGCACCACTTGTCCGAGCGCATCCACATCGGAAAAAAGTTTTTTTGCGACCTCATCGCCGATGATACACACCGACCGGCCCAGCGCCACGTCCTCGGTCCCGAGATTGCGTCCACGCGCGATCTCATAATTCGACGACGACAGGAAGTTATCGTCCGTCCCCACGAGCCGCATATTCGGCGTCGTCCGCCGGTCCAGATAACTCGCGATGATCCCGCCGCGCCGGATCTGTAGATTCACTTTCGCCGCGTCGCCCATCATATCCTTGAACCGCTGCGCCGCCGGCAACTTGATCTCCGGCCGGTTACCATAGCGCTGCCACGGATTGCTGAAGTTGATCGCGGGGAATCGCTGGATCTGGAAACTATTCGCCCCAAGCCGGCTCAATCCCGAATCCAGCTGCGCCTTCGCCCCGGAGATAAACGTCATCACGCCGATGATCGAGAACACCCCGATCGACATGCCGGAAATCGTGAGCGCCGAGCGCAGCTTGTTCGCCCAGAGCGCCGAAAACGCGAGACGGAGTATTTCGAGTAAGATCATTCGTAACGCAACGCCACCACCGGATCCAGTTTGCTGGCCGACCACGCGGGCGCGATGCCCGCCACGATCCCGATAAACACCGAGCCGATAAATCCAACCACCACGAGCACCGGCGAAAACACGATCGGGAAATCCGGCGCCACCACCGTGACCAGACTCGAAATCGCTCCCGCTCCCGCGAGTCCGACCGCCCCGCCCACGAGACAGATGCTCACCGCTTCGATCAGGAACTGCAGCAGGATCGTGCGTCTCCGCGCCCCGAGCGCCTTGCGCGTGCCGATCTCCTTCGTGCGCTCCTTCACGCTCACATACGTGATGTTCATGATATTGATCGCACCGACGAAGAGCGACAGCCCCGTGATCATCAACCCGCCCACCGCGATCCCGTTTTTGATCGGATCGATCTGCTCGCGGATCACCCGCTGCTCGTTCAGCTCAAAGTTGTCCTTCGCCTCTGGATTCTGCTGGCGGATTCGCCGCATCAACCCGCGCAACTCCTCGCGCGCTTCCTCCATGCGCGCACCATCCACCTGCACACGGATCTGCGTCGAATTTCCGTTCACCGCAAAGTACCTCCGGAACGTGTTGATCGGGATGATCACCTTCGAATCCAGGCTGAATAGCCCGAGAAACCGTCCCTGCCGTGCGATCGTGCCGATCACGGTGAATTGCTGGCCGCCCAGTCGCAGCGTCTCGCCCAGCGGCGACTGGCCCGGAAACAACGCATCCGCCACGTCATAACCGATCACCACGACATTGCGCGCCGAGTGCGCCTCGAACTCGCTGAAAAAACGCCCCTCCGTCAGATCCATTTTCGCCATGCGCGGCAGATTGTGACCGACGCCTTCAGTATAAATATTCGAAAGCCGCAAATCCCCGCGCACGATGCTCGTCTGCCGGTTCGCCGCCGGCACCGCGAGTTTGATCAACCCACTCGGATGCTCCGCCACCCACTCGTTAACGCGCTCCGCATACTCCGTCTTGATCATCGGCCGGTTGCGGTAATTCCACCAATCCTGCACTCCCCGCCACGGCCACTTCTCGACATAAAGCACATCGTCGCCAAACCCCGAGAAACTCTTCTCCACGCTCGCATCGATTCCGAGGATCGCTGTGCCCATCAGCGTCACCGATACGATCCCGATGATCACGCCCAGCGCCGTCAGCGCCGAGCGCAGCTTGTTCGCAAAGATCTGCGTAAACGCGATCCGGAGCGATTCGGTAAGCTCGTAAATGAAGCGGCGCATCGGAGAGTCCTATTTTCGATTTTCGATTCCCGATTTTCGATTCTTCGAGCCGAGCGTCCGGCGTGAAGCGACCATGATCGCCGTCAACTCGTCCGCCTCTTTCAAGAGCGGCTCCAACTTCTCGGCCGTCATCAACGCATGCTCGCCAATCAACTCCAGCCAGAATCCTGACTCGTCCGCCTCTTCTTCAACCACCGCCAGCTTCGAAATCATCTCAGCCGCCGACCGCGACCGGCACGCTGCGCGATAATTCGCTCCAACCGAAGTCCCAGACCGGGCGAGCTGATTGGCCAATACCCGCGCAGACCTCTTTTCAGGCAACGCATCGACGAGCTTCAGCACTCGCAGCGCAAAAGCCTTCGTCCGTCGTTTGAGTTCCGCTTCCGTCATAAAATCGAAAATCGAGAATCCAAAATCGAAAATTTAGATCGAGAGATCGCTCTCAATCAGCCCATCGCGCAACCGCACGATCCGTCGCGAATGCTGCGCGATATCCTCCTCGTGCGTGACCACGATCAACGTGTTGCCTTGCGCGTAGAGCTGCTCGAACAGCGCCATGATTTCCTCGCCTGTGCGTGAATCGAGATTTCCCGTCGGCTCGTCCGCCAGAATGATCGACGGCTTGTTCACCAGAGCGCGGGCGATCGCCACGCGCTGACGCTGCCCACCCGAGAGTTCGTTCGGCTTGTGATCCATGCGCTGCCCCAAGCCCACATTCTCCAACGCCTGTCGCGCCCGATCCAATCGTTCGTCTCGCGGCACGCCCGCATAGATGAGCGGCAGCTCCACATTATGCAGCGCCGTCGAACGCGGCAACAGGTTGAACGTCTGGAAAACAAAACCGATCTCCTGATTCCGGATCGCCGCCAGTTCATCGTCCTCCATCACCGCGACATCTTTCCGGCTGAACTCGTACCGCCCCGCCGTCGGCGTATCCAGACACCCAAGCATGTTCATGAGCGTGGATTTTCCGCTGCCCGACGGCCCCATGATCGCGAGATACTCGTTGCGATGGATCTTCAACGACACGCCGCGCAACGCATGGATCGTCTCCTCGCCCATTTGATAGAGCTTGGTGACGCCTTCGATCTCGATGACGAGCGGCCCGGCGGGACGCACCACACGCGGCTGCCCGGTGGAAACAGTGGGAGGAATCATGACGCGATGAACGACTCCGTCCCGTTTATTTCTTACCCGCTTCCGAACCGCCCGCGGCCGGAGCCTTCGGCTTTTCCAGCTCCACCTTCATGCCGTCGGCGAGCGTGCGTGTGAGCACTGCGTAACTGCCGCTCACCACCTCATCGCCCACCGCAATGCCGGATTTGATTTCGAAGTGTGTCGTGTCGGCGATACCTGTCTCGACCGGCACCATTTTAACAGTGTCTCCATTCCTGAGAAACACCACGCGCTGCATCGCACCGCGGTCAGTCTTCTCGTTCTGCTTCTTCTGCTTTTCGTTCACAGCCGTCGCGTCGCTCGCGCCCTTGGCCTCGGCGGCTTTCTCTTCGCGCTCTTTTGCGAGTTGCTCGTTTGTCTTGTTGCTGCCGCGTGCCCGCACCACGACCGACTGCACCGGCACCGCGATGACATTCTCGACCGTCTGCGTCTCGATATCCGCATTCGCGCTCATGCCCGGACGCAGCGGCACATCCTTCTCAAGAATGCGGATCTTCACCTGAAAATTCGTCACCTCCTCCTGCGTGTTCTGCCCGGTCACCTTCGCCGCCGACCCGATCTCCTTCACCTCCGCGTCAAATTTCCTGCCGGGAAACGCATCGATGCTCACGCGCGCTTTATCGCCCGCTTTCACGTTAACGATGTCGTTCTCATTGATGTTCACGCGCACCTCCATGTTCGAGAGATCCGCGATGCTCATCACGATCGTGCCGCCATAAGAACCCGTCGCCGCCACCCGCTCGCCCACCTCGGATGCACGCGTCGTCACCGTGCCGTCGATCGGCGCGTAGAGCGTGGTTTTCTCCAGCGTATCCTTGGCCTGCTTGAGCAAGCCCTCCGCCCGCCGGATATTCGCCTGCGCACTGTCATAATTAGCCTGCGCGCCTTCGTACGTCGCCCTGTCCGCCGCGAACAACGACTCCGAAATCAGGTTCCCCTTAAACAACGCCTCGCTCCGCTTGAAGTCCGCCTCCGCCTTCTCGAACCGTACGCGGCTGTCCACCGCGCTCGCCCGCGCCGAGGCTAGATCCGCCTCACGCTGGTCGACGATGTAGCGGTAGTTGTCCGGCTTGATGCTGATCACCAGATCGCCCTTTTTCACCGTCGCCCCTTCGCGAAACGGCAGCTCCGTGATCTCACCTGTCACTTCCGGCTGCATCTTAACCTCGACCTCCGGCTGGATTTTTCCCGTGGCCGACACGATTTGCGTGATCGTCTTCGTGACCGCCTTCTCCGTGGTCACCTTCACCACTTTGTCGCGCCCCTTGGACGCCGACTTCAGGACAAACCCCACGATCACCACCAGCACAACGGCGATGACGATGTAGAGTTTCTTCCGGGATTTCTTTCGTTTGGCAGGCGGACGCTGAGTAAGAGTCGGAGCGGACGAAGCGGGCGTGGACATGGGATAAAATTAAACGCGGAGTGATGCTAAAAATTAACCGGCGCTCAGCGCGATCCTGGCGCGGAGATAAATGTCTCCCAACGCCCCGCCGCCTTCGCAAGCCGCATCCGGCCCTCCGGCGCGGGTGCGCAAACGTACAGTCAGCGGTGTAAACACAGGAGTCATCACGCCTTGAACACCCCGCCGCCCCGCAAAGTTTCAACCTTCCCCAAAGAAAATCACGCCGCTCCCGCTCGCTTCGCAAATCGCCGCACATCCACCGCCGCATCGAACGGCACCGCCTCCGTCAGATGATTCACCCACTGCCGCGCCAGCCCCGGTGCCAGCAAAGCCCCTTTCGACCCCAGCCCGTTAAAAATCCCCAGCCCCGGATCGCCCGAGCTCCGCCCCACCACCGGATGCTTGTCCGCCGAAGTCATCCGCAGTCCCACCTGCTGACCTGTCACCCGAAAGGCCGCCCCACCCAGCAACCGCCCCGCACTCTTCTCTAACTCCATCCGCGCCGCGTCCGTCGTCCGCAACTCCGACACCTCTGGCTCAAACGTCGCCCCCACCCGCGCCCGCCCGCCGCCCACCGGCAGCAACCAATGCCCGTCATTCAAAATCGCATCCACCTCCAACCGCATCGCCGTCTCCACCTCCAAAATCTCCCCGCGCGCCGCCCGCATCCCCGCAAACCCAAACGCCGCCTCAGCCCCTTCGCACAACACCGCCCCCGTACAAACGATCACGAGCTCCCGCCGCTCCCTCGCCTCCGCGACCGACACCTCCGCCTCCCGCAATTTTCCCTGCGCAACCAGCCGCGCCCGCATCGCCGCAATCAACGCCGCCGTGTCCACCTGCGCCGCCCCTTCGATCCAAAATCCATCCGCGCCCAACGCGTTCTCTGCTCCGTCGCCCGCATCCACATACGGCGCCAGTTCCCCACGCGACCGTTTCTCCGCAAAAATCCTCCGCTCCCGCTCGTCGCGAAAAAACCGCCGCACGCGCATCTCCCGCACGAGCGACACGCCCAACGCCCGCTCCATCGCGCGATACGTCTCCAGCGCCCCCGGCAACAATTCATCCACCCGCCAGCTCTTCACGAGCCGTTGCCCCGTGATCGGGTTGATGATCCCCGCACCGATCCGCGACGACGCCGTCGCATGACCCCGATCCACCACCTCAAACTCGATCCCCGCCCGCTCAAACTCCCACGCCAGTACCGACCCCGCGAGGCCCTGACCCAGAATCAAAATCGGCGCAGGCATCGCGAAACCGTTTCAACCTATCGCGCTCAACGCCCGCCCGCTTCCGCCGCCCAAAGCGCCGCGCCCACGATCCCCGCTTCGTTCTTCGACTGCGCCGGCACCACCGGCGCGTGCGTCTTCAGATACTTAAAAAATTTATCGCTGTGCGCACTCACCCCGCCGCCAAGAATGATCAAATCCGGCTCCAGAATCGTCTCCACGATCTGCAAATAATGGCTCAGCCGTTTCCCCCACTTGTGCCACGAGAGCTCCTCCCGCTCTTTCACCGACGCCGCCACGTGCTTCTCGGCCGAGTCACCTTTCAGGGGAAGATGTCCGAGCTCAGAATTCGGATACAACAACCCGCGGTAAAACAACGCCGAGCCCACCCCCGTCCCAAGCGTCAGCAGCACGACCGTCCCCTTTTCCTTCCGCCCAGCGCCGAAGCGCATCTCCGCGATGCCCGCCGCATCCGCGTCGTTCACCACGCTCACTTTCTCGCCCGTCGCCTTCGAAACCAGCCTCGCCAGATCGCACCCGATAAAATCCTTATGCAGATTCGCCGACGTCGTCGCCGTCGTCCCGTGAATCACCCCCGGAAACCCCAGACCGATCGGCCCCTTCCATTGAAAATGCGCCGCGATCTCCGCCACGATCTTCGCCAGCTCTTTCGGCGAAACTTTCTTCGGTGTCGCGATGCGGAATCGTTCACCGAGCAGTTTGCCAGTCTTCGTGTCCACCGGCGCGCCTTTAACCGCCGATCCGCCGATATCGATGCCGAGAACGTTCATGTGAGAAAAAGAACTGATCGGTTCCGCACCGCTCACTTGTCCGACGAACACTGCCCGCCGCCACCGCAGCCGCACTCGCCTTCGCCATGCCCGTGCTGATGTCCGCCCGGCCCATGAGCATGTCCGTGAGCGATCTCCTCCCCCGTCGCCGCGCGCACCGCGACCACTTCCACATCGAACGTCAGATCCACGCCCGCCAGCGGATGATTCGCATCGAGCGTGACCTCGTCGCCCTCGATCGCCGCGATCGTCACCACCGGCGAACCAGGATCAGGCTCGGTCTGGAAACGATCCCCCACCTTCAACTCGCCTTCGAATGGAATCTGGCTGCGCGGGATTTTATGAATCATCGCCGCATCCGGCTGTCCGTAGGCTTTTGCCGCCGGCACGACCACGCGAGTCTTCGTCCCCGCCGCCACGCCGCGTAATTGCTCATCGAGCCCGTCGATGATCTGTCCCGAGCCTTCGAGATAAGAAACCGGCTCCCCCCCACCCGACATATCCAGCACCTGTCCCGAAGGATCGCGCAGCGTATAGTGAAAAGAAACAACGTGACGGCTCATAAATACGAAAGGCGCAAAGTACCAAGATCCCGTGCCTTCGACGCAAGACCCAAGCCGCCGACTACGCCTCCTCCCGCAACACCGCCAGCGGCGGATGCGTCGCGATGCCGCGATTCGCGATCCACCCCGTCGCCAGCGTAACCAGCGTCACGCCCGCCACGGTCACCGCGAGATACCCCACCGGCAGCACCACCCGCGCTTCAAAAACAAACACCGCCAGCAACGCGCTCGCCCCGAACGCCAGCCCCCCACCCGTCAACGCCGCCAGCGCGCCCAGCACCGAATACTCGATCAACTGGATCGTCGAAATCTGCCCGCGGCTCGCACCCAGCGTCCGCAGCAGCACCGTTTCCCGGATACGCTGAAAACGCCCCGTCAGCACCGCACCCGCAAGCACGATGATCCCCGTCGCCACCGTGAAGAGCGCGATGAACTGCACCACGAGTTCCACCTTCGAGAAAATCCCTTCGAGCGTCTGCAAGAGCAGCGCCAGATCGATGGCCGACACATTCGGAAACTGCGTCACCACCGCCCGCTGCACCCGCGCCGATTCCTCCGGCGATCCAGCCCGCGCCGCCGCCACGAAAAACTTCGGCGCCGCATCCAGCGGCCCTTCGGGAAACACCACGAAAAAGTTCGGCGACATCCGCTGCCAGTCCACCAGCCGCACACTCGTGACTTTCGTCAGCATCGGCACGCCTTGCACATCCCACTCGATCTCGTCGCCAAGCGAGAGATGCATTTCCCGCGCGAGCTCCTCCGCGATCGAGATCGGAATCACCGCCGCATCCGCAGCCGCGCGTCCGTCAAAAGCACCCGCGATCACCTTCTCCGTATTCGAAAGCTCGGCACGGAACGTCGACCGATACTCCCGCCGCAACCGCCAGCCCGGAATGTCGCTGCTGCGATCTTTCAAAATCTCCTCCACCGTCCGCCCTTTCACCGCGCGCAACCGCATCGTCACGATCGGCGCCTGCGCCTGCACCGGCACGCCTTCCTTAACGAGCGTCGCGTTCAACGGCCCGATCTGGTCGTCCTGAATATCGAAGAACA
Source organism: uncultured Nibricoccus sp. (assembly GCA_966249325.1). Taxonomy (GTDB): domain Bacteria; phylum Verrucomicrobiota; class Verrucomicrobiia; order Opitutales; family Opitutaceae; genus Nibricoccus. The sequence continues at coordinate 301,596 of CBINDC010000002.1, read as the reverse complement.
ACAGATTCGGCCGCTCCCCGCCCGCCGTCCCGCGCACCTGCGCAACCACCGTCTCGCGCGTCAGCACGAGAGCCAGCAGCAAAAACGTCCCCAACCCGAGCGACACCAATAATAACACCGTGCGATTATTCGGCCGGTGCAAATTCGCCACACCCTGCCGCCACACATAAGGCAATCCCTTCGGCAAAAACTTCCGCGCCGCCCACGCGATGACCTTCGCCAGCAACGCCAGCACGCCGATGCTCATCAGTAGCGCCCCCGCAAAACCCAATCCGCGCTTCACGTCCCCAGTCTGCACAATCGCAAACGCCGTCACCGCCGCGCCGATGAGAAGATAAACCGCCACCCGCCACGGATCGCGCCAGCCCGTCTGCTCGACAAACGCCGCGCGCAGCGCCACCAGCGGCGAAACCTGCCGCACCGCCAGCAACGGCAGCAGCGTGAACAACCCACACACCACGACGCCCGCGATTAACCCGCGCACCACCGCCTGCCACGAGACGAAAAACTCCACGTCCACCGGCAGCATCCCTTTCACGAATACCGGCAGTACCAGCTGCACCGCGATTCCCGCCGCCACCCCAAGCAGCGCGCCGAAAAGCCCCAGCGCCAGTCCTTGCACCAAATACACCGCAAACGTCTGCCGCCCGCTCGCGCCCAAACACCGCAACACCGCCACCGTCGCGATCTTCTGCCGGATATACACATGCACCGCGCCGCCTACCCCGATCGCACCGAGAAACAGCGCCACGAATCCGACCATGCTCAAAAACGCGTCCACATTCCGCAGCGCCCGCCCCAGATCGCGCTTCCGCTCCTCGACCGTGTCGAAGCCCAGCCGCAGCTCGCGAAACCGTCCGCGCAGATCGCGCACCAGCCGCTCCGTGTCGAACTCCGGCGCAAACTTGAAATACGTCTTGTACCGCACCAACGCTCCCGGCCCGAGCAATCCCGTGCCGTCCAGCTGTGAGCGCGGGATGTACACGCGCGGCGACAACATCGCCACCGCCGGGGAATCGCCGGGTATCTTCTTGAGCGCCCCCGCGATCCGAAACGTCTTCTGCCCCAGCTTCACCGGGTCGCCCACCTTCGCGCCATACTGCGCGAGCAGCGTCTCCTCCAAAATCGCCACCGGCTCGTTTGCCCGCAGCGCATCCGGCGCATTTTCCGGCACCGTCAGAAACTCCCCATAAAACGGATACGCCCCTTCGACCGCCCGCAGCGAAATCAGCCGCGTCTGCCCGCCGCTGTCCGGAAACACCACCATCGACGCGAAGGTCACCTCGTGCGCCTGTTCCCCGCCCAGCCCGTCGAGAAACGCCCGCGCTTCATCCGTCAGCGCCGTGCGCGAATCCACCGCAAGATCCGCCCCGAGCAGCGCCTTCGCCTGCGTATCGATCGCCCGCCGCAGATTATCCGTGAACGACCCGATCGCCACGAGCGCCGCGATCCCGAGCACGATCGAAAGCGAAAACAAAGCCAGCCGCCGTCGCGCCGCCCGCGAATCCCGCCAGGCCAGTTTGAAGATAAAATTCATGTCTGAAGGTAGGGCGCGTTGTCCCTAACGCGCCGGTTCACGATAAATTTCCCCGTTTGCACACGAAACACCCACGACTCTCCGTGCCCTCCGTGTCCGCTCGGTGTTCTCTGTGTCCCTAATTTCGGTCTGCATCATCGCGCCGCCCCCTTCGTCTCATCGCTGATCACCCGCCCTGACTTCAACCGGATCACCCGCTGACATTTCCCCGCGAGCTCCAGATCGTGCGTGACAAGCACCAGCGTCGTCCCGCGTTCGCGATTCAGCCCAAAAATCAACTCCGTCATCGCCGCCGACGTCGCGCCATCGAGATTCCCCGTCGGCTCGTCGCAAAACAAAATCTTCGGCCGGTTGATAAACGCCCGCGCCAGCGCCACCCGCTGCTGCTCGCCGCCCGAAAGCTGGATCGGAAAATGATCCTCCCGCTCGCCCAGCCCCACACGTTTCAAAAGCTCCCGCGCCTCCGCTTCCTTCCCTCGTTCGCCGCGAAGCTCCAGCGGCACGAGCACATTCTCCAGCGCCGTCAGCGTCGGGATCAGTTGGAAGTTCTGAAAAACAAATCCCACGTGCTCATTCCTCACCTTCGCGCGCGCATCCTCGCTCAGCCCGCCAATATCCACACCCGCGAGCTCCACACTACCGCCGCCCGGTCGGTCGAGCCCCGCGCAGAGCCCCAGCAACGTCGTCTTCCCGCTCCCCGAAGGCCCCACGATCGCGAGCGTCGCGCCCGCCTCGATCGAGAAATCCACTTCATGCAAAACAGTCAGCGGGCCATGAGCCGTTGGATACGTTTGGGTGAGTCGCTGGACTTTCAACATTGCTTGAGCACACATGCAGAGTGCGCCGAAGAAAGCGCCTGCCCTCTCATATGCAAACGATGACCTCATTCCACGCGCGCTTCTTGTTTCCACTCCTCACCGCCGCACTGATCATCGTCTCCCCCTTTCTCCGCGCCACCGACTCCACAAACTCATCCCCTGCGTCGGCACCACAACCTGCCGCCGTCAAAACCATCCTCTTCTTCGGCGACAGCCTCACCGCCGGCTACGGACTCGACGACCCCGCTCTCGCCTTCCCCGGCCGCATTCAGGAAAAAATCACCGCCGAAAAACTCCCTTGGCGCGTCATCAACGCCGGCCTCTCCGGCGAAACCACCGCCGGCGGTCTCCGCCGCCTCGACTGGATCATGCGCCAGCCCGTCCACATCTTCGTCCTAGAACTCGGCGGCAACGACGGCCTCCGCGGCCTCTCTCCCGAAGTCGCCCGCGCCAACCTCCAGGCCATCATCGACAAGGTCCGCGCCAAAAATCCCGCCACCCGCATCGTCATCGCCGGCATGGAAATGCCCACCAGCATGGGCACCGACTACACCACCGCCTTCCGCGCCATCTACCCCGAACTCGCGAAGAAAAACGACGCCACCCTCATCCCCTTCCTCCTCGAAGGCGTCGGCGGCGACCCCAAGCTCAACCTCCCCGACGGCGTCCACCCCACCGCCGAAGGCCACGCCCTCGTCGCCGAAACCGTCTGGAAAGTCATCCGCCCCCTCCTCGCCGACTGATTCCCCCACCCGCGACGAACCCCCGGCCCGACAAATCAACCCCACCGGGTCATTAGTCAGTGGTCATTAGTCACTGGTCACTGGTCATTCGCCCAAGCGCCTAGCGCGCGGGCGCCCTCCTCCGTAAAACTCCTCTCAAAGCCTGCGAGAAATACGGATGGCAGCTTGCAAGTGCAAATAACTGGGGCTAACACCCCAGCAGTTCTCGATGTGCAGGTTGCTCCCATTTCTCTTCGCCTCATTCGCCTCCGTTGCGTCCATCGCCCCGGCCGCGACCTTCACATGGACCGGCGCGGGAGATAACAACCACTACGACAACCCCGCCAACTGGTCCTCCGGCATCGTCCCGCCCAACGACGGCACCGCCACCGTCCTCTTCGGCGACCAGGGCGCAGGCTCCGTCCAGCTCCCGCTCTTCGGCCTCCTCAATCTCGCCAGTATCCAGTTTCAAACGTCGTCCAGCTACGCCTTCTCCGGTCTCGCCCTGGTCAACGTCACCAACGGCCTCGACGCCTCCGCCACCTCCGGCGTCCGCTTCTCCTCCGGCATCGTCGTCACCCTCTCCGGCGAAACCCAAAACGTCCGCGTTTCCTCCGGCTCCATCGAGATCGCCGGTGCCGTCCTCGGCAGCGCCAGCCTCACCAAGACCGGCCCCGGTTCGCTCGTTCTCTCCGGCCTCAATCTCTACAGCGGCGGCACCCAGGTCCAAAGCGGTAGCCTCACCTTCACGTCACTCGCCTCCGTCCCCAACGCAGGGCGCATCTCCTCTTCCGCTGATGCCTACGTCGGCATCACCTTCAATCACGCCGTTCAAGCCGGTTTCCTGAACCAGCTCGACGCTTCCGCCTTCCGCGGCTCCATCGGCCTCGACACCGCCGCCGGCCAGTCCTCCCCCACCCACTACAGCGAGCAGCTCGACCTCACCGCCCTCGGCAACGCCGCCGGCATCGGCACCCAGACCTCGGCCCGCCTCAGCGGCGAAATCCTCATCGCCCCCGGTGCCGACTACCGCTTCAGCGGCGGCGCCGGCACCCTCTACCTCGAAAGCGAACTCTTCCAACCCACCGCCAACGTCGACCTCCGGTCCGACTACGGCTCCCCACTGACCGTCGTCATGCGCGGCAGCAACAACTTCAACGGCCAGATCGACGTCCTCCATTCCGTCCTCGTCCTCGACAACGCCAAATCCCTCGCCGGCCTTTCTCCGACCAACGGCAACCGCCGCCTCAACCTCAACGGCCCCGGCTACGCCGGCTACACCGAAAACTTCGGCGGCACCGCCAGCGGCTTCCTCTCCCGCTTCAACACCATCGGCTCCTCCCAGGCCATCGTCGGCATCGACTCCGCGAATACAGCCGCCCCCCGCACCGTCTCCGACGCCATCGACCTCTCCCAAGGCGGCACCCGCACCGATTCCTATTACCTCGGCACGAGCACCCGCGTCACCCTCACCGGCGAAATCACCCCCACCACCGGCGACGATCTCTACCTTACGGCCGTCAAAGGCGGCCACCTCACCGTCGCCTCCACCCTCAGCGATGCCAAAATCCCCGGAGTCGTCATCGGCCAGACCAACTCCTTCGACCCGCGCGGCGGCACCGTCGAACTCAAAGGCAACAACACCTACACCGGCGGCACCCAGGTTCTCGGCGGCACGCTCATCGCCGGCAGCAACAATGCCCTCGGCCTCGGCGGCGTCACCGTCTCCGACCGCGCCACCCTCAGCATCGCCCAGTCCGTCCTCTTCTCGAATCAGCTTACCCTCTCCAGCGGCGCCACGCTCTCCGGCTACGGCACCGTCGGCACCATCGGCGGCACCGTCATCGCCAACGGCGCCCGCCTCTCTCCCGGCAGCGACACCCACATCGGCACTCTCTCCTTCAACCAGGGCCTCATCCTCGGTTCCGGCGGCAGCCTCACCTTCAATCTCCTCAGCCCCACCGGCGGCCCCGGTTCCGGCTGGGATATGGTCAACATCCTCGGCAGCCCGCTCACCATCGCGGCCACCTCCGGCAGCCCTTTCACGATCGACCTCGTCACTCTCGCCTCCAACGACACCACCGGCCCCGTTAGCATTTTCGACGCGACTCAAAGCTACAGCTGGACCTTCGCCACCGCCGACAAAATCAACGGCTTCTCCTCCGACCTCTTCGCGATCAACGCCAGCGGCTTCCTCAACAACACCGCCGGCGGCTCCTTCTTCGTCACGCAAAACAACACCGGCCTCGCGATCACCTTCACCCCCGTCCCCGAACCCTCAACCTACGTGTTGATGGCCCTCGGCCTCGGCCTCGTCGCCCTCTTCGAATACCGCCGCCGCAAATGAGCCATTGCCGCTGACGGCAGGTCGGCATCATTTTAGACAAAAGATGAACGCCGCATGGCTTGGAGTCGTTATCGTTCTGGTCGCCTGCCTTGGTGGACTCGTTCTGGCCTTTCGTCGTGGGACGACGACATTCCGCAGCAAGCTACACGCCTCGCCTCCACTCGATCCTCAGAATCCGCTCATTCGCGCCTTATGCCACGATCTTCGTGCTTTGGATGCGTTACCAGTACGTTCCAAAGAGGATCGCGCCGATTGGGATAAGGAAGCATCCAAAATCCAATCTAAGCTACGCGGGGAATATGCGGCGATCTACGATTCGCTGCCTCATGAGCTGGAGCATTACTTTGCTGACGTCGACATCCGTGCGAAAGACCCCGCGTATGCAGAGAAACAAAAGCGCCAGCTTGCAGCCCTTTTCACCTCGTAATCCAGCCTCCTGACTCCGTCTCTTCGCCTCCGACCTTCGCGTCTTAGCGTCTTCGCGCTTAACCCACCCGTCGCACACCCGACGCGCCCACCCTCCTGCCAAAAACCGCCCATCCACGCCTGCGTCCGCCCTACTCGCTACTTTCTCCCCTTCACTCCGCCGACAATGTCCGCGCCTTCTTCACCAACTCGATAAACTCCCCGCGTTTCCCATCCGCGTCGTCGCCCTTGCCCGCCTCCGCCCAGCTGATGATCCGGTCGTAGTCCGCCCGCGCCACCGCCACCGGCTCGCGCAGCATCATCCCCAGGCTCGCCACCGCCGCCGCGAACTTGAAGTCCTTGCTCGCCGCCTCGAACGCCGCGCCCGTGTCGATCACCGGAATCTCCATCTTCCGGCTCACATCCACGACCGGCTCCTTGAAACGGATCTTCAGCGTCAGCAACTCTCCATTCGCGACCGCGCTGCCGTCGTTCGAGTTATCGACGACCGCACGCTCCTCCTGCGCCGCCGCTTTCTCGGCGACCACCGCTCCATCCACCCGCGCATCGCGCAAAATCGTCTTCTGATATTTGAGTTCCTCCGTCTCGCCAGCCGTCGATTCCGGCGCAGACGCGCCCACCGGCACGATCTCGTAAAGCGCCGTCACCGTATGCCCCGCGCCGATCTTCCCGTCCGCCGCCTTTTCGCTCCCGGAACCCTCCGGTTTCGATGCGCCATGCTCGTACCCAAGAAGCCGGTACGCCTGCACCACCGCGGGGTTAAACTCCACCTGCAGCTTCACATCCTTCGCGATCGCCGCGGTTTCGCCGCCCGCCTGTCCAGCTGACGGCTCCTCGCGCCCCTTCACGCCGATGCGCACCAGCCGGTGCTCCGGATTCCACGGCGCCGCCGCGATCTCCATAGATGCCGCAAACGGCTCCTTCACGTCCTTGGCCGGAGGCGTGTAGCGATAACTGAAATAATTAACCATCTCCTCCACCCGCACCGCGTCGCGCGGCGGCAGGCGTCCCTGGTCGAGATAACGCCGCACCTTCAGATAGCTCTCCGTGGCGACCTCGGCCGCAAACGTCGAAAGCGGCTCGCTGCGCACCCGCGCGAAATCGCTCTCCCCGATCGCCGCTGGCATCTCTGTATTCGGATTCTGGCCACGCTCAGCCGAGATCGCCATGAACTCCTCCGCGTCCTTCACCAGCAGCGGCGCCCAGCGGTCATCGCCGTCCGCCACCGCGGCAAGCGCCGCCCGGTCGCGCCTATCCTGCATCTCGCGCGCCTCAGCCTCCGCCGCGACTTTGCTCGCCTGCAGCGCATCCCGCTCCGCCATCAACCGTCCCGCGCGCCCGCTTTCGCGAAACGCAAAGACCATCGCGAAACACGCCGCCGCCACCGTCCCCACCCACATGTACGGAAACGCCACCACCTTCTTCCGGTAAGGATCGTCCGTGACGCCTGCTCCCGCCCGCGAATCCTTCGTGCCCGTCGCCTCCTTCGCGAGACCCTCCACGCCCTTCATGCCCGCATCGCCTGCCGTATCCGCCGCAGCCTCCGCCTCCAGCGCATCTTTCAGCCGCGCCGCCACCGCACGGATCTCCTGCACTGCCGCCCGCGCCTCCGGATCGTTCTTCAAAAACGCCTCCACCTCGGCGCGCTCCGCCCCGCTCGATTCACCCAGCGCATACGCCGTGATCCGATGGTCGTCCGGAGAAAAAATCTTCGTCGTCTGATGCTCGTTCATGTCATGTTCCTCGGTTGTCCGGTCTCGTTCGTCCTCGCCCCTCACGGCCGTTGCGCCGCGAACTCCGCGCGCAACTTGAGCACCGCGTTGTGAATCAACACACCCACGTGGCTCACCGAGAGCGTCGTGATGCGGCTGATTTCCTTGTAGCTGAATCCATTTTGAAACTTCAGCCGGATCACCTCCTGCTGATTCGCCGGCAGCTTCTCGATGAGCCCCAGGATCGCCTCATGCGTCTCCTCGCGCTCCAAAGTCCGCCCCGGCCGCGGCTCGTTCGCCGTCACCCGCTCCGCCTGTCCTTCCTCGAAACGTTTCATCCGGCCCTCCTTCCGCAATACATCGAGCGCCCGATGCCGGCAGACGGTGAAAAGCCACTCTGCGACATGCCCGTCCACGGACTCCTCTGCCTGCGCCATGAGCCGCACAAACGTGTCCTGCACCACATCCCGCGCCCGATCCGCATCGCCGACCAACCGCGTCGCATACCGGATGAGCGGAGCCTGAAACTCGGCGACTGCCGCCTGCACAAAATCTCCAGCGTGTTCATGAGTGGCTGCCCGGTTCATGGGGTGTGAATGGAAGGGACCTGTGTAGTAAACGCGCCGTGCGGAGCTTTCTTAAAACAATCCGCAAAAAACTCCCCCCGCCCCTTCAACGCGAGCACCGAGTTCCGCCCGCCCCCGGACCGGAACTTATCATGTGCCGCCCCCGCCCTCCGCCGGCTTCCCCTACTCGCTACCCGCTACTCACTACTCGCTACTTCCGGTCCCTCACCTCCGATCCAGATAAAGCACATCCACCACATTCCTCACAAACTGCTCGTCCGAAACTCCCTCCACCGCCTCCGGCGGCATCGGCGTTATTCCGCGAAAATACGCCGCCAGCTCCGCAAACAACCGCATCCGCGCCGCGTCCTCGAAACGATCCCGCCGCGCCAGCGCCTGCCACGCCGTCTGCGCCTCCGCCGGCGTCACCGCCTGCCGCAACCGCGCCACCACCGGCAGATGCCCGCGCAACGAATTATACTTCCCCGCCCGCAACGCCGCCAGATCCGGCACCGGCTCCTCCGGCTCCCAAATCACCAAAGTTCCCGCCGCCAGATCGCCCAGCCGCTGCGCCTTCTTGCTAAACAACGCCGCCAGCCCGCCCACCAAATACGCACCCGGCAGCACATCCACAAATCGCAGCAGATTCCTCAACGCCACCTGCGCAAAACTCAGCCGCAGTCCGCGGTCATCCACGACACGCAGCTTCATCACTTTCTTCCCCAGCGTCTGTCCGCGCCAGCTCCACTCCGTCACGATCCGGTATCCCTGCGACAGCAAAAAATAACTGATCGCCATCACCATCCCCGCGATGTCCGGACTGATCACCCCCAGCAGCCCGATCAACGTCGCCAGAATCGTCCACGCCGTCGTCACCACCAGCCAGTCCACCAGATGCGCCAACAGCCGCGTCACCGGACTCGCCAGCCGGTACGAAAACGCCACGCCCTCCGGCGTCCGCACATGAAACCGCTGCGTCCGCTCTCCCGCATCAGCCGCGATCGCACTCCTCATCCCCGCGCTCATGTCCGCACCTCCGTCTTCGTTTTTTCCGCCTTGCGACCGGCCCGCGCGAGATACCACCACAGCCCCAGTCCTTCGATCACGCCAAACGCGATCTTCACCGCGTACGGCAGCACCGGCGCATGATACTGCGACAAAAACGCCTCCACGATCCCCGCCCACACCAGCATCACCGCCGCCCCGAAACACAGCGTCACCACATCCGGCATCACCGCCTTCAACCGCGCCGCCATCCGCTGACTCTGCCCGCGCCCGAGCAACGCACCCGCCAGCGTCAGCCCCGCCTGCCCGCCCACCAGGATCGCCGGAATTTCGATCACACCATGCGGCAGCAGCCACCCGAGCAGGAAAACCGTCTCGCCCGCCAAAACATAATCCACCGCCACCGCCCCGAGGATCACGCCGTTATAGAAAAGTAGCACGAGCGTCCCCAGCCCCCAGCTCATCCCGAGCGCCATCGCCGTCAGCGTCACGCGCGTGTTATGCGTCATCAACTCCCCCGAGAAACTCGCCTTGTGCCCGTCCAGCCGGTCGTGCTCGGCCGATTCCTCCTTCGCCACACGCTCGCTCGGATCGCCGAGCAGATGCCCAAACGGCATGATCACCGCCTTCGCCTCCGGATCGAACGCCACCGCCAGCCCGCCAAAAATCACGCCCGCCAACGTCAGGAAAAACGAAACCGCAAACGCCCGCCCGCGCCGCCGGAAAGTCTGCGGCAGCGTCTGCGCCAGCCATTTCCACGGACGAAACCTCGCGCTCTCGCTCTTCCCGCCATGAACTTCCGCGTAACCGCGCGCCACCAGTCCTTCGAGATAACGCCGCGCCTCCGGCTCCGCCGAAAACGTCGCCAGCCGCGCCAGATCGGCCGACGCCCGCTGATAAAGCCGCTCCAATTCCCGCGCCTCATCGAGCGACAGCTCATGCCAGTGATCCCGCGCCAGCCGGTCGAGAATCGCCTCCAGCTTCTCCCACTCCACCCGTTCCTGAGCCACGAATTTTTCGAGATTAACGATCATGATTCTCCTCGGATGTAGGCGGGGTGCCCCCACCCCGCGTTCCTCACGATATGCCGGAGCGACATCTCCCGCGCATCGACCTCAATCCTGTTCATCCTCTTAATCCCGTCCCAAAACCCCGTCCCCTTCGCGTCCATCTCCGAGGTGGAACGCGCACTCCGTGCGCGTTGTACGACACCGAAAACTATCCACGGCACTATCGCCCGCGCACCCTCCCCCAATCCTGTTAATCCTCTTAATCCTGTCCAAAAATTCCGCCCCCTTCGCGTGCATTCGCGGTTAAAAACTCCTCCATTCACCCACATCGTCATCGTCGTCTTCATTCCAGTCCTCATCGTCCGCCTCACAGCGCCTGCCGTTGTTTGATCTCCAGATACTGCGACACCACCCGCGCCGCCATCGTCTCGTCCTCCATTAACGTCGCCGTCACACCGAGCGGCTTCAATTTCTTCGCCAGCACCTGCGCCTCCGCCCAGCGCGCATGCCCCGCCAGCTTCGCGGGAATCTCGCCCGTCTCGTCGATCTCCCCTGTGGAAAATAACGGCGCCACACCCGGCGCGCGTAGTTGATTCACCAGCACAAGATGCTGCCGCGCGAGCAACTCCGCGTTCTTCGCGAAATCCTCCGCCAGCACCAGATCGCTGAGATCCGTCAGGAAAAACAACAACGCCCGCCGCCGTAGCTGCGCGCGGATATGCCGCACGATCTCCGCCATGTCCGGCGTCGCTTCGCTCGGCTGCATCCCGATGATCGCCTCCCGGCACGCCGCGTAATGCCCGTCGCCACTTCCCGCACGCACCGACACGCGCACCCGGTCGTCATACACGATCAGCCCGAAGCGATCCCCCTGCCGCTCCGCCGCCAGCAACAACACCAACGCCGCCGTGAGATAACGCTCCAGCGCCGTCTGCGTCACGCCATCGTGTGCCACCGGACGCTCGCTCAACCGCGACGCATCGATCACCACAAAAACTTCCTGCGTCCGCTCCGCCTGAAACACCTTCGTGATCGGCCGCCCGCGCTTCGCCGTCGCCTTCCAGTGAATCTCGTCGAACCCGTCGCCCGGCAGATAATCGCGCAGCTTCTCGAAATCCCGCCCGCGCCCGACCGTCCGCTGCAACTTCGCCCCGAGTTGCCCGCGCGACAGAAACAACGCCGCCAGCTGCTTCCGCTCCGCGAACAGATTCGGATAAACCCGCAGCTCGCACGTCAGCGCCTTCCGCGCCCGCAGCCGCCAGAACCCAAACCGCGACCCGCTCTCCGCGCACGCGAGCACGTCCGTGAACCGTCCGCGCCGCGTCGGCGTGCACGTCCAGTCGACGCGCGCGTGTTTCGCCCCCGCCGGAAGATCGATCCACGCCTCCTCGCGCTCGCTCGAAAACACCGCAGGCAATCCCAGAGCGAACCGCAACCGCCGCGCCTCCCCGCCCGGATTGTGAAACACCAGCGCGATCGTGCCCGCCCGGTCCTTCGCAAACCGCGACACCATCGGCACCGAAACCTCCGGCGGCCCCGCCCGCTTCACGCTCAACGCCAGATCCGACACCGCCAGCAACACCACGCCCAGCAACGCCAGTACCCAAAACGGCCCAAACTCCGGCAACGGCCCCGCGATCGCCGCAAGCACCGCCACTCCACCCACCGCCCAAAGAAGTCGTGTCGCCGGAACCGGAATCACAGCAAAACCTCCGAGGTGGAATGCGCACTCCGCGCGCGTTGCTCCGAAATGTAGGGCTCGCGCTCGCGCGACGCCTCCGACCAGCAACGCATACTCCAGGCGCATTCTTCCGACATGGCGTGCGGCGTCTCGACACCGCTTTCGACGGCGCGGCTCGACGCGCCGCCTCCGAGGTAGGGCGCGTTGTCCCTAACGCGCCGGAGCGATATTTTCATAGTGTACTCTCTATTAGCGTCCATTGGCGGTTAGAATCACCGGGGAGCCTCAGCCTTCTCCAAATCTACCCCTTCATAGCTGATCGATATCTCGTAGTTCTTCACAAGCTGGCGAAACACCCGCGGGAAACCCTGAACTTTGATTAACAGCTTGTCCTTAGAAACCCACTCCACCTCCACGAGTTTAGTGTAAGTCACGACGAAAATATTTCCGGCATCTTCCCGCTCGGAAAAACGACGTGCCTTGGACCGGAGGTTTACGATCGTCGCAGTGGACGTCGTCGCACCAGCATCAGATGTGTACACCGCCGCCGTCCACAAATCATCCGGCGAATGCTTTTCACTGATGATCTCCGTCACCGCATCCATCTTCAGACAGCCGGAAATCACGAAGCATGCAGCCAGCATAAACAAAGCGACTAGGAAGAGAGGAGTTCTCAAGGTCATAGATCTTCTCGCGCCCCCTCACCGCGGCACCGCCACCTGCTCCAAAATCTTCGCGAGTACTTCCTCAACCGTGAGCCCTTCGATCTCGAACTCCGGCCGCAACACGAGCCGATGCGCCAGCACTGGCCCGGCCAGGCTCTTCACATCGTCGGGTGTCACGAAGTCACGACCCGACAGCGCCGCCTTCGCGCGGCTGCCGAGCAGCAGCGACTGCGTCGCACGCGGCCCTGCGCCCACGAGCACGCTTTCGTGCGAGCGCGTCGCGCGCACCAGATCGACGACATACGCCACGAGCTCTTCGCGCAGCGTCACCTGATCGAGGATCGCGCGCACTGCCGCCAGTTCACCCGACCCGAGCACCTGTTTCACCGCACCCGCGGCGAGCACAGCCTCCGGCGCCTCCGTGCCGAGCACGCGCTTCGCCAGCAGCAGCTCTTCGTCACGCGCCGGAGCCTCCATTTTGATCTTCACCATGAAGCGATCCTTCTGCGCTTCGGGCAGCGGATAAGTTCCTTCCGAGTCCGCCGGATTCTGCGTCGCGAAAACCGTGAAGCTCTCGTCGAGGGTATGCGTGTCGCGATCGATGCTCACCGCGCGCTCCTGCATCGCTTGCAACAACGCCGCCTGCGTCTTCGCCGGCGCACGGTTGATTTCGTCCGCCAGCAGGAACGTCGTGAACACCGGCCCGCGGATCAGCGTAAACGCGTTCGTCTGCAGATTAAAAATGTTCGTGCCCGTGATGTCCGCCGGCATCAGATCCGGCGTGAACTGCACACGACCGGTCGGCACGCCAAGCACGTGGCCGAGCGTCCGCACCAGCAGCGTCTTCGCCACGCCAGGAACGCCTTCGATGAGCGCGTGGTTGCGCGTGAGCAGTGTCACGAGCGCGAGCTCCACCACCGCATCCTGACCGATCACAACCTTCGCCACTTCCGCGCGGGCGGCGGATAGAGTGGCGGCGAATTTTTCGAGCATTGGGTTCATAAGATAAAAAAATCTTCAGCGCCGCTTCAGCGCGCGCACGATCGCATTGTAGGTGTCAGCGGGCGTTTCCTTCGACTGCGTTCGCACCGCCGTTTCCACCCGCGCCTTGTCCGTCTCGCTCGCCCGACCACTGCGCGCCCACTCCGCCACGCACGCATCGACGAGCTTGTTCGCAGGCACCGACCGACGCAGCAGCGACTCCAGTCCGGCCGTCGGATGATAACTCAGCGCCGTCTCCGCGCTCTCCGGCGGTGGCGGCACGAACAACGCCATCCGCTGCCACACGAACAACGCCGCCAGCAGCAGCAGCACGAAAAACGCTCCCGCCAGCCCGTAGCGCCGCGCCAGCATCGCGATACCCGTGTCCTCCACCACGCCGAGATGGCTCTCCGTGAACACCACGCGCGCATTCCCGCCGATCAACCACGCGAGCAACTGCGTGCCCCGGTTTTTCTGCATCGCTTCGTTGCTCAACAGAAACGCATCCGTCGCCAGCACCACGCTCCCCTTCCCCAACGGCATCTCCATCATCACCGGCGAAAGCCCGCGCGTATAAAGCACGCGCCAGTCCGCGCCCTTCATCGTCTCAAAATACAAATCGCTCTTCCACGGCACCGACGCTTCCAGCAACTCCGGCGCATCCGTCTTCTTGAACGCCCCGAGATCTCCATCCGTGATCCAGCGCTCGCGAATCGCGACGCCCCAGCGCTTCTCCCAATCCGCGTACACCGGTTTGTCGCGCGCCTTCTTCTCTTCGTCATTCCGCGGCGAAGTCCGCGCGTTATTCACATCATCCTTCTCATCACCCTTCCCTGACTTCTCCGTTATTTCATCCTTACCTTCCTGGTCCTTCACTTTGTCGCCCGCGCCTTTCTTCCCCTGCGAGCCGGTCTTCTTGATAAACGGCTTCACCGCCTCAACCACACTCGCGCGCTCCGCGCGAAATGCCACCACCAGCCGCGAGCCGTCACGCACCGCCGCTTCCAGGATATTCGCCTCCTCCGCCGTGACCTCATCCCAGTTCTCGCGCGGCATGCCCGCCATCACGATCGTCGACGGCGGCCGCCCCCCGAGTTTCTTGATCGGCTGCACCGAGCGCTGCACGTCCAGCTCCGGCAGTTCCTGCAACGCCTCAAACAGCGCCCGCGTCCCCAGTGCATCCGCCCGCAGCGTCGAATACGCCGGAAACAAATCGCCCTGGCTGAGCCGCAATTTGAACAACCACGCGATGCCCGCGGTGAACAACACCGCGATCGCCAGCAGCAACACCCAGGTGAATCGACGCGTCATGACACCACCGGCGCTCCTTCCAGCTCTTCCAGCCACGCGCACACCATCGCCTCGTCCGCCTGTTCGCGTCCGTACCAGACCGATTCAAATGTCCGCCGCTGTCCGCCAAATTGCCCCGCGAGCTCCGGCCGCACCACCGCCCGCCGCTTCAACTCCCGCTCGTAGTCCAGATTCGTTTTGAACTTCGCAAGCGTGATAAATCCCTCCGCCGCGTGCCGCGCCAGCGTCGCCAGATAAAGCGCGCGCAACGCCAGCCGCCACTCGCCCTTCGCCATCTGCTCCCGCGCGAGCGCGAGCCATCCATCCGACGGCATCTGCGCCGCATGCGTCGCCTCGTCGCGCAGGTCCGGCTGCGCCAGCGTCACCGCCCGCCCGACCAGCGCCGGCGCCGAATGCCTCCGCGATCCACGGATCATCATCACCACGACCACCACAATGACGATCACCAGCAGCGCGATCAGCCCATAGATCAAAATCCGCAACGTCCCGAGATCCGTCCCACCGCCTCCCGTCGAGCGCTTTGCCGGCGTCGTCCGCTCTTTCTTCGAACCGAACAGCTCGTCGAGCCATTCGGTAAAATCGTCCCATGTCCGCTTCGCCGAGTGAAACATCTCGCGCACCATCTCCACACCTTCGCGCACAAAACGTTTCACCGCGCCCTCGTCCTCGATCGCCACCTCCGCACGCGGCTCAGGCCTGAGCTGCCACTGAAAATCCCGCCGCTTCAGCACCTCATCCAGCGCATGGTCCAGCTCCGCCGCATCCACCGGCGCAGTCGCCACACCCGCGCTCGCCACCGGTTTCTCCACCGCCGCATCCGTCTCCGCCCGCGCCTGCGTTCCAGCCACCGTGAAAAACACCGCCGTCCCGATCACCAGCGCCGCCGTCACCGTCGCCCCGCGCGTGCCCGCACTCCGGATACGCGCCAGCCGCAGTTCGCCGCGCAGGTCTTCGCCCGACTCCTGCGCCCGCCCGTGAAAGACCCGAAGCACATAAAACGCCTTCACCAATGGATCCACCGCCAGCCACGTCACGGCGGTGATCGAGGCGAGAAAGGTCGTGTTGCCCATCGCCCAGCCCGAGAGCCCGAATACGTTATCCAGCCCGAGCATCCGGTTCGCCAGCCACGGCAGCACATAAAATGCGGTCGCGCAGTTCACCCACACCGCCAGCGCCGCCAGCGACAGGAAAAGCAGCCCGAGGTGATTCTGCATCGGCCAGCGCTTCACGAGCGCGAGCGATTCCTTCGTCAGCTCCGGCCCGCCGCCGATCACCGTCGCGTTCTGGTAAAACGCATACACCCACCCAAACGGCACCGTGATCAGCGCCGCCACCGGGACCAGGATCGCCCCCCACGCCTGCACGCTCACCTGCGCCACCGCCTGCTTCAGACCGCGACGCCACGTCCAGGCCACCGGCGCTTCGTTCTGACGCTGCGCGAGCAGCCGCGCGCAAAACTCCGCCTGCGCCATCTTCAAAACCACGAAGAGCCCCACCAGCCCGAGCGAACTCCACGCAAGCTGCGCCCCCGTCGGCGAAAACCACGTCGTATGCGCCCAGAAGAACAAAAATCCCAGCACCCACGCTCCCGCCCCCGCGTAATAAATCGCCAGCGTCGCCGCCGACGCCCGCCTCAGCAGATGCACCGCCTCTTCGATCAGCTCGATCGCCGTCGGCTCGCCCGTCCTCGCGCGTTTCTTCTGTGCCGCGGTCGCCATGTTCAATCGCCAAAAGGCCTCCGCCAGATCGTGCCGTCATGCACATCCGCCGGGATGTCCAGCAGCAGCCCGCCGAGCGTTTGAAACAAAACCCACAGCAGCAGCAGCCCCGCGCAAACCACCGCCCCACGCCACAACGCCGCCATCGCACCGCCCGCTTTCTCCGCCGCCTTCACCGCCGCCTTCGCCAGACAGCTCGCGCACACCAGCCGCCCGCCGTGCTCGCTGATGCACTCACGGCAAAAAAATCCGCCGCACGCCGAGCAACGCCCCACCGCTTCGCGCGTCGCGTGCCGCACGCAACGCCGCGCACGCAACGGCGCTGGCGCTCCCGCACCGCGCCCCGTGAGATCGGGAATAGACGGCACCGCGTTCACGTCAGCGGCGGCGGTGTTTGTGTGATCGCAGGCGCATCCGGAATCGGCGGCGGCACCGCCGGAATCGACGCCGCCGTCTCCGCGGAAACCGTCACGACTTCACTCGTCTGCAAACCCGCCTGCGCCGCCTCGATCATCGGCTGGATGCGGCCCAGTATCCGCTCCGCTTTACGCCTCCGCGCCAGCGCCCCGAGCTGCACCGTCTGCACCTTCGTCACCACAAACACCCGGCAGCTCGGCCCCAGCGCGTTATTCCACACGATAAAACCGATCCCGATCGCGAGAAACACCGCGGAAGCAGCAGGCACCTCGTCCGACGTGATCGCCGCCAACACGACAATCCCCGCAATCAACGCCCAGGTCCCCCAGATAATATTCCACCAAATACGCCGGTTCGAGCCCGCGATGAAAAACGCCTGGATGTCCGCAAACCGGAACCGCTGATAGTTCTCCGAGTATCCCGTCGATTCCACCTGCAAGATATGATCCGGCCCGAGCCAGAGGCTCCTGTACACCCCGAGATTAACCGGCGAGCGGGTGAGCCGCGTATAGAGGGAAAGTGTCTTGCTCATGCGCTCAGTGCTTCGGCATCAGCCACAACGAAACGCCGAGGAATCCCCACGCCCCCAGTTGCACCAGCGCGATCAATCCCGCGATCACCAGCTTCCAGCGTCCCGGCGCCACCAGACTCTGCGGTTTCTTCCACCCGGTGATCGCCAGATATAAGGCCACCGGCGCCGTCAGTAGTGTGACCGGCCATACAAACACCGGCACCACCGCCAGCATCAACGCGCGTCCGCCCGGGATCACTCGTGAAGCGATCAGCCCCACATCCGCATCCCTCGCCTTCGCGATGCAACTCGCGCAAACCATCTTCCCGGCAAACGGCACCGCGCACACCGCGCACAAAAAACGCCCGCAATCGTCGCACACCTTCTCCGCCTGGTTCTCCGCGTGAAAAAAACACGTCGAGTCCTCCTCCACCGCCACCGCCTGCGGACGCGCCACTTCCGCCGCCGCCGTCAACGCCGGAAAAGGAAAGAACTCAAAGTCATCCTGGCATTTCAGACAGCGGCAGCGGTTCGCATCGATCCAGTCCATCGAATGGTAGGACCGCTTGCAGGCCGGACAGGGAAGCGCCGGGCCCTGCTTCATTGACGCGTCTTGATGACCCGCGTGTCGCACATGATGTCGTGTAGCGATTTCTTCTCACTATCGAAGGCCGCTATCAGATAACCGATGCCCATGATCATGTTGCTCACGATTTCTCCAAAATAACGGCCCACGATGCGCCCCTTCGAAAGGTGCGATCCATCCGAACGCAAAATCTTCAGACCCAGCGCCATTTTCCCCGGCGTCGCTTGATACTTCCGAATGAAGAAAAGCGAGTAGATCACGCCGATGCCATACACCAAAACCATCAGCACGATCTGATAGAGGATGATCGCCACCATGAATGCAGCCGCATCTTCTTCCGATCGCGAATTCGGGTCCATGCCCGCGACCGATCCGAGAAACATAAACGACAGCGCCATGTTCAGCGGGATGATGATCACGCACATGATCAACCCATCCACGATCTTCGCGAAAAACCGCCGCCAGAATCCGCCGTATCCATACGGCCCCGGCACCACGCCTTCGCCAACCGGCGCCATACCCTGGCGCATGCGCTGGAAAAACTCGTCGCGATACTGCGCGCCCACCCATTTGCCTTCATACTGGATCATCTCCCGCTTCGGGAAAATCTTCCCGCTCACTACGCACACCGCTGTGTCATCCGTGAGTGCAGTGCTTCCCACCGCCGAACCGGTCAAAACCGGCGCCGGCTTCACCGAGCCATACGGCTTCCAGTCCGCCATGCCTTCCTTCCAGACAAGTGTCTGATCGGTGATGACGCTGGTGCTGACCAGCCTCTCAAATTCAGTTTGTGCAACCGGCCCCTGCCGCTGCCCGTTGATGGAGTAGTACCAGTTCATCGAGTGAGGTTTGCTCGTCGCTCCGGAATGACTGTCATCGAGGGAGAATCAATTTCATTTCTCGCTCATCGCTCGAAAACTTCCATCGCCGCCGGCGCATTCACCGCTTGGTCGTTGCGCGCGCCCCGCCCCCGCGCATCCTCTGCGCCGACATGCGCACACTCACCGCCGCCCTCGCCTGCATCGCCGCGTCCGCCTCCTCACTCTTATCCCCGCTCGCATTCGCCCAACGCGAAACCGCCGTCCAGTCCGCCCTCCGCACCCAGACCCTCCACCTCGGCAACGGCGCCGAGCCCGCCGATCTCGATCCGCAAGGCTCCACGGTCTTCACCGATTACCTCATCCTCATCGCCCTCTTCGAAGGCCTCACCGTCATCGACGAAGCCACCTCCCAGGCTCTCCCCGGCGCCGCCGAGCGCTGGGACATTTCCCCCGACGGCCTGACCTACACGTTCCATCTCCGCAAAAACGGCCGCTGGTCCAACGGCGACCCCGTCACCGCCCACGACTTCGTCACCTCCTTCCAACGCATCCTCTCCCCCGCCCTCGGCGCCGAATACGCCTACATGCTCTACCCCGTCAAAAACGCCGAGGCCTTCAACACCGGCAAACTCACCGACTTCTCCCAGGTCGGCTTCCGCGCCATCGATCCGCTCACGCTCGAAATCTCTCTCGACCGCCCCACCCCTTATCTCCTCTCCCTCGTCGCCCATCAGGCCTGGTTTCCCATCCACCCACCCACGATCCTCAAACACGGTAAACTCGACCAGCGCGGCACCCGGTGGACCCGCCCCGGCAACCTCGTCGGCAACGGCGCCTACACGCTCAAAGACTGGCAGCCCAACGCCCGCATCGTCGTCGAGGCAAACGACACGTATTGGGATTCCCCCAACACCAAACTCCGCTCCGTCGTTTTCTACCCCAACGAAAACATCGCCACCGACGAGAAAAACTTCCGCGCCGGCCAGCTCCACATCACCTACGATCTCCTCCCCGAAAAAATCCCCGCCTACCGCAAACAAGCCCCCGCCCAGCTCCGCGTCGATCCCCTCCTCGAAACCCTCTACATCCGCTTCAACACCACGAAGGCTCCGTTCGATAACAAAAAAGTCCGTCAGGCCCTCGCCCGCGCCCTCGACCGCGAAATCATCTGCCGCGTCCTCCTCAGCGGCTCCCGCGAACCCGCCCACTTCTACACCCCGCCCAACACCGCCGGCTACACCGCGACCGCCCGCGTCCCCTCCGATTTCGAAGCCGCCCGCCAGCTCCTCGCCGAGGCCGGCTACCCCGGCGGCAAAGGCTTCCCCGCCGTCGAACTCCAGATGAACACCGACGCCATCAACAAAAAGATCTTCGAAGCCGTCCAAGAAATGTGGCGACGCGAACTCGGCATCACCGTCCGCCTCACCAGCGCCGACTTCCGCGTCTACCTCGACGCCCAGCGCACCCTCTCCTACCAGATCACCCGATCCCGCTGGGTCGGCGACTACAACGACCCCAACACCTACCTCGACATGTTCGTCACCGGCGGCGCCAACAACCAGACCGGCTGGAGCCACCCCGAATACGACCGCCTCATCGCCGAAGCCGGCCGCACCCTCGATCAAACCGCCCGCTTCGAGCTCTTCCAAAAAGCCGAAGCCATCCTCCTCGACGAAGCCCCCATCGCCCCGATCCTCTTCGGCACCCGCACCTACCTGATCCACCCCTCCGTCAAAGGCTGGGTCCCCTCCCTCCTCGGCATCCACCGCTACCAAAAGATTTCTTTGGAGTAACCCACCCCATCTTTCTCTTTCCTCTTTCTCTTACTCTTTCTCCTCCGATTCCCCTCCGCTGCCAAACCAACTCCCCTGACGAAAGATTGAGAGAAAGAGGAAAGAGAAAGAACGAAACTAAACCTCCTCCCCCCCTTTCAGCGCTTCCGCTCCTCCGCGTTTCCACGATCCATCCGTCCATCATAAATCCCTTTCATCCCCAGCCCCCACTGGCACACAACCTGCAAACTTCAACCCGCTCGCCGGCCCTCCGTCGATCAACCCTGTTCATGCGCCTCGCCCTCTCCCTGTTTCTCCTCCTCTCCGCCGCCCGCCTCGCCGCCGCTGACCTCACCGCCGTCCGCGTCTGGCCCGCCTACCGCACCGCCGAATCCTTCGAGCGCATCTCCGAATACTTCAGCGGCCAGGAAAACACGGGCGGGCAAACCTACCTCCGCTCCCAACCCGCCGCCCGCGAAGGCTTCTACTTCCTGACCCGTATCAAAAACCCGGGCACGCCCCTCGAAAACGTCCGCATCGAGCTCTCCGTGATCACGCCTGCCTCCGCCGATCCCAAGGTCTTCACCGCCTTTCCCGCGACCACCGTCCCGACAGGCAGCCACGTCTTCCAAATCGGCCTCACCGGCGCCGACTGGCCCGACGCCACCGCCAACCCCGTCGCCTGGCAGCTCCGCCTCCTCTCCGCCGAAGGCCAGGAACTCCTCCGCACCCAAAGCTTCCTCTGGTCCCAGCCCGCGAAAAACTAAAATCGTTCTCGTTCTCTTACTCTTACTCGTTCTCCCCTCCGACTCCTCTCTCCGCCTCATCCGAACTCCGATCTCTGTGCCCTCTGTGGCTAATTCCGAAATCAGCCCTCCGGTCTTTCAACTCTCAACCCTCAGCCCTCAACTTTCCGCCTCCGCCGTCCCCTCCATGCCCGATCTCTTCGCCAGCTATGAGCACGCCCGCTTCTACGACGAGATGTTTGCCGCCCCCGGCAAACCCCACGCGCACTACCAGCGCCTCGCCGAACGCTTCGGCCGCATGGAAGGCATCGGCGAACTCCTCCAACGCCAGCGCACCGCCGACCAGACCTTCCTGAGCCGCGGCGTCACCTTCACCGTCTACTCCGACAACGCCGGCACCGAGAAAATTTTCCCCTTCGACCTCCTCCCGCGCATCATCCCCGCCCACGAGTGGAAACACCTCGAGGCCGGCCTCACCCAGCGCATGCAGGCGCTGAACATGTTTCTCGCCGACATCTACGGCGAACAACGCATCCTCAAGGAAAACATCATCCCCCGCGGCATGGTGGATTCGTCGAAACACTTCCGCCGCGAACTCGTCGGCTTCAAAATTCCCCGCGGCCTCTTCGTCCACATCAACGGCACCGACCTCATCCGCGACGAAGCGGGCACGTATCGGGTTCTCGAGGACAACCTCCGCACCCCCTCCGGCGTCAGCTACGTGCTCGAAAACCGCCAGGTGATGAAGCGCGTCTTCCCGAACCTCATCCGCGACTACCGCGTCCGCCCCGTCGAAAACTATACCAACGACCTCCTCTCGCTCCTCACGTATCTCGCCCCCGAGCACGTCCCCGAACCCACTGTCGTGCTCCTCACGCCCGGCGTCTACAACTCCGCCTACTTCGAGCACAGCTTCCTCGCCCGCCAGATGGGCATCGAGATCGTCGAGGGCTCCGACCTCGTCGTCGAAGACGACAAGGTCTACATGCGCCGCACCGACGGACTCGCCCCCGTCCACGTCATCTACCGCCGCATCGACGACGACTTCCTCGACCCCACCGTTTTCCGCAAAGACTCCATGCTCGGCGTCCCCGGACTCGTGGAAGCGTATCGAAAAGGCAACGTCGCCCTCTGCAACCCGATCGGCACCGGCATCGCCGACGACAAAGCCGTCTATTACTACGTGCAGAAAATGATCAAATTCTACCTCGGTCAGGACCCGATCCTGCCCAACGTGGAAACCTATCTCTCCGCCGATCCCACCGACCTGAAGTTCATCCTCGAAAACCTCCCCAAGCTCGTCGTCAAAAGCGTCAACGAAGCCGGCGGCTACGGCATGCTCGTCGGCCCGCACAGCACGACCGCGCAGATCGAGGAATTCCGCGCCAAGATCATCGACAACCCGCGCAACTTCATCGCTCAGCCCACCATCGGCCTCTCCCGTTGTCCGGCGGTTTGCGGCGACACCATCGAAGGCCGCCACATCGATCTTCGTCCCTACATCCTCAACGGCGAAACCATCAAAATCATGCCCGGCGGCCTCACGCGGGTGGCGCTCAAAAAAGGCAGCCTCGTCGTCAACAGCTCCCAAGGCGGCGGCTCCAAAGACACCTGGGTCCTCGCCGACGAAACCACCGCCCCCTTCCAATCCCAGTCCCAGTCCCAATCTCCGATCGTGGAAAAAGTCCTGGTCTGAGTCCGCTCATCTTTCTCTTTCCTCTTTCTCTTACTCTTTCTCCCTCCGTACCTCCCTCCACCTTCCACACCGCTACGCTCCCTGACGAAAGAGAAAAGAGTAAGCGAACGAGAAAGATACTCCCCCCTCAGCCACGCACACCCGCACCTCTCCTGTGCCCTCAATGTCCGCGCTCCGTGCCCTCTGTGACCCACTCCGAAATTAACCGTCGAAAACCTTAACGCTCCTTTCCTCACGATCATGCTGAGCCGCGTCGCCAACCTCATCTTCTGGACCGCCCGCTACCTCGAGCGCGCCGAAAACGCCGCCCGTCTTCTCGACGTCAACGCCCAGCTCGTGCTCGACCTCCAGAGCCGCCAGGCCGCCGACGACCCCCGCTCGTGGGAACCCCTCGTCTACGTCTGCGGCGGCGACGAACTCTTCCACAAACTCTACGGCACCGAAGTCACCGAGCGCACCGTCGTCGATTTCGTTCTCTTCAACCGCCAGAACCCGAGCTCGTTCATTTCCTGCATCGCCTACGCCCGCGAAAACGCCCGCTGCATCCGCGACCAGCTCGCCGGTGAAGTCTGGGAAGAGCTCAACACGTTTTATCTGAAACTCAAAGAGGACGACTACTCCCGCTACGCCCAGCTCGGCTCCTCCGAGTATCTCGCCTTCCTCAAGGGCCGCATCCAGCTCTTCTACGGTGTCGCCGAATCCATGATACCGCGCACCCAGATGTGGTGGTTCTTCGAGCTCGGCCGCTTCCTCGAACGCGCCGACAACACCTCGCGCATCCTCGACGTGAAATACTTCATGCTCCTGCCCGACAACACCACCGTCGGCTCCGCGCTCGACATGGTCCAGTGGGCCTCCGTCCTCCGCTCCTGCTCCGCCTTCGAAGCCTTCCGCAAAAGCCGCCGCGGCCAGCTCACGCTCGAACGCGCCGTCGACTACCTCGTCCGCGATCACTTCTTCCCCCGCAGCATCCTCTTCTCGATTAACGAAGCCGGCCTCGCCCTCGCTCAAATCACCGCCTCCGCCCCGCACCTCGCCGACAACGCCGCCGCCCGCCTCGTCGCCAGCCTCCGCGAACACCTCGAAAAAACCGTCACCAAAGAAGCCATCGCCGATGGCCTTCACGAATACCTCGACGACATCCAGCTCCGCATCGGCGAAATCCACGCCGCCACGCAGGACACCTTTATCAACTACTCCAGCGACACCGCCAAAGTCCTCGCGTAGGTGGAGCGTGCCGTCCCGGCGCGCTTTGTCCTGACTGCGACGGCTCGACGCCGCTTTCGACAGACCGTCTCGACGGTCCGCACTCCATCAGTCAACCCAGCCTCTGATTGGCGTTTGCTCGTGTGGCGTTTGTGATTTCGTCCGCTCAGGCACCGCCTTTTGCAGCCTAAAAAACCTTTCGGGAACCGCGCGCTCAAAGAGCTGACCAGCGGGCATGGATACGACTTCCCACTGGATTTCGTCCGGCTCGCTACCCCGCTACCCCCGACTTGGAAAAGACCTCACCGTCGATGTCGTGATCGTCGGCGGCGGCCTCACCGGAATCACCGCCGCTCATCTCTGCCAGAAAGCCGGTCTCAGCTTTGCGCTCCTGGAGCGCGACCGCCTCGCACGCAGGGACACCGGCCACACCACCGCGCATCTCACCGCAGTCCCCGACTTGCGCCTCTCCGAGATTTTCAAAACCTTCGGCTCCGACGCGTCCCGCGCCGTCTGGGATGCCGGCAGCGCCGCCATCGATCAGATCGTCGCCAACATCCGCGCTCACCACATCGCCTGCGATTTCAAATGGCTACCCGGCTGGCTCCACGCTCCCGACGCCGATCCCGACAGCGCCACTGTCGATGAACTCCTCCGCGAAGCCGAAACGGCCCGCTCCCTCGACATCGCCGCCGACTTCACGCCCCAAACCCCGGTCTTCGAAGGCCCCGGTGTAAGATTCCCTCACCAAGCCCTCTTCCATCCCCGCAAATACCTCGCCGGCCTCGTCTGCGATTTCGGCGGCAAGGGCACCCACATCTTCGAACAAACCGCTGTCGACGAAATCGCCGACAACCCTCTCTCCGCGAAAGCCGGCGGCTTCACCGTGCAATGCAAGCACGTCATCATCGCCACCCACACTCCCCTCCAGGGAAAAACCGGCACGCTCTCCGCGCTCCTTTTCCAAACCAAACTCGCCCCCTACACCAGCTACGCCCTCTCCGCGCAGATCCCCGCCCAAGGCATCGAAGGTCTCTTCTGGGACACCCACGATCCCTACAACTATCTCCGCCTCGAACACCGCCGCGGCCACGATCTCGCCATCTTTGGCGGCGAAGATCATAAGACCGGCCAGAACGACGACACACAGGCCTCCTACCGCCGTCTCGAGGAGCGTTTCCTCAAAATTTTCCCCGAGGCGAAAATCACCCGCCGCTGGTCTGGCCAGGTCATCGAAACCACCGACGGCCTCCCTTTCATCGGCAACACCGATGCCTCCCAGTTCGTCGCCACCGGCTTCTCCGGCAATGGCATGACCTTCGGCACCCTCGCCGCCATGATGGCCCTCGATTCCATCACCGGCCGCAAAAACCCCTGGACCGAACTCTTCGATCCTCACCGCAAAACCGTCGTCGGTGGCACCCTCAACTTCATCGAGGAAAACAAAGACTATCCCTTCTACGCACTCCGCGACCGCCTCGCCGACGCCCCCGACATCCCGCTCACCTCGCTGCGCTGCAGCGAAGGAAAAATCATTTCTCTCAACGGCAAAAAAGTCGCCGCCTACTGCAACGCCGACGGCCACATCACCCTCTGCTCCCCCGTCTGCACGCACCTCAAGGGCATCGTCCACTGGAACAACGCCGAACACACCTGGGATTGCCCCTGCCACGGCGCCCGCTTCCGCGCCACCGGCGAAGTCATCGCCGGCCCCGCCGAGTCCGATCTCGAAAAACTCCCGCTCCCCGCCGGCACCGAATCGCCCGCCCACGTCAGACTCTCCGACTAGCTGGGAGCGCCGACGCCTCGTCGGCTGTATTCACTCCTCTCTTTCACGTCCCCCGCTTTGGTGGCGGAAATTGTTTCGCGATAATCTTCATCGCCTCTCTGTGCAGCCCCGTGGAGCTCCAGCAAAGATCCGGCTTCACCGCACAATCGATCCCCGCATCGAACAGCGAAAACAAAACGCCAAGTACGCACGCATCCGTGTCGAGTCCGCAAATCGTCGCATGCGTCAGCCCGCGCTTTTTCATCTTCGCAATCTGCGACGGCTTCAGCCCGTAACACGCGACTTTATCCAGCACCAGATCCCCGGACGACGGCTCAATCAACAACGTCACATCGCGCGTGCCCGGCAGGCAGCACGTCTGCCCAAGCTTGATTCGAAAAAGCGATTTCTCCGGATTCAAAAACCGCGTGAATACCCGGCACTCGAACCTCCTCGAGTAAGCGCGGATTTTTTCGATCAATCGTTTCGGCGCCGGAAACGCCGCCTGCACATCGACGATGAATAGCGCCCGCATGACTCCATTCTCTGCACCGCTTCCACGTCAGCCCCCGCTCGTCTCTCCACCCATCACCTGAAGCACGATGCCTGTGATATAAGACGAGTCAGCATCCGACGCTAAAAACACATACGAGGGCGCCAGTTCCTCCGGCTGCGCCGGCCTTCCCATCGGCGAATCCGCGCCAAACAGCGACACCTTCTTCGGAGTCAGCCCCTTGTCCGACGGATTCAGCGGCGTCCACACCGGCCCCGGCGCGATCGCATTCACGCGAATGCCCCGCTCGATCAAATCCATCGCGAGCGTCTTCGTAAACGCATTGATCGCCCCCTTCGTCGACGAGTAATCCGGCAGCTTCGCCGACCCCAAAATCCCCGTCTCCGAGCTCGTCGCGATGATCGCCGCGCCCGCTTTCAGGTGCGGCAGCGACGCCTTCACCAGATGAAAGTACGCATAGATATTCGTCTTAAAGGTGTGATCGAACTCCTCGGTCGTCACCTCCTCCAGGCTGTCATTGCGTCCTTGATACGCCGCATTCGAGACAAGCACGTCGAGCCTGCCGAAATGCTTCACCGTCTTCTCGACGATCTCCTTGCACGCCGCCTCGCGACTCAGATCCGCCGGAAGCAGTAAACAACTCCGTCCGACCGCCTCGATCGATTGCTTCACCAGCTCCGCGTCCGACTGCTCCTGCGGCAGGTACGAGATCGCAACATCCGCACCTTCACGTGCGTAGAGAAACGCCACCGCCCGCCCGATCCCCGAGTCGCCCCCCGTAATCAACGCCACCTTGTCCTCCAGTTTCCCCGCCGGACGGTACCGCGTCGCCTGCCAGCGCGGCAGCGGCACCAGCTTGCTCTCCAATCCCGGCGAACGCTGATGCTGCCGCGGAAACGGATTTTTCGGTTCAGCCTGCACCAGTGGCTTGCCGCGGGCTCGCTTCGTCGCAGCAGAATTTTGTCCTGAAGTCGTCGTCGAAGACCGGCGCGCACGTGAAGTCTTTTTCATAAATTCCGAGGTAGGGCGCGTTATCCCTAACGCGCCGGTTGATCATTTCCCGCGCTTCAGCATCACTCGCCAAAGCGCGGCGTCCACTGGTTCACAATCCGTTAACCTGTTTCGCTTACTCATCCTCCGACTCCGCCGCCACCAGCGCTTCGGCATTCACCGTCTGGGAAAGCGCCGTGAGTTTTTTATTCGTCTCACCCTCTTCATCGAGCGTCTCCTGCAACAATTCAGCGACATCGTTTTCGCCGAGCGCTTCGGCAAACGCGCGCGCCGTCCCGTACGCCGCCATCTCGTAATGCTCCACCCGCTGCGCCGCACCGATCAGCTGCGCATCGCGCACCGCATCCGGCGCCTTCACCTCGATCGCCTCAGTGCCTTCCTCGATGAGTCCCTTCATCGCATGGCAGGTCTTTCCTTTCACCGGCAGCTTGAGCAGCTTGAACGCCTTTGCGAGCCGTTCGACATGCACCTTCGTCTCTTCGAGATGATCGAGAAAGCCCTGCTTGAGCTCTTCATTGGTCGCCGCCTTCGCCATTTTCGGCAGCGCTTTCGTGAGCTGGTTTTCAGCGTTATAAAGATCTTTGAGTTCGTCCGCGAGGAGGTCTTGGAGGGAATGAAGGGATGACATGGTGATTCTTGTTTTGGGTTTTGATTTCACCCGCCGCCGCAACGCCACCCGGCGTTTGCGCGACTGGGCATACCCCACCTACGCGAAGCGCGTGCCAGCCTCCACCGCTCCTCGCCCGACCGCGTTAACTCGCTCTCCGCCAACGCAAAAAATTCCGCCGTTCCGCCGCCTCTACTTTCTCCCCGTCTCCGCCGCCGCATTCTGCATACCGCGTTCCCCGCCCGCGCGGGCAAACTGCATCCGCCGAGTTCAGTCCTCCTCATTCTCCCAGTGCGGCGTCTCCACCTCTTTCGACTCCGGCGAATTTTTCTCCCGCAGAAAAATGCTCAGCACCACCATGCTCCCGATCGCCAGAAACTCGCTCTGCCAATTCTGAAACGACTCGAACCAAAAACGCGACGATCCGAGATACTGCGCCACGCTCACCAGCCCCTCCCCATCCGCCAGCCGGTCCTGATTATAGCGCCGGTGACCGCCGTAAACGTGCAGCCCGAACGCGATCGCAAACAGCCCCGCAAAGGCCAGCGACAGCGAGTGCTCGTACACAAACAACACCCACCCGCCGCGCTTCACCGGCCACGGCGCGTCCTTCGGAATCGGCCCCTTTTCCTGACAATGATGTTCATGCTTCTTCCGCGGATCTTTCGATTCCGCCGACCCCTTCTGATAAAGAAACGCCGTCGCGAACACATAGACGAACATCTGGAAAAACTCGCTCTCCCAGTTCTCCGCCGTGACCTCCAGAAAATGCGCGCTCCTCACATACTCGCCCACCGCGAGAGCCCGCTCCCCGCGTTTCTCCCGCTCATCGTTCAACTCCAGCCGCCCGGCTAAAATCTGGCCGCTGAGAAACGCCAGGAAACAGCCAAACATCACCAACGACAGCCCATGACTGCGAAAAAATGAAGGATGTTTCGACATGCTCACGTGACGAAAAGGGAGTCGCTAAAAACCCACCCACTCTACGCCTCCCTCACCTCATCCACCATCCGGCCCACACCGGACTCTAGCCCCCGGGCGGCTGTTCCGACAGGGAGTGCGGCGGCTTGACGCCGCTTTCGACAGCGCGGCTCGACGCGCCGCCTCCGAGGTAGGGCGCGTTGTCCCTAACGCGCCGCTTTTATCACCGCCCGCTTTCCAATCAAAAGCGCCGACCAACTCCGCTCACTGGCCACCGGCCATTGGTCGTTCGCCGCCCCCTCACGCCACATCGCGCGTCCCGCGCCACCTTTGACTTTCCCCGCATCGCGCCTTTCTCTGCGCCCACTTGAACACCATGCAGCAGCTTCACGCCTACTGGCGTATGGAATACATCGAGGCCCCGCGTTTCCCCGAGGTGAAACGCCCCTTCACCGAACTCCCCGCCCTTGGCGACGACCGCGCCGCGCTCATCGTGCACCGCAGTCCGCTGTCGTACCTCATGCTCAACCGCTTTCCCTACAACCCCGGCCACCTCCTCGCCATTCCCTTCCGCGAAGTGACCGACATCGAGGAACTCACCCCCGCCGAAAGTGCCGACCTCTTCGCCATCATCGTCACCGGCAAACGAATACTCCGCCAGGCCATGAAACCCGACGGCATCAACGTCGGCTTCAACCTCGGCTCCGCCGCCGGCGGCAGCATCGCCCACCTCCACGGCCACCTCGTCCCCCGCTGGAACGGCGACAACAACTTCATGCCCGTCCTCGGCCAGACCCGCATCCTCCCCCAATCCCTCGACGCCACGTGGGAGCGGCTGAGCGAGGAAGCGGCGAAACTAGGCAAAGCATAGGAAGAACGAAGGGAGACATCATGAGGAACAACGTCACTTTTCAATATCCTGAGCCCTTCATTCCGTCTTCAGAAGAAGATGGAGTTCTCTCGGTGAAAGGCGCTGAGTGGTTCGGCAAAATCCTCAGAGAAATCCCATCACTGAAAGTAGACCCAAGCTACATACAGGAAGACTGGGGCGTGGTTTTCTTTGTACATCGAAGTAACAAAAAATTCTGGGTCGGCCTGAGTACATGGCCTGAAGGAGAATCGGCATGGCTGGCGCACATTCATCACCGCTCCTTGCTTCAACGTTTCACCTCTTCTGGAAAACAAGAGTTCAACCAACTCATTCTCGATCTCCAGCAACAGCTCAAAGCTAGGGCCGGGACGTCAAACATCACATGGTTTCATGAGCGAGATATGCAAAGTGCAGAGCCGCTAGGAAGTCCAACCCCCGAGACCGGCTAACCACACTCGCTCCTCCGCCACGGGTCATTGCTCATCAGTCACTGGTCATCCCGCCCACCCGTCCGCTTCCCTCGTCTATCTTCTACCCTCTATCCTCTCCCTTCTTCCGCCCGTTCCTCTCTTCCGTTCTCACCCGTCCATGCCCGCTTCCGGCCCATCCCAAACCCTCCGCTTCCCCAGCCCGCGCCACATCCATCAACTCATCGGCGGACGCGAAGAAAACCTCACCTACGCCGAAAAAGCCCTCGGCGCCCGTCTCGTCACGCGTGAGGACTGGTTGAAAATCGACGGCCCCGCCGAAGCCGTCGCCCGCGCCGAAACCCTCTTCGGCTTCCTCAACGACGCCCGCGCCCAGGGCGTTTCCATCCGCACGCCCGACTTCCACCGCTTCGTCGACGCCGTCGCCAAAGGCGAAACCGAGCAGCTCCGCGCTCTCTTCGGCCAGCCGCTCACCATCGCCACCAAGCGCAAAACCATCGCCCCCAAAACCCTCGGCCAGAAACTCTACCTCCAATCCATCCTCAAAAGCCCCGTCGTCTTCGGTATCGGTCCCGCCGGTACGGGCAAAACCTACCTCGCCATGGCCGCCGCCGTCTCTGCCCTCCTCAAAAACGAGGTCGAGCGCATCATCCTCACCCGCCCCGCCGTCGAAGCCGGCGAAGCCCTCGGCTTTCTCCCCGGCGACCTCCGCGAAAAAATCCTCCCCTATCTCCGCCCGCTCTACGACGCCCTCGGCGACATGCTCGACACCGAGGACGTCACCCGCCTCACCGAAAAAGGCATCATCGAAATCGCCCCGCTCGCCTACATGCGCGGCCGCACGCTCAGCCGCGCCTTCATCGTGTTGGACGAAGCCCAGAACACCACGCCCGAACAGATGATGATGTTCCTCACCCGCCTCGGCGAAGACTCACGCATGGTCGTCACCGGCGACATCACCCAGATCGACCTCCCCCGCGCCAAACAATCAGGCCTCCTCGAAGTAAACCGCATCCTCCAAAACATCCCCGGCATCGAGTTCCACCAATTCAGCGGCTCCGACGTCGTCCGCCACCCCCTCGTCCTCAAGATAATCGAAGCCTACGAACGCTACAAAAACCCCATGGGCCAGCCCGAAGCTAAGTAACTCGTAGGGCCTGCGCTTGCGCAGCGCCGCTGAATCATCGCCCTCCCACAACTTGAGCATTAAGCGTTAAACGTTGAGCGTTAAGCGTTATCTCCTCGGAAATATTCGCGTCCATTAGCGTCCATTAGCGGTTAAAAATCCCTCCCTCCCCGGCGCCGCCCCAGCCATTCACCTTTTTCACCCCTAAAATAAGCCCTCGCCCCGCCGCCCGTTCCCGTCCACCGTCCGCATTCCTGTTTTTGATTTTCGCCCAGCGCGAACGACATGTCTCTCATCGATAAACTCAAAGCCCTGCCCGGCGGCGCTGGACGCCCCCTCCGGATGCGCAAGACGGCCGACGTTTCCGGCACCGTCGAGTTCCTCGAAACCAGCCACCTGGTCACGATTCTCATCTTCATCGCCACCGTCGCCGCGATCGTGCTCATCAGCTTCGTCGGCGTCAGCACCGCCAATCTCCCCGTCCTCCCCGGACAACTCTCCACCGTCCGCATCACCGCCAGCGCCCCGTTCGAGTACACCAGCCAGGAAAAAACCCGTCAGAACCGCGAACAGGCCCGCACCCGCGTCCCCCGCGTTTACCAACTCGAACTCACCCATCTCCAGCGCTTCCAAACCCACATCCGCGAACTCCTCGTCCAACTCGAGGACTTCGAGAACAAAAATCCTGACTCCACCCCCGCCGACAGCCGCCGCTCCGCACTGACGCCCATTGTCGAAGCCTTCGACGCCAAAGGCCCCTACCGCGCCTCCGTCGACGACGTCCTCACCCTCATCAACGCGACCGACGCCCAGACCCGCTTCAAACTCGTCGAAGAAGGTCTCCTCGCCCTCCGCGATCTATACCAGGAGGGCATTCAAGACGGCCGTCTCGCCGGCGGCATCAACGCCCCCGGCTCCGTCACCATCTTCCAAATCACCCGCCCCAACAGCGACGTCGTCCAGCGCCCCGTCCAATCCGTCGAAGAAGCCCTCACCTACCTCCGCATCAACCTCACCGCCGAAGGCGTCGGCCGCGACGTCTCCCTCGCCCTCTTCCGCATCTTCCGCAACGGCCTCGTCCCCAACCTCACCTTCGACGCCGCCGCCAGCACCCGTCTTCAGGAGCAAGTGCTCCAGGAACTCCAGCCCGTCGTCGTCGCCGTCCAGGAAGGACAAACCATCATCGAACCCGGCACCCGTGTCACCGACGAGCAGTTCGAGATGCTCGAAGCCCACCGCAATTACCTCCTCAAAAACGAGGACACCCGTATCGAAGAAGGCCTTCAACTCTTCGGCCGCATCCTCCTCGTCCTCGCGATGCTCGCCGCCAGCGCCGTCTACATCCGCCTCGAAGACCGCGAAACCCTCCAGAGCAACGGCCGCCTGGGCCTCCTCGCCCTTGTCGTCATCAGCAACCTCGCCCTCGTCCGCCTCACCTTCTGGCTCGGTGAGTTTCCGTACTTCGTTCAAAACCCCAACGCCGCCTCGATTCTCCCCTACATCGCGCCGACCGCCCTCGCCCCGCTCATCGTCGCCATCCTGATCGATGCCGGCTCCGCCATCTTCATGGCGCTCTTCATCTCGATCTTCACGAGCGTCATCTACGGCAACCGCCTCGACGTCCTCGTCGTCACCTTCCTCGCTTCGATGGTCGGCATTTTCTGCTGCCGCAACGTCCGCCGCCGCGGCGACGTCGTCCGCGCCGCCGCCTACGGCGGCTTCACCGTCGCCATCTTCGCCGGCCTCGTCGGCTTCGTCGATCAGCTCTCCTTCCTCACCCCGCCGCACGTCATCCCGAAACAGATGCTCGCCGGCCTCGCCACCGGCATCCTCACCGGCGTCATCGTCGCCGGCGTACTCCCCGTTATCGAAGGCCTCTTCAAACGCACGACCGACATCACTCTCCTCGAGCTCACCGACTTCAATCACCCGCTCCTCCGCCTCATGCAGATCGAGGCCCCCGGCACCTATCACCACTCGCTCATCGTCGCCCAGCTCTCGGAAAACGCCGCCAACGCCATCGGCGCCAACCCCCTCCTCGCCCGCGTCTGCGCCCTCTTCCACGACATCGGCAAAACCAAAAAGCCCGAGTACTTCACCGAGAACCAACGCGACCGCGCCAACCCGCACGACGAAAACAACCCGTCCCTCTCCGCGCTGATCATCAAGGCCCACGTGAAAGACGGCATCGACCTCGCCGTGAAGCACAAGCTCCCCCGCGCCGTCCTCGACGTCATCCAGCAGCACCACGGCACCTCCCTCATCCGCTACTTCTTCCAGCGCGCCCTCGGCGACAAACGCCCGCCCGCCTCCTCCGCCGGCGGCACGCGTCCGCAAAGCTCGGATACACGCTCGCCGTTTCACTCGCTGCCCGGCCTCGAACCCGCCCGCGTCTGCGAAACGACCTACCGCTACGACGGCCCCCGCCCGCAGTTCAAGGAAAGCGCCATCATCCACCTCGCCGACGGCGTCGAAGCCGCCTCGCGCTCCCTGCGCAAAGTCACTCCGCAGCACCTCGGCGAATTGATCGACCAGATCTTCAAAGACCGCATCGAAGACGGCCAGCTCGACGAAGCCCCGCTGACCTTCGAGGAGCTCAACAAAATCAAGAGCAGCTTCACCTTCACGCTGCTCAAC
Organism: uncultured Nibricoccus sp.; assembly: GCA_966249325.1. Classification (GTDB taxonomy): domain Bacteria; phylum Verrucomicrobiota; class Verrucomicrobiia; order Opitutales; family Opitutaceae; genus Nibricoccus. Next base: position 267,459 of record CBINDC010000002.1, on the reverse strand, counting down.
ATGCTCCACTCCCGCGTCAGCTACACCCCGCAAGCTGATGACGCCCCGGCCCCCAAAGCCCAGCCCGCGACCTAAAAATCTTTCTCTTTCCTCTTTCTCTTAATCTTTCTCCCCTTCGACACCTGACGAAAGATTATGAGAAAGAGGAAAGAGAAAGAACACCACGGACTCAGACTCGTTTGATCAGATCCCCCGCTCTCCGCGTTTCCGCTCCTCAGCGCTTCCGCGATCAATTCCGGACTCCAAAAACCGCGCTTGCCCCTTCGCCAACGCCCCTTCCATTCCGGGTTTCCCATCCGCCGCCATGCCCGCCCGCGAGGTCCACATCCACAACGCGCACCCGCGCCTCAAACTCGACCGCCGCGCCGTGGCCAAAATCATCCACATCCTCGACGCGAACTTCCGCTACACCGAAGCCGACCTCCCGCTCCTGACGCCCGCCGCCAAAAAAATCGCCGAAACCCAACTCGCGTTACCTCAAAATAAACCGGCGGCTTCTCCACCCAAGTTCCGCAAAACCTCCGCCCCTGCGTCACTGGTCACTGGTCATTGGTCATTCCCGGCGGCTCTGCCGCCTGGCGAACTCTCCCTCGCCTTCCTCACCGACGCTGCCCTCGCCCGCATTCACGACGACTTCCTCGACGATCCGACGACAACCGACGTCATCACCTTCGATGGCAACGCCTCCCTCCAAAGCGCCGGCGAAATCTGCGTCTCCGCCGATACTGCCGCCACCTTCGCCGCCACGCACGACCGCGACTTCTCCGAAGAGCTCACTCTCTACGTCGTCCACGGTTGGCTCCATCTCGCCGGCTACGACGACCTGAAGCCTGCCAAAAAACGCCGCATGCGCGCCGCCGAATCCCGCGCCATGGACATTCTCCGCGCCGCCAAAGCCCTGCCCGTTTTCAAACTCGGCAAACGCCCCGCCTGATCCGCCCGCCAACGGACTCCGGGCCCCCGGCTTCTAGCCCTCTGGCCTCCGACTTCTTCTCTTCTGGCCTCTGGCTACTGACCCTTGCCACCCGCGCCAACGGGCACGACATTCGCTGACTCTCCGTCCATCGATGTCCGACTCTTCACTCGCGCCCGCAGCAGCACCGAGCCCCTCCCGGTTCGCCACCCTCCGCAACGCCTTCCTTTCCGGCCTGCTCCTGCTCACCCCGATCACGATCACCTGGATCGTTTTCTCCGCCTTGTTCGAGAAAGTCGGCGGCGGCTTCCGCGACTATTTTTTCTTCTTCGTCCCCGCCGATCTCCGCGACCACGAAAGCCTCCGCATCGTCTGGAACGTCGTCGCCACGTTCATCATCATAGTCCTCATCACGCTGCTCGGCTACGTCTCACGCTACGTCCTCGGCCAGTACTTCGGCAGCCTCGCCGAACGCTTCGTCCAAAACATCCCCGGCGTCAGCGCCGTCTACAACACCGTCAAACAAATCGTCGACACCTTCGGCACCCAGAATCGCAACCTCTTCAACAAAGTCGTCCTCGTCGAATTCCCCCGCCCCGGCGTCCGCACCATCGGCTTCCTCACCAACAAAACCCAGGGCGAACCCTCCGCCCGCACCGGCCTCGAACTCCTCACCGTCTTCGTCCCCACCACCCCGAATCCGACCGGCGGATACCTCCTCCTCTTCCCCAAAAACGAAGTCATCGAACTCGATATGCCCGTCGGCGAAGCCATGAAAATGATCATCTCCGGCGGCGCGGTCATCCCCCCCTGGCCCCCCGCCGCCAAAACCACCCCGACCACGCTCCCCTGATCGAAATCTTTCTCTTTCCTCTTTCTCTTACTCTTTCTCCCGCCCGCCTCCCCTGACGAAAGAGAAAGAGTAAGAGAAAGAAGAAAGAACCACCGCCGCCCTCGTTAGTCACCCGTCATTCGCCATCGGCCACCTGCCGCAACCGCCTCCTCTGGCCCATCGCCTCTAGCCCTTCCGCCCCGCTCATGCCCGGCCAGCCCCTCACCACCGACGCCGTCGTCCTCCTCAAGCGTCCGCCCGCCGACACCTTCCAAACCCTCACCATCTTCTCTCCGTCGCACGGCACCCTGACCGCCCTCCAGCGTCTCCCGAAAAAATCAGGCCCCGCCAACGCCGTCACCCTCGACCTCTTCGACGAAGTCGCCCTCTTCCTCGAAACCGCCAACCAAGGCCAGACCTGGTTCATCAAAGAACCCCGCCTGCTCACCCGCCACGCCGGACTCGGTCGCGATTACGAAACGCTCCGCCACGCCTCCGCCCTCGCCACCTACATCGCGCGCAACCCCGTCCCCGAAGAAAGCCGCGAACGCATCTATCAACTCCTTCGAGACGCCCTCGCCGCCTTCGCCACCGCCGCGCGCCCCGACATCGTGTATTTCAAAAGTCTCTACCGCCTCGCCCGCGACGAAGGTCACCCCGTGAAACAACAGTGGTTCCCCACACTCCCCCCGGCCGACCGCACCGAAGTCGCCACGCTCCTTAATCAACCCGTCGCCGCCCAGACCACCGACACCGCCACCGTCGAGCGCCTCCAAAAACGCCTCGCCGACTACCTCCGCGAACACACCGAAATCCTTCCCTGACCCCTCCGTAATCGTTCTCGTTCTCGTACTCTTACGCATTCTCCTCTCCGAAATCTCACAACGAAAAACCTCGAGAACGAGTACGAGTAAGAGAACGAGAACGATACCCAGAAGCCCACTCCCCTCATCCACCCCTTCCCCTCCCCCAATCCTGTTCATCCCGTAAATCCTGTCCAAATTCCGTCCCTTCCGACTTCACTCCGAACTTTGCGTCTTAGCGTCTTCGCGCTTCCACTAACCACCGCCAACCGCCACGCATGGACTTCGACCTCGACCAACGCACCGCCCGCCTGAGCGTTGGTGAGTTCTCCGAGTTCACCCTCGGCCCCCGCGATTCCCTCGGCGCCCCCTCCGGCCTCTGGCGCGCCCAACTCGGCACCCACTGGCACAACCAGCTCCGCGCCCAAACCGCCGCCGAGCGCAGCGACGCCCTCTTCGAAATCCCCATCACCGGCCGCGTCGTCCACCACGGCTGGACCCTCACCCTCACCGGCCGCATCGACCAACTCATCCCCGGCGAGCGAGGCATCACCCTCCGCGAAATCAAAACCGTCTCCCGCGAACTCCCCGCCGACGACACCGAACTCCGCGCCCAATACCCGTCGTACTTCATCCAACTCGCCACCTACTCCGCCCTCGCCCGCTTCGACCCCGCCGCCCTTCCCCTCTCTCAACCCTCAACTCTCAACTCTCAACTCACGGCCGCCCCGGCCGTGTCCGCGGAACTCCACTTCGTCGAAATCGCCAGCGGCCTCGCCCAAACCCTCACGCTCACTTCGAGCGACGACGTCCTCTTCCACGCCCAACTCGCCCGCGTCTGCGAATTCCTCAACCTCCGCCTCCGCGCCCGCGAGCGCCTCCGCACCCTCCGTTTCCGGCCGCCCTTCACCGAACTCCGCGCCGGACAGGAAACCACCCAAGCCGACCTCGCTGCCGCCCTCGCGAAAACCCCCATCGTCCTCTTCGAAGCCCCCACCGGCTTCGGCAAAACCGGCGCCCTCCTCGAACTCGCCCTCACCCAACTCCGCTCCGGTCGCTGCGAACGCGTCCTCTACCTCACCAGTAAAGCCACCGGCCAGCTCCAGGTCATGCGCACCCTCGCCCACATGACCGAGCCCGCTCACACGCCTGCGTCCGCATCCGCCTTTCACCCTTCACCCTTCACCCTTCACTCTTCCGCCGCCACTCCCGTGGCGGCGTGGCTCGTCCGCCCCAAACACGAACACTGCGTCAACACCGTCTTCCACTGCTCGCGCGACACCTGCGCCTACCTCAACGGCGCCGAAGCCCGCTGGCCCAAAAGCGGCCTCGCCCGCTTCTACCTCCTCGAAAACGAACCCCGCGACATCGCCAGTCTCCGCGCCGCCGGCCGCGACGCCCGCATCTGCCCCTACGAAATCACCCGCGCCGCCCTCGCCTTCAACGACGTCTGGATCGGCGACTACAACTACGTCTTCTTTCCCTCCACCCGCGGCCTCTTCTACGACCAACCCGGCTTCGATCCCGCCCGCACGCTCCTCGTCATCGACGAAGCCCACAACCTCCCTTCCCGCGTCGCCGACGTCTACTCCCACAGCTTCTCTGCCGCCGACGCCACCGCCCTCGCCGAATCCCTCTACCAACTCCGCGCCCCCTCCAAACTCGTCCAGGCCGCCCAACACTGGGCCCACTTCCTCCACCAACTCCCGCCGCGCGACACACTCCCCCTCGCCGACGAAGACGACGCCCGCGAACTCCTCGCCGCCCTCGCCAGCCAGATAACCACCACCCCGCTCGACACCCAGCAACTCCTCCAGCCAATCGCCGAGCTCCTCTGGCAAATCCCCGCCTGCCACGAAACTCTGAATACACACGACCTCCCCCGCCTCTGGTGGAGCCCCCGCGCCTCCGAACTCCACATCACCTGCCTCGACGCCGCCCCCGCCATCGCTCCCGCCCTCCGCTCCTTCAACGCCGTCCTCCTCGCCTCCGCCACCCTCTCCCCGACCGACACCTTCGCCGCCTCCCTCGGCCTCGACACTCCGCCCTCCGCCTCTCCGCCTCTATCGTCTACCCTCCACCCTCTACCTTCTTCCGTTTCCGTCACCCCCGACCGCCTCGGCACCCTCAACAAACGCGCCACCAAGAAACTCTTCAAACAGCTCACCTCCGCCGCCGACCTCCTGCGCGACGAAGAAGCCCGCGAACAATCGTTGCCCGCCCTCGTCCGCGCCCACGCCCCCTGGCGCGACCACGCCTTCGACGTCGCCATCGATACCCGCGTCGACACCACCTACCAGCAACGCGCCCGCCACACCCCCATCACCGCCGCCACCCTGGCAGCGCTCGTCTCCGCCTCCCGCCACCGCGCAACCAGCACCTCCTCCGACACTGGTCATTGGTCACTGGTCATTGGTCATTCCGGGAAAAACGCGGCGGTCGCCGCGTTTTTCCCGAGCTACGCCTACGCTGAAACCCTCCAGCGCGAACTCGCCGCCACGTATCCGGAAATCCGCGTCGCCCTCCAGCCCCGCCTCCCCGACCTTGCCGCCCAAACCGCGTGGGTGGAGCAAGCCCTCACCTCGTCCGACCTCCTCTTCCTCGTCCTCGGCAGCAGCTTTGCCGAAGGCATCGATCTCCTCGGCGGCCGCATCAGCCACGCCATCGTCATCGGCCCCGCGCTCCCCGAGGTAAACGCCGTCCAACGCGCCCGCCTCGCCGCCTTCTCCTCGCTCGGCCGCGACGCCGCCGCCCAACGCGTCTACCAGATCCCCGGTATCCAAAAAGTAAATCAAGCCCTCGGCCGCCTCGTCCGCGCCCCCGGCCAGCGCGCCAGAATCCTCCTCCACTGCCGCCGCTTCGCCGAACAAACCTACCTCGACCTCCTCGCCCCCGAATACCGCACCTCCCACTTCATCGAGCACGACACCCACCTCACCGACTGGCTATAGTAGGGGGACCATCCTGGTCCCCCGATTCTCCTCCGCCCTCTTCCGTCCTCTGCGCTCTCTGCGGTTTAATTTCCGTGAGCCTTCGCGACCTTGGCGATCTTCGCGTTCAACCCCGCCCCGCCACCTTCGCCAACCGCACTTCAAATTCCCCCAGCACGCGGCTCCGCCGAAACTGATCCACCCACGCGCGTCCCCGCCGCGCCCACTCCGCCTTCCGCTCCGCCGACGCGCCAATAATCTCCTGCGCCGCCGCCCGCAGCCCGGCCACATCGCCCGGCTCCACGACGATGCCAAATCCGCCTTCATGCGTCGCCCGCGCCAGCTCGCTCGCCTCATCCGCCACCGCCAGCACCGGCCGCCCATACTGCAAAATCGACAGCAGCTTGCTCGGGAAGAAAAACTGCCCCGTCCCCTTCTGCTGCGTGATCAGGCTGACGTCCGCCTCCCGCAACAACGCCTTGTACCGGTCGTCCGGCTGCAGCGGATACAACCGCGCGCCCGATTCCGGGTCCGCCGCGATCGCCGCCTCCAGCGCCGGTTTCGCCGCGCCCTCCCCGCAAATCGCCCAATGCGCCCCGCCGCCCCGCGCCGCTTCCACCACGACCTCCAGCCCCTGCTTCATCCCCACATTTCCCGAGTACGCGATCAGCGGCGTCTCCGCCCCGATCCCATACTCACGCCGAAACGACGCCCCGCTCCCACCCACATTCGCCGCTCCATCCGCCGACGGCGGCGCATCCGGAATCCAGTTCGGAAACAAATAAATCTTCCCCTCCGGCACACCCTTGCGCCGGTAAGCCTCGATCATCCCGCCCGAGATCCCCGACACCAACGCCGCCCGCCCATAGCTCCACTTCTCCAGCGCATAGAGCATCTTCACCGACAGTCCCGGCTTGATCATGCCCAGCCCCAGCGCCGCATCCGGCTGCAAATCTTGCACGTGAAACACAAACGGCCGCCGCTTCAGCCGGCTCGCGATAAACGCCCCGATCCCGAGAAACAGCGACGGACTCACCACAAAATAAACATCCGGCTTTTCCGTCCAAAGCGCCCGCCACGTCGACGTCGCCACGAAACTCAACTCGTGGATCAACCGCTTCACCGTCGACGGCTTCTCCGGCACATAATGCCAGCACCGGTGCAGCGTCACCCCGTTCAATAAACTCTTTTCATGCACCTTGCCCTTATCCTCCGCCCGCTTCTTCCACCAAGGGTAATAAGGAAAGGTCGACAGCATCGTCACCCCATGCCCCCGCGACGCCAGCCACACACATAAATCGGTGTTGAACGGTCCGATACCGGTCGGCTCCGGATCGTAATTGATGCCCCAAACGGTGATTTTCACGTGACGCGTTGCTAAGTGCCTGCGCCCATTTGGCTAGCCGAAAGCAGCACGCCACCCCCGTATCCCGGGTTTGGTGTTGAAATCGCCTCGTTCCGACGATTTCAAACTAGGCCCTTTCCGCCCGTAATTTTCATATGCGGATAAGGAATCAGTCCTGTCGTACTACGTTCCCAGCCCAAGCACCGGATGAAGTCCCTCCCGATTCGAACCTACCTTCTCGTCAACCTGGCGCTCATCGCCCTTTTCTGGCTGCTCCTGTTCATCCGCATCCACACCGAGTGGATCGTTAACGACCTCTACGCCTACGGCTGGGCCGTCCCCTTCCTCGCCGCCTACCTCTTCGCCGAACGCTGGCGTGACCGCCCCGCCCCCGCCACCGACCGCCCCCATCCCCTCTGGCTCATCTTCCCTGCGCTCATACTGCTCACCTACTTCCCCCTGCGCGTCGTCAACGAAGCCAACCCCGACTGGGTCAAAGTAAACGTCTTCCTCACCGCCCTCACCGCCGCCTTCTCCTTCGCCGCCCTCTTCGCCATGGGCCGCCTCCGCTGGGTCTGGCACTTCGCATTCCCCATCCTGTTCGTCTTCACCGCCCTCCCCTGGCCCGTCCAGGTGGAAGAAAACATCGTCCAGACCCTCACCCGCTGGAATACCCTCGTCTCCGCCGATACCCTCACCCTCTGCGGCATCCCCGCCATCAACCAGGGCAACCTCATCCAGATCGGCGAAACCTGGGTCAACGTCGCCGAAGCCTGCAGCGGTATCCGCTCTCTCCAGACGTCCTTCATGATGTCTCTCTTCCTCGGCGAATTCTACCGGATGGGCATCTTCCTCCGCATCCTGTTGGTCGGCTTCTCCTTCGTGGTCGCCTTCGTTCTCAACATCGGCCGCACCACCACCCTCACCTGGCTCGCCGGCACCAAGGGCAACGACGTCATGGAATACTGGCACGACCACATCGGCACCGCCGTCATGGTCCTCTGCCTCGCCGGCCTCTGGTTCCTCGCCCTCGGCTTCGATAAACTCCGCGCCAAACTCGCCGCCATGGACGCCGCAGAAGAAGCCGAAAAAGCCACCACCAACGCTGCCGCCCAGCCTTCCGACCAACCCAAAATCGAGACTCCAAAATCGACCATCTCCCCCCTGCCCCTGGCCCCCATCCCCTTCCCCACCGGCCTCATCATCTTCGGCTTCATCGCCCTCGTCTCCGCCGAAATCGCCACCGAAGCCTGGTACCGCCACCACGAAAAACAACTCCCCCCCTCCAAGGAATGGGCCATCAACTGGCCCGCCACCGCCCCGTCCTTCAAAATGGGCGAGTTCCCCGAACGCACCCGCGCCATCCTCAAATACAACGAAGGCGAAACCGCCTCCTGGCTCACCCCCGAGGGCTACAGCTTCCAGATGTATTACATCCGCTGGTACCCCGGCCGCGTCTCCAAATTCCTCTCCGGCGCCCACCACCCCACCGTCTGCCTTCCAGCCACCGGCCTTAAACTCAAAGCCCAGACCGGTCCCTTCAGCGCCCACACCGCCGCCAGAGACGTTCCCTTCTCCACCTACCTCTTCGAAGCCGGCAACCGCGCCGTCTACGTTTACCACGCCATCATGGAAGACGTCACCCTCCCCGACGATCCCATCGGCTACCGCTTCGTCACCACCGACGAACGCATCGACTCCGTCCTTCGCGGCCACCGCAACCTCGGCCAGCGCGTCATCGGCATCTCCCTCACCGGCCCCTACGCCCGCGACGAAGCCGAAGCCATCGTCCAGCGCACACTCTCTCAACTCCTCCGTCCCCTTCCCACCCCCCAGTCCTGACCCGACCCACTCCGATGCTAAAATTCCTCCCCAAAAAACGCAGCACCCGCGTCATCGTTCTCCTCTGGTCCGCCGTCCTCATGGTCGCTGTCGGCATCGCCGGGTATTACTACTTCGCCAAACCCGCCTATAAATCCTGGCGAGAAAAACGGGCCAACAACATCGCCCGCGAACACCTCGCCGCCGGCGACTACCCCGCCGCCCTCGCCGCCGCCCGCAAAGCCATCCAGTACAACCAGTCCAACGTCGACGCTTGGCGCCTCGCCGTCGAAATCACCGAAAAACAGGATTCCTCCCAAGCCTACGTCTACCAGGAAGGCCTCGCCCGCGTAGAACCCACCCTCGAAAACAAACTCAAATTCATCCGCACCGCCGTGAAGTACGGCGCCTACCCCCAAGCCCTCGCCGCCGTTAATAAAGTCGGCCCCGAAGGCGCCCAGTCCGTCGAGTTCTACGAACTCGCCTCCCAGGTCAGCCTGACCATGCGCAACCAGACCAAGGCCAAGTACTACCTCATGAGCCTGGTCAAACTTCAGCCCAACAATAACAAAGCCCGTCTCGATCTCGCCCAAATCCGCCTCACCGACGGCTTCGAAGACAACAAACCCTCCATCCGCGCCGAGATCCGCTCCCTCGCCAACGACCCCGCCCTCCGCGTCCGCGCACTCACCCTCCTTCTCGCCGACGCCGTTCAGGCCAAAAACGAAAACGAATCCCTCGATATCGCCAACCAGCTCTCCCTCAGCACCGACGTTCCCATCGGCACCCAGCTCATGGTCGCCGAAGCCTACCGCCAGTCCTCCCCCAAACGCCTCGAAGCCCACCTCGAACGCCTCAAAACCACCTACGCCACCCAACCCGAAAACATCCCGTCTCTGGTCTCCTACATGGGCTCCCACGGCATGAGCGCCGACGCCCGCAAATGGATCGAGTCGCTCGACCCCAAAATCCGCGACACCGAGCCCGTCCAGCTCATCTACTCCGCCGCCACCCTCACCCTCGGCGACTTCGCCGGCATCGAGGCTTTCCTCCGCCCCATCAAATGGACGGAAAACGAGTACATGCGCCACGCCTTCCTCGCCTACTCCTACCGCAAACGCGGCGACGAACGCGCCTTCAACGATGCCTGGAAACTCGCCGTCATCGAGGCCGGCTCCACCCCGAACCGCATCCAGAATTTGATCGACCGCACCACCTCCTGGGGCTGGCCCGAGCAACGCATCGAACTCCTCTGGAAAAAATTCGGCCTTAACCCCGCCGACAAAGAAACCCGCCAGCAAATCGCCCAATGGGAACTCAGCCGCAAAAACACCGCCGCCCTTAACCGCCTCTTCGGCCGCATCAACGAAAACGACCCCGCCGACCGCGACGCCCGTAACAACTACACCTACACCAGCCTCCTCCTCGGCACCTCCCTCGACCGCGCTTACACCGCCGCCCGCGACACTTACGAAGCAAACACCCAGGACCCCTACGCCGTCACCACCTACGCGCTCGCCCTCTACAAACAAAACAAACCCCAGGAAGCCCTCCAAACCCTCGAAACCCTCGGCCTCGGCGCCCTCGCCTCCCCCGAACGCACACTCCTGCACGGCGTCCTCCTCATCGCGAACAACCGCATCGACGACGGCCTCGAACGCACCGCTCACCTCAAGCTGGACCCCTTCCTCCCCGAGGAACGCCGCCTCTATCAAGACGCCACCCTCATCGTCGAAAGAGCCCGCCGCGACCAGGCCGCCACCCAGCGCCTCGCCAACATGGCGACCAGCACCGGAACGTCCAACACCCCGCGTAAAAGCTGGTTCCAGGCCCTCCCCGCCACCTACCGCACCGGCAGCGTCCAACTCGAACTCGCTGACTCTCTGTACGCCAACGACGATTACCGCGGCCTCGAATCCACCCTCAAAAACGAGAAATGGGACGAGAACGACTTCCTCCGTCTCACCCTCCTCGCCTACGCCCAGAAAAACCTCGGCAAAGACACCGATTACCGCGCCACCTGGCGCATCGTCACCACCACCGCCGCCACCCGCCCCGCCCACCTCGCCGTCCTCGAAGAAATCTGCGAACGCTGGGGCTGGTCCGCCGAGCGTCTCGAAATCCTCAACCGCATCATCCAGCGCGACCCCACCGACACCTCCGCGCTCACCCAGCTCGCCGATCACTACCTCGAAAACGGCCAGACCGCCGAACTCGCCCGCCTCTACACCCTGCGCGTCGACGCCGATGCCCCCACCCCCGAGGACAAGAGCCGCTTCGCCTACTACAGCCTGCTGACCAACACCAACACGACCAAAGCCCACGTCATGGCCAAACAAGCCTACGACGCCGCCCCTGACGTCACCTTCAACGCCAAGGCCTACGCCTTCTCCCTCCAAAAGCAGTCCCGCCCCGGCGACGCCTGGCGCGTCCTCGAAAACCTCATCCTTCTCGGCGAAACCGGCCCCGCCCAGCTCACCCTGCTGCGCGCCGCCATCTCTCTCGAACAGGGTAAACCTGCCGAAGCTCGCAAATACCTCGACACCTTCGACGCCCGTACCGCTCTCCCGGAAGAAGCCGTCCTCGCCGAAACCCTCGCCAAAAACATCGCCGCCAAAAACACCTGAGCCCGGATTCGCTGTCTTCAACCGCCAGGACACCACCCACCCACTCTCGCCCGAATCCTGCTCAGCACCTTCCAGTAACCAGCCTCCCGTAACACCCTGCAAAGTCTTCGGATTGGCTATCAGCCACTGCCATACGCACCTGTCGTCACGCTATCAGCCATTCCCCTACACGCCTTTCCGCCAATCGCTTTCAAAATGAAGATCGCGATTGTCTATCCGGAGTGCCACAAACGGACAACTCCCGTCTCCCACCTTCTCAGAAATCAAGCCGCCCACACGTGAACATGCAGCACCGTATCGCCCTCCTTCTGCTCCTGGCTCCAGCCGCTACCTCCACCAGCTACGGCTTCGCAGAAATTGCCCGCGGCGCGCTACTCCTAGAAACCACCGCCTCCGCCACCTACGATTCCTATTTCCTCGGTACGGCCGATAACGACCCCGACACCATCTACACCGTCCACCCTTCGCTAAGATACACCCGCAACGCCGGTCGCGGCACCATCAGCGCCTCCGCCGGCATGGCCTTCAACCGCCACCAGAAAAACACCGATGTCGATTCCGACGACATCCGCACCAGCCTCTCGATTAAACTCCCCACCGTCGAAGGCGCCCGCCTCGACGGTAACTTTAACGCCAGTTATAACGAGGCCACCATCGTCGACGTCGCCGTCAACGACCGCATCGCCACCGAAACCTTCTCGGCCGGCCTCGGCCTCAACTACCGCACCGGCGACCGCACCAGCCTCACGGAAACCTTCACCTACAACAACTCCACCCGCGCCATCTACAGCGATCAGGAGATGCTCTCGAACAGACTCGCGTTCATCTACGAGGGCTTTCTCCGCAACACCTCCCTCAACCTCACCCACGCGATGACGTTGACGAACACCTCCGGCGACAACTTCACCGGCGTCGGCCTCGACCAGGAATCCCACAACTTCAGCCTCGGCCTCTCCCGCCCCGTCTACGCCAACATCATCGGCTCCCTCAGCTACGGCTACAGCATCCTCCAACGCTCCTCCGCCGAGGCCGCCGGCTTCGACAACAAAACCACCAGCAGCTACATCAACGCCTCGATCAACGGCCCATTCCTCCCCCGCCGCTACTTCCCCAAACTCGATAGCTCCGCATCCATCTCCTACTCCCAGTCCGCCTTCGCCGGCCTCAACGACAACGCCAGTAAATTCCTCAGCGGCGAAATCGCCATCTCCTGGCAGGCCCGCGAACGCACGTCGTTTAATGTTAACGCCACCCGCGGCCTCCAACTCAGCGCTGCCGACACCTCTACCGAAAACACCCGCACCAGCGCCGGCTTCAATCAATCCATCGGCCGCTCCACCAATCTTGCGGGCAGCGTCGGCTACAGCTGGGTCAGCCATCGTGGCGTCTCCCGCAAGGACACCATTCTAGACGCCGGCCTCAATCTTTCCCACACCTTCAACAAATACCTCCGCGCGAGCCTCGGCTACACTTACGAGGACAACAATAGCGACGCCAGCGGCTTCCAGCCCACCACCCGCTTCGCCCCCCGCAACTACGAACGCCAGACCGCCACCGGCAGCGTCACCGTCACCTTCTGATCAAACCGCTCCACGCGATTCCACCCATGCGTTCTCTCCGCCTTCCATCCCTCGCGCTCGCCGCGCTTCTCGCCGCCACCACCGCCTGCACCGCGCAGACCGCTCCATCGGCCGCCACCGGCAGCGGCTCAAAGTCACAATCTTCCACGACCGGCCCGGCCGCGCCCGCGGGCAATGCCGCGACCACCAGCACCACGCTCATGGCCACCGACCCCGGCTACCGCCTCTCCTCCGGCGACGAAATTGCCATCAGCGTCCACGGAGAAGACGACCTTTCCGCCGCCCAGCGCGTCGATAAAAACGGCGTCATCCGCATGCCCTACGTCAACGAGGTCAACCTCGCCAACAAGACCGTTCGCGAAGCCGAGACCCACATCCAGCAACTCCTCATCGAGCGCAAACTCCTCAAAGCTCCCCACGTCACCATCACCGTCCGCGACTACTTCGCCTACGAAGTCACCTTCACCGGCCGCGGCGTCCAGCCCGGCGTCTTCCGCCTCCCCCGCGAAGCCGAAAGCATCGAAATCCTCGAACTCTTCACCCGCTACGGCAGCATCAAGGAAACCGCCAAAAAGCATGACGTGAAGGTCTACCGCAAAGACCCCGAGACCGGCGTTGAAAAAACGCTCACCGTCAATGTCGAGGCGATGGAGACCTCCAGGAAAAACACCGAGAAGAGTTTTCTCATCTACCCGGGTGACCGCATCTACATCGATGATCGCATCTGGTGATCGCATCCGCATCGAAGACCGCTCGTTCTAATCTCAGATCACGACCCAGGCCCGCTCATGTCTAAATCAGCCAAATCCTCCTCCGCCAAACACGGCTCGGACAAGCAGTCCACAGGCAAACCCGCCGGTGGCAGCCTCACGCCCAAGAGCCTGCTCAACATGTTCCTCGAGCGCTGGTGGATCGGCCTCATCGTCGGTGCCGCCGCCGCCGCCGCCTTCGTCCTCGCCCAGCCCAAACCCGAGCCCGTTTACCACGCGCAGGCCGAACTCCTCTTCGAAAACCAGAAGGACCGCGTCATCGGCATCACCGAGGTCGTCGAAACCACCACCACCTCGGCCATGCAGCTCCAGCTCCACATCAAACAGATGCAGAGCCGCTCGTTCTTCGAATCCGTTCAAAACTCCTTCACGCCAAAAGAGATCGAGCAAATCCAGAACGCCTACCGCAATCCCGACAACCCCACCGCGCAACCGCCGTCGCTCTGGGAAATCATCAAAAACAACGTCTACATCGAGCCCGACGGTAAAACCACCATCCTGCGCATCCTCGTCCGCAATAAAGACCCGGAGGCCGCCGCCCTCATCGCCAACCGCTACGCCCGCCAGTACATCCAGTTCACCATCGACCACGCGATGACCAAGACCAGCTCCGCTGTCCTCGGCCTCACCGCCCAGGCCGATGAGATGAAAAACGAGCTCCAGCTCATCGAACGCCGCCGCCAGGACTTCCGCGCCAAAAACAACATGGCCGCCCTCGGCGAAAACCGCGGCGTCATGCAGCAAAAAGTCGAGATGCTCGGCAGTTCCCTCGCCGAGGCCGAACTCCAGCAAACCAATCTCCGCACCCTCCTCGAATCCATCGAGGACTACCAAAAGAACGGCAAAAACTTCATGGAGATCGCCGAAATCGCCGCCTACGGCAACGTCGCCGCCATGAGAACACGCATGGACGACCTGCGTGCCGAACGCCGCCAGCTCGAGGAGCGCTACCTCTCCGAGCATCCTCGCATGAAGCAAAACCAGCTCGCCATGGAGGACGCCGAGGCCGGCTACAAAACCGCCGTCGAACTCGCCATCGCCGAGATCAAAAACCGCTTTAACTTCGCCAAACAACACGAGCTCCGCCTCCGCGCCGACTACGCCGAAACCGAAAAACAAGCCCAGGAACTCGACAAAATCACCAGCGAGTACCGCTACATCGAGGACGACTACGCCATCCGCGATAAAGCCTATCAGGACATCCAGTCCCGCCTGAACGAAATCCGCATCGTCTCCGGCCTCACCAACGAAAACATCACCATCCACGAAAAGGCGCTCGTTCCCGCCTTCCCCTCCTCCGGCACCCCCAAGGAGGTCGTCAAACAGGCCGCCGCCATCGCCGTCGTCCTCTTCATCGGTCTCCCCATCGGTCTCGGTTTCCTGGATACCCGGGTCAAATCCAGCCACGACATCGAGTCCGGCCTCGACCAGACCCTCCTCGGCGGCATCAAGGCCATGAAAAAGCTCAGCGAAACCGAGCGCCCCAACGTCTTCCGCCTCGGCAAGGACGACGCCCTCTCCGAAGCCTACCGCGGCATCTTCAGCGAAGTGGAAATTCGCTCCATCGTCCCCTACCCCAAGCGACTCCTCTTCACCTCCAGCATCCCCAGCGAGGGCAAGAGCCTCACCGCCTCCAACATGGCCGCCGTCTTCGCCGCCCACGGCAAAAAGACCCTCCTCGTCGACTGCGATTTCCGCCGCCCCACCCTCCGCCGCTACTTCGGCACCCAGACCGGCGTCGGCCTCCTTCCTTGGCTCCGCGAAAACGGATCCAACGCCGCCGCCCAGGTCGATCCCGCCAAAATGGGCATCGTCTCCATCGGCCCCGGTCTCGATCTCCTCCCGGCCGGCGACGCCATCAAAAATCCTACCGAGGTCATCGACCAGATCGCCCATTGCGACCTGTTCAACAAACTCTCGAAAATCTACGACCTCGTCATCGTCGACACGCCGCCCGCCGCCGTCTTCCCCGATGCCCTCCTCCTCTCGCGCTTCTGCTCCGAGATGGTCTACGTCTGCCGGTTCAAGACCGTCCGCAAGGCCGTCATCCGCAAAGCCCTCGAGAAATTCCAGGAATCCGGCATCTCCATCTTGGGCATCGTTCTCAACTGCATGCCTCACGCTTCCGTCATGAATTACGGATACGACGGCTACGGCGCCTACAAATCCGACTACTACAAATCCTACCAGGGCGAAAAAGCGGAATCCAAGTAACCCGCCGCCCCATCTGGGCCACGAGCCGCTGCCGGACATCCTTTTGTGATTTCCGGCAGCGCCGTTTTCGGCACGCTCGCCCCGCCACTCTCCCGCTTCCGACCAACCAGCCGCCCGCAGTGAATCCCTCCCAGCCTCCAGCCGCGATCGAAGTCCGCATACGCCCCAACACCAGTTGGTTTCACATCGATCTCGCCGGTCTGAACCACTACCGCGACCTCCTCTGGCTCCTCGTCCAGCGCGACTTCACCGCGAAGTACAAACAGACCATCCTCGGCCCGCTCTGGTTTCTTCTCAACCCGATCATCCAGTCCCTCGTCTTCACCGTCGTCTTCGGCCGCGTGCTCGGCGTCTCCACCGACGGAGCCCCGCAAATTCTCTTCTACCTCAGCGGCATGCTGGGCTGGACCTACTTCTCCACCGTCCTCGGCGCGACCTCCAACTCCCTCGCCGGCAACACCCACCTCTTCGCCAAGGTCTACTTCCCGCGCATCATCCCGCCGCTGGCCGTAACCATCTCCTCGCTTCTCTCGCTCGTCATCCAACTGGTAACCTTCCTCGGCTTTTATCTCCACCACCAGCTCACCGCCGCCCCGGAAAACCAGCTCCCCATGCCCTCGGCCTCATGGGCGCTCTTCCCCCTCATCGTCGTCCACATGGCGGTCTTCGCCCTCGGCGTCGGCCTCGTTCTGTCCGCAGTCTCGGCCAAATACCGCGACGTCCAGCACATCCAGGGCTACATCATCAACATCTGGATGTTCGCGACCCCGCTCATCTACCCCATGTCGCGACTCACCGACAAATACCCGCAATGGGCCTGGCTCGCCGAGTTGAACCCCATGGCCTCCATCGTCGAAGCCACCCGCCTCATCTTCCTCGGCGTCGGCACCGTCACTCCCACCGGCTATCTCACCTCCGCCGCCGTCAGCCTAGGCGTCTTCGCCATCGGCCTCTTCTCCTACCAGAAGTCCGCCCGCACCTTCGTCGACACCGTCTGAGGACCGCACCATGAGCCAACCCATCATCTCCGTCAGCGGCGTCTCCAAAAAATACCGCCTCGGCCAGATCGGCATGACCTCCCTCCGCGACGACCTCCAGCGTCTCGGCCGCCGCCTCCGCGGCGAGGAAGAAGCCGCCTCCGAACGCGACTTCTGGGCCCTTCGCGACATCAACTTCGAGATCAAGCCCGGCGAAGTCGTCGGCGTCATCGGGCGCAACGGCGCCGGCAAATCCACCCTCCTCAAAGTTCTCTCCCGTATCACCGAACCCACGACAGGCGAGATCGTCCTGCGCGGCCGCGTCGGCTCCCTCCTCGAAGTCGGCACCGGCTTCCACCCCGAACTCTCCGGCCGCGACAACGTCTTCCTCAACGGCGCCATCCTCGGCATGCGCCGCAACGAGATCGCCCGCAAGTTCGACGAAATCGTCGAGTTCGCCGAGATCGGCAAATTCATCGACACCCCCGTCAAACGCTACTCCAGCGGCATGTACGTGAAACTCGCCTTCGCCATCGCCGCCCACCTCGAGCCCGAAATCCTCATCGTCGACGAAGTCCTCGCCGTCGGCGACGCCGCCTTCCAGCGCAAATGCGTCAACAAGATGCAGGAAATTTCCGCTCATCACGGGCGTACCATTCTCTTCGTCAGTCACGCCATCGCCACCATTCGCCGCCTCTGCCAGCGCTGCCTGTACCTCGAAAAAGGCACCAGCTTCGGCATCATGCCCACCGAGTCCGCCATCGAGCGCTACAGCACCACCGGCATCTCCTCCGACCTCGATCTCGATGTCAGCGAACGCAAACGCGACTGGGGCACCGACGGCGCCGAGGCCCGCATCCTCCGCGTCACCGCCCGCGAACAGCCCCGCTTCAAAAAAACCCTCGATGTCGAGTTCACCGTCCGCGCCGCCCGCCCGCTCGAAAAACTGATGCTCGGCTTCACCTTCAACACCGTCGAAGGCCAGCGCATCATGACCCTCGATTCCGACAGCGACGGCAAAACCTTCTCCCTCGCGCCCGGCATCACCCGCATCCGACTCCGCCTTCCCGTGCTGCCGCTTCACCCCGGCCGCTACCACGTCAGCGCCGCCATCGGCTCCGGCAAACACTTCCACGACATCATCGAAAGCTTCGCCCTCTGGGAGATCGAAACCAGCACGACCGATTTCGAAAGCGACCGCTCCTTCGGCGGCTGCCGCATCCAGCCCGAAATCGAACTCACTCACGCCTCCAGCTGATCGACTCCATGCAACGCACCACCACCGCAGTCCTTCTCGCAGGCGGCTTTGGCACCCGCATCAAACACCTGCTCGCCGAGCTTCCCAAGCCCCTCGCCCCCGTCGCCGGCCGCCCCTTCCTCGACTGGGAAATCTCCTTCCTCGCCACCCAAGGCATCTCCCGCGTCATCCTCTCCACCGGCTACCAAGGCCAGCTCATCGCCGATCACTACCGCGAGAATCCCTTCCCCGGCGTCGAAATCGAATGCCGACGCGAAGACACCCCCATGGGCACCGCCGGCGGATTTCTCAACGCCGTCGGCTCCGGCCGCTCCCCCTCCCGCGACTGGCTCGTCGGCAACGGCGACTCCCTCGCCCTCGCTCCACTCAAACCCTTCCTCGACTCGCTCGAAACCCGCAATTGCGCCGCCGGCATCCTCGGCCTGCACATGGAGGACGCCGCCCGCTACGGCACCATCAAGGCCAACAGCGAGGGCATGCTCGAAGCCTTCCACGAAAAACGCCCCGGCTCCGGCCTCATCAACGCCGGCGTCTACTTCTTCCGCGACGAGACCCTCTCCCTGTTCCCACAAAAACCCGTCCTTAGCTTCGAAACCGACGTCTTTCCCCACCTCCTCTCGAAAGGCGTCCGTATCGGCGTTTATGAGACAAACGCCCCCTTCATCGACATCGGCACTCCCGACTCGCTGGCCACCGCCACCGCCTTCGTCCACCAGCACCATCAACTGCTCGGCCTGAAACCTTAATCCATGCTCATCTCCCGCGCCCCGCTCCGCGTCAGCTTCCTCGGTGGAGGCACCGACTTCCCCGAACACTTCCAGGAACACGGCGGCGCCGTGCTCGCCTCCGCCATCGACAAATACTCCTACGTCACCGCGAGCACCTTCTACAGCCACCTCTTCAACTACTCCATGCGCCTCTCCTACAGCCAGGGAGAGACCGTCAAGACGCTCGACGAAATCCGCCACCCCGTCTTCCGCGAATGCCTCCGCTACTGCGGCTTCTCGAAAGACATCGAGCTCCACACCGTCGCCGACCTCCCTGCCTTCACCGGCCTCGGCTCCTCCTCCTCCTTCACCGTCGCCCTCCTCCAATCGCTGCACGCCTTCAAAGGCGAATACGTCACGCCGCTCCAGCTCGCCTACGAAGCCATCCACATCGAGCGCAATGTCCTCAAAGAGTGCGTCGGCGTCCAGGACCAGACCACCGCTGCCGTCGGCGGCTTCAACGTCCTCGAATTCCGCGCCACCGACGACATCCGCGTTCATCCCCTGCCGCTTTCCCCGCGTCGTCTCGATGAGATCAACGCCCACATTTTCATGATCTTCACCGGCATCACCCGCCGCGCCCACGAGGTCGAATCGCAGAAGATCCAAAAAATGGCCGCCAACAAAGACCACCTCCAGCGCCTGCGCCTGATGGTTGATGAAGGCTACTCCACGCTCGTCTCCGGCCAGAGCCTCGCCGCCTTCGGCGAACTCCTCCACCAAGGCTGGATTCTCAAGCGCGGCCTCGACGGAAAAGTCTCCAATCCCGAAATCGATTCCCTCTACGAACGCGCCCGCGCGGCCGGAGCCTGGGGCGGCAAACTCCTCGGTGCGGGCGGCGGCGGCTTCCTGCTCTTCCTCGTTCCTCCCGAAAAACGCGCCGCCGTCGCCACCGCGCTCGCCGACAAACACGAGGTCACCGTCAGCCTCCGCGCCGCCGGTTCCCAAGTGATCTTCGCCAGCTGATCCTGCAGCTCCTCCAGCTTCTTCATGCGACTCATGCGCCTCCTGATCGTCACCGATTCAATCCCCCGCCCTGATTTCGACTCCGGTTACCGCCGCCTCGTCGCCATCCTCGAACACCTGTCGAAATCGCACTCGATCGTCCTGCTCGCGCGCAACATTCGCAACGACATCCCCGAGCGCACCCGCGCCAAGGAACGCCTCGCCAAAGCCGGCGTCTCCGAGGTCTTCGAAGGCGAATGGGTCCTCCTCCAAGTCCTGCGCAAGCACCGCTTCGACCTCGCCTTCTTCCACTATTACCACGTCGCCGAGTG
The DNA here is from genome assembly GCA_966249325.1 of uncultured Nibricoccus sp. Classification (GTDB taxonomy): domain Bacteria; phylum Verrucomicrobiota; class Verrucomicrobiia; order Opitutales; family Opitutaceae; genus Nibricoccus. The sequence goes on along the minus strand of CBINDC010000002.1, from coordinate 247,345 downwards.
GGCCCTCGAACCGTTCCGCCGCGCCAACCCCGCCGCCATCGCCCTCGTCGACTCCGGCGACCTTCACTACATCCGCGAAGAAACCGCCGCCGCCGTCGGCACCGTCACCAAGGAGCACGCCGCCACCATCCGCCGCAAGGAAAGCGCCGTCTACCGCGCCGCCGACCTCGTCTTCACCAACAGCCACGAGGACGACGTCATCTTCCGTCGGGAGTTTCCCGATACACCTTCCCGGATGATCCCCAACATGGTGCCCATCCGCAAACGGCCCGCCATGTCCCGCGCCCCCCAGCTGTTCTTCGTCGGCAATTTCCACCACCAGCCCAACGTCGACGGCATCCTCTGGTTCGCCCGCGAGATTTTCCCACACGTGCTCAAGGCCCGCCCCGACGTCATCCTCGAAGTCGGTGGCAAAAACCCGCCTCCCGAGCTCGCCGTTCTTCCTTCGGCCAGGTCCATGCGCCTGCTCGGCTGGATTCCGGAGACCGATCCCCACCTCGATGCCGCCAGCCTCGTCATCGCCCCGCTTCGCTTCGGCGGCGGCATGAAGGGAAAAGTCAGCGAAGCCCTCGCCTGCGGCGCACCCGTCGTCAGCACCACCTTCGGGGCTCAAGGTTTCAACGCCACCAACGGCGTCCACCTCCTCGTCGAGGACGAACCCGAAAAATTCGCCGCCGCCATCGTCAATGCGCTCAACGACGAGGCCCGCACCGAACGCATGGGCGTCGCCGGCCAGGAACTCGTCCGCAGCCTCGGCGCCCCGGAGGTCGTGGTTCAATGGGTGGACGACGCCTTCGCTCTCGCCAAAACCCTGAAGCCCCGCCCCGCCGCCGGCAAAGCCGGCCGCCTCCGCTTCACCCTCGCCACCTACTGTCACGACATCGGCCGGAAATTGCACCGCTTCGGTCTCCGCGCGACCGGCCTCGCGGACGGCTTGAGATGAACGCCACGGGTACAGCACGTCCGGAGACTGCGACAGACACGCGCGACGCCCGCTTCGACAACATCAAGGGCCTCTTGATCACGCTGGTCGTGCTCGGCCACGTCCTGATCAAAATCCCGGAGCTCAGCGGCTGGCGCGGCGGCGGCATCGGCACCGCCCTCTGGTGCGCCATCTACGTCGTGCACATGCCCGTCTTCGTGTTCCTCTCCGGCTTCTTCACGTCGTCGAAGAAGACCATGATCGACCACCTGCGGGAGGCGCTGCTGATCTACGTCGTCGCCCAGGTCGCCTGGACCGCTTACCAATGCCTGCTCTCCCTGGGCGGCGCGCCCCTCCCCAGGATAAACGCGTTCCTCTTCGTCCTCCCGGGCGAAGGCCTCTGGTATCTCCTCGCGCTCTTCCTTTGGCGCTGCACCGTCCCCGTTCTCGCCCGCATCCGCTACCCGGCCGTCGCTCTGGCCGCACTTTTTGGATACGGCGCGGCGGTGGGCCTCGTGGACAATGTCGCGCTCGAGTTCTCGATCTCCCGCATCATCTGCTTTTATCCGCTGTTCGCCCTCGGCTACTGGTCGCGCCAGAACATCTGGCTCTTCGCCGACAAGCGCTTTTCGTGGAAAGACGCTCTCATCATCGGCGTCGCCGCCATCTGCGGCATCATCGCATGGAAAGTCGCCTACACGACCAGCACGGATCTGCTCACGCTCTCCAACCCCGTCGTAAACGCCGGTATCCAGCTCCGCGGAGTCGCCTTCCGACTGCTCTTCTATGTCGCTGCATTGGGCGCGGTGCGCGCCTTCATCCTGCTCGCACCGCAGAGCGAAAACCCAATCACGACCTTCGGGCGCAACTCCCTCTCCATCTACCTCGGCCACTTCTACGTGCTGCAACCGATGCTTCTCTGGCTCTCCCCGGAATTCTGGCTCGCCCACATGATCTGGATCGCCCCCGTCTTCGTCTTCGCCTGCTGCGCCCTCTTCAGTCTGATCCCCATCGGCGACTATTTCAGAAAAGCCGGCGACCTCATCGCCCGCCTCTTTCTGCTTCCCGCTCCCGCACAACCAGCCGCACCGCGCGCCAACTGATCGCTTAAAAAATCGGCCATGCCTTCGCCGCTCATCAGCGTCATCATCCCCATCTACAACGCCGCCCGCTACGTGCGTCCGGCCGTCGGGAGCATGCTCGCTCAAACATTGCGCGACATCGAAATCATCGCCGTGGACGACGGCTCGACCGACAACTCCAAGTTCATCCTCGAGTCGATGGCCGCGACCGACTCCCGCCTCCGCGTCATCAGCCGCCCCAACACCGGCATCGTCGGCGCCCTCAACGACGCCCTCGCCGTCAGCCGCGCCGCGCTCATCGCCCGCATGGATGCCGATGACCTCGCCACTCCCGACCGTCTCGAAAAACAACTCCACTACCTCAACGCCCACCCCGAGTGCATCGCCGTTGGCACTCACGCCTGGCTGATGGACGCCGACGGCGAAACCGTCGACCTCTTCACCCCGCCCACCGATCATGATGGCATCGTCGATCAACTCCTCGTCGGCAATGGCGCCGCCCTCCTTCACCCCGCCGTCGTTTTCCGCCGCCCGCCGCTCGATGCCGCTCACGGCTACGCTCAGGAATTCTGCCGCGCCGAGGATCTCGATCTCTTCTTCCGCCTCATCCCCCACGGGAAATTCGCCAACCTCCCCGAGCCGCTCATGCGCTACCGGCTCCATCCCAACAGCACGAATTTCTCCCGTCGCCGTGAACAACAAAAACTCGTGCAGACCATTCTGGACCGCGAACGCCGCGCACGAAACCTCCCCGCCTTCGACATCACCTCGGTGAAAAGCCCTGCCGACAGCGCGCCCGCCGAGCTTCACCGCAACTGGGCCTGCACCGCCTGCCAGCATGGCCGCCGCCGCACCGCCTGGAAACACGCCCTGCGCGCCCTCCGCCTGGCCCCGCGCGAACGCTACTCCTGGCAGGTCATGCGCTACGTCCTCGCGCGAACCCTTCGCGCCTCCTCCGCATGAGCCTCCTCTCCAAAATCCGCGCCCGCCTCCAGCGATTCCGCGACGTCGGCCGCCAGCGTGAATTCCTTCGCCTGCTCCGCAAGCACGCCGTCCAGACCGCAGGCTCCGCCTTCGCCCCCGGCACCGCCTTCCCGCGCATCTCCAACCAGGGCCGCCTGTATCTGGAAAACCACGTCACCTTCAACTCCCCGATCCACCCCGTCGAAGTCTTCGTCGGCCCCGGCGCCTCCATGACCATCGGCGCCGGCACCTTCATCAACCAGGGCACCACCCTCGCCGCCGCCGCCTCGCTCGAAATCGGCCCCCACTGCCTCGTCGGCGAATTCGTCGCCATCCACGACACCAACTTCCACAGCGTTTCCCCCGATCAGCCGGCGAAAACCCGCCCCGTCCGCATCGGCCGCAACGTCTGGATCGGCCACCGCGCCATCATCCTCGCCGGAGTCACCGTCGGCGATCACGCCATCATCGGCGCCGGCGCCGTCGTCACCAAGGATGTCCCCGCCAGAACCATCGTCGCCGGCAATCCCGCCGCCCCCGTCCGCACCTTCGATTGCCCCGACGACTGGCGCCGTACATAACCCGCCGCGCACGCACCATGTCCCAGCTCACCGTCGCCCTCTGCACGCACAACCCGCGCAAAGAATTCATCGAGGAAACGCTCGCCGCCCTGCGCGCCCAGACGCTCCCGCTCGCCGACTGGTCGCTGCTCCTCATCGACAACGCCTCCAACCCTCCGCTCGCCGGCTGCCTCGACCTCTCCTGGCATCCCCACGCCCGCATCGTCGTCGAAGAGAAACTTGGTGTCGCCAACGCCCGTCTCCGCGCCCTCCGCGAAGCCTCCGCCTCCGGCTCACAACTCCTCCTCTTCGTCGACGACGACAACATCCTCGCCCCCGACTATCTCGCGCACGGCCTCCGCATCTCCACCGAACGCCCCGAACTCGGCTGCTGGGGCGGCCAGCTGATCGCCCGCTTCCTCGTCCCTCCACCGTCCTGGCTCCCCAACTACCAGAAATACCTCGCGATCTACCCGCTCGACAGCGCCATCGTCTCCACCCAGGTCGGCCACTACGACGGCATCCCACCCTCCGCCGGCGCCTTCGTCCGCCGCCCCGTCTGGGAAAAGTATCTCCAGATTTCCCATACACATCCGCTGCGCGAGATCCTCGGCCCCAAAGGCACCATCCGCGTCGGCGGCGAAGACATGGACCTCATGCTCACCTCGATGGACATCGGCCTCGGCTTCGGCCGCTTCCCCGAGCTCAAACTCGAACACCTCATGCCCGCCGGCCGTCTCACTCCCGAGTACATGGAAGGCCTCCTGACCAGCATCCACCTCGGCATGGTCCTCATCGAACTCATCCGCTTCGAAAAACTCCCCCCGCCTCCACGCGACGGCCTGCTTCAAAAACTCACCGACCGCTGGCGCGCCGCGCGCCTCCCCGATCCCATCGGCCGCTTCTACCTCGCCGAGATTAAGGGCCGTAACCTCGGCGCCCACATCATCGCCGACTGGCGGGCGGGAAAACCCATTCGCGCTCTGCAGTCATGACCGCCCCCCTCGTCTCCATCGTCATCCCCGCGTATAAGGCCGGCCGCTACATCCGCGAGACGCTCGAATCCATCCGCGCGCAAACCCACACGCACTGGGAAATCCTCGCCTGCGAGGACGGCGTCTTCGACGACACCGCCGACCAGCTCGCCGCCTTCGCCGCGACCACGCCGAATCCCGTGCGCGTTTTCCGCCACGAGAAAAACCTGGGCGTCTCCCGCACCCGCAACCGTCTCCTCGACGAGGTCCGCGGCGACTTCATCGCCTTCCTCGACGCCGACGATCTCTGGACCCCCGACCACCTCGAACACTCCCTCGCCACCATGGCGCGCGAAGGCACCAGCTGGATCGTCGGCGGCCTTGACCTGATCGATTCCAACGGCGTCACCACCAAACGAAACATCCTGCCGCCTCATCACTCGATGAAGGCGCTCCCGACCGAGCTGCTCCGCTACAACTTCATCCTTCCATCCGGCATGGTCGCCCACGCCGGGATCTTCAAGAACGGCCCCCGCTTCGATCCGTCGCTCGCCATCGGCGAAGACCTCGACCTCTGCATCGAACTCGCCCGCGCCGGCCGCCGCGTCAGCTACTCCGACAAAGTCACCCTCCGCTACCGCAAGCACCAGGCCAGCGCCACCGGCGACCCCGCCCGCATGGCCGAGGGCCTCGCCCAGCTCTTCACCAAACACCTCCACAACCCCGTCGTGGACCGCGCGCTCTGCCGGAAATTTCTCATCGATAACCTCACCGCCACCGCCCGCCTCACCCGCAAGAGCCAGCCCGCCCGCTGCCGCAAAGCCGCCCGTCAGCTCATCCAGCTCCGCCCCTGGCATCCCCTCGGCTGGCTTTTTCTCATGGCCCGCTGAATCGCCACTCCCTTTAGATTGATCGCATGCCCGCCCACAACCAACCGCTGACCTTCCACTTCGCCTGCACCGAACAGGAACCTCAGCTCTGGGGCATGGCCGGCAGCGACTGGGCCGACCAGATGCGCGCCATCGTTGAATCGCGCAAAGATCCCCGCTTCGCCCTCACGACCGACGCCTCCTCCGCCGATGCCATCGTCATGTGGGAGCCTTTTCAGCAAACCCAGCTCACTTGGGCTCCAAAGCTCCGCTCCCATCCGCTCGTCCTCGCGCATCCGGATAAAACCTACGTCGTCACCGAGGAAGACCAGCCCCTCGGCTTCCTCCCCGGCCTTTACTGCTCTCTCCCCAAGCCGCTTTTCGACCCGTCGATTCACCGCACCTGGATCTACAAGGCCACGATGAACCCGCACGTCCTCGCACGTGATCCCGAAAACTACGGCCGCCAGCCCCGCCACCTCGCCGTCTTCGTCGGTGCCCCCAGCCACTCGTCCCGCCAGCGTCTGTTCGCCACGCGGGACTCCCTGCTCCCGAAAGGCATCTACGTTTCCGAAACGCAGAACTGCAAATTCAACATCAACCCCGAAGACCCTTCGCTGAAGAACGACCAGAACAGCTACATCGATGTCATCCTCGACTCGAAATTCGCTCTCTGTCCGCGCGGCGGCGGCACCGGCTCCTACCGCCTCCAGGAAGTCATGGCCCTCGGCCGCGCCCCCGTAATCATAGCCGACGACTGGGTCCCGGTAAAAGGCCCTGACTGGAGCTCCTTCGCCCTCTTCGTCAAGGAAGCGGACGTCGACAACCTGCCCGCGATCCTCGCGAAACACGAAGCACGCTGGGAGCAAATGGGCCGCGCCGCCCGCGCCACCTGGGAAAAATTTTTCCGCCCCGAGGACTATTGTATCCATGCTCTGGAGCAGATCGCCGACATCGCCCGCACCAGAAAGCCCGGCCATCCCCCAATCGGCCCCGCCCGCTTCGATGCCCTCATCCGCCAGGAACAACGCCGTCAGAAAGGCCCCCTGCTGCGCCGCGTCCTCCGTCGCGTGAAACGCACCCTCCGCTTTTGATCCGATGACTTCGTCCGCTCCCATTCCCATCGTCCTCGTCGGCTGCGGCGCAGTCTCCCGCCTCTTCTACCAGCCCGCGCTGCAAGAGCTCGCCCGCCACGGCATCCTCCGCACCACCGCCGTCGTCGATCCTTCCGCCACTGCGCGCGAATCGCTCGCCCGCGAACTCGGTGCCCAACCCTGCGCCACGCTCGCCGAGGGCCTCGCCTCCGGTGCCCGCCTCGCGATCATCGCCACTCCGCCCAAGTTTCACCGCGAACAAACCGAGGCCGCCTTCGCCGCCGGTCTCGATGTCCTCTGCGAAAAACCCCTCGCCTCCAATTCTACCGAAGGCGCCGCCATGGTCGCCGCCAGCGCCAGCAGCGGACGCCGTCTCGCCGCCGGTCACTACAAGCGCTTCATGCCCGCGCACCGCGCGATCAAACTCCTCATCGAAAAAAACACCTTCGGCCCCCTACGCGAAATCACCCTCGTCGAAGGCGGCCGCTTCGGCTGGCCCGCCGCCACCGATTCCTTCTTCCGCAAAGAACAAACTCCCGGCGGCGTCCTCCTCGACATCGGCGTCCACGTCCTCGACCTCCTCCTCTGGTGGCTCGGCGATCCCGAAAAATTCTCCTACACCGACGACGCCGACACCGGCCTCGAAGCCAACTGCCTCTTCACCGCTTCGTTCGCGGGAAACACCCAAGTCTCCCTCCGCCTCAGCCGCGATTGGGCCACGCCCAACTGCTACGTCTTCCGCTTCGAGCGCGCTACGATCCACTCCCGCGTCAACGCCAGCAACCACCTCGAACTCACCTTCGACGGCCTCCCCATGACCTTCGCCGCCGAGCTCCGCGATCCGCTGCCTCCCGTTCCCGCCGCGCCCACCGCCGCGCTCGAAACCAACGCCCAGGCCTTCATCGCCCAACTCGTCGATGTCTGCGCCTCCATCCGGGAAAATCGCGCGCCCTTCATCACCGGCGCCGACGGCCTCCGCGCCATCTCCCTCATCGAAAATTGCTACCGCCAGCGCCAGCCCCTCACCCAACCTTGGATGGCTCCGCTCCCACAAACCGCATGAGCACGTCCGCCCCTCCTCTGAAAGTCGCCCTCATCGGTGCCAACGGATTCATCGGCCTGCGCACCACGGAAATCCTTTCGCGCCTGCCCGGTTTCTCGCTCACGCCGGTCGTCCGCTCCCCATCCAGCCTCGCGGTCCTCTCACGTCAGGCCCTCGACTGGCGCATCGCCTCCTTCGTCAAAGTCGAGCCACTCGCCGCCGCGCTCAAGGGCGCCGACATCTGTATCCACGCCGCCATCGGCGACGCCGCGCAGATCGTCAGCATGGCGAAAATCACCTACGAAGCCTGCGCCGCCGCCGGTATCCGCCGCCTCGTTTGGCTCAGCAGCGCCTCCGTCTTCGGCCAGAACTGCCCGCCCGGCACCGACGACTCCACACCGCTCCGCGACGACCTTCCGCTCATCTACAACAACGCCAAAGTTCACGCCGAACAGGCGCTGCAAACCTGCGCCCGCGACCGCCGTGTCGAACTCGTCATGCTCCGCCCTGGCGTCGTCTTCGGGCCCCGCTCCCGCTGGATCACCGATCCCGCAAAAGACCTCCTCGCCGGCCGCGCCGGCTGGCTCGATGGCGGCAGTGGCATCTGCAACTCCATCTACGTCGACAACCTCGTCGAAGCCATCCGCCTCGCCGCGATCACGCCCGGCGTATCCGGCGAAGCATTCCTGGTCGGCGACGCCGAGACCGTCACCTGGCGCGAATTCCTCCTGCCCATCGCCCGCCACCTCGGCCTCGACGAAACCGCCTTCGCCGAACTCCCGCGCCCCAGCTTCGCTCCCGAAAAAATCAGCCGCCTCACCGCACTCACCCTCACGCCCGCCTACGGCAAAATCGCCGACGGCACGCCCGACCGGTTAAAGCGCCTCGTCAAAGGCGTCCTCAAAGCCTGGCCCCAACCGCGCGGCGGCGCGAATAGCTGGACCCTCCGCACCAAACCCGGCCCCGCCGGCCTCACCCACGAAACCAGCCTCATCCAGCAATGCCGCTGGAAACTCCCTCACACCCGCGCGACCGAGAAACTCGGATACATCCCGCCCGTCCCTTTCGCCGAAGGCATGAGCCGCAGCCTCGCCTGGCTCGATTTCGTCAACGGCGGCGCCCGCGCCAAGTAAGCGCCCCTCCGCCTCGACCATGTCCATCACGGGCGTCACCCCTCATTCACGCATGGACGAACTCGACGGCGTCCGCGGTTTCGCCGCGCTCGCCGTCGTCTACGCCCACCTGTTCCTCATGTGGATTCCCGCGCCCAACGCCGCCATCTTCTGGCTGCGCACCGGCACCGGCATGGCCTGGACCGGCGTTGTCCTCTTCTTCGCGCTCTCCGGTTTCTTGATCGGAGGAAACCTTCTCCGCTACCGCGACGCGCCAAATTATTTCAGCGTCTTCTACACCCGTCGCGCCTTCCGCATCTTCCCGCTCTACTATTTTCTCTTGGCCGTCTTCTTCCTGCTTCAACTCATCCCCGCGCTCAAGCAGACCGATCTCTTCGCCAACGGCCACGTCCCGCTGTGGACCTATCCGCTGCTCGTCCAAAACTTCCCCATGGCCATCACCGGCGATTGGGGCGCGCACGCCATCGGGGTCACCTGGTCCGTCGCCCTCGAAGAACAATTCTACCTCTTCGTCCCCCTGCTCGTCCGCTACGCCTCGCCACGCTGGCTCCCGTACATCATCGCCGCTCTCGCCGCCAGCGGCCCGCTCTTCCGTCACTTCCTCCCTGTTGCGCACGCTCCCTTCCTCCTCCCCGGCTCAACCGAATCCCTGTTCGGCGGCGTCTTCCTCGCCTGGCTCCATCACACCCGTCCCGCCCTCTTCAAATCGTCCCGCATCCTCTGGCTCTCCGCGCTCACGCTCCTGCTCTCGGGCGCAGGCATGGCGTTGATCGCCGCCCGCCGCGATTTCGCGCCTTTCGACGGCACCATCATCGCCGCCTTCTGGACCTCGTTCCTCTGGCTCGTGATCGCCGGCCTCGGCACCAAATGGACCGCCCCCTTCCGTATGAAATGGCTCCGCGAAATCGGCCGCATCTCCTACGGTATTTACCTCTTCCATACGCTCATCTACCTGCTCGTTTTCCACGCGCTCGCCGGCGGTGGCCCCACCCACGCGATGGGACTCAAAGGCCTGGCCCTCGCCGCCCTCTCGTTTGTCCTCACGCTCGTCTTCGCCGCGACATCCTTCCACCTCTTCGAGCAACGCCTCATCCGCTTCGGTCAGAAATTCAAATACGCGCCTCCCGCCCGCGCTGATCTCCCCTAAAAGCCTCCGTCCATGAAACTCTTTGCCCGCCGTTTCCCCGGCGAAATCCCGCACGTCCCGTTCCTCTCCCCGTGGTGGGGCGCGCCCCGCGAAGACGCCTCCTCGCTCCATCGCGGCCAGTTCGACGCCTGGGCCGCCGACCGCACCCACCGCTACGTGCTCGTCGAACGCCCCGAGGATGCCGACATCTTCGTCCTCGCTATCTCCTGGAAACACACCCGCGCCAACGAGCAGGCCCGAGCCTTCGCCCAAAGCGAACTCGCCGACGCCCACCGCCTCGGCAAACGCATCGTCATCTTCTTCGACTCCGATCACGACGAGCCCATGAACTGGCCCGCGCACGCGATCGTCTTCCGCTTCTCTCTCTACAGCGACACCCGCCAGCCCAACGAATTCGCCATCCCCACCTTCAGCCAGGATTTCCTCGAGCAAAACTTCGGTGGCCGGCTTCAGCTCCGCCCCAAAAACGCCGTCCCCAGCGTCGGCTTCTGCGGCTACGCCCCGCCCCTCGGCTGCAGCCTTTCCAAAAACACCCTGCGTGAAGTCGCCCGCTACCTCGGCTTTCGCGCGGGCCTGTTCAGAAAACGCCGCGAACTCATCGCCCACGCCGCCCGCGTTCAGGCCATCCGCCACCTGCGACGCACGAAGGGCGTGGACGGCCGCTTCATCCTTCGCGACCAGTTCGCCTTCAACCGCTGGGGCGTCCTCCAACCCGGCGGTTCGCCTGAATCGGCCGCTCAACAACGCCGCGAATTCATCGAAAATCTGGATACCTGCGACTACGCGCTCTCCGTGCGCGGCCTGGCCAACTGCTCCATCCGCTTCTACGAGGCCATCAGCCTCGGTCGCATTCCCCTCTTCATAAACACGCAGTGCGTCCTTCCCTACGACAAGTGGGTCGACTGGCGCTCCGCCTGCCTCTGGGTGGAAGACAAAGACCTCCCCGACCTCGGCCGCCACGTCCGCGAGGCCCACGCCTCCCTGAGCCCGGAAGCCTTTGCCGAAAAACAACGCCAATGCCGCGCCCTCTTCGAAAAGTGTATCCGTCCCGAAGGCTTTTTCCGCGAACTCTGGCACCACTGGTCCGCCGACTGATCATCCCCTCGCACGCGCTCCTCTCGCGCTGCCCTTCCGCTCTTCGCAAAAAAAGCGCCGCAGTTTCCTGCGGCGCTCGTGACTGACTACAGAACAAAATCGCTCAGAAGGCGACGGTCACGCCACCGCGCACGCCGACGCTCTCGTCAGCCGCACCGCGCTGCTCGGTGATGTAGCGGACGTTGAGGCTGGCGGTCTTCGAAACGTTCCAATCGAGACCGGCATCCACGCGGAAACCATTCGCTCCGATGCCCGGCGCCTTGATCGAGTACGTGCCGCCAAACAGCTCGGCGCTCAACGAGCGCTCGCCATCGCGGAACTCATGCTGCCAGGCGACATTCACGAAAGGCCGGAGCGTACCGGCCTTGATGTCGAAGCTGCGGGCCAGACGGAAGCCTACGCGCGACGCAAGAGACGACTCGCTCTGGTATTTCACGCGGAGATTAGCGCCGTTGGACCCAGTTTCCCGGAACGCCTTCGCATCCCAGCTCATCCACTGGAGACCCACGAGCGGCGAAACTTCCAGCCAAGCAGTGTCGATCTGGTAGGCAGCGGTGACCGACGTGCCGTAACGCGTTCCCTTCGTTTCGCTATCCGCCCAGCGACCGAGCTTGGTGCGTTGGATACTGCGACGGGATTCGTACTCGTCGGTACCGGCAAAGCCGACCGCGTTGACCTGCAACGGACCGCGCTTGTGGCGGGCATACGCGCCACCGGTGATGCTCTCGACCGAAGTCGTGCCGCTCGTCACATCGAGATCGAAATCGGTCGTCTCGTAGTTCACGAAACCGCCAATCGCGGTCTTTTCGCCGATCACATAATCGAATCCACCGAGCGCCGCCATCGTGTCATAGTTAGAGTACGCGGCATGCTCATCCATATCTTTGGACGACTCCTGGCGATAGCCTTGGAAGAAGGTGCTCATCGAGCCATTCGCGCGACCGAGACGGCCATCCTGGAATTGATGATCGTCGAGCGTCTGGATCATCGAGTTCGTGCGCACCACCGCGGACGGGAACCAGGATTGATACGCCGTGGGCGAGAGCTGATCGAGGATCTCGCGGAACAAGATGATCGACGGCGCGCGATTGAGCGTATCGAGCAGCGAGAGCGGCGTGGTGTTGGCCAGCACCGCCGCATCGATGTGGGACGCGATGATCTGATGATTCCCGAAGAGCTGCGGGTTCGTGCCAAACGCGAGCTGGGTGAAAGTCACGTCCAGATAGTTGGATCCCATCGTGTACGATGCCGCCAGACCTTGGCTGGAGGGGAGCGCCACCGACGAGAACATACCCTCAATGGCATTCGGTACGAACGACCCCGACATGGCCGTAGTGTCATACTCCCAGTTCGTTCCGGAAATCGTGAGTAAGCGATAAGTGCCCGGCTGGAGGGGGAACGCTTCCGTGACACCGACCGCCAGCGTGCCCGTCGGCCCGATCACAAGATCACCGTTTATGTGCAACCGGTCGAAGATCGTAGGAGAGTCCAGTTCGAAGCTCAACGTTCCGTTATGAGTGACATGCCCGTTGATGGTAAGAAGCCCGAACGCATTTCGGCCAGCGGGGGCAATCGAGGTATTTACACTCGTTGTCACAGCCGAGAGCGGGCGAACAGTATTGGACGTATTTGTAATGGAAGGACCGTTAATCACGCCTGTGCCACCGATCACGGAGCCAGCGGCGACACCCGTGATGCGGCCATTATGAACGCCATCTACCAAGTATTGGCCGTTAGCGCGCAAACGAAACTCGCCGGGCAGGTCGACGACACCCGTGGTCGCGACACGCGTAGTTCCACCGCCCCACTTCTGGGTGGCAGTCACATTGGTCGGATCCTGATAAATCCGTCCGGCCCAGATCTCCTCTTCACCCGCAGCGTTCGATCCGCTGATGGTCAGGGCCTTCATGCCCATATAAACACTGGTGCCGACCTCGGCATTAAGTCCACCGATCTCCAAGAGCGAGCCACCTACGGCCGAACCATCGATGATGGAATTGCCCGTAAGCCTGATTTTGGCCAAGGTGAGTCCGGAAACACCGCCGCTCACAGTAGCTGGCGATCCGGCAAAGGTGATGCGCGTGTAAGGACCGACATTCATGTAGAATGGCAGACGACTGGTAGAAGTGCCCGTGCCTGCCGGGATAGGGTCTGTACTGAATGCATGGGTACCGCGCCCCACGATGTTGTAGTTCAGCCAGCCATTCGCGTTGCCGGAAAGATTCAGCGTGTACGCTAAGGATACACCTGCGCGCATCGCATAAATCTGATGGGTGACATCTCCTGCGGCCGTGTGGCTGAGATTGATGACTTTGTTGGCCGGCGTCGCCGTAAAAACCAGATCGAACGCTGCACCTGGAGCAACATTTTGCCCGGGCGGAAGCGTCACCGGGCCAGTCATCGGATTTGTGTTGTTCGGAAGGATAGTCACCCAATTGGCGGAATTGAGGTAGTTGGAATCGACGCCAAGCCACTCGATGGAAGTGACCTGTGCGCGAGTGCAGACAATAGCGAACAAGCTCAGCGCCGCCGTACCGGCCAGTCGCGAAGAGCGTGAGAAACGAGAGATCATGATCGTTTGATTAAAAGTTTTTTAGAATGGCCGGACCGGCTTTAGGAGCCGGCCCGGAACGGAATGGACAGGTTAGAAGTTGGCTCGAATACCAAGGTTCATGACCATGCCCGATGTGTAGAAGCCGCCCGTGCGGTTGAAGATGCGACGGTCGTCAGCCTCATCCGTGAAATTGCGCCAGTCGAAATAGGCGCTCCAACGGCTGCTGAGCTTGTAAGTCAGACTCAAATCCATGCGCAGGTCCGACTGTTGGTATGTGTGATCGAGCGTAGCCAGATTCAAGGTACGGGCAAAGTCGTCGCGCCAGAACGCAGCGACTCTGCCGGAGAATTTACGCCCGTTGTAGCTAAGACTCACGTTCGCCGACTTCTTGATCACGTTGGCCAGCGGGATGGTCGTCCATTCCTGCGGGCTGTTCATATACGCGTCGAACTGCTCCTGCGTAGGATTGTCTTCGTAGATAGGGGTGCCCGTGCGGCGTAGGTATTCAGCTTTCGGATCGGCAGAGGAATAAACGGCCCGAAACTCGACGTCTCGCAGGAAGTTCGCGACGAACCCGAGTTTTTGGCGATATTCGAACTCGATACCCTCGTTGCTGCCTTTGCCGGCGTTTTCGCTCGTCTCCAGTGTCCACGGCTCATCGAGCTGGGTGTCAGGATTGAAACGCTGCACCGAAGTTACGACTGGATAGATGTAATTATCGATGTCCTGCTTGAAAGCGGTCAGTGACACCACGCCAGAGCGCGGCAAATAGTATTCAACCTTCACGTTGATATCAGAGCCTTGCTGGGGTTGCAGCTCGGTGTTGTTCCGCCGGATCAGGTTGAAGTGCTCGTAGATTGTATCTCCGGGCATCACCGTACGGAAATCCGGCCGGCCCATGTTTTCTGTGTAAGCGGCGCGAATCACGAGATTCTTGATGGGCTCGTAGCGAATCTGGAGGTTCGGGAAAAGTTTGCCGTAGCTCTTGGTGCCAATGCGCGTGGTGAAAAGCAGATCGGCCAGATCGATATCGCTCCAACCGTAATAAGGGGATGTGGGCGTCACGGAGTCGAACGGCGCGCCAGCGCTGAACATGGCGGTGTTCTGGCCGTCGTACTGTATCCCGCGCGCCGTCAGCTTGGTGTATTCGTAGCGCGCACCGGCAAGCACCGTGAGCTCGGGGCGAACCTTGATCGTGGCCATGCCATAGCCGGCATAGATCTGCTCCTTCGATTCACGGTCGCCATACTTTTCGCGAGAGAACGACCCTTGGATGAACGCGCTGCGGTTGGCGTCACGATAGCTATCGATGTAGTTATTATAGAACTGATCGGGATTCGCAGTGAAGTAGTCGTAAACCAAATACGGACTAACCCAGTTGGCGATTGGCACATCGAAATTCCATTGGTTCTTAAAATACGGATCTGCAAACTGCTCAATGTTTGGTTCACCGGCATTTCCAAAGCCACTCGAACCACTGTCTCCAGTCATACGCCACTGCCGATAGTAGCGTTGATTCTCTCTGCTCTGCTCGTTGTAGCGCCCGCCAGCCTGGAATTGCACCGGCATTCCCAACAAGGTGGTGGAAAATCGGCTGTCGATCTTGGCACCCTTTTGTTCGTCTTTGCCCGAGGTGTAATCCTGGAAAAGCGTTAAGCCGCTATAACTGGCAATATCCAGGTAATCAGCACCAGACGTCTGTGTAATCCGCCCGGTCGCATTCCCTGAAACATCGTCAATGATGACGCCGATAGCTGGAGGGCCTGGAGGAACACTATAAGAAACGCCAAAATTACGATCCCTGTCCGGTGAATATTTCGATTGGGAGATATATGCGTCGTACGTGAGTTCAAAATCCCCGAAACGATGTTTCACACCTGGATTGATGCTAAAGCCGCGCGTATTGTTATTAAACACGGAAACGTTCGGATTGATCGTAGTTCCGGAGGGAGAAACCATCGTGTTAAAACTCCCGGGGGCCGGCTGAGCGCCGGCCGGGGCGCGGACCGTAAGGTTGTGAGCGTACGATCCAAGCCCACGATCTTCCGTCACTGAGTTATACAGAAAAAGCGATGTCGAATCCGACAGCTTATAATCAAGGTTCAAACTGATAAAGCGCCGTTCATCTGCTTGGCCACGCTCATCCCAAAATACATTAGGCACATAACCCGGGGTGTCAGGCTTTGCAATACCTTCGTTGGCAGCTAGATCGGAGGTATTATACGTATATCCCACTCGGTAGGAATTATTAAAACGGTACCGCTGACTGAAGCTCGCAACAAATGAGACACCGACCGGCCGTATAGTACCAAACGCTTCCGAGTAAGAAAGCGTAAAGCCCGGCATCAACTTGCGATCAGGCGTGCGTGCACCACCTGGGGTTTTTTGAAATTGAAGCTCAGTGGTATTCAGGCTTAAATTTGCATCCAACCGTACGCGACGCCCCTTTTGGTTAAAGGCGCTCTTGGTTTTGAAATTGATCGAGCCACCCATGCTGTTCGCTGGCTGCTCAGGCGTCGGCGCGAAATTAACCTCGATTGTCTCGATGTTCTGAACCGCGAGATCGCGAAGCGAAAATCCACGCGAATCACTACCACCAGCAGACGCCATCGGATTTCCATCCATGGTCACGCTCGCCAGCGACGGATCCATGCCGCGGATGCGCATGAATTCGGCGTCCTCGCCACCCGCGTAATCGATCGTTACACCTGGCAGATTCTTCATCAGCTCACCGATGTTGCCGTCAACCATGTTGCCGAAGGAGTCGGCCGCCACGATGTTCTTAAGATTAACCGACTCTTTCTGCTCCTGCACCGCACGAGCACCACCTTCGCGCTCGGACGAAACCACGAACTCACCGAGCATGTAGATTTCGGAGCTAAGCTCGAAGTCGATCACCTCATCTTTGCCTTCTGTCACGACTATCGTCTTCGTATCGGCGTTTAGCCCGCTGAACGCCGCCGTCACAGTATATGTCCCCGGCTGAAGACCCGAGAGGCGGAAATAACCGTCGGTCGCGGTGCGCGCTTCGACTGCGGTTCCATTCACGACGACAACCGCGTTTGGCAGATACTGGCCCGTACCTCCGTTTGAAACGCGACCGGTAATGACTCCGCTGCCCTGCCGGGCCTCGGTGCTTTGAGCGAGCGCCGACGTTGTCGGCAGGATTCCGCCGAGCAACGCACAAGCGAGCGGCAGAACGGGGACGGCACGGCGCAACCGGCTGCGGTGCGCGACTGATAGGAGCGTGTCCTTGGGGATGGTGTTCATTGGTGTAGGGAAAAGCATGCCCGCAACAGCAGAACACAGGATGCGCACCAGCGCGTTTAATGAACGCGGGGACCGGCGGACAGGGG
This sequence comes from uncultured Nibricoccus sp., assembly GCA_966249325.1. GTDB lineage: Bacteria > Verrucomicrobiota > Verrucomicrobiia > Opitutales > Opitutaceae > Nibricoccus. The sequence goes on along the minus strand of CBINDC010000002.1, from coordinate 230,554 downwards.
CAGTGACTAGCTAAAGCGGTGGACTGGGGGGTAGGCCGGATCTTAAAAGGACCGCGACACGCGGGTTTACAAATCAGCGGATTCTGCACGTGCGACCCCCGACAAAAATTACAGTAAGAATTTAGTCCTCCCGAAAAAATCTTCCCATCAGGCTTTCCATTTGCCCCCCTCATCGGGCCACTCCGCGAACCGTCCGAAATATCCATCTTCGCGCGTGACGCCGTCTGCGCTACCCCGTTGGCTCCCTTCGCCAGTCGCTCCTACCCACGCCTGATGCCCGCATCGCTCCTCGACCTCAAAAACATCGCCAAGACCTACCCCGGTGTGCGCGCTCTGCGTGGCGTCCAGTTCGAACTGCGCTCCGGCGAAGTCCACGCCCTCCTTGGTGAAAACGGCGCGGGCAAAAGCACGCTCATCAAGATCATCACCGGCCTCATTGCCGCCGACTCCGGTGCCGAAATCAACGTCGCTGGCGAACCCATCTCCGAGACATCCCCCCGCCGCATGCAGCAGCTCGGCATCGCCTGCGTCTACCAAAACCCCACCCTCTTCAACGAACTCTCCGTCACCGAAAATCTCCGCATCGCCGAGGACGGCGCGGTGATTTCCTGGCGCGACCGCCGCTCCAAAGCCCAGAAACTCCTCTCGCGCATCGGCGCCACGCTCGACCTCGACGCACCCGTGAAAAACCTGCGCATGGCCGAGAAACAACTCCTCGAAATCGCCCGCGCCCTCGGCCGCAACGCCCGCGTCCTCATCCTCGACGAACCCACCGCTTCACTCTCCCAACAAGACGCCGACCGCCTCCTCGATCTCGTCGAAAAACTCCGCACCGACGGCGTCGGCATCCTCTACATTTCCCACCGCCTCGAGGAAGTCCTCCGCATCGCCGACCGCGTCACCGTCTTCCGCGACGGCGGTTACATCGGCACCTACCTCCAGCGCGACGTCGATCGCTCCCGCCTCATCCAGCTCATGGCCGGCCGCGATCTCGCCGAGATGTTTCCCAAGCTCACCGTTTCCATCGGCGAAACTGTTCTGGAAACTCGCAACCTCACCTGCGCGCTCGGTGGCATCCGCGATATCTCGCTCTCCGTCCGTCGCGGCGAAATCCTCGGCATTGCCGGACTCGTCGGCGCCGGTCGCACCGAATTCGCCCGCACCGTTTTCGGCCTCACGCCCGCCGATTCCGGCGAAATCCTCATCGACGGAAAAGTCACCGCCATCCTCTCCGTATCCGACGCCATCACACACCGCCTCGCCTACGTCCCCGAAGACCGCAAAGCCCACGGCGTCGTCGAAGACATGCCCATCGGCGAAAACATTTCCCTCGCCCTCCTCCGCCGCCTCAACGGCGAGTGGCTCGACGAAACGAAAGAGAACGCCCTCGCCGAAGACTTCTTTCGCCGCCTCGGCGTCAAAGCCCCGAGCATCTTCGCGCAAACCCGCGCCCTCTCCGGCGGCAACCAACAAAAGGTAGCCCTCGCCCGCTGGCTCGCGACCGAGCCCCGCGTCCTCATCCTCGATGAACCCACGCAAGGCATCGACGTCGGCGCCAAGGCCGAGATCCATCGCCTCATGGGCCAGCTCGCGCGCCAGGGCCTCGCCATCATCCTGATTTCCTCCGAGCTCCCCGAACTCCTCGGCATGGCCGACCGCATCGCCGTCATGCGCAAGGGCCGCCTCGCCGGAACCGTCGATGCCCGCGGCGCCAGTCGTGAAGCCGTCCTTCACCTCGCGATGGAGGATGCCGCATGAGCATCGGTAAACGCGAACTCGCCCTCCTCGCCGCCATCGCCGTGCTTTTCGCGCTGCCGCTGTTCGGCGTATCCGGCTTCTACACACTCGGTAACCTGCGCAATCTCGTCATCGACAACCTGCCCGTGCTCATCGCCGCCATCGGCATGACCATCGTCATCGTCGCCGCGCAGATCGACATCTCCATCGGCTCCGTCTTCGCCGTCTGCGGCGCCCTCGCCGGTCTCGCCGCCAAAGCCGGCCTGCCCATGCCGCTCGTCGTCCTCACGACCGTCGCCGCCGGCGCCGCCTTCGGCGGGCTCAACGGCCTGCTCGTCTCCCGCTTCGGCATCCCCGCCATCATCACCACGCTCGGCACGATGGTGATCCTCCGCAACGCCATCATCCGCGCCACCGGCGGTGACTGGATTCAAGACCTTCCCTCCGGCTTCCAATGGTTCGGCCTCGGCCAGCAAACCGCCCAACCGCTCTACATCGCCGCCGCCCTCATCCTCTTTGTGCTCTTCGCATGGGCGCTGCGAAACACCGCCGCGGGCCGTAGCTTCTACGCCGTCGGTTGCGACCATGAGGCCTCGCGCCGCATCGGCCTGAACCCGCCCAACGTCGTCCTCGCCGCCTTCGTGCTCATGGGCGTCTTCACCGCCGCCGCCGCGCTGCTCAACTTCACCCGCTACCCCACGATCGAGACCAACGCCGGTCTCGGCCTCGAACTCAAAGTCATCGCCGCCGTCGTCGTCGGCGGCACGTCGATCACCGGCGGACGCGGCTCGCTCTTCGGCACGCTGCTCGGCGTGATCCTCCTCGGCGCGATCGGCACCGTCTTCACTTTCCTGCACGTCAATCCCGCCTGGGAAAAAGCCATCCAGGGCGCGATCATCCTCGCCGCCGTCGTGAGCGACACCGCCCTCGGGAAGAAGGAGAGCGCCACATGAACGTACAACAACCGTACTTCATCCCGACCAAGCGCCCGTCCTTTCTCACGCGCTGGTGCCCCAACGCCGAGTGGGTCCTCCTCCTCGTCCTCGCGCTCGAGGTCGCCGTCTTCTCCATCGCGGGCGACAACTTCCTCTCCGTTGAAAACGCTTTCGAGATCACGCGCCTCGCCGCCGAGATCGGCCTGCTCGCGTTCGGCCTCACGCTCGTCATCAAGACCGGCGGCATCGATCTCTCCGTCGGCTCGATGATGGGTCTCGGTGCCGTCGTCCTCGGCGCAACTTGGTCCGGACTCGGCCTGCCGATCTGGATCGCAACCATCCTCACGCTCGCGCTCGGTGCCGCCGGTGGCGCGCTCAACGGCCTGCTCATCACGCGTCTCCGCGTCCCTCCGCTCATCGTCACGCTCGGCACCTTCTCGCTCTTCCGCGGCCTCGCCGAAGCCGCGACCGGCGGCTACGTGAGCTACACCGGTTTCCCGAACTCATTTCTCGCCCTCGGACAAAACTACCTCGGCGGTTTCGTCCCCGTTCAATTCATCGTCTTCCTTTTCGTCTTCGTCGCGCTCTGGCTGCTGCTTCACCGCACCGTCTTCGGCCGCGAACTCACCGCCCTCGGCTTCAACGCCGCCGGAGCCCGCTTCGCCGGTGTTCGCGTCTCCAAAATCACGCTACTGAGCTACGTCATCTGCGGCGTCTGCGCCGCACTCGCAGGCATCGTGTACGTCGCCCGCATCGGTCAGGCCAAAGCCGACGCAGGCACCGGCTACGAACTCCTCGCCATCGCCGCCGTCGTCCTCGGCGGCACCGCCATCTCCGGCGGACGCGGCACGCTTCACGGCACACTGCTCGGCCTCCTCTGCCTCGTCGTCCTCCAAAACGGCCTGCGCCTCTCCGGCCAGCCCAGCGAAATCGCCGGTCTCTGCGCCGGTCTGATCCTGATCATCGCCATCGCGCTGAACCAGCTCTGGAACCGCCAGCGCCGCGCCGCGCAGATCGCCAGCACGCGTCCTATTTCTTCAAATACCTCAACCGACTCCGACTTTGATATGAAAAACAGCCAGGTTGCCCTCATCATCGCCGCCATCCTCGGCGGCGCCGTCCTCATCGCCGCGAGCAACATTTTCCTCGCCCGCTCGCTCACCGGTTCCCCCGCCGCCCGCAGCGCTTCATCTGAACCCGCCGCGAAAAAACTCGTCGTCGCGCTCACGCCCAAAGCCAAAGCCGACCCCTACTTCGTCTCGTGCAAACAGGGTGCCGACGAAGCCGCCGCCAAACTCGGCGTCGACATCCTCTGGGACGCGCCCACCGATCCCGATCCCGCGAAGCAAAATGAAATCGTCGAAGCCTGGATCACCAAGGGCGTGGACGTCATCGCCGCCAGTTGCGCCAGCCCAGAAGCCATTTCCTCCGTCCTCCGCAAAGCCCAGCAGCGCGGCATCAAGGTCATCACGTGGGACGCCGACGCCAAAGCCGACGCCCGCAGTTTCTTCGTGAATCAAGCCACCGCCCAAGGCATCGGCTCCACCCTCGCCGACGAAGGTGCCCGCCTCGCAGGCGGCGAAGGCGAATACGCGATCATCACCGCCTCGCTCACCGACGCTAACCAGAACGAGTGGATCAAATACATCAAAGAGCGCATGGCCACCGCGCATCCGAAGATGAAACTCGCCGCCATCCACCCGTGCGACGGCCAGCGCGACAAAGCCATGCTCGAAGCCAAGAACATCACGCGCGCCTATCCCAACGTGAAATCCATCCTCGCGATCTGCTCGCCCGCCGTCCCCGGCGCCGCCGAAGCCCTCAAGCAGGAAAACCGCACCAACGTGAAACTCACCGGCCTCTCCACGCCGAACTTGAATCGCGAATACGTGAAAGACGGCTGGGTCCAATCCATCGTCCTCTGGAACACCATGGACCTCGGCTACCTCACCGTCACCGCCGCCAAGGCACTTCACGACGGCACACTCGCCCCCGGCGCGACCAGCGTCGACGCCGGCAAACTCGGCTCCATCGCAATCGACGGCGACAACATCCTCCTCGGAAAACCCTTCGTCTTCACAAAAGAGAACATCGATCAGTTTAGATTCTAACGCCCGTAGGGCTCGCGCTCGCGCGACGCCTCCGAATTCCGTTTCTCGTTTCTCAGTTTCCCCTGGCTTCAAGGCGCTGCTTAACCGCAGCGCCTTTTTGCATTTCTCAGTCTTCACCATCCTGTTCTTCCCGTAAATCCTGTCCCACATGATCTCCTCCTTCTCCGCATGAAACCTCGCGACTGGTTCGCCCTCACCGGCTTTCTCGCCGCGTCCTTCATTGTTTCCATCATCGGCGGCATGGCCACCGCTTCGAGCGTTTCGACGTGGTATCCCACTTTGACGAAGCCCGCCTGGAATCCCCCTTCCGCTGTCTTCGGCCCCGTCTGGACGATTCTCTACATCTTCATGTCGATCGCCGCCTGGCGCGTCTGGCGTCACCGCGAAAACCCGGCGCTCAAGCCCGCCGTCCGCGCCATCCTCATCGCGCATTTCCTCCAGCTCATCCTGAACGCCGCGTGGTCGCTCCTCTTCTTCGGCCTGCGCCGCCCCGACTTCGCCTTCATCAACATCGTCGCCCTGCTCGCCACGCTTTTCTGGATACAAATCCGCCTCGCCCGCATCGACCGCCCCGCCGCGATGCTCTGGACGCCCTACTTCCTCTGGGTCCTCTTCGCCACCGCCCTCAACTTCTCCCTCTGGCGTCTCAACCACGACTGATACCTTTGCCCATGCATTAAAAAACCGCGCCTCAAAAAAGGCGCGGTTCGCAAAGTAATCGGATCGAAGATCCAAAACCCACTCAGGGCTTCTTCTCTTCTTTTTTGCCGTCGGTTTTGTCCTTGCAGCAGCTGCAATCGCAGCAGGATTTGCCTTCTTCCTTTTTACCTTCGCCCGCCTGAGCGGCACCGGCGAACAGCATGGACGCAAAACCAAGCGCGAGGAGGAGTCGGATGAATTTCATGGGGATCGTTATTCTCGAGGATTTTTTTCGCCGCCAACATCGGCGGCATTTCGACCGGTATAACGACATCCACGTCCCGATCACTCAACCATTCTTATCCAAGCGTGAACGAAACCCGTCCTCCAAACGAAGGCGTAAAAAATCCTCCCGCCCTCACCGGCCCGTTTCCCCCCAAACAAAAACCGCGCCCCCAAAAGAGGCGCGGTTCGCAAAGTAATCGGATCGAAAATCCGAAACCCCAATCAGGGCTTCTTCTCTTCTTTTTTGCCCTCGCTCTTCGTTTCCTTGGAGCATTCGGAGCAGGATTTGCCTTCGCCCGCCTGAGCGGCACCGGCAAACAGCATGGAGGCAAAACCGAGAGTGAGGAGGAGTCGGAGGAACTTCATAGGAATCGTTGATGATTTTTGGGTTAGACCACCCGGGTTTTCCGGCTGGCTTCGGATACTACGGTTCACCCGCTCGCACCCCTCAAATTTTTTCCATCCCGCATCGCTACGTCTGCGCTTCTCGTTGGTGCCCAGAGTCGGGGTCGAACCGACACTCCTTGCGGAACAAGATTTTGAGTCTAGCGCGTCTGCCAATTTCGCCATCTGGGCGCACCGAACGAGGCCCCGACCGTAGAAACGACCGCCCCCGTGTAAACGGAATTTTTCCCATCCCGCCTCAACTTTTTACCCATAATCGCCCCCGTCGCACCCAGCAGAAAATTTCTTCAAAAAACTCTCCGCCATTTTGAACGCCCCGGAGAAGACCGCGTCTTACTCCCCGTTAGTTACCCGTTCTTTTTGGTAGTCATAGTTTGTAGTTTCTAAAAGTCGGCAAGGGCGCTGGTCTTTCATAGGGCCAGCGCCCTTACTGTTTTCACGGCCCAAGACCTCGCCAACCCGCTCTCATGCCCGACTTTCGCGTCTATTCGACCTCGACGGAAACCGCTCCGACCACCCTGAAACTGACTCCCGACGAATCCCACCACCTCGTCGTCGTGAATCGCGCCCGCCGCGGCTCCCCCGTCATCGCCTTCGACGGACGCGGCTCCGAATGGATCTGCGAGCTCACCCAGGACTCAAAAAACGCCGCCGTCCTCACCGTCCGCGACACCCACCGCGCCCCGCCCCTCGCCCACGCCATCACCCTCGCGCAGTCTCTCCCCAAAGGCACCGGCTTCGACGACATCGTCCGCAAAGCCACCGAGATCGGCGCCGCCCGCATCGTCCCCATCGTCAGCGAACGCACCCAGGTCCACCTCGACGGCGACCGTCAGGACAAAAAAATCGAGAAATGGCGCACCGCCGCCCTCGAAGCTGCCAAACAATGCGGCAACCCGTGGCTCCCGGAAATCGCCCCCGTTCAATCGCTCAGCGCCTTCCTCGCCGCCCAATACGGCAGGCCGTCCCCCGATCCCGACCACGACCTCCGCCTCGTCGCCAGCCTTCATCCCGGCGCGAAACCGCTGAAACAACTTTTCTCAAACGCCTCCGCCAGCCTCGGCCGTCCTCCGCGCCGCATTCTCTGGCTGATCGGCCCCGAGGGTGACTTCTCCCCCGCCGAAATCGACACCGCCCTCCGCTCCGGTTTCCTCCCCGCCACCCTCGGCCAGCTCGTCCTCCGCTGCGAAACCGCCGCCACCTACGCCCTCAGCGTAACCGCCCACGAGCTGAGCGCCTTGTAGGGCCTGCGCTTGCGCAGCGCCGCCACGCCATCGCGCGTGGCCTTCCGATGTAGGCGGGGTGCCCTCACCCCGCATCTTTGCTTATCCGAGGTAGGGCCGGTTATCCCTAACGGGCCGTGCTCACTTCCGCCCCCTCCCCCTCCCGCCACCGCACCCATCACTTCCCCGCCAGCTTCCCCTCGATTTCCTTCATCAATCCATACCGCACCACCTTGTAGTCAGGCTCACGCTTCAACGCCTCCTCCGCCGCGAGTTTCGCCCCGCTCAAATCGCCCGCCTTTATCCGCGCTTTCGCCAGCCAGTAATACGCCTGCGCGCCGCCCCAGCCAGCCTGCCCTCCGTCCCCGCCCTTTTCAAAAATCGCCACCGCCCGCGTCAGCAACCTCAACGCCTCCGCCGGATCGCCGCCAAACGTCTCCGGCGTATTCAGAAGCGTGACACCATGAAACGTCAGCGCCCGCCCACTCGCCGGCACGTCATCGAGCGCCGCCGAGGTCTGCTTCATCATCTTCGGCCCGAGCGTCATCCCCGACATCCGCCCGCGCACACCAATCAACTGCCCCGTGACATACCCGCGAAGCGCCAGTGCCTCCGCCGCCCACGGCTCTCCCTTCACTTTCGCGAGCAACTCGTCCGCCCGCGAAAGACCTTTCTCCAGCGCTTTCTTGTCCTTCGTCGCATACTCGAACGTCGCTCGCACATACGCCGCGAAAGCTTCCAAATACTTTAAATCCCCGCGCCCCGGCTCCGCCTTCAACGCCTCCGCGAGCGCACCGTCCGCCTCCGTGAGCAACGCCGCGTCACTGCGATAAAGCGCACGTTCAACTCTCTCCTCGATCGTCGAAAAGTCGGCGCCCGCAGCACGCACGACGAAGCTCAAACCAGCGAGCACGAGGCCCGCGATCAGTCGGATGTTTGTTTTCATAGTTAACGAAAAATCAGGTTCACGCCGAAAAATATCCCGCGGCTGAAAATCGCCGGCACTTCGCGCCGCTCGCGAAAATCGTCCGAGTACTCGTAGCCCTGCACATTGTCCCAGCCCGCGAGATTAAACCCCGCGATGTACGTCACCGCCGTCACGCGCTTCGAAACTTCCCACGTGCGCGCGAGCGTACAGTCGATCCGGCGAAACGACGGATAATTCTCCGAATTCGGCGCGCCCCACACCGGCTCGCTCCACCCGCCAGCATTATCGACGCCGATCACCGGAGTGAACGCCCGCCCATTCGCCCAGCGTCCCGCGACCGAACATTTCCAGTTTCCGAAATCGCGATCCACGATCAGCACGACCGAGTTCCGCACCGCCCACGGCGCCGCTGCCTGCGCACCCGTCGTCGGGTCCGTGCGCTCCGCCCACACTGTGCTCCACGTCAGCCGCCCGCTCGCCTCCCACGGCAGCGGTTGCTTGATCATAAAATCCACGCCATGCGCCCCGCCCGTGCCGTCGCCGCGCGGCACATACGCGCGATCGAACGCCACCAGCCGCCGGTAACGCTTCGCATGCGCCTCCACGCGAATCAGCCGCAGTCCGCGCCTCCACTCGTACGAGAGGATCGCCTGATCCGCCCGCATCGCCCGCGACCTCGGCACATCGCCCCGATAATAAAATCCTTCCGCCACCTGGTGATAACGCCCGCCCGCAACCGACCATGTCGTCCGCCGCCCCGCCTGCCACACAAGCGCCAGCCGCGGATCGACTCCCATCTCGTCCGCCCGACGCGACTGCCAGCCGCGCACACCCGCGATCACGTTCACATTCCTCGCCAAGCCCGTCTCCAGCTCCGTCCACACCGCCGTCAACGTCTCCCCCGTGCGACCTCTATAAACAAACGCGTCCGTCCCGCCCGCCCCGTCCGGCACCGCAAACCTCCACACATAATCCAGCCGCTCGCCGCTCACGTTCGCGCCACCACGCCACACCCCATATCCCGCGTCCCACGCACTCTCCATCGCGATTTCCCTCCGCTGCTGCTCCGTCGTCCAGCTCGACGCCGACCACTCCTCGCGCTCCTCCTCCGATCCACCGCCGACGCTCACCGCATGTGTCCACGCGCCAAATTTTTCGCGCCAGCTCACCACGCCAAAACGTGTCTCTCCTCTGCTGCGATACTCCCCCTTTTGAAAAATCTCACGCACGGGCAGCGCCACCGCCGCCGTCTCGTGCAACCCAAACCACTTCACCTCGCCATCGTCCCCGTACCTCCAGCCGCCATTCACGCTGAACGTATTTCCATGCGGCGCATCGGCGAACGTCCGCGACGGCTCGAACAACTCGAAATACGGCTCCAGCTCCATCCGCGTCGCCGTCACGCTCATCCCCGCCCGCTCGCTAAAGGGCCAGCTCACCGCGCCGGCTAGCGTTCCCGCCGCGACATTCACGCTCGCCTCGCGCGCCTCCGGCACACCGAGCGTCTCGATCTTCACCGATCCCGAAAGCACATCACCCGTCCCCGCGCCAAACCCACCCGCCGAAAATTCCGTCGCTCCGCCCAGCCAAGGACTGATCGACCCCGTGTGTGTCCCCGTCGGCGCGTTCACCTGCGCCGTGCCCGGGAAACGAATACCGTTGATCCATGTCCCCGTTTCACGGCTGTCACCACCGCGCACGAAAAGCGCGTTCCCCTCATCCGCCGCCTGCACGCCCGGCAGCGTCTGCAACGCCCGGTTCACATCCGCCGCCGATCCCGGGATCATCAACATCTCCACGGGAGACAACGTCACCTTCGACGATCCGCCTCCCGCCGTGAACCGTCCCGCCGGAGCGCCGCTCACAACGAACTTCTCCAGTTTCACCTCGGCTTCCGCCGCCGCCGGTTTTTCCGATGCCTCCTGAGCCACCACGGAAACCAGCGGCAGAAGCCCGCACATCGCATGTCCGACAAATTTCATGCGCCTATTCTGCCGGATCGTTGCGCACCCGTGATGCGCCAGTCGTCCGCCCGCAGCGCCACACCCACCATGCCGCCCCACCATGACTTCCGGCCTATTGCCGCCCGCACCGCGAAACCGCTAGCCTGCCCGTATGCCCTGCGATGTTTCCGCCAAACCTCTTCCCGATCCTGCGGACAATCGCTGGATGATGGCTGCGCTCTGCGTGCTCTGGGTCTTCACGGTTTATAACATCACGATCAGACTCTGGGAAACCGCTCCGCTCCACCTCGCCCTCTTCCTTGTGGCGGCAGTCATATACTTCGGGCTCATGAGCAACCGCGCCGCCGCCTACTACCGGCCCCGGCGATACCGAGGCTACTTCCTTCACCAATTCCTCGCCCTCACGGTGATGCTCTACGGCGCGCAGACCGCGGCGAATTTCGTTTGGACACTTTTCCTCCCTGTACTCTCGCAGGTGATCATGTACCTCCCGCCGAAGCGGATGCCCGCGATCCTCCTGGCGAATCTCTTTCTCGCGGCTTTCCCCGCTCTGCTGATCCCGCCGCGTTACGCTCAAAATTACCTCATCAGCTTTGGCTCGTCGTTCCTTTTCACCGCCGGCTGCTCCTACGCCATCCGCCGCGAATTCACCGCCCGCCGCCAGCTCCACCACGCCCACGAGCAACTCCGCGCTCAAGCCGCGCAGGCCGAGGCCCTCGCCACCGCCGAGGAGCGCAACCGCCTCGCCCGTGAAATCCACGACGGCGTCGCCCACCACCTCACCTCCGCCAACGTCCTCCTCGAAGCCGGCCTCGCACTGCTCCCACCCGCCACTCCCCCTAACGCGACTGACTCCCTCCAAAAATCCGCTCAACAAATCCGCGCCGCCCTCGGCGAACTCCGCGATTCCATCGCCAGCCGCCAGCCCGCGCACGACACACCGCTCCCCGAGCGCCTGGAAAAATTGATACACGACGGCAACTTCCCCGCCACGCTCGCCCTCGCCGGTCCATCGCGCCGCTTCGCCCCGGCCCATGAACAGGCACTCTACCGCGTCGCGCAGGAAGCCCTCACCAACGCCCGCAAACACGCCCCCGGCCACTCCATCCGCCTCGCGTTGGACTTCTCTTCTTCATCCGCCGTCAGCCTCCGCATCGAAAACGATCAGCCCGCTCAAAGCTCCAGCGGCGACGGCGCCTTCGGTCTCCTCAGTCTCCGCGAACGCATGCAACAACTTGGCGGCACTTTTCGCGCCGGTGCCGAAAACCCCGGCAAGTTCGTCGTCCTCGCCGAACTCTCCGCATAATCATGCCTCCGCAAAAACTCCGCCTCCTCCTCGTGGACGACCAGGCCCTCTTCCGCGAAGGCCTCCGCACACTGCTTTCACTCGTCCCCGATTTCATGCTCGTCGGCGAGGCCGCCGACGGACGCGAAGCCATCGCCCTCGCGCAAAAACTCTGTCCCGACGTCATCCTCATGGACCTGCGCATGCCCGGCATGGACGGCGTCGAAGCCACCCGCCTCATCCGCCAGTCCGCATCCGCTCCTCAAATACTCGTGCTCACCACCTTCGACCACGACAACGAGGTCTTCACCGCCCTCGCCGCCGGTGCCATCGGTTATCTCCTGAAAGACGTCCCCTCCGAAAAACTCGCCGAAGCCATCCGCTGCGCCGCCCGCGGAGAATCCACGCTCCAGCCCGCCGTCGCCAGCAAAGTCGTCGCCGAGTTCGCCCGCCTCCAAAACAAACAGCAACGCCGCTCCGCCCAGCCGCTCATCGAGCCGCTTTCCACGCGCGAACTCGAAGTCCTCGAACAACTCGCCTCCGGCCGCTCCAACAAGGAAATCGCCGCCCACCTCCGCATCGCCGAAGGCACGGTTAAAAATCACATGAGCCAGGTCCTCACCAAACTCGGCGTCCAGGACCGCACCCAAGCCGCCCTCCACGCCCGCGAACTCGGCCTGCTGTAGCCGCGCTGTCCGCAGCGTGGCCTTCGAAGGTAGGGCCGGTTGTCCCTAACCGGCCGCGTTGGATGTCGTCTACCGCATCCGACGCCAACCGTCAGTTGCTCACCACACCAGCAACCCGCCCGCAAACGTCAGACCCGCGCCAACGCTGCAGAAGATGATCTTGTCGCCCGCGTTGAAGATCTCTTCCTCCGCCGCCCAGCCGAGCGCCATCGAAACGCTCGCGGCCGACGTGTTGCCGTACTTGCCGATGGTGACGACAAATTTTTCGTACGGAATTCCCACACGTTTCCCGACCGCGCGCAGGATGCGCTCGTTCGCCTGATGCGGCACGATCCACGCGATCTCCTCCGGCTTCAGATTATGGCGCTTCAGCGTCGCCTCGATCTGATCCGCAAACGCGATCACCGCGTGCTTGAACACCGCACCACCATTCATCTGAAGGAAAAAATCCTCCTGGTCTTTACCCGCCGGATCGGGAAACGGCCGGATCGCGCCACCGCCCGGACGCTGGATCGCCTCGAACTGATCCGCATCGCCCGACAGCGCCATGCGCGCCAGCCGGTGTCCATCCGCCGCATCCGTGAGCACCGCCGCGCCCGCGCCATCGCCAAAAAGAAACGCCGTGCCGTGATCTTTCGGATTCGTGATGCGCGACAATAACTCCGCCGTCACCACGATTAACTTCTTCGCCGTCCCCGAGCGAATAAACGCCCGTCCCACCTCAAGCGCATAAAGCCAGCCCGAGCACGCCGCATTCAAGTCAAACGCCAGCGCCCGCGGAATCCCCAGCTCCTTGGCCAGCGCGCTCGCCATCGCCGGCACCGGCTGGTCCGGAATCAACGTCGCCATGATCACGCCGTCGATCTCCTTCACATCGACCTTCGCCTGCTCCAGCGCATGCTGCACCGCCGTCACCGCCAGACTCGTGGCGGTCTCGCCGTTCACCGCGTAACGCCGCTCACGAATGCCCGTGAGCTTGATCACTTCCTCCTCCGTCATGTCCGGAAAGGATTTCAAAATCTCGCTGTTCGAGCGGATGCCCGACGGAATCGCGTATCCGACTCCTGCGATACACACCGTCTCGGCCGCGCGCAGATCGAAGCCCGCCGCGCCCGCGGCAGCCACCGGCGTAGTCGAAACACCGCCCGCTTTCCGCCTCTCCAAATAAGCCGCCACATCGTCGCCCGACACGCGCCCACCCGGGCCCGTCGCCGCGATGTCCGTGATCGTCGCCGGATCGAGCCCGGCCTCCTGGGCCAGCTTCGCCGCACGCGGAGTCCACTGGATGCCCGCTCGCACCGGCGCTGATGAAATCGCGGACACGGGCTGAGGCGCCACCCGCGCGACCGGCACCGGTGCGGCGACCGCCGCTTTCGGAGCAGCCATATGCCCATTCGTCGCAGCCGCTGGATCTTTCGCCACCGCTGCGGCCGACGCGCCCTCCGCGCCGCTCTTCACTTCCAAATGCTTCAAAGACACATCGCCCGTCTCGATTCGTAGAAACGGCGCGCCCGACGAAATAATATCCCCCGCCCGCCCCACCACGGAGCGAATCGTGCCTGCGCACGGCGATTCGAATTCGAAGACCGACTTGTCGCTCTCCAGCTCCGCGAGCTTCTGGCCCTTGGCCACAGCCGCGCCGGGCTGCACCACGATGTCGATCACCGTGAGTTCGTTGACGGTCGCGCCCATTGAGGGCACGGGCACTTCAATCAGAAATGTTTCCATCGGAGCCCACGGGTAAACAGGACCGTTTCGCGCGCGGCAAGCTCTCGGTACACGACCTCAAAAACTGCTCGCAACCGTGGCAGCACAACGGCTGCGCATTTCTTGCGGCACAGCCGCCACTTATCGCGGGCCGCGTCCGCCTCCGCTCAATAACGCTGCCCCATCGCCTTCGACATCTCAGCCGATTGCGCGTCGTTCGTCCGCAAAAACATCGACCGGTTCTGCTCTTCGGCTTTCGCCGCTTTCTCTTCGTCTCCCGCCACCCGGTAAAGCGATACCTGCCGCTCCCCCTCCATCATGTTTTTGAGGCGCTCGTCATCCCAATACATCTGGGCCGCGTAGGCCTGGCCGGTTTTACCCAACTGGTACTTATTCAGCCCCTCTTTGCCGAGATACCGCTGCATGAGCACCGTCGAAAAATCTTTTGTCGTGTAAAGATTTCGCTCGGCAAACACCGGAGGCCGCACCCCCTCGACCATGTATTTCGGCAGGCGGATGATCTCGTTGCGCGGTTTATCGATGTCCCGCTTATCGACCAATTCGTCTTCCTCGACGGCAGGCTCCACCGGCTTGGGCGGACTGTATTTATACCCTGCCGACAACAACGAGGATGTCTCCCCCGAGATCGCCCGGTTGCGCTTCCTCTCCGTGGCGGGCGCAGGCGTTTCAGCCGTTGACGGTGTCGGTGCCGGATTTTGCGCCAGTCCTGGCAGAACCGACGCACACAACATCAAAAACAACGAGCGGGGAGTGATCGTGGTCATGCGGCGATCAGACAGGATTTGCCTGCGTTTGTTTAGAAAAAACTTCTGCACATACAGCCGCAAATCAGGGGGATTTCGCCCGATTCAGAGTCCGCTCACCAGCAAACTGCATGTCCTGCGCGTCAACGGTTGCAAATCGCGTCATCAACCCCGCACCTGCCCCGTCCCATCGACGAGAAACTTGTAGCTGCAAAGCTCGCGCAACCCCATCGGCCCGCGCGCGTGAAGACGATCCGTGCTGATCCCGATCTCCGCACCAAACCCGAACTCGAAGCCGTCGTTGAAACGGGTCGATGCGTTCCAAAACACCGCCGCGCTATCGACGCCCGCCTGGAAACGCCGCGCCGCCTTCTCATCAGCCGTCACGATCGCTTCACTATGCGCCGAGCTGTCGCGATTGATCGTCGCGATCGCCGTCTCCAGCGAATCGACCACGCGGATCGCGATGATGTAATCGAGAAACTCGGTGCGATAATCCGCATCCGTCGCAGGCGTGAGCGCGATCTGCTCGCGCTCCAAAATCGCCGCGCTCGCCGCGTCGCACCGCAGCTGCACGTTCTTCGCGAGCAACGCCCGCGCGACCCGCGGCAATAACTTTTCCGCAGCTTCGCGATGCACGAGCAACTGCTCCGCCGCATTGCACACCGAGACACGCGACGCCTTCGCATTGACGGTGATCTTTTCCGCGAGCTCGGCGTCGGCCGCCTTGTCGAGATAGACGAAGCAGATGCCGTTGTAGTGCTTGATCACAGGCACGGTCGCATTCTCCGCGACGAAACGAATCAAGCTCTCGCCACCGCGCGGGATGATGCAGTGAACGTACTGATCGAGCGTAAGCAGCGTGTTGAGCGCCGCCCGATCCGTCGTCGGAATCAGCTGCACCGCGTCGCCCGGAATCTTAGCATGTTCGAGTGCTTGAGTGATCAGCGCCGCGAGCGCCGTGTTCGTGTGAAAAATCTCCTTCCCGCCGCGCAGGATCGCCGCGTTTCCGCTCTTCAAACAGAGAATCGCGCAGTCGATCGTCACGTTGGGCCGCGCCTCGTAGATGATGCCGATCACACCGATCGGCACGCGAATCCGCCGGATGCGCAGACCATTGGGCCGCGTCGTTTCGTCCAAAAGTTCGCCAACAGGATCGGGCAACGCCACAACCTCACGCACGCTCGTCGCCAGTTGCGCGAGCCGCGCGGGATTGAGCGTAAGCCGCTCGATCTGCGCCTTGCCGAGTCCATTAGATTCGGCGGCCGCGAGATCCTTCGCATTCGCCGCGAGAACGACGTCGTGCGACGACTCGATCAACTCCGCCAGCCGCGTGAGCGCCACGTTCTTCTGCTCCGGCGGCGTCGTCCCAAGAACAAGCGACGCAGCGCGCGCGCGTTGAGCGATGGAAGTGACGAGTTGAGCAAGATCGGCAGACATGAAGCGAAAAAGTTGCCCGCGCAGATCGCGGAAGGCACGGAAGAAATGCAGCTTGAACAAAGCCGCAAGCTAGCGAGCCACGCTCACTGAACGGCACCGTCTCTCGCCTGTAGGGCGTAACGCCGCAACTCATCGTCCACTACGGTTGAGGCAAGGAAGCCATCAACGATCTGCGCAACACGGGGTTCGTACCAGCAGGCAATTTCACCCAGCCCGTGAAGTGCTCCTTCACGGCAAGCCCGATGCTCAATCTGAAGCGCCTGCTCCAGCACCCCGAAAATCGCGTCTGCTAGCTCTGACGAATGCTCTGATTTCTCTAAATAGGTAAGCGGGCAAATGTCCCAAAACATGAAGCAGAGCGCGTTCAGATCTGCCCCATCCGTTCCTCGCGGAGCACATCTCCGCGGGAAACAATCGCTGTAGAGTCGATAAATTGACGCTATAGCGCGCTGCTTGTTTGCCAGTGGCGCGTCGCTATCCCGAATCGGATAAAAATAGTCGAACGGACTGGTGAGCAGATAGCGTAACCCTTGATTTACCTGCGCGTCGGAAAATGCGGCTAGATCGTCACCACATCGCTCAAAGGTATGAGCGATCAGATCGACAACAGCGGCGTCTGCAGCGAACGGCGGTGCCAGAAGGTTTTGCTCCCAGTACCATTCAGGCTCCGAAACCGCATGATCGAAAACATGCGTGATCCATTCCTGATAACGGAGAGGAACTGACATGACACTCAGTTCAAGCCGACACGTATCAACTCACTTCTTCTTCGCCGCTGCTTTCTTCACCGTCTTTTTCGCCGCAGCCGTCTTCTTCTGAGCGGCCTTCTTCGGCGCAGCCTGCGCCTTCGCGACGCGCTTCGCCTTCGCGATAGCCTTCACCTTGGCCGTGGCTTTTTCCTTCCGGGTCGCCTTCGCTTTCACGGGCGCTTCCTTGGTTTTCGCCGGAGCCTTGGCTGCTTTGGCTCCACCGGCCTTCGCCTTGGCGGCGTATGCCTCAGGATTCACCAGCGCTTCGACGGCAATCTCCTCCGCATCCTTCCAGAGATTTTCCAACGCGTACTTCTTCCGGTTCTCCGGAGTGAAGACATGGATCATGATGTCGAACGCATCGACCACCAGCCAGCCGCTCTCGAGGCCTTTATCCATGCCCAGGATCTTGGTGCCTGTGGCATCGATGACCTTCTCCAACTCGACGCGCAGCGCGCGCAGATGCGGCTCGGACGTGCCCGTCGCGAGGATCAGATAATCCGTGATCGAAGACTGCTCAGAAACATTGAGCACGCGCAGGTCGTCGGCTTTTTTCTCGTCGAGGGCTTTGCAGATGAGCGCGAGCAAAGCGGGATGGTCGGCAGTCGTGGGCGTGGTGGAGTTCATGCGGGTTTCAGCGATAAAGACGTTTTTCGGCGATGTGGACAATCGCCTTATGCGGGACGAAGTAATCCAGCGAGAGCCCGAGGCGGATGCGTTCGCGCAACTCCGTCGAACTGATCTCCACCAAATGCCCGTCGCAACGATGCAGCCGCAGCCCAGGAATCGTCGGCGTCGCCTTCACCGGATGCCCCGGGCGCTCGAGAAAGATAAACTCCACCAGCTTCGCCAGCTCCTCGATGTTTTTCCAGAGATGCAGCTTCGGCAACTGATCGCCACCGATGATCCAGTAGAGCTGATCGTCGGGAAACAGCTCACGAAAATGCCGGGCCGAATCGATAGTGTAACTCACTCCGCCCTTGCGCAGTTCGTAATCGGATACCTCGAAGCGGTCATCCCACTCCACCGCCGCGTGCAACATCGCGAGCCGGTCCTCCGTGGAGCACTGTACATCGTCCGGTTTCAACGGCGCTTGCGCGGCGGGCACGAGGAAGAGTCGGTCGAGCTGGTGCTGCTCGTAAGCATCCTGCGCGGCGATGAGGTGTCCAAAATGAACGGGGTCAAAACTACCCCCGAGAAAACCGATCTTCACGCGGCGGACCGTGTGCGCCGCTCCGTGCCCGGGCAAGGGAATGTTTTCCGCCTTCCGCTCCCCTCGCCCCCGCAATCGCTTTCACCGCACCGCGCCATTGACGCCCTGCCTTCGCTCAAGAAAGTCCCCCGCTGCGTGCCCGCCCTCGTGGTGGAATGGTAGACACTTGGGACTTAAAATCCCCTGCTCGTAAGAGCGTGCCGGTTCGAGTCCGGCCGGGGGCACCACTTTTGCGAAGCCCTCAGCTGGCTCTTCGCGCAACAAGCTCTCCCCCGCTAATAGGTTTGTCCAGCGACCTCACACGCATCACTGAATCAACTTCAATCAGCTCAAAACGAACAAGATAACCGACATCCCCGTCCGATCCAAACTACCCGCGAAACCCGCCCCACCCAGTGCTCTTTCTGATGAATCTTAAGTACCCTATTAGTCCGCGTAACGATTTCGTGAATGACCCGCACCAGTATTGACCTTTGTCAGCGCGAGCCGATTGTTCATCTCGTTGTTAGCGCTTAGCGCTGACATTTTGGGGTAACTAAGAAAGCAAATGGCCGGTCGTGTAGGGGTACACGACCGGCCAACTTTTTTTCCGAGGTTTCGCGCTGAACCCAAGCAGCGACTCATCGAGTCTTCAGCCTTCTTTTAGTACGCCCTGATCGCTCAAGAACTCTTTGCCGCAAAAGCTGCCGCCTCACGGATCGTCTTGTTGGTAGGAAAACGTTTGGCAGCTTGTTGAAGCTGAGCCGAGATACTCTCATGCGGCCGTCCGCTACCGCGCACGACGATTTCCGAAAAAAGTCCCCAGACATCTTCCGTGCTCTGGCCCGCCTTGATCGCTTGAGCCAGCAACTTAAGAAGAGGCTGTATTTCAGCAACACTCAGCTTCTCGTTCGCCCCACGGGTGGCGATCAATCCGCGATACTGCAGCTTCGCCTCCACCGCAAAAATGCGCGCTGGCGGATGTGGCAACTTGATCAACGATTGCGAAATTTTCCTCGAACGTTCCTCCGACCCCAGCCGTTCTTCAAGAGCCGCTAGGACCGCCAGCATCTCCGGCGCACGTTCGCCCCTCCAATACGCGATGCGTAAAACGTCCAGGGCACGATCCGGCTTCCCTTGGGAAATCCATGCATCGGCAAGCAACCTCGCCACCTCCGATTGCGTCGCCTCTTTCACCGTAAATTCCGGCATCGGCGGCACTTTGCCC
This sequence comes from uncultured Nibricoccus sp., assembly GCA_966249325.1. Classification (GTDB taxonomy): domain Bacteria; phylum Verrucomicrobiota; class Verrucomicrobiia; order Opitutales; family Opitutaceae; genus Nibricoccus. The sequence goes on along the minus strand of CBINDC010000002.1, from coordinate 211,276 downwards.
CGAGTCTCTATGAGCCGATGCGCGGAAAATGTACGGGCATACGTCTCCAATTCACGATCTTTCTCCTTCAGCGTCATCCCGAAGCACTCCTGAAACAACTCCTCTGAAAACGAACCATTCACCACCCGCTCCGTAAACGTCATGAATGCCTGCGCATGTTTGCCGTTATCACCGTAGAGTCCTTGGTGAACGAATGCTGCCGCCATCAATTTTTCCTCTTCAGTCAGCGCACCAGCCTTCGTCAGCACCACATGCAAAGGCGCAAATCGTTTCTGCCGCTCGTTGATCATCCCTCGTCCAAAGCTAAGCCTGGTCGGGGTTGCATCCGTCAGTTCGATCAGTCGATGAAGCCCCGCCTCAAACCACCGTGGCGCGCCGCCCGGAAGATTCTGTAATCCCGCAACCACCGTCCACGCATTCAAGTTGGCCGCCAGTTGCTCCTCTGTCGGCCTTGCCGCCGAGGCCAGCGGCTGGTCGGCGTTCACCTGCGCGGCCAGCAATCCTTCTCGCGCCGTCAACGTAACGAAACCCGGCGGCAGCGGCAGCCTGCGCGGCACTTCTTGAAAGACACTCGCTTGCAACGGCTGCTGATTGTACCGCGTGCTCGGCTCCGGCGACAGTTCTTCCTCCGGCAGCATCGGATCGCCAAATACTCCGGTGTCCGGCACCGCCTCGTTTTCCACCAGCCACGCCCCGGAGTCGAAACCCGCCGAGGAAAAATCCGCTGCCCCTGCATCCGCCGCGCTGATCGGCTCCCCCTCCCAGCCATAGCCTGACTCAACCACATCTTCCGGCAGTGCCGCCTGCTTCGTCCGGTCCAGAATCACGATCATCGGCTGCCTCGGTTGCAGGTTGACCAGCATCGGCCACAGATAAAGTCCTGCGAACTGCCGTAATTGAATTTCCCTTACAAACACCCGCGTGTTCTTTTCCGACTCGTTCGATAGCAACTCATACCCGGGAGCCACCATCACCTTATCCCCACGCTCAAGCAAAAGAGCCGGCACTCGCACATATCTCCACGATTCGGGCGGCGGGAGCACCCGGCTCTCCTGCACCAGATATTGCGGCATATCGACACTCAACGCCGGCTCCGCACCAGCTTTCGCCGGTTCGTTTGCAGTCACACTCAACACGCCCGCCAAAAGCCCGGCGCATCCAGCCACTCTCCGCGTCCAACAGGGGTAATTCATGTGCCCACGGCTAAACGCTCGGCATCCTGCCGCAAGCGAAGATCCCGCTCGCAAGCATCTCCGCGCCCGCCGATCGCGGCACAAACGCTTCGCTCAGTCAGATTTTCCCGCCTCACCGCACACAGCCTCCGCGCATAATCTTCCGATAAGCTCACGCCAGATATTCTCGGGCCCCAGCATGACGTTCCCCGCGTACAACTCCTCCCCGCGCCGCCGCATTTATCTTCCCACACTCTCCACGTTCGTCGTCATATCGGCTCTTCTACGCGCCCAGCCGCCCGCCCCCGCGCCCATCGGGCCCGACGCCATGCCGGTGATTCCAATCCCATCTATGAGTCCCGAGCCCGACACCGTCATGCTCGAAGCCTTCAAGGTCACCTCCGACCGCCTCGCCGCCAGCGACGTCGAAGGCCCTGAATCCCTCGACCGCTACGACCCGCAACAAATCGACGACACCGGCGCCTTCACCCTCAACGAATTTCTCGAAACCCTCCCCGGTGCCGGCTCCGACGAGGAAGTCCTCGTCCTCATCGACGGCGAACCCGCCTACATCGACCCTTCCACACTCCCGCTCGGCATGATCGAAGGCGTCGAAGTCGCCCGCGACGGCTTCATGCCCGAGTACGGCGCTCAATCCTCGGGCCGCGTCATCAACATCCGTCTCAAAAAAGACTACCGCGGCGGCGAGGCCGGGGTGAAAATCGACAACTCCTTCGCCGGCGGCGGCGCCCAGCGGTCCGTCCGCCTCTCCACGTCCATCGCCCGCGGCAAACTCCGCGTCCTTTTCGCTCTCAACGCCTCCCGCCGCAGCGAACTCCTCGCCACCGCACGCGACTTCTCCGCCAACCAGGACCACACTTCCTGGGGCGGCAGCGACCTCCGCCTCGCCTGGGGCTCCCCCGCCGTCGTCCGCGCCGTCAGCGGAAACCTCCCCGGCATCACCGACTCCTTGGGAAATCCCGTCCCCACCGCCCTCGTCCCCGAGGGGCAAAACGGCCTCGCCCTCGCTCCCGGCCAGTTCATCGCCGGCGGACTCGAAGCATCCGGTCTCCGCCGTTTCGATACCGCCCGCTACCGCCAGCTCGTCAGCCCGTCGCGCCAGATCGGCTCCACGTTCGACGTCAGCTATCCCGTCTTCGGCGAACGCCTGCGCGTCTCCTTAAGCGGCTCGCTCACCCACTCCGAAAGCGACCGCATCGGCGCCCCTCCCGTCACATCAGCCTCTTCCCGCACACTCGTCCCCGCCGCCTACAATCCCTTCGGCCAGGACGTGCAGGTCGGTCTCGTTCACACCGAGTTCGGCCCCACCCGGCAGCAATCCTCCTCCGACCGCGGCCAGCTCGGCCTCAAGCTGAACGGCAAGATCACCCGCTCGTGGTCTTGGAACGCGGGCATCGCCTACCGCCGCGACGAATCCGCCCAGACCGCCACCGACCTCGACACCGCCGCGCTCACCGCCTCACTGGCATCATCCGATCCTGCGACCCGCTTCAACCCGTTCGGCGATCCCGCCGCCGGCCCCGTCAACGCCCACCTGTATCCGTCGCTCACCTTCAACCGCTCGAGCGACACCACCCGCAACAACACGCGTATCGATCTCTCGACCAACGGCACTCTCGTCGAAAACTGGGCCGGCCCCATCTCGCTCGCCCTTCAGGGCGGTTATCAGACCGACTCTCGCACCCGCCTTTCCCAAGGCGCTCCAGGCACGTCCTCGCCCGTCAGCCATTTCGAAAGCGAAGCGCGCAATGTCTCCACCTCCCTCAACATCCCGCTCGCGAGCCGGCGCAATGCCTACCCGTTTCTCAACCGCGTCGAAACCCGCCTCTCCGCCCGCTACTCCACGCAGGACGACGGCGCCGAAGGCACCGGCGGCGACCTGGGCTTCGTCTGGTCCCCCATCCGCCCACTGCTCTTCCGCGCCCGCCATTCGCACAACTCCATCACCGCGTCGCGCGACGTTTCCGACCGCCGCGAAACGCTCGTCCCCGAAACGCTCCTCGATCCGCGCCGCGACAATGCGACGACCGAGGCCCAGATCGTCGTCCGCGACCTGGCGAATTTTGATCCCGAGAAAAACATCCGCCAGACGCTCGGCATCTCCTTCGAACCGCCTTTTTCCGTCACCAAAGGTCTCCGCCTTTCCGCCTCGCACCAGACACGCGAGCGCCGCGATCGCATCCAGCGTCGCTTCGACCCGCAGGACATCGTAAACAACGAAACCGCTTTCCCCGGCCGCGTCACCCGCACCGCACCCAACGCCGAAGACATCTCCCTCGGCCGTCCCGGCGCCATCGCCGCTGTCGACACCACGCCCGCCAACACCGGCCGCACCGAGCAGAGCTCCCTCGATCTCGATATCGAGTACAGCCTGCCCACGCAACGCTTCGGCCGTATCCGCTTTTCGGGTTCAGCCGAGCACGAGATCTCGTCCATCGAGGAAATCGCCCCCGGCGTCCCTTTCATCAACGACGGCGGCGGCCGCTCCTCCCGCCCCGAATGGGAATTCCGCGGCACCACGTCATGGAACTTCAAAGCCTGGATGGCTTCCCTCCGCGTCGACTACACCGGCGAAATCGAGCCCGCCGCGCGCGGCGAAGGCGTTCCCGCGCAAACCCTCGTCACACTCAACACCGGCTGGCGCTTCCGCCAGAAACTCGGCCCCAAACGCGCCGTCCAGTACCGCCTTGGCCTCGGCATCGCCAACCTCTTCGACAAACCGCCCGCCCGCGCCGACACCATCTCCGGCTACCGTGGCGGCTCCCCGCTCGGCCGCACCTACTCGCTCACGCTCTCCGCCACGCTCTGATCGACCGACACCGCTTCCGCACGCGCTCACCGCGGCCCGCGCAACGTCATCGTCAGCACGCCGCCTTTCAGCGCCGCAGCCAGCTCGCAGCCCAGCTGCTCCGCGAGCGACCTCGCCAGCGCCAGCCCCAGCCCGGCGTGTGCGCCGCCGCCCGTCCGCGCACTGTCCTTGCGCCAGAACCGCTCGAACATCCTCGGCACATCCTCCGCCTGCAGATTGCCGGCCGGATTGCTCACGCGAAACGAAAACGTTTTCGCCTCAGCCTCCGCGTCGATCACTATCTCGCCGTCCGTCCGCGCATAGTTCGCCGCATTCTCCAAAAGATTCGCCACGATCGACCGCAGCAAAACGGCATCCGTCGTCACCGTGAGCCCGCCCGGAATCGCTTGTCTCACGCTGAGCCTCCGTTCGCGGATCGTCTCCGCCAGCGGCTCCAGCAAACCCGCAACCGCTTCCGCCAGCACCACCGTATCCGTTTTCTCAGACTTCCGCCCCTGCTCCGCCCGCGCCAGCGCCAGCATCCGCCCGACCAGAGCCTCCATCTGCATCGCAATTTCCAACACCGCCTTGTCGTTCTCCGCTGTCCGCTCCTCCGGCCATTTCAACGCCAGCTCCGCCTGCGAGCGCAGTTCCGCCAGCGGCGTCCTCAACTCGTGCGCCAGGTTCGCGCTGAACCTGCGCTCGCGCTCGAAACTCCCCTCCAGCCTCGCCAGCAGATCGTTCAACCGCTCCGCGATCGGCCTCAACTCATCAGGCAGCTCCTCCATCGCAAAACGCTCAGTCAGCGTGCTCGCGTCGATGCGCGACGCCTTCTCCGCCACGTTACTGAGCGGCTTCAATCCGCGCCGCAGCACCACCGGCACCGCCAGCAAAATCACGCCGATCATCGCCACCCCCGCGATGGCGAAGGTCACGTTCAGCTTCGCCAGCAGCCCGACCACATAACTGCGATCCGACGCCACCACCACGCGCGCCACCATGTCCTCCTCTTTACGCGCGCCACGCCGGTTCTGCTGATCCGGCGCAAACGCGATCCCGATCGCCCTCCCGGGCTTTCCGTTCGGCAGCTCCAGATCCCAATAAACCGGCGCCTCCAGCGTCCCCGTCTGCAACGGCAGATCCCGCCCCCAAAGCGAATCCGACCGCGTGATCGACGCGCCCTTCCCGTCGAACACCTGGAAAAAATCCAGCGCCACATCGTAGTCGAACTCCCGTAAAAACCCGTCCGAAAACTCCACGCGGATCTGATTATTCCGCTGCTGCGTCGACGTGACGATGAACAGCGCCTTCACGCGCAGCCCGTCGTCGAACTGGTCGTAGATCGAGTCGCGAAGCGCCCAATACGTCGCCGCCCCGGCACCGCCGAGCAGTAACGCCAGCGCCGCCAGCACACCCAGCGTCAGTTGCCGTCGGAGGGAGCGCATGCGTCCTGTGAAGATTCCAGCACGTAACCGTGCCCGCGCCGCGTCCGGATGATCGGCTTCGCCTTCGCATCGGCGAGCTTGCGCCTCACGATGCAGATCGCCGAATCGACGACATTACTCATCGGGTCCACCTGCCCGTCATAAATGTGCTCCTCGATCTCGCTGCGCGACACCACCGCCCCGCGATGCAACGCCAGAAACTCCAGCAGCGAATACTCGCGCGAGGTCAGCTCGATCGCTTTCTCACCTCGAAAAACCCGCTTCGCCGCCGTGTCGATCGCCACGTCATCGATCTCGATGCGCGCCGTCTTCACAGAATATTTCCTGCGACAAAGCGCCTGCACGCGCGCCAGCAGCTCCTCCAGCGCAAACGGTTTCACGAGATAATCGTCCGCGCCCTGATTCAGCCCGCGCACGCGATCTTCCACGGTATCTTTCGCCGTCAGCAAAAGCACCGGCGTGTTCTTCCCTTCCGCGCGCAACTTCTTCAAGACCTCCAGCCCGTCGATCCCCGGCAGCATGATATCGAGTACGATCGCGTCGTAGTCGTTCGACTGCGCATGCCACAGCCCGTCCTTCCCGTCCCCGGAAACATCCACCGCATACCCCGAACGACGCAACGCCACACCGACAGTCTGCTGCAAGCGGGCCGAGTCTTCTACGAGGAGTACGCGCATTTCGAGAGTCCGTATCGTACGACTCGCACATTACCGCTCCATGACAAAATCCGCCGCACGTCAGTAATCTCACCATAATCCCGCACCGCCTACTCTAGTGGCTTCTATTTCATGAAACTCCACCGAGCGGCTACAATTTGTCCGCGTCCGACGGTCATCGGGTTTGACCCCACGCCATTCGCACGCGCAGCGTTCCGTTTTTCGTGATGGCCTCTCTACTTAGCAGCGTCCGTTTCACCGTGTTTCATCTCGCGAGCTTCGCCGCTCTGCCACTCGCGGCACTCTCCGCCGCGCAGCTTCCAGATTGGGAAAACGAACAGGTTTTTCAGATCAACCGCGAGCCCGCCCGCGCCACCGCGACGCCTTACCCGACCGCCGGAGAGGCACTCTCCAACGAGCGCGCCAAGTCGCCGTGGTTCAAATCGCTCAACAGCAAAGACGCCTGGCGCTTCAACTGGGTCCCGCATCCCGACCAGCGCCCGCGCGATTTCTTCAAACCCGCCTTCGACGACTCCGCCTGGAAAACCTTCCCCGTTCCCGCCAACTGGGAAGTCAACGGCTACGGCACTCCCATGTATGTGAGCGCCGGTTACGCCTTCAAGATCGACCCGCCCCGCGTCATGGGCGAACCCAAGCCCGACTTCACCACCTTTAAGGAGCGCAACCCCGTCGGCTCCTACCGCCGCACATTCGCGACACCCGCCGCCTGGGCCGGCCGCAAAGTCTTCCTCCACTTCGGTGCCGTCCAAAGCGCCTTCTACGTCTGGCTCAACGGCGAACGCGTCGGTTATAGCGAGGGCTCGATGGCTCCCGCCGAATTCGAGATCACGCCCTACCTGAAAACCGACGGTACCAAAAACCTCCTCGCCGTTGAAGTCTACCGCTGGTCCGACGGCTCGTATTTGGAAGACCAGGACTCCTGGCGCTTCAGCGGTATCATCCGCGACGTCTTCCTCTACTCCACCGCCGACGTCCGCATCGCCGACTTCGCCGTCCGCACTGACCTCGACGCCGATTACCGCGACGCGAAGCTCCAGATCAAACCCGAGATCGCCACGCGCCGCACCGACTCGCTCAAGGGCTGGACCATCCGCGCCCAGCTCCACGACGCCTCCGGCAAAGCCGTTCTCGAGAAAGAGCTCTCGCAAGAGATCGAGCCGATGCTCAACCGCGACCGCAAAGCCGACATCATGAACGACCGCACGCCCCAGCGCGGTCCCGCCAAATTCGCCTGGCTCGAAGCCACCGTCAGCAACCCACTCAAGTGGACCGCTGAAACGCCCAATCTCTACACGCTCGTCCTCACGCTCCACGACGACAAGGGCGACATCGTCGAAGCCACCAGCACGCGCGTCGGCTTCCGCGAAATCGAAATCCGCCGCGGCCGCTTCCTCGTCAACGGCCAGCCTATCCGCATGCGCGGCGTCAACCGCCACGAGCACGATCCTGAAACCGGCCGCGTCGTCTCCCACAAACGCATGGTCGAGGACATTGTCCTCATGAAGCAGGCCAACATCAACGCCGTCCGCACCTCGCACTACCCGAACGACCCGCGCTGGTACGACCTGTGCGACACCTACGGCCTCTACGTCATCGACGAAGCCGACATCGAAACCCACGGCGTCCGCGGCGAGCTCGCCTCCGATCCCCGCTGGCACGGCGCCTTCCTCGACCGCGCCATCCGCATGGCCGAGCGCGACAAAAATCACCCGTCCATCGTCATGTGGTCCATGGGCAACGAAGCCGGCTACGGCCCCAACTTCGCCGCCATTTCCGCCTGGCTCCGCGACTTCGATCCCACGCGCCCGATCCACTACGAAGGCGCCCAAGGCAAACCCACTGATCCCAAAACCGTCGACGTCATCAGCCGCTTCTATCCGCGCGTGATGGAGCCGTACCTCGAAGCAAATCCCGACGTCGAATCCCCTGAAAACGCCCGCTGGGAACGCCTCCTCGAAATCGCCTCCGACCCCGTCGACGACCGCCCCGTCCTCACCAGCGAGTTCGCCCACGCCATGGGTAACGCCCTCGGCAATTTCAAAGAATACTGGGACGAGATCTACTGGCACCCGCGCATGCTGGGCGGCTTCATCTGGGAATGGGTTGACCAGGGCCTCACCAAAACCGCGCCCGACGGCACCAAGTTCACCGCGTACGGCGGCGACTTCGGCGACAAGCCCAACCACGGCAACTTCAGCATCAAGGGTCTCGTATTCGCCGACCGGACACCGCAGCCGAAATACTGGGAAGTCAAAAAAGTATACCAGCCCGCGCTCATCGAACCGCGCGACCTCACGCCCGGCAAAACCACCATCCGCGTCACCAACCGCCACCACCACACCAACCTCAACACCCTCGAAGCCCGCTGGTACGTCCATTGCGACGGCGCGATCGTCCAGGAAGGAAAACTCCCCGACCTCAACATCCGCCCCGGCGCCGATCCCGAGGTCGCGATTCCCGTCGAGACCATCCACTTCCCGCGCGTCGGCGCCGACTACTGGCTTCGCGTCAGTCTCCACACGAAGGAAAAATCCGCCTGGGCCCCCGCCGGACACGAAATCGCCTGGGAGCAATTCCAGCTCACCGTCCCGCCCGCCGCCGAAACCGCCGCAGCAAAACCAGCTTCGTCCGCCGCGCTCGCTCCGCTCACACTCACCGACTCCGCCGATCTCATCACCATCACCGGAAGAACCTTCACCGCGAAATTCTCCCGCACCACCGGCACCCTCGCTTCGCTCGACTACGGCGCCGGTGAACTCCTCGCAGCACCGTCCACCGCCGAAACCGACGCCCCCACCGGCCCCACGCTCCAAGTCTACCGCGCCCCGACAAACAACGACCGCGGCTTCGGCAGCTGGTTCGCCAAGCACTGGGAAAACGCCGGCCTCCACAAAATCACCCGCCGCGTCGACTCCGTCACCGTCTCACAACCCGCACCCAACGGCTCGATCCGCATCGAAATCCTTTCCACCAGCTCCATTCCGAAAGGCGCCTTCACCCACCAGGCTATCTACACCGTCCACGGCGACGGCACCATCCAGCTCGAAAACACCTTCACGCCCTCCGGCGAATGGCCGCCGATCCCGCGCATCGGCCTCACCTTCCGCCTCGCAAACGAGTACAAGATCCTCCGCTGGTACGGCCGCGGCCCGTTTGAAAATTACCCCGACCGCCAGGCCGCCTCCGCCGTCGGCCTCTGGTCGAGCACCGTCGCCGAGCAATACGTCTCCTACGTCCGCCCGCAGGAAAACGGCGCCAAGACCGATGTCCGCTGGCTCGCCCTCACCAACACCACCGGCCGCGGCCTCGTGATCACCGCCAGCGAACCGCTCGCCGCCGCGTCCGCCCTCCACTTCACCGCGCACGACCTCTCGTCCGTCCGCCACGACTACGAGCTCAAGCCGCGCAGCGACGTCGTCGTCTCGCTCGACGCCCGCCACCTCGGCCTCGGCAACAGCAGCTGCGGCCCCGGCGTCCTCGCCCGCTACGCCATCCCGTTCGCACCGGCCACGCTCGAACTCACGATCCGTCCCTGCGCGACCAACGAAAACACCGAACTCGCCTTCCTCGCCCGCAAACCCACGCCCTAATCCAATCCATCACGTCTTACCTCCGTGATCTCTGTGAATCCTCAGTGCCCTCTGTGTAATTTCCGAAACTCATCCTCCCTCATTTTCAAATGCAACTAACGCGCCGCTCCACCCTCAAACTCCTCGCCGCCTCCGCCCCGCTCCTCGCCTCCGCGCGAGCCCTCGCGGAAACCGCGAACAACGCAACTCTCCCCGCGATCGCGCCCGGCCCGTTCAAAGGCACCCGCGAATCCCTCCGCGCCTACGAAGTCCCCCAATGGTTCGCCGACGCCAAATTCGGCATCTGGGCCCACTGGGGCCCGCAGTCCGCCCCCGAGTACGGCGACTGGTACGCCCGCAACATCTACATCGATAAAACCTCCCAGTATAAACACCACGTCGCCACCTACGGCCACCCCTCGAAATTCGGATACAAGGACATCCTCCCGACCTGGAACGGCAAAAACTTCGACCCCGACCACCTCCTCGGCCTCTACAAGGAAGCCGGCGCGAAATACTTCATGGCTCTCGGCGTCCACTGCGACAACTTCGACCTCTGGGACTCGAAGCACCAGCCGCACTGGAACTCCACCAAGATCGGCCCGAAGAAAGACATCGTCCGCCTACTCCACGACGCCACCCGCAAACACGGCCTCCGCTTCGGCGTCAGCGACCACCTCTGGCCCTCGCCCAAATGGATGTCCGTCTGCCGCGGCTCCGATACCGCCGGTGATCTCAAAGGAGTCCCCTACGATGGCGTCGATCCCAAGCTCACCGACCTGTACCCGGAATACCCCTACCCTGACCGCAAACTCGACTGGGACGAATCCAACCTCACCGAGGCCTGGAAGAAACACTACTTCGACCGCATCAAAGATCTCTTCGACCAGTTCGAGCCCGACATCGTTTACTGCGACGGCCACATCCCGTTCGAAGAGTACGGCCTCGGCCTCGTCGCCCACCTCTACAACCTCAGCGTCCGCAAAAACGGCGGCAAGGTGGACACCGTGTATACCAGCAAACGCATCGAGGACACCGAGCACAACGAGTGCGTCCTCGATTTCGAGCGCGCCGTCCCCGACCAGATCTGGCCGCGTCCATGGCAGATCTGCACCTGCGTCGGCGGCTGGCATTACGACCGCCGCAAACTCGGCGAAGACCCGAAGAACCTCTACAAGACACCGAAGCGCGTGATCGACATGCTCGTCGACACCGTGAGCCGCAACGGCTGCCTGCTCCTCAACTTCCCGCTCCGCAACGACGGCACGCTCGACGACCAGGAACTCGCCATCCTCGCCGAAATCACCGCGTGGATGAAGACCAACAACGAAGGCATCTACGCCACCCGCCCCTGGAAAATTTTCGGCGACGGCCCGCGCAGCAAGATCCAGAACGATCCGAAAGTTAAATACAACGAAGCCCTCCGCCAGGACTTCGACGAACAGGACGTTCGCTACACAAAGAAAGGCGACGACCTCTTCGCCTTCGTCACCGGCGTCCCGGATCGCGAAGCCGTCATCCCCAGCCTCGCCCTCGGCCGCGACCACGTCTCCGGCAAGGTGCAGCGCGTTTCCCTACTCGGCCACGGCGACCCGCTCAAATACACCCACGACGAATCCGGCCTCCGCATCGCTCTCCCCGAGAAAAAACCCAGCCGCCACGTCCTCGCCTTCAAAATCAACGGCCTCGCCTAGTAGCGGCGAGCGCGCAGCGAGCCGTCCCCTCCTAAGTCGGAACGCGCCTCCGGGCGCGTATTATCCTTCATCGGCTCAACGTAGCGGCGAGCGCTAGCTAGCCGTCCGCCAGTGCGTTCTACTCCCGCCCTTCATTTCCGGGGAAACGTTCTCCCGTGCCCAACGTCATGCACCAACACACCCAGCCCCGCCCCGCATGAACGTCCTTCCCCGCCCCGTCGTCTGCATTCTCTTCTTCGCCGCCGCCACACCCGCACTCATCTGCGCCGCTGAAACACGCGCCGCCTCCGAGTCTTCATCGCCCCACGCGCCTCTCCGCGCCGAAGCCCATACCGCGCTCAACAAATCCGCCCGCGCCCTCCACGCCCTCTCCACCGATGGTGGCTACCTCTGGCGCTACTCGCCCGACCTCACCATCCGCGGCGGCGAAGGCCCCGCCACCACCACCCAAGTCTGGGTCCAGCCCCCTGGCACGCCCGCCGTCGGCCACGCCTTCCTCCGCGCCTATGAAGTCACCGGCGACGCCTTCTACCTGACCGCCGCCCGCGACGCCGCCCTCTGCCTCGTCCGCGGCCAGCTCGAATCCGGCGGCTGGGACTACAGCATCGAATTCGACCCCGCCAAACGCCCCGCCTGGCACTACCGCGACACTTCCACCTCCGATGGAGGCGCGACGCCTCCGTCGCGCTTGTCCGACTCCGCCCGCACGAAACCACGCAACAACAGCTCCACCTACGACGACAACAACACCCAGGCCGCCCTCCGCTTCCTCCTCGCCTATCTCGACACCGCGAAATCCGCTCCCGACCCGCGCAACGCCCAAATCCGCGAGGCCTGCGATTACGGACTCAAAAAACTCCTCGAGGCCCAGTACCCCAACGGCGCCTGGCCCCAACGCTGGGACGGCCATCCGCACGATCCCGCAAAATACCCCGTCAAACCCGCCAGCATTCCCAACGACTACCCGCGCGAGCAACCCGACGGCTCCTACTACGGTCACTACACCTTCAACGACAACGCCCACCGCGACCTCCTCCTCACGCTGATCGACGCATGGCATCGCACCGGCAACGACACTTACCGCGCCGCCGCCCTCCGAGCCGCCGACTATCTCATCCTCGCGCAGCTTCCCCAACCTCAGCCGCTCTGGGCCCAGCAGTACGACGAAAACCTCCAACCCGCCTGGGCCCGTGCCTTCGAACCTCCGTCGATCACGACCAGCGAAAGCGCCGGCGTCATCCGCCTCCTCACCGATCTGTATCTGGAGTTCGGTGACGAGAAATACCTGAAGCCCATCCCGCCCGCCATCGCCTGGCTCCGCAAAAACGAAATCGCCCCCGGCCGCTGGGCCCGCCTCTACGAACTCGGCACCGACAAACCCATCTACGGCGACCGCGACAAAAAAATCCATTACACTCTCGATGAAGTGAGCGAAGAACGCCGCCGCGGCTACGGCTGGCAGGGCGGCTTCGGCATCGCCGAAGCCATCGACTACTACGAACGCGTCACCACCACCGGCCGCACCGCCTGGCTCGCGAAAAATCCGTCCCCCTTCGCCACAAAACCCGCCGCCAGAACGCGACGCCTCTCCGCTTCCTCCGCCCAAAAACTCGCCGCCGAAATTCGCCCCCTCCTCGACTCGCTCAACCCCGACGGCTTCTGGCTCACCACCCGCCCCGCCCCCCTCATCCACCCGACCCAACACGAGTGGATTGAAACCACCGTCTTCCTCCACAACACCGCGCTCCTCTGCGCATTTCTCGAATCGACCAATCAACCCGACGCGAAATCCACCGATCGCGAGCAACCTCGGTCCTCTCGCTAATCAAAAACGCCGCCCCCTTAAACGGGGCGGCGTCACTGATACGAACGAGCCTCGTCCTGGCTTAGAAATCAAACGTCGCCGTCAGGATGAACTGACGGGGATCGACGATACGAAATGCCCAAGGCGTGCCGTCGGGATTCACGGCGATAGGTTGCAGGCGGCCGTCCTCGAAAACGTTTCTCACGTTCAACTGTAGCCGTGTGTTCACCTTGCCGATCTTCACTTCGTAACCGGCCATCAGATCCACGCTATAGCGCGCTTTGTCATAAACAGGTTTGTCAGGATCGAGTTCACGGATCGCTCCGTCATCATCGGGCGGTCCGCCGAGATAACCGATGACCGCTTTGTCCTCCCAATGGAAGCCACCGCCCACATCGATATTCTTCAGCCAGCGATGATCGGTGAGTCCGGCCAATTTGTAGTTGGTCAGTCCATTCACGCGCCACTCGCGGGTCTGACTGCGCGCTTTACCTTGGGTCGCAATCGCCAGTTTCATCGGCGCCAGTAAATTCACGGTATACCAACTTTTAGGAGTCCGGCCGCCTACGACATATGCGTCATCCCAGTAAGTTTCGGTAGCATCATAGGGGTTTACCGCCGCCTGCCAGACAGGAAGGCGCTCAGCCACGTAGTCCTGAAGCTTTTGCGAGATAAATCCGTTGAAGGCCTTCTGCTGAACGACGTTCGCCTTCAGCGTCCAGTAGCGGTTTGGATTGTACGCGATTTCGATTTCTTTTCCGCGCGACACCGCATCGCTGCCGTCGCCGTGCGTCTTGTTGCGATGGCTGTCGATGAACGACGGGCTCACGCCCATCAGACGTTCAGCCTCCGCCTCGATCTGTGTCGTCGTCCAAGTGGGATTCGCTGCGGTGATGGCGTTGGTGTAGAACGACTCAAGATCCGGGTCGCCACCACCCGTGTTCCCGTCTGCATCGAGCCGGATAGCGCGCTGCACGATCGTATTGAGTTCGCTGGTACCACGTCCGGTTTCCAGCGTTTCATATTGTTTGGCGATCACCTGTAAGCGCGGCATACCCGATGAATCGGGGAAGAGCGCGAGCGTGAAACCATAATCCTTCGTCTCTCCGCGAGGATCGGGCAATGCGACACCGCGAATATCATAGGCGAGCGACGAGGGATTAAAGCTGTCGGATTCGCTGTACGTCAGGTGCAGCCATTTGAACGGCTTCACCACGATTCCTTTGTTCGTCGTCTGTCCGCGACGCTGCACCCAGTCGTACTGGCCAAATGACCACATGGGGCTGACGTCGTAGTAACCGTTTGTTGCGGCCGTTGGGTTAATGGCAGAATTCCCATCACGCGTACGGTTGATATCACGCCGGATGCCGTAGTTAAGAATCACCCGGTCTTGCCAGAAAAAGCCCTGCCAGCTCGCGCCGCTCGTGCTCAAGAGGCGCCGGTTGAGACGCCCCGCATTGTAGTATTCATCGAATTCCACCGACTCATCGATCCACGTGCCGGTCACACCATTGTAGTAACGCAATGTCTGCGCCTGATCGTGCGACAGGAGTCGCTGGGGCGCATAATCGACATAACCGCCGCGATCTCCAACATAGTAGTGAGGATAAGTCCTGAACGAGGACGAGTTGCGACTGGAAACAGTGCCCATCCACGCCTCGGTCGAAGAGATCGTATCGCGAGAGCCGAGGCTTCCGCCGTAAATTTCACGATATTCCCCATAACCGATGAAGTTATGCCGCCCCACCCAGCGCAGCGCGTTTTCCTCACGGCTCAGATCGAGCTGATAAGCGAGCGTGCCCCGGTAATTCTCGGTTTCCTGCCGCCGACGCGAAGAAGCCGGCTGCGAGCCGCCAACGTAGGGCCGGAGGAAATACGGGTTATCCGAGCCATCGAGTAGCTTCTCGTTGATGTCGATGAACACCTGCAAGTTCGCGCCGGACCCCAGAAACTTTCGATTCCGCGCCGAGATGCGCTCGTTAAGGTAAGTACCTTGGAACGCCAGCACGTGGCGGTCGTTACGGACGAAAAACTGTTCCAGCTCCAGAGTGGTCGTCTCGCCTTTGACGGACTCGTAATTGGGTGCCGCTAGATTAACCGACGTCCAGTCGTACAGCGACCGGTCGTTCACGCCTTGAGGCAAGAACAGCGGGTACTGCCCTGAATTTTTAATGTAGAAATTCGCATTCTGCAACAGTCGCTCCCTTCCCCCGGTATTGTTTGGCCCGAGTCCTGTTGCACTCGGCATGCGGTTAATCATGTACAAACCGACCACACCGTTGTCGATGTACTGACTGGGAAATGTCGTTAGCGCCGAATCGGTTCGAGCCAAAGCGGACGGCAGTTCAGTGGCTTCATCTGAAAGCGGCACGAACTTCGATGCACTTCCATCACCGAAATTCACCGTCTCGGTCATCGGGTTCCAGGTAGGACGTCCGCTTCTTACCCAGTCCCCATACATATCGCGCGGCGTCACCGAATTCGGCCGGCTGTTGAAATTGCGGTACGACTCGAAACTGCCGCGCAAGGTCGTGTTCTTGAAAGGCTGCGCTGTGGCCGCGAGCGTGAGCCGGCGCGTCGTATCCGACGAAGGCTTCCGCACAAACCCCTTTTCGTCATAAAGACCAAGCACGCGAACGCCCACCTTCCCCGGTACCAGCGCCCGGTTGAAATCGACGCTGGCGCGATAACCGTCGTAACTGTTCACCGCCGTGGAGAATCGATTGCTGCTGCCGGTAAGACGTGCCTTCGCGGTGATGATGTTCACCCCGCCGCCAGTATTCCCCGGACCGAATATGCTCGAGTTCGGTCCGCGTGAAATTTCGATGGCGTCGATGCTGTAAGTATCGACGGGGAGCGACACGCCCAGCCCATTGACCGCGATGTTCGCCGCACCGAGCCCCCGCATGCGCGTCGCCCCGTTGGGATCGTTCATCACGTCGTCGCTGATATTGCCGCGATCGACATTGAAACTCGTAAACTGATAAATGCCCTCCGTGCCCGCTTCGTAGCGAAACACATCGTTAATATCGGTGGAGGCAGTGTCGAAGAGCTGTTTCTTCGTCACCACCGAGATCGACGCAGCCAGATCTTCCAGTCGTGAATTCAACCGGGTGCCGGACATGGCCGAGTTCGCAAGATAGCCGTTCGTCGTCGCCTGCACTTCAAACGGCGAAAGCTCTATGACATCGCTTTCGACCTCCGTCTGGCTGCTAGTTGGCGTCGCTACGGTTGCGCCGGTGTCGGCCGTCGGCTGGTTCACGGCCTGTCCCCACGCCGCTGACGCGGCTAAAATGGAAATGGCGATTTGCGCGCTGACACGGCGCAGGTGCGTATCGGTCTGTCGTAGTAGGTTCTTCATGATGCGGGTTGGGTATGCGCCTCGCACCGCTCACTTCACCGGCTGTCGTTCAAATTAGCCGTACCAGGCCCGCATCGCCACGCATCTTTCGCGCGTAACGATCCAGGCAAGACAAGGCAGACTGCAATGACTCGGCTTCGATAAAATAAAACGGGGCAACTAAGGCGCCGCGTTCAAAAAACCTCGCCCGCCTTCGCTCAACGCACCCACTTTCTGACAGTGCCGATTTTCGTATCCTAAAACCAACTTCATTGCGTCATCCGTACGACCGTCCTCCGCCCGCCGCCCTCGCCGCCACGCCGCATTCTTCCTCTCAATCCCCCCGCAAATCCTGAAACGCCTCCTGCAACCCCGAGCGCGTCCGTACCGTCTCCGGCACCTTCGGCCCGTTCGTTTCCCACAGATTACCCGGACCGTTCGCATTTTTCTGAAACTTTTCCTCCGGACACCAATTGTCGCGCACCGTCATGAACGCCGAGCCTTCGTCTAGGTACACATACGACCAGTGATCCTTGTCGTGCGCCCACGGCCCCGGCTTCACATCCCAGATCGCATTCTCCGCAACGAGCGTCCCCGGCTGCGCCGACAGCGTGTAGATCCCGCCCGTGTCCGCCATCCGCGTCGCGATATTATAAATCCGGTTCGCCACCACCCGGTTCTTCCCTGCCGCGTTCGCCGAACGCGTCCAGCCCCAGCCCACGCTCACCGCTGTGTACGGCAAATTGTGCAGCTCATTATGCTCGATCGTGATTTCCCGCGCATAGCCCACCGCGATGCCCACGCAGCCCCAGTCCTCCGTCGCACAATCCGTGAATAGATTGTTCGCAATCCGCGCCCCCGCACACACCACGCGCTGGTCCTGCGGATTGTACGGCAGATGCGTCTCCTCCGCCTCGTCCTGAAAACTCCCTAGCTGCAAACCGCTCCCGCCCAGATCGCGAAATACGCTGCCTTCCACGCCGCCCCCCTTCGTCCCCTTCGCAAAATCCAGCCCGCTCCCCGCCCCGTGTTCGAAACGGCAGCGCACAAACCGCACGCCCTCCGCATTCCGCACCACGACCGACGCCGGCATCCGCTCCAGCCACTCCTGATTGTCCAGACTCCGCCAGTCCGGCGTCCCCTTCGGCGTGAGTTTGTACGCCTCGTTCATCGCCATCCCCGCCTGCAACGGCACATGCCCCGCCCGCCCCGGCCGCGTCCACGCTCCATGCTGAAACGCGATCCCGCGAAACACCACCTGCGTCACCGGCCGCTCCAACGATCCCGCGACCTCCACCAGCGTCTCCAACGCCGGAGTCACCACCCGCGCCGTCTCCAGCGCTTCACCCGCGCGCGGCCAGTAATAAACCTTTCCCGCCCGCGCATCCGCCCACCACTCGCCCGGCTGATCGAGAAACGCCGCCGCCCCGCTCAGGAAAAACGGCGCGTTATTCCCCTCCTTCATCACCGGCTGCGGCCACGGATGCTCGAACTGGATACGGCTCTCCGGCGAATGAAACGTCAGCACCGCTTTCTCGCCTTCCACGCGCGCGCTCTTCACCCGCAAAATCGCGATCTCCCACATCTGCAAAATCAACATCTCCATCCCCTCGACCGACGCCGCCCCGCCCAACGCCTCCGTCCGCACCGTCGCCGCTTCGTTCACGCGATCCCACTCTAGGAGCCGCTCCATATCATCGCCATTCTGAGCCCGCGCCTTCACCGCCTTGTGCTCGTTCACCCACAGCTGCCGCATGTCCACAGGCCGTCCTTGAAAAACGGGTACATCCGCCACCCACAACTCCCCGCGCGCCGTCTCGGGAAACTTCCCCAACACGCCCGCGTCCACCGCGCCCGCCGCCTTCGCCCACCCGCCTACCGCCGCCCCACCGCTGAAAACCGTCCGCTCCCCCTTTGCCGCCTCGAACACCGTCGGCGCCTTCGCCGTCCCCGCATCCTCCGGCCGCACGCGCAACGTGTCCCCCAACGCGTACACGCCCCCCTTCAACAAAATCTTCACGCCCTCACTCGTCGCCGCGACATCGCCCGTGCGCCGCAACTCCCGCGCCTTCCGCAACGCCAGCCACGGCGACTTCATCGGCTTCGCCTCCGTCCCCACAGCCGCGTCATCCCCCTCGGGCGACACCCAGATCTCCACCGGCGCCGCAAACGCACCCGCGCTCCACACCGAAGCAGCCATCAACAACACGACCCGGATCACGCAAAATTTTTTCACACCGCATCCTGTGATGCCACCAAACGCCTCACGCAACCCCGACTTCACCGGACGACCCATGACGGTCCACCGATCCCTCTTCCACAATCACCCACGCTCACCGCCATTTCGAAAAATCGTTCTCGTTCTCCTACTCTTACTCGTTCGCCCCGCCGAAATAGTCGCGCCCCTTCACGGTTAAAAAGTCCCCATCCATCCTCTTAATCCTGAAATCCTGTCCAAAAAACTCCGCGCTCTCCGCACCCTCTGTGTCCCACTCCGATCTCCGCCCCACGCCTGCGTCCGCCCTACCCGCTACTTACTACTCGCTACTTTCTTCCGCCACTCACTCCGCCAACGCATGCTGCGCCCGGTAACTCCGCGGCGTGCATCCGCACGCCCGCCGGAACGCCTCATTGAAACGGCTGAGCGAATTAAACCCCGACCCAAACGCCACCTCCACGATCTTCTCCTCCGTCGTCGCGAGCAACCGCTGCGCATGCGACACCCGGTGATGCGTCACATAGTCGATCAGCGTCGTCCCGAACGCCTTCTTAAAAATTCCCATCGCATAATTCGGATGCAGCCCCACCGCCCGCCCGATCTCCTCCACCGTCAGCGGCTCGCGATACCGCTGCGCGATCAAACACGCGATCTGCTCCACCTTGTTCAACTCCGACCCCTGCAACGTCCCCACACTCCGCCCGCGCCTGTCCATCTTCGCTACCTTCGCTTCTTCGCGAGAAACGTTTTCCACCGTCTTGTCCTCCCCCAGCGCCATGCGCCGCAACCGCGCCTCCATCTCCAACATCACGATACGCTCCACCTCATCGCCCGCCATCCGCCCCAGATCTTTCTCCCAACGCCCAAACAACGCCCGATCCTCCCGCCCGGCATTCCCCTCCGCCACCTCATCCGCCGTCTCCGCACGCCCGCCCACCATCTCACCGCGCAACAACCGCCGCACCATCGCCTCCGGCAACCGGCACTGCAAAAACCACGCAAACGGAATCGTCGCCACGAAGTACCGCGTCCCCTCCCCGTATTCGACGATCTGATGCGGAATCGCCGCCCAAAACACCGCCAGCCGCCCCGCCTCCACCCGCACCTTCTGCCCTCCCAGCAGATAGGTCACCCACCCGCTCTCCACAAAGTTCAGCTCGATCTCATTATGATGATCCGGCCGCCGCATCGTCGACGGCGTCCACCGCACACACGTCAGCCCATACGGCTCGAAATCCTTCCGCCCCGGATCGAACGACACCCCCGCCCGCGCCCCTTCCTCCATCGACCGCTCCTTCCCTTCGCGGCCTTCTTCCCTCTTTCGCGAGACCCCCGCCTTGCTTCCACCGCCCCCGCCTACCTCCCCACCAGGCGCACGCGCTGGCGCCAGCGTCTTCTTCACCTTCGTCGAAAATAGTCTCTTTGTGCTCACCTTAGAATCCCGCAAGAAACCCCATTTTTCCGGGAAGAAACAGCCGAAAAATTTCCCTAATATCGCCCTTTAAGCCGCCCTTCTCGCCCACCCAAAACCCACGCCACCTCCACCGAGCCCCTCCTCCGCCTCTCCGAAATCCCGTTAATCCTCTTAATCCTGTCTAAAAAAATTCCGCCCCATCCGTGCCCATCCGCGAAACCCGTGGTTAAAAATCCGCCCTCCGCCCCCTCCCTCTCTATCCTCTCCCCCACCCGCTTCTTCCCTCCGCCTCACACCTTTCACCCCTCACCTTTCACCCTTCACTCTTCTTCATGAAACCTCAGCAGCCCTTCTCCCTCGGCGTCCTCTTCGGCAATCGCGATTTCTTCCCTGACAAACTCGTCAGCGAAGCCCGCGCCGACTTCGCCAAGCTCTTCGCCGAACTCGGCATCGACGCCATCATGCTCGACCCCGCCGACTCCAAACTCGGCGGCGTCGAAACCCACAACGACGCCCGCAAATGCGCCGACCTCTTCCGCAAAAACCGCGACAAGATCGGCGGCGTCCTCGTCGTCCTCCCCAACTTCGGTGACGAAAAAGGCGTGGCCGACACCCTCAAGCTCGCCGGCCTCAACGTCCCCGTCCTCATCCAGGGTTATCCCGACGACCTCGACCGCCTCGACGTCATCCGCCGCCGCGACGCCTTCTGCGGAAAAATTTCCGTCTGCAACAACCTCCGCCAGGCCAACATCCCCTACTCGCTCACGACCAAGCACGTCGTCCGCCCGACCGATCCCACCTTCCGCGCCGACCTCAATAAATTCCTCGGCGTCTGCCGCGTCGTCCGTGGCATCCGCGGCGTCCGCATCGGTGCCGTCGGCGCCCGTCCCGGCGCTTTCAATACCGTCCGCTACTCGGAAAAAATCCTCGAGCGCAACGGCATCTCCGTCACCACCGTCGACCTCTCCGAAATCCTCGGCGCCGCCGGCAAGATCGGCGAGACCGACACCCGTATCGTCTCGAAGATCGACGAGATCAAAGCCTACGCCAACGCCACCGCCGTCCCGCCCGCCAAGCTCATCCAGATGGCCCGCCTCGGCATCGTCCTCGACGATTTCGTCGCCACCAACCACCTCGACGCCACCGCCATCCAGTGCTGGACCTCCGTGCAGGCCAACCACGGCTGCAACGTCTGCACCAGCATGAGCATGATGTCCGAAAACTTCCTGCCCAGCGCCTGCGAAGTCGACGTCACCGGCGTGCTCACCATGTACGCCATGCAGCTCGCCTCGCTCTCCCCGAGCGCGCTCGTTGATTGGAATAACAACTACGGCGACACCGACGACAAGTGCGTCCTCTTCCACTGCGGCAACTGGGCCAAGTCCTTCCTCCCCGACATCAAAGTCCTCAACGCCCCGATCCTCGGCTCCACCCTCGGCGTCGAAAACACCTGGGGCGCCCTCGACGGCCGCACGCCCGCCAACCCGCTCACCTACGGACGCATCACGACCGATGACACCAGCGGCATCATCCGCGCCTACGTCGGCCAGGGCCAGCTCACCAACGACGAACTCAAGACCTTCGGCAACCGCGCCGTCGCGCAGGTTCCGAAGCTCCAAAAGCTGATGCACCACATCTGCCGCCAGGGCTTCGAGCACCACGTCGTCATGAACGCCTCGCACACTGCGGCCATCCTCGAAGAAGCCTTCACCCGCTACCTCGGCTGGGAAGTCTACCACCACGAAAACCCCGAAGCCTAAACTCCGAAACTAAACCACAGAGGCACAGAGACCACAGAGTTCAGAACAGCCCTCTCAGTCACTCCGTTCTCCGTGCCCTCTGTGTCTCTGTGGTTCAAAAACCCGATCTCCGTCCTCCGAAACCTTAGCGTCTTTTGCGTCTTCCCGCTTAACCTAACCGCCGCAGACCAGCGGCCCCTCCTTCATAACCCAACGGTAACCCCCCCTCGCCTAAACTCCACGCCCCAACCCAACCGTTGCACTTCATGAAACACCTCCTCCCCGCTCTCGCTCTCTTCCTATCCGCCACCGCGCTGCCCTCGACCTCCGTCGCCGCGCCTGCCGCACCGACACCCGTCGTCGCCGACATCCCCGCCCACGCCACCGTGGCCGAAAAACGCGCCTCCGGCATCATGGCGACGCTCAAGCTCGCCGACACCGGCCAAGCCGCCCGCGTGAAGCAGCACATCGTGAACTTCATGCTCACGACCAAAGCCGCCTACGAAGGAAAAACGCCCCTCACCGGCGACGCGCTCCAGCAAGCCCTCGTCAAAGCCCGCACCGAACTCTACGCCGCCCTCAACGCCGAAAAGCTCACCGCCGACCAGCAGGTGATCATCAAAAACGGCCTCAGCGCGAATCACTACAAGATCAACTACGACGCGTTCCTGAACCTGATCCCGAAGCTCACCGACGAGGAAAAAATCTACATCCACAAACAGCTCATCACCGCCTTCGACGACGCCGTCATCCTCAACGAAGGCGAAGCCAAGGGCCAGGTCTTCCACAAGGTCCGCGGCCGCATCAACAACTACCTATCCAAGCGCGGCTACGACCTCAAACAGCTCTCCATCGAGCGCAACGAACGTAACCAAAAGAAAAAGCCCGCCGCCGGTTCCTGAACAAAAACAAACCCTCCTCCGATCTCCGCGCTCTCCGCGTCCTCTGCGGTTACCAACTCCGACTCCGAAACCTTAGCGTCTTTGCGTCTTCGCACCTAACTTAACCTCCGCCCACCAGCCGCTCATTTCGCCCATGCTCACCGACAGCCAACTCGCCCTCAAAGCCACCGCCCTCCGCCGCCGCATGCTCCAGCTCATCGCCGACGCCGGAGCCGGCCACACCGGCGGCGGCCTCTCGTGCCTCGACATCCTCAACGTCCTTTATAACCGGATACTGAACGTCACGCCCGAGACCGTCGACTCACCCACGCGCGACCGTTACGTCCAGAGCAAGGGCCACTGCGTCGAGGCCCTCTACGCCGTCATGGCCGACCGCGGTTATTTCCCCGACTCCGATCTCAACACCGTCTGCCACTACAAATCCTACTACGTCGGCCATCCCACGCGTAAGATCAAAGGCATGGAGATGAACACCGGCGCCCTCGGCCACGGCCTCCCCATCTGCCTCGGCATGGCCCTCGCCGCGAAACAAGACGGCAACGCCTTCCGCGTCTTCACACTCCTCGGTGACGGCGAACTCGCCGAAGGCTCCAACTGGGAGGCCGCCATGGCCGCCGCCCACTACAAACTCGATAACCTCGTCGCCATCCTCGATCACAACACACTCCAGATCACCGGCCACACGAAGGACGTCATGTCCAACGAACCCCTCGACGAAAAATGGCGCGCCTTCGGTTGGGAAGTCCGCTCCGTCAACGGCCACGACTACGCCGAGCTCACGAAAGCGCTCACCACGCCGCATCCAGGAAAGCCGCTCTTCATCATCGCCAACACCGTGAAAGGCAAAGGCGTCAGCTTCATGGAAAACGTCGGCAAATGGCACCACGGCGTCCCCAGCGAAACCGAACTCGCCAACGCCCTCACCGAACTCACCGCCCTCGAGAAATCCCTCTCCGCCTCCGCCGCTTAATTTTGAAGCGCAAAGACGCAAAGCTCCGAGCCAAGACTAAAAGCTCTTCTCCAAACTCCGCGCCCTCCGCGTCTCCGCGGTTAAAAATTCCGACCTCCGACTCCTTCCATCCGATTCCGAAACCTTAGCGTCTTTGCGTCTTCGCGCTTAACAAAACTACCGCGCCACCAGCCGCTCAGTCACCGAGACCTTTCACTCTTCCCTCTTCACCCTTCACTCTTCCCATGAGCGCTCCTGCTCCCTCCATGTTCACCCCCGCCGCCACCGCGGTCGCGCAAAAACTCGGCCTCAAAAAAGGCCGCGCCAACCTCGAAGAATTCGCCGACACGCTCCAGGCCCTCGCCACCGCCGACCGCAACATCGTCGCCGTCACGTCCGACTCCCGCGGCTCCGGTAAACTCGCGCCCTACGGCAAAGCACTCCCGAAGCAGATCGTCGAAGTCGGCATCGCCGAGCAAAACCTCGTCGGCATCACCGCCGGCCTCGCCGCCTGCGGCAAAAAAGCCTTCGGCGTCTCGCCCTCCTGCTTCCTCACCGCGCGCTCCCTCGAGCAGATCAAAAACGACATCTGCTACTCGAACGTCCCCGGCGTCCTCGTCGGCATCAGCTCCGGCGTCAGCTACGGCGCCCTCGGCAGCACGCACCACTCGCTCCACGACCTCGCCGTCCTCCGCGCGATCAACAACCTCACCATCATCGTCCCCGCGGATAACTTCGAAACCCGCGAAGCCATCGAGTTCGCCGCCAAAGCCCCGCGCCCCGTCTTCGTCCGCTTCGGCAAAGCCGCGATGTACGACCTCCACAAACCGGATACGACCTTCACCGCCGGCCAGGCCATCACCCTCCGCGAAGGCAAAGACGTCGCCTTCATCGCCAACGGCGAAACCGTCGTCCACGCCCTCCTCGCCGCCGAAAACCTCGCCGCCCAGGGCATCTCCGCCCGCGTCCTCAGCCTGCACACCGTCAAACCGCTCGACACCGCCGCCATCCTCGCCGCCGGCCGCGAATGCCGCGCCGTCATCACCGTCGAAGAGCACATGATCAACGGAGGCGTCGGCGAAGCCGTCGCCTCCACGCTCCTCCAAGCCGGCGTCGCCCCGCGCTTCCGCATGGTCGGATTCCCCGACGAAGACACCGTGACTGGCGCCCAAGCCGACCTCTTCCGCCACTACGGCATCAGCATGGAAGGCCTCACCGAAACCGCCCAAACCCTCCTTAAATAAAACCCATTGAACCGCAGAGGACGCGGAGAGCGCAGAGATCAGAAATAAAACTCCTCCGTCCTCTCCGTCCTCTGCGTCCTCTGCGCTCTCTGCGGTTCAACTTCCGATTTCTTCTTTCCCAAACCTTAGCGTCTTTGCGTCTTCGCGCTTAACCAAACCCCAAGCATGCCCGCCGCTCTGTCATCGCCCCACGCGTCTCAAGCGTCCCACGTCCTCGCCCTCGACCAAAGCACCTCCGCCACCAAGGCCCTGCTTTTCACCCGCGACGGCCGCCTCATCGACAAGGAATCCCGCGAGCACAAGCAGCACTACCCCCAGGCGGGCTGGGTCGAGCACGACGCCGAGGAAATCTGGCAGAACACCCTCACTACCCTCCGCACTCTCCTCTCCCGCCTTTCTTCCCACAACCTCGCCCCGTCCGACCTCGCCTGCCTCAGCCTCACCAACCAGCGCGAAACCATCGTCCTCTTCGACCGCGTCACCGGAAAACCGCTACACCACGCCCTCGTCTGGCAGGACCGCCGCGGCGACGCCCTCTGCGCCGCCCACATCGCCGCCGGACGCGAGCCCTTCGTCCTCCAAAAAACCGGCCTCAAAATCGACGGCTACTTCTCCGGCTCGAAACTCCAGTGGCTCGCCCAGAACTGCCCCGACCTCGCGTCCCGCCTCGCCGACGGCTCCGCGCTCATCGGCACGATCGACGCCTACCTCATCTACCGCCTCACCCAGGGCCGCGTCTTCGCCACCGACCAGACCAACGCCTCACGCACGCTCCTTTTCGACCTCACCACGCTCAAGTGGGACGCCGACCTCTGCGCCCTCTGGGAAGTCCCGCTCAAAGCCCTCCCCGAAACGCGCGACAGCTCCGCCCGCTTCGGAGAAACTACGCTCGATAACTCCCTCGCCACCGCGCTCCCCATCGTCGGCGTCATGGGCGATTCCCAAGCCGCACTCTTCGCGCAACGTTGCTACCAGCCCGGCTCCGCCAAAGTCACCTTCGGCACCGGCTCCTCCATTCTTCTCAACATCGGCGCCAAGCCCCGTTTCTCAAATCGCGGCGTCGTCACCACGCTCGCCTGGGTCCACGCCGGCGTGCCGACCTACGCCTTCGAAGGCATCATCATCAGCTCCGCCGCCACGCTCACCTGGCTCCGCGACCAACTCGGCGTCATCCGCGATTTTTCCGAAATCGAAAAACTCGCCCGCGAGCTCCCCGACAACGGCGGCGTCTACCTCGTCCCCGCCTTCTCCGGCCTCGGCCTCCCGCACTGGCAACCCGCCGCCCGCGCCGCGATCACCGGCCTCACCAGCCACAGCGACCGCCGCCACCTGATCCGCGCCGGCCTTGAATCCATTTCCTATCAAGTCCGCGACGCGCTCGATGCGATGCGCGCCGACGCCGGCGTTCCCCTCGTCGGTCTCCACGGAGACGGCGGTGCCACGACCAACGCCTTCCTCATGCAATTCACCGCCGACCTCGCCGGCGCAGAACTCCGCGTCGCCACCATGTCCGACTGTTCGCCCCTCGGCGCCGCCCTCGCCGGCCTTCTCGGCCTCGGCATCTTCAAATCCCTCGACGAAATCGCCAGTGCTCCGCGCAACGACGTCGTATACCATCCGTCAATGCCTGCAGCGAAAGCCTCCGCGTACTACAACGGCTGGCAAAATGCCGTGCGCCAAGTCCTCCCAAAAAACTAAACCTAAACTCTTCTACCGATGACTCCCTCTCCCTCCACCCCCTCTTCGCTTCCGTCCTTCGCGTCTTCGCGTCTTCGCGCTTCAAAAAAATCCGCCCTTGGAGTCACCGCGCTCGCTATCGCCGCTTCCATCTGCGCCACCGCGTCATCCTTCGCCGCGGAAAAATCCCTCATCGACACCACGCAGTCGCCGCACGCGAAGATGTACATGACCGACCTCGCCGACGTCCGCTGGACCAGCGGCCTCTGGGCCGAGCGCTTCGAAGCCTGCCGCACCACCATGGTGCCGCACATGTGGACCATCTTCACCGACCAGTACGAGAGCCACGCGTGGGACAACTTCCTCGTCGCCGCAGGCATGGGCACCGGTCGCAACGGCGCCAAAAAATTCCACGGCCCGCCCTTCAACGACGGCGACTTCCTCAAGTGGGTCGAAGCCCTCGTCCAGATCTACGCCGTCACCAAAGATCCCGCCATCGACAAGCAACTCGACGAAATCATCACCGTCGTCGCCAAGGCCCAGCGCGAGGACGGCTACCTGCACACCCAAAAAATCATTCCGCAACGCCAGGGCCTCACCGGCACCGCCGCGAAGGAGTTCGAAGACCGCGAACACTTCGAGACCTACAACATGGGCCACCTCATCACCACGGCGTGCATCCATTATCGTGTGACAGGCAAGACCAGCCTCCTCGACTGCGCGCGCAAAGCCGCCGACTACATCGACAACCTCGCCAACACCGTCCCCGCCGATCTCGCGAAAAACGCCATCTGCCCGTCTCACTACATGGGCGTGATCGAGCTCTACCGCGTCACCCGCGAGCCGCGCTACCTTGAGCTCGGCAAAAAACTCATCGAGATCCGCAGCCTCGTCACCGCGAAGGACGGCTCCGACCACAATCAGGACCGCACGCCTTTCCGCGAAACCTTCGAAGCCGTCGGCCACGCCGTCCGCGCCAATTACCTCTACGCCGGTGTCGCCGACGTCGTTGCTGAAGACGGCGACAAGACCTTGATGAAGCCCCTCGAAAAAATCTCCGAGGACGTCGCCACGCAAAAGCTCTACGTCACCGGCATGACCGGCGCCATCTACGATGCAGCCTCGCCCGACGGCGCGCACCACTCGCTGCATCCGCAGATCAAGACCATCCACCAGGCCTACGGTCGCGATTACCAGCTCCCCAACATCACCGCGTACAACGAGACCTGCGCCACCATCGGTTACGGCATGTGGATCTGGCGCATGCTCACGCTTACCGGCGACGCGCAGTACGCCGACCTCTTCGAAAAAGCCCTCTACAACGGCATCCTCCCCGGCATCAGCCTCGAAGGAAAACACTACTTCTACGTCAACCCGCTCCGCACCGACTCCGAATACAAGTGGCCGCTCCGCTGGTCCCGCACCCGCCAGCCCAACTACAAATCCTCGTTCTGCTGCCCGCCCAACATCGTTCGCGTGATCGCCGAGGCGCACAACTACGCCTACACGCTCTCCGAAAACGCCCTCTGGGTTCAGCTCTACGCCGCCAACACCCTCGACACCAAGTGGACCGACGGCGCCCGCATCAAACTCCGTCAGGAAACCGATTATCCCTACAACGGCGCAGTGAAGATCACCATCGACGAAGCCCCGGCAAAAGACATCGCCCTCAAGCTCCGCATCCCCGGCTGGCTCCACAAAGACGCCGCTGTCCTCAAGGTGAACGGCAAGGCCGTGTCCGAAAAACTCACGCCCGGCTCCTTCGCAGAGGTGAAGCGCACCTGGAAAGCCGGCGACGTCGTCACGCTCGACCTCGCCTTCAAACCCGTCCTCCTCGAAGCCAACCCGCTCGTCGAGGAAGCCGTCAACCAGGTCACCGTAAAGTACGGCCCGCTCGTCTACTGCCTCGAATCCGCCGACCTCCCGAAGGGCGTCCGCCTCGCCGACATCGTCCTCGGCCTCGACGAAAAGAACCGCCAGTTCACCGTTAACCGCGAGAAGATCGTCAACGCCAACCTCGCCACGCTCACCGTGCCCGCGTTCCAACTACAGCGCGACGAGTGGAAACCCAACCAGCTCTACCGCGAAGTCGGCGCCGCCACGCTCAAGGCCATCGACGTCAAATTCATCCCCTACTTCGCCTGGGACAACCGCGGCCAGGGCGACATGAGCGTCTGGGTCCCCGTCCGCTAAAAAATCTTTCTCTTTCCTCTTTCTCTTACTCTTTCTCCCGCCCCGAGGAGCAGCTCCACGCCGCGATCCCGTCCCAAATCGTTCTCGTTCTCTTACTCCTACTCGTTCTCGCCTCCGAAATCGCCTTTCCCTGTAGGGCCGGACCTCTGGTCCGCGTCTCCGAGGATTCCAAACACTAGTTCCTCCGACCTCCGCGCTCTCCGCGTCCTCTGCGGTTAAAATTCCTAACACCTCTTCCGACCCTCGCTCCTACCTGAGCCTCTTCGCGTCTTTGCGCTTCACCTAACCTCCGCTTTCCAGTTCCAACCCAGTCCGCATCACACACCGTATGGCCACCAACCCTCCCCTAGCCGCCGATACCGGCGTTACCATCACCCGCCAGCAATGGAAGTGGTCAGCCCTCGCCGGCATGGCCTCGTACCTCGACGCCGGCTCCATCGTCGCCCTCGGCGTCGGCATGGCTGCGTTCCAAAAGGAATTCGGCTTATCCACCGATGCCATCGGCCTTCTCGGTGCGATTGGCCCTAACGCACTCGGCTGCGCCATCGGTGCACTCTTAGGCGGCTGGCTCGGCGACAAACTTGGCCGCAAACGCATCTACCAATACGACCTGATCGTCTACGCTGTCGGTATCCTGCTGATGGCCTTCTCGGTGAACAAAGAGATGCTCTTTGTCGGCACCTTCATCGTCGGACTTGCCGTCGGTGCCGACATTCCCACCTCGCTCGCTCTCGTCGGCGAATTCGCCCCCGACAAAGCACGCGGAAAACTCCTCGGGTTCACTCAGATCGCCTGGTGCTTGGGACCGGTGATCGTCCTCCTGATGGGAGCCGCCTTCTCTACCATGGGGCTTCTGGGAATCCGCATCATCTTCTTCCATCTTTTCCTCGTCGCCTTCGTCACGTGGGCCATGCGCCGCGGCCTCACGGAATCGCCACGATGGAAAGAGGCTAAAAAAGCTTACGACATCGCTCCTTCAAAAAAGAACAATTTGGCCCTCCTCTTCTCTGGAGCCAATTTAAAGGCACTCGTCTGGACCACGACGATCTACCTTTTTTGGAATCTCGCTGCCGGCACCGCCGGCCAGTTCAACACCTACCTCATCGGCATGCACACCGGCGGCAGCCAGCTGGAAGCCACGATCATGCCGTGCGTGGCGTTCATCACTGCGATGATCTTCACGGTAACGGTCTTCATGAAGTTTTCCGACCGCAGCTTCGCCGCTCGCAAAACGATGTGGGGTATCGGAGCTGTCGTTCAAATCGTCGCCTACGCCATCTTCATGGTGCTGCCCTTCTCCATCCCCGTCGTGTTTGTGAACATTCTTCTCTTCTCCGCTGGCGGCGCGCTCGCCGGTGAAGCCTTCTACAAAGTTTTCAGCCAGGAACTTTTCCCGACCATGCTGCGCGGCACCGCTCAAGGCTTCTCCTTCGGAGCCGCCCGCGTCGCTGTAGGCATCTGGAGTTTCTACGTTCCGATGGTTGCAGAAAGAAGCCTCTCGCTCCTCGGCGGTATCCTCGCTGGAGCCCTCTTTATCAGCGGTGCAGTCGGCTTCTTCTTCATGCCCAACACCACCGGCAAGTCCCTCGAACAAATCGAAAACGAGCGCGGCACCTCCGTCGCCTGATTCACAAGCAGTAGTCACCTCAAAGTCCCGGCCTCTCACAAACCACAGAGGCACAGAGCCCACCGAGTCCCTCTCCGTGCCCTCTGTGTCTCTGTGGTTCACTTTTTCTCCACCAAAACTTCTCCGCGTTTCCGCCCTTCCGCGGCTCCGCGATAAAACATAACGCCGTCCGATCTTCTCTCCGAAACTTCGCGTCTTTGCGTCTTCGCGCTTAACCAAACCGCCGCATGCCCTCCGCCACCGCCTCCACGTCCACCTTCACCATCGCCAACCTCCGCTGCGACTACCTCGTCAATCCCCTCGGCATCGACGAACGCTCCCCGCGCCTGAGCTGGACGCTTGAGTCGGAAGCCCGCGGCGCCCGTCAACTCGCCTACCGTATCCGCGTTTCGAGCACCGCGCAAAAACTCGCTGCCGGCGAAGCCGACCTCTGGGACACCGGCCGCATCGAAAGCGACCAGACCACCCATATCACCTACGCCGGCAACCCCCTCACCTCCCGCGATACCGCCTTCTGGTCCGTCGAAGTCTGGCCCACCGTTTCTTCACCCGACCTATCTGTCCCATCAGTCCCATTAGACCTATCAGTCCTATCTCATACGGCCCATTTTTCAGTTGGTCTTCTGGACTCCACCGACTGGTCCGCCCGCTGGATCACCCATGATCCCGAGATCATCAAACGCGACCCCGCCGCCACCGAAGGTACGCTCCTCGATCCCGGCCCCCCCGCGCTTTTCCGCCGCGAATTCGACCTCCCCGCGCCCATCGCCCGCGCCACGCTCTACGCCACCGCCCGCGGCATCTTCGAATTCCGCGCCAACGGCCAGCGCATCACCGAAGACCTCTTCGCCCCCGAGTGGACCGACTACGACAAACGCATCCACTACCGTACCTACGACGTCACCGCGCTCCTGACCCAAGGCCGCAACGCCCTCGGTGCCACGCTCGGCGACGGCTGGTGGACCGGTTACGTCGGCTGGCAGGAAACCCGCGCCCGCTATGGCAGCCTCGAAAACTCCCTCCTCGCCCAGCTCGAAGTCGAACTCACCGACGGTCGCCGCATAACGATCGGCACCGACGGCACTTGGCTCTGCAACACCGGCCCCATCCTCAGCTCCGACTGGATGATGGGCGAAACCTACGACGCCCGCCGCGAACTCCCCGGCTGGGACCAGCCAAACTTCTCCTCCGATTCCGTCTCTCACCCTTCACCCGTCACTCTTCACTCTTCGCATCCCTGGCTCCCCGCCCGCGAAGTCTCCGCCCCCGCCGTCCCCCTCGTCGCCCAACGCTCCGAACCCGTCCGCATCACCGAACTCCTCAAGCCCGTCTCGCTCACCGAGATCACCCCCGGCGTCTTCATCTACGACCTCGCCCAAAACATCTCCGGCTGGGCCCGCCTCAAACTCCCCAAGCTCCCCGCCGGCACGAAGATCGTCATCCGCCACGGCGAACGCCTCAGCCCCGACGGCACGCTCTACGTCGAAAACCTCCGCCGCGCCAAATCCACCGACATCTATATCACCGGCGACCACGACTCCGCTCCCGAATCGAAAATCGAGAATCAAAAATCGAAAATCTTTTCCGCCACCTACGAGCCCCACTTCACCTTCCACGGTTTCCAGTTCGTCGAACTCACCGGCTTCCCCGCCGACATCAAGCCCGACATCACCACCGTCACCGGTTGCGCGATACACTCCGCCACCCCGCCCGCCGGCCGCTTCGAATGCTCCAACGCCGACGTGAACCGCCTCTGGCTCAACGGCGCCTGGTCCCAGCGCGACAACTTCCTCTCCGTCCCCACCGACTGCCCGCAGCGCGACGAACGCCTCGGCTGGATGGGCGACGCCCAGGTCTTCCTCCGCACCGCGTCCTATAACATGGACGTCGCCGCCTTCTTCACGAAGTGGATGATCGACGTCGAAGACGCGCAGACGCCCGAGGGCATTTTCCCCGACGTCGCCCCGCGCCTCCGCGAAGGCGAAAATTTCATCGGCCTCGGCAACCTCGGTGGCGCCGCCGCCTGGGCCGACGCCGGTATCATCATCCCGCATACCCTTTGGCGCGTGTACGGCGACCGCCGCATCATCGAGAAACACTACCGCGCGATGGTGAAATGGGTCGACTGGATCGCCTCGCACAACCCCACCGGCCTCCGCCTCAACCAACTCGCCAACAACTACGGCGACTGGCTCTGCATCCCGAGCGACACCTCCTTCGGCACCCACTCGCCGATGAAGAACCTCCTCGCCACCGCCTACTGGGCCGACGACTGCACCAAGCTCGCCGAAATCGCCCGCGAACTCGGCCGCACCGCCGACGCCGAGCGCTTCATCAAGATGTTCGAGACCGTCCGCGCCGCGTTTCAGAAAGAATGGCTCCAACCCGACGGCCGTATCACGACCGACACCCAGACCGGCTACCTCCTCGCGCTCGCCTTCAACCTCCTCCCGGAAAATCTCCGCGCCGCCGCCCTCGATCACCTCGTCGCTGACATCAAGTCCCTCGACTGGCACCTCAGCACGGGCTTCGTCGGCATCAGCCACCTCAACCCACAGCTCACGCTCAACGGCCGCGCCGACGTCGCCTACAAACTCCTCCTCCGCGACGACTATCCCTCGTGGCTCTACCCCGTGAAACACGGCGCCACCACCATCTGGGAACGCTGGAACGGCTGGACGCACAAAGACGGGTTCTTCAACCCGCACATGAATTCATTTAACCACTACTCGCTCGGCTCCGTCGGCGAATGGTTGTTCCGCCACGTCGCCGGCATCGAACTCGATCCCGCGAAACCCGGCTTCCAGCACTTCATCCTCCGCCCCTTCATTCCCGCCGAAGGCACCCTCTCTCACGCCCGCGCCACTTACCGGACCATGCACGGCGAAATCCTCAGCTCCTGGCGCCGCTCCGGCAACCAGCTCACCTGGGAAATCCGCATCCCCGCCAACTGCACCGCGAAAGTCTTCATCCCCGGCAACGCCACCGCACTCGACGGTCTCACCACGACCTCGCGCGAAAACGGCTTCACCGCCCTCAACGCCCCCTCCGGCCGCTACACCTTCACGAGCACACTCTGACACCACTCCCGCGAATCGGCCTCCTTTCCGAGGTAGGGCGGGTTAGCCTTAACCCCGCCGGCTCGACTGCGACGCCCCACGCACTGTCCTCGCATGCGTCAGGCATCCACCGTCATCCGTGCCCATCCGCGAAATCCGTGGTTAAAATCTCACTGAAAAATCACCCTCGCTGTCTCTGCGCCCTCCCTCACCTCTGCGGTTAATCTTTCTCCGCAGTGCTGCGTCACCCTCCAATTCCCATTTGCCAACCCCCGCCGCCCTTCTCCGTATTTGGCGAAACATGCCCACCCTCTCGGTCGTCATCCCGTGCTACAACGAACGGAACACCATCCGCCGCATCGTGGATGCCGTCCGCTCCTGCGGAGTCGAGTCCCTCGAAATCATCGTCATCGACGACTGCTCCACCGACGGCACCCGCGACATCCTCCGCACCGAGATTACCCCGCTCGTCGCCCAGATCGTGTACCACGAGGTCAACCAGGGCAAAGGCGCCGCCCTCCGCAGCGGCTTCAAACACGCCACCGGCGACTACGTCATCGTCCAGGACGCCGACCTCGAATACGACCCGCGCGAACTCCCCGACCTCCTCGCCCCGCTCCTCGCGGGAAAAGCCGATGTCGTCTTCGGCTCCCGCTTCATGGGCGGCTACCCGCACCGTGTGCTCTATTTCTGGCACAGCGTCGGCAACCAGTTCCTCACCCTGCTCTCCAACATGGCGACCAACCTCAACCTGACCGACATGGAGTGCTGCTATAAAATGTTTAAGCGGGAGATCATCCAGTCGCTCAACCTCGTCGAAAACCGCTTCGGCTTCGAACCCGAGATCACCGCCAAAGTCGCCCGCCTCGGCGTCCGCGTCTACGAAGTCGGCGTCTCGTACTCAGGCCGCACCTACGCCGAAGGCAAAAAAATCGGCTGGCGCGACGGCTTCCGCGCCCTCTACGCCATCGCCAAGTATAACACGTGGGCCCGCTGAGCCCCGCCGCGCAGCCCATGCCGCCCAAACCTTCCGCTCCCAACGCCACCGCCTCCAACGCCGATTTCGAATTCGCCGCCCTCCAGGAAGCCGCCAACTACCGCACCGCTCTTATCAAAAGTTTCCGCCCCTGGCTCCGCGGCAGCCTCCTCGAAGTCGGTGCCGGCGTCGGCCAGATGTCCCAGGCCATG
Organism: uncultured Nibricoccus sp.; assembly: GCA_966249325.1. GTDB lineage: Bacteria > Verrucomicrobiota > Verrucomicrobiia > Opitutales > Opitutaceae > Nibricoccus. The sequence goes on along the minus strand of CBINDC010000002.1, from coordinate 176,556 downwards.
CGCGCGCTTCCCGAGGTGACACGCCACGTCGCCGTCGAGCCCGACCCGAAATTTCTCCCCGCCCTCCACCAAGTCGTCCCCGCCGCCGACATCGTCGAGGGCACCGCGCACGCCGTCCCCGCCGGCCAGCCGTGGGATGCTCTCGTCAGCATTAACGTCCTCGAACACATTGAGCACGACGACGCCGAACTCGCCTTCTACGCGCAACTCCTCGCGCCCCGGCGAGGCCACCTCTGCCTCTTCGTCCCCGCCCGCCAGGAAATCTACGCCCCGCTCGACAAAGATTTCGGCCACTTCCGCCGCTACGCCGCGCCCGCTTTGCGCGCCCAGCTCGAGCGCGCCGGCTTTGAGATCGTGAAACTCCGTTACTACAACCTCCTCGGCTACCTCGCCTGGTGGTGGAGCTTCTGCGTCCGCAAAAACCGCGGTTTCAGCATCCGCTCCGTCCGCTTCTACGACCGCTTCCTCTTCCCCCCGGTCTTCCACTTCGAACACCACCTGCTCGCCCCGCCCATCGGCCAGAGCCTCCTCATCATCGCCCGGGCAAAATAGCTTCGAGCGCCGGCGGCACGCCGGCATCCGTTAATCACCCGCGCGAAAAACGCAGCCCCACGCGCACACCCCACGCCGGGAGCGCCGGCCGCCGGCCGGCTTCCTTCCCCGCTCAATAAGCCGACCTCCGCCGGCACTCCCGGCCTCATTCTCGCTCACGTCTTCGCTTCTTTCGACGTCTTCGCCATCGCCGAATTTCTTTCCGTCTCTTCCACGAGCCATTGTTTCCGCGCCACCGCGATCTGCCGCTGCAGCGCTGCCATCTCGCACACCATCCTCACCCGCTGTGCCGGAGTCAGCCGTGCCATCGCCACCGCACGCTGCCGTTCCGCATCTTCGAAAGAACCGGTGACCATCTTGGTTGCGCCCGACTGCGATTTCATGCGCGCAGACTAGCCCCACCCTGCGCCCAAGCAACCGTCAACTCACCCGGTGATCGCATCACCCAACCCTTCCCGGCCCTGCTCGAGACTCTTGATATCGTCCAGATCCCGCCCCCGCCCAGCCCTCCGTTTCATCTCGATCAACGTCTCATAAGTGACCACAGGCACCCGCTGCCCGGCCACCAACTCCAACCGCGGCGCCGCCCCGTATTCTGCCGCAAAGTCGAAAGGCTCTTCAATAAACAGATCGACACAGGTTTCCTGCATTTCCTCCGAGCGCATCTGAAACACCATCATCCCCTTTTCCTCCACCCAACGCCTCCTCGCCTCGGCCTTCGCAAAATCCAAAGGCGCCACCGGCGCGAGCGGCCGGTAACCATGCCCCATCAACACCCGCACAGCTCGCTCCGCATTTTCGGCTTCCAGCGCGATGACCAGATCCAGATCGGCCGTGTAGCGAGGATGCCCATGAGCAGCCACCGCCACTCCGCCCACCACAAGATACCTCACCGAAGCCTCATTCAACGAACGAAAGATACTCTCCAGATGACTCAGCAGCATGACGGCACCCTTGGGCGGATGCATCGATCTGTCACGTGCTTTGGAGCCCGCTCACAACCCGCTTGGATGCCCCGCGCCTTCCACCGGCGAAGCGTCGTCCGTGGGCGCTCCCAGCCACCGTCCACTCGCGCGACCGCGACGTTGTCACCAAACCCCCGCGACCATGCCCGTGAACTAAAATAAAAAAGCCGCGCGGAAACCGCGCGGCTTGAAAGAGAGAGACTGGCTAACCGAAGTAGCCGATTACAGCAGCTTGCCTTCGACATCGAAGGCGATGGGGTTACCCATAGTCGCCGAATTATTTCCAGGCACCAAGCTGGTTAGGCCCGCTTGCAGTTCGATAGGGCTAACCTGGCCGTGGGAAATAGTAAACGCAGTGTCGTCAGCAGTGGTAGTCGTGGACTCACCAGCGCCGAAAGCATAGGTTCCAGACAGCGTGTAGTTTTTGCCAATCGACTTAAAATATTTACCGATCTCGTTGGCGGGAATAATGCGACCGTTAGCGAGGGCTTGTGGGGCATTGTTATCCAGCCTGCCGGTAGCCGCATCATAATTGAGCACAATCGTATCGGGCGCGGCACCACTACCCGTAGCACCATATTCGGTCGCGATTTGAGCCAGGGCCGAGCCGATCTGACGGGCGTCATTGATAATGGTCTTACCAATGGTGTTACGACGGACCTTCTGGAAGGCCGGGATCGCCATGGCGGCCAGGAGGCCGATGATGACGACGACGATCATGATTTCTACGAGGGTGAAACCCTTCTTGGAGCGGTTAAGTTTCATAGGATAGGACTGACGAGTTTGGATAAGGATAATAAACAAAGCTCAAATGCGAGCAGTGGTAGTATTGATCGGATACAGGCAGGCACCGGCAATAGCCAACACGGTCAACAGACTGTAAATGACATGCGGGAACCTCCTGGGGTTGGGGTATATAACCTACGAAGCTGGCACTAACGCCCCCAGAAAAACCACCTCCGCCAAAAACGCAAACGCCGGGAACACTCGAATGGGTCTGTTCTGGGAACGGCGGCGCTCCACCGGACTTTACGGCGCTACGTTTACGCCCTCTCTACGCATGGCATTCTCCCGCCCCGCTTGACCCCGCTTCGAGCCGGTATAGATAAAGCCCATGGAAAATACATACACCATCAAGCAGGCTCAGGCGAACCTCCCCGCTCTGGTGCGTGCCGCGGAGGCGGGAACGTGCCCCGTGATCACCCGCCACGAGAAGACCGTGGCTTATGTACTGAGTGCGGACCGCATGCAGGCGCTCGTCGAAACGCTGGAAATCATCTCCAATCCCCAAGCGATGAAGGCCATCGAGAGCCACCGGCGCGGCAAGGGAAAGCTGTTTGGCTTGGAAGACCTGAAAGGATGAGCGCCTACACCGTAAAAGTCAGGGCGCAGGTGAAGGACTTTTTCGAAACACTCGGGATGGAGGACGCCCGCAAACTCAAACGCGCGCTCACTCTGCTGGCTCAGGAACGCGGTGACATCACCGCGCTGCACGAACCGCTCGAAGGCTACTACCGGCTTCGAGTCGGCTCCTACCGGGTGATTTTCGCTTATTCCCGGGGCCAGGTCATCGAATGCGTTTATGCCGGCCACCGGTCTCTCGTTTACGAAGTGCTGGAGCGCGAATTGATCAATCGCATCACGAATGAATAGTCGGGCGCCGGCTCCTGAACGGCGCTCCAGCCTAATACCCTCGATGCCTGCGATCTCCTGGCACACCCGCTCGGTCGTCCCCGACACCGGGCGCTGATTGCCGATAAAATTCCGCAGTGCTTCATAAGCACGCTCACGCACCTGTGCCGCATCGATCAGATCGACCGGCTCTCCCGCGTTCCTCCTCAACCCAGATTACCGAAGCTGGTAAAACCAGACATCCTCGGTTCCTGCCCCGCCCAAACTAGTTATTGAAAACACCTCCCCGCGGCTCACATTGGCCCTCTGTGCCCGACAAAAAGACCGCCCAACTCTCCTTCGAGGACGCCCTCGCCCAGCTCGAATCCATCGTGGAAGCGATGGAGTCCGGCGACGTGCCCCTCGCCGAGTTGATGGCGCGCTTCGAAGACGGCAGTAAATTGCTCAAGATCTGCGAAACTCGCCTCAAAGACGCCGAGCTCAAGATCGAGCTCCTCAAAAAACAAGCCGGCGGCGCCACCCTCGCCCCCTTTCCCACCCCCGGCGAAGCCTGATCGCTCCCGCAAACCGCCGACTCTCTTTCGCGCGTCCACCACACGCCCTCCGCTTCCGACTCGATGAATCCTCCCGCCGACGCCTCCGCCGTCACCGCCGCTTCCTCGCCACGCCTGCTCGATTCGATCCGCGGCCCCGCCGGCGTCAAAAGCCTCGCCCCCGCCCAGCTCCCGCAGCTCGCGCAGGAAATTCGTGACGAGATCATAGCCGTCACCTCGAAGAACGGCGGTCATGTCGGCCCGAATCTCGGCGTCGTCGAGCTCACCATTGCGCTTCATCGCGTCTTCTCGACGCCCGACGACCAGTTCGTCTTCGACGTCGCCCACCAAGGCTACGTCCACAAACTTCTCACCGGCCGCGGCGGCGAATTTTTCAAAAAACTCCGCCAAACCGGCGGCGCATCCGGTTTCCTGACACGCGCCGAAAGTCCGCACGATGCCTTCGGCGCCGGCCACGCGGGCACCGCCCTCAGCGCCGCGCTCGGCATGGCCACTGCGCGCGATCTTCGCGGCTCGCACGAACATGTTGTCGCCCTCTGCGGCGACGCCGCCTTCACTTGCGGCGTCACGCTCGAAGCACTCAACAACATCGTCGCCTCCACCAAGCGCCTCGTCGTCATCCTCAACGACAACGAGTGGTCCATCGCCAAAAACGTCGGCGCCATCGCCAAATACCTAACCCGTCTCAGCACCCACCCGACGTATAACAAGGTCCACCACGACCTCGAAAAATTCTTCACCAGCCTGCCCGGCGGCCAGGACATGAACCGCCTCTGGGTGAAATGGAAACGCGAGACCAAGGACTTCTTCGTCGAATCCAGCCTCTTCGAAAAATTCGGCCTTCGTTATATCGGCCCCATCGACGGTCACAACCTCGACGACCTCATTAAGAATCTGGAATTCGCGAAACACGCCGACGGCCCGATCGTGCTGCATGTGCTCACCAAAAAAGGCCGCGGCCTCCCCGCCGCCATCGAGCACCCAGAAAAATTCCACGGCGCCAGCCCCTACGATCCCGCCACGGGCGAAAGCAAAAAAGCCGCGCCAGGCACGCCGCCTAACTACCAGGAAGTTTTCGGTCGTGCGCTTGTCCGTTTTGCCAAGGCCGATCCGAGGATCGTCGGCATCACCGGCGCGATGCCCAGCGGCACCAGCCTTAACCACCTCGCCGCCGAGTGCCCGAAACAGTTCTTCGATGTCGGCATCGCCGAGGAGCACGCCGTCCTCTTCGCCGCCGGACTCGCCACCAAAGGCATCCATCCGGTCTGCGCGATTTACTCCACGTTTCTCCAGCGCGGCTTCGATCAAGTCGTCCACGACGTGTGCCTGCAAAACCTCCCCGTCACGTTCTGCATGGATCGCGCCGGCCTCTCGCACAACGACGGCGCCACGCATCACGGTCTCTTCGACATTTCCTACCTCCGCTGCGTCCCCAACGCGATCGTCATGCAGCCAAAGGACGAGGACGAACTCGTCGATCTCCTCCACACCAGCCTGCAAACCAAGTCGCCCACCTTCATCCGCTACCCGCGCGGCGCCGGCGTCGGCACGACGATCAAACAAGCACCGGCAACCATCCCGCTCGGCAAGGCCGAGGTGCTTCGCGAAGGCTCGCACATCACGATCTGGGCGCTCGGGCCGATGATCGGCGAAGCCCTCGCCCTCTCCGACCGCCTCGCCGCCGAGCGCCAGCTCTCCGTCGGCGTCGTCAACGCCCGCTTCGTCAAGCCGCTCGACCGCGAGCTGCTCCTGCGTCAAGCCGCCGCCACCTCGCTCATCGTGACCATGGAAGATCACGTACTCACCGGGGGCTTCGGCAGCGCGGTGTTGGAGGCGCTTCAAGAGGCCGGCAGCTCGACCGCAGTGGAGCGCATCGGCTGGCCCGATAAATTCGTCGAGCACGGCAGCACGCCGGAAATCCTCCGCGCCGCCTTCGGCCTGTCTCCGGAGGACAACTACCGCCGCATCCTCGCGCGCTGGGAGAAGCTCGGCGGCAAGTAACCGCCAGGAGCGTCGGCGTCCACGTCGGCATTCCGTACACGGATCGAGCCAAGCGCGGACGCCGGCGCCCGCAGGCAAACGGCCTTTCCGCGTGGCCTTACTTCACCGTCGCAGCCTTGATCTTCGGATCGGTCACCACCTGATCGATGAACTTCGAATCGATCAGCTGCTTGACCCGGAAGTCGGACGGATTGTCGCGACCGATTTTCTCTAAAAGTTTGCGGGCGTCGTCGGCGCGGCCGAGCAGCACGAGCGGGGTGATTGGGGCGAGTTGGGCGTTGATATCCTTGGCGTCTTTCTTCGCGGCTTTTTCCAGCAGCTCGAGTTCACGCTTATACGCCTTTTTCGCGCCGGAGTTATCGCCGAGCTGCACGCGGACCATGCCGAGGTTCGACCAGTAAACGGGGACGGTCGGGTCGAGCTCGACCGCTTGGGCGAGCATTTTTTCCGCACCGGCATGATCCTTCAGCAGGATCTGCATGTCGGCATCGGTGACCAGCTTCATGGCCTGGCCACGATTGGAACTGGAGACTTCGACATCCTTCTTTGAGCAGGCGCCGAGGACGAGGATGAGTGCGACAAAAACGAGGGAGCTGAACTTACGCATAGGGTCGGCAATGCTCAAAGATCCGGCGGCACGGTGGCAATCGCTTCTTCCATCGTCGTGAGACCTTCCTTCACCTTGAGCATGCTGTCCTGGTGCAGGGTCTTCATGCCGTGGCGCATCGCGATCTTCTTCAACTCGGCGGACTCCATCTCCTTGTTGATGCCCTCGATCAGCTCTTCGCTGACAGTCATCAACTCGTGGATGCCGAGGCGGCCCTTGTACCCTGAGTTGCCGCACTTCGGGCAGCCTTGCGGGCTGGCTTTGAAGATCTTGCCGCTCCAGCCGAGGGCTTTTTCCAGAATTTCTTTTTCGCGCGCGGTGGGCTCGATCTCGACTTTGCAGGTCTTGCATACGCGGCGCATGAGGCGCTGGGCGCAGACACAGAGCAGCGACGAGGAAATCATGAACGGCTCGATGCCCATGTCGGTGAGACGGGCGATCGTGCTCGGGGCGTCGTTCGTGTGGAGCGTGCTGATGAGCAAGTGACCGGTGAGCGCCGCTTCGACGGCGATGTTGGCGGTCTCCTTGTCGCGAATTTCACCGACGAGGATGATGTCGGGGTCTTGACGGAGAAAGGCGCGCAGCGCGCTGGCGAACGTGAGGCCGATCTGGCGGTGCATCTGCATCTGGTTGATGCCGGGCAGCGTGTACTCGATCGGATCTTCGGCGGTGCGGATGACGATTTCGGGCGAGTTGATTTCGCCGAGCGCGGAGTAGAGCGTCATGGACTTACCGGAGCCGGTCGGTCCGCAATGGAGGATCATGCCGTACGGCTGGCGGATGCACTCGCGGTATTTCGCGAGATTCTCCTCGGAGAAACCAAGCATGGGCAGCGGCAGCGTGGACTTTTGCTTGTCGAGAATACGCATGACCACGCCTTCGCCGTAATTGAGTGGCGCGGTGGATACACGGAGGTCGATGTCGATGGACTTCTTCGTGTACTGCTTGAACACGATGCGTCCGTCCTGCGGCAACCGGCGTTCGGCGATGTCGAGGTTGCACATGATCTTGAGGCGGGCGACGAGCGCAGGGCCGACCTTGGCAGGCAGGCGGAGTTTTTCGTGGCAGATGCCGTCGATGCGGTAGCGGACGATCATCTCCTTTTCGCCCGGCTCGATATGAATATCGCTCGTACCGGCATAGAACGCGTCCTCGATGATGCGCGTGGAAAGCTGGATGATCGGGCCGGACTCCTCCGCGCCTTCGTCGGAAATCTCGAGATCGACATCCTTGGCGCCAAACTCGGCTCCGAGTTTTTCGGCGATGTCTCCGAAACCCGCGACCTGCGTCGTGACGACAAACTTCTCCTTGATGTCCTTCTCGCGGCCGAGCATCCGGATGACCTTCATGCCGGTCATCTCCTGGATCTTCGCCGGAAGGGAGACCTCGAAAGGATTGGCGAAGGCGATCAGGATGAAATCGCCGACCTGGCCGACGGGAACAACCATGTGTTCCTGACAGAAATCCTGCGGCAATCGCTCGAAAGTCGACGGCGTGGTGCGCATGCGGGCCACGTTGAAAGGCGCGAGGCCGAACGCACGGCCCTTGGCGGTGAGCATCTGGAAGGACGAGATTTTATACTCGTCCTGCAGGAGCTTGTCCAACTGGTCGCCATTGAGCTCCTCCTCCATCCCGGCGATGGTGTCGCGCTGGTCTTCCGTGAGGCGCTCCATCTCGACGAGCTTGTTGACGATTTGGAGCTGAAATTTTCCGAGGGCCATGGTCGTGCGGGTGCGTTGACGGTTGTTCGATGATGACGGAATCAGCCGCGGGCTTTGCCGGATATTTTTTCCAGGAAGTCGCCGATCATTTCTAGCGTGGTGCCGTACCAGACGATCGGGCCGTTGAATTTCTTTTCCCAATACGTGCGCACGGCAGGACTGAGGTAGTAGGCGGTGGCGACGAGATGGAAGTCGTCCTCGCGGTCGAAGGGCACCGTCCAGGTGGCCCAGCAGGCGCCGACATCGAGCGATTTTTTCAACTCTTCCGACGCGTCGTAATTGCGCAGATCGACCAGGCCGAGGCCTTGATCGTCGACGAGGTGCTGGAGCACATCCTCCTCGCGAAGCACCTTCATCTTGAAAGCCAGAATACCCAGCACGGTGCTCTGGCGCGGGTCATCGCCGGAGACGACTTCGAGGAGTTGTTCGTTGGCGGTTTCGAGATCCTCGATCTTCACCAAATTCTGTTCGACGAGCGTGGCGCCGAGCAGGCGGTTGGCGCGCATCAGGAGGGGACGATGTTCGGAGGACATGGAAAGCGTTCAGGGAATCGGATCAGAGGTCGGCGCTGGGCGATTTGACGGCGGCGGGGCGGATCTTGCGGACACGGCGGCGGAGCTCGTCCTTGAGCTTTTCGAGACCGGTGCCGTCGAGACAGGAGATTTTGAGGACGTCGACTTTATGGCGCTTGGAGAACTTCGTGAGGTTCGCTTTCGCACCCTCGATATCCATTTTGTTGGCCACGACGACGCGTGGTTTCTTGAGTAAGGCCGGATCGTAGAGCTTCAGCTCTTTGACGAGCGTCGCGTAATCGTCGCGCGGATCGCGGTTATCCACGCCAGCCATGTCGATGAGGAACATGAGCAGCGCGCAGCGCTCGATGTGACGGAGAAAACGGTGGCCAAGGCCGCGGTTCTCGCTCGCGCCTTCGATAAGGCCGGGGACATCGGCAAGCAGGAGTCGGTCGTATTTTTTGGGAAACTCGATCACGCCGATTTGCGGATGCAGCGTGGTGAAGGGATAAGCGGCGGTCTTCGGACGGGCCTTGGTGATCTTCGTGGTGAGCGAGGATTTGCCGGCGTTGGGAAAGCCGACGAGGCCGATGTCGGCGATGCTCTTGAGGACGAGACGAAACGCTCCGCCCTCGCCGGGATGGCCGGGGTTGGCGCGCTTGGGGGCACGGTTGGTCGAGGTCTTGAAGTGCGTGTTGCCCCAGCCGCCGTTGCCGCCTTTGCACAGGACGATTTGTTCGCCGTCGTTGATGATCTCGGCGACGACTTTTCCGGTGGCTTCGTCGGTGACGACGGTGCCGAGCGGGAGTTTCAGAATGGCAGGTTTGCCGTCGCGGCCGTGGCAATCCGCGCCGAGACCGTGCTCGCCGCGTTCGCCGCGCCAGTGCGGCTGATATTTGTAATCGATGAGGTTGTTGGTGTCGTCATTGCCGACGAGGATGACGTCGCCACCGCGCCCGCCGTCGCCGCCATTCGGGCCGCCCCACGGCTCGTATTTTTCGCGGCGGAAACTCACGCAGCCGCGCCCGCCGTCGCCGGCCTGAACTTTGATGACACACTCGTCGATGAACATGAAGGAGAGTTACAAGTGGATGCGGTAGCGGACACAAACCAATAGCACAGCCCGCGCGGATACGATCCGTGCAGGCAAAAAAAAGCAGGCACCCGGTGAAGGGTGCCTGCGTCATCGACACGTTTGAGCGGTCGATGAAATGAATCAGGCGCGTTTAGCGCGGCGGCGGAAGGCGACGACAGCACCAAGAACGAGCGCGCCGATCAGACCGTAAGTGGACGGCTCGGGAACGGCGGAACCCTCGACTGGAGGCGGGGGATTCACGATGACGCCACCGTTGCGAACGCTGAAGGCGTAGCGGCCATCGACCGACGTGCCGTCGAAAGCGACGCCGAGCTGGTTGTGGATCAGGCCATTGGTGGCGTTGGTATCGAGGAAGAATTCGGAAATGCCCGAGCCGGCGAGCTCGAAGGAGGTGGCACCGCCATTGGAGTAGCCGATGCGGGCCGGATTACCGCCGATACCGGACGAGTTGGCGCCGCTCGCGGTGCCGGCTTCCCAGTTGATGTCGGTGTAATTGAACTCGAAGTCGAAATTGCCTGCGCCGGTGTCGCTGCGATCGACGAGCACGAGCTGGAAGGTGTTGAAGATCGGGATCTGGTTATAGACGCCGACATTGAAATAGTTGACGGCGAAGGCCGCGTGTCCGCCCAAGGTACCGGTGCCATAACGCACGGGATTAGAGCCGATGGAGCGGGTGTCCACATCGGCGAAGAACGGCGCGATCATCACGCGGTTGGTGCCGGCGAGGCCGAAAGGCGTGTAGGTGGAGAGGGCGGCATCGAACGTGATATTGCCGTTATTGTTTACGTAGACGTTCGAGTAGCTCGTGCCGAAGAAATTGGCGTTGAAGCCCAGGCTGACGAGGCCGGTCGAGCCGTCGTCATTGGCAGCAAGCGTGCTGGAGTTGAAATCGGTTAAGGTGCGCAACTGGGCCGAAGCCGTGAGCGCGGTGGTTGCGAACAGGATCACTGCGGATGCGCGCAGTGCCGAGAGCGTGTGGGAGGTCATAGTGAAGTGTGGGCGTCCGGAAACCCCGGAGCTGCATCGCCACATTATTGCAAACAGGCCCCAAAAACTATCAGGCAAACCCCTAACACTAGGTAATGTTACCCATATGCACGAAAGGCTACCTATTGCTTATTCCAGCAATAGGTGGGGCAGCCGAGCTGACTTAAAACGCGATCTTGATCCCTTTTCTCAAGTACGTCGGGACATCCAAGTCCTGACCTTCAAAAAGGTTACGATCCGTTTTGTCGAAGAAACCACGGCGTTCGACTTCACCAAACAAGAACTCGTCTTGCGCCGGCTTACTCGTGTGGAGGTTCAGGGGAAGCTCGGCCACGCTGGGTGTGGTTCCCCGGGGTGAAGCACTCACAGCAGAGGAAAGCGGGCTCGTGGGTGTTTCGGCTGTCGCAGACGTCACGTTGGATGACGTCGCTACGGGGGACCCTGCGTGCCGGGAGGCGCGAATCGCAGGATTTGTGCGGCGCGGGGAAACGCCCCGGGTGCCGAGATCGGTGGTGCCGAGGACGCAGATTTCGACCTGGTTTTGCAGACTTTCGTCGATTACCGCGCCCATGATGACGTGAGAGTCGCGACCGAACTGATCGGTTACGGCGGTCATGATCTCGTTCACCTTGGGGAGGGTGAGATCGGTGCCGCCGACGATGTTGACGAGGAGGCGGTCGGCTTTGCGGGAAAACTCGGGGGTGTGGAGGAGCGGGCAGAGTTTCAGGCTTTCGATGGCGTCGGCGACGGCGTTTTCACCGGAGCCGTTGGCGAGGCCGAAGAGGGTCTTGCCGCCGCGTTGGTGGAAGACCTGACGGAGGGTGGCGAAGTCGAGGTTGATGAGGCCGGTGCGGAAGAGCATCGACCAGATCGAGCGCACTCCGCGGCCGATCCAGGCGTCGGCGCGGGCGAAGGAATCGAGCGCGGTTTCGCCTTCGGCGGCTTCCTGGAGAAGCATGTCGTTGGGAAGCGGGATGACGGCGTCGCAGACTTTGCGGAGGGCGTTGAGGCCGTCTTCGGCCTGCTTGATGCGGCGACCGCCTTCAAAGCTGAAGGGCATCGTGGCGAAGGCGATCACGAGCGCGCCGGTTTCGGAGGCGATCTCGGCGACGATCGGCGCGGCGCCGGAGCCGGTGCCGCCGCCCATGCCGGCGATGAGGAAGATGAGGTCGCAGTCTTTGACGACGGCGGAGATTTTCTCGCGGTCAGCTTCAGCGGCTTCGCGGCCGAGTTCGGGATCGCCGCCGGCGCCGAGTCCGCGGGTGACGCCGGTGCCGATGAGGATTTTGTCCTGCACGGGCGAGGTCGAGAGCGCCTGGTGGTCGGTGTTGATCACGGCCATCTGGAGGCGCTCCAGATTTTCCATTTTCAAACGGTCCACGGCGTTCGAGCCCGCGCCGCCCACGCCCACCAGTTTGATCGCGATGTTGCGGTCGGTGAGGATCTCGGTGGTCAGAGGAAGTTCGTTGGGAGTCATCGGGGTGGCGCTCAGGCGTTGGCGAAGAGTTTGCTGAAGAATCCGCCGGCGCGGCGGCGGGCGGGCTGGGCGGCTTCGGCTTTGGAGTTAAGGCCGAAGTAGAGGAGGCCGAGGCCGGTGGCGTAGCCGGGGTCGCGGAGGTTTTCGTTGATGTAACCGGGGAGTTCGCCGACGCGGGCGGTGGCGTCGAAGACTTTGGCGGCTGCTTCGGCGATGCCGGGAAGTTTGGCGGTGCCGCCGGTGACGACGACGCCTGCGGCGACGCGATCAGTCGTGAACGCGGGGCCGAGCTTTTTCTTCACGACTTCGAAGATTTCCCAGATGCGGACGGAGGCGATTTGCTCGATGGCCTGCTTGGGGAACTGGCGGTCGCCGATGGCGAAGTCGCCGTTGAGCCAGACTTTTTCGGTCTTGTCGCGGGTGGCGATGGTGGCGCGGCCGAAGCGGTGTTTGAGTTTTTCCGCCTGACCTTCGGTGAGGCGCAGGCCGAGGCTGAGGTCGTTGGTGATGTGGCTGCCGCCGACGGGGAGAACGCCGGTGAGGTAGGCGCAACCGTCGCGGTAGAGAACGAAGTCTGTAGTGCCCGCGCCAATATCGATAACGAGGACGCCGTTTTGCCGGTCTTCGGCCGAGGTGACCATGGTGCCGGAGGCGAGGCTGGCGAGGATGAGCTCGGCGACGGGAACGTTGAAGCCGCGGATCACATGGATGTTGTCGGCGATCTTGTTTTCCTGGCCGTGCACGGTCCAGTAGCCGACGTCGAGCCGCTGACCGACGAGGTGTTCGGGATCGGGCACGAGGCGGCCATCGAGGCGAAAGGGGCGGCGGATGTTGTGCACGACCATGCGGCCCTCGGGGAGATTCTTGGATTTCGCGAGGCGGCAGACCGTGTCGATATCCATCGGGCTGACCATGTTGTTGGCCGCGGAAACGCTGACGGTGGCTTCGTTGTAGAAGCCTTCGAGGTGGCCGCCGGTCTGGGCGAGGAAGACCTCGTCGATGCGCACGCCGGCGCTTTGCTCGGCGGAGAGAAGCGCGCTGTGGGTAGCATCGCTGGCGGCGCGGAAATCGACGACGGCTCCTTTGATGACGCCGCGCGACTGGCATTCGCCGTAGCCGATGATGGAGAGGGAGCGGCCGTTGGAGAGCTCGCCGACGAGGACGGTGACTTTGGAGGTGCCGATTTCGACGGCGCCGATGTAGCGGGTTTTTGCGGTCACGTTAGAGCGGAGAAGTGGGCTGCAATTGGAAGAAGGCGGAAGGGCGTTGGGGCGCGGAGCGCGTGGGACGGGGATTGGCGCGCGGGGACTGGAGCGCGGGGGTGAAATGCGAAGGGCGTCCGCTGCTGACGGCGGGGGTCGCCGTGGCGGGAGTGGGCTCGGGCTGGGCGTACACGACGGGGACGAGGATGCCGTTGGCGGAGAGGCCGACGGAAAGATTGACCGAAGCGAGGGTGCGACCGTCGGGCTGGGCGCGGGTGCGGTCGATGATCAGGTCGAGCTGGGCGAGTTGTTTCAGGAAGTCGTCGCGTGTGCCAAAGGTGATTTCGGGGACATCAGTCGAGCGGACAACGATCACGCCGTCGACGGCGAGGCGGGCGAGCGAAACGATGCGCCAGCGGGAGTAGAGCTCGAAGGCGTTGATGCGAGCGGTGCCGAGGAGGTCGCTCACGGTTTCCATGCCCTCGACGGGCGAGAAGCCTTTGGCGGTGCGCTTGAGTTTGAGGCCGTCGAGATACGGGAGCAGGTCGGTGCGGTCGGCGGTGAAATTGATTCCGGAAAACACGAAGCCGTCGCGGGCGACGAAGTAATCGGTGAGCGAGCCGTCGAGCGAGGGAACGCGGACGCGGGCGACGGGCATGCGCTCTTCGAGAACGACGGAGAGCTTGTCGGGGAACTTGCGGGCGAGGACGGCGGTGCGGACCTGGCCGTGGGCGAGCAGACGCTCGCGGAGCGCGTAGAGGTCGAGCTCCATCATGTCGATGCCCTTGGGCAGATCGAGGGTGCGGGAGACCCAGGCGTGGTCGAGCGGGCCGTCGCTTTGGAGGACGATCTCGCGGACGGGCGAGTTTTTGACCGGGGCTTTCAGCGTGACGGGGTCGTGCTGCCAGAGGAGGAAGAGTTCGTATCCGCCCCAAAGCGACGTGCAGACGATGGCGATGATGCCGATGGTCTTGAGCGTGGAGAAGGCGAGGCGCTTGCGTCCCTCGCCCGACATCGAGCGTGGAGCGATATCCTGGTGGATGTCGCGCCAGCTGCGGGCGGGAGGGGAGATGTGCGCGGGCGCGTTCATGCGTTGAGCAAATGCCCGGCTGCGCGAAAACGCCCCAATGCGGGTGTGACGAGTTCTCTTACCAAGGCCGAAAAATCCAAACCGGCGCAACGTGCGCTCATCGGCAGCAGGCTCGTTTCTTTCATGCCGGGCAGTGTGTTTATTTCCAGTAAAAACAGGCCGTCGCGCTCAGAAAGTATGAAGTCAACGCGCGCGTAGTCGCGGCAGCCGCACGCGGAGAAGGATGCTTCGGCGGCGAGCTGCACTTCGCGCGTTGTCTTTTCGTCGAGCGGCGCGGGCGCGAAATACTCGGTCAGGCCTTTCGTGTACTTGCTCGTGTAATCGTAAACGCCGGATTTAGGGCGGATCTCGACGACGCCCATCGCGCGGCCACCGATCACGCCGACGGAGAGTTCGCGGCCGACGATGCGCTGCTCGATCAGCCAGTTTCCCGAGGTCGCGGAGGCGAGGCCGTCGATCAGTTCGGCGCGTGTAACAATCATCCGGAGACCGACGCTGCTGCCCTGGTCGTTGGGCTTGAGGACGACTTCAGCGCCGAGCTCGGCGATGACTTGATCGGGCGATGGTTTTTTCGATGCGGCGAAGACGATGCCTTTGGCGATCTTAACGCCGCGCGTGGCGGCGGCCTGTTTCGTGAGGGTTTTATCCATCGTGAGCGCGCTGCTGAGCGCGTCGCAGCCGGCGTAGGTGACACCGGCGGCGTCGAGCAGGCGCTGCATGGCTCCGTCTTCGCCAAAGGTACCGTGGAGCGTGGAGAAGACGACGTGGCGGGCGGGATCGAGTTCGCGGGGGAGCGACTCGTCGTCGATCTGGAAAAGGCGGGTCGGGAAACTGCGCGCCAAGGCGGAGGCGCAGGCGGCGCCGGAACCGAGGGAGACTTCGCGTTCGGAGGAGGTGCCTCCGGCGAAGACGGCGATGATAGGGTCAAAAGACTTCATGAGTTTAGTCTGTTACACAGAGGACACGGAGTGCGGTCCACAGAGAGCATGGAGGCGTTCTGCAAAATTTCTCTATCGAGAGGTGGCAGGCAGGGAATCGGTGAAGTCGTTCGAGTCTCTCCATACTCAGTGCCAACTCCGTGCTCTCTGTGTAACGGTCTGTTCATAGCACATCTTTCCACTCCTGGCCGTAGAGGAGCACTTCGGGTTCGAGCTTCACGCCTTTGGCCTGCTCGACGCGGGCGCGGACGCGGCGGACGAGTTCGATCACGTCGGCGCTGGTTGCGTGGCCTCGGTTGACGATGAAGTTGGCGTGCACGGGCGAGACCTCGGCGTCCCCCACCCGCTCGCCTTTGAGGCCGGATTCGTCGATGAGTTTTCCGGCGGAACTGCCGGGAGGATTCTTGAAGATGCAGCCTGCGCTCGGTTCGCGCGGTTGGGATTTCTGACGCTTGTCGCGGTAAACATCGATCTGGCGGGCGATGTCGTCGGCGGCGGATTGCGCGGCGGGTTTGAGCAGAGCTCCGAGGGCGATCGCGTCGTGAAGTTCGGCGCAGTGGCGGTAGTCGACGTGCATGTCGGCCTTCTTCATGACGCGCTCTTCGCCAGCGTAAGTCATGAGGCGGACTTCCTCGACAACGTCGAACATCCAGCCGCCCATCGCGCCGGCGTTCATGCGAAGCGCGCCACCGACGTTGCCGGGAATGCCTTCGAGAAACTCGAAGCCGACGAGCCCGGCCTTCGTCGCGAGACCGCAGAGATTTTTTAGGCGGAGACCGGCCCCGGCCCAGACGCTGCCGTCGGGGCGCGGCTCGAAGATCTGCCAGTTCGCGTGATTGAAAGAAATGACCACGCCGTCGACGCCGCGGTCCGGTATCAGAAGATTGGAGCCGCGGCCGAGGATGTGGATCGTCACGGAACGGGCGCGGGCTTCGCGGAGGATTTCGCGGAGGTCATCGGCTGAGGCGGGCTCGGCATAAACGCGGGCTGCGCCGCCGACGCGCATGGTGGTTTTTTCGGCGAGGGACTCTTCGCGCTTCACTTTGGTCGCGGCAGAGACTTTCGAGCGAAGCGCGGCCGCAAACTCGTCCCAGCGGGCGGCGGCGTTTAGTTTTTCGATCATGAGGGCCACCCATTCGCGGGCGCGCTGGTCGATGTCGCCCGCGCCGACAAATGCGATGAGGTCGTCCGGTGCGGCTTCGCGGGCAAGGCGGTCGAGCAGAGCGACAGCGTTTCCGGGATAATAAAATGCAGGAAGTGACGGAGCATTTTTGCGGAGCTCGGCGTAGAGATCGGCGGTCGTGCCTCCGGCGATCGGAGTTTCGCCCGCGCCATAGACGTCGAGCAAGTGCGTGCGGTCGGCGAGCGCGAGCGCGGCGGCGAATTCGGATTTGAACTGCGCGGTGCGGCTGTAGCGGTGCGGTTGGAAGACAGCGACGAGACGTCCGGTTTTTGCGAGGCGTCGGCGCAGGCTCGCGAGGAGCGCGCGGATCTCGGACGGGTGATGCGCGTAGTCTTCGATGACGGTGAGGCCGTCAGCGGAGTGCAGCACCGACTGGCGGCGCCGCACTCCCGGGTAGTCAGCAAGCATGGCGGGCGAAAGTGGCGCCCCCATGAGATGCGCGGCGGCCAGCGCGGCGGTGGCGTTGGCGGCGTTAAATTCTCCGAGCGCACGCACGGTGGCCCGCGACGGCGGGAAAAGGTGGTTGAGCGCGAGCGTCTGTTTTTCGTCGGACTCGCTTTCGATCTGGCCGCGATAATCGCCGGTGCGACCGAAGGTGTGAACGGGCGCGCGGCCACGTTGTTGCGAGGCGACGCGCGACGAGAGCGCGCAGGCATCGCTGACGAGGACGGCTTGTTGAGTGCGTGAGAAGAGCGCGGCGAAAGTCGCTTCGAGATCGGCTTGCTGGCGGTAGTAGTCGGGGTGATCCCAGTCGAGGTTCACCGTGACGGTGAGCGTGGGCGAGAAGCGGTCGATGGTGCCGTCGCTCTCGTCGATCTCGGCGACGATCCAGTCGTTGGAGCCGGCGCGGGCGGGGGAAACGCTGTCGTCGTTGAAGAGTCCACCGAGCACGTATCCGGCGGGGAAATTCGCGCGGCGGAGCGCGGTGATGAGCATCGCGGTCGTCGTCGTTTTTCCATGCGAGCCGCAGATCGCGACAAGTTTTTTGTCGCGGACAACCTCGGCGAGAAGTTCGCCGCGACGGACGACGGGGAGTTTGCGGGACGCGGCGGCGACGGAGGCCGGATGCGCGGGGGAAATCGCGGACGAGCAGACAACGAGATCGCATTTCTCGGGAACGGCACCGGCGACGGTTAGCGTGACGTTGGCGCGTTCGAGGTGGACGCGCATGGCTTCGATCATGGCGTCGTCCTCGCCGCTGACGGTGAAGCCGAGTTGAGCGAGGTAGATGGCGAGAGGGCCGACGCCCATGCCGGCGACACCGACGCAGTGGATCGATTTCACCTCGCGGGAGAACAGCGTGGGAAGCGGCGCGGTTCTCATGCGGCGCTCCTTACTGAGGAGAGTTGCTCGATGTCGGCGATCATCACGGCGAGCGCGTTGGCCTGATCGAGTTTGAGCAAGGCGTCGCGGAATTTGCGGAGCTCGGATTCGTTGGCGATGAGTTCGCGGACGGCGGAGGCGAGTTCGTCCATGCACGATTGTGCGATTGTGATGCCGCCGCCCTGCTCCATGAAGTAGCGGGCGTTGGCCTCTTGATGGTTGTCGGCGGCGTGCGGAAACGGAATCAGCACGGACGGCGTGCCACAGCGGGCGAGTTCGGCAAGCGTGCCGGCACCTGCGCGGGAGACGACGAGATCGGCGGCGGACATGAGCGTGCCCATGCGATCGCAGAACGGAGAGAAGATGACTTTCGCGGTGCCGCCATCGCGGCGCAGATACTCGGTGACTTCGCCTTCGCTTTTGCCGAGGCCGGTCACGCAGTAAGTCTGGATGCCGTCGGCGGCGAAGGCGGCGGCGTTAGCGCGGGCCCAGTCGTTGAGCGCGGTCGCGCCCTGGCTGCCGCCGAGGATGACGAGAACGGGTTGTTTCGGATCGAGGCCGAAGGCGGCGCGGGCTGCGGAGGGCGACTCGCGGGCGATTTCGCGGCGGACGGGAAGGCCGAGGGAAAGAAGTTTACCGGCTTTTAATCCGGGCAGTTCGACGCCCGGCGGGAGATAGACGCGGCGCGCGAGTTTGCTCAGGCGGCGGATAGCACGGCCGGGAACGTGGTTGGCCTCGTGAAGCGCCACAGGCACGCGGTGGAGAAAGCCAGCGACGATGATGCTCGCGGTAGTGAAACCGCCGAAGCCGACGATCGCGTGCGGGCGTTCGCGGCGGACAAGGCTGATGCCGAAGGCGAGGCCTTTGAGTTGCTGCCAGAGGAAGCGCGCGAGGCCGACGGGTTTCCAGGAGAACGGCGCGCCGGGGATGCGGAGGAAGGTGAAGTGCGGGTATTTTTCGACCAGCCGTGCATCCACTTTCTTGTGACTGATCAGAAGCGTGGCGCGGTGGCCGGCGGCGACGAGGCCCTCGGCGAGCGCGATGCCCGGCGAGAGGTGTCCGCCGGTGCCGCCACAAGCGATGAGGAAGCGTTTGCCGCTCACGTGCCCGTCACCTCCTGCATGGAGCGGCGCTTGCGCGAGAGCGTGGAGCGCGGCCATGAGCGCTGCGTGTTGACGATGATGCCGACAATCAGGCCCATCAGTAAGAGATTGGAGAGGCCGGCACTGATGAACGGGAGCGACATGCCCTTGGTCGGGAAGATACCGGTGACGACGCCGAGGTTGATGATCGCCTGGAGCGTCATCAGCAGGATGCAGCCGGTGACGAGCAGGAATTGAAACATGTTGGGCGCGCGCCGCAGATGAATCAGACCGGCGATGAAGATAACGATAAACAAGCCGACCACGCCGAGGGTGAAAATCATCCCCATCTCCTCGCCGACGACAGCGAAGATGAAATCGGTGTGGGCCTCGGGGAGGAAGTTGATTTGCTGGCGGCCCTGGCCGAGGCCGGCGCCCTCGACGCCACCGACGGCGAAGGCGGCGAGCGATTGGTAGAGTTGGTAGGTGCCGTTCTGCTTGTTGCCTTCCACATCGAGAAAGGCGGTGAAGCGGCGCAGGCGGTTGGGGTTATTGATGACGAGAACGGCGAACGCAGCCAGAGCGAGGCCGACGGTCGGCAGGATGTAACGCCACCGGGCACCCGCGAGAAAGAGCAGCACGAGGCCGATGCAGAGCGTGAGCGCGGCGGTGCCGAAATCGGGCTCCAGGATGATCAGGCCGGCGAAGCCGCCGATCATCGCGAGCGGGATGATGTATCCACGTTTCAGATCGCCAATCTTCGTCTGGTTGACCGCGAGGTAGTGCGCGAGGCAGAAAACCATCGCGAGTTTCGCGAGTTCGGAGACTTGAAGACGCACCGGGCCGTAACCGAGCCAGCGGCTGCTGCCATTCACGGAAATTCCCAGCGGGGTGATTACGGCCAGAAGTGCAACGGCCGCGCCAATTCCGATGATCCATACATAACGTCGCATCCATTCCAGATCGACGCGGCTGGCCACCACGGCCACGCCGCACGCCAGCGCGACGCCGAAGACCTGCTTCATCAACCAAAAGTGCCCGCCCTGCGGTTTGTACGCGGTGGCGCTGAACACCGCTGGAAGACCGATGCATAGCAGCGCGATGGCACAGGTCACGATCACCGCCGCGGGATTGAGCGCGAAATGCCCGCGCGCAGTGCTTGGCAACGGCGAAGCGGTTGTGGCGGTGGCTGTGCTCATGTTTTCGATACGGCGACTCGAATTGAAATCGGCTCAGGAGCCGGGAGCGATGGGCGAGCCGCCTTCGACCGGAACGACCGGCGGTTGATCGGACGGGGCTGAGATGGGGCTGCCGGACTCGGGTGCGGTCACTGGCGAAACGGGACTCACAGGCGAAGAGACGGGCGGTTGGTAAACGGGCGTTTCCGCGGCCGGCTGAGGAGCGGGCTGCGCGGGCGCGGGCGTGGACGAAGGAGCGGACGAGCGGGCGACGCCGGGGATGATGAGCTTCTGGCCCACGCGAATCTTGCTTGGGTCGGCAATGTTGTTGGCCGTGCCGATGGAACGCTGGGTGACACCGTAGCGCCGGGCGATAGCGCCGAGGCTCTCGTTAGGCTGCACGGTGTGTTCGATGTCGTTGACGCTGGCCTTCACGACCGGACTGGCGGGCGTGGTTGCGATGGAGGCGGCGGTATCGGAGCCTGAGGGGAGCGTGAGTTCCTGGCCGACAATGAGCGTATCGCCGCGGAGATTGTTGAGCTTGCGAATGGCGCCCGTGGTCGTGCCGGCACGGCGGGCGATGACGCTGAGACTGTCGCCGGATTTGACCTTGTAGATCATCGTGTCGCCACTGACGCCGGAGCCGGCAGCAGGGGTCTTGGCGGGGATGACGAGCTTTTTGCCGACGGCGAGAACGGCGCCGGACTTGAGGTTATTCGCCGCCTCGATTTCAGCGACAGTAACGCCGTGTTTGCGGGCGATCACCCAGAGGCTTTCGCCGGAAGCAATGGTGTGAGTCGTGACCTGCTGCACGTCCGTGACGGGTGCAGTTTGCAGGGCGGACGCGGTCGCGGTGTTTGGGCGGGTGGGATTAAAGCGGACGGTGCCAGGCTCGGGCGTGGAGACGGACGAAGTGCCGAAATCGAGCGGCGCGGAGGCGACACCGGGATTCAGTTCGTTGTTACTTACTGGAGACGAGGTGTCTGCACTCGGAGGAGTGGTGGTCGAATAGCCGGTGAGGCCGGGATAATAAACGGTGGGCTCGCCGGTGCCGGTTGTGGCGGTCTCCGAAGGAGAAGGCGCGCGGCGCGTGGTGGAACGGCAGCCAGGAATGGCGAAGACAAACATGAACGCGGCTGCGTGCACGGCGACAACGATGCCGAAAATTTTGAGGATTTTCATATGCGGCGGTGGGTTAAATACGGATGGTTTTCAGCGAGAAATGGCGGTTGCTCCCAGGTTATTCACAAACTGCTCGAACTGCTCTCCTCTGTCCTCGTAGCTGCGAAACATATCGAAGCTGGCGAAGCCGGGGCTGAGCAGCACGTGATCGCCGCTGACCGCCGTTTCGGAGGCGAGTTGCACGGCGTAGGCGAGCGTGGCGCAGAGTGTGTGCGGAACATCGTGGGCGATGCAGGCGCCCGCAAGCGTGCCCTTGGTTTCACCGATCAAATAAACGTGTTTCACGCGCGGGGCGATACGGCGGACGAAGCTGCCGAGATCGCCGCCCTTGGATTTTCCGCCCGCGATCAAGAGGACCGGCGAGGCGAAATTCGCGAGCGCGCCTTCGACGGCGTGGAAATTGGTGGCTTTCGAATCGTTCCAGTAGGTCACGCCATCGCGCTCGGCGACGCGTGTGAGCCGGTGACGACCGAGGCGAAAGCTTTGGGCGGCGGCGTAAAGCGCGGTCTCGGGCAGCCCGGCGCGATGCCACCACGCGGCGGCGAGGATGAAGTTTTCGCGCTGCGGATAAAATTCGAAGGCCGTGCCGCGCAGGAGCACATCGGCGGGCTGGTCGACGGTGGCGACGCAGGTTTCGGGAGGAAGCACGAGTTCGTACTGCGCGGCGTAGTGTTGCACGGAGGAGCCGGCGAGCATCACGCCGCCGACGGTGCGATCGAGCAGGCGCCACTTCGCGTCGAAATACGCGCGCATGCCCGGGTGACGCTCAAGATGATCCTCGGCGAAGTTGGTCCAGAGGGCGGAGTCGGCGCGGAAATGGACGAAGGTCTCGGACTGGAACGAACTGACTTCGCAAACGGCGATGTCGTCGAACACGCCCCCTTCGGTCTCGGCGACGAGCGCGGAGAACGGGAAGCCGACGTTGCCGGTGGCGCGGGCGTCGCGCTTCATGCTGCGGAGCGCGTGGGTGAGGAACTCGGTGAGCGTGGTTTTGCCGTTGGTGCCGGTGATCGCGAGCACGGTGCCGCGCCAGAAGAGCGAGGCGAAGTCGAGTTCGCCCAGGCAGGTCGCGCCGGATTTGAGCGCGGCCTCGATCCACGGATGTTCGACGCGGAAGCCCGGACTGAACACGACGAGCGGATGCGCGGCGGCATCGGCTGCGGAGAACGAGCGGCGGGCGTCGGATTGTTTCTCGTCGAAAAGAATGCCGGTCGTTCCAAGACGTTTCAGCAAATCGAGCACGGCCTGGCCGCTGACGCCGCCGCCGAAGACAGCGACGGGTTTTGCCAGGAAGGGCTTGATGAAGTCTGGAACGAGGAAAGGCATCTCGGATTTTCGATTTTGGATTCTCGATTTTCGATTCGGAGAAGTCTGGGTGTTAGCGCAGTTTCAGGGTGCCGAGTCCGGCGAGGGCGCAGATGAGCGAGATGACCCAGAAGCGGGCGACGACCTTGGTTTCGGGCCAGCCGAGTTTCTGGAAATGATGATGAATCGGCGCCATGCGGAAGAAGCGTTTGCCCTCCCCCAGCTTGCGCTTCGTGTACTTGAAATAGCCGACCTGAATGATGACCGACACGGCCTCGGCCACGAAGACGCCCCCGACGATCACGAGCGTGAACGGTTGCTGCACCATGAAGGCGATCACGCCGATCAAGCCACCGAGAGCGAGAGAACCGGTGTCGCCCATGAACACCTCGGCCGGGTGCGAGTTGTACCAAAGAAATGCGAGGCCCGCGCCGACAAGCGCGCCGCAGACGATGGCGAGTTCGCCCGTGCCGGGCACGTGGCTGATGAGGAGATAGTCGGCGATGACGAAGTTGCCCGCCGCATACGCCATGATGCCGTAAACGAGCGCGACGGTGATCGTGCAGCCGACGGCGAGCCCATCGAGGCCGTCGGTGAGGTTGATCGCGTTGCTGAAGCCGACGATCCAGAAAAAGATCAGCGCAAAGAGCCCGATGACGCCGATGCCAGTGCCGAAAATGAAGACCGGATCTTTCAGAAAGGGTACCCACAGCTCGCGGATTTTTGCACCGCTCATCGGATGCCAGAGCAGAGCAGCGAGAGCGATGACGGTGGTCAGCGTCTGCCAGATCATCTTCTCGCGGGAGGAAATGCCGTCGCGGTTTTTGCGCACGACCTTGAGGTAGTCGTCGCGATAACCGACTGCCGTGAGCGCGGCGTACACGAACATCGCCACGACGATCCAGACATTAGGACGCGCCCACATCACCGTGCTCAGGAAGACGGAGCCAAAGATGAGCAGGCCGCCCATGGTCGGGGTGTTTTTCTTGTCGAACTTCTGCGCGAGCTCGCCGGTGCGGTCGTCGTCATAGTGCTGGCCGAATTTCAGCACCTTCAGCCGGTGAATCAGCCAGGGACCGAGAATGAAGCCGATCATCGTCGCCGTGCCCGCCGCGAGCAGCACGCGCAGCGTCTGGTACCGCAGCACACGCAGCGGACCAAAATATTCTTCATAATCGGCGAGATAACTGAGCATCGGGAATAATCAGAGAAAACGAAACGCACTCGGGCGCTCCGGTGAACGCGAAGCCGTGGCGGCGCGCGGATATTGCCAGCCAAACGGCGTGGCGGTGGAAATGGTGGTGAATGCGGAACGCGTGCCCGACGCCGGACCTGCGCTGCCAGGATCGGGATTGGCGTTGCCGGAACTGGCGTTGAACGAGCCGCCTGATGAACCGCCGTGGATGGAGCCATGGGAGTCGCCCGACTCGGCAGGCAGCGCCTTCTCGAGTTCGTAGCGACGGCTGCCCTTCATGAAGATCGCTCCACGAAACTCCGCGATGTGCGCGGCAACCGGTGCGAGTGTATTCACGATCTCGATGTTTTCCGTGGAGGAACCCGCGTCCGCCACACCGGCGACGACATCGACGGCATGACCGCCGATGACGAAGGCACGGTCTTGCGGACGCAGGCGGAGCTGATTTCCGAGTTCGCGATGATAGCTGGCGGCTTCAATGCCGAGCTCTTCCATGCAGCCGAGCACGTAGAGGCGCGGTTCATCGGCGGGCACGATCGAGGCGAACGACTCCAGCGCATCGATCATCGAGGCCGGATTAGCGTTGTAGAAATCCAGATACAGCAGGCGCTGTCCGTCGTGACGGAACTCGCCGCGCCATTTTGAGGGCTGCCAGTCTTCCAGCGCGCGCTGAATAGCGTCGTCGGTCACGCCGAGTTCGGAAGCGAGCAAGATGGCGAGGGCGGCGTTTTGTGCCATGCCACGGCTGACGCGGCGGAAATCGAAATGGCGGCGGCCGCCCAACGTGATCTCGGTGCTTGTCGGCGATGCACGGACGGCGAAACGCACCGTGCGGGACGCGCCGCAGGTTTCACCCTCGGGCACAAGAACGATGCCCTGCTGCGGGAGATCCTGAAACGCGTGAAAGTCCCAACACTGCTTCGGAATGACGCTCAGTCCCCCGGGGCGGATGTGTTGAAGCAGCACGGCTTTTTCGCGCGCGACGCCGGAGAGGCCGCCGAGTTCTTCGGTGTGCGCCGGAGCGACGAGCGTGACGATGCCGTAGTCGGGCTCGATCATGCCGGCGAGGACGTCCATTTCGCCGGGGCCGCTGATGCCGGCTTCGATCACGGCCGACTCGTGACCGCCGGGTTCGAGACGTGTGAGCGTGAGAGGGACGCCGAGGTGGTTGTTCAGATTTCCCTCAGTCGCGAGGACGAGCGGTTCGCCACCAAGCAAGCGGGCGAGAAGATTTTTTGTGGAGGTTTTTCCACAGCTGCCCGTCACGCCGACGACCGCGCCACGAAATGCGCGGCGGTGTTCGCGGGCGATCGTTTGAAATGCGCGAAGCGGATCGGCGACGACAAGCTGCGGGAGTGCGAGATCGGGATTCGCCCGACTGACGAGCGCGGCGCTCGCTCCGGCGGCCATCGCAGTGGCAAGGAAATCGTGGCCGTCGCGTTTATCCGTCCGCAGCGCGACGAACACCTGCCCCGCGCGCAGCTGGCGCGTGTCCTGGGTGAAACCGGCGAGCGGTAGCGCGGGCTTCGAGGTCCACTGACCTCCGGTCCAGGTGGCGAGATAGGCGGGTGCGAAGGACGGCATGGCGGGGTAGAATGCGTCAGCTTGGGGCGTCGGTCTTGAGCGTCTTGATGCCGATCAACTCGCGGACCGTCTGGCGGTCGTCGAAGGGAATCACGGTGTCGGCAAATTCTTGATACGACTCGTGGCCCTTGCCCGCGATGAGCAGGCAGTCGCCGGGCTTGGCGATGTCGAGCGCGAGGCTGATTGCGCGGCGGCGGTCGTCGATCCAGGTGATTTTCTCGGGAGCGGTGACGCCCTCCTTCATGTCGGCGAAGATCTGTTGAAGGGATTCGCCGCGCGGATTGTCGGCGGTGGCGAACGCGAAGTCGGCGACCTCTTGAACGGCGCGCACCATCATCGGACGCTTGGCTCGGTCGCGATTGCCGCCGCAGCCGAAGACGACGAGGAGGCGGCCGGGCGTGATCGCGCGCAGCATGCCGAGGGCGTTGCGGAGCGCGTCGTCGGTGTGCGCGTAATCGACAAGGACGTTAAACGACTGGCCTTCCTCGATACGCTCCATGCGGCCGGCGACGCCTTTGAAGGACTTCAAGCGGCTCATGATGACGAGCGGATCGCGGCCGAGTCCCCACGCGGTGGCGATGGCGGCGAGCAGATTGCTCACATTGTACCGGCCGATGAGGGGGCTGTCGATTTGCAGCGAGCCGCCGGGCCAGACGAGTGTGAAGGTGGTGTTCTTAAAATTGAGCGAGACGTTCTCGGCGCGGACCTGGGCGTTTGGATTTTCGCCGAAGGTGACGGTGCGCACATTCGCGGGCACCTTGCTGACAAGTTGCTCACCGTGCGCGTCGTCGATGTTGATCACGGCGAGCTTCGGCTCGGAGCCGGTGCCGCCGGTGAAGAGCTTCGTCTTCACGTCGAAGTAGGCGTCGAGCGTCTTGTGGTAATCGAGGTGATCGCGTGTGAGGTTGGTGAAGACCGCGGCGCTGAACTGCAGGCCGAGCACGCGCTGCTGGTCGATGCCGTGCGAGCTGACCTCCATCACAGCCTGGCGGCAGCCGTTGTCGCGCATCTGGGCGAGCATGCCGAAAATGTCCACCGACTCGGGCGTGGTCTTGAACGACGGCACGGTGCGCGCGCCGAGATCGTAGTTGATCGTGCCGATGAGGCCGACGCGTTGGTCGCCGTTGAGCAGGTGTTTGATCAGGTGCGAAACCGTGGTCTTGCCGTTGGTTCCGGTCACGCCGACGACGGCCATGTCGCGATCGGGAAAACGATAATAACGCTGCGCGACGCGGGCGAGCGAGGCGCGCGGATCGGTGACCTGGATGAAGGTAACTTTGGCCGGAACCACCGGAGGCATTTTCGCCGTGACGATGGCCACGGCGCCGCGGGCGATGGCTTCGTCGATGAAGCCGGTGCCGTCCGTGCGTAGACCGGGAAGCGCAAAGAACAACGTGCCCGGCACGACGCGGCGGCTGTCCATCACCAGACCGGAGATGGGGCGGTCGAGGGTGCCTTTGCTGGCGAGGATTTCGCCGTCGCCAAAGTAGTCGGACAGTTTCGGAGCCATTTTGAAAACGCGTTGGTCAACAGTAGTCTTCTTTCGCGTGCGGCCAACCGGCTGCGCGCGAAAGGCGCTGATGAGTGAGTAGTCTTGGGTGAGATAACCGATCATGGTCGGGTGCCTTTGCTGGCGAGGAACGAACGGGGCTCGGTGGCCTCCACGGGCTTGATGTCGAGATAGGGAATGAGTTTCTCCGCGATGCGCTTGAAGCTGGGCGCGGCGACTTTGGCGCCGTAGGCCGGACCGCCATCCTTGGGGCGTCCGTTGTCCACGATCACCGTAACAACAACGCGTGGATTGCTGGCCGGGAAAAAACCGACGAAAGAGCCGACGTGGTTACGCTCGGAGTAACGGCCATCGATGAGCTTTTGCGCGGTGCCGGTTTTGCCCGCCATCTGGTAGCCAGGGATCTCAATCGAAGAGCCGGTACCCTCAGTTACGACTCCACGGAGCATGAGTGCCATTTCCTGCGCGGTTTTTTCGGTGATAACCCGTCGAACGATTTGGGAACCGAAACGATGCACCGTCTCGCTGGATGGAGTGCGTACTTCGCTGATCAACTGAGGACGGAAGAGCACACCACCGCTCGCAATGACACCCATGCCATAGTGGATCTGAAGTGGCGTTGCACTGATCGAGTAACCTGCGGGGATGCGCGTGATGTCGCTGCCGCTCCATTTTTTCGGATCGTGCAGCACGCCGCTGATTTCGCCAACGAGCGGAAATCCGGTTTTCTCGGCAAAGCCGAAGGCGCGGGCATAATCGTAAAAGCGCTGGTCGCCCAGACGCATGGCGAGCAATGCAGCTCCACGGTTACTCGACTGGCTGATAATTTCGCTGACAGGAATCGGGTGATGCGCGGGGTGGTCGTCTGCGATGAGTTTGCGAGGTTTGCCTTTGTATTCAACGACCGGTTGCGTGCAGTCGATCCGCGTGGCGGGTGTTACGAGGCCTTCGTTTAGCGCGCCGGAAGCGGCCACGATTTTGAACGTGGAGCCCGGATCGATCTGGTTCGAGATCGCGTAATTTTTTTGCGCCTCCATCGGTGCCTTGTTGAATTCATTCAGGTCGAACGTGGGATAATTTCCCAAAGCCAGCAGAAACCCGGTTCGGGCGTCGCTCACGATGATGGTGGCATTGTCAGGGTTGAACTGCTTCACGACGGTATCGAGCTCCTCCTCCACCCAGCTCTGAATGACCGAGTCGATTGAAAGCATCACGGTGTAGCCGTCGGTCGCGGGGACGTCGCGGCTGCGGAATTGGGCCATCTCGCGCTGACGGCCGTCTTTCTCCGATTCGCGCCAGCCGTTTTGCCCGCTCAAATAAAAATCGGCATAACGCTCGATGCCCGTCGCGGGCGTGCCCTCTTTGTTCACATAACCGACGAGGTGGGCGGCCAGGCGGTTTTGCGGGTAGCTGCGAGTGTAGGCGCGTCGACCATAGACACCTTTGATTCCCAGCGCCAAAACTTGGTCGTAAACGCTTTCGGTGATCTCGTCCCGTAATTTCGCCCACTCGATCAATTTTGCGCGGGACTCCGGGTCGTCGGGATTCGCCGGAGAAACTTTGGTCTCAAAAATCCGGGTCAGCTCTTCCAGCGGTACATCGATAAGGCGCGCGAGCGCGGGCCACTTCGATTCATCCTGCTTGCGTAGAACCTGCGGATCGACTCCGAGCTGCTGAATCATCGTGCGGCTGGTCGCGAGAATCTGGCCGCGACGGTCAATGATGTCGCCGCGCACGGCGTTCTCGACGACGATCTGACGGCGCGCCTGTTCGATGTGGCGCACCAGCTTGTCGCGATCGATCACATGCAAACGGACCAGTTGCGTGGCCACGCCGCCGAACGCGAGCAGCACGCATGTGGCGAGCAGCACGATCCGGTAATTCGACGCGAAGCCTTTCGACATGGTTTTCAGCGGGCGCCTCCGGCCGCGTAGCGGACAGGGAAGAGGGACAATGACTCGGTGCCGTAACGTTCATCCATGCGCTTGCGCGCGAGGCGGAGTTCGGGCGATTCGTAGATGCGCTCGATCTGCTGC
Organism: uncultured Nibricoccus sp.; assembly: GCA_966249325.1. Taxonomy (GTDB): domain Bacteria; phylum Verrucomicrobiota; class Verrucomicrobiia; order Opitutales; family Opitutaceae; genus Nibricoccus. The sequence continues at coordinate 147,644 of CBINDC010000002.1, read as the reverse complement.
TCGGTCGGTTGCACGAGGCCGAGTTTCCACTCGCGATTGCGCTGTTCGAGGCGAACCACGGACTGTTCCTGAGCGATCTCGGTATTGATCGCGCGCTGACGGCGTTCGAGTTCGGCGGTGCGGACTTCGATCTGTTTGATGCTGTTGCTGGCGGTGGCGATCTGCTGCTGCATCCAGACAGACGCAAGGCCGACCGATCCGCTGAGGCAAATGGTCACCAGCGTATAAACGAGGAGCTGGTTCACGAAGGCGTGTGTGCCGGTTTTATTCATGGGGCGGGTGCGCAAGGCGCGGGAAAGGAGAGCGAGGAATGGATTAGAGTTTGCGGATGGCGCGGAGCTTGGCGGAGCGGCTGCGCGGGTTGGCGGTGAGTTCGGTGTCGCCGGGCGTGACCGGGCGGCGTGTGAGAGACTCGGCGAATTTTTCGCGGAATTGCTGAGGGCGATGATCGTCCGCGCCTTCCGGCTGACCGCACTGGCGGCGGAAATACTGCTTCACGATGCGATCCTCCAGCGAGTGGAAGCTAATCACGGCGAGCACACCGCCTGCGCGGAGTTTGGCGAAGGCAGCGGGCAGCGCGCGCTCGATGGCGCCGAGTTCGTCATTCACCGCGATGCGGATGCCTTGGAAGGCGCGCGTGGCGGGATGGATTTTCGAAGCGAAACGATCGCGGGCGGGAATCGCCTCGGAAATGACATTGGCCAGCGAAGCGGTGCGGCTCAGTGCGCCAGTGCCGCGGGCGGCGATGATCGCGCGAACGACGCGGCGCCAGTTATCCTCTTCGCCGTACTCGCGGATCGCGCGGACGAGCATCTCTTCGGTGGCGGTTTCCAGCCACACGCTCGCGGGCACGCCTGCGCGGGTGTCCATGCGCATGTCGGACGGGGCGTCATGACGGAAGGCAAAGCCGCGCTCAGCCTCGTCGAGCTGGAACGACGAGAGACCGAGATCGAACATCGCGCCGTCAAACTCGCCTTTGGCCAGTTCGCCAAGGCGTCCGAAATCGGCCGAGACGAGTTCGAAGCGTTCACCGTATTCGGATTTCAGTGACTCAGCGCGCACGAGTGCCGCCGGGTCGCGGTCGAAGGCGACCACGCTGACACCCGTGGCCGCATCCAATGCTGCCCGCGTGTGCCCGCCGCCACCGAACGTGCCGTCGAGAATGCGCGAGCCTGGTTTGGGCGCGAGCAGGTCGATGACCTCGCGAAGAAGGACGGGATTGTGGCCGGTCGGCATGGATGCGATCTCTGCGTCAAGCAGCATGTCGGCTGTCGGCGGGCCTGCGCGGCGCTGTTGAAGACGAATCGCTTTCGCGAAGGACGGAGTGAAGAACCAGTTCGGCCGCGAGACGCGGACGGACGCGCACGTAGTTCAGGGCGTTTGTGCGAACGAGGCGGCGATGCCAGAGGCTGGCCGCCGCGAAACCTGAGAGTCGGACGCCGGACGAGTGGGAGTCGTTGCTCATGGTGCTTAAATCCCGATGCGGCGCATGAGGTCGCCGAAGTTGTCTCCGGCCGTCCTCTGCTCCACCTGAGCCCAACGGGAGGGGCTGTAGATGCTGAACTTGTTGAGCGAGCCGACGAGGACCGCGTCCTTGTCGATCGCACCGTGGCGGCGCAATTCGTCGCTGAGGCCGATGCGCCCGGATTTATCGAATGTGAACGCGAGCGAAGCGGCGAAGAACCGGGCAAACGCATCCTGCGCGTCGCGATCGGTCAGGGCCTTCTGCGAAGCCTTCTCGTAGAGCTTCTCCACTTCGGCGGGCGGAAGGATGGCGATGTAACCATCCGGATGCGGCGTGGCCAGGAACGTATCGCTATCACCGTGCGCAGAGCGCCACGCCGACGGAATCGTGAGGCGATTCTTGTCGTCCAACGTGTGCCTGAAGAGGCCGGTGTAGAACGGTTTTCCGGGTGATGCCATAGCTAACAGGGCGAAAGGCGCCCCAAAGTGCCCCATTTCAACCCATTTTAACCCAATATCGTCAAGCCGAGACCCGACTTTAATGCCCGTTCGTGGCAAAAAGTTATTCACATCGCCGCGCCTCTTTGCCCAAGTTGGCGGCCTGAAAACGCCGCAGAACATCCAGCTCATCGGAGACGAGGTCGCCATCGCTTGGGACGATGGGACGGAATCGTACTATACTGGCTCCGAGTTGCGCGCCGCTTCCCCCAGCGCCGAAACGCGCGGCGAAAAAGATATCTTCGGCAATCAGTACGGCGGCGGGGAGAAAAAGGACTTCACGGGCGTGCGGGTTTTGAACTTCGAGCGCATTGGCAATTATGCGCTGCGCTTCGATTTCAGCGACGGCCACCGCACCGGTCTTTACGGCTACGAACTGCTCGCCGATCTCTCCGCGCGACATTGATCGGAGCGGACAGACTATTGAGCAGCTGCAATCAGTCTCCGCTGGCCGTTCATAAAGCCTGTTTCCGCTCCGCTCGATTCATGACTTCTCGCACCGCCAGCGTAACGCTGGCGTGTACATTTCCCACAATCCCCCACTCTCTTTTCTAACATGTCATTTCCCGCCCGCACCAACACGGCCGAGATCGAACTCGGCAAAACGCTCCAGCCAAAATTCGGTCCCGACGGCCTGATTCCCTGCATCACGCAGGACGTCGCCACCGGCCAGGTGCTGATGTTCGCGTTCATGAACGCCGAGTCGCTCGCCCACACCTTAAAAACCAAGAAGGCCACTTATTGGAGCCGCTCCCGAAACAAGCTCTGGGTGAAAGGCGAAGAGTCCGGAAACGTCCAATGGGTGAAAGAACTCTACACCGATTGCGACCAGGACGTCGTCCTCATCAAGGTCGAGCAAACAGGCGCGGCCAACGCCTCGTGCCACAACGGCTACAAGAGCTGTTTCTACCGCAAACTCGGCGACATCGACGCAGCGGCCGAAGGCAGGTCATTCGAACTTCAATACACTGCTGAGCGCCTGTTCGACCCTGCGGTCGTCTACAAGAAGAAGTAAGGGGTTATCCCGCGACCGCCTCCCTGTTCGGTGTGGATGCCCCCTTGAGCCGTTCACGCCGAACCCGGAGCCAGTCCCCGTTCACTTTTCGCTGCAAAGCCCAGCACGAGCTGAAACTCGGCGCTGGAAACCTGCGGATGTTGCTGGAGTTTTTCCAGCGCCTGCGTGCGATTCAATCCGTCGCGAAAGAGAATGCGGTAGATTTGTTTCACCCGGTCGATCTGCTCGACACTGTAGCCGCGGCGCTCAAGCCCCACTTTATTCATCGACCGGATCACCGCCGGAGTGCCGTCAGCGATGAAGAAGGGCGGGATGTCCTGCACAACTTTCGCGCAGGCGCTGACCATCGCATGCGCTCCGATGCGGCAGAATTGATGCACACCGGAGTAGCCGCCCATCACCACGTGATCTTCGACGTGAACGTGCCCCGCCAGCATGGTGCCGTTACTCATCACGGTATGGCTGCCGATCACGCAGTCATGAGCGACATGGGTGTAAGCGAGGATGGTATTGTCGTCACCGATTACGGTGAGATCGCCATCATTGGTGGCCGCATGGACCGTGACGTATTCACGAAACACATTCCGATCGCCGATGCGCACACCAGGATTGCCGCCCTTGTACTTCAAATCCTGGGTTTTCGCCCCCAGATTGGCGTGGGGAAACACCTCGCAACGCGTCCCCAGCACGGTGTTTCCCTCGATACTCGCGTGATGATGAATGCACGTGCCATCGCCGAGGCGAACGGCCCCGCCGATAAAAACGAAGGGGCCGATCTCGACGTCCGCCCCCAGCTGCGCTCCAGGCTCGATGACTGCGGTTGCGTGAATTTTCGTGGCCATGGAGATCAGTCGAGTTCGCTCGTATCGAGAATGGCGAACATCAGTTCGCCGGAGGAAACCACCGTGCCATCAACCGTGCAGGTCACCTCTGCGGTGGCGAGTTTCGCGCCGCGAGTTTTGGTGAGCTTGGCGTTGATGATGAGCTGGTCGCCCGGGCGCACTGGTTTGCGGAACTTCACCTTGTCGGCACTCATGAACAGCGATGTCTTCCCTTCGCTGGAGCCGCGGCGGAGCATCAAAATACCTGCGGCTTGAGCCATTGCCTCAAGTTGAAGCACGCCCGGCATCACAGGATTGTTCGGAAAGTGCCCCTGAAAAAACGGTTCGTTGATGCTGACGTTCTTGATCGCGACGAGCGCGTCTTCACCGATGAACTCGACGACGCGATCGAGCATCACGAAGGGATAACGGTGGGGAAGCGTGTCCAGGATGCGGCGAATATCCAGCGAAGTCTCGCTGGGCATGACCATCGCCGGACGCGGCTTTTTCTTCGGACCTTTCTTCTTCTCCTCGAGTTTCGCAGCGAGCGCCTTGGTAAGCTCGGCATTGATCGCGTGCCCGGGTCGCGTCGCGATAATGTGTGCTTTGAGCGGCAGACCCAGCAGCACAATGTCGCCAATGATATCCAGAATCTTGTGACGGACGAACTCGTCTTTGAAGCGCAGGCCTTCCTTCGAAAGGATTTTATCGCCACGGATAACCACGGCGCAGTCGAGCGATCCGCCCTTGATCTTGCCCAGCTTCAGCAGTTCCTCGATGTCCTCGTAGATCGTGAATGTGCGGGCGGCGGCAACCTGCGTCATGAACACGTCAGGATCGATATTCAGCGTGAGATGCTGTGTGTGAATACCGCGGTCGTCGGCCGACGTGCAGGTGATCTTCAAGCCATCGTGAGGCAGTGCGATGATCGACGAGTTTCCTTTCTGCACTGAAACGGCCTCCTCCAACACAAAATATTCCCGATCCTTGTCCTGCTCGATCGGCTCACCCTGCATCAGAAGATCGACGAACGGTTTCGCCGAACCATCGAGAATCGGCGGCTCAGAGGCGTTCATTTCGATAGTAACATTGTCGACGCCGCAGCCGTGCAACGCGCTGAGCACATGCTCCACCGTATGGATTTTCGCATGACCGACCTGGATGGTCGTCGCGCGTACCAAATCGGTGACTTGATCGACGCGGGGCCGGAGTTCGGGCGCGCCACTGAGATCGATACGCTTGAAAACGATGCCGTGGTCCACCGGCGCTGGCTTGATCGTCAGAGAGACGGATTCGCCGGTGTGCAGCGCGCTGCCTTGGATCGAGACTTCACGCGCGAGAGTGCGTTGTTTCATAAAGATTTGGGCCGGAATTTCTGCGAAACCACTCCGTCAGCGCAAGCGCGGAGATAAGAACGAAACGCCGGGAGCTCGCCACCAGCCACGAGCCCAAAGCGGAAAAAATCAATCTGCGACTTGTCAGCGCCGCGCCGGTCCCGTCGAAGCACGGATAATCAACTGTGGGTCGATCATGCGAACAAGCGGCTTGTTACGCGGCGTCTTGTCTATCTGCGAAAGCAGCATCTCCACAGCGGCCTCAACCGTGACATCGATGCGCTGATCCACACTCGTGAGACTCGGCGCGGTCATCAGGCAGATGTCCTGATTATTAAAGCCGGTGACGGAAACATCGTCAGGCACGCGCACCCCCAGCTCCTTCAATCCGTGCATCGCCCCGACCGCGATCTCATCGTTGAGCGCGATAAACGCCGTCGGCAGGTTGCCGCGCTCGACAAAACTCTTCGCCAGTGCGCGGCCATACTCGAAATCGTTCCCACGCACATGCAGGTGATCGAGGGATACCGTGCACTTGTCGAAATCCAACCCGTGCGTCGCCAGCGATTCCCGGATTCCCCGCGCGCGATCGAGCGTGCTTCGCACCGTATCCGAGTACGCCAGCAATCCGAAGGTCCGGTGCCCGAGAGCATATAAATGTTCCACGATCCCCGCCATCCCGCGCACACGATCGAGGGAAACGGTATTGGCTCCTTTGATGCCGAAATGGTCGATGACCGTGCTCGGCGTCCCGCTCGTCGCCAGGCTCTTCAGATGCTGAGTCATCTGATCTTCGTCGAAATAGCCGATAAACACCACCGCATCCACGCGCAGAGACAGAAAATGCCGGATCACATCCCAGCTGCTCTCGGGATCAACCACCTCGATAAACGTCGTGAAATCCTTGTCGCGCAGCCTCTGCTGAAGCGACGCCAGCTTGTGCACCAGCGTCTGTGTCATCAAGTTTTGCATACACACACCGATGGTCGATGTGCGCTTGCCTTTGAGATGGAGAGCATAGGCATTGGGCACGAATCCCGTTTCTTCGATGGCGCGATTCACCCTCTCGATCGTCTTTTTCTTCAGGCCAGGCTGCCCGTTAAGCACACGCGAAACCGTCGTTCGGGCCAGGCCCACATAGCGGGCGAAGTCGGTTGAAGAGCGGATGCGGGGCTGGGGTGTTTTCTGCGGGGAACTGCTCACAATTTTTTGGACGCTGCGACCAGATAGGGAGCCACCGCACAGACTGTCAAATACGGGAAATCGACAGAGCCCCAAACTGTCCTCGCACAATTCGGACACGTTCGGACACTTGTCCGAAAGAATTTGACGCAACTGAACCCCGTCCGAAACGTCAGCCCCCTCGCATCACCCGAATCGACCGCCCCGCCAGATCGGATCGCCCGATCTCGGCGTAAATCCCCCACCCGTTCTCCTTCATGCCCGCATTATCTTCCGCCTGCCGTCTCCGCTCTTTTCCCCTAATTCTTAGCGCGCTCTTCCTCGCCGTCGTGTGCCCCCTCGGTGCCGCACAACCAACCACCTTCGGCGACGCCACCCCGCTCATCTGGTCCGCCCGCCTCGGCAACTCAGAAGTCGCCCGCCTCGGCACCAAGATGGCCTACCCCGCCGCCAAGTGGGACTACGCCAATTTCCTCTTCCTCAACTCCCTCCTCGGCCTCGACGCCCGCCTCCACCAGGACCGCTATCTCCCGTGGGTCCAGGGCACCATCGACTCCTTCCTCTCCGCCGACGGCCGCACCATCCAGCACTACAAACTGGAAGAATATAACATCGACCACGTCGCCCCCGCCAAAGCCGTCTTCACTCTCTATAAACGCACCGGCCAGCCCGCCCGCTACAAGGGCACACTCGACGTTCTACGCGAGCACCTGAAAACCCATCCGCGCACCAAGGAAGGCGGCTTCTGGCATAAGAACCGTTACCCGCACCAGATGTGGCTCGACGGCCTTTTCATGGGCTCGCCGTTCTACGCCGAATACGGTCGCACCTTCAACGAGCCCGCCATCTTCGACGACGTCGCCCAACAAATCCGCCTCGTCGCCAAACACACCTACGACGAAAAAACCGGCCTCTTCTACCACGCGTGGGATGAATCCCGCGAACAGTCCTGGGCCAACAAAACCACCGGCCTCTCCCCTAATTTCTGGAGCCGCGCCATCGGCTGGTACGCCATGGCCCTCGTCGACGCCTACGATTATTTCCCCGCCGATCACAAAGCCCGCGCCGAGATCGCCGCGATCTTCAAGAAGCTCGCCGACGGCGTGATCAAATACCAGGACCCCGCCACCGGCGTCTGGTGGCAGGTCACCGATCAGGGTAACCGCAAGGGCAACTACCTCGAAGCCACTGCCTCCTCGATGTTCGTCTACTCGATGGCCAAAGCCATCAACCAGGGCATCCTCCCGCGCGACGCCTACCTCCCGGCCGTCATCAAGGGCTACGACGGCATCATCCGCGAATTCATCCGCACCGACTCCACCGGCGCCACCAAACTCACCCGCTGCTGCAAAGTCGCCGGCCTCGGCTTCGGCCGCGACGGTTCCTTCGAATACTACATCAGCGAACCCATCGTGGATAACGACGCCAAGGGCACCGGCCCCTTCGTCCTCGCCGGCATCGAGCTCGACCGCCTCCTCGCCATCAATGCCCCCGCTTCCGCGATCCCCGCGCCCGCCCCCGTCGCGGTAAACCTCTTCGCCTCCACCGCGCCTGCTTCCTCGGCGTCTTCCTCCATCTCCCCTGCCGCCGCACCCGCCGCTTCCCCGCTGCTCCACACCTTCGCCGACGACGCCTCCCGCAAAGCCTGGACCGAAGAAATGCCCGCGATCCTCGCCCGCATCAAAGCCCCGACCTTCCCCAAGCGCGAATTCTCCATCGTCAGCTACGGCGCTCCGACCGATGGCAAAGGCGATTCCTCCGAAGCCATCCGCAAGGCCATCGACGCCTGCCACGCAGCAGGCGGCGGTGTCGTCCTCATCCCCGCCGGCACCTTCCACACCGGCGCCGTCCACCTGAAGAGCAACGTCAACCTCCACCTCGACGAGGGTGCCAAACTTCTCTTCCTCACCGACCCGAAACACTACCCCGTCGTTTTCACGCGCTGGGAAGGCGTCGAGTGCATGAACTACTCGCCGCTCATCTACGCCTTCGAACAGGAAAACATCGCCGTCACCGGCAAAGGCACCATCGACGGCCAAGCCGACTACTCCAACTGGTGGGGCTGGGTGAAAATCGACGCCAACACCAAGCCCGAAGTCCCCCTCGCCCGCGCCAGCCGCACCCGCCTCATGAAGGAGGCCAACGACGGCAGCCTCCCGCAAAACCGCGTGTACGGCCCCGGCGAATACCTGCGCCCTCCGCTCATCCAGTTCTACCGCTGCAAAAACATCCTTATCGAGGACGTCACCCTGCTCCGCTCGCCATTCTGGGTCATCAATCCCGTCCTCTCGCAAAACATCACCGTGCGTGGCGTCACCATCAACTCGCACGGCGCCAACTCCGACGGCTGCGACCCCGAGTCCTGCCGCGACGTCCTCATCGAAAACACCAAGTTCGACACCGGTGACGACTGTATCGCCATCAAGTCCGGCCGCAACGACGACGGCCGCCGCATCGGCGTGCCCTCGGAAAACATCATCATCCGCAACTGCGAGTTCAAAGACGGCCACGGCGGCGTCGTCCTCGGCTCCGAATGCTCCGGCGGCATCCGCAACGTCTTCGCCGAAAACTGCGTGATGGACAGCCCCAACCTCGATCGCGCCCTCCGCTTCAAGAATAACGCCGTCCGCGGCGGCATCCTCGAAAACGTCCACATGCGCAACGTCCAGATCGGCCGCGTCGCCGAGTCCGTCCTCACCATCGACCTCCTCTACGAAGAAGGCGCGAAGGGCGCGCACAAAGCCGTCGTCCGCAACGTCAGCATGAACAACATCGTCAGCACCGGCAGCCCGCGCGTCATGTTCGTACGCAGCTTCCCCGGCGCCGAGATCGACGACATCCGCATCGCCAACTCCACCTTCTCCGGCATCACCATGACCGAAGTCCTCCAGCACACCGGCAAGATCACATTGGAAAACGTGAACATCATCCCCGCCAAAACCGCCCGCGCCGCCAACTCAGTCCCTCCACCCGCCCCGGCTCCCGCCGCCAAATAAAATCCCCCCTCGCTCTTTCCTCCGCCCGACGCCCATCTTCGCAGCTCCCCCATCCATGGATAGAAAAGCCTTCTCCTTCCTCTTTGTCGGCCTCGTCGCCGGCTCACTCCTCACCGCCACCGCCTTCATCGGTTTCATCCGCTCCGAACGCGCCTCCGCGAGCGCCGAGGGAGGACGCACCACCGTTCTCAAACTCGGCCACGCCCTCGATCAAGCCCATCCTGTCCACACCGCGATGGAGTTCATGGCCAAACGCGTCGCCGAACTCTCCTCCGGAGCCGTCAAAATCCAAGTCTTCCCCAACGGCCAGCTCGGCTCCGAACCCGAGTGCATCGAACAATGCCAGCGCGGCGCCCTCGCCATGGTCAAAACCTCCGCCGGTGCCATGGAAGGCTTCGTCCCCGACATGGCTGTTTTCGGCCTCCCCTACCTCTTCCGCGACGAAGACCACTACTGGAACGTCCTCAACGGCCCCGTCGGCAAAGAACTCCTCGCCGCCGGCGAATCCATCGGCGTCCACGGCCTCTGCTACTACGACTCCGGCAGCCGCAGCTTCTACACCGTCAACCGTCCCATCCAGACCCCCGCCGACGTCAAGGAACTCAAACTCCGCGTCATGAGCAGCAAAACCGCCCGCGACCTCATCGTCACCCTCGGCGGCGGTCCCACCCCGATTCCATGGGGCGAACTCTACACCGCCCTCCAGCAAAGCATGGTCAACGGTGCTGAAAACAACCCCCCCAGCTTCCTCACCAGCCGCCACTACGAGGTCGCCAAACATTTCTCGCTGAACGAACACACCCGCATCCCCGACATCATCATCTTCAGCCAGAAGATCTGGGAAAATCTCCCCGAGCAAAGCCGCCAGTGGGTGCAGCAGGCCGCCGACGAATCCGTCGTCTTCCAGCGCAAACTCTGGACCGAAAAAACCGCCGAGGCCCTCGCCACCGTCGAGAAAGCCGGCGTCACCATCTACCGTCCCGAGAAGCAGCCCTTCATCGACGCCACCGCCTCCATGTACGAGAACCTCGCCCCGCGCATGGGCGAACTCGTCACCCGCATCCGCGCCGTCAAATAACCCGCACCCATGAACGCCTTCTCCGCCTTCTGGCAGAAAGTGGTGCGCGGCCTGGAGTGGTTCACCATCTCCTTGTTCGCCGCCCTCGTCCTCGATGTCCTCTGGGGCGTCATCTCCCGCTACGTCCCCGGCATCCGCCCCAGCGACTGGACCGAGGAACTCGCCGTTTACCTTCTCGTCTGGGTTTCCCTCCTCGGCGGTGCCCTCACGTATCGGGGTTATGGACACCTCGGCGTCGACTACTTCGTCGGCAAACTCGATCCCTCCGCCCAGCGCGTCGTCGCCGTGATCGTCGAGCTCGCCGCCCTCGTCTTCGGCGGCTTCGCCCTTCTCTACGGCGGCAGCCGGCTCGTCGCCGAAACGCTTGCGACCAACCAGCTCACCCCCGTTCTCCAGTGGCGCATCGGCTACCTCTACTCGGCCGTCCCCATCAGCGGATTCTTCATCTGCGCCTTCGCCATCGAACACCTCCTCAAACCCAACCCCGTCGCCGCGACGAACTCCCCCAAGGAAGGCTGAGCCATGTCCGCTGAAGTCACCATTCTCCTCGTCATGTTCGTGGGGCTCCTGCTCCTGAACGTCCCCATCGCCATCTGCATCGGTCTGGCCAGCGTCGCCACCATCGCCACCCTCGGCGATGTCCCCACCGGCTACGTCGTCGCCCAGCGCCTCTCCACCGGCATCGCCAGCTTCCCCCTGCTCGCCATCCCGTTCTTCGTCCTCTCCGGCGTTCTCATGGGCGACGGCGGCATGGCCCGCCGCCTCATGGATTTCGCCACGTCGCTCGTCGGCCGTTTTCCCGGCGGTCTCGCCTACGTGAATACGCTCACCTGCATGCTCTTTGGCGCCGTTTCCGGCTCCGCCGCCGCAGCCGTCTCCTCGATCGGCGGCTTCATGATCCCGCAGATGGAGGAAAAAGGCTACAAGCGCAGCTTCGCCGTCGCCCTCACCGCCTGCTCCGCCACCACCGGCCTGCTCATTCCCCCGAGCAACATCATGATCGTTTTCGCCGTCGTCTCCGGAAACGTCTCCGTCGCCGCCCTCTTCCTCGCGGGCGTCGTCCCCGGCATCGTCGTCGGACTGGCCCTCATGCTCGCCAGCTTCGTCACCGTCCGCTTCCTCAAACCCGCCCCGGCCAAAACGCCCGACGCCCCGGCCGCCTACAACCTCACGCCGCCCCCGCCCGGCATTATAAAGGGCTTCATCAGCGCCCTCCCGAGCTTGTTTCTCGTCGTCATTGTCCTCGGCGGCATCCTCGGCGGCTTCTTCTCCCCCACCGAAGCCTCCGCCATCGCCGTCGCCTACTGCCTCATCCTCGCGATGTTTTTCTACAAAGAGGTGAAGACAAAACACCTCCCCGCGATCCTCCTGCGCAGCGCCCTCACGACCTCCGTCGTCATGCTGCTCGTCGGCGCCAGCCAGGCCATGAGCTGGGTCCTCGCTTACGAACGCGTTCCCCAGATGGTCAGCGACGCCATGCTTACCCTCTCCGCCAACCCGATCATGGTCCTCCTCCTGATCAACGTCCTGCTCCTCGTCGTTGGCACGTTCATGGACATGACCCCCGCCGTCCTGATCTTCACCCCGATCTTCCTCCCCGTCGTCATCGGCCTCGGCATGGACCCCGTCCACTTCGGCATCGTCATGATCGCCAACCTCTGCATCGGCCTCTGCACCCCGCCCGTCGGCACATGTTTGTTCGTCGGCTGCAGCGTCGGCAAAATTTCCCTCGCCCGTGTCGTCCCCGCCGCGATCCCCTTCTTCATCGCCATGGCGGTGGCCCTCATCGCCATCACCTACATCCCATGGCTGTCCCTAGCCCTTCCCCGATTGCTGGGCCTCATGTAAGCAGTGAATACCCGTGCTCATTCCAAAAAATGGGCGTGAACTGTTTGGGCGAATGACAACAACAGTGCCCCGCCGCATCACCTGATCGCTTCCGGCGTACACCATTCCCCCCATACACCACATGCAAACCGCACAACCCGCCCCCGCGGGTTCCCCACTCGGCCGCTACCGCTGGCGCATCTGCGCCGTGCTCTTCCTGGCCACCACGATCAACTACATCGATCGCAACGTCTTCTCGTTCACGATCCTCGACACGACCTTCCGGCATCAAATGCTGGGCATACCGCTCGACCAACCGCTGACTGACGCGGATCTCGCGCAATTCCGCATCATCGTAAGCAAAATGGATGAGTGGTTCAAATACGCCTACGCGTTTGGATTCCTTCTCGCGGGATGGATGATTGATCGCATCGGCGTGCGCCGCGGCTACGCCACCGGCATCACGGTGTGGAGCGTTGCAGCCGTTCTCCACGGACTCGTCAGTAATGTCCTCGGAATGAAATTCGCGCGCGGTCTTCTCGGCATCGGCGAAGCATGTAACTTCCCGGCAGCCATCAAAACAGTCTCCGAATGGTTTCCGAAAAAAGAGCGTAGTTTCGCGACGGGCATCTTCAACGCGGGGGCGAACGTCGGCATCATTCTCACCGCCGTCTGCGTGCCTTTCATCATCGCACACTGGGGCTGGCGCGCATCCTTCATCGTCACAGGCGCCGTCGGCGCTCTCGTGCTCTTCTGGTGGCTCGGCACCTACCGCAAGCCTCACGAACACCCCAAGGTTACCCCGGAGGAACTGGCTCACATCAACCAGGACGGCCCGCCCGAGATCGAAAAGCCGGTCAAATGGCGCGAACTCATCAAATACCGCTCTACGTGGGCCTTCGCCATTCCGAAATTCATGACCGACGCCATCTGGTGGTTCTATCTGACCTGGCTGCCGACCTTCTTCAACAGCAACCCGGCTTTCACCACCAAACTCGATCTCAAGACCGTCGGCATTCCCTTCCTTGTCATCTACCTCGTCTCCGACGGCGGCAGCGTGTTCTTCGGCTGGCTCGCCACGAAGTTCATCGGCATGGGCTGGTCCGTGAATAAGGCCCGCAAAGTCACCATGCTCATCTGTGCCCTCTGCGTAGTGCCAATCGTGTTCGCCTCGATGACGAGCAGCATCGTGTTAGCCATAGCGCTGATCTCGCTCGCAACCGCCGCGCACCAAGGCTGGAGCGCCAATCTCTTCACCACGGTTTCCGATCAATTCCCTAAACGCGCCGTCGGCTCAGTCGTCGGTATCGGAGGTTTGTGTGGCGGCCTCGGCGGCGCCCTCCTCGCCGGCCAGGTCGGATTCATCATCAACGCGGGCGGCTACGTGCCACTTTTCATCATCGCAGCATCGGCATATGTCCTCGCCTTGCTGATCCTCCACTCGCTCTCTCCCAAGCTTGAGACCGTCTCGATCCCCGACGTCAAAGCCTGATCTCGATACCCTCTCTCACTCCAGCCCGGCCCGGCGTTCCCCGCCCGCCGGGCTTTTTTCTGAAACGACTCCCATCTCCCGCTCGTCTCTCCTCCACGCCATGCGCCGCCTCCTCTCCACCTTCGCCCTTCTGCTCGCCGCCCCGCTCTTCGCCGCCGTCCCTTGGGGCGAGATCAACCGCCAGCCCGCCGCCTGGTACGCCACCCCCGAGGCCCGCGCCATCGCCGACAGCATCCTCTCCTACCAAACTCCCTCCGGCGGCTGGCAAAAAAACACCGACATGACCGTCGCCCTCCCCGATGCCGACCGCATCGCCCGCGACACCCACCCCGACGCCAGCAAATCCGCCGCCACCATCGACAACGGCGGCACCACCACCCAACTCCGCTACCTCGCCTCCGTCGTCACCGCCACCGGCGAAAAAACCTACCGCGACGCCTTCCTCCGCGGCCTCGATTACCTCCTCGCCGCCCAGTACGCCAACGGCGGCTGGCCCCAGTTCTTCCCCCTCCGCAAAGGCTACTACAGCCACATCACCTTCAACGACGACGCCACCCGCAACGTCCTCGAAATCCTCCGCGACGTCACCGACGCCAAAGCCCCCTTCGCCTTCGTCGACGAACCCCGCCGTATCCGCTCCGCCGATGCTCTCGCACGCGGCATCGCCTGCGTCCTCAAGTGCCAGATCGCCGTCGACGGTAAACTCACCGTCTGGGCCGCCCAGCACGACGAAAACACCTTCGCCCCCGCCCCCGCCCGCAAGTTCGAACCCGCCTGCTTCACCGCCCAGGAAAGCGCCGGCCTAGTCCGCTTTCTCATGTCGCTCGAAAACCCCTCGCCCGAAATCGTCGCCTCCATCCAAGGCGCCGTCGTCTGGTTCGAGCGCACCAAACTCACCGGCATCCGCTTCGCCCGCGTCAAAACCCCCGAGGGCCGCGATGGCATCGTCACCGCCGATCCTGCCGCCCCGCCGATCTGGGCCCGTTTCTACGAACTCGGCACCGAGCGCCCCATCTTCATCGGCCGCGACGAAGTCATCCACTACTCGCTCACCGAAATCGAACGCGAACGCCGTGGCGGCTACGCCTGGTACGACGACCGCCCCGCCGAGATCCTCAAAAAATACCCCTCCTGGGCCGCCCGAAACAAAGTCGCCCCCTGATCCGAGGTAGGCCGCGTTGTCCCCAACGCGCCGGAGCGACATCGCCCGCAGCTCGGCGCCACTTTGCGAACCGCCCCTGATCCCGGATTTTCCGCCACCAGTTTATTCCGATAACCCACAACCAGTTAGCCCGGTCATCCTAAAAACCGCCCCGCCCCAGCCGATAATCAGAGGGTGGCCGCATCACCCGCCAAGTCCTCTACCGTCTCCAAAACCCCCGCCCTGATCTTCGGCGCGTGGTTCTCCATCGTCGCCGTCCTCTCCGCCTTCCTCGTCGCCGTCCACGCCCTCCCGCTCCCCGCGACCACCCTTTCCTCCGCGCCCGCCTCCGGCACTTGGCGCGCCACCCACGCTCTCGGCGCCGATTGCGGCTGCTCCGCCTACGTGGCCGACGCCCTCATCGCCCGCGGCCCCCGCCCCGGCTGGGAAGAAAAAATCCTCCTCGTCGGCCACCAGCCCGCCCTCCTCCGCCAGCTCCAGGCCGCCGGCTTCGCCGCCGAACAACTCTCTCCCGCCGACTTCACCCGCCGAACCGGCCTCCAGGGCGCTCCCTGGCTCGCCCTCCACGCCCCCGACGGCACCACCGCCTACAGCGGCGGCTACGCCCCCTCCCGCCCCGGCATCAACGCCGCCGCCCTCTTCGACGCCTCCATCATGGACCGCGTCCGCCAGGGCCAGAACGTCCCCGCGTATCCGTCTTTCGGTTGCGCCATCAGCCAGGAACTCCGCTCCCGCCTCGATCCGCTCTCGCTCAAATAACTTTACCTCATGACCACCAGCTTCGCGCAAAACTACTACGCCCGCACTCACCGCTGGGCCATCGCCGGCCTCATCGCCCACGCGCCGCTCATGGCCTTCGCCGCCTGGATGTTCGGCACTAAGATGTCAGTCGCCCTCATCGGCTCCGCCCTCATCACCAGCGGCCCGCTCCTCCTCTTCTGGCTCCGCCCCGCCGGGGCGCTTACCTCCGCCGCCATCGCCGCCGCGCTCCTTTCCTACAGCGGCCTCCTCATCCACCTCGGAAAGGGCATGATCGAAATGCATTTTCACGTCTTCGCCGCCCTCGCCGCTCTCACCGGCCTCGCCCGCGTCACCCCCGTCATCGTCGGTGCCGTCACCATCGCCCTCCACCACGTCCTCTTCTGGCTCTTCTTCCCCGCCAGCGTCTTCAACTACGACGCCTCCTTCAACATCGTCCTCGTCCACGCCGCCTTCGTCGTCGGCGAAAGCGCCGTCCTCGTCGTCGCCGCCTACCGCTTCCGCCAGTTCATCTTCGTTCAAAGCATGATCACCGAGCGCCTCGACACCGCCGCCCTCGCCATCGCCGACGGCTCCCGCGAACTCTCCGCCAGCGCCGAATCCCTCTCCTCCAGCGCCTCCAAACAAGCCGCCACCATCGAGGAAACCAGCGCCGCCCTCGAAGAAATCACCGGCATGACCTCCCAAAACGCCGGCCACGCCGACAACTCCCTCGCCCTCGCCAAAGAAGCCCGCACCGCCGCCGACTCCGGTGCCGTCGAGATGCAGGAGATGACCTCCTCCATGCAGGCCATCCAGCAATCCAGCGCCAACATCTCCAAAATCATCAAGACCATCGACGAGATCGCCTTCCAAACCAACCTCCTCGCCCTCAACGCCGCCGTCGAAGCCGCCCGTGCCGGTGAAGCCGGCGCCGGTTTCGCCGTCGTCGCCGACGAAGTCCGCTCCCTCGCCCAGCGCAGCGTCCAGGCAGCCCGCGAGACCGCCGAGAAAATCGAAGAGTCCATCCGCACCAGCCAGCAAGGCGCCGCCGTCAGCGAACGCGTCAGCCACTCCCTCACCGCCATCGTCGACAAAGTCCGCCGCATGGACGCCCTCATCGCCGAGATCGCCTCCGGCTCCCGTCAACAAGCCACCGGCGTCAGCGAAGTGAACCGCACCGTCGCCGAACTCGACAAACTCACCCAATCCACCGCCGCCAGCGCCGAAGAAGCAGCCGCCACCTCCACCGAGCTCAGCGGCCAGGCCGCCAGCCTCCACGATCTGGTCGGACAAATTCTCAAACTCACCGGCGTCCAACTCTCCGAAAAAACCGACTCCGCTCCCGCCCCCGCCTCCGAGCCCAAGTCCAAAATCCCCCTCGCCGCCTGATACCGCGCCACCTTATCCCGCACCGCCGGATCCCGTAGGACTCGCGCTCGCGCGACGCCTCCGAGCCAGACCGCGCCGTCCTCCCACTTAAGCGTTCAGCGTTGAAAGTTGAGCGTTGAGCGTTCTCCACGCACACGCTCCGCCCTCCGCCCCTGGCCCTTCGCCGATCTTCAACGCAGCCATTCGCCCCCCGGCTCCGCAGTTGACACCCCGTCGCGCCCACGAATATCCCAACACCCTTTAATCACTCGAAACTCCGTCCCTCGTCATGCCCTCCGCCAACGATATCCGCAAAGGCCAAGTCATTAAGTTCAACAACGAGCCCCACCTCGTCATGGAGACTCAGCACCGCACCCCGGGCAATCTCCGCGCCTTTGTGCAGATCAAGATGCGCAATCTCCGCTACGGCAAAGCCCTCGACCAACGCTTCGCCTCCACCGACACCATCGAAGTCCTCCCCACCGATAAGCGCACCCTCGAGTTCAGCTACGCCGACCGCGACACCTTCGCCTTCATCGATCCCGAGACCTTCGATCAGATCGAGCTCAGCGAAACCACCCTCGGCGACGTGAAAAACTATCTCACCGCAGGCGGCAAAGTGGACGTCCTCTTCGTCGACGAAAAACCCCTCACCGTCGAAGTCCCCAGCGCCGTTAACCTCAAGGTTGTCGAAAGCGCCGACGGCATCAAAGGCGACACCGCCTCCAACGTCCAAAAACCCGCCAAACTCGAGACCGGCCTCGTCGTCCAAGTTCCCCTCTTCGTCAAAGAAGGCGAAATCATCCGCGTCTCCACCGCCGACGGCACCTACCTCGGTCGCGCCTGAGTTCTTAAAAAACTCTCTCAACTTCCCAGCCCGCCGCGCCCCAAACGCCGCGGGCTTTTTCATGCCCACACGCGCCGCTCCCCGCCTGCGTCCGACCAACTACCAATTACAACTACCGCCACATTCCGCCAATGGTCATTGGTCATTGGTCACTCGCGGCGCGCCCCGCGACGCATCCGCTTTCACCCATCGCCGCAAACACACCGTCAACTGCTCCCGCTGCACCGGCTTCGCCAGAAAATCGTCCATCCCCGAAAGCAGGCACGCCTCGCGATCCTCCGGCATCGCATTCGCTGTCAACGCCACGATCGGCAGCGACACACCACGCAATCTCTCGCGAATCCGCCGCGTCGCCTCCTGCCCGTCGATCCCCGGCAGCCTCACATCCATCAACACCAGCGACCAGCCTCCCGCCAGCGCCCGCTCAACCGCATCGAGCCCGTTGTCCACGATCTCCACGTCCAGCCCCTGCCGCTTCAGCATCGCCGAGACCACCCGCTGGTTCACCACTTCATCCTCCACCACCAGCACCCGCCCCGAGAAAAACGGCGGCACACTACCCGCCGCATCCATGGCCACCGCCACCGGTCCCGCCCGTTCCATAGGCAGATCGAAATAAAACTCCGCGCCTTCGCCCCGCTTGCTCCGCACCCGGATCTCCCCGCCCATCCGCTGCACCAGCTGCTGCGAAATCGCCAGCCCCAGCCCCGACCCGCCGAATCGCCGCGTCGTCGATCCATCCCCCTGGCTGAACTTCGCGAATAATTTCTTCTGCGTCTCCTCATCCATCCCGATGCCCGTATCCTTCACGCTAAACCGCAACACCGCCACCGCCCCTCGCGTCTCCACCGGCACAACCGACATCTCCAGCACACCGCGATCGGTAAACTTGATCGCATTCCCGATCAGATTCGCCAGCACCTGCTTCAAACGCGCCGGATCTCCCATCACCTGCTCAGGCAACGCCGCATCGATCCGCGTGCGGTAGCCCAGTTTCTTCTCGCTCGCCCGCGCCGCCATCAATCCCGCCACCTCCTCCAGCGCCCCGCCCGGCGAAAACGCGATCCGCTCGAACTCCAGCTTACCGCTCTCGATCTTCGACAGATCCAGAATGTCATTGAGCAACCGCAACAACGCGTTCGCCGACGTCAGCGCCACCTCCGTCTGCACCCGCTGATCCTTCGTCAGCGTCGAATCCTCCAGCAGCTGCAACATCCCGATCACCCCGTTCATCGGCGTGCGGATTTCATGACTCATCGTCGCGAGAAACTCGCTCTTCGCCAGATTCGCCGCCTCCGCCCGCTCCTTCTCCAGATTCAGCCGCGCCACCAATTCCTCTTTCTCGAAAATCGACCGGTGAAACGCCCGCAAATCCGCGCGATGAACCTTCGTCGTGTTGCAGAGGAAAAACGCGTACACCACCGCCGACACCACGATCATCCACCCTTCGCGCCCCCACGCCGTCGCCAGAAACGCCCCCGCCATCGGCACCAGCGTCGTCAGCACATAGATCCAGTGAGACACCGCCACCGGCGCCAGCGAACGCGCCGCCCCCGCGTTCATCCCCACCACGACAAACACGACCAGGATGCGCGGCAAAAACGCCTCCGTATGCAGAAACGCCCACGCCCCGGCGCCCCATAAAATCCCCGTCGGCAAAATCCCCGCGATAAACCGCCGCCTCCACACGCGCAGTTCTGCGTCATCGCGCGGACGCGAAAAAAACACCTGGCTCATCCGCCACCGCACCGCCGTCAGCACCAGCATCGTTCCCAGCCACGTCGCCGTCCACGCCTTCGGAAAATGCGGCCACACACCCGCCGCGAGCACGATCGACACCACGAAATTCGACGACAACCCCAGCCACGCCAGCCGATACAACAGCCGGGTGAGTTCCCCCTCGACCTTCCCATCGACCACACCCGCGCCCAAATCCCGCGGAGAACTAATAACGACAGACTCCATGAGGCCCCTCAGTACACGAGCTGGCCGCGCTAATCAAACGTCACCTCGCTCGCCGCGCACCGCAAAATTCACCCGCATCCACGGCTGCGAAAATTTCTTCTGCCCCGCTTCAGAAAAAACCGGCCTGCCTACTCGTCTACTTCGCGCCCACTCCCGGCGTGACTTTCGGAACCGGCGCCATCACCGCCGCCGGCGGAAAACTCCACGTCGGCAACGCCGTCTTCGCCGCTGGCTCCGGCACCTTCGCCATCGCTGCCATCACCGCCTGGCTGATCGCATAAAGATCCACCGGCGGATGCGTCCACTTCTCGCGCTCTCCACGCGCCCACGCCCGCGACACACACGCATGGGCCGCGACGATATTGTCGCCCTGCAAACACAGCAACGCCCGCGCCTTCAACAACTCCACATCGTCCGGCTCCGTCGTCAGCCGCCCATCGAGCACCTGCGCCGCTTTCGCCCAATCTTTCGCCAGCATCGCTTCGTTAGCCAACGCGAGCACCTGCGCGGTCTGTTGCCGCGGCGTCGCGTTTCCGCCCGCCGCGACCAACGTCACCTCCACCGCTTCGCCCGCCGCCTTCCCGCGCCAGCCCCCGCCATCCGCGACCGAGAGCGTCACGCGCACGCGATACTCTCCCGGCGAAAGCGTCGCCACCTCGCCCGATGAAAATAACCACAACCCTTCCGCTGCCTGCCCCGTGCCGAGCGTCGCCGCCGCATCGCCGTCCGATGTCTCGATCCGTTTCGCCCGCAGCAACACGTTCTCCAGCGCACCCGCCGCCACGAGTTCCACACTCACGCCATCGCTCCACCGCCCGCTCGCCGGGGCCAGCGTGAGCGCCGCCTCCTTCTCCACCGACGACTCCACCCGCACGCTGACAAACAGCGGCCGGTCATTCGTGACCTGCCCCGCCTCCAGCCCTTGCACCGAAAACAAAACCTCCGGCACCGGCTCCGGCGGCACTTCAGGCTCAGGCGCAGCCTTCGGTTTCGCAGCCACCGGCTTCGGCGCAGTCTGCGCTTGAGCCTTCACTGCCGGCGCAGTCGTCACCGGAGCCTCCGATTTCACCTCTGGCCTAGGCGCTTCCGTCTTCGTCTCTGAAGCGGATTTCTTCGAGCACCCGCCCGCCGCCAGCGTCACCGCCACGGCCAGAATTCCCAATTCAACAAGCCTGCGATACGTCTTCATTTTTTGCTCCCGATGCTCCT
Organism: uncultured Nibricoccus sp.; assembly: GCA_966249325.1. Lineage (GTDB taxonomy): Bacteria > Verrucomicrobiota > Verrucomicrobiia > Opitutales > Opitutaceae > Nibricoccus. Next base: position 126,645 of record CBINDC010000002.1, on the reverse strand, counting down.
CGGTGGAATGGCGTCGTTCGGACAAATCTGGCTGAAACAATTTCCACGCCCGTTCGCCGCATCGCCAAATCGAGGCTGCGGCTGGTGCGATGCCGCGTTCCCGCCCGTCCCCTTCGGGCTCGTGCACAGGATGCACTCCGGCATCTTCACTCCCGGCCGCATCACGTAGTACGCGTCTTTCTTCCCCTTCACTTCGTACGCCGTCGCGAAGTAGTAGCGCATCACACACGCTTCATCCCCCGAATCCGTGCCCCGGAGAGCGCCCGGGTAAAACATCAAATCGCACTTCCGCTCCCAATAGTACTTGGAGAACACCTCATCACCCGGCGGCGGGTTCGCCACGTTCTGCTCGAAAATCTTCTGCCGCTCCTCGGCGATATTCACCTGCGTGTCCTCCCAATAAAGAGTGTGCTGTTCGCTCCCCATAATTTCGCTAACGAAGCGCGGCTTCCGCGTGGGATTGTCCGGGTTCTCCGCCGACTGAAACACCCCCTTCATGTTCCGTTTGAGCTCCTCGCCGTGATGATCGGCGCCGATCGCGTGCAACAACTCATGCGCCACCGCCGCCGCGTACAGCTGGCGGACAGATAGATGATCCAAGTTGTAATGCTTGAGCCGGTCCGCCGCGAAAATCGCATCCGTCGCGTGCATCGGCACGATGTAGCACCAGGCCGTGTCCTTCGGCCGCCCCGCCTTCGACTGATCCGAACCTTCCAACGGCACCATCACCCCGCCGTCATGATGCTGGATATTTTCCCAATCGAGATAGTGCGACAGAATCACCCCGTGCTGATCCACCCGATGCGGCGCCTCCCGGTGGTTGCCGTTCATCAGCCGCGTTTCCCCATTCATCTCCGTTCCGTCTCGAAGCCGCGCGTGCGTTTTTATCTTCGCCAGTTTCTCAAGCAGGCTGATCCCTTCGCGCGTGTAAACATTAGCCCGGTTCAGGATGAAAAGATCCTTCTTCTTCGGATCGCACTCCATGTGCCGCCCGTTCTCCACGAACCCGCGATACTCCTCGTACAACGTGAACCCGTCTCCCCTGTATTCCTGCCCCTCCACCTTCTCGTCGTCGTCATTGTCAGGCAGATCGGCCACGCCGTTTTTCTTCCGCCAGGATTCGGCGACCCACCCCGGTCCGTTCGTCTTCGGCAGTCTCACAATATCCACCGCCCCCTTCTCGTCCTTCAAAAGCCCCACGACTTCCCGCCCATCCTCCAGCTCGCAGATCACGCGCAACTCCGCCCGCCCGCCGAAATCGTAGCTGTCCACCTGCACATCCGCGTACGGCTGCTGCTCATCATCCCTCAGTACGTTTTTCACGACCAACTTCTGATCTTCCTTCGAAAGCTCACCGCCGCTCATCTCCGCCGCCGCCAGCCGCAGATCCGGATCGTTGTCCTTCGCATTCAGCGGCCAGTTCAAACACACGCCCGGCTCGCGCGACGTATCTTTCAGCTCAAAAATAAACCTCCTCACCGGCGGCAGATCGTCCGCCGGTTTCCCGTCCTTGTTCTTCAACGTCGCCCGCGCCGTCAGGCTGTTCCCCGGCCTCTTCGTATCCGCGATCGTCCCCTTCGGCCGCCACGCATCGTAGCCATCGATCGACACCTCCACCTCCAGATTGTCGTGAACGGGAAACAGCAGTAACCGCGAGCGATGGCGCGTACCGCTCCCGTCATACCCCTCAATATTCGACGTCACGAAATGAAACGGCGTCGCCCACTTCACCTCGTTATCGGTAAACTCCAGCACCGTCGAACCGCCGGCCACCACCGCCCAGTCCTGCGCCTTCGCATCCTCGCCTCCAAAGGTTTTTTTTAGACTCCAGGTTTTCACCCGCTCCACCGGACTTTCATCTATCTTAACTTCCCGCACCGGCTCCGTCTGATGATCTTGAATCAAATAACGCCCGATCTTCTTCGCTCGCGGCAGCGTCTTCTCATCGAAAGTACCGGGGTGCAGTGAGAAATTCCGCGATTTTCCACCGAGCCATACTTCGAACTTAATATCCCTCATACTCCGGGTGCCTTGGTAGGAAGCCTCCCACTCCTCCCGGTTAATCACCCACGAGTATTTATCTATAAAGTAGCTCGCGCTTGCGGTGCCAACCGCCTCGCCGTCTCCACGCCAGGACAGAATGCCTCGACGCGGATTCCAATCGCGCTGGTGACGCTTCAGCAGGAACGACCCATGCGTCTTCTCTTCGGCAGACGCCTCCCAACGGCCGCCTCCTTCCGTGGATGCAGCCAAGCTGCCGCTTATGCTCCGTTCCCAGACCCCCTGCCACTCTTTCACCGACGCCAGTTTCTGCCGCAACTCCCGCATCTCCGGCACCACCTCATCCTTCGGCCCGTCATCCTCGTCCTCCTCCGCCGCCTTCGCGACTCCCCATGCGCACACGAGCGCCGCCACCACGCCCCGCATCCACCGACGCGCCCCCGATAAAAAACATTCCGCCCTGCGATACGATTCGATGGGGTTCTCGACTTTCATAGTGCGAATCGCACCTCAGCCACCTCCCGCCCCGAGGTCAACGATTCCACCGCCCCCGGGCCGGTTGTCATCCATTAGATGACATTCCAGTCCGTGCCCTCCGCGAAATCCGTGCGCGCCTCCGTCTCTCAACCCTCAACTCTCAGCTCTCAACTTCCCCCCCGCCTCACGTCATCCGCGCCCACAGTAGCTTCAGGTAACGGCTCTCGAGACAGTTCGAGTACACCGGATGGTCCACGCCCGGCCCCGTGCGATCAAAGATCTGCAGGCGCCGATTCAGGCGGTGAACGCCCTTGATCACGCAGCCTTCAAAATCCTCCAGCGAAACGAGCCCCGAGCACGACGCCGTCACAAACAACCCGCCCGGTTTCACCAAGCTCGCGGCAATCGTATTCAGGTCCGCGTATTTCCGCATGCCCTCGGCGGCGAAAGCCGGATCGCGCGTCATCACGAACTTCGGCGGATCGCACAACACCGCGTCAAACTGCTCTCCGTTTTTCTGCATCTGCCGCGCGTAAGCGAACGCATCGGTGTGAACCCACTTCAGTCTATTCGGCGAAATCTGGTTCAGGTTCGCGTTGCGCCGTCCCTGCGCAATCACCTTCTCGTCGAGATCGACCGCCGTGATTTCGTCGGCGCCGCCCAGCGCCGCGTTGATCGAAAAACCGCCGGTGTAACTGCACAGATCGAGCACCCGCATGCCCTTCACGAGCGAACCGAAGCGTTTGCGATTATCGCGCTGGTCGCAGAAAAAACCGGTCTTGTGCCCATCGGCGAAGTCCACCTCGTACTTCACGCCGCCTTCCTTGATCTTCACCTTGTCGGGCGCCGACGCCGTGAGCTCCTTCATCTGCGACGGCTTGATGCCTTCGAGACTCCCGAGGTCGTGATCGACATGCACGCGCACGTGTTTCGTGCCGAGCAATTCGTGCAGCAGCGGAAGCCATTTCGGCAGACGCTGAAAAATCCCCAGCGAGTAAACGTCGCAATAAAGCGTGTCCCCGTAGCGATCGATCGTCAGCCCGCTGACACCGTCGCCATCGGAGTTAATCACACGATAAGCGTCGGTCGTCTCATCGAGTTTGAACCAGTCCTTGCGCAAGGCCACCGCGCGGCGGATCGCCATCTCGAAATACTCCTCGCCGAGGATCTGCGTCGTGTGCGTGACCACGCGCAGCGGCATCTTCGCGCGCGGATTGAAAAGACCGATACCCACGCGCTCGCCAAACTTGTCGTACACGGAAACCAGATCGCCCGGCTTCGCATCGCGCGAAACTTCGCCGAGCATGCGCGGGAAAATCGCCGGCTGAAACGAGACAAACTTCAACTGCGCCCACGGCCTCGCCCACTGCGAACGGTCGATCACCGCAGGCGGCTGCTTCTCATTTTTCTCGGGACGTACGTCGTCTTCAGACATGTCGTCCACCATTCCGGCGCAGCCCCTCCCCGGCAATTTTCATTTTCAAAATCCCACCGCCGCTCCCTCCCGCCTTTGTCATCAGGGCCCGAGCAGTTTCACCAGCGCCGCCTCCAGCTCCGCGCCGCGCAGATTCGTCCCCACCACCTTCCCGTCACCATTGATGAGCACCGTGAACGGGATGCTCGTCACGCCGTACTGACGCGCCAGTTTGTTCTCCCAGAACTTCCCGTCGAAAAACTGCGGCCACGTCATCTTGTTTTTCTCGATGAACGCCTTCAATGCCGCCTCGTCCTTGTCCAGGCTGATGCCGACAATCTCCAGCCCGCGCGTGTGATACTTGTTATACAGCGAGATCACATGCGGCATGTCCTCCACGCACGGCCCGCACCACGTCGCCCAAAAATCGATCAGCACCACGCTGCCCTTGAATTCCCCCACCGAGAGCGGATTTCCCTCGAGATCCTTCTCCGCGAAATCCGGAAAAACCGCTCCCGGCTTCAATGCCTCCTGCGCCTTGGCCGCAGCCTGCTGCACCTCGATCGCTTTCAGCACATTGTCCACTTCCTTCGCCTGCGACGATTCCGGAAAATCCGTCTTCAGCTGTTTGAATGTCGCCGCCGCTTTCTCGAAATCCTCGATCAACTGGAGATAAACCACTCCCTTTAACACCAGCACCTGCGCCACCTCGTCGGTCTTCTCCGCCTTGTGCGCGGCCAGCAACTCATCGAGCGCCTTCAACTCGTCCGCCAGCGCCGCCTCCGTCACCTGCCCCGCCTGCACCTTCGCCTGCACCTTTTCGACAATGGCCCCGAGCGCCGCTTTCACTGGAACAGTCCCCGCCGCTGCGGGCGCCGCCGCCTTGGCTTCGTCAGCCGCCCTCACGGACGCAACCGACACACTCAGCAACACCAGCAGCAGACGCAGAATCTTCGAATTCATATGACGCGCCACAATGCCCCTCTCCCGTCTGGGCGCAATCACAGGAACACCTCATCTCCCACATCGCGTCCCGCCAGCATCACACCAGCCCGGGATCGCCCGCCCCTGGACGTCTCAACCCTGCGGAAACCGCTTCGCCATCAGCGCCTCGATCCGCGCCTTCGAATCTTTCACCTGCTCCACCGTGATGCGCGGCCCAAACTCCAGCGTCAGCAAGTGATGCGGTTTCCAAAACGTACTCACCATCTCGAAGTCGATCTGCCCCGACCCCACTGGCTGGTGATCCTTCCCCTCCGCGCTTACATCGTGCAAATGAAACCCGATCAGCCGCGCCGCATTCTTCTCCAGGTGCTCGCGATGATTTAGCAACGCCAGCTGCTCCTTGATGTGCGCGTGCCCCGTGTCGTGCCAGTAACCCGCCGTATGCGGCTGGTTCATACCCGACAGCAACTCATCGAACTCGCCGTCGATCGGCAGCTCCGCGACATCCTCGCGATTCTCGCACCCGAGCGCCACCCCGCGCTCAGCCGCATACGGCCGGATCTCCTCCAGACTCGCCTTCACCTGATTCCAGTAAACGGCCTTCCTCGCCTGCATCTTCTTCATGGCCTTGTCGCGAAGAGCCACATACCGCGCGTCATCGGCCAGCTTCACGCCAGGATGCTTCTCAAAGTAGTGCTCAAGCTTCTTCACCGGATTGAACCACCCAAACTTCACGCTCCCCAGATGCAGCACCAGCACGCGCGCCTTCACCTGCTGTCCGAAATCCAGCGAACGCTTCGTCTGCCGCAGCCACTGATCGTGCTCCTGCGGCTCGCCGCTCGAAGGCTCGAACAGATTCGGCGCCGCCTGCACCACGCCCGTCGGCAACGGGCAAAAATTATGCGTCGAACTGACCTTGATCACCCCTTCCTCCAGCGCCTTCAGGATGCCCGGCACCAGCGTGATCCGGATGCCATGGCTCAGCTCCACATGCGAAAACCCCAGCGCCGCCATCTCTTTAAGCATCGCATACCCGTCCGTATGACGGGAGGAACACCAGCTGGTCGAAAGGGCAAGGATCGGTCTCATCGTGGAATGCGCGCCTCAGTCAGCAAAAACGCTGCCCGGTGCGCCGGAAAATAAAAACAAAACGACCGCGCTCCGAATGGTTCGGAACGCGGTCGTCGAAAGTGAAAACATCACGCCTCTAGCGTGGAAGGTTAGCTCGCGTGGCGGCGGCGGAGCATCGCGGTGAAGGCCATGACCTTCTCCTTGCGGCGGCGCTTCTCGCACGGCTTCTCGCAGTAACGCTTGGCGCGGACACCCTTGATGATGTTCTCGCGCTCGAGCTTCTTCTTCATGCGACGGAGCGCACGGTCGATGGGCTCGTTTTTGCGGATTTTGATTTCGATGGACATGTGAACGGAAAGGTTTGGAACCGGGAAAAAGTCGATGACTACGGCAAGTGCCGTCCGTCTCGTCAACGGCTTTTTTTAGACGTGAACGCCATCCGGGAGCGCCGATGCCCCGTCGGCATTTCTCCCCGCAGACATCGCCGAAAGCCACCACCTTTTCTCGCCTTTCCCCGCTTCCGCGCTTGCGAGACAGAACCTCGCCCATTGCCTTCCGAAACCGTGTCGTCCGCCGATCAGAACTTCGTCCATCTCCACGTCCACACCGACTACAGCCTGCTCGACGGAGCCTGCCGCATCGACCGCCTGATGGACCGCGCTGTCGGCCTCGGCATGAAGGCCATGGCCCTCACCGACCACGGCAATCTTTTCGGCGCCATCGAATTCTATAACGCCGCGAAGGCCAAAAGCATAAAGCCCCTCATCGGCTGCGAAATCTACCTCACCGAAACCTCCCGCCTCGAGAAAAACGGCCGCTCCGAAGACGGCAAAAGCTACTACCACCTCGGCCTCCTCGCGAAAAATCTCACCGGCTACCAAAACCTCCTGAAGCTCGTCTCCGACGCGCACCTCAAAGGCTTCTACTACAAGCCCCGCGCCGACTGGGAAACCCTCTCGAAATACGCCAACGGCCTCATCGGCTTCACCGGCTGTCTCGCCGCCATCGTTCCGCAACACCTCCTCCACGACCGCGAAGACGACGCCCGCAAAGCCTGCGCCCGCTTCGTCGAAATCTTCGGCCGCGAAAATTATTTCGTCGAAATCCAGGACCACGGCATCCCCGAGCAGCTCAAAATTATCCCCGGCCTCCTGAAACTCGCCGAGGAGTTCAACCTCAAGGTCATCGCGACCAACGACGTTCACTACGTCCGCGCCGAAGACGCCGGTCCGCACGACGCCATGCTCTGCATCCAAACCGGCGCGAAGATCGAGGAAGAGAACCGCATGAAATTCTCCGGGACTCAGTTCTACCTGAAGTCCCGCGACGAGATGGCGAAACTCTTCGCCGAGGTCCCCGACTCGATCACCAACACGCAGCTCGTCGCCGAAATGTGCGACCTCGCGATCCCTTTCCCCAAAGGCTCCGAGCGCTACCCGCGTTATCCGCTGCCCGTTGAGATCAAAGAAAAACTCTCGCCCGCCGCGTACCTTAAAAATCTCTGCATCGAGGGCCTGAAAAAACGCTACAACGTCGACCACGACTCCGTCGCCCTACACGAAGTCGTCGCCACGCGCCTCGCCAAGCTCACCGATCTCCCGCCCGGCCAGAAACCGCAGCCGCCCGACTACAATAACCTCGCGCCCGACGAACTCCTCGTCGTCCGCATGAACTACGAGCTGTCGATCATCACCGTCACCGGCTTCATCGACTACTTCCTCGTCGTCTGGGATTTCATCAACTGGGCCAAGGTCCACAACATCCCCGTCGGCCCCGGCCGCGGCTCCGGCGCCGGCTGCATGGTCGCCTATCTACTCGGCATCACGAACATCGACCCCATCCGCTTCGGCCTCCTCTTCGAACGCTTCCTGAATCCCGAACGCGTTTCCCCGCCCGACTTCGATATCGATTTCTGCATGCGCCGCCGCGAAGAGGTCATCAACTACGTGCGCGACAAATACGGCCGCGACTGCGTGGCCAACATCATCACCTACGGCACGCTCGGCGCCAAAATGGTCATCCGCGACGTCTCGCGCGTTCATAATCTTCCTTACGCCGACGCCGACCGACTCGCGAAGATGATCCCAGACGAGCTCAATATCTCGCTCGAGGATTCCATCACCAAATCCGCCGAGCTCCGTACCGAGATCGACCGCAATCCCGTCGCCAAGAAAATCGTCAACCAGGCCCTCGTATTGGAAGGCATGGTACGCAACACCGGCAAACACGCCGCCGGCATCATCATCACCGACAAACCGCTCGACGAATTCGTCCCGCTCACGCTCCAGGAAGAAGACGTCACCGTTCAGTACGACATGAACGCCGTCGGCAAACTCGGCCTGCTGAAGATGGACTTCCTCGGCCTCAAGACGCTCACCGTCATCGACGACGCCGTCGCCAACGTCCGCCGCACCGTCAACCCCACCTTCGACATCGAGGCCATCGCGCTCGACGACCCGAAAACCTACGAACTCCTCAACGTCGGCAAAACCGTCGGCGTCTTCCAGCTCGAGTCCGGCGGCATGCAGAACGCGTCCAAACTCGTCGGCATCTCCAACATCGACGACATCAACGCCATCTCCGCGCTCTACCGCCCCGGCCCGATGGCGTTCATCCCCGACTACGCCCGAGGAAAAAAAGATCCCGCGTCCATCACCTACCCGCACCCGCTCCTCGAGCCCGTCCTCAAAGAAACCTACGGCATCATCGTCTACCAGGAGCAGGTCATGGAGTGCGCCCGCGTCATCGGCGGCTACACCCTCGGCGGCGCCGACATGCTCCGCCGCGCCATGGGCAAAAAGGACGTCGAGGGCATGGCGAAAGAGCGCATCAAATTCGTCGAAGGCGCCAACCGCCTCCACAAGATTTCCGAAAAACAGGCCAACGAAATCTTCGACCTGTTGAACAAGTTCGCCCAGTACGGCTTCAACAAATCCCACTCCGCCGCTTACGCCGTCATCGCCTACCAGACCGCGTACCTGAAAGCCAACTACCCCGTCCAGTTCATGGCCGCCGTGCTCACCGCCGAGCTCGGCAACTCCGAAAAAGTCGCCCACTTCATCGCCGAGTGCACCGCCATGGGCCTCACCGTCCTCGGCCCCGACGTAAACGAATCCCGCGAAAACTTCACGCCCGTCGGCGACAAGATCCGCTTCGGCCTCGCCGGCATCAAAGGCGTCGGCGAACAGGCCGCGCAAAAGATCATCGAAGAGCGGGACAAGAACGGTCCCTTCGCCGACTTCGACGACCTCGTGAAACGCGTCGACGGCCGCGCCATCAACAAACGCGTCCTCGAACACCTCACGAAGACCGGCGCCTTCGACTACAGCGGCGCCTCCCGCAAAAAACTCTTCGACAGCATCGACGCCGCGCTCGCCGGCGCCGCCGCCCACGCCAAAGACCGCGCCGCCGGCCAGCACAACATGTTCGACATGCTCGCCGAACCCGCTCCGGCCGCTCGCCCAATCAAAAATCGAGAATCGAAAATCGAAAATCCTTCCGACGACTTCACATCCTCCGAACGCCTCCAGTTCGAAAAAGAACTCCTCGGCTTCTACGTCTCCGGCCACCCGATGAACGCCTACGCCGGGCTCACCGAAGCGATCGACACCTTCCACGTCAGCGAACTCCTCAATCAGGACGACCGCACCGAATTCCGCCTCTGCGGCATCGCCGGCAGCATCGCGAAACGCCTCTCGAAAAAAGACAACCGCCCCTGGGCCTCCTTCACGCTTTCAACAAAGACCGCCTCCATCGCGCTCAACATGTTCGCCGACGCCTTCGCCAACTACGGCAGCATGCTCGCCGAAAACGCACTCATCCAAGTCCGAGGAAACATCATCGTCGGTCAGGACGGCGCGCGCATCAACGTGAAGGAATGCTCCCCGCTCGACTACGCCGTCCTCAATGACATCAGCCGCGTCACTTGGCTCGTCCATCCCGAGCACAAGGAGCTGCCCGCCTTCCTCCAACTCCTCCGCGAAACGCTGAACAAACAAGTCGGCAGCACGAAGGTCTCCATCGCCTTCGTCTTCGAAAACCGCGTCGCGTTAAACAGCGACGCCTCCAACGCCCTCGGCTGGAAATTAAATCCCGCCCGATTCCAGGAACTCCGCGCCCACCCCGCCGTCGCCGGAGTCGAACTCGAAACCAAGCGCCTCGAGCTCAAACAAGAAAAACGCTGGGGCTCCAAACGCGCCTAGTTTTCGGCGCTGAGTTTGAAGCGCAAAGACGCGAAGTTCCGATCCGGGAAACTGAATTTCCTCTCCGATCTCTGCGCCCTCCGCGTCCTCTGCGGTTAAAAATCCGAATACCGACTTCCGATCCTTCGCTCCGACCTTAACGTCTTCGCGTCTTTGCGCTTCACCTAACCGTCGCCCGCTTTCGGCGCCTATCGCCGACCAACGTCGCACGCCTTAAAATAGATCATCCTGCTGCAAAGCCGCGCGCTTCGCCGGATTCGCCGTGCTCGTCTGCAATAACCACGGCACCGTCATCCGCGAAAACTCCGGCCGCCGCCCCAACGCCACCAGCAGCAACGCCGCCGCTAGCGCATCATAAAGCGCCGCGTGGTACTTCCGCCGCTCCATCGGGCAATGCTCCTTCGCCAGTGCATCGAGCTCGTCCTGCAGCCCGAAAATTCCCACAAGCTCCGCCAACTTCCCGGTCTTCAACTGCGGAAACAGCTCCGCATAAATCCGCCCCGTATCGATCCACGGCCCCCAGTCCGCGATCGATCCGCCCCGATCGATCCGCGAAAAATCCGGCGACACCCGCGGATAAGGCCACACCGATTTGATCAGCGAATTCTCCGCCTGCGCATAGTGCGCAGCGAGCGGCCCGCTCGCGCGCAGCGTTCCGAACCGCGCAAACTCATCCGCAAACGGCGCTTTCTTAGCCACCGCCTCCGCGCTGATCCCGTGTACCGCTACATCTTCCGCGCGCACTTTCCCCATCGCCCGGCAAAGCCGTGTTTCCGTCTCAACAACCATGCCGCCGTGCAACGTCACCACGCCGTACTCAAGAATTCCGGACACGACGCTCCCCTCAAAATCGATGAAGTGGATCGGCACGTTGGTCCAGCGCATGGGAAGTAATACGTTCAGGTTTCTCTGAATACCTCCAAAGACACGGAAAAAAAGCCCGGGAAAAGTCCTCAGCCCGCCGGCCCTCATCCGAAAAATTCTCCATCACCCCGCCCCGTAGCCGTATTCCTCCCCGTAGCCGCGCTCGTTAGAGCGTGGCCTCCGCCAATCTTTTAATCCCGTTAATCCTGTCCAAAATTCCGCATACGCCCTCCGTCTTCCTCATCCCCGCCCCACCTTTCTCCGTGATTTCGCGCCGCCCCTGTGTTTCGTCATCCCCATGCCGGATCTCACTCCATACCGCGACTTCACCATCGAACTGGCCGAACGCTCCGGCGACTTCATCCGCCCCTACTTCGCCAGCGCCGACCTCGCAGTAGAGATCAAATCCGACGACTCCCCCGTCACCGCCGCCGATCGCGGTGCTGAGAAACTTATTCGCGACCTCATCGCCAAAAAATTTCCATCCCACGGCATCATCGGCGAGGAATTCGGCAACGACCGCCCCGACGCCGAATGGGTCTGGGTCCTCGACCCGATCGACGGCACCAAGGCCTTCATGACCGCCGTCCCGCTCTTCGGCACGCTCATCGCGCTCATGCACAACGGCCAGCCCGTCCTCGGCGCGATCCACCAGCCCATTCTTCGCCAACTCATGATCGGCGACGGCACCACCACCACACTCAACAACCGCCCCGTCCGCGTCCGCCCCACCCCCCGGCTCGAAGAAGCCACCCTCCTCACCAGCGACCCGCTCAACCCCGCCAAATACCAAAACGGCGCCGCCTACTCCGCCCTCGAAAAACGCGTCCGCCTCTCCCGCACCTGGGGCGACTGCTACGGCTACTTACTCCTCTCCGCCGGCTGGGCCGATCTCTCCCTCGATCCCATCATGAACCCGTGGGACATCCAGGCGCTCATCCCCATCGTGCGCGGCGCCGGCGGCATCATCACCGACTGGCAGGGCGGAGATCCCGTCAAAGCCGACTCCATCGTCGCCGCGAATCCGATACTCCACCCGCAGATCATCGCCGCGCTCAATCTATAACGCGCACCGCATACGCATGCCCCTAAGGCGCGAGCTTGCTCGCTGCCTCCGGGCTTCTGGTGGAGGGACGACCTCCGCGTCGGCCGCACTCCCCCTCATTTAGGACCGAAAAAAACGCGGCGCCTTCCGACGCCGCGTTGCTCGCTCAAGTTTTTAAGACCGGCGTCCTCACTTGCTGGCGCCACCCGCCGGCGTCGCAGGCGTGGCAGCGCCGCCCGCCTCCTCCGCCTGTGCCTTCAGCTTCTCCTTCTGTTGATTCCCAAACTCCTTCCCCAACTGCTGCATCTTAGGCATCGCCGACATGATACGCGGCATCATCAATTCCTGAATACGTCCCTGGATCATCGGCTGCTTCTCGATCATAGCCTTGCCCGCCGGAGTGGAGTTGAACGCCGCCATCGCCGACAACTCCTCTTTGGTGAAGTTCTCCGCATAAAGCTGGACCATGTCGTTCTTCATCTGCTCCGGATTCATCGCCTCGAGCATGGTCTCGAACATTTTCTTCTGAAACGCCGCCATGTCGGCCGGATCGATTTTCCCACCGAGCTGTTTTTCCATGCCCGCAGTCATCATCTTGTTCTGCGCGCCCATCTGCTTCTCCAGCACTTTCGCGAGCATATCCTCCATCTGCATGTTGGCAAAAACCGCCTCGGCATCCGCCAGCGTCGCCTTCGTCCCGGCCACCGCCTTCGCGCTGCCGTCGAACTTACTGTCGGCCAGCGCCACGGTATAACTCTTCCCGCTCTTCTCCAGCATCAGCGTCTTTGATGGCGCGTCGTAGCTCTTCAGCGTGTAGCCGTCGAACTCGTCGCCGAGCTTCACCCAACCCGTGCGCGTCGCGCCTTCATTCACGAGCCCGAAGTGCTGGGCATTGCTCAAGGTCAGCACGCCGTTGAAGGTCAACGGTGCGGATTCGGCGGCATACGCCGCGGCAGTCGAAGTCGCGACGATCGCCGCGAGCAGCAGGGATTTTAGTTTCATAGGGGAAATTCGAAATGAGCTCTGGCTCCGATCCATTCAAGTTTGTGCCCCATACAGCGCACGTCGTTGTTTGTAGCCGATGATCGCCTCTCCTTACACGTGATCGTTCACAACCAGATCGCTGCGCACATAAAACCGCTCCATTCGCGCTCGCAACCACCACCACCCCGGCAACATCGCAACCGTCACGCACGCGAGCCCCGTCCACGTCAGTAGCTCTTCCGCAAACATACTTAGGGCAAACGCGCACAGCATCCCCACCACACCGCCACCCAAAAGCTTCAGTCCCGGAACAGTCAGCATGCCTTTGGTCGGATTCCACATCCAATAGGACAGTGGCAAAGCCAGCCCCGCTATCCACGGCCACACCGGAAGAAGCGCCAGCGGCACCGCCAGCAGCGAGCTCGCTTTCCAGCGAAACGCCTCACCCGCCAATACACCCACCAGCCACGAAACCAGCAGCAGCACCCCGGAAGCAGCCAGAGTCAGCGATATCGTCCGTAGAATCGCTATGCGCAGCGCAAGCCGGGAAAACATCCGACGTGACATCGGATAAAACGCCGACATTCGCGGATAGGTCAGAACAAACAAAAAGAAAAATAACGCTACGCCACATGCAGTAAGCGCAATGATTGGAGGCACTTTCCCGTCAGCGCCGACACTCCAGATAAGCGAATGAAATTCCCGCGCCAGCACCGGACCGGTGAACGCCTGGCGGGTTGCGTTGAGATGATTGGCTAGCATCGCGAACACGACGCCCGCCCACAAAACCAACACCACAAACATCGACAGGCACGCGCGCGTCCACGACATCGCCCCGAACCACTCGTGCGAAAACGCCGCCAGCCAGCCCCTCGTATCCGCGGCACCGACCGCCCCGCGCGACCAGTCACGCCCGGCCCACTTCTTCTGCGCCAGCCCGATCCGGCTCAGCGTCTTCAAATTCGCTCCGCAAAACAGCATCACGGTCATCGCACGCCCGCGCACCCGCTCCTTCGCGAAGAAGATCCGCGACATCGCGAAAAACGCCGCCGCTGCCGCCGCGAGGAACCTTCCCGGATTTCCATCGGCCAGCCCGCGGATCTCCTCGGCAAAAAATCCCGCCACCGTCATCGCCAACGCTCCCAGCGCAAACAGCCACGTCGATCCGCACCACCGCGACATCGGCTCCCACAGCAGCCCGGTCGACAGACATAGAAAAACCAGCCCCGTGACGCCCCCTGCCGCCACTGAACTTCCGGTCCACCAAATCGCCAGCCCCACAAGCACCCACCCGATCGCCATCGCGATCAAAAGAAAACCCCTCCGATAAAACTCCCGCGCCCCGGGCAAAATCATGATCGCCGGTTGATGAATCACCCGACCCGCCACCAACGCCAGCGTCATCCCGGCCCCCAGCGGCAGCAGCATAGTCGTCCCGAAAAATCGCGCCAACGACTCCGGCCCCTTCTGGAGAAATGTCATGAACGCCGGATTGATCACCGAAACCGCCGCCCACAAAAGCGGCAGCGGACGCCAAAACACGAAGAACTGCTTCGCACCCGCTTTCACGACCGCGCCCTCCGTTCGCGCCGTTTCAACAACAGCGGAAACATCTCGTCCAGACTCAACGCCCGGCTCTTCACCTCCGCCCGGTAAACGCTCGCGAACCGCTCCGCCTCCCCCGGCGCATCCTCCGTGCAAATACGCACTCTCGCCTGTCTCTCCGTGCCTTCATGACTCAACACACACTCTTCTGAAAATCGCTCCGGCAGCGCCCCTCCCGCCGAATGCAGCGTCCACTCCGCGTAACTCTCCTGCAGCTCGTCGAACGCCGCACTCACCGCCAGCTCGCCCGCATCGAGACACACCACCCAGTCGATGATCTTCTCCACATCCGCGAGCAGGTGCGAAGAGATTACCACCGTGCAGCCGTCGTCGCGCAAACGCTCCAGCAACACATCCAGCAAACGCGCGCGAATGATCGGATCGAGCGCGCTCATCGGCTCGTCCATCAGCAGCAGCGACGGACGATGACAAACGCCCAGCAGGATCGAGAGCTTTTGCTGATCGCCCTGACTCAGTTGCGCGATCCTCCGGCCCGCATCCAGCTCGAGCGTTTCCATCAACCGCTTCTCCAGTGCGTGGTCCCAATGCGCATAAAACGACGCCGTGAATTCCAGCTGCTGCCGCACCGTCATCCACTCGAGAAAACGCGCCTCCTGCCTCACGATGCCGAGCCGGTTCAACTCCCCCGACTCCAGTTCCCGCGCTTGGCAGCCCAGCGTGCAAACCTCCCCTGCCGTCGGCAGCAACAACCCGCACGCCAGATCGAGCAGCGTCGTTTTTCCCGCGCCATTCCGTCCGAGCAGCCCGACGACGCGTCCCTGCGGAATCTCGAAACTCACATCGCGCAGCGCCGTGTGCTTTCCGAAATGCTTGCTCAGATTTTTAACAACCAACGGCTCTGACGAAACGACGGGGTTTGCAGTTTTCATGGAGAAGAGGAGTCGAGGGTTTCTCGGAAAAGTTTGAGCGCCTGCGCCGGCGTCACACCGAGCTGCCGCGCCATCGTCGCCGCCGCCGCGAGATGCTGTCGAAGCGGATCGAGTTTCTGTTCGTGAAGATCGGCGGCGTGCTGCTCGCGCACCGTGAGCGTCTGCCCACGCCGCCGCTCCAACACACCGTCGCGCTCCAGCAACCCGTACGCCTTGCTGATCGTCATCGGATTGAGCGACAGCTCGGCCGACAACGCCCGCGTCGAAGGCAGCTCGGCTCCCGGCGCGAGCACGCCAGAAGCGACCTGGAACTTTACCTGTTCCATGATCTGCCGGTAGGCCGGGATGCCGTTGTGATGATCGATGACGAGAAGCATGGCTAACCGTATGCATAGTGAATTAGTTCACTAATACACCATGTCAAGCCCACGGATTATTGCGCATGAAAAAGCCGCGCCTGTCAGAGCGCGGCTTCGATACATTCCCGTCTCTCGGGAAATTCTCAGCGCTTCTTTTTCGCCGTTTTCCCCGCCCACTCCGCCGTCACCACCGACGTGAATCCACCCCGCGCCTTCCATTTCGAAATGATCGTCAGGCTCCGCGGTTTCAGCGCCGCTCCCAAATCGTCGCAAATCTTGTTGGTCACCGCCTCGAAGAAAATCCCCTGATTGCGAAACGCGTGGAAATACAGCTTCAGCGATTTCAGCTCCACGCATGTTTTGTCCGGCACGTACCGCACGGTAATATCCGCGAAATCCGGGTGTCCCGTCATCGGGCACACCGACGTGAACTCATGATGCGTATGATCGATCAGAAAATCGCGATGCAGCGCGGGATTCGGAAACGTTTCGAGAAGCTTGGCGTCGGACATGGTTATGAAGTTTTAAGATGAGTAAGCGATAAGCTGTAAGTCAGAACCCGATCACAAAACCAGCCTGTAACGCGAGCCTCTCCGCACCTCAGCTTCCCGCATACTCCTCCTACACCTCTTACCCCTCCTACACCTCTTACTCCTCCTACACCTCTTACTCCTCTTACTCCTCTTAAGTAGCCGTCTCCGTAAACCGCGATTCCCGGATCACCGTCACCTTGATCGTGCTCGGATACTGAAGCTCTTCCTCGATCTTCCGTCTCAACGTCTTCGCCAGCTCGCGCGCTTTTTCATCCGTCACATGCTGCGGTGAAACCACCACGCGGATCTCGCGCCCCGCTTGAATCGCGTACGCCTGCTGCACGCCTTCGAGCGACATCGCCAGCTTCTCCAAACGCTCCAGGCGCTGAATATAACTCGTCATCGACTCCGCCCGCGCTCCCGGCCGCGCCGCCGAAACGGTGTCGGCCAGAATCACCAGCCCCGCGTAAACCGTCTCCGGCTTCACCTCTTCGTGATGCGCCGCCACCGCGTTCACCACGATCGGCGTCTCGCCATGTCGCTTGACCAAATCTGCGCCAATAATCGCGTGGCTTCCCTCGTAATCTCCCTCCACTCCCTTGCCGATATCGTGGAGCAACCCCGCGCGCTTAGCCACGTTCGGATCGAGCCCAAGTTCGCTCGCAATCATCGAACACAGGAAGCCCACCTCGATCGAGTGATCGAGCACGTTCTGCGTATAAGAGAACCGGTACTTCAACCGGCCCAGGTGCTTGATGATCTCAGGATGCAGCCCGTTGATGCCGAGCTTCTGCACCGCATCTTCGCCCGACTGCTGCACGTTGAGATCAACCTCTTCGCGCGCCCGGTTCACGAACTCCTCGATGCTCGCCGGGTGGATACGCCCGTCCTTCACGAGTCCATCCAACGCCAGCCGCGCGATCTCGCGCCGCACCGGATCGAACGACGAAATCAGCACCATCTGCGGCGTCTCGTCGATGAGCAGCGTCACGCCCGTCGCCGCCTCGAACGACTTAATGTTCCGCCCTTCGCGCCCGATGATGCGCCCCTTCATCTCCTCGCTCGGCAGATGCACGATCGTCGCCGTGATGTCCGCGTTCGGCTTCGAAGCCAGCCGCTGCATCGTCGTGATCAAAATCCGTTTCGCCTCGTTCTGCAGATCCTGCTCCGAACGATCCAGCGTCTCCCGCCGCAGCGCGCGCAACTCGTCCTGACATTCCAGCAACACCTCTTCCTTGAGCGTGCGTTTGATCTCCTCCGCATCCATCTGCGACACGCCTTCGAGCCGCTTGCGCAAACTCTTCGATAGCGAACGAATCGCATCGCGCGCCTGTTTCACCGCCGAGTTTTCCCGCGAAAGTTTCTCCTGCTTCTGCTCCAGTTGATAATCGAGCAACGCCAGCGATTCCTCGTGCGCCCGTATCTCGCGCAGCTTGATGTCCGTCTCGATCTCGCGCCGGTCGAACTCCCGGTTGATCTCCGCGCGACGCGTCTGAATGTCTTCCTCCGCTTTCTGTTTCGCTTCCTGTCCGGCGACCGCCGCTTCCCGACGCGCCACTTCGAGTATCTGCGCCGCCTCCTCTTTCGCCAGCCGCCGCGTCTGCCGGGTGAACGCCCACGCCAGCCCGAGGCCTCCCGCCACGCCAACGCCAATCGCGACCGTCAGCGGCCACTGGAGAGGTGCGCTTTCGGCCATCAGAAACGCAAAGTCGGCTGCTGCGCTGGCTGATTTCAAGGCGGGCGAACGTAGGACCCGTTTTACAAAGTTCAACCTTTCTTAACCCGCTTCCGTATCCTCCCCGCACGAACCTCCCGGCCCTTCCCCGGTCTGCGTTTCCAGCCCCTTCCCCCGCCATGCTTTTCCTCCCGCGTTTCCCCGCCTCCCTCGTCGCGGCCATCCTGCTTTCCGCTTTCACCGCGCTTCCCGCCGCCCGCGCCCAGCTCACCCGCGTCGCCAACACCTCCCTCGCCATGCCGCAGACACCCCAGACCTTCGGCTACCGCACCGAAAACGCCTTCAACTCCCTCACCTTCGCCCAACCCGTCGCCATCGTCACCGCCCCCGGCGAAACCCACCGCCTCTTCATCGTCGAAAAAACCGGCCGTATCCAAGTCATCACCAACCTCGACGCCCTCACCCCGACCAAGACCGAATTCTTTGACCTCACCTCGCGCGTTTCTATGGGAGCCAACACCGAGGAAGGCCTCCTCGGTCTCGCCTTCCACCCCCAGTTCGCGACCAACGGCCACTTCTTCGTCTTTTACACCGTCAGCACCACCACCGCCGCCGGTTCCGGCCGACACGACCGCATCTCCCGCTTCACCGCTCTGCCGTCCGCCACCAACGCCGACATCCTCGCCACCGAGGTCCCGCTCATCTCCCAACGCGACGAAGCCTCCAACCACAACGGCGGCGATCTCCACTTCGGCAACGACGGCTATCTCTACATCGCCCTCGGCGACGAAGGCGGCGGCAACGACGCCTACAACAACTCCCAGCGCATCGACCGCGATTTCTTCGCCGGACTCCTCCGCATCGACGTCGATCAACGCCCCGAAAATCTTCTCCCCAACGCCCACGCCTCCGTCCACGCGGGCACCTACCGCGTCCCCGCCGACAACCCCTTCGTCGGCGCCACCTCCTTCAACGGCGCCGCCGTCACGCCCTCCGCCGTCCGCACCGAATTCTGGGCGACTGGCCTCCGCAATCCTTGGCGCTTCTCCTTCGACCGCCCCACCGGCCGGCTTTTCCTCGGCGATGTCGGCCAGGGCGCCCGCGAGGAAATCGACCTCATCACCCGCGGCGGCAACTACGGCTGGAGCTACCGCGAGGGAAAAATCGCCGGCCCCCGCACCAACCCGCCCGCCGGCGTTTCCTTCATCGACCCGATCTGGGACATCGACCGCAACTCCGCCAGCTCCATCACCGGCGGCGTCGTCTATCGTGGCACGCGTTTCGCCCAGCTCTTCGGCTCCTACGTATTCGGCGATTACGCACAAAGCCGCATCTTCGCCATGACCTTCCCCGAGGGCGGCGGCGACCCGCAGGTCACGCAAATCACCACCGCCAGCGGCCCCGTCGGCTTCGGCGCCGACCCGCGCAACGGCGACATCCTCATCGCCAACATCAACAACGGCACCGTCACCCGCCTCCTCTACAACTCCACGCCCACCGGCACGCCGCTCCCAACCACACTCACCGCCACCGGCGCCTTCTCCGATCTCGCCACCCTTACACCTGCCGCCGGCATCGTCCCCTACGACGCCAACGTCCCCTTCTGGTCCGACCACGCCAAAAAACGCCGCTGGTTCAGCGTCCCCGCCCTCGCCGACAAGATCACCTTCTCAGCCGACGGAAACTACACCTTCCCCGCCGGCACCGTCTGGGTGAAACACTTCGACCTCGAGACAACTCGAGGCGATCCCGCCACGTCACGCCGCCTCGAAACCCGCCTCCTCGTTAAAACGCCCACCGGCCTCTACGGCGTCACCTACCGCTGGAACGCCCAGCAAACCGAAGCCACCCTCGTCGCCGAAGCCGGTGAAAACGAAGTCATCACCGTCACCGAAAACGGCACGCCCCGCCCCCAAACCTGGCGCTACCCCAGCCGCTCCGAATGCCTCCAGTGCCACACCCCCGCCGGCGGCCAAGCCCTCAGCTTCAACACCGCCCAACTCAACCGCAGCCACACCCACAACAGCGTATCCGAAAACCAACTCACCGCCCTCGCCTCCGCCGGCTACTTCACCACAACCACCGTCCCTTCGCCCGCTACGCTCCCCGCGCTCGCCCCAGCCGACGACGCCTCCGCCACACTCGAAAAACGCACCCGCTCCTACCTCGCCGCCAACTGCGTCCAATGCCACCAACCCGGCGGTGCCGCCCAAGGCCTCTTCGACACCCGTTTCTCCACGCCCACCGCGAGCGCCGGCCTCCTCGACGGCCCGCTCGTGAACAACTTCTCCGACCCCGCCAACCGCGTCATCGCTCCCGCCGACACCGCGCACTCCATGCTGCTCACGCGCATCTCCACCCGCGGCGCGCACCAGATGCCCCCGCTCGGCTCCAACGAACTCGACGCCTCCGCCATCAACCTCCTCACCGCCTGGATCGCCGAACTCGGCCTCGCCACGATCAACACCCCGCCTACCAGCCAGATCGTCACCGAAAACGCCCCCGCCACCTTCACCGTCTCTGCCACCTCGCCCCTCCCGATCACCTACCAATGGCGCAAAAACGGCACGCCCATCCCCGGCGCCACCACCGCCACACTCGCCTTCGCCAACGCCACGCCCACCGACACCGCCACCTACGACGTCGTCCTCACCACGACTTCCGGCTCCGTCACCAGCGCCTCCACCACCCTCACCGTCACCCAATCTTTCTCTTCCTGGGCAACCTCCTCCGCGCTCCCTCCCACTCAAAACTCCCCGGCCGACGACCCCGACCACGACGGCGCGTCCAATCTCCTCGAATACGCCCTCGGCCTGAATCCAACATCGCCCTCCGCATCCACACTCCCCTCCGCTCAAAACGAAAACGCCCAAGTCATCTTCCGCTTCACCCGCTCCCGCACCGCCACCGCCGTCACCCTCCAAACCTTCGTCTCACCCGATCTCCTCAACTGGACACCCGGCCCAACGCCCACCGTCGAAAGCCGCACCGCCTCCACCGAAACCTGTACTGTCACCCTCCCCGCCGGCCAACCCCGCCATTTCCTCCGCCTCGAAGCCACCGCCCCCTGACCGGACCGGCACTTAGCAAGTGCCGCCCTCCCCGCGTCGCTGAGAGCGCCGACGTCCCCGCTGGCTTCCGACCTCTTTCTCCCTGCTCTTTCTCTTACTCTTTCGTCAGGCCGCCCGGCCTCCGAATCGTTCTCGTTCTCTTACTCGTACCCGTTCTCCCCTCCGTCTCTCCGCCAATCCAGTAAACCCCGCTAATCCTATCCCCGCTCCTTCTCCGTTTCCTACTTCGACTCTCTCCCCGCCCGCGCTTCCAGCCAAACCCTCCCCGCCACCTCCTCAATCCGACCCCACGCCGCCTCCTCACCATCCACCGAAAGCGTCTGCGCCACCACATACGCCCAACGATCCGCCCGCCCGTTCCGCAGCCGGTCCATCGCCCCGCGCAACAACATCCCGCGATGCGTAGCCACCACCACATCGCTCCCCGCAAACCAATAAACGAAAAACGCCGGCACCCGCACCCGCGTCCCATCCGCCCCCACCGCCTCGCGCTCGATCCGCAGCAACGTCACCGCAATCGTTTCCGCCTCTCCATCACGCTTCCCGCTCGCCGCGTGTCCCACACCACCCGCCGCCGTCGCGCCACGCCCCGCACCCGCCAGCCGCAACTCACGCCGCTCGCTCCCGCGAATCGTCCACCCCTGCCCCACCAGACAAAGTTCCGGCCGGTGAATCGACGTCCGGTCACGCCCGCTGAGCACGATTGAAAAGAAAACCTGCTCCTGCGCATTCCCCAGCCGCGCATAAGTCTTCCGTGAGTATCCAGTATCTGGAGGCAGCATCTCCCGCTCCACCGCCGTTACCGCCTCCGCCCGCCCGGCCCAGCGCCCCTCCACGAAATCCGGCAACTCCGCCGGATTACCCCCCGACGCCTCCAGCGTCACCCCCGCCAAACTCCGCACCGGCAACCGATCCAGCCGCATCGTCAACACCACGACTCCCGCCGCCACCACCCCAACAATCCCCGCACACACCCACCCGCTCAAAGGGCTTTCCCGCACCATTCCACGCCACCCGCCCTCCTTCTCTCCCTCCGCTTCTTCGCGGGACACCTCCGCCTCCTCCCTTTCACCCTTCACCCTTCCCCTTTCACTCTTCATCGCCGCCACCAGCCCCAGCAACAACCCCAGCACCACCGCAAACACCACAAACCCCGACCACGCGTGCAGCCACTCCCCCGCCGCATGCCCGCGCCATTCCCCCACCAGCACCACCATCAAGACCCGCACCAGATTCCCCAGGAAAACCGCCGGCAGACTCGACGCCACCACCAGCGCCCGCGCCCACACCGATCGAAAATTCAAATACGCCACCAGCAACGCCAGCGCCACGATCGCCATCAACGACCGGATCCCCGAACACGCCGCCGCCACGTCATACTGATACCTCCCGTCCGGCGCAAACAGCTGCGTCCCGTTCCGCACCACCTCCACCCCCATCGCATTCGCGATCCAGTAAACGCTCTCCGTCACCCACAGCCTCAAATAAAACCCCACGCCCAGCGCATCCAAAAATCCCGCCGGCAGCGCCAGCAGCAAAAACCCCAGCGGAAACACCGCCGCCCTCGCCCACTTTTTTCCACCCGCGAGTGCCAGTAACCCCCACACAAAAATCAACAACGCCACAACAGACACCCGCGTCTGCTGCACCGCATACCCCGCCAGGTGCAACCCCAGCCCCCCGCACATCACCCCACCCGCAACCCAGCCCAAGCCGCCCCCTTCAATCTTCTGTCCGTTTCCGTCCGCTATCCTCTCCCCTCTATCTTCTATCCTCGGTTCGCAGCTCGCGCCCCGCACATTCCGCCAAAACAACCACACCGCCACCATCACCACGAGCGGCGCATGCTCCAACTCCGACGCCGCATCGAACCACTGCGTCCCCCACCACACAAAAACCGAGCTCGTATCGATATACCCCCGCGTCGCATTCCCAAAAAACTGAAACACCAAGAACCCCGCCAACGCACACACCCCCACCGCCCCCCAGCCACCCTTCCCAAAAGTATTCTCAGATTTACCAGAGCTCATGCGCGCGTGAAAGCCCGCCCACCCTGCGCACACCCCGCCCCGCGACAATCCTGGAAAACTCCTCCCCCCATCGTTCTCGTTCTCTTACTCGTACTCGTTCTCGTTTTCCCCTCCACCCTCCGGCCTCTTTCTCTCTGCCTCTTTCTCTTAGTCATTCGTCCGCCCTGTCTCCATCCGTGCCCATCCGAGAAATCCGTGGTCAAAAAAACCGCCCTCTTCCTCCCACGGGTCATTGGTCACTGGTCATTGGTCATTCCATCGCTGCTCCGCAGCGATGGCTACGCATTCAAAAACTCCCGCACCAACGCCAGCCACTCCTCCTCCACCGTCACCTCCGGCTTGGCGATCCCGAGCTGATGATACCAATACCGCGCATTCCCCTCGTCGCCTTCCTTCCGGTGCAGATAAGCATGCACCCGGTCACCCGCCCGCCCCGCCGTCTGCTGCGCAACCTCGTGCGCCTTCGCCCAGTCCCCGCGCGCATCATGCCACAGCGCCTGCAACGCCCCGCTCAACTTCTCCGGCGAGGGCAACGCCTTGAACTCCTCCACGGTCATCATCGATTGAAACACCATTAAGCACTGCACTGTGCTCTCCCCCACCCGGCAGTTCCCTGCAAATTTCACTCTTTTTTAAGACATCTCCCATAGCCTCCGCCGACCCTCTCCTCATTCTCGCTGTCACGCCCGCGCGCCGATGAAACTTGTCGTACTCGCCCAAATCCCGCCGCCCGTGCATGGCCAGAGCCTCATGGTCCAGACCCTCGTCGAGGGCCTCCCCGCCCACGGCATCGAGGTCCACCACGTCAACCTCGGCCTCTCCACCGACGCCGCCGATATCGGCCGCTTCCGCCTCGGAAAAGTCTTCTCCCTCCTCGCCGCCTGCTTCCGCGTCTACCGCATCCGCCGCAAACTCGGCCGCACCGCCTTCTACTACGTCCCCGCCCCCGCCAAACGCGGCGCCCTCTACCGCGACTGGATTGCCATGATCCTCTGCCGCCCCCTCGAAGGCGCCCTCGTCCTCCACTGGCACGCCGTCGGCCTCGGCCGCTGGCTCGACACCCACGCCAACTTCCTCGAACGCGCCATCACCAAACTCCTCCTCGGCCGCGCCGACCTCTCCCTCGTCCTCGCCGAACCGCTCGCCACCGACCCCATCGATCTCAACGCCAAAAACACCTTCATCCTCCCCAACGGCATCCCCGACCCCGGCGAGCCCCCCGCCCGCGGCCCCCCCAAACCCCCCGCGCCCAGCAAACTCCACAAAAATGCGCTCTGCACCCAGGAAAAAGGCCTCTTCGAACTCCAAGAAGCCCTCACCCTCGCCCACGCCCGCCAGCCCGGCTCCTTCCACCTCACCGTCGCCGGCAGCTTCGCCTCCGCCGCCGACGAACACCGCTTCAACCTCGCCATCGTTCCCCTCGGCACCTCCGTCCGCTACGTCGGCTTCAACGGCGAACACGCCAAACACGCCCTCCTTCGCGACGCCGACGTATTCTGTTTCCCCACACACTATCCCCACGAAGGCCAGCCCCTCGTCCTCATCGAAGCCCTCGCCCACGACCTCCCCATCGTGACCACCCGCTGGCGAGCCATCCCCTCGATGCTCCCCGCCGCCCACACCTGGATCGTCGAACCCGGTCGGCCCACTCTCCTCGCCGACGCCCTCCGCGACGCCCGCTCCTCCCCCCGCCCCGGCGGCGCCTCCCGCCGCTACTTCCTGGAAAACTATACCGCGGACATCCACCTCGCCTCCCTCGCTGCCGCCCTCCGCACCACCCAGCGCGACCCCACCGCCCACACCGAAGACCAGGATTGATCCCCGTGGGCCTTAGCTTGCCCAGCGCCGCCTCCGATTCCGAGGTAGCGCGGGTTAGCCTTAACCCCGCCGGCTCGCCGCCACTCACCATTCCCCCGCCGCTCAGGCAACTTGTCATCCATTAGATGACATTCCCTCCCTATCTGTGCCCATCCGCGCAATCCGTGGTTAAAAAAATCCCCGCGCCGCTCCCTCCGCCAATCCTGTTCATCCTCTTAATCCTGTCCAAAAACCTTCCCACCCGCCCGCCTTCCCCGCCACCGTCGGCCCCATGTTCTTCTGGCCGAAAAAAATCATCGCCCTCTTTTTCCTGCCCCTCCAATTCGCGCTCATCACCGGCACCCTCGGCCTCATCCTCCTCCACCTCCGCCGGCGCGAACGCCTCGCCCGCCTCCTCCTCACCGCCGCCCTCGCCGCCCTCGCCCTCTTCTCCAACAAAGGCGTCTCCCAACTCCTCATGCGCCCCCTGGAGTCCCGCTTCGCCCCGCTCCCGGAGTTCCTAATCGAAAATCCAGAATCGAAAATCGAAAATTCCCCACTCGCCGCCTGCCGCTACATCATCGTCCTCGGTGGCGGCCACGCCCGCAGCCCCGGCCTCTCCCGCATCAACCAGCTCAGCACCGCCTCCCTCTCGCGCCTCACCGAGGCCATCCGCCTCTTCCGCCTCCTCCCGCCCGACACCCGCCTCGTCGTTTCCGGCCACGACGGCGACGAAAACATCTCCCACGCCCAAGTCCTCGCCGAAGCCGCCCTTTCCCTCGGCGTCCCCGCCGACCGCATCGTCCGCTTCGACTACACCCGAGACACCCACGACGAAGCCCTCGCCCTCCACGCCCTCGCCGGCGATTCCCCCGTCGCCCTCGTCACCTCCGCCTGGCACATGCCCCGCTCCATGAAACTCTTCGCCGCCACCGGCCTCCGCCCCATCCCCTGCCCCGCCGATTTCTCGCTCAAACCCGAGCCCGACACCTTCAGCCGCTTCCTCCGCTTCGAACTCCCCGCCCTCGAACGCAGCACCAAAGCCATCCGCGAATACCTCGGCCTCGCCTGGACCGCCCTCCGCGGCCAGACCTGACCGGAAATTTCGTTTCACAAACGTTACGAAGCCCGCTAGCCACACCCGCTTCATGATCTCGCTCCAGAAACTCTTCGGCAAAGACCAGAAGTTCTACGACCTCCTCGAAGCCAGCGCCGAGGAAGCCCACACCAGCACCAAGCTCCTCGCCAACTACCTCCAGCGCATCGAGTCCTACCGCAGCGCAGGCGACCTCGACGACTTCATCCAAAGCCGCCGGAAGGACAAAAAAATCACCAGCCTCATCACCGAGGAACTCTGCAAAACCTTCGTCACCCCCCTCGAACGCGAAGACATCGAAGCCCTCTCCAGCTCCCTCTACCGCATCCCCAAGACCGTCGAAAAACTCGTCGAACGCCTTTCCATTTACCCCGGCAAACTCCCCCGCGAAGCCTTCCTCCGCCAGGCCGAACTCCTCGGCAAAGCCGCCGAAGCCGTCGTCTTCATGGTCAAACAACTCCGCAAAGGCGCCCAGATGGAGCAAATCGGCGAAGCCAACACCCGCCTCCAATACGCCGAAGGCGAAGCCGACAAACAACTCCTCATCGCCATCAAAGACCTCTACCAAGGCTCCTACGACGCCAAGGAAACCGTCATCCTCCAGGACCTCCTCGAAATGATGGAAAAGTCCATCGACCGCTGCCGCGACGCCGGCAACGTCGTCTTCCAGATCGTCCTCAAATACTCCTGAGCCACCCGGGCCCGTCCGCTTCCTCCCGATGACGCTCCTCCTGCTCGTCCTCTTCGCCGCCTTGGTGTTTGAATACATCAACGGCTTCCACGACACCGCCAACTCCATCGCCACCGTCGTCTCGACCAAAGTCCTGACCCCGCGCCAGGCGATCATGCTCGCGACGTTCTTTAACTTGATCGGCGCCCTCGCCGGCACCGCCGTCGCCAAAACCATCGGCGGCGGCCTCATCGACACCAGCTACGTCACCATCCCCGCCGTTTTCTGCGCCCTCGTCGGCGCCATCGTCTGGAACATCTTCACTTGGTGGCTCGGCCTCCCCTCCAGCTCCAGCCACGCCCTCATCGGCGGCCTCTGCGGCTCCGCCCTCGCCGCCGCCCACGGCCAGTGGGGCGTGCTCAAATGGTCCTATATCGACGCCAAAGGCGCCGCCGCCGGCCTCTGGCCCAAAGTCGTCCTCCCCATGGTCGTCTCCCCGCTCGCCGGCTTCATCGTCGGCGCGCTGTTCATGTTCATTCTCTACGCCATCCTGCGCAAAGCCACCCCGCGCTTCGTCAACAAAACCTTCGGCAAACTCCAGCTCGTATCCGCCGCCTGGATGGGTTTCAGCCACGGCTCGAACGACGCGCAAAAAACCATGGGCATCATCGCCCTCGCCCTCTTCACCGGCACCCAGGCCGGCACCCTCGACAACCTTCCCCACTGGCTCTCCTTCCTCCGCACGCCCACCTTCGATATTCACGGCTGGGTCGTCATCGTCTGCGCCCTCACCATGGCCGCCGGCACCGCCGCCGGCGGCTGGCGCATCATCAAAACCATGGGCCACAAAATGGTGAAACTTCAGCCCGTCCACGGTTTCGCCGCCGAGACCACTGCCGCCGCCATCATCGGAGTAGCCTCGCACGTCGGTATCCCCCTTTCCACGACGCACGTCATCTCCACCTCCATCATGGGCGTCGGCGCCACCAAGCGCTTCAGCGCCGTCAAGTGGGGCATCGTCGGCCGCATGGTCTGGGCCTGGGTTCTCACGATCCCGATCTGCGGCCTCATCGGCTACAGCCTGATGCGCCTCGCCCACTTCGCGGACTGATCTCGCAGGGCCTGCGCTCGCGCAGCGCCGCCTCGCGCCATCGCGCGCGGCTCCGTTGTTCCTTCCGACATAGGTCCTATCAGTCCCATAAGACCTATAGAACTATTTCTTTTCCGCCCGCCCGCGCATTTGCTTCGACCGCGCTCGCCCCCTTCTGCCAGAAAACGCCCGCGATGCCCGACGCCCCCGCCTTCCCCCCCGGCTGCGAAATCCTCCTGCTCGAAGACGACCCCGTCCTCCGCAAAAAACTCGCCGCTCATCTTCACACCCTCGGCGCCGAAATTTCCTCCGCCTCCTCCCTCGCCGAAGCCCGCCGCCTCCTCGCCGACCTCCGTTTCGACTTCGCCCTTCTCGATCTGCACCTGCCCGACGGCGAAAGCATCGAACTCCTCCGCGAACGCGCCTTCTCTGAAAACACCGGCGTCGTCGTCATGACCGCTTTCGGCGGCGTGAAAAAAGCCGTCGAGGCCATGCGCCTCGGCGCCGGCGACTACCTCGCCAAACCCTTCGAACCCGAGGAACTCCCCCTCGCCTTCCTCCGCTGCCGCGCCCTCCGCCAGTCCGAACGCCGCGACCAGCACCGCACCGGCCCCGCCACCGCCAGCGGCGACTCCAACGAACTCTTCTTCGGCCACAGCCTCGCCCCCATCACCGCGCAGCTCGACCAGATCCTCGCCACCGAACGTCGTCTCGAAAAAAATCTCCCGCCCATCCTCATCGAGGGCGAAACCGGCACCGGCAAAAGCGCCCTCGCCCGCTGGATTCACCAACGCGGCCCGCGCTCAACCCGCCCCTTCATCGCTGTCAACTGCGCCGCCCTCCCCGATACCCTCGTCGAATCAGAACTCTTCGGCCACGAGCGCGGCGCCTTCACCGACGCCAAGACCGCCCGCATCGGCCTCTTCGAAGCCGCCGACGGCGGCACCCTCTTCCTCGACGAGATCAGCGCCCTCACTCCCGCCACCCAGGCCAAGGTCCTCACCGCCGTCGAAGAGAACCGGATACGCCGTCTCGGCTCCAACAAAGAGATCCTCATCGACACCCGCCTCCTCGCCGCCAGCAACCGCCCGCTCGCCGACCTCGTCGAAGCGAAACTTTTCCGCGAAGACCTCTACCACCGCCTCAACCTCCTCCACCTCGCGCTCCCTCCGCTCCGCGAACGCGGCTCCGACCTGCTCGCCCTCGCCCGCCATCTCCTCAAACGCCTCGCCACCCGCCACCGCCGTCCCGCGCTCTCACTCACGCCCGACGCCGAAGCCCGCCTCCTCGCCCAGCCCTGGCGCGGCAACATCCGCGAACTCGCCCACGAACTCGAACGCGCCGTCATCTTCTCGCCGTCCGACACCCTCGACTTCTCTCATCTCGCCTCCGCGTCTTCCGCTTCGTCCAACGCCGCCACTTGGCGCAACCCCGCCTGGCGCCTCCCCGAATCCGGCTTCACCCTCGACAGCGTGACCGACGCCCTCATCGCCGAAGCCCTCCGCGAAACCAACGGCAACGTCTCCGCCGCCGCCCGCCGCCTCGGCGTCACCCGCGAATTCCTCCGCTACCGTCTCGCCGGCGAAAAATCCGCCTCCCCTTCCGCTGGTGACACTCCACCAGCCTGATTCGCCCGCATCGATTGCGTTGGTTGCCTTCAACCAGCACAGGCCCGCCGTGTCGGGTGGCGCATGTGTCAGGCAAATTTCATCCACCTCTCTTCCATCATTTTGCCGCAGCCGACACGCCTTTGGCACGGTCCGCGCAATACACCCCGTACCCGCACGGCCACTCTAGGTACAGTTTTTGGCGGTTCACCGTCCGGGCCCCCTTTTCCCCATGATCACCTCAATCCGCTCGCTCCACCTCATCGTCGCCGCCGGCTCGCTCCTGCTCACTGGCTCCCTCCACGCGCAGATGGACCCCGGCTTCCTCGGCAAACGTCACGTCGGCGCCGGCCTCTTCTTCGAAAAAATCCACGACTCCGACATCGATATCGGCACCGGCTTCCTCGGCACCGCCAACATCCCCCTCACCACCAGCCTCGACGTCAGCGGCTTCGCCTCCTACGAGCGCTTCAGCGACTTCAGCATCCGCGACAAACGCCTCGGTGCCACCCTCGTCGCGTACAAGGAACTCGAATACTTCAAACCCTTCGCCGAGGCCGGCGTCACCGGCACCTGGCAGGAATCCACCGTCTTCGGCCGCACCTACAAAAGCCACGACGGCATCTACGTCGCGGGCGCGGGTGTCGAAGCCGCCATCGGCCGCATGACCGCCCTCTTCATCAAGGCCAGTTTCAATAAGTACTTCGACAGCGACAACGGCGACTACTGGACCTACACCGCCGGCTTCAACACCTGGTTCAACGACAAGATCGGCGGCTTCGCCTCCGTCGCTTTCAACGAAAGCGAGACCACCGTCTACACCTTCGGCGCCGTCTACCGCTACTAAGGTTCCCGCCAGCCTCCCCTCCCGCCCGCCCGGAGCCACCCTCCGGCACGCCCCCTCACGCCCGCGTAACCAGTCCGCCACGACGCATCCCAGCCGTCCCTTCGCCCATGAATGCCACGCCTTCTACCCACCGTCGGCCCCACTCCTCCGTCCGCCTCGCCGCCCTCGCCGCGTTCACCGCGCTCGTCCTCACCACCGCCGCCCGCGCCGACCGCTTCATCGTCCCGACCGACAGCGGCGGTGGCAGCTCATCGCCACCTCCGTCATCCCCACCGCCCTCATCCGGCTCTTCCGGCGGTGGCTACTCCGGTGGAGGTTCGTCCGGCAGTTCGTCCTCCGGCAGCTACGACTCCGGGGGTGGCGGCGGTCGCTTCATCGTCCCCGCTCCCAGCGGTGGCGGCTCGCCCTCCTACAGCGGTGGCGGCGGAGGGGGCGGCTACATCGGCGGCGGTCACCACCACTACCATAACTACTACGATCCTTTCTGGGGTGGCTGCTACTACTGGGGCGGAAATTACTACTTCTGGGGCGGTCACTACTACTCTCCCTTCTACAACCGCTACTCTATCTACCGGGATCCCTCCGCCTACGACTACCGCTCAGTCCCCTCGGCTAACACCCAGTCGCCGATCTTTTTTCCGCCATCGCCTCCGCCCCTCGGCGCGCCCATCCCGCCCCGCCCACC
Source organism: uncultured Nibricoccus sp. (assembly GCA_966249325.1). GTDB lineage: Bacteria > Verrucomicrobiota > Verrucomicrobiia > Opitutales > Opitutaceae > Nibricoccus. The sequence continues at coordinate 95,687 of CBINDC010000002.1, read as the reverse complement.
CGCCCAGACATCCATCCCCGCGCCCAAGGATCTCGCCACCTACGTCTACGAACCCTTCTACGCCCCCCTGAGCACCCGCCTCGCCCGAGCCGACCTCACTAAAAAACTCCTCCAGCGCCTCGAGAATTACCGCTCCGACCGCGCCCGGCTCCAAAACGAACTCATCACCCGCCTCGACGAACTCAAGGACTCCGATCCCGCCACCCGCGCCTCCGAACTCAACCTCCTCGCCTCCCGCCAGGCCACCGACCTCACCCGCCTCGAAACCGAAGCCGAGGATCTCCGCAGCGACCTCCTCCACGGCGGCCTCGTCGGCTTCTTCTCCGGCACCGGCGACTGGAACGAACGCCGCCGCTGGCGCCTCGGCGAAGGCTCCCTCGCCCTCCCCCGCGACCAGCTCGTCTCCGTCGAATTCCGCGTCGTCCGCGCCGCCGCTTTTTATCAAGACGGCCTCTCCCCCGCCCAGCGCCGCCTCCTCCGCGAAGTGGAAATGGAACTACAGGTCGCCGCCTTCAAACCGAAGGACGCCACCGCCGCCAACCCCGGCGAAACCCTCCTCTTCTTCTCCCCAGAAACCGCCCGCCTCGAACTCCCATCCAACCTGCCCGCCGACCTCGCACTGAAAATCTCCGCCTACGAAAAAGACAAATCCGCGCTCAAGACCGAGCTACGCGACGCCATCTTCTTCCACGACTCCGCCACCGCCTCCACCCGCACGAGCGAACTCCGCTCCCTCGCCGAATCCCAGGCCCCTCGCTTCGCCACCCTCGAAGCCCTTGCCGAGGAGATCCGCGAAGGTCTCATGAGCCTCGATACCCCGCCCGGTCCGCGCATCCCCCCCGCCTTCCCCGCCTCCCTCAACGCGCGCATCACCGCCTACCAGACGGAAAAAACCGCCCTCCAGAAAATCCTTCAGGCCAGTCTCGACGAGGTCCGCAAAGCCGGCGGCGTCGATTCCTTCAAACTCGTCAAAAAGGAATCCCCCTCCATCGGCCCCGCCACCTTCCGCTTCGAAGTTCCCAAATCCGAGAACTCCGACGCCGTCATCGCCTCGGCCCGCAAAGCCATCGAGACGTTCAACAAAACCCACGAAAAACGCCTCGCCGATCTTAACAAAGAGCGCGACGCCATCCGCGCCGAGGTCGCCCGCTTCGCCACCAACGAAAAAATCACCTCCGGCAAATCCGTCGAAACACTCCTCTCCGACTTCTACGCCCACCTCCAGCAAGGCGAACGCTGGCAGCACTACCGCTACTACCAGATCGCCACCCTCCAGCCCGGCCTCTCCCCCCAGCAACGCCGCCTCCTCTTCGAAGTCGCCCTCGAACGCCTCAACCTTTCCCTCCCCTCCGGCGAATACCCGCCCTGATCTCTCCGCACTAAATCCCGTCTCCAGACTGGCCTCGCGCCAACCCTTCGCCGATGATCCCACCCGTCATCGGCGAATCGTTTGAGCAACCCCAGCACCCCGTGGCCGGAGCCCCTTCTCTCAACACTTCCTCCCCCCCCCGCGTACGCCCCCTGCTCGTCACGCTCGCTACCGGCGCGCTCCGCATCGCCCTCGTCGCCGTCATGGTCCTCCGCGTCGCCGAGGATCTCCGCGGTGAAATCCGCCAGAAAATCATCGAGCGCGACGCCGCCGTCCTCCAGCCGGTCGCCCTTCAACAACTCTCCGAAAGCCACGCCGACCCCACCAGTTTCGTCCCCGGCTCCGAAGCCGCCCTCACCGCCGTCCTCAAAAGCGCGCGACAGGAAGGCATGCTCGGCGTCTCCGTCTTCGACGAGGAAGGCCGCACCCTTCAATCCGTCCCCGCCTCCATGCTCTTCGTCGAGCTGCCCACCGAGGACTACGCCCGCCTCATCGGCGGCGGCATCGTCAGCCGCTTCCACCCCGCCTTCCGCATCGATCAGTACTTCGCCGGCGCCGCGCCCAGCGAGCAGGCCCCCGTCCTCGAAGTCCTGATACCGCTCCACGCCGGCGAGTACGGCATCCTCGCCGGCTTCGCCCGCTACTACATCGACGCCCGCCACCTCTCCGCCGAGCTCTCCGCCATCGACCGCCGCGTCAACCGCCAGGCCTCCGCCACCCTCGCCATCGGCAGCGGCCTCATCGCCCTCGTCCTCGCCGGCGCCCACCTCGGCCTGCGCCGCGCCCAACGCACCATCGCCGAGCGCAACGAGCGCCTCATGCGCGCCAACTTCGAACTCACCCTCGCCGCCAAAGCCTCCGCCCTCGGCCAGATCACCTCCCACCTCGTCCACGGCCTCCAGGGCCCCGTCGCCGGCCTCCGCGCCGTCGTCGCCGAACGCGAGGGCGAGGCATGGAAACACGCCGCCGCCTACACCGACCGTCTCCAGAACCTCATCCAGGAAGCCGTCGAGCTCCTCGGCGAACAACGCACCCACGCCGCCTACGAACTCACCGGTCGCGAGATCGCGGATACCATCCAGCGCCGCAACGCCGCCGCCGCCGCCGAAAAAGGCGTCGAGCTCTCCATCCGCGAAACCTTCGTCCAGTCCCTCGACAACCACCGCGGCAGCCTCCTGTGCCTCATCGCCGCCAACCTCATCCAAAACGCCATCGCCGCCACCCCGCCCGGCCGCCGCGTCGATGTCTCCCTCGTCAAAGCCGGTGGCCACCTCACCCTCGCCGTCGCCGACCAGGGCCCCGGCATCCCCGAGGAAATCCAGCACCGCCTCTTCGAACCCGGCCGCTCCACCAAACCCGGCGGCACCGGCCTCGGCCTCGCCATCTCGCATCTGCTCGCCCGCCAGCTCGGCGGCGAACTCGCCCTCGCGCAAAGCGGTGCCACCGGCACCACCTTCCACCTCCGCGTCCCGCTGTCATAAGGGGGAGCGCCCACTCCGTGCGCGCTTTCATCCCCGGAACGGCACTTATCAAGTGCCGCCCCCATCAGCTCCAGCGCCCCACCCGCCTCAGCTCACATTCGCGCCGCCGTTCTTCTTCACCTCGTCGCTGTGACGGATGTCCTTCGCGTGCGCGAGAAACACCATCTCCTCCGCGATGTTCGTCGCATGGTCCGCGATACGCTCGATCGACTTCGAAATAAACATCAACTCCAGCGCTCGGCTGATCGATTGCGGCCGCTCGATCATGTAGCTCGTGAGCTCCCGGTAGAGCTGCTTGTTGATCGAATCCACCTCCGCATCGCGCCGCACCACCGCCATCGCCTTGTCGGTGTCCGCGTTGACGAAACAATCCAGCGCCGCGCGCAGCATCTCCAGCGCGATGTTCGCCATGCGCGGGATGTCCACGTACGGCTTGAGCGGCGGCTCCGCCGCCAGCTTCACCGCGCGCTTCGCGATACTCGTCGCCTCGTCACCCACGCGCTCCAGATCGTGCGATGCTTTCATGCCGACGATCACAAGGCGGAGATCTGTCGCGATCGGCGCGCGCATGTTCATGTAGCGGATCGCCTCGTCATCGATGCTGATTTCCAGCCGGTCGATCTCGTCGTCCGCCGCGATCACCTGGTCGGCGAGCGCGATGTTTCCCTCGACCAGCGCCTTCAGCGCCTGGCGCACTTGCTCGATGGATTTCTCGCCCATGAGCAACAGATGCGAGCGGAAGGTTTCCAGTTCGGAGTCGTAGAAGCGTTTCATGTTTCTAAAATTTCAAACGCCAAAGGTCCAAACGCCAAAACTCAGCGCGCCTGCGGCGATCGATGGAATTTGAGATTTCTTTGGAGTTTGGATTCTGGCGTTTGGGATTTCTTAACCAAAGCGACCCGAGACATACGCCTCGGTCTGCGGATTGCCGGGATTCATGAAGATCGTGCGGGTGTCCGCGTACTCGATGAGTTTTCCCATGTAGAAAAACGCCGTCTTGTCCGAGCAACGCGCCGCCTGCTGCATCGAGTGCGTCACGATGATGATCGTGAACTGTTTCTTCAGCTCGTGAATCAACTCCTCGACCTTCGCCGTCGCGATCGGATCGAGCGCCGAGCACGGCTCGTCCATCAGGAGCACTTCGGGATCGACCGCGATCGCGCGCGCGATGCACAGGCGCTGCTGCTGTCCGCCCGAGAGACCGAGCCCGCTCTCGTGCAGGCGATCTTTCACTTCGTCCCAAAGCGCGGCACCGCGCAGGGAACGTTCAACGACTTCGTCGAGCCTGGCCTTGTTGCTGATGCCCTGGATGCGCAGCCCGTACGTGATGTTTTCGTAGATCGATTTCGGAAACGGATTCGACTTCTGGAACACCATGCCGACGCGTTTGCGCAGCTCGATCGGATCGATGTCCTTCCGGTGAATGTCGATGTCGCGGATCTTGATCGAGCCGCGTTTCACCGCCGTGCCGTCGATCAGGTCATTCATGCGGTTGATGCAGCGCAGCAGCGTGGACTTGCCGCAACCCGACGGCCCGATGAACGCCGTCACGCGTTTCTCATCCAGCTTCAGGTTGATGTCGAAGAGCGCCTGCTTCGCCCCGTAATAGAAATCGAGCTGATCGATATCGATGAGCGTGCGGGTCGGCGGGAGATTCGCGGCGCGGTCAGGCACGTTGAGCGTGCGCTTGGCGGGCGTGGCGGCGGCAGAAGAAGATTCCATGGGCGGCGTCGGAAGATTGTGCGTGGCGTTCACCATTTGTAGCGGCGGCGGAGATTGTTGCGGAGTGCGATCGAGGCCGTCGCGATGAGCGCGACGATCAGCAGGAAGACGAACGCCGTGCCGTACTGCACGCGCTCGGTGTACTCGTTCTGCGGGATCTTGGAGCTGACCACGTAGATGTGGTACGGCAGCGCCATCACGCCCTGGAAAAAGAAGTCGCCGATCTTCTCCACTTCCCACGGCAGTTTGTCGCGCACCACATACGCCGCCGTGAACATGATCGGCGCCGTCTCCCCGGCGACACGCGCGATGCCGAGGATCGACGAGGTCAAAATGCCGGGCAGCGCGTACGGCAGCACCGCCTTGCGGATCGTCTGCCACTTCGTCGCGCCGAGCGCGAGCGAGCCTTCGCGAAAACCCTTCGGCACGGCCTTCAACGATTCTTCCGAAGCCGTGATCACCACCGGCAGCACCATGAACGCGAGTGTGAACCAGCCCGCCATGAGCGACACGTTCCACCCGAAGAAAATCACGAACATGCCGAAGCCGAAGAGGCCGAAGACGATCGAGGGCACGCCCGCCAGATTCACGATCGCGAGCCGGATCGCGCGGACCACAGGACCATCCTTCGCGTACTCGCTCAGGTAAATCGCACTCGAAACACCGACCACGAGCGCGATCGTCATCGAGCCCACGACCAGCAACACCGTGCCGACGATGCACGGCCAGATGCCGCCCGCCGAATAAACGATGCTCTGCGAAACCTTGAACTCAGGTGCCGGCTCGCCGGCGGCTTTCGCGGCCGCTTCTTCCTTTTCGCGCAGCGCGCGGAACGCCTTGTCGCCCATCTCGTGCTTCTCGCCCTTGTACTCGAACACGTAGAGCGTCTCGGGCGCCTCCGTGAGGAAGGTCGTGTTCACGAAGGGAAACTCGCTTTTGAAAACCGTGCGCGAGCCTTTGATAAAAATATCTCCGAAGACGAACACGCCGCAAAGCAGCACGAAGTAAGTCGCGAGACGGAAAACCCAGAAGAGCGCTTTCTCGGCGGTGCGACCGGCGCTGGGTTTGGCGGCGAAGGGATTGGCGGCGTGGTTGCTCATGACGTTTTCAGCGCGTTACCCGATCGAGACGCGGTAGCGGCGGACTATCGCCTGCGCCACCCAGTTGATGATCAGCGAGAGGAAAAAAAGACCGATGCCCACGACGAAGAGCGCGCGGTAGTGAATGCTGCCGCGCACCACCTCGCCCATCTCCTGCGCGATGATTCCGGTCATCGTATGCACCGGCTGCGTGAAGGCGCCCAGTCCCGAGGTGAAGTCCGGGATCGCGATGCGATTACCCGCGCAAAGCAGCACGACCATCGTCTCGCCCACCACGCGGCCGAAACCCAGCAGCACCGCCGAGATGATCCCCGAAAGCGCCGCCGGCACGATGATGCGCGTAGTCGTCTGGAGCTTGCTCGCGCCGAGAGCGAACGACGCCTCCTTGAACGCCCGTGGCACGTTGTTGATCGCATCCTCCGCGAGCGTGAAAATCGTCGGCACCGAGATCAGCGCGAGCAGGCAGCCGGCGGTGAGGACGTTGAGACGTTCCGCAATCGGGAAACCCGGCATCCAGCTCAGCCACTCGATCTGCGAGGCCGATCGCAGCAGCGTACCAAGAACTGCGATACCAAAAAACCCGAGCACGACCGAGGGAATCGCCGAGATGAACTCGATGGAGGGTTTGATCAGCTTTTGCTCCGTCGGCCTTGCGATCTGATTCACGTAGATCGCCGCGCCTACGCCGAGCGGCACGGCGATCGCGAGCGCGACGAGTGAGACCATCAGCGAGCCGGTGAGCAGCGGGAGGATGCCGTACCAGTCCTGCCAGAAGCTCGCCGTCAGCCACTGGCGGCCAAAGAGAAACGCGCTGAACGACTGCGAGAGCGGCACCGGCTCGGCGTAATCCCACGCTTCGAGCTGTTTTTCCGTGGCGGGAAACGACGCCACGTACTCGGTCGTGAGCTGCTTGAATTTCTCCATCCTCTGCTGCAGCTCCGGCGCGGGAAGCGCCGGAGCCTGGGTCGTGAGCGCGGTAAGCTCCGCCGCGAACGCCGCGTTGGCGTCCTTGTATGCGGGGAGTGCGCCGAGGATGGGTTGAAGTTCTGTTTTGAAATCCACGGGCTCCACCGCGACGGCGTTTGCCTCGGCGGTTTTCCCGGCGGCGAGCAACTGCGCGCGCTCGGTCAGGCGGTCTTCGTTGATCGCGAATTTCTGTTTGATGCCGCTGGCCACGTCGCCGAGGTCGGAGACGAAACCGCGGACGGGAAGCACGGCGTCGCTGTAGCGCCCGGCGTAGTCGTCGAACGCGGCAAGCCGGGCGTTGGCCTCGGCCAGGGAAAGTTTCTCAACCTGCGTGAAGTGCGTGAGCGTGCGCAGGCGGACATCGCCGAGGTAGCGCATGAGCGCGGTGTGCGCGCCTTCCTGCTGGCGGATGATGTCGACGTACTCGAGACCCGCCTGGCGGTAGACGGTAAGGTTCTGGCGGTTTTGCCCGAAAAATTCGAAGCCCTCGCGGAAAAGGAAAAGCGTGATCAGGCCGAGCACGATGACCGCGATGAGCGCGCTGCCGCCAAAGAGGGTCTGGATGCACTCGTCGAGCGAGAGTCCGAAGAAGCGCGTGCGGGCCTTTGCGATGACAAAGGGCGGGCGGCTTTCGGAGGTTGTGCTGGAGGCGCTGGCCATGGCGGGAGAGGACAGAGGACGGGAAAAAACGGTCAACGGGGGCTCTGTTACGTTCGCGTAACAATGCCTGCAAAGAGGGCGGAAAATAAAACAGGCGCGCCGTCTTGAATCCCGGCGCGCCCATTTTCACTGAACAACAACACTGGCGAAAGGCTGGGCCGGAACGGAAGTTCCGGCCTGCGTGGAGTTGCGGCGAATCCTCTTAGCGGACGGGAACGAAGCCGACTTTCTCGACGATCTTCTGACCGTCTTCACCGAGGGTGAACTCGACGAACTTGGCGGCTTCGCCGTGTGGCTCGCCGTTGGTGTAGTAGAAGTTCGGACGCGCGTAAGGATACTTCTTCGCCAGGACGCTTTCCTTGTTGGGGACCGCGCCGCCGATGGAGACGACTTTGATGCCGGGGGCATTGATGTAAGCGAGGCCCACGTAGCCGATGCCGTTCGGGTTCTTGGCGACCTCGGCGACGATTTGCTCGTTGCCCGCCATCTTCTGCGACGAGGAGGCGTAGTCGCGGCGCTTCATCGCGAGATCCTTCCAGTCGGAGTAGGTGCCCGAGGAGGTGTTGCGCGTGTAGATCGAGAACTTGCCGGGGTTGCCGCCAACGGCGGACCAGTCCGTGACATCGCCCGTGAAGATCTGCTCGACCTGGCGAGGAGTGAGATCGGAGATGGGATTATTGGCGTTCACGACCACGGCCATGCCGTCGTAGCAAACGATGATCGGCTTCATGGTGACGCCCTTGGCGCTGGCGGCCGACATCTCGGTGGGTTTGGCGCGGCGGGAGGACATGCCGATCTGCGCGGTGCCGTCGGTGATGGCGGCGAGGCCGGTGGTGGAACCTTCTGCGGCGATCTCGAACGAGGTGCCGGGATTCTTCGCCTTGTACTCTTCGGAGAGCATCGGGACGAGTTTGGCGCCAAGCGTGTCGGAGCCTTTGATGACGAGTTTCTCGGCGCGCACCAGACCGGTGACTGCGAGGAGCGAAGCGAGGACGAGGAGGGATTTTTTCATGATCGTGGATGTAAGTGTGACGTGACGTTGCGGTCGTGGATTAGAACTTCGCCGAGAGATCGATCTGGAGAACCTGCGCCTTGCCGAAGCCGTTCCCGCGATTGGTGGAGCCACCGGCGGGACGGTTGCCTTCGATGTTGAAGGAGTTGAAGTAGCTCAGCGTGGTGTTGATCGAGTCGGTGATATTGTAGCTGCCCGAGACGATGAAACCTTCGCCGTTGAGATAACCGCCGTTGAAGTCGGAATCCAGGAGCAGCGACGAGTACGCGCCGTTGCCGACGAAACGATATTCAGCCGTGAGCTGGTAGTCCTTGGCGATCTTGGTCGCGCCATAACGGATACCGAAATTGCCGAGGGTGGCGTCGTCATCGACCGTGTTGGTCTGGGCGAGGCGGCGGGCGCGGTCTTCGCCGTCGAGATTGATGCCGTAGGTGGCATAAACCGCCAGGGGCTTGGAGCCGAGCGTCGTGGTGAACTCAACCGGCACGAGGAACGTGGCGAGGTCGGTATAAACCGCAGTGTCGTTGGCCAGACCAGCGGCGTTGAGGCCGGCATCATGCGCGGAAGGAGCGGCGAAGGCGATAAACGTCGGAGCGACTTTCCACTGCTTGTTCGCAAGCTCGGCTTGAGCGATGAAGAGGAACGACGGATCGTTGGCGACGGCGCCCGCGGTCGAGTTCGAGTTCAGCATGAACTCGCCGGCGCGGAGGCTCAGGCCCCAGCTGTTGGCGATCAGGTTGTTGTAGACGAGCTCCTGAGCGGCGCCTTCGAAGTTGATATCGCTATCGATCCAGAAACCGTTGACGCCGGGAACGAGGAACTTGTGGCCAAATTTACCGAGACGAAAATCGAAGGCATCGGAGCCGAGGACGTCGGAGTCGTTGTACTGGATGAAGACCTGGCCGACATAGACGTTGTCGGAAGATTTCGAGAAATTATCGGTGCCGTTGGCGAAGTTGCTGTTGGTCGAGGTCGCACCGGCTTCGGATTCGAGGCGCAGGCCGGCAGTCCACTTGGCTCCGAGACTCGCGGTGGTCGCGAGACGGAAGCGATAGCGGTAGCGGCTGCGGTCCTGATTGTTGTTCGCGCCGGCCGGATTGGCCTGCTCGTTGTCGTACTGATAACGCACGCGGAGATCGCCCGCGATCTTGAGCTTTGTGAGCGACGACGAGAGATCCAGTTTGCCAGCCGAAGTGTTGGCGGCGAACTCGCTGGTCAGCTCGGCGCGAAGATCTTCGGCCTCCTGATCGGTGATGATGCCTTTGCGGGCGAGGAGATTGAGGAGCGCGCCGCTGTCCTGGGCGATCGAGACGGTCGAGGCGCCAAGCGCGACGACGCCGGCGAGGGCGAGCCATTTGAGTGAGTTCTTAGCCATACGGGTCTTGGTCTTGGTTGTATTGTCTTCTTGGATGAACACGTCGGCTGGACGCCAACGCACCAAGACTTTGCCCTCCCCGCGCGACAGGATTGTGGCGGAATGGTTACGAACATGTGAACTCCGCCTTGTTTGGAAAAAATCCGTCAGTGACCACGCGAAAGGACTGGGTGAAGCCCGCTCCGCTCACAACGAACAGACCCGACGGCCATTTCTTCACTCAGACCGCCGCTTACCTCGTGGCGACAGTTGAAGTCTTCCGACTCTTTGCGACTTCGCGTCTTTGCGCTTCAACTCAATCGCCAGATAGCCGGGACGTCGAAATCGCTAAACAGAAGCAACTTCACGCCCCGCCCAGATGCTCCGGCTCTGACTCATCGACCACCTGCGCCGTCGTCAGCTGCACCAGATCGCGCAACGAGCTGAAATGCTGGCTCAGGTCGAAGTCGCCGCCAAGCCCGCCGATAAGTTTGTCGAAGAGATCCTTCTTCGACGCCTTCAGCGCCTGGATGCGTTCCTCGATCGTTCCCGCCGTGATCATGCGGTACACGAAGACCGTGCTCTTTTGGCCGATACGGTGAACGCGATCCACCGCCTGCGCCTCGACCGCCGGATTCCACCAGGGATCGAGCAGGAAAACGTAATCCGCCGCGTGCAATGTGATGCCCGTGCCCGCCGCCTTCAGCGACACCAGCATCGCCGCCGCCCCCTGCGCCGTCTGGAACGACTGCACCGGCTTCTGGCGGTCGAGCGTCATCCCCGTGAGTTCGTAGCGAGGTAGATCGGGGAAATTCGCCGCCAGCGCCTCGCGCACGCGGTCCAGCAACATCACGAACTGCGAGAAAATCACGACCTTGTGCCCGCTGCTGACGATCTCAGCCAGTTTCTCCACGAGCAGCGAAATCTTGCCCGAGTCCGAAAGCGGCGCCTTGAGCCACGGTAGCATGTCCGGATCGCAGCAGGTCTGACGCAGACGCGTAAGCAGCGCGAGAAACCCAAACGACTTCTCCCGGATCGCCGCGCCTACATCGTCGCCGAGGCGCGTGAGTCCCTCGGAGCAGATGCGCGCATACTCGGCGCGCTGCACATCCGTGAGCGGGCAAAGCAGCTCCATCTCCACTTTCTGCGGAAGCTCCGTGGCCACCTCGGTTTTGGTACGGCGCAGGATGAAAGGCGCCAGCTGCGCGCGCAGCCGCGTGAGCGTGGCCGCCCGATCGACATTCAGTGACGCCTCGAAACTCGCCCGCGAGCCAAGCAACCCCGGCAGCAGGAACCGGAAGATCGACCACAGATCCAGCTGGCGGTTTTCCAGCGGCGTACCCGAAAGCACGATACGATGCGCCGAGCGCACCGCGAAACACGTCTGCGTCACCTTCGCGTCGGGATTCTTGATGAACTGCCCTTCGTCGAGCACCGCGTAGCCAAACTCCACCTTGTCGAGCAGCGCGCGGTGCTTGCGCAGCTGCGTATAGCTCGCGAGCCACACCACCCCGTCGTTATCCTTCCTCGTGGCAAAATCATGCCCGCTCTTGAGCACATCGACGACGAGCTGCGGATAAAACTTCGCGATCTCCTCGCGCCACACCGGCACCACGCTCGCCGGGCACACGATCAGGCTCGGCCGCTTTTTCACCGCGCGCGTCGCCAGCAGCGTGATCACCTGCAGTGTCTTGCCCAGGCCCATCTCGTCCGCGAGCAATCCGTGGCAGCCGACATCGCACAGATGATGCATCCACTCGACACCGCGCCGCTGATACGGACGCAGCAACTCGGGCAACGCTTTCGGCGCGGGCGTCGGCGCCAGCACGCTCTGCCGCCAGCTCTCAAGCTCAGCCGAGAGCGTGAGCTTGAAACGCGCGTCACTATACAGAGAGAAAATCAGGTACGGCGAAATCGCCCCGTCGGCGTGTGTCTCGCTGACATTTTTCTGCCACGCCTTGATCGATTCGAGCCGGTCCGCAGGCAGCGCCACGATCCCGATCTCCGGGATGATCATCGGGCTCACCCCGCGCTTTGTGATCAGCGCGACTTCCTCATCCGTCAGCAGGCGTTCGCCCGCCTTGAAAATCCAGCGCAGATCCAGCGCCTGCTCGTTGCCGCCGCGTTTCTGCGCGACCGCCTCGATCTCGATCGTGCGCGGCCCCTTCAACAAATTCGCCGCCATCGCATCGAGTTCGATGGAGAAAAGCCGCTTCCACGCAGGCAGCGTCACCTTCAGGAAATTCGGAATCTCCACGACTGACGCCAGCAGGTACTCGCCCGTTTTCTGATCGTAGCTGAAGTGCGCCTTGCGCGCGTACGCCGCCAGTCCGATCAACTTCGCGCGCTCGCTGGAACTCACCGCCGCCTTCGCCGCTTGCGCAGCCGCACCGAGCGCGGGCACCCGGCTCTTGTTCGGATTCTGCCAGTTCGCCTGAAACGAGAGCCCGTCCGCGAGCGTTTTGAAAACCAGCACGAGCGTCCGCGACGCCGAGGCCAGCGCAGAACCCGCCGCCGTCGCATGGCTCCCGCGTGTCGACGATGTTTTCCCCGCCGCCGCGGCAGCCGCGCCTTGGCCGACCGCTGACGACGAAGCTGCAGCCAGACTTGAAGGCTTGTGCCCGTTTCCATGGCCGCTGCCGTTCCCGTTCGCAGCATGAGCATGCCCATTCGAACCATGGACGTTCGTCGACGACCTGTCATGACTCCCGCCTCTCTCACCTTCGGTCGGCAATGCAGCCGGCAGCGGCGAAATCTCGTCGCACACCAGCTCCTCGATCTCATGCAGCCCCGCCACCGCCAGCGCGTGCGCCAGCTCCCGATCCGTCGAAGACGACCGCACCGAAAACCCGCGCGAATCCCACTCGATCACCGCGTACTCGTCCTTCTTGTCGATACGCCGGTGGATGATCGCGTCCTTCGCTGTCAATTCCAGCTCCCGCACCTCGCCATCGCGATAAATCCGGCGCCCTTCATCGAGCTGCGAATCGCTAAAGCGTCCCGCCCAGTCGATTTCCAATTTACCAAACCAGAACTCGAGAGATTGGGGAGTATAGACGCGCTTCGGGCCGTGCGATTGCATCAAACGAAAAGTGGAAACCGTAGAATCAGCCCGGAGTGCCGCAATCTCTTTTTCCAAAGCCATGCGCATATGCGGAGACACCCTAGCAGTTCGTATGCTCAATCGACCCGTCCGCTTCCACGCCTCAACACTTCGACAGCGTTTTAACGGACTGATCCCGCGCCATCCGCGCCTTTCAAGGCGCAAAATCCTCCCGCATCGGATCAACCCAACTTCCGCAACTCCTCGTCCAGCGCCGCCAGCGACCGCGCCACCGCTCCCTGATTCGCCCGGTGCCAGCTCTGCGCCGCCGCCGCCATCGCCCCGCGCACCGCTTCGTCGCGAAACAACAGCGTCGCCGACACCGCCAGCTCCTCCGCGTCATGCACCACCCGCGCCGCACCGCTCTCGATCAGCTCGCGCGAGATCGGCCGGAAATTCGACATCCCCGGCCCAAACAAAATCGCCCGCCCCAACGCCGCCGCCTCCACCGGCGTCTGTCCTTCGCCATGCGGCGGCAGACTCTTCCCGACAAACACCACGTCCGCCAGCTGCGTGAACTTCCGCAGCTCCCCCGTCGTGTCGCCCACCGCCACATCGACTTCACCCGCCGCCGCTCCGCGCGACCGGAAGTGAAATGAAAACTCCGTCTCCTTCAGCGCCGTCTCCACTTCCTCACGACGCTCCGCATGACGCGGCACAATCAACAGCCGCGCCGCCACCCCCGCCGCGCGCAACGCCTTCAGCGCTCCGACCAACGCCACTTCCTCGCCCGGCCAGGTCGACGACCCCAGCAGCACCGCCGCTTCCGCGCCCAGCCCAAGTTCCTTTCTCAACCCCATCGTCTCCGCCTCCGTCAGCTGCGGAATCGTCACATCCAGTTTGATATTCCCCGTCGAAGAAACGCTCCGCTCAGCAAACCCCAGCTCGCGAAACCTCGCCGCATCATGCTCCGAACACGCTAGCACCCGCGTGATCCCGCGCATGAGCGGCCTCACCGCCCACAACCACGCCCGCATCCGCGAAAAACTCCGGTCCGACAAACGCCCGTTCAAAGCAATCAGCGGCACGCCGCGTTTCCGCGCCTGCGCGATAAACTCCGGCCACCGCTCCCCCTCCGTCAAAATCGCCAGATCCGGCGCCACCCGTTTCCAAGCCCGCGCCGAGAAAACCACCCAGTCCGTCGGAAAATACCCGATCGCCATCACCTTCGCCGCATAACGCTCCACCGCCAGTTTGTGTCCCGTGCTTGTCGTCGTCGTCAGATAGATTTCCACATCGCCCCGCTTCATGAGCCCGTCGATCACCGGCCCGATCGCCAGCATCTCGCCCACGCTCACCGCCTGCAGCCAGATGCGTTTCACCCCCGCCCGCTTCTCGGACAATTTGCCGACCGACCCAAACCGCTGCGCGAATCCATCCCGGTAGCCGCCACGCTTCCGCATCCGCCAAAGATAATACGGCGCGACCACCAGCAGCACAGGAACAAAGATCACTCGATAAAACCACAGCATGGGAAACATCGCTATTCGCCCCGAGTCAGAGCCCGAGTGCAAGCGCCGCGAAAAGCACCGCCTTCACCCGCACGCTTCCGCCATCTTTCTCGTTCTTCTTTCTCTTACTCTTTCTCGGTTCGAATAAATGCAGGACTGACGAAAGAGTAAGAGAAAGAAGAACGAGAAAGATAACCTCCTCCCACACGCCTCCCGATTTTTCACTGGTCATTGCTCACTGCTCATCGGTCACTTCTCCCATGCGTCGCCTCTACTCCCTCGCTCTTCCCGCGCTCATCGTCGTCTCCCTGTTTTCCTCAGCGGCTAGTCGCCTCACCGCCGCCACCCCTCCCGAGACGCCCCGCTTCGCCCACGAACACAGCGACCTCAAAGCCGACCCCGCCGCCCGCTTCGGCAAACTCACCAACGGCCTCCACTACGTCGTCCTCGCCAATCACGAGCCCAAGGCGCGCGCCAGCCTCCGCCTCGTCGTCCTCGCCGGTTCCTTCCACGAAACCGACGACCAGCGCGGCCTTGCCCACTTCCTCGAGCACATGGCCTTCAACGGCTCCACGCATTACCCGCCCGGTACGCTCGTCGAGTTCTTCCAGCGCATGGGCATGAGCTTCGGCGGCGACACCAACGCCTACACCTCCTTCGACCACACCGCCTACATGCTCGAACTTCCGGATACAAAGACCGAAACCCTCGCCGAGGGCTTCAAGGTCTTCTCCGACTACGCCTCCGGCCTCCTGCTCCTCGACAAAGAACTCGATCGCGAACGCGGCATCATCCTCTCCGAAAAACGCGCGCGCGACTCCGTCGAGTTCCGCCAGTTCGTCGCCGAGCTCACCTTCCTCATTGGCGGCACCCGTCTCCCCAGCCGCCTCCCGATCGGTATAGAGTCCGTCATCGAAAAAGCGGGCCGCGACCGCTTCGTCGATTTCTACGACACCTGGTATCGCCCCTCCCGCATGGCCGTCATCGCCGTCGGCGACTTCGACCCCGCCGCCATCGAGAAACAAATCCAGGACACCTTCTCCGCCATTTCCCCGCGCGGCGACGCCCGTCCTTCTCCCGACATTGGAAACACCTACGTCTTCAACGGCGTCCGCACGCTCTATCATCACGAGCCCGAGGCCGGCGCCACCGCCGTCGCCATCCAGACCGCCACGCCCATCCCGCCCGAGCCCGACACCGCCGCCACCCGCATCGCCCAACTCCCGCGCGACCTCGCCGTCGCCATCCTCAACCGCCGCCTCGACATCCTCGCCAAACAGGAAGGCGCTCCCTTCTCCCGCGGCCACGTCGCCGCAAACGATGCCTTCGACACTTTCCGCAACGCCATCATCGAGCTCACCTGCCAGCCCGCCCAGTGGTCCGCCGCGCTCGCCGTAGCCGATCAGGAACTACGCCGCGCCCTCGAACACGGTTTCCAGCCCGCCGAACTCGCCGAAGCCCGCGCCAACTTCATCACCCAGCTCGAACAAGCCGCCCGCACGGCCTCCACCCGCCGTTCCGACGAACTCGCCTCCGCGCTCATCGCCGCCCTCACCGAAGGCGACGTCTTCACCACGCCCGCCGACGACCTCGCCCTCCTCAAACCAGCGCTCGAAAAAATCACCGTCGAGCAATGCCTCGCCTCCTTCCGCGAAGCCTTCTCCGCCCCCGGCCGCTTCGTCAGCGTCATGGGTAACGCAAAGATCGAACCAGCCAATGTCTCCGACGGCTCCCCCACTCCTGCGCAAATCTCTCCCGAGGCCCAGATCCTCGCCGCCTACGAAAAATCCCGCGCCGTCCCCGTCGCCGCGCCCGCCTCGGTCGCCGACGCCGCCTTCGCCTACACCGATTTCGGCCCCGCCGGAAAAGTCACCTCACGCCAGCACGTCGAAGACCTCGACCTCGAACTCGTCACCTTCGCCAACAACGTCCGCCTCAACATCAAGAAGACCGCCTTCGAGGCAGGAAAAATCCGCACCTTCATCCGCCTCGGCGCCGGCCGTCTCACCGAGCCGAAAGACCAGCCCGGCCTCGCCCTCCTCACCCGCGCCGTCTTCACCACCGGCGGACTCGGCAAACACAGCCTCGACGAACTCCAGCGCATCCTCGCCGGCCGCATGGTCAGCGCCACGCTCGATGTCGATGACGACGCTTTCGTCATGCCCGGCCTCACCACGCGCGACGACTTGCTTCTCCAATTCCAGCTCGCCGCCGCCTACATCACCGATCCCGGCTTCCGCCCCGAATCTCTCCGCGTCGCCCGCCAGCGCCTTGAACAAACGTACACCCGTATCGCGCATCTCCCCGAGGGACCGTTGCAACTCGAAGTCCCCCGCCTCCTCGCCAGCGGCGACACCCGCTTCGGCCTGCCCACCCGCGAAGAAATTTTCGCACGCACCCTCGACGAATCCCGCGCCTGGCTCGCCCCGCAACTCGCCTCCGGCCCGATCGAGATCGGCGTGATCGGCGACCTCGACGTCGACCAGGTCATCGATGCCGTCAGCCGCACCTTCGGCGCCCTCCCCGCCCGCCAGCCCAAGCCCGCCTACGAAGCCGAACGCCAGGCCAGCTTCCCCGCGGAAACCTTCGTTAAAAACTACACCGTTCCCTCCGAGCTCCCCAAGGGCACCGTCGCCATCTACTGGCCTACGACCGACACCGCCGACATCCGCTTGAAGCGCCGCCTCGACGTCCTCGCTGAAGTCTTCAACGACCGCCTCCGCGTCAAAATCCGCGAGGAACTCGGCGACGCCTACAGCCCTGAAGCGCGCAACAACCCGAGCGACACATATCAAGGTTACGGATACACCGCCGCGTTCATCACCATCGATCCCGCCAAGGCCCAGCTCGTCTCCGACGCCGTCCTCGAAGTCGCCGACACCCTCGCGAAAAACGGCCTCACCGCCGACGAATTCGAACGCGCCAAAATGCCCATCCTCACCGGCATCCGCGAAGCCGTTCGCAACAACCAGAACTGGCTCCGCGTCGTCCTCGCCACCGCCCAGGAATACCCGCAACGCCTCGACTGGCGCCGCTCCATCGAAAGCGATTTCGCCGCCATCACCAAAGAAGAGCTGGATGAACTCGCGAAAAAATACCTCCCCGCCTCCCGCGCCTTCCGCGTCACCTCCCTCCCCGTGAAACCCTGACTGCCAGAAACCGCCCACCGCGGACCACCCCCGACAATCCCGACCGCCCCGGAGCGGCACTTATCAAGTGCCGCTCCGCTCGTTCCGCCCAAAATCGCCGCTCCACCCCTCGTCAGAGGACCCGCTCAGCTCCCTCGGCCCACCATCCGATGGCCATTGGCCACGCGCGTGTGCCGCGCACACCTCCCCTTCAGCACGCTCCCGCTTGTGCCGATAATCTGACAGCGGCCCGTGGCCCGCGAAAGGAACGGGACGCCGCCGACCATGCCCGCGTCCCCCCACTCTCCGACTCCCGATCCCGCTGACACGTCCGCATTCACCGGCAGCACGATCTTCCCCGCTCCTGCGTCTCACCGCGCCAGCGGCCGGCTTCCCGACTGTCTTAAAGACGCCCCCGGGCAGACCTCCGAGATCTTTGCCGTCTTCCGCGAATCCGATCTGCTCCTTATTTATCTCAACGAAACCGGCTGGCACCGCATCGACCGCCAGTTCGACCTCGAACTCGATACCTTCACGCTGCCCGACCTCATCGGCGTTGGCGCCACCGAACTCTTTCAAAATGAAATGCTCCCCCGCGTCCGCACGCTCGGCCGCTGGGAAGGCATCTGCGAACTCCGCGACGCCTGGGGCAGTGCCTTTGCCGCCCACGTCCGCCTCTTCACCCGCCTCGCCGCCGAGCCGCAAAAAACCACCTACCTCTGCCTCGCCGCCGTCTCCACCGCCGCCGCCACCACAGGCCACGGCAAACTCGCCGACCGCGAATTCCTTCACGCCCTGCTGAGCAGTCTGCCTGACCACATCTATTTCAAGGACCGCGCCAGCCGCTTCCTCCTCATCAGCCGCGCCAAAGCGCTCAAACACGGCTTCGCCGATCCGCGCGAAGCCATCGGCAAAACCGACTTCGATTTCTTCACCGCCGAACACGCCAGCCCCGCCTTCGCCGACGAACAAAAAATCCTCCAGACCGGCCAGCCCCTCATCGACATCGAAGAAGAGGAAACCTGGTCCGACGGCCGCCGCACCTGGGCCTCGACGACCAAAATGCCCCTCCACGACTCCGAGGGAAACGTCGTCGGCACCTTTGGCATCTCGCGCGACATCACCGCCGCCAAAAAACTCGCCCAAGATCGCCGCGAACTCGAACTCCAGCTCCAGCTCAACAGCAAACTCGAGTCCATCGGCCGCCTCGCCGCCGGCATCGCCCACGAGATCAACACCCCCACCCAGTACCTCACCACCAACCTCCGCTTCCTCGACGAATCCTTCGCCGTCCTCTCCACCGTCTTCACCGCCCACCGCGCCTTCCGCGACGCCATCGCCGCCTCCCCCGCCGCCTCCGATTCCGCCGTCGCCTCCGCCCTCGCCACCCTCGCCCAGGCCGACACCGACGGGGACCTCCCTTACCTCCTCGGCGAAATCCCCGTCACCCTGAAACAATCCCTCGAAGGCCTCGACCGCGTCGCCCGCATCGTCCGCTCCCTCAAGGAATTTTCCCACCCCGGCTCCTCCACCAAAGTGCCCGTCGATCTCAATAAGATCGCCGAAAACGCCCTCACCGTTTCCCGCCACGAATGGAAATACGTCGCAGACGTCGCCACCGACTTCTCCTCAACCCTCCGCCCCGTCCCCTGCATCGCCGACCAGATCGGCCAGGTCATCCTCAACCTCGTCATCAACGCCGCTCACGCCATCGGCGACACCCTCAAGCCCCGCAACCGCGAACGCGGCCTCATCACCGTCCGTACCCGATCCACCGATACGCATGCCGTCATCGAAATCCAGGACGACGGCACCGGCATCCCCGACCACGTCCGCGCCCGTCTCTTCGAGCCTTTCTTCACCACCAAACCCGTCGGCAAAGGCACCGGCCAGGGCCTCGCCCTCGTCCGCACCATCGTCGAAACCAACCACCAGGGCCTCGTCTCCCTCGACACCGCCGTCGGCGCCGGCTCCACCTTCCGCCTCAGCCTCCCCTACGCCGCCGCCACCGACGTCGCCCCCACCGGCATCGAACTCCCCGCCGGCCCCATCGCCCCGCCCTGATCCATTCCACGAATACACCCGCACGCTTTATGAACAACCGCATCCTCTTCGTCGACGACGACCCCAACCTCCTCGCCTCCTTCCAGCGCAGCTACCGCAAAACCTTCGAGTTCGACACCGCCGCAGGCGGCCAGGACGCCCTCGCCGCCCACGAAAAATCCGGCCCCTACGCCGTCATCGTCTGCGACATGCGCATGCCCGGCATGGACGGCATCGAGGTTCTCGAGGAATTTCGCCGCCGCTCTCCCGACACCGTCCGCATCATGCTGACCGGCAACGCCGACCAGCAAACCGCCGTCGAAGCCGTCAACCGCGGACACATCTTCCGCTTCGTCAACAAACCCATCGCCCCCGAAGACCTCGCCCCCCTCATCGCCGCCGCCCTCGACCACCACACCCGCCTCCAGATCGAGCACGACATCCTCGAAAACACCCTCGCCGGCTCCGTCAAAGTCCTCGCCGAAATCCTCGGCATGGTCGCGCCCGACGCCCTCGGCCGCGGCCAGCGCCTCCGCGACTCCGCCCATAAATTCGCCCTCTACCTCGGCCTCAAACGCACCTGGGAAATCGAGCTCGGCGCCCTCCTCTCCCCCATCGGCTACGCCTCCCTTCCGCCCGCCCTCGCCCGCAAACTCCTCGGCGGCGAAGGCGATTACACCCCCGCCGAAGCCGGCATCCTCCGCCGCATCCCCCGCGTCGGCCACGAACTCATCGTCGGCATCCCCCGCCTCAAGGAAGTCGCCGACATCGTCCTGTATCAGAACCAGCACTTCGACGGCCAGGGCTTCCCCGCCGACGGCACCGCCGGCGAGGCCATCCCCCTCGGCGCCCGCATCCTCAAGATCGTCTCCGACCGCGCCCTCCTCGAATCCGACGGCATCGTGAAAAGAAAAGCCCTCGAAACGATGCAGCTCCGCAAAGGCGTCTACGACCCCCTCCTTCTGGAGAAAACTTTCCACTGCTTCCCCGACTTCCTCAGTAACGCCCTCTCCGCCAGCCAGGCCGTCCTCACCCTTCACATCGCCGACCTCAAGCCCGGCCAGATCGTCGTCTCCGACATCCACACCCGCTCCGGCACCACCCTCCTCAGCGCCGGCAGCCGCCTCACCGAGATGATCCTCCAGCGCCTAAAAAACTACTCCTCCCTCGGCGACGTCGACGAACCCGTCCTCGTCCAAAACCCCTCTTGATCCTTCTCCTGAAGCGACGACCTCCGTGTCGTCCGCCTTCCCCGGGAAGCGCTGGCGGCCCGCCGACATTATTCCCAACCACAAACTACCACCTACTTCTAGTCACTGGCCATTCGCGCGCCGGAGGCGCGCGTCACTCCGTCAGATAAAACGGATTCGGCAGCTTGAACGACTTCTCCGCGTATCCACCTTTCAAATCGCTTTCCTGGTCTCCGACATTCGCGACGACCGTCCACCCCTCCTCCGCCAGTCGCTTCCGCACCGCCGTCTTGTACTCCACCGCGCTCTTCCCGCTTTCCGACTCCGTCCGCACGATCAGCTCCGCGTAATCCCCCATCTCAGCCCTCCGTAGATTGAGCTCCGTCCCCGCTCGATCCCGCTCCTTGCGGCCCGTGAGAAAAATCACCGCCACCCCCGCGCGTCTCGCCGCGCGATAAGTCTCCCGCACCGGTACGACCGCCGACGCCTCCGCTCGGTCCACCCACGCGTGCCAGCGTTCGGAGATATAACTGAAATCGTCCCGCATCATGTTCGCCCAGTTCGACAGCACCGTCTCGTCGATATCGAAAATCACCGCCAGCCGCTCCCCCTCCACGCGTTTCGCCGCACGCGCCTCGATCCAGCGCGACGCCTCCGCCGCCACCTTCGCCAGTCCGCGCTCGTAATCGCCCGATTCGTAGTAACGCACCAGCCCCGCTTTGCTCGTCGTCAGGTTCATTGGCTCCCGCCGCGCCGTTCCCGCGCATCCGCACGCCACAAACAGCGCCAGCATCATCGTCAAAATCCGGGCTCTAAATTCCATGGCCCGCATCCCGGCACCCGCCCCGTTCCTGTCAACCTCCTCGCCCATTGCCCCTGGATTAACCCGGGATTTCACCCGGTTTCGTCAGCCTTGCCGCGACGGCTTTATCCGGACAGACCTGCCCGCGTCCACTCGCATGCCCTCCGGCTCGCAACTTCTCCGGCGCTTTACCCGCCGTTCTCTTCGACGGTTTTTCCTCTGGCCTTTCCTCGTCGCCCTCCTCGCCACCGCCGCCGCTCAAACCGGTCCCGCCGTCGAATCCCGCCTGCTCACCCGCATCGGCGTCTTCACCGATAACCACCCGTTCTCTTACATCGGTGCCTCAGGCCAGCCCGAGGGCTTCGCTGTCGATCTCCTTGCCGCCATCGAACGCACCATGAGCCTGCGCCTTGAACGCGTCATCGGCCCGACCGATGTCGTCACCGGCGCTTTCCACGAACAACGCCTCGAAGCCCTCCAGTCCTTCGCCCAGACCCCCGCCCGCGAACGCCTCGCCGAGTTTTCGGTCCCGTACCTTTCGATGGCCGGCTCGATCTTCGCGCGAAAAAATGCCCCGCCCATCCGCACCCTCGCCGACCTCCGCGGGCGCCGTGTGATGGTCCACGCCGGCAGCCTCGGCGAACAACTCCTCCGCTCCGCCGGCCTCGCCGACTCCATCGTCCACGTCGAGTCCGTCGAACAAGCCCTCCGCAAACTCGATGCGGGCGAAAACGACGCCACTCTCGTCTCCCGCCTCACCGGCCTCGCCTCCGCCCACCAGCTCGGCCTCAAAAACATCGCCCCCGTCGGCGAACCCGTCCCCGGATACGCCGTCCGCTACTGTTTCGCCGTCCAGACCGGCGACCGCGAACTCCTCGCCCAGCTCAACGAGGGCCTCGCCATCCTCCAGCGCACCGGCGAATTCGAACGCATCTACCGCCGCTGGTTCGGCCACGTCGATCCACTTCCCGGATACTCCGCCCTCCACATCGCGCTCGCCGTCGCCGCCGGCCTCGCCATCGCCCTGCTCATCGCCATCTGGGCCATCCTCCGCCAGCGCCGCCTCCGCGAAAACATCGCCGCCCAGGCCGAGGCCCTCCGCGCCAGCGAGGAACGCTACCGCGGCGTCTTCGAAACCTCCCGCGAAGGCCTCCTCCTCCTTCACCCAGCCTCCGAAAACCCGCCCGACTTCGCTCTCGAGGAGGCCAACCCCGCCGCCCTCCACATGCTCGGCCTGGACAAAACGCCGCCTCCCCCCGGCACCTCCATCCGCGGCCTCACCCCCTGCGCCACCGACTGCTGCGACCTCCTCGCCCAGGCCCTCGCCCCAGGCGGCGCCTCCATCTTCGAACACACCACCCCGCCCGGACGCGCCTCCCACACCGCCCTCCGTGTATCCGTGACCCGGATCGGCCCCCGCGTCCTCGTCGTCCTCTCCGACCTCACCGAGGCCCGCGCCGCCGCCGAACAGCTCCGCCTCCGCGAACAACAACTCCGCCAGAATCAAAAACTCGAAGCCCTCGGCACCCTCGCCGGCGGCGTCGCCCACGACTTCAACAACATCCTCACCAGCATCCTCGGCAACACCGACATCGCCGGCCTCGACCTGCCGCCCGGCAGCCCTGTCCACGCCCAGCTCGATGAAATCCGCGCCGCCTCCGAACGCGCCCGCCAGCTCGTCCGCCAGATCCTCACCTTTACCCGCCACGCCGAGACCCGCTGCGAAATCCTCAGCCTCACCCCGCTCGTCGAAGAGTGCCTCCGCTTCCTCCGCGCCAGCGTCCGCAGCTCCATCACCCTCCGCCACCGCCCCGCCCCCGGTTCACCGCAAATCGAGGCCGACGCCACCCAGATCCACCAGGTGCTCATGAACCTCTGCACCAACGCCGTCCACGCCATGGGCGACGCCACCGGCACCATCGAGATCACCGAGGACATCATCGCCGTCACCCCCGAGATCGTCGCCCAACACCCCCAGCTCTCCCCCGGCGAATTCGTCCGCGTCGCCATCCGCGACACCGGCTGCGGCATGCCCCCCGAAGTCCTCCAACGCATGTTCGAGCCCTTCTTCACAACGAAAGCCCCCGGCCAGGGCACCGGCCTCGGCCTCGCCGTCGTCCACGGCATCATGCAAAACCACCGGGGTGCCGTCACCGTTTACAGCAAACCCGGCCAGGGCACCCTCTTTCACCTCTATTTCCCCCTCGTCGCCCGCAGCAGCTCGCCTCACGCGCCCGCGCACGGCAATGGCGTCCCCGGTGGCAGCGGCCAGCGTATCCTTTTAGTGGATGACGAACAACCCATCGTCCGCGCCGCCACCCAGCTCCTCACCCGCCTCGGCTACGAAGTCTCCGCGCACCACGATTCCTCCGCGGCCCTCGCCGCCTTCGAAAAAAATTCCGCCGCCTTCGCCCTCCTCATCACCGACCTCACCATGCCCGGCATGACCGGCCTCGAACTCGCCCGCCGCGCCCTCGCCCTCCGCCCCGAACTCCCCGTCATCCTCATCAGCGGCTTTCTCAACGAAACCGACCTCGCCCGCGCCCGCGAACTCGGCATCGCCCGCGTCCTCGACAAACCCCTCACCCTCTCCGCCCTCGGCCGCGCCACCGCCGAATGCCTGCCCCAGCATTCATAATTCTTCATTCTACCTTCTTAATTTCTCCGCCCACACCCCCTCGTCAAAACCCACCAGCCCCACGCCCTCCCCCAGCAAAAACGGCCGCTTCACCAGATTCCCGTTCTTCGCCAGCAACCCCAGCGCCTCCGCCTCGCTCATCGCGGCGAGTTTATCCTTCAACCCCAGCGCGCGATAATCCTGCCCCGCCGTGTTGAATAACCTCCGCAGCTCCTCGCTCCCGCCCAGCTGCTGCAACATCGCCTTGAGCTCCGCCACCGTCGGCGGCGTCTCCCGGATCGGCTTCTCCGCAAACGCCACGCCCCCGGCCCTCAGCCATTTCGTCGCCTTCCGGCAGCTGTCGCAGCCCGCATACGTGTAAACCGTGATCATCCCGTCACGTATCCACGGTCCGGACGCCTCACGCAATCCCGCGCTCACTTCTTCGCCACGTCCGCACTGTCCTTTGTCTTCAACTCGATGAACTGGTCCGTCCGGTGTGTCCTCACCGTGCGAAACCGCGCCGCCAGCGGAAAACTCTTCGAATACCCGTGCCCGATCCCCTGGAAAGACCAGCCGTACGGCTTCCCCTCCGCGTTCACATTCACCCCGGCAAATGCGGCCACCTCGAACGATCCATCCACGTATTGAATACCGCTTAGATCGTACAACCCGCGCGACACGATCATCTGCATGAACGTCGTCCACTTCCCGTCCACCTGCCCGCTCCCGCGCTGCGTCACCGGCAGTTCGTACCAAAGATTGTACAGATCCGCGTGACTGCCCCGCAGCTTCCGCTCGTCGTTCCCCGCCCTCAACACATCGTTCACCGCCGTCCGCCGCCAGCCGTACCGCAGCTTCTGGTCGTGGAAACAATTCAGGTCCCCCGCGATGATCACGTCAGCGCTCGGATTGATCGAAAAAATCTCGTCCAGCCGCTCCCGCACCAGCTCCGCCGCCGTTATCCGGCTTCGCTCCGAAAGCGGGTTGTCCACGCCGAACTTCCAGTCGTTGTTAAACAAATACAGCCGCTTCCCCTCCACCTCGACCTGCACCTCCAGGACCGCCGGCGCATCCTCCATCAGATAGGTCTGCACCGCGCCGATCGCGAAACGGGAGAACACCACATTCAGGTGCGCCACGCCCCGCCTCGGCCCCGGCGCCATCGCATCGTCCGCCGCCGCCACCCGATACCCCGTCATACCGCGGTCAGAGAGCATCTTCAGCAGCAGCGCCTCCACCGGCATCCGCGCGATCTCCCGGTTGTACCGCTCCCCCAGCATCTCCTCGATCCGTACATCCTTATACGCGCGCAGCATCCCTTGATGATCGAACGTGTACTGGTCTGAATTGATGTCCCGCTCCACCTCCTGAAACAAAATGATATCCGGCCCGCGCCCTTCCTCGAACAGCGCGCAAATCTTCGCGATATTGTTCAACTTCGTCAGCAGGTGCAGCCGCGAGTACATCTTCGGCCGGTAATCGTCCGACAGCGTCCGCCCGTCCGCCGCCGCCAGATTCTCCACATTATAGACAAGCACCGTGAATTCGCGCGCCCCCGCCGTCGTCGCGAACGACAGCCAGCTCAGGAAAAACGCGATAAACAGCCGCATGAGGTCGTTTCTTCTGCCGTTCATCGGCGCGATTGACCAGTGGAACCACGGCCGAGAACGTAAACGCTTCCTGAAAATGCCGCCCGTCACCGCCTCCTCCCGTCGCCAGAAACCGCTGCTCGCCGTCACCGGCCTCCGCGTTCAGCGCGGCAACGCCACCCTCCTCCACGACATCTCCTGGCGCGTCGAAAAGGGCCAGCACTGGGTCATCCTCGGCGCCAACGGCTGCGGCAAAACCTCCCTCCTCAAAACCCTCACCGGCTACCTCTCCTCCACTTCCGGCGAC
Organism: uncultured Nibricoccus sp.; assembly: GCA_966249325.1. Classification (GTDB taxonomy): domain Bacteria; phylum Verrucomicrobiota; class Verrucomicrobiia; order Opitutales; family Opitutaceae; genus Nibricoccus. Next base: position 69,790 of record CBINDC010000002.1, on the reverse strand, counting down.
ATCGAGCTCCTCGGCGCTCGCTACGGCGAATCCGACTGGCGCGACCTCCGCTTCCACATCGGCATCGTCACCGCCGCGTTCCACCCGTCCATCCCGCCCGCCGAGCCCGCGCTCGAAACCGTCATCAGCGGCAAATACGCCCAGCTCGACCTCTGGGCCCCGACCTCCAAGTCCGACGAAACCGCCGCCCGCAAACTCCTCGAAACCGCCGGTGCCGCCCACCTCGCCGACCGCGAATGGATCTTCCTCTCCCAAGGCGAACGCCAGCGCATCCTCATCGCCCGCGCCCTAATGGCGAAACCTCGCCTCCTCATCCTCGACGAGCCCTGCGCCGGCCTCGACCCCGTCTCGCGCGAACACTTCCTCGGTTTCATGGAGCGACTCGCCCGCCAGAAAAACGCCCCCGCCTTCGTCCTCGTCACCCATCACGTCGAAGAGATTACACCCGCATTCACTCACACGCTGATCCTCCGCTCCGGCCGCGTCGTCACCGCCGGTCCGATCGCCACCACGCTCACCGACACGCACCTCTCCACCGCTTTCGGCGAGCCCGTAAAAATCGCCAAAGACCGCGGCATCTGGCGCCTCCTCTTCTCCCAAGCCGCCCGCCACGCCCCAAAAATCTAAGCCCGCGCTCCGCAATCTTTCTCTTTCCTCTTTCTCTTACTCGTTCGTCAGTGTCTGCCCGTCTTCAAAAAACGCACCTAACGAAGCCCAAGCCCCGGAAAACCAGCCGCTCTTCGTTTCCTTCGCGACCTTCTGTTCAAAATTCCGAGGCTTGGGACGATTGATAGGATTCGCGTGATCCGCCTCTCCTCTCCCGCTCATCGATGACCTTCGTCACCGACTTCATCGCCTCACTCGGCCTCACCCATCCGGCAACTTACCTCCTGCTCTTCCTCGCCGCCTCGCTCCTGATGATCTGGCGACTCGAAGCCATGGCCGATCACGGCCTCGAAGGCACCGCCCTCGGCACGCTCGTCACGCCCTACTGCTCCGGCCTCGGCAACCTCATCTTCGTTTTCATCGTCGCCCGCGGCACCGGCGCGCCCGGCGAGGTGATGACCAACTGCCTCGTCAACAACGTCACCAACCTCACCTTCGTCCTCGGCCTCCCCGCCCTCATCTGGGGACTCCACGTTCTCGCCCCCGCCGCATCTTCCTCCGGCAAAAAATCCCCCGGCAAACGCTCCACCGCCAAGCCCCCCAAAAACAACAAAGCCGACACCGAGCGCCGCATCGGCCGTCTCTCGCTCCTGCTCACCATGGCCGCCGTCGCCTTCTTTACCGGCGCCGTCTGGGCCCTCGGCCGCGACGGCACCCTCGATTTCAACGACGGCCTCGTCCTCACCGGCCTCTTCGTTTTCTGGCAATGCTTCCAAGTTTTCGACGTCCTTAAAAACAACGTCCGCCAGCGCACCTCCTTCGGTCCGCTCTTCTACCTCGACCTCCTCATCCTCCTCGCCGGCGCCGCCCTCCTCTACGTCAGCCTCGACTGGCTCGTCACCTGGCTCGCGTCGCAGAAAACTGGATTCATCAGCGCCGAAAATCTCGGCTGGCTCAGCGGCTGGCTCATGGTCCTCCCCAACGCCCTCCTCGCCCTCTGGTACGGCTACAAACGCCGCGCCGACATCGTGTACACCTCGCAAGTCGGCGACGGCCACATCTGCATTCCGCTCTGCCTCGGCCTCTTCGCGCTCATCAAACCGCTCCCCGTCCCCGCCTTCTTCGAGCTCAGCATGATGCTCCTCCTCGGCGTCACCGCCGCGCACTTTCTCTTCGTCAGCACCTTCGGCCGCCTCCCCCAATGGGCCGGCGCCGCCCTCATCGGCGTCTACGCCTGGTTCCTCCACACCGGCCTCGCCGCGTAAAACTCCTCCGAGGTAGGGCGGGTTCGCCGTAACCCCGCCGGTTCGACTCAACCGCCGCAAACCCCACGCGTCATCCCACAACGATCACATCGCCACAGGGTCCGCCCGAAACTTCTCCGTCAGCCCCACGAACGGCTTCTGCGCCTCGCGCCACCGCGCATCCGCTCGCAACTCCGCCATCGAGCCAAAGGTATTATTTGCGAGCAGATAGACGCCCTCGCCCGCCTGGATGCACGCATCGAAGCGCGACCCGCGCGCCTCCTGCACAAATTCGAAATCCCCCACGCTGTATTTCTTTCCCTGCATCGCCGCATACATCGGCGCCCAGTCCGCATGAATCGTCTTCGTGAAACTCTCTTTGCGCGGCCCTTCGTACGCCAGCACCGCCGCCTTGCCTTCCACGAGCGACACCAACACCCACTCGTCAAACACCGGCTTGTGATAAAGCGCATCCATGCGCTCGCGGCAGTTCTTCAGATGAGTGACAGCGGTTTCAACGTTCATGCGGGTTGCCGCAAACTCCGCGTCATCCGCCACCTCCGCGCCAGTTTTTAATCGTCAAGAAAACGCCAAAAACGGAAAGGGCCGTGGCCCGCGCCTGTAGCGTGTCCCACGGCCCCAACTCCGACCAGCCTCTCCCGGGGAATAACTCCGCCGGGAAACGCTAAGATCAGAAACCTCCGGCAATATACTGCTTGAGGTGATCGGCCTCAGCCCGGTTTTCGTCCACCATCCAGCGTGTCACGTCACCGATGGAAATCAGCCCCTTCAACCCGCCATCCTCCTCGTCGACCACCGGCAGATGCCGGCAGCGACGCTCGGTGAACAAGCGCATCACCTCCTCCACGGTCGTCTGCGGCGTCACCGTCAGCGGATCGCGCGTCATCACATTCACCATGCTCGTGAACTCCGGCGCGCGCCCCGACGCCACCACCCGCGTCAGCACGTCGCGCTCGGTGAAAATTCCCGCCAGCCGTCCGCTCTGCATCACGACAACCGACCCAACCTTGTGGAGATTCATCACGCGCACGGCATCGGCCACGGAGGCCGTCACCGCCACGGAAAACACGCCGGAACTCTTCCGGCTCAGCAACACTGCGATCGGAGTATTCATGGGGTTTGGGGGTAAGAAAGGACGCCGACCGTCCTCACAAAAACCATCCGCGCAACTCCCCCCGCGAGTTTTACGAATGCCCGCCCCCACTCGCAAAAGACCGGCCTTAAACCCCTCCCTCCGAGGTAGGGCGGGTTCGCCGTAACCCCGCCAGTTCGGCTCACCGCCTGAACAACGAATCCAGCCCGCCCAGATTCTTCAACGGCACACCCTTCTTCGCCGGCGCCACCTGCAACGGCGCCGATGTAGGCGGGGTGCCCCCACCCCGCTCCGTCTCCACTCCGCGCTCAACTTCACCGCGTGCTCCACCCGCACCCGCCACCGCCGCTCCCGGCGCGCGCCCACCCCTCAACTCCGCCAGCGCCCGATCCAGCTTCACCGGCGAAACCGGTTCCGCCGTCCCCAGTTCCTGCGCAAACAAACTCACCCGAAACTCCTCCACCAACCACCGGAACGCCTCCACCGCGGCAGTCGCCGGCCGCTGCCCGCCTCCGAATTTCCCCGCCGCCTCCACATACGGCGCCAGCTGCTTCACCCGCTCCGCATCCTTCGCCCGGTTCTGCTGCCACCGATCCGCGCGCAATTTCGCCGCTTTCAAATAACGCGTCAGATGCGGCAGCCGCTCGTACGGCGTCACCCGCAAAAACTCCGCCGGCACCAGCGCCCGCACTTCCGGCCCGAGCCCGCCATATGGCGTCGGATGCACCAGCGCCGCATGACGCGCCGCCAGAATCTCCCGCATCAAATCGATAAACTTCGGCACCAATCCCCGCGTCGCATCCTTCGCCACATCGACCGCTTTCTGAAACGCCTCCGTCGTCAACGCGCCGACCGGACGCGCACACAACCACCGCCGGATCGAGTCCAGCGCATCCTTCTGCAACGCCTCCGCCGTCCCCACCATCGTGAGCAACGTCCCCAGCTCGCGCATCGCCTTCAAATCCTTCTCCACCCACGCCAGCTCGTAGCGCAGCTGCAGTTCGAGCAGCCGCTCGTAACCGTCGCGCGTCACCTTCGCCGCCTCCTCCTCCGTCCTGAAAAGCCTCAACGCCACGCCCCCGCCTTCGCGCTTCAACCCGGGAAACGCCCATACCGGCACGCCCGCCAGATCGCCGATCTGCACGCGCTTCGGGATGTCTCCAAAAACCCACGACGTCTGCTCGCCCCGTTCCCACTTCGCCCGCGCCCGCCTCCACGCATCTGGATCTTCCTTCGCCACATTCGCGCTCACTTCACGCTGCCGCGCCGCCAGCGCGCGATGAATCTCCGCCAGCTCTCTCGACGCGCAGACTTCGCGCTCTTCGTCATCGAGCACGCGCACGCGCACCCGCAAATGATCCGGCGGCGCCTTGTCCGCCCACAACGACGGATCGACCCGCAGTTGAAACCGCTCGCCGATCTGCGCCGCCAGCGCCTCGACCAGCGTCTCGCGCCGCGCCGTCAGCTTATCCCGGCTGATCAATTGCCTAGTCAGACTCTTCGCCGTCTCCGCGAGCGGCATGAACTCCTTCCGCAACTCCTTCGGCGTCGCCCGCAGATAATGCTCCACCTTCGCCTCCAGATGTCCCGGCACCGCCCAATCCAGATCGCGCTCCGTCAACGCCTCCGCCTCGCGCACATGCACGTTGATCGTCACGCCGTCGTCGTTCTGGCCTGGCTTGTACGTATAAAAAATCGGCAGCGCCGTTTGCTGCAGCGGCAACGATTCCGGAAACGCCTCCGCATCCACCGCCACCTGCTCCGGATCGCGCAAATCCTCCGGCTCCATCATCAAAAACCGCGGCTCCGCCCCCTTCCGCTCGCGCACCAGATCCACCAACTCCGCCACACAACTCACAGGGTGGAACGCGCACTCCGTGCGCGTTTGTTCGTCGCCGCGCGCGGAATTCACACCGCCCGAGTTTCTCTCATCGCCAAGCGTGCGCGAAGCGCCCGCTCCACGCACCACCGGCAGCAACCGCGCCGCATAAAACCGATACACCCCTTCATCCAAATTCATGTAGCTGCTGTCGCGCGCCCGCGTGAGCAGACTCTCCACCTGCTCCCGCACCGCCCGGTTGTGCGCCAAAAAATCCAACGGCCACGTCACCGTGTCATTCACGAGCGCCTCGCGAATAAAAATCTCCGTCGCCTCCACCGGATTGATCCGCCCGTAACTCACCGAACGCGACTCGATCTCCAGCCCGTACAGCCGCGTCTTCTGCTTCACGAGCACACGCCCGCCTTCTTCGTTCCAAAACGGTTCGCTGTGCGACACCCGCGCCACATGCGCCCCCAGATCGAGCGCCCACAACGGATCGAGCCGCGCGCCCGTCCGCGCATAAAGCCGCGACGTCTCCATGATCTCCGCCGCCATGATCCAGCGCGGCGACTTGTTCTCCTTCTTCGGCCCGCGCTCGCCGCCGCCCTTCGGCGAAAACTTCTTCGGCTCCTCCTTCGCGAACAACACCGACCCCGGAAACAACGCCACCTTCCGGTCATGCGTCGCCTTGTAGCCGCCGTTCTCGTCATCGCGCGTCGCGATATTCCCCAGCAACCCCGCCAGAATCGACCGATGAATCGCCCGAAACGCCGGCGTCCCAAACGCCTCCTTCTCCGGAGTGATCTCATGCGCCTGCATCCCGTAAAAAGCCGACGTCATCCGGAAATCGTCGCGCCCCTCCAACACATCGAGCAACTGCCCGTGAATATCCCGCCACTCCCGCAGCCGCGTGTAGCTCAAAAAATGATCGCGACAAAACTTCCGCAGCTTCGCCTGCGACAGCCGCTCGAACTCGTCGTGAAACGCTTCCCAGATATTCAGCAGCGCCAGAAAATCCGAATCCGGATGCGTGAACCGACGATGCGCCGCGTCCGCCTTCTCGCGCGCATCGAGCGGACGCTCCCGCGGATCTTGAATCGAAAGCCCCGACGCGATGATGAGCACTTCGCGCAGGCACTTCTCCGTCCGCGCCTGCAAAATCATCCGCCCCACCGTCGGATCCACCGGCAACCGCGCCAGCTCCCGCCCGACAGAGGTCAGATGCCGAACCCCAGAAGCCAGATCCCAGATGCCAGATGCCAGATTTGCAGAAGCCGATGTTTTCTTTCCCGAATGATCGCCTGCGTCTTCCGTATTCTGGCCTCTGGCCTCTGGTCTCTGGCTTCTGGATTCTTCCTCGATCGCCCCCAACTCCTCCAGCAACCCATACCCTGCCCGAATCGACTTCGCCGCCGGCATGTTGATGAATGGAAACCGCTCAATATCGCCTAGCCCAAACGCCTTCATCCGCAAAATCACGTCCGCCAGATTCGCCCGCTGGATTTCCGGCTGGGTGAACCGTGGCCGCTCCAGGAAGTTTTTCTCCGAATACAGTCGGATGCACACGCCCTCCGCCACACGCCCGCTGCGGCCTTTGCGCTGATCCGCGCTCGACTGCGAAATCTCCTCGATCGGCAGCCGCCGCGTCCTCGACTGCGGCGAGTAACGGCTCATACGCGACAGCCCCGTATCGACCACGAAGCGTATCCCCGGAATCGTCAGCGACGTCTCCGCGATATTCGTCGCTACCACGATCTTCCTCTTCTGCCCGCCGCCAAACACCCGCTGCTGCTCCGCGTTCGAAAGTCTTCCGAAAAGCGGCACCAGCTCGCAATTCCTCAGTCTCCGTCCCTCAAGCATCTCGCACGTCTCGCGAATATCCCGCTCCGACGGCATAAACACCAACACATCGCCCGCATCGCTCTCGCGCACGATCCGCTCCACCGCCTCCACCGCGCCATCGACATAGTGCAGCGCCTCCGAGCGCGACTCCCGTTCATCGCCCTCCGCCGCGTCGCTGCCGAACTCATCCAGCGGCGCATAAATCGTCTCCACCGGAAACGTCCGGCCCGACACCTGGATGATCGGCGCATCGTCGAACGCCTTGGAAAACGCCTCCGTGTCGATCGTCGCCGAGGTGATGATGATCTTCAGCTCCGGCCGCTTGAACCGCAGCTGCCGCAAATGCCCGAGCAGAAAATCGATGTTCAGCGAACGCTCGTGCGCCTCATCCAGAATCACCGTATCGTACGCGCGCAGCATCGGATCGCCCTGCACTTCCGCCAGCAACATGCCGTCCGTGAGAAATTTGATCACCGTCGCATTCGACGTCTGGTCGTTGAACCGAATCTTGCAGCCCACTTCACGTCCCCACTCGACATTCAACTCCTCCGCCACACGCCGCGAAATCGACAGCGCCGCCACCCGCCGCGGCTGCGTGCACGCGATCTTCCCCTTCACGCCGCGCCCCGCCGCCAGGCACATCTTCGGAATCTGCGTCGTCTTTCCCGACCCCGTTTCGCCCGCCAGAATCACCGCCGGATGCGCCTGAATGGTCGCAACAATCTCCTCCGCCCGCGCGCTGATCGGCAGCTCGGGCGGAAACTCCAGGCGGAAAGAGAAAGGTTTGGACTCGTCGTTAGGCACAGCGATGAAGACGCGGAGAAAAAGATTTCAGATTGTCATTCCGGGCGAAGCGGCAAATCCAGAGCGTTTTCACGCGCGCAATCCAGCCGGATTCACGCATCGTCCGCACATCGACATGCCCCCCATTCCGCCTCCCACACCTCTTCAAACACTCCAGCGCGTCCTCACCGTCGCCGCGCTCCATGGTCGCTTTCAACTCATCATTGGCGCATGCGTGGCGGTCCTCTACGCGATGAACCAGAGCGTCGGCGGCGCCGTCCTCGGCTGTCTGTTCTCGGGCGCGGGCGCGCTTCAAATCCATGGCCGCTCCCAGCTCCGCCACGGCGAAATCAATGGCTACCGCTGGCTCGTCCGCAGCCAGCTCCTGCTTTTCGCCGCCGTCCTCATCGTCTCCGCCGTTCAACTTCCGAACTTCGACCCCACCATCGTCGAGCAGATGAAATTCAACCAGGAGCAGCTCGACGCCATGAAACAACTCAACGTCACGCCCGAACAATTCGCCCGCATGGCCTGGATTCTCTCCTTCATCCTGCTCAGCGCCTTCTCTTTCTTCTACCAAGGCGCCTTCGCCCTCTACTACCGCCTCAAACGCCGCGCCATCGAACAAGCCATCGCCGAAGACCGCGCCCAGCCCGATCCCCTCCCCTAATCGTTCTCGTTCTCTTACTCATACTCGTTCTCTCCTCCGGCTCCGTCCTCCGCCCCTCGCCTTTCGCCCCTCATGAATGAGCGCGCCCGCCGCTCCCCATGAAAAACTTTCCTGCGTCTTCCCCGGACCGGCTCCCCCACTGGCTTGGCACCTGCTGGCTTGCGCCCGCAACCACTGCCCGTGGGACCACCGTATGACGCCCATTCTCGACAGCCGTAAGCTCCTCGCCTTCACCACTCTCGCCCGCGTCGGCAGCTTCACGCACGCCGCCCGCGAACTTCATCTCACCCAGTCCGCTGTCAGCCACGCCATCAAGTCCCTCGAACAAGACCTCGAGTGCCGTCTCTTCGATCGTCTCGGCCGCCACGTCGGCCTCACCGCCGCCGGCCGCCAGCTCCTCGAACATGCCGACAAGATTCTCAACGAAATGAAAACCGCCCGCGAGGACCTCATGGCCCTCGGCAAGGGCCTCACCGCCGGTCGCTGACGTCCGCCGGCTCGTTCCAGTTTTCGAACCACGCTTCTTCCCCGGCGGGAATCTCCTGCACGCGCAAAAAACCTTCATCCACCGCGCGCGCGACGAGCTTCTGCATCGCCAGATCGCGATCCGACACCGCCGCCCGCACCATCGGCAGCATCGCCTGCGGATAAATCGCCGCCAGCGGCTCGTAGTTTCCATCCGCCCGCGCGCCCACCACACCGATCCGGTCCGAGCACCGCTCGCGCAATCGCGTAAACCACGCCAGCGGCACGCGCGGCATATCGACCGCGAGGACCAGCAAATGCGAGCCACGCGCTTTCGCCATCGCCGCCGCGATCCCCGCCAGCGGCCCGAGCGATTCCGGCGCCGCATCCACCACGCGCGTCACCTCCAGCGGCGGCCACGTCTGCTCCGCCCGCACGGACAGCATCCGGTCCGACGCCCCCGCCTGCGCGATCAGACTGTACTGACGCCGCCACAACGGCGCGCCCTCAAACTCCACCAACGCCTTGTCGCTCCCCATCCGCGTCGAAAGTCCACCGGCAAGAACGACTCCACTGAGCAACGCGATGGAAGAAGGCATGGGCGGGGATAAAGTGCTTCGAGGTTGCGAGCGTCCGACTCTCCGCCAAGTCCCAATTCGGGATCTCCCGCGCCAGTCCTTTTCTAAAAGCGCCCCGCGCGCTCAGTCCGCCCACGCAGATAAAACATCACCGCAGCCATCAGCTCGTTTTCGAGCACCCCATTCTTCAAATCTTCCGGCCGGTCATGCAGCGCCGCGCGCGTCACCGCATCCACCATCTCCGCGATCACCAGCGCAGCCAGCCCCGGCTCGCGATCCGCGATCTCCGCCTGCCGCTTTTGGAGGAAACGCCGCAACATCTCCACCGGCGGCGCCTCCGACGGTCTCAGCTCTCCCGTCCGCAGCCGCGCCGGCAGTTCCCCCGCGCACACCAGCAGCAACGCCCGCGCCTCCCGGCTCGCCGCCAGATTGGCCCGGATACCCGCACGCAACCCGCTCTCCACGTCCTTCGCTCCATTCAGCGCATCCTCCAGCCGCAAAAACAACCCGCGCAGGAACCTCTGCTTCGCGCCCGCCAGCAACGCCAGCTTGTTGGGGAAATACTGATACAACGACCCCACGCTCACGCCCGCCAGTTCCGCCACTTTCGCCGTCGTCGCCGCGCGGTAGCCCTGCGCCTCGAAAATGCGAATCGCCGCCTCCAGAATCGCCTCCACCGTGATCGAGGAGCGGCGCTGCACCGGCAGTTTGCGAGGGACGCGTGAGTTCGTGGGCATCGGCGGGAAATTCCCGGCGAATGCGAATAAACGCCCGCGCCCGGATTTGCTACGATCCATCCGCATGGATTTCGGTCAACACAGCATCCTCGTCACCGGCGCCAGTTCCGGCATCGGCCGCGAAATCGCCTGCGCGCTTCACCGCGCCGGCGCCCACGTTCTCGCCGCCGGTCGCGATCCGGCCCGCCTTCAACAACTCGCCGCCGGACATCCGGGCCTCGCCACCATCGCCGCCGATCTCTCCACCGCCCCGGGCCTCGCGCGTTTCACCGACGAAATTTTCCAGCGCGCTCCCAACCTCTCGATCCTGATCAACAACGCCGCCGTGCAACACCCCGCCGATCACGCGGGCGTTTCCGACCGCCCGGACATCGCCGCGCAAATCGCGCGCGCCCATGAGGAGCTCGCGCTCAACTGCGGCGCCACCGTCGGGCTGACCCTCGCACTGCTCCCGCATTTGAAAAAAGCCCGCCACCCCTCCGTCGTATTCATAACCTCAGGACTCGCCCTCGCCCCCAGGCCGGGCGCGCCCGTTTATTGCGCCACCAAAGCCTTCGTCCGCTCCTTCGCCAGATCCCTCCGCTATCAATGCGAAGCGCGCGCCCCCCATGTCCACATCATGGAAGTCCTGCCCCCGCTGGTGGACACACCGATGACCGCCGGCCGCGGCACCGGCAAAATCGCGCCCGTCGTCGTCGCCCGCGCCACCCTCCTTGGTCTCCAGCGCCGCTCGCCGGAAGTGTTCGTCGGCAAAGTCCGCCTGCTCGCTTGGATTCACCGGCTCTCCCCCTCGCTCGCCGCGCGCATCATGCGTCGCCTCTGACCGCGCCCCGCCATGACCCCCTCCTCACGCCTGTCCAGACACCGCCGCTTCGTCCGCTGCATCCGCCGCCTCCGCCAGCTCTCGCACCGACGCTGGCTTGTCCCCGCCACCGGTCTCGCGACCGCTGCCGATTCGTTCCTGCCCGTGATGCCGGTCCAATCGCTCCTCGTCGTGCTCGCCTTGCTTCACCCCACGCGATGGCTGCGCACCGGTCTCTGGTTCGCACTCGGCGGCACGCTCGGCGGCGCGGCCATGGCTCTCGCGCTCAGCCACCTGGGCGCCGGCTATGCCGGAGAAATAGTCGGCGGCGGCGCGGAGAACGGCTTCGCCGCCGGAGTCGCCGGCTGGCTTCGTATGCACGGCCCGTGGGCTCTCGCCGTGCTCGCGCTCGGCCCCTGGCCGCTGCGCAGCGCGGTCATCGTCTGCGCGCTGGGCGGCGCATCCTGGCAGACGATCGCGATCGCACTGGCCACCGGCCGGTCGATCTCTTTTCCCGCGCTCGCCTGGCTCGTCGGCCGCCGCCCCGCTTGGCTCGGGCGCATGCGCTGGTTCGACCGGCTGCGGCGCACGCTCGATACCGCGTCGAACCGGATCACCCCTGCGTGAACGCTTTCCCAGGGATCTGCGTAAAAGGCACCGTGCTCGCGCCGGCAGGCTTTCCCGCAGCCCCCGCCGCCTGCATGCAAAGCCGCTTGAATGTGCGCCCCGCCAGATTCGCCACCTTCCACGTCGGCTCCACGTATGCCCACGTACGTGAAAGCCGGATACCCGAAACCCTGCGCGCCACCACCAGCGAAGACGGCTCCTCCTGCCGCACGATCCAGTCCGGCAGCAGCGCCAGGCCCTGTCCCATTTTGACCATCTCGTAGATCGCCGCCGTGTTGCCCACCTCGAAACACTCGCGAAACGCCACACCCTTCCGCTTCGCCTGCTCGATGATGTGGTTCGTCGTGTAACTTTGCAGACGGGAAACCACCAGCGACTTGTTGTTCAGATCCGCCACCGGCACGATCTCCAATCCCGCGAGCGGATTGCGGCAATGCATCAGCAGCAGCAATTCGTCGTCGAAAAGCCGCGTGTAACTGAAATCCGGCCCGTCCTCCGGCGGATCGACCAGCACCACCGCGTCGACTTCGCGGTCCAGCAGCAGCTTCAAACACTTCTCCCGCTCCGCCGCCCGGATCGTCAGGCTGCCTCGCGGAAAACACTCGTTGAATTCCCGTACGATATCCGGCGATTTGTAGGTGAGAAAATTATAACCCGCCGCCACCCGCAACGACGCCCGGTCCGCCAGACTGTCCCCCGTCAACGCTGCACGAATGTTATTCATCTGTGCGATGAGCGGAATCGCTTTTCTCCGCAAAAACTCCCCTTTCGGAGTCAGCACCAGACCTTTGCCCGAGCGGTGAAACAGCGGCACGCCCAGCGAGGCCTCCAGGTTGGTGATCGAGTGACTGATGGCAGAGCTCGTCAAAAACAGCTCCGCCGCGGCGGCCTTGAGGCTGCCCTTGGTGGCGAGGCACAGGAATATCTGCAACTGACGGCTGTCGATGGGATCGTTCACGGCGGAGGGACTTGTCTGGTACGAGCCGTGCTGAGCAGAACAAGTGCCATTCATAACAGCACTTTCCGCCGCCTGACGTAATGAAATCGACAATACGCATTGGCCACCTCGGCCTCCTCGACTCCGCTCCCCTGCTCGCCGCCCGAGCCGGCGGCTACTTCGCCTCGGAGGGACTCGATGTCGTGCTCTCCTGCGAACTGGGCGTCGCCGCCCTCTGCGGAAGGCTCGGCGACCAGCGCATCGACGGCGCCTGTCTGCCCGCGCAAATGCCCGTCCTCCTTTCGCTCGGCGCCGGCGTCGCCCGTGTCCCGATGACACCCATCCTCCTCACCTCCACCCAGGATCTCGCCATTGTCCTCAACAACAAGGCCGCCTCCCCGGAAAAACACCCGCGCGGCGCCTCCGGCGTTTTGAAAATCGGCGTCCTCGGCCACAGCAGCCCCGCCTGCCACCTCGTCCGCCGCTGGCTCCAGACCGAGTCCGTCGCGACCAAGGAAGATCCCGTCTACGTCTCGCTCGCGGCCAGCCAGTTGCTGCACTTCTTCGAAGAAGGTTTGATCGACGGTTTCTGCGGTCTCGACCCGCTGCCCGCGCTCGCCGGCCTGAGCGCCGATGGCGTCGTCGTCCGTTCCAGCGGCGCCATCGCGCCGTCTCATCCCGGCGGAGTCGTCTCCCTCCGCGCCGAATTCGCGAAAGACCGCCCCGACATTTCCGAACCGCTCGCCCGCGCCCTCCGCCGCGGCGTCGAGTTCTGCGCCGATCCCGCCAACAACGAAACCGTCTGGTCCCTCGTCCTCGCGCAAAACCCCTTCGTCCTCACCAGCGAGGAACACCGCGCCGCCCTCCAGGCGCAATCCGTCGCCAGCCCATCGGGCCGCATGTCCATCCGTTTTGAATCTCCCCGCGGCCACATCGGCGTCGACGCCCAGGGCGCCCGCTTCATCGAACAAGCCTGCCGCGCCTCGCTCGGCTCCGGCGATCGCTCCCTAGATATCGCGGGCGAGATCGACCGCCTCTACCTCAAAGCCGCCTGATCGTTTTCGCGCGCCTCGTGCCACTCAGGCAGCGGTCCGCCCAGCGCCTGATGTAGCGCGATCCGCAGGCTCGTGAGCCTGCGCTGTTCCCGGATCAACCGCTGATCGAGCGCATACAGCTGCTGCGTCGACGATAGCACCGGCAGATAATCCGTAAGCCCCGAGGTATAACGGTTCGTCGCCAGCGACAGCGCCGCATCGAGCAACGCCTTACGCTCCTGCAACCGCTTCAACAACTCGCGCTGCGTCACTTCGCTCCGCACCAGCGTATCCAAAGTCCACACCGCGCGCACATACGTCTGCGAAAAAATAGCCAGCCGCTCCCGGTACACCGCCTTTGTCCTCACCCACTCCGCCCGGCGCTGCCCCCAGTCCAGCAGCGGCTGCACGAGATCTGCCGCCACAGTCGCAAGACTGCCGGACGGCGCCCGCCCATCGAACCACATCGCTTCAGCCGAAAGCGTCAGTCGTGGCAGCCTCTCTGCCAGAGCGCGCGCCGTCTCCGCATCCGACGAAACCAGATCCGCCTGCGCGGCCCGCAGGTCCGGTCTCATCGACAACAAATCGTCCACGCGGCCCAGACGCTCCATGAGTGGCAGCGCCGGAAAAACGCCCGCTATCGCCACGCCCTCCGTATTGCGCGTTCCAGGCAGCCCGCCGAGCAAAACGCCCAGCTGATTCTTCAAATCCAGCAGCACCGCCTCCACCGTGGGAATCTGGCTGTCCACTTCCGCCACCTGCGCCTGCTGCTGCAAAACATCTAGTCGCGAAACCAGCCCCTGCTCGTAGCGCCGCTCAATAATGCGCAGCAACTCGCGCGAGGTCTGCTGTTGTTTTGCCAGCAACGCGAGCAACTGCCTCTGCTCCACGATTCCAAAATAAACCTCCGCAACGCCCGCACTGAGCGAGAGCCGCGCAACCTCCCTCAAACTCTCCCGCGCGCGCACATCCGCGCCACGCGCTAGCCGCGTACTGCTCAGCCTCCCGAGAAAATTCACTTCCCAGCTCAGCGTCGCCCCGCCTTCCCATCCATCGTCGCGCAACGCTCTTCCTTCCGCGGCCACGTCTTTGTCAAACGCCCCCTCCAGCCCGATCTGCGGCTTCAACGCACCGCCAGCCCGCCGGTAAATCGCGATCGCCTGGTTCAATCGTTCATCCGCCGCCGTCACGTCGAAATTCTTTTTCAGCGCCTCGACCATCAATCCGTCCAGCTCCTTGCTCTCGAACCCGCGCCACCAGGGCTCGCGCTTTTTTTCCACCGTCTCCGACGGCGCTTCGTGTTTTCCCGTCTCCGCCACGATCGGAGGCTTGGGCGCCATATCCACGCGGTGCAGCGCACAACCGCCCAGCACGAGCGCCCCCGCAAACGACAGCGAAACGCGCCCGGCGGACGCGCGCGTAATCAGGGAACGATGCTTCCGATTGATGAAGAACAGATGAGCCATGTGCGGGTGCCCGCGCAAAGCAGCCCCCAAGCCGCCCCCACCCCGCCGCGTCGTGTTGAGAAATACGCAACCCGCCCATCGAAACGTTGAATAGTATTTAACCTCCGGCGCCCTCCGCTGATTGGCACGGCGTCGGCTAAAGCTGCGAATCGCCGGACCCGTAAACCAACCAAACCACGGAGCCGCGAAAAACGACTCCCGGCGACCGCGCGAAGACAACTCCTTCCCGGACCCGGGCTCACACAGACGACCGATAAAAAGCTCAGTATCTTAATAACACCTACAATGCTCGCACATCAACCTATCGCATTCCTCATGGGCCAGTCCCCCATCGAACTTTTCGTCCATGGCGGCCCCATCATGTGGCCCATCCTGCTCGTCTCCTTCGTGGCCGTCACCGTCGTGCTCGAGCGCGTCGCCTTTCTCTTCAAGGAAAACAGCACCCGCGAGCCCGAGCTGGCCGCCAAGATGCTCGAGTACGTCGAAGAGGGCAAAATCGACGCCGCCATCGGCCTCGGCCAGCCCAGCCAGGACTATGTCGCTCGCATTCTCGTCTACACCCTGAGCCAGCCCGAGGACGCCCGCCACAGCTCCTTCGCCCGCGCCGCCAACATCGAGATGCAACGCTTCCAGCAGGGCCTCCCGATCCTCGACACCTGCATCACCTCCGCGCCTCTCCTCGGCCTCCTCGGCACCGTCGCCGGCATGATGGCCACCTTCGGCGCCCTCGGTGAAGGCGACATCGGCGCCAGCGCCGGCAAGATCACGGGTGGTGTCGGCGAGGCGCTCATCGCCACCGCCGCCGGTCTCGTCATCGCCATCATCGGTCTCCTCCCCTTCAACATTCTCAACTCCCGCATCGAAAAAGCGCGTCACGACATCTCCGACGCCTCCAACGCCCTCGATGTGGCCACCAAGAAGCTCGAGAAGAAAACGGCGGTCGTCGTGGTCGCCCGCTAAGCCGCCATCACCATGAGCGGACCCAGTTCAGGATTCTCCTCCGTCGGCCCTTCGAAGAAGGCGCGCATCGAAATCATCCCGCTGATCGATGTCATCTTCTTCCTCCTGGCCACCTTCGTCCTCTTCACGCTCTCGCTCAACCGGTCGGGAGGACTCCCCGTCCTCCTGCCGGCGAGCCACACCAGCGAGTCGAGAAACTCCCAGGGCGCCGTCACCATCTCCTTCACCGCCGAGGGCTCCATCGGCTGGGATAAAGACCTGATCTCGCTCGATGAATTCATCACGCGACTCCAGGCCTACAAACAATCCGAGCCCGATCCCCGCATCCTCATCAACGGCGACGAAGGCGCGATGTTCTCCCAAAGCCGCTACGTCATCGACGAGATCCGCAAGGCCGGCATCAACAAAGTCCTCCTGGAAACGCGTATCCGATCCACGGATTCCTGATTTCCTCGCAAGCTAACCACTTCAAACAAGCACACTCACCATGGCAGGCTCATCCGGCGGTACATCCGCAGACGGCTCGAAGAAGGCGCGCATCGAAATCATCCCGCTGATCGATGTCATCTTCTTCCTGCTCGCCACCTTCGTTCTCTTCACGCTCTCGCTTAACCGCATCCAGTCGCTCCCCGTCGATCTGCCGCAGGCGCAGCCCTCGGCCAGCAAGAGCAACGACGACGATATGATCGTCATCCAGCTCTCCGAGCCCGGCACCGCCTTCTGGAACAAGGAATCCATCGCCTACGCCGAGATCGAAGGCCGTCTGCGCGCCGCCCTCCAGGCCAACCTCAATCCCCGCGTCCTTATCACCGGTGACGACAAGGCCCGCTACGGCGCCGCCGTCCAGGCCTTCGACGAGGTCCGCAAGGCCGGCGTCACCCAGGTCTCCATCGAAACCACTTACCGTCCTTCCGGACGCTGATTCATGCGCCGTCACATTATCTACGCAGTTCTGGGCTCCACTTTCCTCCACGGCGGCATCGCCATGTCCGGCTACCTCTTCAACGACGAAGCCACCGCCGCTCCCGTCGTCGAGGAAACGCCCACCATCGAGCTCGCTCCCATGCCCGTGCTCGAACCCGAACCGCCCGAGCCCACCGATCAACCGCCCTCCGATGCCGAGGCATCGTCCGAACCCGCCGACATGGCCCCGCCCATGCAGGCCGACACGCCTTCCGTCTCGCTCGATTCTCCCTTCGTTCAACAAATACAGCCTCCGCCTCCTCCCGGCGTGAACCGCCCCGCCGGTGTCATCACGATCCCCGCCGGCCGTCCCGCCACCGGCACCGGCGGCGGTGGAATGAAGAACGTCTTCGATCTCGCCAGCCTCGACGTGAAGCCCGTGGCCACCATCCAGCCCAAGCCCAACTTCCCCTTCGAGCTCAAGCGCGCCCGTATCAGCGGTCAGGTGACACTCCTCTTTATCGTCGATTCCAACGGCGAGGTCCGCGACCCGCAGGTCGTCAACTCCTCCCACCGCGAATTCGAACCCGAGGCCATCAAAGCCATCCTCAAGGCCAAGTTCCGCCCCGGCAAAAAGTCCGGCAACGCCGTGAACACCCGCATGCAGCAAACCATGGTCTTCAACGCCGCCAAATCATGACCCGCGCCACCGCCGTGCCTTCCCGCCTTTCCCGCCGTCTCCTCCACGCGATCCTCCTCGCTACCGCGCTTCACCAGCTTCCGCTTCACGCGCAGCAAGCCGCCGAGCCGCCCGCCAAGGAGGTCTCCGAAGCCGTCAGCGAAGAGTTCGGCAAACTCCGCCCGCTCATCGAAGCGAAGAACTTCCCCGAGGCCCTCAAGGTCATCGACGCCACTCTCGCCGGCGTGAAAACCGAGTCCTACGACTTCGTTCTCCTCGCCCAGATGAAGGCGCAGATCCTCCTCACCACGGGCGAACTCAACAAAGCCGCCGCCCCGCTCGAACAGTCCCTCGAGGTCGCCCAAAAATACGATTTCCTCCCGGCCAATTCTTACTACGACCAGTTCTACCTGCTCTCGCAGATCTTCTACCAGCAGGCCGCCGAGTCGAAGGACTCCACGACGCAAAAGGCCGCGTTCGATAAATCCTACACGTACCTCCAGAAGGCCATCCCGCTCGCGCCCAAACCCACCGCCGATCTTCAACTCTTCTCCGCCTCGCTCCTCTACAACCAGGCCTCCCTCGGCGGTTCGCAGGACCCGGAAAAATTCCGCCAGGCCATCGCCGAGGCGCGCAAGGGCCTCTACCTCGCGATCAAGCCGCCTGAGCAACTCTACCAGTTTCTCCTCTCGTCCTACCAGCAACTCGGCGAGCACGAGTCCGCCGCGGAGATCCTCGAGCTCATGCTCCAGGCCAAACCGGACAACGCGCAAAACTGGCAGACGCTCATCGCGACATACATGAACCTCGCCGCTTCTGCGAAGGACGAGACCGCCGCTCAGACCTACAATCTCCGCGCCATCATCTCCATCGAGCGCGCCCAGTCCCACGGCCTTCTCTCCAGCCCCGCCGAGAACTACACGCTCGTCGCCCTCTACTTCAGCATCCAGCAATTCGCCCGCGCCTCCGAGCTCCTCGAAAAAGGCCTGAAAGACGGTGCCATCGAGAACCAGCGCAAAAACTGGGAGCTCCTCTCCAGCGCGTATCAGCAAATGAAACACGAGGACCGCGCCCTCGACGCCCTCAAGCGCGCCACCGCCACCTTCCCGCAGGATGGCCAGCTCGAGTTCCAGATGGCCCAGATCTTCTACACGCAAGGCAAGGTCGCCGACGCCTACACCCACTCCCTCAAAGCGAGCGATAAAGGCCAGCTCGACAAACCCGGCCAGACCTACCTCTACCTCGCCTATCTCGGCTACGAACTCGGCAAACTCGAAGAGGCCGATCGCTGGACCGACCAGGCGTCCCAACAAGCCGACGTCACCGCCAAGGACATCGCTCCCATCAAACGCGCCATCACCGACGCACTCAAAGAACGCGAGGCCCTCCTCGCACCCTCCAAAGCTTAAAACACTTCCTCCATGAACAAAATCTACTTCGCCGCACCCGTCCTCGCGATGCTCATCTTCACCGGTGTCTTCGTCACCTATCAAACCGGCGCCAAGGAACGCCAGGCCATCGCCGAGAAAAAAGAAAAACAGGAAAAGGCCGACAAACTCAAAGCCGAGGCCGACGCCAAGGCCAAGGCGTTCGCCGACGCCATGGCCGCCCAGGAACTCCGCAAAAAGGAGCGCGCCGAAAAAGACGCCCGCGAACTCGCTGAAAAAGAAGAACGCCAGGCCGCCCTCGATCTCCGCGACAAAACCTTCCGCGAGCAGGACAAACTCGCCAAGCAGATGGACCGCCTGAAAAAAGAAATCGAAGCCGAGAAGGCCGCCGCCGCGAAAATCCAGGAAGGCATCGCCTTTATCGAAGCCGAGCAAACCTTCCTCCAAGGCTACGTCGCCAAGGCGCGCGAAAATATCAAGACGCTCGAAACGCTCATCACTCAGATCGCCGCCGCCGAGACCTCCCGCGCCGCCGCAGCCGCCGCTGCCGCTGCCAAGAAAACCTCCTGACCACTCCTCACATGAACCGCTTCTACATCGTCACTCCCATTGTTCTGATGACGCTCTTCGGAGTCGTCTTCTGGCAGCACGCCAAATCCTCCGCCATCGAAGCCAAAGCCGAGGCCGCCCGCGTCGAACAAGTCAAAGCCGAGGCCGAGGCCAAGAAACAGGAAGCCATCGACAAGGCCAAAGCCGACGCTGAAAAACGCGCCGCCGCCCGCCTCGCCGAGGAAAAACAGAAAGAGGCCGATAAAGCCGCCCGCTGGAAAGAAGCCGGCGACAAAATCGCCGCCGAAATCGCCGCCAATCAGGAGCTCGCCGTCAAAAACGCCGCTGCCCTCAAGGCCCTCGAAACCGAGCTCGCCGCCGCCCGCTCCGCCAAGGATGCCATCGCCGAAAAATCCTTCGCGATGACCCGCGAGATCGAATCGCACCGCATCGCCAAGCGCACCGCCGAGATGGAAATCCAGCGCCTCACCGAAATGGTCGCCCGCAAAGCCGCCGGCACCTCCATCGCCTCCGTCCCCTGAAGGTAAGACGGGTTAGCCTTAACCCCGCCGGTTGGACTCCGCTCTTCCTGTACGATCCATCCGTACTCATTTCCCTTAAAAAATCCCGCGCCTCTCCCGGCGCGGGATTTTTTGTGCCCTGATCCCGGATACACCAACGGTTGAGCGAAATTTTTCCTCCGGCACTCCGCGTTGAATAATGCGAAACGCCCCGTCTGGCACGCCTCTCTGGCATCCGCCGCGCTAATGCCACCGCGACTCCCACACAAATCGCCTAGCAACCTGCCATCACCTACATGAACAAACGTTCGTCAGCTGACTCCACTCTGCAGCGCCACCTGCTCCCGCGGATCGCGGCCATCCTTGCCGCCTCCATCGTGACATCCCTGACCGCTCAGACAGTCCCCACACCCGCGCCCGAAGCCTCCGAGCCCGTCGTCAAAATGGAAGACCTCGAGACCGAGGCCGGTGAAGATCCCAATCTCGTCATGCCCACCCAGCCGCTCCAGGGCGCGCTCGGTTTCTCCAAGGATATCGTCGTCACTCCCCGCTCCGTCACCACCGTCAGCTCGGATCTCGTCGATAAGATCGGCATCCGCGACGGCGACCAGCTCTCCCGCATCGTCCCCGGCACCTACACCGTCAACCGCTGGGGCATCGCCGGCTCCACTCAGCTCCGCGGTCTCCCCGCCGACACTTACCTGCGCGGCATGAAGCGCATCGACGCCCAGGGAAATATCCGGAATGTCATTACGATGTGGGAAAATGTGGAGATCGTCCGCGGACCGCCCTCTCCCATCTTCGGCAACGGTCGCATCGGCGGCTACACCAACTACACGCCCAAGTCCGTCCGCGGCACCACCGGGCGCTATCTCGAAACCGCCACCGGCAGTTTCACCGGCGTCATCGGCTCCTACGACCGCGTCGAAGCGCAGTTCAACTACGCGCAACCGCTCTCCATCAAGGGCAAGTCCGGCGGCTTCCAGGTCTTCGGCCTCGTCAACGATTCCGAGAGCTACTTCGAGGACAACTTCCAGCGCGACCGCGTCCTCCAGGCTTCGCTCTCCTTCAACCTCAGCCCGTCCTGGCGCCTCGAAGCCGGTGCCATCTATCAGCGCGCCATCAACGCCGGCCAGGCCGGCGCCAACCGCGTCGATCAGGCCACCTTCAACGCCGGCACCTACCTCCGTGGCTCCGCCCTCGTAAACCTCGACACCAACGGCGACGGCGTCGTCTCCGAGAAGGAAATACAAGATAGCCGATCGCTCACCGGCACCACGCCCGCCCGCCCGCTCTCCGTCAGCTTCGGCACCGTCAGCCAGCTCCGCGGCGCCAACTCCATCATCGGCGCTCCGCAGACACTCATCAACCTGCTCAACACGCCCGCCTACGCCTCCATCGCCGCCACACCGCAAGGCCAGGCCATCCTCGCTGCCGGCCCCATCCGCTTCGCCGACGGCTCGGCGGCAAACTCGCTCATCAACAACCTCAACAACACTCCCGCCGGTTTCTTCCTGAATCCCGCCGAGCTCCAATACGTCGGCCGCGACTGGTCGCTCGTCGCCATCGAGGAAAAAGCCGACGGCTACACCCATACCGGCTATCTCGACTTGATCGACGACACCGATTCCGACGCCACACAAAAGCTCCAGTTCTTCTACGACTATCAGTACCAGGAGAAGGAATCGCAGCTCCCCTTCAACCAGCGCCAGGAGATCAGCGTAGTCGAGGCCAAGTACACCGCCACCCGCAACGCCTCCAAGATCCCCGTCCTGGACAAGCTCCCTGAATGGGTCGACCTGAACCTTCTCGGCTCCGCCAACCTCCGCTACTCCGACGCCTTCCGCATCGCCACCAGCGGCGACTACGACCACCGCCGCGATCTGGTTCGTGGATACACGCCCACCGACACCTTCGCCGCGTTCATCCGCAACGGCGACACCTCCTTCGCGACCGGCGAGCCCATCAGCTCGAACGTCGCGTCCGACTACCTGGAGACCGGCCTCGGCTTCATGGCCGACATGACCCTCTGGGAGCGCCTCGGCATCACCGGCGGCGTCCGCAAGGACTGGATCGACATCACCACCGATCAAGGCGCGCAGTACGCCCGCGGCGGCACCACCGCCACCGGCTCCAACGTCACCGCAGCCTCCACCGGCGTGCACAGCGCTCCAATCAGCGCCAGCAACAAGGACAACGCCCTCTCCCACTCGATCAGCGTCAACTTGAAGACTCCGTGGGCCGGCCTAACTCCGTACTACACCCAGGCCAAGGCGTCCTCCGCCCTCACCGGCACCTTCCAGGAAGTCTCCCTCACGAACGTGCAATCCGGCGCCATCCTCGCGGAAGCCTCGCTCAAAGAGGCCGGCATCAAAGGAAAGTTTCTCAAAGAGAAACTGTTCTATTCCGCCTCCTTCTTCGACCAGATCCGCAGCAGCAACGTCATGCAGGAAGGCGAGAGCTACAACCGCTCCAACCAGAACACCGGCATGGAGCTCGAAGTTCGCTACCTTCCCAACCGCCACTGGTCATTCATCGCCAGCGCGACCCGCCTGATGATCGATCGCGTCAAACTCGACCCATCCCAGACCCGCACCGCCGCCGTCACCGCCAACTACCTCGGTGTCTCCGACATCAAGGACGCCAACGGCAACGTCATCGTTCCCGCCAACGCCTTCCTCTACGGCGGCAACGCCTTCGTCACGATCCCGAACTCCGACACTCGCTACGACAAGTTCGGCCAGTATCCTGGCTGGGTCCTCGGCTCGTTCGTCGGCTACTCGTGGGACAGCGGCTTCAGCGCCAGCTGGAGCGCCAACTACGTCGACTCCGTCGCCGCCTCCTCCGAGCTCCCCGACCTGCTGACGCTCCCCAGCTACCTGACACACAACGTCACGGTCGCCTACGACCGCAAGCAGTGGCGCGCGTCGCTCACCATCCGCAACGCCTTCGACGAGGAATACTTCGTCCCCAACAACGGCTCCTTCGGCGGCACCCTCCTCCAACCCGGCCTCCCGCTCAACTTCGAGCTCTCCGTCACCCGCCGCTTCTAAAATCCGAGGTAGGGCGGGTTAGCCTTAACCCCGCCGGTTGCACTCCGCCCCTTCCTGCCCGCCTCTATCCACCACCGGCCCTGCCCTCGCGCAAAAATCCCGCCTCCTCGCCGAGGCGGGATTTTTCGTGCCCAATTTCCCACTACACTTCTCCGCCGCACCCGTCTTCTCCGGCTCCCCGTCTCCGGTTGAGCGAAACTCTCCCCCACGCCCCGCCCGATGAATTATCCGAAACCCCGGGGAACTTCCCCCGCCTTGGCATCCTGCGCGCTTAAATCCGTCCGCTTCCAGCAACCAGTCATCAAGCAACCGGAAGCCCACACACGAATGAACGAAACACGCTCCCTCCTCACGCGCCGCAGGAAACTCGCGCGACAGCTCTTCACCGCTCTCTGCCTCCTCGGCGGCTCGGCCCTTTTCGCCCAGACCACCTCACCCGCCGCCGAAGAGCCCACCTTCAAACTCGACGACCTCGAGACCGAGGCCGGCGAGGACGTCAACCTGATCATGCCCACCCAGCCGATCGAGGGCGTTCTCGGCCTCGCAAAGCCCCTCGCCGAAACTCCCCGCTCCGTCACCGTCCTCAGCTCCGACCTCATCGACTCCCTCTCTATCCGGAACTCCGAGGACATCGCCCGTCTCGTCCCCAGCACGTATTCGAATTTCCGCTTCGGCCTCCAGGGCAACGTCAACGTCCGCAACGTCACCTCCGACTTCTACTTCCGCGGCATGCGCCGCATCGACCCCCAGGGCAACTGGCGCACCGTCTTCGCCGCCAACGATTCTATCGAGATCGTCCGCGGCCTGCCTTCCCCGATTTTCGGCCTTGGCCGCATCGGCGGTTACATGAACTTCAATCCCAAGACCGCCCGCCTCGGCAAAACCGGAAAATACCTCGATAAACCCTCCGGCAGCACGAGCTTCACCTTCGGCTCCTTCGATAAACGCATCGTCACCGCCGAGGTCGGCGGCCCGATCGAGATCGCCGGCAAAAAAGGCGGCTATCACGTCTTCGGCTATTTCGAAAACTCCGGCAGCTACTACAACAACTCCCCCCAGCTGCGTCAGGCGCGCGACGAACAGGAGATCGTCCAGGCCACCCTCACGCTCGATATCAGCGACAAGTGGCGCATGGAGACCGGCGGCGTTTCCCAATTCTCCCGCGGCGGTCTCCCCGGCGGCATCAACCGCACCACCCAGGAGCTCATCGATAACGGCAAGTACTGGAACGGCGGCTTCAGCTACAAAATGGATCGCGACGGCAACGGTTATATCGGCGACGACGAGATCCACTACTCGTACTTCGGTGACGGCGCTGTCCGCAGCGGTCCTCAGAACCTCGGCGCAGGCGGCACCACCGCCCCCGGCAACATCGGCCACTCGCTCAACTACGTCGGTCAGGTCAACGCGCCTTTCTACCGCCAGCTCCCCTGGCCCGGTCAGGTCAACGGCGGCACCATCACCATGGCCCAGTTCATGGCCGGTTACGAAGACACCGCAGGCAATCAACGCACCGGCTACGAACTCTTCATCAACGGCTCGGAGGTCTACCTGCCTCACGCCTTCGATCTAGATCCGACCTCGTGGCACCAGGTGGACGTGGACTACGCCAAGTCCTTCGGCGAAGACTTCTACGAGGCTCGCATCTACACCGCCTTCTTCGACCTCGTGAACGATTCGAATCCCGACTTCACCATCAAGGCCCAGTTCCTCGCCGACTACCACGACCAGGTGAAACTCGGCCGCAATCCGTTCTCGCAACATCAGGAGGTCTTCACCGCCGAGGAGAAAATCACCGTCACCAGAAACTGGGGCGAGATCTTCGACTGGCTCACCGCAAAGTCTTTCGCGTCAGCGAATTTCCACTACTTCGAAGGCGGCCGCATGACCGATCTCTCGGCGGACATCGATTTCCGCCGCAGCCTGATGACCGGCTTCACGCCCAACGATACCTTCAGCTCCATCCTGCTCGATCCCACCCCGACCGGATCGCAACACTCCATCGCTGAAGACTCCATCCAGACCACCGCTGGCATCGGCTTCGCCACCGACTTCACGTTCTTCGAAAAGCTGGATCTTTTTGTCGGCGGTCGCACCGATCACATCGATGCCTCCAGCTATCAGCCCGCCGGCCTCTTCCTGCGCAACGGCAACGGTGGCCGCTCCCGCGCTTCCGTCGTCAAAGGCTCCGACCACGACTACTCCTACTCCGCCTCGCTCACCTATCGCGCCCCCTTCGGTCTTCGCCCTTATCTGAGCTACGCCGACAACGCCTCGCTCCTCGTCAACGCCTCCACCGGTTCCGTCACTCAGGGTAACGTTGCCAACAACCTCCTCGCCCGCACCGAACTCAAGGAAGCCGGCATCAAGGGCGACTTCCTCAAGGGCCGCCTCTTCACCACCCTCGCCGCCTACCGCCAGACCCGCGCCTCCTTCGATCCCACCGACGGCGACGGCGGCTTGAGCGCCACGCTCGGCGAAGGCATCGAGTTCGAACTCCGCTGGATCGCCTCCAAGAAGCTCAGCTTCCTGGCCGGCGGTAACTGGAGCAAAACCGTCAACCTGCCCGGCTCCTCCCGCAGCGTAACCACCGACGCCCGCTTCTTCGGCTTCCCCGACGTCGTCGATGCCAATGGCAATGTCCTGATCCCCGCCGAGGCCTTCGGCTACGGCGGCCGCCTCTCGACGCTTATCCCGACCGATCTCGCGAACACCGTTTACGCCGAGGTCGAGGGTTTCCCGCACCGCGTGCTCAACCTCACCACCACCTACGCGGCGACCAAGAACGTCGATCTCCGCTGGACCGCCTACCACCAGGGTTCGTACAGCGCCGACCGCCTGAAACGCATCAACGTCCCCGAGGCCACCGCGCACGACGCCGGCATCACCTGGCACAACGACACCTGGGAGATCCGCTTCAACGTCACCAACGTCTTCGACAAGCTCTACTTCAACAAGGGCGCCTTCTACTGGGTCAGCGCCCGCATCCCGCGCAGCTACGAAGTCGCCATCAAGCGCTTCTTCTAAAGCCAACCCGCTCAAGGCGGCCGGTCCACCACCGGCCGCCTTTTTTCTTCGTGTACCCACTTTCCGGGCACACTCCCGCCCCTCTGAAATCATTTCCGTTGTCCTGCTCGTACCGGCTCCCTCCCGTCCATCGCTCTCCATGAATTTCCCACTCCGCCTCCGCCTATTGAGCGTTAAGCGTTCAGCGTTAAACGTTGAGCGCTCCTCATCCACCCTCCGCCCCTTCGCGTCCTTCCATTCCTTCGCGAGACTCTCCCTCCTCGCCACCCGCGCCCTCCGCCTCTGCCTTCTGGCATCTGGCCTCTGGCTTCTTCCTCAACTTCAGCTCCGCGCAGCGGAGATGAGCCTGTCCTCCGCCACCATCGAGGATTTCAACAAAGCCTTCGCCGCCGGCACCCTCACCTCCGAAAAACTCGTCAGCCTCTACCTCGCCCGCGTCAAAGCCTACGAGCCCGAGCTTAACGCCGTCATCACGCTAAACCCCAAGGCCCTCGACGAGGCCCGCGCCCTCGACGCCGAACGCAAAGCCGGCAAAGTCCGCGGCCCCCTCCACGGCATTCCCGTCGTCTACAAAGACAACTACGACACCTTCGACCTCCCCACCACCGGCGGCTTCTACGGTCTTAAAGGCTCCATCCCGCCGAAGGACGCCACCATCGCCGCCCGCCTCCGCGCCGCCGGCGCCATCGTCCTCGCCAAGGTCAACACCTCCGAATTCGCCTCCGGCGGCGCGATGAGCTCCATCATCGGCCAGTCGCACAACCCGCACGCCCTCGACCGCACACCCTCCGGCTCCTCCGGCGGCACCGGCGTCGCCATCGCCGCCTATTATTCGCCGCTCGGATACGGCTCCGACACCGGCGGCTCCATCCGCGGCCCCTCCACCAGCAACGGCATCGTCGGCCTCAAGCCCACCCACGGCCTCCTCTCCCGCGCCGGCATCATCCCGCTCGCCCTCTCGTTCGACACCGGCGGCCCCATGACCCGCTCCGTCTACGACATCGCCATCTCCCTCAACGTCACCGCCGGCGAACCCGACCCGCTCGACGATGCCACCAAGAAGAGCGTCGGCAAAGTCCCGAAGGACTACACTGCCTTCCTCAAAAAAGATTCCCTCAAAGGCGCCCGCATCGGCGTCGCCCGCGACTTCTTCGGCCAGGACCCCGAAGTCGACACCACCATCGAGTCCGCCCTCGCCATCATGAAAGTCCAGGGCGCCGTCCTCGTGGACGTGAAGTACCCGCCGATCCTCCACTCCATGCGCGGCGAACTCTACAACGCCATCCGCCGCCCCGAGTTCAAAGCCCAGATCGCCGACTACCTCTCCACTCTCAAACCCGGGTATCCAAAGTCCGTCGACGATCTCCTCGCCCTCTCGCAAAAAATCAGCGCCGTCTCTCCCGAAGGCTACTGGCCCAACCCCGGCCGCCTCGCCCTCTATCGCGCCGAATCCAAATCCCCGCCGCTCACCGATGCCGCGTATATCGCCGCCAAAACCCACGGCATGGCCTTCGTCCGCGACACACTCCAAGCGCTCTTCGAAAAAGAAAAACTCGACGCCATCGTCTACCCCACCAGCCCCCGCCGCGTCGCCTTGATCGGCGAAGCCCCCGTGCCCGGAGCCGAGACCCGCCTCTCGCCGACCAACTACGCCAACCTCTCCGGCTTCCCCGACCTGATCGTCCCCGCCGGCTTCACCTCCAACGGCCTCCCCGTCGGCATCAGCTTTTTCGGCCCCGCCTTCAGCGAGCCCAAACTCCTCGCCCTCGGCTACGCCTACGAGCAGGCCTCGAAAAACATCCGCGTCCCCAAGCACGCTCCCGCTCTCCCCGGCGAAATCATCGCCTACTAAATACACGTCCGCATCATGCGCCTCCCCTTCGCGACCTTCGCTTCCATCGCGAGACTCCCCGCTCTCGCCTGTGCGCTGCTTCTCGCCAGCAGTTCGCCTCTCCTTTTTTCCGCGACCGCCGCCGCCATCGAGGAAATCACCATCGCCGATCTCCACGCCGCCTACTCCACCGGCCGTCTCACCGTTCGGGAAGTCGTCACCGCCTACCTCGCCCGCATCGACGCCTACGACAAACGCGGCCCTCATCTGAACTCCATCATCAACCTCAACAAACTCGCCCTCGAAGAAGCCGATAAACTCGACGCCTCCTTCCGCTCCACCGGCAAACTCTCCGGCCCGCTCCACGGCATCCCCGTCCTCGTCAAAGACTGTATCGACGCCGTGGGTATGCCCATGACCTCCGGCTTCCAAGGCTGGAAAAATTATATCCCGCCCGCCGACGCCCCGCTCGTCGCGAAACTAAAAGCCTCCGGCGCGATCATCCTCGGCAAAAACTCCCTCTCCGAATTCACCTTCGGCGGCGGCGACAACATCAACTCCGTCCTCGGTGGTTTCGCGCGCAATCCCTACAACACCGCCTACGCCACCGGCGGCTCCTCCGGCGGCACTGGCAACTCCATCGCCGCCAACTTCGCCATGGTCGGCATCGGCACCGACACCGGCGGCTCCATCCGCATGCCCGCCGCGCACAACGCCCTCGCCGGCATCCGCCCCACCGTCGGTCTCGTCTCCCGCCTCGGCGTCACCCCCAACTCCGGCCTCCGCGACACCGCCGGCCCCATGGCCCGCACCGTCACCGACATGGCCCTCACTCTCGAAGCCATCGCCGGTGCCGACACCGACGACTTCGCCACGCACACACCGCCGCACGGCGTGCCCGCCCCCAAACCTTTCCCCGCTAAATTCACCGCCTCCCTCAAAAAAGACGCGCTCATGGGCGCGCGCCTCGGCGTTCTCCGCCAGGCTTTCAAACCCGGCGTCACCGATCCTCGAATACTCGCCAACTTCGAGAAAACCATCGCCGAACTCAAAGCCGCCGGCGCCGAGATCGTCGATCCGTTCATCGTCCCCGAACTCGACACGCTCCCGCGCGCGCCGCAGACACCCGCCCGCTTGAAAGACGATTTCGCCAAGTGGTTCACCCTCCACCCCGGCGTTCCGTATCCATCCGTTCAAGCCATCGCCGACTCCAAGCTCGCTCACCCGCTTCACCAATCCCGTCTCGAAGCCACCGCCGCCGCCGGCCCCGTCGCCACCGATCCCGACACTCAGAAAGGCCTCGCCACCGAAAACGCTTACCGCGCCGCCTTCACGAAAGCCATGGACGCCCAGCGCATCGACACCATCGTCTTCCCCGTCTGGGCCCAGCTCCCCGTCATCAATGGCGACCGCAACACCCAGATCACCACCGGTGAACCCAGTCCCAAAGGCGGCGTCACCGGCCTCGGCGCCAGCCTCACCTTCGTCGCCAGCACCCTGCAATGGCCCGGCTTGTCCGTCCCCAACGGATACCTCGGCGAAGGCCTCCCCGTCGGCCTCCAAATCGTCGGCCGCGCTTGGGACGACGCCAAAATCATCGGCTACGCCTTCGCCTACGAACAAGCCACCCACTACCGCCGTCCGCCTCCCACCGTCCCGCCCCTTGGCCCAGAATACTGATTGGATGAGAGTGCGCCCCCATCGCGCTCTCATGGCAGCGGCCTCGCAAAATCACCCGGCCCTCCGCCCGCGCCAACGGCGCACGCCAGCCACAGCCTAGAGCAACGCCCTTGGGTAAACTTTCCCTCAAGTCCTGCGCCCTGCCACATCGACTTTTTCAACTCGCGCCGTCGGACGCTTTTCCCCCGCGACTCGGCCCCATTCCCGCTTTGCGTGCGACTCCCGCACATCACTGATCCTTTATGACCACCCTCATCTCCGGTAACTGTTTTTCCACTTCGCGCCTGTTGAACGTCGAGCGCTCCTCGCGCCTCCGCCGCCTCGCCAAAACGCTCATGGCCGCACTGGTCATCGCTCATGGCTCCCTCGCCCTTCCCTCTCTGCGCGCCGCCGAGTTCGATCTGGCCACCGCCACCGTCGCCGACATCCACGCCGCCTTCAAAGCCGGCGCACTCTCCTCGGAAAAACTCACCGAACTCTACCTCGCCCGCATCGCCGCCTACGACAAGGCCGGCCCCAAAATCAACTCCACCATCACGCTAAACTCGAAAGCGCTCGAACTCGCCCGCGTGCTCGATGCCGAGTTCAAGGCCGGCAAAATCCGCGGCCCGCTCCACGGCATCCCCGTCGCCCTCAAGGACAACATCGACACCTTCGACCTCCCGACCACCGGCGGCTCGCAACTCCTCGAAGGTTCTCTCCCGCCGGACGACGCCTTCATCACGAAAAAACTCCGCGAAGCCGGCGCCATCATCATCTCCAAGGTAAACCTCTCCGAGTGGGCCGGCTCCGGCGGCTCCGTCTCCGGCGCAACCGACGTGGAAGTCCTCAAAGCCGGCCAGGTCCCCAACGGCTTCTCCTCCGCTGGCGGCCAGACGCTCAATCCTCACGATCTCACGCGCGGTCCCTCCGGTTCCTCCGGTGGCACCGGCGCCGCCATCGCCGCCGGCTTCGCCCAGATCGGCCTCGGCACCGACACCGGCGGTTCCGTCCGCGGCCCCTCCACCGCCAACGGCATCGTCGGCCTCAAGCCCACCCGCGGCCTCATGTCGCGCGACGGCATCATCCCGCTCGCCCTCAGCTACGACACCGCCGGACCCATGGCCCGCACCGTCTACGACGTCGCCCTCGGCCTCTCCGTCATGACCGGCGTCGACAAAGCCGACGAAGCCACCGCCGCCTCGAAAAAATACATCGAGAAGGACTACACCAAATTCCTCAAAAAGGGCTCCCTCAAAGGTGCCCGCCTCGGCATCGCCCGCGATTTCTCCGGCAAGGACGCCGAAGCCGACCGCATCCTCAACGAATCCGTCGAGACCCTCAAAAAACTCGGCGCCGAAGTCGTCGACGTAACCTATCCCACCTACCTCATCGATTCGAAACAATCGACCTACAACATGCTCGTCGTGGCCGAGTTCAAGGCCCAGGTCACCGAGTACCTCAAGACCACCAAGCCCGGCTTCCCGAAGAGCTACGACGACCTCGTCACGCTCTCTAACGATCCAAAAACCAACTACCGCAGTCCCGGCAAAGCCTTCGGCCTGAAATACAATCAGTCCCGCGCCCTCTCGCTCACCGACCCCGCCTACCTCGCGCTCAAAAACGAGCAGATCGCCTCAGTGAAAGCGGGTATCCTCGCCATCTTCGAAAAGCACAAGCTCGACGCCATCGTCTACCTCACCTCGCCACGTCCGGCCACGCCGTACACGCCGCCCGCCACACCCAATCCTGGCGCCGGACGCGACTCCGCCACCAGCTTCGCCAACTTCACCGGCTTCCCCGACCTCATCGTCACCGCCGGCATGACGAAAGACGGCCTCCCCGTCGCCATCAGCTTCTTCGGCCCCGCGTGGAGCGAAGCGAAACTCTTCGGCTACGGCTACGACTTCGAGCAGGCGACCAAAGCCGTCGTCGTCCCGAAACACACACCCGCCCTCCCCGCCGACAAATTCACCTACTGACCTCCCCGGGCCCGACCAACCGTCGGGCCCTTTTTCTTCCTCACCTTGTAGGGCCGGACCTCTGGTCCGCGCCTCCGAAAAACGCCGCTCGCACCCATTCACCCATGAATTTCCGCCTCCCCCGTAGCAGCGGCTTTATGCCGCGATTCCGTCCCTTGAGCGTTAAGCGTTCAGCGTTGAACGTTGAGCGTTCCCCCTCCGCCACGCGCCTTCCGTCCCCGGGAGCATCAGCGGCCCGCCCCTTCGCGTCCTTCGCCTCCTTCGCGAGACAAACCCGCACCGCCCTCCTGGTCTCATTGGTCATTGGTCACTGCTCATTGGTCACTTCAGTTCAGCTCCGCGCTGTGGAGCTGAATCTGACCACCGCCACCATCGCCGACCTCCAGGCCGCTATGTCCGCCGGCGCCCTCTCCTCCGAAAAACTCGTCGAACTCTACCTCGCCCGCATCGACGCCTACGACAAAGCCGGCCCGAAGATTAACGCCGTCATCACGCTCAAAGACCGCGCCACCGCCCTCGCCGAAGCCCGCGCCCTCGATGCTGAGCGCAAAGCCGGAAAAGTCCGCGGCCCCCTTCACGGCATGGTCGTCGTCGCAAAAGACGTCTTCGACACCTACGACCTCCCCACCACCGGCGGCTACGTCCCGCTCAAGGGCGTCAAACCCACCAAAGACTCCTTCATCGTCAAAAAACTCCGCGAAGCCGGCTGCGTCATCCTCGCGAAACTCAATCAATCCGACTGGTACGGCCAGCCGCCCAACACCGCCTCCAGCACCCTCGGCGGCAGCAGCCTCAATCCCTACGATCTCAAGCGAACCCCCGGCTGGTCCTCCTCCGGCACCGGCGGCGCCATGGCCGCCGTCTTCGGCACCATCGGCCTAGGCAGCGAAACCGGTTTTTCGATACGCACGCCCACGTCCGACAGCAATCTCTACGGCCTCTCCTCCACCTCCGGCCTCATCTCGCGCGACGGACAGATGTGGAGCTACATCACCGGCGAACGCGGCGGTCCCATGACCCGCTCCGTCTACGATCTCGCCGTCACGCTCGATGCCATCGCCGGTTTCGACTCCTTCGATCTCTGGACCGCGCAAAGCCTCGGCCAGATGCCCGAGAAATCCTACGTTTCCTTTATCGACGTCAAAGGTCTGAAGGGCGCGCGCGTCGGCGTCCTCAAGGAAGGCTGGGACTTCAAGTCCCCCGCCTCCGATCCCGAGGTCATCGAGATGGCCAAAAAATCCATCGCCCTCTTCGGCAAAAACGGCGCCAAGGTCATCGACCCCGTCTCCCTCGGCATCGATCTGCCTCAGTATCTCGAAAGCAATTCCTTCCCCAGCCGCCACGAGCGCATCCACGCGATCAACCACTACCTCGCGCGCCAGGGCCCGTCTTATCCGTTCAAAGACGCCCGCCAGCTTCTCCTCGACCACGGCGTCGCCGGCGTCCCCGGCCGTCCCGCCGACAAGGAGAACCTCGAGAATCTCCCGGACCTGAATCGGGATCCCGAATACCGCGCCACGCTCGCTGGAAAAGCCGCGCTCCGTTCTTCGATCATTGCGCTCATGGACAAGTACGACCTCGATGCGCTCGTCTATCCGCACAAGCTCAGCAAGCCGCTCGTCATCGGCCCGCGCGAAGATCCAGAACGCAAATACACCGCCAACCAGATGAGCCCGCTCACGGGTCTCCCGGCGATGATCGTCCCCATGGGTTTCACGAGCGACGGCAACCCCGTCGGCCTCGAAATCCTCGGCCGCCCTTGGAGCGAACCCACCCTCATCAAGATCGCCTCCGGCTACGAAGCCGTCGCCAAAGACCTCCGCAAACTCCCCCCGAGCACCCCCGCGCTCCCCGGAGAAACCATCACCTACTGATCCTTGTAGGGCCGGACCTCTGGTCCGCGCCCAATCGAAAATCACGCCCTCCTCTTTCCGTCGTCCGTTGTTGTTCGCCGGATGTTGGTCGTTCGCCGCGACACTCCTGATTGTCGCGGCGAACCTCAGCTCCACATCAACCGCGTCCGCACTTTCGCTCTCTTCAAGACGCCGCTTTCCCAGCGGCGTCTCTTCGTTTCTGCGGTCTCCGCTTCTCAGAAAATCGTCCGCCAAACCTCCACGGATTGAATTAAAAACAAGCTCCACCGCTTCGTGTTGAATCCTGCTTGATGCGCGAGATTTCGAGGACCGCAGGCATCTCGCGTGCTGAACGAGGCACCGCATCGCCGGAATCGTTTTAGTTCCGCTCACACGCGGCCCAAAGCGCCCGTCCGCTTCGCGCCCAGCTCACCCGATCAGCCTCACCATCTGCTTATCGCCCATGCGTTCATCCGCCCTTCGCCCGTCATCCTCCCGCCGCCGCTTCCTCGGACAACTCGGTGCCCTCTCCACCGCCGCCGTCCTCGCCTCCCGCCTCAAGCTCGAAGCCGCCTCCGCCAAGGCCCCGATCCCCGACGACATCCTCTACACCTCCGCCGCGCGCATCGCGGCCATGATCCGCGAGAAAAAAATCTCCGCCGTCGAAGTCACCAAAGCCTACATCGCCCGCATCGAGGCCGTTAACCCAAAGCTCAACGCCGTCGTCTTCCCCTGCTTCGAGCGCGCGCTCGACGAAGCCAAACGCGCCGACGAAGCCCTCGCCAAGGGCAAGCTCTACGGCCCGCTTCACGGCGTGCCGTGCACGATGAAAGACTCGCACGACACCCTCGGCCTCGTCTCAACCGGCGGCACCCTCGGTCGCAAAAATTACATAGCCACGCGCGATGCCACCTACGTCCAGCGCGTCCGCGCCGCCGGTGCCATCATTCTCGGAAAAACGAATACACCCGAGCTCACGCTCTCCGGCCAGACCACCAATCTCATCTACGGAAAAACGCATAACCCGTATAAACTCGGCTATCAACCCGGCGGTTCCACCGGCGGCGGCGCTTCCATCATCGCGGCGGGCGGATCGCCCTTCGACATCGGCACCGACTTCGGCGGCTCCATCCGCGGCCCCGCCCACTTCTGCGGCATCGCCGGCATCAAGCCGCAGTTCGGCCGCGTCCCGCGCACCGGCCACATCGTCGACTACGGCGGTTATTTCGACTCCTTCCAGGTCATCGGCCCGATGGCCCGCTGGGTCGAGGATCTCGACTTGATCCTCCCGATCATGTCCGGCCCCGACTACATCGACGCCGCCACACCGCCGATGCCGTGGGGCGAGGTCTCCAAGGTCGACCTCAAGAAAATCAAAGTCGCCTACTACATCGAGAACGGCTCCGCGCGGAAATGCACACCCGAGACCGTCGCCGCCGTCCAGAAAACCGTCGACCTCTTCAAAGATCTCGGCGTCACCGTCGTCGAAGACGCGCCCACCGCCCTCATCAAAGAATCGCAGGAGCTCCGCAACGCCCTCTCCACCGCCGATGGCCGCGCCTGGGTCCATCGCATGCTTGCCAAGTACGGCACCACGCAGGTCTCCCCCGTCATCGCCATGGGCGCCACGCCCGCATGCGACACCGCCGAGTTCACCCGCCTCACCGAGGAGTTCGACGCCAACCGCGTCAAATTCCTCCAATGGATCAAGCCCTACGACCTCGTCATCTGCCCGGCCAACGCCACTCCCGCCGAGCCATGGCCCGATGAGCCGCGCTGGTCGCCGCCTCCAAGCGGCAACTACGGCTACACCGGCACCTATAACAACACCGGCTGGCCCGGCACCGTCGTCCGCGCAGGCACTTCCCCCGAAGGTCTTCCGATCGGCGTGCAGCTGATCACCAAGCCGTGGCGCGAAGACATCTCCCTCGCCGCCGCCTACTTCGTCGAGGCAGGCACCGGCGGCTACGTGAAACCCGCGATCTGATCGCTACGGCCGGACCTTCGATCCGCGCCTCCGAAAAATCTTTCTCGTTCTCTTTCTCTTACTCGTTCTCCCGCTCCCTTCATCATGCCTTCCTCCACTGGTCACTGGTCATTGGTCACTGGTCATTCGCGCGCCAAGTCCCGCCGCGATTTCTTCAACACCGCCGGCTTCGCGGCCATCGCCACCGCGCTCACCACAGCGACGCGCGCAGCCGCTCCCGCGATCTCCTCCGACACGGAGAGCGACCTCGTCTTCATGTCGGCGACGAAAATCGCCCAGCTCATCCGCGAGAAAAAAGTCTCCTCCGTCGAAGTCGTCAAAGCCCACTACGCCCGCATCGACGTCGTTAATCCGAAGCTCAACGCCGTCGTCCAGTTCTGCCGCGAACGCGCGCTCGCCGAGGCCAAGTCCGCAGACGACCTGCTCGCCTCCGGCAAACTCAAGGGCCCGCTCCACGGCGTTCCCATGACGATCAAAGATTCGTGGGACACCGAGGGCGTCATCTCCACCGGTGGCACCCAGGGCCGCGCCTTCTTTGTACCCGACAAAGACGCCACCGTCGTCGCCCGCCTCCGCGCCGCCGGAGCCATCCTGCTCGGAAAAACGAATACACCCGAGTTCACCCTCGGCGGCGTCTCCGGCCTCGGCACGACCGTCAACATCATCTACGGCATGTCCCGCAATCCGTACGATCCCACCCGCTCGACCGCCGGTTCGACCGGCGGCGGCGGCGCGATCATCGCCGCCGGCGGCTCGCCCTTCGACATCGGCACCGACTTCGGCGGCTCCATCCGCGGCCCCGCCCACGCCAACGGCATCGCCGGCATCAAGCCCACTTCCGGCTGCATCCCTCGCACCGGCCACATCGTCGATTACGGCGGCGTCTTCGAGACCTACCAGCAGGGCGGCCCCATGGCCCGCAAGGTCGAGGACCTCGCCCTGCTCATGCCGATCCTCGCCGGCCCCGACGATCTCGACTGCGCCATCCTCCCGATGCCGTGGAAAGACCCTGCTGCCGTCGACGTATCCAAACTTCGCGTCGCCTTCTACACCAGCATGGCACCCGACTCCGTCAAACCCACCGCCGAAATGACCGCCGTCATCAAGGACTGCGCGAAATTTTTCGAAGGTCTCGGCTGCAAAGTCACTGAATCCTTCCCGCCCGACGCCATCGAAGCCGCCGAAATTTCCACCAAGCTCCGCGAGGGCGACGGCAACGCCTGGCAAAAGCGCCTCACCGAAAAATACAAGACCACCAAGCCCGGCCCCGACCGCCGCTTCGATTACCCGCTCATCCCAACCGCCGAGTTCACCAAACTCCTCGAAGAGCGCGACGCCTGGCGCAGCAAGATGATGGGCTGGTTCAAAAACTTCGATCTCATCATCTGCCCGCCTTCTCTCGGACCCGCTCCCGTCATCGGCAGCCGCGAGGCCAACGCTCGCGCCCCTGGCTCCGGCTTCACCAGCACGTACAATATCGCCGGATACCCCAGCGGCGTCGTCCGCGCCGGCACCTCCCCCGAAAAGATGCCCCTCGGCGTCATGCTCACCGCCCAGCCTTGGCGTGACGACGTCGTCCTCGCCGCCATGTCCGCCGTCGAAGCCAAATTCGGCGGCTGGACCAAACCGTCCATCTGATCGCCCCCTCCTTCGTAGGGCCCGACCTCGCGTCGGGCCTAAACCATCATCCGCGTTTCTCGTCTTCACACTTTCATCATGCGCAAACACACCCGCCTCCGATCCCTCTTCCTGATCTCCGCCGCCTTCGCGACACTCGCCGCCTCGGCCTTCGCCAAGCCCAAGGTCGTCATCGTCTCCATGGGCGGCACCATCGCCAGCAAGGCGTCGTCGCGCATGAATCTGAACAACTACGGCGGCAAAGGTAACGGCGTCGCCCCGCAGGAATGGCTCGATGCCGTTCCCGAACTTCAGGACGTCGCCACCGTCACCGCCGAGGACATGCGCCAGCCCGAGGGCACCGTCGGCGGCGACACCTTCCCGTACCTCGTCCGCGTCGCGAAGCGCCTGCAGGAACTCGCGAACGACAAGTCCATCGACGGTATCGTCGTCACCCACGGCACCAACACCCTCGCCGAGGCCGCATGGTTCATGCACCTCACGGTCGCGGTAGAAAAACCGGTTGTATTCGTCGGCTCACAACGCCCTTGGTCCGGCATCTCCAGCGACGGTCCGCTCAATCTCTACAACGCCGTCCGCATCGCCGCCACGCCCGAGGCTTCCGGCATGGGCGTCCTTCACATGATGAACGACACGCTCAACGGCGCCCGCGAAGTCACCAAGACGAGCGCCTACCGCCTCGAAACCTTCAAGAGCCCCGACACCGGCCCGCTCGGTTACGCCGACGCCGACAAGGTCGTCATCTACAACAAACCGCTCCGCCGCCACACCTCGAAGTCCGAGTTCAACATCGCCACGCTCCCGGAAAAACTGCCCGAGGTTGAAATCCTCTACGCCTACACCGAGTCGCCTGGCTACCTCGTCGACGCGCTCGTGCAGCACGGCGTGAAGGGCATCATCATCGACGGCACCGGTGCCGGTTCTCCCGCAGGCGGCCAGATCGATGCGCTCAAGAAGGCGCAGGAAAAAGGCATCGTCGTCGTCGCCACCGCCCGCACCCGCAGCGGCCGCGTGCAAGACACGCCACGCCGCCAGGAATCCAAGATCGTCCCCGGCGACAATCTCCCACCGGAGAAAGCCCGCATCCTCCTGAAGCTCGCCCTCACCAAGACCACCGACCTCAAGGAGCTCCAGCGCATCTTCGACACGTACTGAATCCGTCTATCCGAAATCTTTCTCGTTCTCTTTCTCTTACTCTTTCTCCCGCTCGCTTCATCATGCTCCCACTCACTGCCTCTGCCACTTCAGCGTTAAGCGTTAAACGTTCAGCGTTGAGCGTTCCCGCTCTAGCCCAACTCCGCCCTTCCTCACTTCGGCGTTGGATGTTGGCCGTTGGATGTTCGTTGTTCACCGCGCTCGTCGCGCAAGCCGCCGACCTGCCCAAGGTGAAGATCTTCACCACCGGCGGCACCATCCAGAGCAAAGGCAACCACCGCCAGAAACACATGGAGTACTCCGACGGCAAGGTGACGCCCGCGGAACTCATCGCCGATCTCCCCGAGATGAAGGACTTCGCCGACATCTCCTACACGGAGATCTCCAACGTCGGTTCGCCGAGCGTGAACACCGAGATCCAGCTCAAGCTCGCCAAGGCCATCAACGAGTGGCTCGCCCAGCCCGACTCCGCCGGCGCCGTCGTCACCCACGGCACCGCCACCCTCGAGGAGACCGCCTACTTCCTCAATCTCGTCATCAAGTCCGACAAACCCGTCGTGGTCGTCGGCGCCATGCGCCCCTTCACCGCCGTCTCGCGTGACGGCCCATTCAACCTCCTCAACGCCGTCCGCACCGCCGCCACGCCCGAGGCCCGCGGCAAGGGCGTGATGATTCTCCTCAACGACGAGATCAACGACGCCCGCGACACCACCAAGGGTAATACCAACCGGATGGATACGTTTGTGGCCCGCGACACCGGCCCGCTCGGTTTCGCCGACTCCGACCGCATCGTGTTCTACCGCAAGCCCGTCACCCGCCACACCAGCAAATCCGAGTTCGACGTTTCCAACCTCACCACGCTCCCCCGCGTCGACATCACCTACGGCTACCAGGAATCCGACAGCACCGCGATCGACGCCTTCGTCGCTGCTGGCGCCAAGGGCATCGTCCTCACCGGCGGCAACCGCGAAGCCGTCAAGAACGGCCAAGCCAAGGGCGTCGTCTTCGTGAACAGCGACCGCAAGGGCTCCGGCCGCGTCCTCGAAAGCACCCGCAGCTCCGAGTCCGGCGTGCCCACCTCCGACAGCATCTCGCCGCACAAAGCCCGCATCCTCCTCCGCCTCGCGCTCACCAAGACGACCGACCCGAAGGAAATCCAACGCATGTTCAACGAGTACTGAGCCCGCCCATCATCGTTCTCGTTCTCTTACTCGTACTCGTTCTCCCGCCTTCATCCGGACCGTCCTTCGAAAATAGAAAATCCAAATGCTCTCCCGCCTTCACCGCTCCACTCTGACCGCGCTCGCCACACTGGTCATTGGTCACTGGTCATTGGTCACTCCCGCCGCTTTCGCGGCGGAAATCCCGACTTACTCTCCGCCTCCCGCGATGCCGGCCAACGCCGCCACGCTCCCGCGCATCGTCCTCGTCTCGATGGGCGGCACCATCGCCAGCCGCGGCGCGCCCCGCACCAACATCACCAACTACGGCGGCGGCGCTCTCCCGCGCGTCGAGCCCATCGACTGGGTCAACGAGATGCCCGAGGTCGCCACCATCGCCCGCGTCACCGTCGACGATCAACGAGCTCCGCAAAACCGCGCCTCCGGCACCGAAACCCACGAGGACTTCCACCGCGTTTCCCAGCGCCTCAACGAACTCGCCAAAGACCCCAACGTCGACGGCATGGTCGTCACCCACGGCACCAACACGCAGTCCGAGGTCGCCTACTACATGAACCTCACCGTGAAGACCGATAAGCCCATCGTCTTCGTCGGTTCGCAGCGTCCGTGGTCCGCGATGTCCGGCGACGGCCCGCGCAACCTCTTCGACGCCATCCGCGTCGCCGCCACGAAAGAAGCTTGGGGCAAGGGCGTGCTTCACTGCACCAACAACCTCATCACGCCCGCGCGTGACCTCGACAAAACGAGCGCCTACCGCACCCACACTTTCAAGGGCGTCGATGTCGGCGCCATCGGTTTCGCCGATCCCGACAAGATCGTCTTCAAGCGCGACGTCGTCCGCCGCCACACCACCGGCTCAGAATTCGCAGGCAATTCCTACCCGACCATTCCCGCCGTCGAGATCGTCTACGGTTACCGCGAAGCTCCCGGCTACATGATCGATGCCGCCGTCGAGCACGGCGCCAAGGGCATCGTCATCGACGGTGTCGGTGCTGGCGGAGCCACTACAAGCCAGCAGGCCGCCGTGAAACGCGCACAAGAAAAAGGCGTCGTCGTCGTCATGACCGCCCGCACCTACGGCGGCCGCGTCCAGGACACGCCCCGTCGCCGCGAAGCCAGGATGGTCCCCGGTGACAATCTGCACCCGGAAAAAGCCCGCGTCCTCCTCCAGCTCGCCCTCACCAAGACCACCGACCTCGCCGAGGTAACGCGCATCTTCAACGAGTACTGATCCTCACCTCCCATCGTTCTCGTTCTCTTACTCGTACTCGTTCTTCCCCTACGCCTGTAGGGCCGGATCTCTGGTCCGCGCCTCCGAAGAAATCTTTCTCGTTCTCTTTCTCTTACTCTTTCTCCCGCCGCTTCCGTTCATCATGCGTCCAACCTTCGCTTCCCTCGCCGCCTTCGCGAGACCCCGCCTCCTCGCCTGCGCCCTGCTCCTCGCTCATGGCTACCTCGCTCTTTCGCCGACATCGGCGACCGCCGAGACCCTCGTCCTCACCCAGGCCACCCTGAAAGAGGTCAACGCCGCCCTCGCCGCTGGCGCGCTCACCTCCGAGCAGCTCGTCAAACTCTCCCTCGCCCGCATCGCCGCCTACGACCAGGCCGGCCCCAAGCTCAACGCCGTCATCTACAACAACGGCGAACGCGCCCTCGCCGAGGCCCGCGCTCTCGACGCCGAGCGCAAAACCAAAGGCCCGCGCGGTCCGCTCCACGGCATCCCCGTCCTCGTTAAGGACAACTTCGACACGTTCGATATGCCTACGACCGGCGGAGCCCTCGCGTTGAAAGGCGCGATTCCCGCGCACGACGCCTACATGGTCAAAAAGCTCCGCGAAGCCGGAGCCATCATCGTCGCCAAAACCAATCTCGACGAAATGGCCCGCGGCGGAAACGGCGTCAGCTCCCTCGGCGGCCAAACGCTCAACCCGCACGCCCTCGACCTCATCCCCGGCGGCTCCAGCGCCGGCACCGGTGCAGGCGTCGCCGCCGTTTACGCTCTCGTCGGCCTCGGCACCGAAACGGGCGGCTCGGTCCGCCATCCGGCCAACGACAACAACATCGTCGGCATGGTCGCCACCGAGGGTCTGCTCAGCCGCGCGGGCATCATGCCTATCTCGATGACACAGGACCGCGGCGGCCCGATGACCGTCAGCGTCTACGACTGCGCCGTCATGCTCACCGTCATGGCGGGCATCGATCCCAACGACCAGATCACCCGCCTCAGCATCGGCAAAACTCCTGACGCTCCCTACGAAAGTTTCCTCAAACCCGGCGCGCTCAAGGGCAAACGCCTCGGCATCCTCCGCGATCTCTTCAAGAGCGGCCCCGAGCACGCCGAGTATCACAAGCTCATCGAGGACGCCGTCACCAAGATGAAGGACGCCGGTGCCATCATCATCGATCCCGTCTCCTCCAGCACCGATCTCTTCGCGATGCTCCAGGGCCAGGGCGTCAGCAACTACGAGTTCAAAGCGTCCTTTAACAGCTACCTCGCCGCCCGCGGCGCGAACCAGCCCGTCTCCACCCTCGCCGATCTCATCAAGACCGGAAAATTCCACCCGCGTCTGAAAGAGCGCTACGCCGAGTCCGAGGCGATGATTCCGCTGGAGTTGAACGCCGAATACGCCGGCAAGTACCGGAATCGCGCCATCCTCAAAGACCTCTTGGAAGACCTGATGACCCGCTTCGATCTCGATGCGCTCGTCTACCCCGTGCGCTCCGGCCCACTCCCCAAGGCAGGCACCTGGCCGCTTCCTCCCGGCGTTTCCGGCCAAAGCATCAGCGACTACTGCGGCCTCCCCGCGATCACTGTTCCCGCTGGATTCACCGCCGACGGCACGCCCAACGGCATCGAGTTCCTCGGCGCCGCCTTCGAAGACGCGAAGATCCTCCAGATCGCCTACGGCTACGAACAAGCCGCCCCGCATCGCAAACTCCCGAAGTCCACCCCGGCCCTCCCCGGCGAAACCATCACCTACTGATCCCGATGTAGGCGGGGTGCCCTCACCCCGCTCCTCCGCGCCTCCGAAAAATCTTTCTCGTTCTCTTTCTCTTACTCGTTCTCCCGCCGCTTCCGTTCTTCATGCGTACCACCTTCGCTACCCTCACTTCCTTCGCGAGACCCCGCCTCCTCGCCTGCGCCTTGGTCATTGGCCACTGCTCACTGATCATTTCGCCAACCTCCGCGCACGCCGCCGAGCTGGATCTATCATCGGCGACCATCCTCGACCTCCAAAAAGCCTACGACGCCGGCCTCACCTCCGAAAAAGTCGTCGATGTCTACCTCAAGCGCATCGCCGCCTACGATCAGGCCGGGCCCAAACTAAACTCGATTCTCACGCTAAACCCCAAAGCCCTCGAAATCGCGCGCACCCTCGACGCCGAGCGCAAAGCCAAGGGCCCCCGCTCGCTCATGCACGGCGTGCCCGTGCTCGTGAAAGACAACTACGACACCTTCGACATGCCCACCACCGGCGGCGCCAAAGCACTCGCGGGCACCGTTCCCTTCCGCGACGCCTTCACCGTCGCCCGCCTCCGCGCCGCCGGCGCGATCATCCTCGCGAAAACCAATCTCGACGAATTCGCCCGTGGCGCCACCGGCACCAGCTCCCTCGGCGGCCAGGTGCTCAATCCCTACAACCTCGAAAAAATCCCCGGCGGTTCCTCCGGCGGTTCCGGCGCGGGCGTCGCCGCCCTCTTCGGCTGGGTCGGCCTCGGCACCGAAACCGGTTCCTCGATCCGCAATCCCTCCACCAAGGCCAACCTCGTCGGCTTCGCGCCATCCGAAGGCCTCGTCTCCCGCGGCGGCATCATCCCGATCTCCATCACCTACGACCGCGCCGGTCCGATGACACGCTCCGTCACCGACGCCGCCATCACCATGTCCATCATGGCGGGCACCGACGCGTCGGACCTTTTCAGCTACAAAGGCCTCGGCCACACGCCGTCCGACAATTATCTCTCTTCCCTTAAGAAAGACGGCCTCAAAGGCGCTCGCATCGGCGTCGTCCGCGAACTCTTCGGCACCGATCCCGAGGACAAACCCGCCGTCGAGCTCATCGACGCCGCGATCAAGAAGCTGAAAGACGCCGGTGCCATCGTCATCGATCCGCTCCCCGTCGGCGCCAATCTCTGGGACATCGTTCGCGAAACGAATTACGGCAACGCCGAAAACCGCATCGCCCTCGAAGCCTATTTCGCCAGCCGCGGCCCGCAGTTCCCGATCAAGACCATCCCCGACATGCTCGCCACCGGCGGCGTCATCGGCCGCCTGAAGAAACGCTACGACGAAGAGCAGAACGCCGCTGAGCCCACCGGCAACGCCGAATACGTCGCCAAGCTCAAGGGCCGCTACCTCCTCCGCGACTTCGTCACCGAAGTCATGGATCGCTGGCAGGTCGATGTCCTCGTCTACCCGCACGAAACGAAGCCTGTCCGCACCATCGCCGACGCCGTCCCCAACAAGGGCGAGACATCCGCGCCCACCAACGAACCCCGCAGCCGCGTAGCCGGTAACGGCAACCGCATCTCCACCGCCACCGGCATGCCCGCAATGACCATCCCCGCCGGCTTCAACACCGACGGCGTCCCCGTCGGTCTCGAGATCCTCGCCCGTCTCTACGACGAGCCGACCCTCATCAAAGTCGGCTACGCCTACGAACAGGCGAACCCGCAACGTAAGTTGCCCGTCACTACGCCGCTCCTCGGCATCGAAAAAATCACCTACTGATTTTATGACCTTCCCACCGCATCGCCCCCACCGCCGATCCGGTGGTCCCTCCGACATAAGTCCTATTCGTCCCATAAGACCTATAGGACCTATCCTCCGCACCGCCGCCGTCGCCCTAGCCCTCCTCCCGCTTTCATCCCTCTCCGCGGCAGCGCCGACCAAGCCCAAGATCGCCATCTTCTCCGGCCCCACCGCCACCGTCCAAAATTCCCGCCCGCTCATCACGAGCAACAAGGCCCGCGCCGCCGCCGGTCTTCCGTTGCTCAAAGGCGTCGACGGCCAGCCCCTCGCCTTCGACGAACTCTTCGGCCAACGCGTCGCCGCCCCCGTCACCATCTACGTCGAGCAGTTCACCGCCCACCCGCTCGAAGCCGACGTCGCCGAACTCTACGCCAAGCCCGACGGCTACGTTGCCACCGACGGTTCGTTCTCCAAAACCCGCCGCGCTCCCGCCGACAAACCCGTCTACGCCGTCACCCTAAAACCCGAGGACGGTCTCTACCCGCTCCCCTTCATGGGCCTCCAGGCCGACGGTTCCGCGTGGGACTCCACCGCCACCAAACGCGGCGCCCCCTTCGCTCAATCCCGCCAGACGTTCTATCCCGACGCTTCCCGCATCTTCGAAGACATCGAGCGCGCCGGCGGCCGCATCTACGAAAAAGCCTCCTTCGACTTCTACCGCCCGGCTCCATCCGGTGGATACACCAAAGGCCTTCCCGCCGCCAAACGCACCGACAAAGGCACCGGTGACATCGCACCCGAAAAACTCGGCGAACACTTCTTCACCTACGGCCCTTATGGCGCCTCCGGCTCCCGCCAGCACCT
This sequence comes from uncultured Nibricoccus sp., assembly GCA_966249325.1. Lineage (GTDB taxonomy): Bacteria > Verrucomicrobiota > Verrucomicrobiia > Opitutales > Opitutaceae > Nibricoccus. Next base: position 25,140 of record CBINDC010000002.1, on the reverse strand, counting down.
CGCCCGCGCCACTAACATCGTCCAGAAAGCCCTCGCCTCCGGCGACTACGAGGGCGCGATCTGGCTCGAAGGCAGCCCCAACGTCGAGGACACGACCTACTGGCTCAGCCTCGTCATCGACACGACCAAGCCGCTCCTCGGCAACTCCGCCCAACGTGCCCACGGCACGCTCAGCGCCGACGGCGACGGCAACATCGCCGACTCCATCGAGTACATCACCTCGCGCATCTGGGCCGACTCCTCCGGCAAAGACTTCGTCGGCTCTCTGATGATTCAGGACAACGTCCTCTACAGCGCCCGCGAAATCCAAAAAGGCGACGCCCGCCCCGGCGGCTACGTCACCACCGGCGGCTTCGGCGGCATCGTCGGCACGATGGGCTACGGCCCGAAGCTCACCTACGTTTCCGTCCGCAAAGGCACGCACCGCTCCGACGTCCGCCTTTCGCAATCGCCCGCAAGCGTCCCGGCCATCACACGCGGCGACAGCGGCCTCACCACCGTTCCCTTCGCGACAAAAGATTCCTCCGGCGATCTCCTCCCATCGTCGATTCCCTCGGTCACCATCGTCAAATCCGCCCGTTGGGAAACGACCAACGACAATTCCCGCGACCCATCCACGCAGGTGGAAATTCTCGCGCGCCTCGACGCCCTTCTCTCCGGTCCGCCGCAGCTCGCCGGTTTCGTCGGCGAAGGTCTCGCGCCCTACGGCAGCCAGATTCCCACGGTCGAGGCCGCCCTCGATCTCGCCGCCTTGCACGGCTTCCCCGTTGTCCGCGCCGCACGCGGCGATGCCCACGGCTTCATGCAGGGCAACGAGCAAAATCTCGGCATCGAGGGCAACAACCTCACCGCCACCAAAGCCCGCATCCTCCTCATGGCCTGCCTCCTCAAATTCGGCGCACTCCCGCCCGCCAAAGATCCGCGCAGTCCCACGCCCGCCGAACTCACCGCCATCAAGGAAAAGCTCAAACTCTACCAAGCCGTCTTCGACACCCACTGATCCCAGTCCTCCGAAATCGTTCTCGTTCTCTTACTCGTACTCGTTCTCCCACTCCGCGTCCACTGCCATGCCAACCACCGCCACCACATCCTCCCCCGACTCCGCTCCCACGCCTGCGCATTTGAGCGTTAAACGTTCAGCGTTGAGCGTTGAGCGTTCTCCCAATTCCTCGCGGCGCAGCTTCCTGCGCCGCGCGGGTCTCGCCGGCTCCGCCACCCTCCTCGCCCAGCTCGGCATCCGCGCCGCCTCCGCTCAGACCTCAGCAGCCTCCGGTCCGTCGTATCTAAAATCCAAAGACACGTCCGACGATCCGGCGCTCATGACCGCGACCAAACTCGCCGGCCTCATCCGCGACAAAAAGATCTCCTCTGTCGAGGCCGTGAAGGCCAACTACGCCCGCATCGACGCCGTAAACCCCAAGATCAACGCCGTCGTCCAGTTCTGTCGCGACCGCGCCTACGCCGAGGCCAAGGCCGCCGACGACGCCCTCGCTTCCGGCAAAATCTTCGGCCCGCTCCACGGCGTTCCCTTCACCATCAAGGACTCGATCGACACCGCCGGCGTCATCTCCACCGCCGGCACCGTCGGCCGCATGGACTTCATCCCCGAAAAAGACGCCACCGTCGTCGCCCGCCTCCGCGCCGCCGGCGCCGTCCTCCTCGGCAAGACCAACACGCCCGAATGGACCCTCGCCGGCGGCGGTATCCCCGGCGTCGGTACAACCGCCAACATCATCTACGGCATCACCAAAAATCCCTACGATCTCACCCGCTCCACCTCCGGTTCGTCCGGCGGCGCCGGTGCCATCGTCGCCACCGGTGGATCCGCCTTCGATATCGGAACCGACTGGGGCGGCTCCATCCGCGGCCCCGCTCACAACAACGGCATCGCCGGCATCAAGCCCACCTTCGGCCGCGTTCCCCGCTCCGGCCACATCGTCGGCTTCGGCGGTTACCTCGACAACTGGCAGGAGCTCGGACCCATGGCCCGCCGCGTCGAGGACTTGAACCTCCTCATGCCCATCGTCGCCGGCCCCGACTTCATCGATTGCTCGCAGTACCCGATGCCGTGGAAGCCGGTCACACCCGACATCTCCAAACTCCGCGTCGCCTTCTTTCCCACCAACGGGGTCGCCGAGACCACCCAGGAAACGCAGGACATGGTCCGCGCCTGCGCCAAATACTTCGCCGATGCCGGTGCCCAGGTCACCGAGGACTGCCCGAAGGACATCATCATGGAGCTCGAAGAAATCCGCTTCAAACTCATGACCGCCTGCGGCTGGTCCTACCTTGAGCGCCTCGCCGAAAAGTGGGGCACCAAGGCCGTCTCACCCACCGTCGTGGGCCGCTACAAACAGGGCATGACCTCCACCGCCGAGCTCATCGAACTCTGGGAAAAGCAAGACGCCAACAAAGTCAGATTCCTGCAGTGGATTAAAAACTACGACATCGTCCTCTGCCCCGTCGCCGGCAAACCCGCCACCCCGATCAACATCGGGCCCACCCAGTGGAAGCCCGGCACCAGCTACACCGGCATGTTCAACACCACCGGCTATCCGAGCGCCGTGGTCCGCGCCGCCACCAGTCCTGAAAAACTGCCGCTCGGCATCATGGTCACCGGCCAGCTCTGGCGCGACGAACTCGTCCTCGCCGCCTGCGAATTCATCGAAAGCAAAACCGGCGGCTGGCAGAAGCCCGCCATCTAACTTGCGGGACCGGACCGCCTTGGCCCGCACCTCTCCGAAATCTTTCTCGTTCTCTTTCTCTTACTCTTTCTCCCCTTCCGAAGCCCGCTCCGCGCCCACCACCGCCATGTCTTTCACATCTTCTCCCGCCACCACGCCTGCGTCCTCCCGCCGCTCCTTCCTCCGCACCGCTGCCCTCGGCACCGCCACCGTCGCCGTCGCGTCCCGCCTCACCACCTCCTCCGCCCGCGCCGACACCTCTGCCTCGACCGACAAGACCACCGACATCCTCTTCATGTCGGCCACCAAACTCGCGCAGCTCATCCGCGAGAAAAAAGTCTCCGCCGTCGAAGCCACCAAGGCCTACCTCGCCCGCATCGAGGCCGTTAACCCCAAGATCAACGCCATCGTCACGCTCTGCGCCGAGCGTGCGCTCCTCGAGGCCAAGGCCGCCGACGACTCCCTTGCCAAGGGCAAACTCCTCGGGCCGCTCCACGGCGTTCCGTTCACCATCAAAGATTCTCTCGAAACCGAGGGCGTCATCTCCACCACCGGCACGCTCGGTCGAAAAAATTACATCCCCGGCAAAGACGCCACCGTCGTCGCCCGGTGCCGCGCCGCTGGCGCCATCCTGCTCGGAAAATCAAATACACCCGAGTTCACCCTCGGCGGCGGCGCCCTCGGCACCTACAACCTCATCTACGGCCAGACGCTCAATCCCTACAATCTCGCCCACACGCCGCGCGGCTCCTCCGGCGGCGCCGGCGCCATTGTCGCCTCGGGCGGTGCCGCCTTCGACATCGGCTCCGACTTCGGCGGCTCCATTCGCTCGCCCGCCCACGCCTGCGGCATCACCGGCATCAAGCCCACCCTCGGCCGCGTCTCCCGCGCCGGTCACGTCCCCGGCTACGGTGGCGCCTGGGATACGTATCAGGAACTCGGACCGCTCGCCCGCCGCATCGAGGATCTCGCCCTCATCACCAGCATCATCCACGGCGAGGACTTCCTAGATCCGCTCGCAGCCACTCTCCCGCTCGACGACTACAAGACCGTCGATCTGAAAAAACTCCGCGTCGCCTACTACCTCGACAACAAGCTCGTCACACCCACGCCCGAGACGCTCGACGCCATGAAGGCCGCACTTAAGGCCGTCGAAGGTTCAGTCGCTTCCGTCACCGAAAGTTTCCACGGCGGCGATCCCGAGTGGAACGAGATCAGCGGAAAACTCCTCCGCGCCGACGGCGGTGCCTGGCGCCAGCGCATGCTCACCAAGCACGGCACCAAGCAGGCCTCCCCCGGCTTCGCCGACGGCATCGGCGGCGAGCCGATAATCTCAAGCGATTTCACCGCGCTTATCGAAAAACGCGACGACCTCCGCAGCCGCCTCCTTGGCTGGTTCGAAAAATACGACGTCATCCTCTGCCCGACCAACGCCTTCCCCGCACCCGGCCTCGAGAAGCCCGTCCCAGGAAAAGCGGGCTACACGAGCATCTACAACCTCACCGGTTGGCCCGCCGCCGTCGTCCGAGCCGGCACCGCCAAAGCCGAGGGCCTCCCCATCGGCATCCAGGTCATCGCCCGGCCCTTCCGCGAAGACGTCGTCTTCGCCGTCGCCTCCAAGATCGAGGCCGCCACCGGCGGCTACGTGAAGCCCGCGATCTAAGGGCCGAATCTTTCTCGTTCTCTTTCTCTTACTCTTTCTCCGCCTCCCGCTCCGCCGCCAACCAACGCCATGCGCAACACCACGCCACTGTTCGCTTCCAGCCGCCGCGCGTTCCTGCAACGCGCCGCCCTCGGCACCGCCGCGATCGCCCTCGCCTCACGCTTCACCGCCTCATCCGCCCGTGCCGCTGCTCCTTTCGCCGCCGACAAATCCGACGACCCACTCTTCATGAGCACGACCAAGCTGGCCGAGCTCATCCGCACGAAAAAACTCTCCGCCACCGAGGTCATCAAACTCCACATCGCCCGCATCGAGGCGGTTAACCCCAAGATCAACGCCGTCGTCGCCATGTGCTACGAACGCGCCCTCGCCGAAGCCGCCGAAGCCGACGCGTCGCTCGCCAAAGGCAAACTCAAGGGCCCCCTCCACGGCGTGCCCATGACGATTAAAGACTCCTTCGACACCGCCGGCGTCGTCTCCACCGGCGGCACCCTCGGTCGCAAACACTTCGTCCCCGGCAAAGATGCCACCATCGTCGCCCGCTGCCGCGATGCCGGAGCCATCCTGCTCGGAAAATCGAATACACCCGAGTTCACCCTCGGCGGCGGCGGCAAGGGCACCGTCAACCTCGTCTACGGCCTCACCAAAAATCCGTACAACCTCAACTACCAGCCCAGCGGTTCCTCCGGCGGCGCCGGTGCCATCGTCGCCGCAGGTGGAGCGAGCTTCGATCTCGGCTCCGACTACGGCGGCTCCATCCGCGGCCCGGCCTTCGCCAACGGTATCGTCGGCCTGAAACCCACCCTCGGCCTCGTCCCGCGCACCGGCCACATCGTCGGCTACGGCGGCGCATTCGACTCCTTCCAGGAAACCGGCCCGCTCGTCCGCCGCGTCGAGGATCTCGCCCTCCTGATGCCGATCATCTCCGGCCCCGACGGCATCGACGCCGCCATGTGCCCCGTGCCCTTCGGCGATCCCGCCGCCGTCGACCTCAAAAAACTCCGTATCTGTTATTACACCACCAACGGACAGGTCGATCCCACGCCCGAGCTCCAGGCCACAGTCAAACAGACCGTCGCCTACTTCGAATCTCTCGGCGTCGCCTCCATCAAACAGGATGCTCCTCCCAAGATGAAGGAGCTCGCCGAAATCCGAAACAAGTACAGTGCCGCCAACGGACGCGACCACATGCGCCGCATGCTCAAGCTCCACGGCACCACCCAGGCCTCCCCTGGCCTCCGCCTCGACGGCGAGGAACTTCCTTCGCCCGACTTCACCCGCCTCTGCGAAGAGATGGACGCCATCCGCAGCGAGCAGCTCGCGTGGTTCGAGCAATACGACCTCATCATCTGCCCCGCCAGTAATCAGGCTCCCGTCACGCTCGACCACGAGCGCCCGCGCGGAGGAGCCGCCGGCGCCTCCTACACCAGCCAGTACAACACCACCGGCTGGCCCGCCGGCGTCGTCCGCTGCGGCACCACCGAAAAAGACGGCCTCCCGCTCGGCATCCAGGTCGTCGGCCAGCCCTGGCGCGATGACCTCGTCGTCGCCGCCATGGCCTTCATCGAAAGCAAAACCGGCGGCTTCCAAAAGCCCGCAATCTGACCCGTAGGGCCGGACCTCTGGTCCGCGCCTTCGAATAATCGTTCTCGTTCTCTTACTCGTACTCGTTCTCCCGCCTCCGCTTCCCGCCATCCGCGCCCACCACCGCCATGCCTTCCGCCACTTCCCACTCATCCACCACCACACCCACGCCTGCGCCATTAAACGTTAAGAGTTCGGCGTTGAGCGTTGAGAGTTCCTCCCAGTCCACCCGCCGCGCCTTCCTCCGCCGCTCCACCCTTGGTTCCGCCGCGACCCTTCTCTCCACGATTCCCCTCGTCGCGCTCGCTACCGCCTCCTCCGCCAAAGCCGCGACTGGTCCCGCCACGTCGACCGACAAGACCGACGACATCATCTACATGTCGGCCACCAAACTCGCGCAGCTCATCCGCGAAAAAAAGGTCTCCGCCGTCGAAGCAACCCAGGCATTCATCGACCGCCACATGGTCGTCAACGACCGCCTCAATGCCGTCGTCATGAACTGCTACGCTCGCGCGCTCTCCGAAGCCAAAGCCGCCGACGCCGCCCTCGCGAAAGGCCAGCTTAAAGGCCCTCTCCATGGCGTCCCCATGACCATCAAGGACTCCCTCGACACCGAGGGCGTCATCTCCACCGGCGCCACCTACGGCCGCCAGCAATTCATCCCGAAAAAAGACGCCACCTGCGTCGCCCGCGTCCGCGCCGCCGGCGCCATCCTGCTCGGAAAAACGAATACACCCGAGTTCACCCTCGGCGGCCTCGGCGGCATCAGCACTAGCAGCAACCTTCTCTACGGCTCCACGCACAATCCCTACGATCTCACCCGCACTGCCTCCGGCTCATCCGGTGGCGCGGGCGCCATCGTCGCCGCTGGCGGAGCCGCTTTCGACATCGGCTCCGACTGGGGCGGCTCCATCCGCGGCCCCGCTCATAACAACGGCATCGCCGGCATCAAACCTACCTCCATCCGCGTCCCGCGCACCGGCCACATCGTCGACTTCGGCGGCGTATTCGATCTCTGGCAACAACTCGGCCCCATGGCCCGCCGCGTCGAGGACATCGCCCTCATCACGCCCATCATCTCCGGACCCGACTTCCGCGACGCCGCCTGCGCCCCCGTGCCCTGGTCCGATCCCGCCAAGGTCGATCTCAAAAAACTCCGCCTCGCCTTCTTCCCGACCAACGGCGTCACCACCACCGACGACGACACCAAGAAGACCGTCCTTCAGTGCGTGAAATGGCTCGAAGGCCTCGTCGCCGGCGTCACCGAGGACCTGCCCAAGGAAATTCTCACCGACCTCTACGCCTCCCGCACCAAGCTCACCAGCGGCGACGGTTGGGCCTTCTATAAACGTCTCGCCGACAAATGGGGCACGAAGAACTTCTCCCCGTCCGTCACCGAGCGCGTCAAAGCCGGCAAAACCATCTCCACCGCCGAGTACGTCGAGGCTTGGGAACAGGCCGACGCCGCCAAGTCCCGCATGTTGTCGTGGTTTCAAAAATACGACGTCCTCCTCTGCCCCGTCGCCGGTACCCCCGCCACCGAGATCGACCGCATCAGCCCCGCCCCCTCCGGCACGCCCAACTGGAGCTACACCGGCGCCTTTAACACCACCGGCTGGCCCGTCACCGTCGTCCGCTGCGGCACGTCCTCGGATGGCAAAAACCTCCCCATCGGCATCCAGGTCGTCGCCGCTCCGTGGCGCGAGGACATCACCATCGCGGTCGCCTCCGCCCTCGAAGCCCAAAGCGGCGGCTGGCAGCGCCCGCCCATCTGACCTCCGCCTGTGGAGTGCGGTGCCTCGGCACCGCTTTCACCGGACGCCTCGGCGTCCTCCTTCAAAATCCGTCCATCTTTTCATGCAGCCATCACGCAGTTTTTCACCGGTCTCAGCACCCAACCCAATTCCGTCGTCGCAGCCGCGCGCCTTCGCATCCTTCTCCGCCTTCGCGAGACACCTCTCCGTTTCTCTGGCGATAGGTTGCGCCTCATTCGCCACTCTCCCGGCGCTTCAAGCCGCTCAGCTCGACATCAAGACCGCCACCATCGCCGACATCCAGGCCGCCTACTCCGCCGGCCTGACCTCCGAGAAACTGCTCGGCGCCTACCTCGCGCGCATCGCGGCCTTCGATAAAAAAGGCCCCGAGATCAACGCCGTCATCAAGCTGCATCCCGACGCCCTCGCCCAGGCCCGCGCGCTCGATGCCGAGCGCAAATCCGGAAAAGTCCGCGGCCCGCTCCACGGCATTCCCGTCCTCCTAAAGGACAACGTCGACACCTTCGACCTCCCCACCACCGGCGGCTCGCAACTCCTCGAAGGCTCCATCCCGCCCGACGACGCCTTCATCACCAAAAAACTCCGCGACGCCGGCGCCATCATTCTCGCGAAAGTGAATCTCTCCGAGTGGGCCGGCTCCGGTGGCTCCGCCGCGGGCGCTCCGCCCGACATCCTCAAAGCCGGTTTCATCCCCGGCGGTTTCTCCTCCGCTGGCGGCCAGACGCGCAATCCCCACGCGCTTGATCGCAGCCCATCCGGCTCCTCCGGCGGCACCGGTGCCGGTCTCGCCGCGCTCTACGCGCCCTTCGGCATCGGCTCCGACACCGGCGGCTCCATCCGCGGCCCGTCTTCTCACAACGGCATCGCCGGCCTGAAACCCACGCGTGGCCTCATGTCGCGCGACGGCGTGATCCCGCTCGGCCTCTCCTACGACACCGCCGGCCCGATGGGCCGTCACGTCTACGACGTCGCCGCCTCGCTCGGCGCCATGACCGGTATCGACTCCGCCGATGCAGCCACTTTCCCCAGCGGCGGCCACTACCATACCGACTACACCAAGTTCCTGAAACGCGGCTCCCTCAAAGGCGCCCGCATCGGCATCAACCGCGACTACCTCGGCCAGGATCCCGAAGTGGACCGCATCTTCGAAGCCTCCATCGCGAAGCTCCGCGACCTCGGCGCCGTCATCGTCGACAACGTTTCCATCCCCGAATACCTGCGCCGCGCCCGCGCCGACATCTACAACCTCGTCGTCAAAGCCGAGTTCAAGGCCGACCTCACTACTTACCTCAAAACCACCAAGCCCGGCTTCCCGAAATCCTTCGACGACGTCGTCCGCCTCTCGAACGACCCCGCCACGAAATACCGCAGCGCCGGAAAAGCCGCCGGCCTCAAGTGGGTTTCATCCCCCGGCATCACCTTCGACCTCGACGATCCCGTCTACCTCTCAACGAAGCGCGAAATCCTCCCCGCGCTCACCGCCACATTCGAGGCGCTCATGGCCAAGCATCAGCTCGACGCACTCGTCTATCCCACGATGCCGAAACCCGCGATGCTCATCACCCCGCCCGACGGCATGGGCTGGCCTGAATCATCCACTTCGTTCGCCAACTTTACCGGCTGGCCCGACGCCATCGTCCCCGCCGGCGTCACCAAGGAAGGTCTTCCCGTAACAATTAGCTTCCTCGGCCGCGCCTGGAGCGAGCCCACGATCCTCTCCTACGCCTACGACTTCGAACAAGCGACCAAGGCCCTCGTCCTTCCGGTCAACACTCCCGCGCTCCCGACCGATATCGTCACCTACTAAGCACACTCCGCCATTCCGCGCTCCGCCCAATCTAAAATCGAGAATCAAAAATCGAAAATCCACATGCTCGCCTCCGTCACTTCAGCGTTAAGCGTTAAACGTTCAGCGTTGAGCGTTCTCCCAAAAACCAGCCGCACCTTCGCGCCCTTCGCGAGACTCCGCCTCCTCGCCTGCGCACTGGTCATTGGTCACTGCTCGTTGGCCACTTCCGTTCAGCTCCGCGCCGCTCCGCTAGACCTGACCACCGCCACCATCGCCGACCTCCAATCCGCCTACGCCGCCGGCTCGCTGACCGCCGAGAAAGTCACCGCCGCCTACCTCGCGCGCATCGACGCCTACGATAAAAAAGGCCCCGCGCTCAACGCCGTCATCCTCCTCAACCCCTCCGCCCTCGCCGAAGCCAAAGCCCTCGATGCCGAGCGCAAAGCCGGGAAAATCCGCGGCCCGCTCCACGGCGTTCCCATCGTCCTCAAGGACAACATCGACACCTTCGATCTGCCCACCACCGCCGGCTCGCAACTCCTCGAAGGCTCCATCGCTCCTGACGACGCCTTTGTCGTCAAAAAGCTCCGTGCCGCCGGTGCGATCGTCATCGCGAAGGTGAATCTCTCCGAATGGGCCGGAGGCGGCGGCTCCGTCTCCGGTGCCACCGATCCCAAACTTGTCGCAGCCGGCGAAGTCCCCAACGGCTACTCCTCCCACGGCGGTCAGACTAAAAATCCCCACGTCATCGACCGCGGCCCTGCCGGCTCTTCCGGCGGCACCGGCGTCGCCATCGCCGCTGTATTCGCCCAGTTTGGACTCGGCACCGACACCGCCGCATCCGTCCGCGGCCCCGCCAACGCCTCCGGCACCTTCGGCCTCAAGACCACCCACGGCCTCGTCTCCCGCGACGGCGTTGTCCCGCTCGCCCTCTCGTTCGACACCGTCGGACCACTCGCCCGCAGCACCTACGACATCGCCGCAGCCCTCAACGTCCTCGCCGGCATCGACCCCGACGACGACTCCACACTCAAGTCCGCCGGCCGCACGCCCACCGACTACACCGCGTATCTGAAATCCGGATCGCTCAAAGGCGCCCGCATCGGCATCGCCCGCGACTTCTTCGGCCGCGACGCCGAGATCGACGCTGTCGTCAACCAGGCCATCGCCAAACTAAAAGAGCTCGGCGCCATCATCATCGACGACGTCCGCATCCCGCCGCCCGTCCAAGCCATCCGCGGCCCCCTCTACAACACCATCCGCTCCGCCGAGTTTAAATCCCAGATCGGCGACTACCTCGCCACCACCGCAGCGAAGTATCCGAAGTCCATCTGCGATCTCGCCCGTCTCGCGAACGACCCCGCCACCGGCTACCGCAGCCCGGGCAAAGCCGTCGGCCTCAAATACCAGTCCGAGACCGCGCTCGAACTGGACGACCCCGTCTACCTCGCCGCCATCGGCGACGGCATGAGCTACGTGCGCACCGCGATGGAAGGCGTCTTCGCCAACCACCAGCTCCACGCGCTCCTCTATCCGACCTCGCCCACACCCGTCTCCCTCATCAACCCACCGCCTCGCGAAGCCGCCGGCGGCACGGGCGCCAATCCGCTCAACATCGCCAACATCACCGGATTCCCCGACCTCGTCATCCCCGCCGGCATGAGCCCGCGCGGCCTGCCGGTTACGTTCTCCCTCATGGGCCGCGCCTTCACCGAAGGCCGCCTCCTCGGCTTCGCCTACGACTACGAGCAAGCCACCAAAGCCATCCGCCTCCCCGTCAACACGCCCGCGCTCCCATCCGACACGCTCACCCGCTGAACGCCCTCAACCGAAAATCCTCATGCACTTCCGTCCATTGAGCGTTAAGCGTTCAGCGTTAAACGTTGAGCGTTCCGATGTGGAGCGCGAACTCCGGGCGCGCTTTTCGAAAAGTCACCGCGCACATGTCGTCCGCTCTTTCGCGAGACACGCCACCCTCGCCTGCGCACTGCTCATTGGTCACTGGTCACTGATCACTCCGACAATCGCCGCCCCGGCGATTTCGGCAATGGCCCCGCTCCCCATCGAAGAGATCACCATCGCCCGCCTCCAGGCCGCCTACCGCGCCCGCACCACCACCGTCACCGCCGTCACCCAAGCCCACCTCGACCGCATCGCCGCCTACGACCAGCGCGGCCCGATCCTCAACTCCATCATCAACGTCCACCCCGCCGCGCTCGCCGCCGCCGCCGAACTCGATCGCGCTCTCGCGTCCGCGCCCCTCGGTTCGCTTCCCGCCGGCGCCGGTCCGCTCTGGGGCGTTCCCGTCATCGTCAAAGACAACCTCGACGCGACCGGCGTCCCCATGACCAACGGCTTCCAGGGCTGGAAGAACTACATCCCACCTTCCGATTCCCCCGTCGTCGCCCGCATCAAATCCGCCGGCGGCATCATCCTCGCCAAAGCCTCCCTCTCCGAATTCGCCCGCGGCGGCGGCGACAACATCAACTCCGTCCTCCCCGGCTTCGCGCGCAATCCCTACAACACCGCCCATGCCACCGGCGGCTCCTCCGGCGGCACCGGCGCTTCCCTCGCCGCCAGCTTCGGCGTCGTCGGCATCGGCACCGACACCGGCGGCTCCGTCCGCATGCCCGCCGCGCACAACGCCCTCGCCGGTCTCCGTCCCACCGTCGGTCTCGTCTCCCGCACCGGCGTGGTGCCGCTCGACGCCCACCGCGACACCGCCGGCCCCATGGCCCGCACCGTCACCGATATGGCAATACTCCTCGACGCCATCGCCTGGCCCGACCCGTCCGACATCGCCACCACCACACCCCCGCACCGCGTCCCCGCGCCCAAGCCTTTCCCTTCCGGCTTCGCCGCCGCCCTCGACAAAAACTCCCTCAAAGGCGCCCGCCTTGGCGTCCTCCGCCAGATCTTCAAACCCGGCGTCACCGATCCTCGAATACTCGCCAACTTCGAGAAAACCCTCACCGAGCTCCGCGCCGCCGGCGCCGAGATTGTCGATCCGTTCACCGTCCCCGAACTCGATACCATCCCCCGTCCGCCGCAGACCGTCTCCAGTTTCCAAAGCGACATGGCGAAATGGTACGCCGCCCACCTCGGAGTCCCCTACGGCACCGTCAAGGAACTCGCCGACTCGAAACTCCTCCACCCGCTTCACCAGCTTGCCACCGAAAACGCCGTCACCGCGCTACCCGCCGATAAAGATCCCGCCACCCTCACCGGTCGCCAGAACGAGCAGCTTTACCGCGAAGCCTTCACCCGCGCCATGGACGCCGCGAAGATCGACGCGATCATCTTCCCCTCCTGGACCCAGCTCCCCGCCCGCAACGGCGACCGCAACACCCAGATCACCGACGACCCCAAGCCCGCGCCCAACGCCGGTCCCACCGCCCTCGGCAGCAGCCTGACCTTCGTCGGCTCCATGCTCCAGTGGCCCGCCTTGTCCGTGCCTTCCGGATACGCCGGCGAGGGCCTTCCCCTCGGCCTTCAGATCGTCGGTCGCTCCTGGTCAGACAAAACCATCGTCAGCTACGCCTACGCCTACGAACAAGCCACCCTCTACCGCCGCCCGCCCGCCACCGTCCCTCCACTAAATCCCACTCTCTGAAAATCATCATGCGTCTCCAGCCCTCCTCCGCACTGAGCGTTAAACGTTCAGCGTTAAACGTTGAGCGTTCTCCGTTTTCACTCCGCCTCTTCGCTCCCCTCGCCTCCTTCGCGAGACTCCCCCGCACGTTCCTCGCCTGCGCACTCGTCATCGCCCACTGCGCATCGCTCACCACTACCGCTCTCCAAGCCGCCGACCCCGCCCTCCCCAAAATCCGCATCATCTCCGTCGGCGGCACCATCGACAGCACCGCCAAGGAACGCCTCAACCTCTCCGAATACGGCGGCGAAGGTAACCCCCGCAAACCCGTCCAGGAAATGGTCAACGAGCTCCCCGAGCTCAAAGCCGTCGCCGACGTCTCCGTCGAAGAAGACATCCTCCCGCGCGGCGGCCCCGGACGCACCATGGCCACTGTCCTCAAGGTCGCGAAACGCGTGAACGAGATCTTCGCCAAAGAGCCCGACATCGCCGGCGTCGTCATCACCCAAGGCACCAACAATCTCGAAGAGTCCGCCTTCTTCCTCCACCTCACCGTTCAGTCAAAAAAACCGTCGTTTTCGTCGGCGCTCAACGCCCCTCGACCGCACTCAGCAGCGACGGCTGGCTCAATCTCTACAACGCCGTCCGCATCGCCGCCTCTCCCGAATCCGTCGGCCGCGGCGTCGTTCTCGCCATGAACGACGAGATCAACTCCGCCCGCGACGTGAAAAAAGCCTCCGCCTACCGCGTTCACGCCTTTCAGTCCCCCGACCTCGGCGTCCTCGGCTACGCCGACCCCGACAAAGTCCTCTACTACCGCAACCCCACGCGTCGCCACACCGTCGATTCAGAATTCGATCCCGCCAAAATCACCGCCCTCCCGCAGGTCGATGTCCAGTTCTCCTACCTCGAAGCCTCCGGCGCGCCGATCGACGCCCTCGTCGCCGAAGGCGCCAAAGGCATCGTCCTCGACGGCTCCGGCGCGGGCAGCCCGTCGAATCAACAAACCGAGGCCATCAAACGCGCGCAGGCCAAAGGCGTGATTGTCGTCGCCACCACCCGCACCGGCACAGGCCGCGTATTGGAAACCTCCTCACGCAAAAAATCCGGCATCATCGCGGGCGACAACCTCACCGCCCAAAAAGCCCGCATCCTCCTCCAGCTCGCCCTCACCCAGACCTCCGACCCCGCCGAGATCAAACGCATCTTCGACCAGTATTGATCCTCCCTGGGAGCGCCGGCGGCCCGCCGGCCATAAGTCCTATCCGTCCTATTGGCCCTATAAGTCCCATTCCGTTTTTCCCTCCACCGCATGCACCACACCCGCCCACTCACTCAACTCCACCGCCGCACGCGCACCGCCCGCGCTCTGCTCACCACACTGGCCATTGGTCACTGGTCATTGGCCATTTGTTCGGCCGCCCCCACGGCCGAGCAAGATCGCCTCGCCAAGCTAACGCTCGCCGAAGCCGCCGCCGAGATCCGCTCCGGCAAGGTCACCTCGACCCAGCTCACCGAGGCGTCCCTCGCCCGTATCGAGACTTACGATTCAAAACTCGACGCCTTCATCACCGTCATGAAGAGCCAGGCGCTCGCCCAAGCCAAAGAACTCGATGCCGAGGCCAAGGCCGGTAAATTCCGCGGACCGCTCCACGGCGTTCCGATCGCCCTCAAGGACAACGTCGACACCGCCAGTGCCCGCACCACCGGCGGCTCCGCACTCTTCGCCGAGCGCCTCCCCGCCGAAGACGCCCCCATCGTCACCCGCATGGTCGCCGCCGGCGCCGTCATCATCGGCAAAACCAACCTCCAGGAATTCGCCATGGGCGGCGGCGAATCCTCTTACTACGGCCCGTCGCGCAACCCGTGGAACCTCGCTCACAACACCGGCGGTTCCTCCTCCGGCTCCGGCGCCGCCATCTCCGCCTTCCTCGCTTACGGCGCCATCGGCACCGACACCGGCGGCTCCATCCGCATGCCCGCCTCCTTCTCCGGCATCGTCGGCCACAAACCCACCTACGGCCTCGTGCCCATCCGCGGCATCATCCCGCTCCGCGTTTCCATGGACCACGCCGGCCCGATGACGCGCACCGTCGAAGACGCCGCCATCATGCTCAACGTCCTCGCCGGCTACGACAAACTAGACATCACCTCCGCCGAGGCCGCGCCAAAGGAAGACTACGTCGCCGCCCTCAAGCAGCCCGTCAAAGGCTTCAAGCTCGGTCTCCCCGTCGGCTACTTCGACTACCTCGATCCCGAGGTCAAAGCCGCCTTCGACGCCGCCCTCGTCGTCCTCAACCAGCTCACTTCCGGCTCGAAGGAGATGTACCTCCCCGCCGCCACCCGTCCGCTCAACGGCGCCGCCGAGACCCTCGCTTGGCACGAGGACTACGTGAAGTCCTCCGCTGGTTCCTACATGTACCCGCAACGCCGCCGCCTCGAAGCCCTCGCCAAGGACGGCGGCGGCACCGCCGTCGATTACGTCAAAGGCATGTGGGAGTTCCAACTCCTCCGCCGCACCATCGGCGATCACTTCGAGAAAGCCGGCGTCGATCTCGTCGTTGTGCCCACGCACCGGATACTCCCGCCCAAGATCGACGACCTCCTCACCCGCGCCTACTCCAACAACCCGAGCGATCCGAACATCACTTCGAACTGCTGGCCCTTTAATCTCTTCGGCCTCCCCTCGATCTCCATCCCCTGCGGTTTCAGCAAGGACGGCCTCCCCATCGGCCTCATGATCTCCGGCCCGCGCTTCTCCGACGGCAAAGTCCTCGCCCTCGCGCACGCCTACGAAAAGGCGACCGAGTGGCACAAGCGCCAGCCCCCGCTCACACCCGACACGCCCAAGCCCGCCGTCAAGAAACCGCTCTCGCCGTGATCTCTTGGACCAGTCGCCCTGTAGGGCCGGACCTCTGGTCCGCGCCTTCGTTGCCTACTCGCAGCTTTCGAAGCGCGCTCAAACTCCGCACCTACGCCTGCGCACTGGTCATTGGTCACTGGTCATTGATCATTTCCTCCACGGCAACCGCCACAGCGGCGGTTGCCGTTGAGGAAGCCACCATCGCCGATCTCCAGTCTGGCTACACGAAAGGTACCTTCACCGTCCGCGAAGTCGTCGAAGCCTACCTCGCCCGCATCGCCGCCTACGACAAGGACGGCCCATACATCAACTCCATCATCAACCTCAACCCCGCAGCCCTCGCCGAAGCCGACGCTCAGGACGCCTACCTCAAAAAGAACGGCAAACTCATCGGTCCGCTCCACGGCATCGCCTTCCTCGTCAAAGATAACATCGACGTCGCCGGCATGCCCATGACGAGCGGCTTCCAGGGCTGGAAAAATTACGTCGCGCCGACCGACGCCCCCGCCATCGCGAAGATCCGCGCCGCCGGCGGTATTATCCTCGGCAAAAACTCGCTCTCCGAATTCGCCCGCGGCGGAGCCGACAACGTCAACTCCGTCCTCCCCGGGTATGCGCGGAATCCCTACCACACCGCCTACGCTACCGGCGGTTCCTCCGGCGGCACCGGCGCGTCCATCGCCGCCAACTTCGCCACCATCGGCATCGGCACCGACACCGGGGGCTCCATCCGCATGCCCGCCGCCCACCAGGCCCTCGCCGGTCTCCGCCCCACCATCGGCCTCGTTTCCCGCACCGGCGTCGTCCCGCTCTACAGCTACCGCGACACCGCCGGCCCCATGGCCCGCACCGTCCGCGACGCCGCCCTCGTCCTCGCCATCATGTCCGGCCCCGACGCAGATGATTTCGAAACCAAAGCCGCCCAAGGTCATTTTCCAAAATCGCTCACGGACGACGTTTCGCCCACTGCGCTCAAAGGCGCCCGCCTCGGCGTCTTCCGCCAGTTCTTCCCCAAAGAAACGACCGACCCGCGCATCCTCGCGAACTTCGAGAAAACCATCGCCGAGCTCAAAGCCGCCGGCGCCGTCATCATCGATCCCTTCACCGTCCCCGAGTTCGACAAACTCCCCCGCCCCGGCCCCACCCCCGCCCAGCACAAAGCCGACATGACCCGCTGGCTCTCGATGCACCCCGGCATCCCGTATCCATCCGTCAAAGCCATCGCCGACACCAAACTCCTTCACCCGCTTCATCAAGTTCCCACCGAAGCCGCCGCCGCCGCCGGCCCCGCCGAGACCGATCCTGAAACCCTCGCCAGCCTGGAGAACGACAAGAAATTCCTCGCCGCTTTCACCAAGGCCATGGATGCCGAAAAAATCGACGCCATGATCCTCCCTGTCTGGACGCGCCTCCCCGTCCTCAACGGCGATCGCAACACGCAAAACGTACCCAACCCAGTTCCAGGCGGCGGCGGCTCGGCCAGCACCACCTTTCTCGCCAGCATCCTCCGCTGGCCCGCCCTCTCCGTTCCCAATGGCTACGTCGGCCCCGGACTTCCCGTCGGCCTCCACATCGTCGGCCGCGCCTGGCAGGAGCAGAAAATCATCAACTACGCCTACACGTACGAGCAGGCCACCAAGTACCGTATCCCACCGCCCACGACGCCGCCTCTCGCCGATAGTTTCGCCTCCAAATTCATCGGCACCTGGAAACTCATCGCCGTCCGCGAGCGCGATCCTTCCACCGGCGCCGAAACCACCGCTGCCCGCCGAGGCATTGACGGCCAGCTCGTGTACTCGCCCAACGGCCGCCTCTCCGTCCAGATCATCCGCGAGGGCCGCGAGAAAGCCGCCGCCGGTTCCTCCGACGGATTCTCCAGCTACTTTGGCACCTGGAAACTCCTCCCTGCCGAAGGCTGCGTCGTCCACGAGCAGGAGTGGAACATCAACCAAGCCCAGAGCGGCCAGCCCGCGAAACGCTACTACTCATTCAACGACCTCGGCCACCTCTCGCTCGCCACTCCCGTCCGCAAACGCGACTCCGACGGCAAAGACATGCAGATGGTCTTCGTCTGGTCCCGCATCCCGTAGGTCCGACAATCTTTCTCTTTCCTCTTTCTCTTACTCTTTCGTCAGCCGCCGTCACCACTTCTCCACGACACCGCTTCCCGCATGAATTTTCTCACACGCCTGCGCCAATTGAGCGTTAAGCGTTCAGCGTTAAACGTTGAGCGTTCCCATCTCCACCTTTCCTTCGCTCCCTTCGCCTCCTTCGCGAGACACTCCTTCCTCGTCTGCGCCCTGCTCATCGCCCACTGCTCGCTCCTCACACTCTCTGCGCACGCCGCAGCCCCCTTCCGCCTCGAAGAGGCCTCCATCGCCTCCACCCAATCGGCGATCCTCGCCAAACAAGTCACGTCTACGGAGCTCGTGAAGCTCTACCTCGCCCGGATCAAAGCCTACAACGGCCCCGGTGTCCGCGAGCCCAACGGCATCCTCGGCGTCATCGAGACCATCCCCAACGCGAAACAGATCAACGCCATCGCCACCCTCAATCTCCGTCCCGCCACGCTGAAATCCCTCGGTTTCCCCGAGCGCATGGCCCGCTCGCTCACCGATCCCGTCGATAACGACCCCGCGATGCCCGACGCCCTCGAAGTCGCCGCCGCCCAGGACGCCCACTTCAAGAAAACCGGCAAACTCGTCGGCCCGCTCCACGGCGTCGTCATGGCCATCAAAGACCAGTACGACACCTTCGACCTCCGCACCACCGCCGGCGCCGACGTCCCCTACGCCAACGACCGCCCGCCGGCCGACGCCACCTTCATCAAACGCCTCCGCGACGCCGGCGCCATCATCCTCGCGAAAGCCACCATGGGCGAGTACGCCTCCGGCACCCCGCGTAGTTCCTTTAACGGTACGCTCAACAATCCCTACGACACCGAGCGCTCTCCGATGGGTTCCAGCTCTGGCTCCGGTTCCGCCGTCGCCGCGAACCTTGTCCTCGTCTCCATCGGCGAGGAAAGCGGCACCTCCATCCGCGGCCCCGCCGTGTACAACAATCTCGTCGGCATCGCCGCCACCCAGGAACTCGTCTCCCGCCACGGCATGGTCGAAGGCGGCATCAACACCCGCACCGGCCCCATCGCCCGCTCCGTCGATGACGCCGCCCGCATCCTCGACGTCATCGCCGGCTACGATCCGCTCGACGCCATGACCGCCGCCAGCTTCCGCCGCATGCCGCCCAAGCCCTACGCCAGCTACACCGCCGCCCGCCGCCTGGACGGCATCCGCATCGGTATCCTCCGTGAGTATACGCGCCGCGAACTCTTCACCGAGGAGGACACCCAGGCCCTCGACCTCTTCGAGAAAGCCATCGCCGACCTCAAAGCCCTCGGCGCCACCATCGTCGATCCCGGCGAGAAGGATCTGCTCACGCCCTACATCCACAAAAACTTCTACGTCCTCTACAGCCCGACCACCGCGAAACGCTTCCCCGAGCTCTTCCCGGTCGATGCCGATGGCAAACCCACCACCGATCGCGTTGCCACCGTGCTCGACCTCACCATGCACCCGGAAAAAGTCCCCGCCAAACTCACCATCCGCGACTTCGGCGAGGGCGAGGCCCTTGGCCAGGGCAAACACATGATGAACTACTACCTCGCGATGCGCGGCGACGCGAAGATCCACACGATCGACGACCTGCTCTCCACCGGAAAATTCTTCGAGGACGAACGCTTCGGCAACCGCAAGTCCGGCCTCGTGCGCAAAAACGAGCCGCTCGAAATCGACAACCGCCCGCGCGTCCACCTGCGCTACGCCGTCCAGTACATCGTCCAGCACGCCATGGCCGACCTCAACCTCGACGTCATCATGTCGCCGACCAACAACATCCCCGCTCCCAAGCTCGGCTCGCCCACCGTCCCGCGCAAAAACGGCCGCCCCCTCGTCTGGAGTTTCCTCGGCGCCCAGGGTTTCCCCAACATGACCGTCCCCGCCGGATTCACGACCGAGGTGTACGACCGCGTCGTCGATCCCGACAAACCCCGCGTCCCCACCACCGGCCCCGGCGCCACTCCCGGCGAAACCGAGCCCGCCTCCAAACTCGTCGGCCCCATACCCGCGCAACTCCCCGTCGGCGTCGACTTCCTCGCCCGCCCTTTCGACGAGCCTACCATGCTCACCGTCGCCGCCGCCTACCAGGCCGCGACCAAACACCGCTCCCCTCCGCCCGACTTCGGCCCGCTCGAATAACCGGCTGCGCGCCTCGCCCGCTTGCTTCTTCTCAAAGGCCTCACCTCGCGTGAGGCCTTTTATTTTTCCTCTAAAACCACCCAGCGCGTCCTCCAGTTGAATAAAACAAGACCCGTCCCGCGCTCGCTTGAAAACAACTGAAGCCGCATCGCGCTCCACCGCAGGGGCACATGCCGTGCTGGGCCATGCGCGTCCGCCGCCCCGCCTTCCTGACACCACCGCTTCCCTCAACCACATGCGCACCCTCCGTCACTTCCTCACCACGTCCGTTATCGCCGTATCGGCCATCGGGCTACACGCCCAGCCGCTCGATCCCAATCCCTGGTCGCCAACTAAAAAGCAGCCGCCCCGCATCGACCACCACGTCAAAGCCACCCCGCAAAACCTCGCCTGGGGCTGGCTTGGCTCCGACGCCCAGCCCGTCTATCGCGTGAAGTCCGGCGACATCGTCCAGATCGACACCATCAGCATGGGCGGCATGCGCGATGACAACTACCAGGACTTCGTCAAAAAACTCGGCCTCCCTCTCGATCACCCCGTCATCCAGGAAATGGTCGCCGCCCGCCTTCAGGTCCCGCCCTCCGGCCTCCCCGCCGGCACCGGCGGCCACATGCTCACCGGCCCCGTCTACATCGAAGGCGCCGAGCCCGGCGACACCCTCGAAGTCCGCATCTGGGACAACAAATTCCGCGTTCCCTACGGCAACAACGGCGCCGGCCCCGGCAGCGGCGGCCTCCCCGAGCTCCTCTCTGCCCGCGAGTCAAAGATCTACACCTACGACTACACCAAGGGCTGGGCCAATTTTAACGCCGACATCAAAGTCCCCCTCGAACCCTTCATGGGCGTGATGGGCGTCGCCCCCGATCCAGCCACCGCCAAACGCGTCGGCTCCCGCGCCCCCGGCAACTTCGGCGGCAACATCGATCTCCGCGACATGGTCCCCGGCTCCCGCATGTTCGTCCCCGTTCACGTCAAAGGCGCCTTCTACTTCACCGGCGACGCCCACGCCGCCCAGGGCGACGGCGAGATCACCGGCCCCGCCATCGAAACCTGCATGACCACCGTCCAGCAGTTCATCGTCCACAAGGGCAAGAAGACGCGCACGCCTTGGTTCGAGACCCCCACGCACTTCATTGTCATGGGCCTCAACACCGATCTCGACGCCGCCATGAAGATGGCGATGCAGGAGACCATCGACTGGCTCGTGGAAAACAAAGGCCTCACCAAATTCGAAGCCTACTCCCTCGCCTCTGTCGCCGTCAGCTACCGCAACACCGTCATCGTGAACGGCAACCTCGGCATGCACGGCATGATCCCAAAGAGCCTCTGGATCAAAGACAAGACCCCCTACTGGTACGACTAAGTCACCACGTTTCAACTACCCTGGGAGCGCCGACGTCCTCGTCGGCCCTTCCGAGTTAGGGACAATGCTCCGCATTGTTCCTCAGCCTCCGCACTGTAGGAGCGGCTTTAAGCCGCGATTTCCACCTATGACGCGTTCGATCTTCCGATCTCCGCCACGCCTGCGCTCACCTTCCCGTCACTCCGCCCACACCACACCCGCCTGCCACCGTGAAACAACCGCCCAATCTCATCCGCCGTCCCCTCTACCCCATTCACGCCGCTCCCACCCCCGCGTCCAATCTCCCCCCACAGTCCTCCGCTCGCGCCAGCCAGGCCACTCCGTTCCTCGGCGCCGCCTCCGTCTCCAAACCCTCCGGCACTCCGTCAGGCCCCAACTCCCCCAACGAATTCACCCGCCACCGCGACTGACTCCGCGAAAGCTCCGCCCCGAGAGCGCCGGCCGCCGACCGGCTCCCGTCTCCGCGTTTCCGTTTCCGATGTAGGCGGGGTGCCCCCACCCCGCATAACCGTCACCTCACCTGAACCTTCCCTCCGTACTGGAGGGACGACCTCCGTGTCGTCCACTGACGCCCCGTCGGCCTGCACCTTTCCGCACGCATCTACGCTCACGTCGACCGCCGTCCCCTTCCTTCAGCCTGCCGCTGCCTCCCCACCGATGTAACATATTACGTTACATCGCTCCCATTCCGCACCTCCCGTCGGTGCCCGCGATAAAACCTTCCCACGCACGGCACCGCCCCTGCTTACGCCAGACTCATGCCCGCCGTCTCCGCCGCCACCCGCTTCCAGCTTTTCTGCGGCGGCGTGTTCGCAACGGTCGCAATTCTCCACCTCGGTCTCGTCCGCTTCGGCTGGCAAGGCGTCCTCCCCGGCCTCGCCCTCGTATCCGCTTGGTGGGCACTAATCGCGTTCCTCCAGCCCGCCTGGAACCGCCTCCACGCCACACCGTCGCCTGAGGCATCCACGCCTACACCCGCCGCGCTTTCTCGCCCGCGCATCCGCCACATCCTCCGCCGCCTCGCCGCCCCCGCCTTCGTCACCGGCCAAACCCTCTTAACCCTCGCCTTCACCTACCTCGCCTGGCGCCAACTCCGCACCCTCATCGGATCGTCGCCCACGTTCACACTTCCGCTAACCTCCTCCAGCCCGCTCACCCCCGACGCCACCCTCACCCGCACCGTCATCCTCAGCGTCGCCCTCTTCTTCCTCCTCTACTTCCTCCGCCAGACAGTCGCCTCCCGTGAAATCCCGCGCCGCTCCGATCCCCGCGCCGGCCTCACACTTCTCCTGATCCTGCTCCTCGCCCAGGCCGCCTCCGGCATCGCCGCCCTCTACGCGCCGCCCACCTGGAACATCGCCCGCCCGCTCGCCTTCGCCACCGCCGCGCTCGCCCTGCTCCTCCCGCTCGAATGGCTGCTCTCCGGACTCGCCCGCTGGTTCCAGTCTCCCTCCCAACGCCGCGCGCATCCATTCTCCGGTTACAGCCTATCCACCGGAGCGCTCCTCGGCGGCAGCTCCCCGCTGCAAACCCTTGCGACCTCCATCCACGACGCCTTCGGCCTCGAAATCCGCGGCAGCTGGCTCGCCCGCTACGCCCGTCTCTGCATCGAGCCGCTTCTCCTCGTGGTCGTCCTCACCGGCTGGCTCTCCACCGCCTTCGTCATCGTCCCCGCCGACAGCGAGGGCGTTCGTGTCACCTGGGGAAAATTCCAAAAAGAAACCCTCCCGCCCGGCCTCCACTTCATCGCTCCATGGCCGATGGAGCGCGTTCGGCTCGTCCCCGTTGGACGCGTCCAGGACTTCGCCCTCGGCTTCGACCGCGATCTCGGTGGCCCGGTCCTCTGGACCGAGGTCCACTTCTCCGGCGAGAGCAATCTGCTCGTCGGCAACGGCGAGGAAGTCCTCACCTTCAACGTCCCTGTCCACTTCGACATCGCCAGCGCCCTCGCCGCCGAACGCACCAGCGCCGACCTCCCGCGCCTCCTCTCCAATCTCGCCCAGCGCGAACTCCTCATCGCCACCGCCTCCCGCGATAGCTTCGGCATCATGACCGGCGAACGCGACGTCGTCAGCGACCAGATACGCATCCGCCTCCAGTCTTCTGCCGACGCCCTCCACCTCGGCGCCCGCATCCGCTACGTCGGCCTGAAAGACATCCACCCGCCCGTCGATGTCGCCCCCGCCTTCCAGGAAGTCATCAGCGCCTTCGAACAACGCCGCATGATGATCGACCTCGCCTCCGCCAACCGCATCACCGCCCTCGCCCAGGCAAGCAGCGAATCCTTCAACGTCCGCCGCCAGGCCGAGAGCTTCTCAGCCGAACGCCTCGCCGCCGTCACCGGCGAAGCCGCCATCCTCACTGGCAAGGTCGATGCCCGCGCCGCCGCCCCCGCCCTCTTCGATTTCCGCAACCGCCTCAGCGTCCTCGAAGAAGTTATCCCGCGTATCCGACTCGTCCTCACCGCGCATCCGCCCGCCGGTCCGCGCACCCCGCTCCTCTACGATCTGCGCGACGGCGCCAACTCCCTCCCTTGATCCGATGAAACTCATCGTCGCCTGCCGCCTCCTGCTCGCCCTCCTCGTCGCCGCCCTCACCGGCTACTCCGCTTTCTGTTACCAGGTTTCCGAGGTCGAGCAGGCCGTCGTCACCCGTTTCGGCCGCCCCGTCCGCGTCGTCACCGAGCCCGGCCTCGGCTGGAAACTCCCGTGGCCGTTCGAGTCGGTCACCCGCTTCGACGCCCGCCTCGAAGTCCTCGAAGGCCGCATCTCCGAGGCCCTCACCGCCGACAAGCGCAACGTCATCCTCCCGTTCTTCGCCGTCTGGCGCGTGGAAGACCCGCTCCAATTTCTCCGCTCCACGCAAGGCAGCCTCCCCGGTTTCCGCACCAAGCTCGACAGCATCGTTACTTCCGCGCGCAACGCCGTCCTCGGCCGCTACTCCTTCGACCAACTCATCTCCGTCCGCCCCGGCGAGGTGAAGCTCGTGGACATCGAGCGCGAGATCGCGACCTCCGTCGCCGCCACCGTCCGCGAAACTTTCGGCGTAAAAATCGAATCCGTTGGCATCCGCCAGCTCGCGCTTCCCGCCGCCAACACACCCTTCATGTTCGACCGCATGAGAGCCGAGCGCGCGCAATACGCCGCCCAGTTCCGCGCCGAGGGCCAGCGCAAGGCCGACGAAATCCGCTCCGTCGCCGAAGCCGAAAAAACCGCCCTCGTCGCCAGCGCCCGCCAGTTCGCCGACCAGAAACGCGGCGAAGCCGAGGCCGCCGCCGCCCGCATCACCACCGCCGCCTACGCCCGCGATCCCGAGCTCTTCCGCTTCCTCCGCGAACTCGAAGCCCTCCGCAAAGTCGCCGGCCGCAACATCACCCTCGTCGCCGACGACCGCACCCCGCCCTTCCAACTCCTCAAACCCGACACCGCCTCAACGTCTCCCGCCGCCCCCCCCCTGCATCGCTTTCTCCGGCCGCCCCCTCTCCGCTCCTTTTCCCGGCGCCCACCCCAGCCCCCGCCTCCGCGCCATGACCCCCGCCGCCCCCAACGGTCGTCATCTATTAGCTGACACGCGC
>CBINDC010000001.1:0-516470 GCA_966249325.1 uncultured Nibricoccus sp. | reverse complement strand
GGCGTGCCAGATGCGAATGAACGGATAAGTCCGGAGCAGCGGGACCGCCCGGCCCGGCCGGCGGGTTAGGGGCCCCCGGTATCGGCGGTGGCCCGGCCGGGCGGGTATGGGGGGGGGGGGGCCAGGGGGGCGGGAAGTGTCTTGAGGTTATTTCGCCGCCGACGCTCGAACCACCAGCCGATGGTGGTGACGGCCGCCCAGATAGAGCTGAGGGCGATGAAAACCACAATCAGGCCGTTGAGCTGATAGACGAGCGAGTCGCCCAAGGATGACGTAGCGGCGAAGGGCATGGGATTTTGGGTGTGAGGTGAGTTGACTGCAGGAGTCGTTCGAGATGGGCGACGAGTTCAGGCGAGGCGGAGCAGAGCGGTGCCTTCTTCGACGGGACCGCCTGGTGCGATGAGAATGGAGGCGATAGTGCCGGCGCGGTGGGCGAAGACGTGAGTATTCATTTTCATCGCTTCGACGGTGGCGACCTGGGCGCCTTCAGCCACGGTCTGACCGACCTGGACGTCGATAGAGACGACCTTGCCCGCGAGTGGACTGACGATGTCGCCAGCCTGGGCGGTGGCGCTTGGAGATGCAGCAGGAGAGAGGGCTGCGGCAGGCGTGACGATCGAACTGGCGATGAAGGCCGTGGGGGCCGCCTGCTGAGGAGGCGCGGTGCCGGACGGATCGTCGAGAAATTCGACAATGACTTCGTAAGCTTTGCCTTCTACGGTGACGCGAAGTTTTTTCATGACTTTAGGAGAGGGGTGTGAGTGTGGGGGGAATGTCGTTCAGATAAAAACCGGAGGGATCAGAGCGGGATGTTGCCGTGTTTCTTGGGCGGACGGGTTTCGCGCTTGGAGAGGGTGTTGCGCAGGCCCATGGCGACGACGGCGCGGGTCTCGGCGGGCTCGATCACGTCTGTGATCATGCCCTTGCTCGCGGCTTCGTACGGCGAGGCGAATTTGTCGCGGTAGTCGGCGGCGAGCTCAGCGGCTTTTTTCTTGGGATCTTCGGCGGCGGCGATTTCGCGTTTGAACAGGACGTTGACCGCGCCTTCGGCACCCATGACGGCGATCTCGGCGCAGGGCCAGGCGTAGACGAGGTCGGCGCCCATGTCCTTCGAGCACATGGCGAGGTAGGCGCCGCCGTAGCTCTTGCGCATGATGACGGTGATCTTCGGCACGGTGGCGGCCGCGTAGGCGAAGAGCATTTTCGCGCCGTGGCGGATGATGCCGCCGCGTTCCTGGGCGAGGCCGGGCATGAAGCCGGGGATGTCGACGAGGGTGACGAGCGGGATGTTGAAGCAGTTGCAGAAGCGGATGAAGCGGGCGCCTTTGTCGGAGGAGTCGATGTCGAGGGTGCCGGCCTTGACCATGGGCTGGTTGGCGACGATGCCGACGACGAGTCCTTGTATCCGGGCGAAACCGACGACGATGTTTTTGGCCCAGTCGCGCTGAACCTCGAGGAAGTCGGCATTGTCCACGAGGCGGGCGATGACGTTGTAGACATCGAGCGGGGCCTTGGGATCGGCGGGGACGAGGTCGTTCATGCCGGGGTCGCGGTCGAGCGTCAGGTTGGGCACGGGGCGGTGTGGAGGGTCCATGACGTTGTTGGCGGGCAGGAAGGAGAGCAGGCGCTGCGCGAGCGCGAGGGCGCCGGGGGCGTCTTCGGTGACGAAGTGGATGTTGCCGGAGACGGTGGCGTGGGCGGTGGCGCTGCCGACCTCGTCCATCGTGACGGTGGCGCCGGTGGCGGCCTTGATGACGTCGGGACCGCAGATGAACATCTGCGCGTTTTTCTTCGTCATGATGATGAAGTCGGTGAGGGCGGGCGAGTAGGCCGCGCCGCCGGCGCACGGGCCGGCGATGACGGAGATCTGGGGGACGACGCCGGAGAGGAGGACGTTGTGGAAAAAGACCTGTCCGTATCCGGAAAGTGAATCGTCGCCCTCCTGGATGCGGGCACCGCCGGAGTCGTTGATGCCGATGATGGGGATGCCGGACTGCTGGGCGTACTCCATGAGGTCGCAGATTTTCTGCGCGTGGATGCGGCCGACGGCTCCGCCGCCAACAGTGAAATCCTGACTGAAGGCGGCGACAGGGCGGCCGTCGATGTAGCCGACACCGGTGACGACGCCATCGCAGGGGAGCGCTTTGTCCTGGAGGCCGAAGTGGTGGCAGTCGTGCTGCGCGTGGAGACCGAATTCGAGAAAGGTGCCGGGCTGGAAGAGGAGCTCGATGCGCTCGCGGGCGGTGGTGAGCCCTTTCTTTTTTCGCTCGGCGAGTTTGTCGGCACCGCCGCCGGCGAGGGCGGTTTCGCGGCGCTTGCGGAGCGTTTCGAGGAGTGCGGGGTCGATGGGCATGGCGGGGAATTTATTTTGGGGCGCAGAATTCGGTGAGGACGCCGTGGGTGGATTTGGGGTGGAGAAAGGCGACGAGTTTGCCGGCGGCGCCCTCGAAGGGTTTTTCGTGGATGAGTTTCACGCCGGCGTCGGATGCGCCCTTGAGCTGGGCGGCGATGTCGGTGGTGGCGAAGGCGACGTGGTGGATGCCCTCGCCGTTTTTCTCGATGAACTTGGCGACAGGGCTGTCGGGCGACGTGGGCTCGAGAAGTTCGAGATGCGTTTCGCCGACGGTGAAAAAGGCGGTGCGGACTTTTTGCGACGGGACCTCTTCGCGGTGTTCGCAGCGCAGGCCGAGCGCGTTTTCGTAGTAGGCGACCGACTCGTCGAGCGAGCGGACCGCGATTCCGAGGTGGTCGATCTTGGTGAGCATGGCGATGATTCCGGTTGAGGGGCGCGTGGAAAGTTGACGCGGCCACTATCCGCTAATGAGCGCGGATCTGCTGTGCATGCGTTGCCCAAGGGTGAGCGTCCTTTGCCAAAATCTGCGGAGCGAACGCGGCGGGAAACGCGCTATGGTGATGGCAACGGCAGACAACGCGTACTATTAAAATGACTACAACCACCCCAGCGAAAGATGTCACAAGCCAGGAGACAGCAGATGCGGCCGCACGTTGGCGCAAAGCGGTGGAGGCGGAGCTGCAAGGCGCGCCGTTCGAGAAGAAGCTTGTGACGAAGACGGCCGAGGGCATCGCGGTGCAGCCGCTTTATTTCGCGACGCACGCGGAAGGCGTGGCGCATCTCGGCGCGAAGCCGGGCGAAGGCGCGCTGGCCCGCGGAGCGCGTGAGGCGGTGGCGGCTGGAAGCGCGTGGGCGTTTTGCCAGGAGTACGCGCTGAGCGATCCGGCGGCGTTTAATGCGGCGCTGACGGGCGGACTCGCGGGCGGGTTGACGGCGGTGTGTCTCAACGCGGGTGAAGGCGGCGTGAAGGTGGACACTCCGGCGGCGTTGCAGGCGGCGCTGCGCGGCGTGGTGATCGACGCGTTGCCCGTGTATATCGACGCGGGCGAAAACGCGGAGACGGTGGCGAAGCTTTATCTCGCGTTTGCGAAGACGACCGGAGTGCCGGCGCAGAAACTTTCGGGTGCGGTGGCGGCCGATCCGCTGGCGGCGTTTGCGTTGGGGAAGACGACCGCGGCGGCGCTGCCTGGATTGTTGGATGCGCTGGGGCGCTGGACGATGTGCGCGGCGGCGGAGGCTCGTGGGCTCGGGACGATCGGTGTGTCGGGCGCGCACTGGCTGGAGGCGGGCGGGAACTCGGCGCAGGAACTGGCGTTCACGCTGGCGGCGGGCGTGGAGTATTTGCGCGCGATGCAGGGGCGCGGAGTCGCGGTCGGTGTCGCGGCGAAGCGGATGCGTTTTGGCTTCGCGGTGGGCGGCCAGTTCTTCACGGAGGTGGCGAAGTTCCGCGCGTTCCGGCTGCTGTGGGCGCGAGTGTTGAATGCATTTGAACTCGATGCGGCGAAGGTGTGGCCGAGTGTGCATGCGCGGACGGCGAACTGGGACAAATCGCGGCTCGATCCGCATGTGAACTTGTTGCGCGCGACGACGGAGGCGTTGTCGGCGGTGCTCGGTGGCGTGGACAGCCTGAGCGTGGGCGCGTTTGACGAAGTGTGCGGCGGGCCGACGGAGGTTTCGCTGCGGGTGGCGAGAAACGTGAATACGCTGCTCGCGGAAGAATTTCGGCTGACTGCGCCGGCGGACCCGGCGGGCGGTTCGTGGTACGTGGAGAAGTTGACGGACGAACTCGCGCGGAAAGCGTGGGCGGTGTTTCAGGACGTGGAGAAGCAAGGCGGGTTTCTGCGCACGCTCGAAGCGGGCGTGCTGGCGAAAGCCATTGCGGCGTCGGCGGCAGAGAAGGCGGATGCGGTGAGCAAACGCCGGACGGGGCTCGTGGGCGTGAATTTGTTTCCGAATCTGAAGGAGAAGATCGCGGCGGTGGCGGAGAAAACTGCGCGGGTGGGCGGAGCGTTTGCGCCGGTGCGCGCGGCGGAAGGCTTTGAGCGGCTGCGGCTGGCGAGCGAGGCGTTTCTCGCGAAGACGGGAGCGCGGCCGAAAGTGTTTCTCGCGAAGATGGGGCCGGTGAAGCAGCACAAGGCGCGCGCGGATTTTGCGGCGGGCTTTTTTGCCACGGGTGGATTCGAGGCGATTGCGAAGCAGAGCTTCGACACGGCGGAAAGTGCGGCGCTGGCGGCGGTGGAGTCGGGGGCGCCGGTCGCGGTGCTTTGCTCGACGGACGACACGTATGGCGAACTGGCGCCGGCGTTCGTGAAAGCGGCGAAGTCGGTGAATCCGGCGCTCGTCGTGATTCTCGCCGGTTATCCGACGGAGCTGATCGAGCCGCTGAAGACGGCGGGCTTCGACGATTTTATCCATGTTCGCTCCAACGTCCGCGAGACGCTGGAGAAACTGCTGATCCGCATTGGCGCACTGCCCAAGAACTCATGAAAACGAACCCTGATTTCACCACGCTCGGTTACGATGCGTTCAGTTTTCCCGCGAGCAGCGGGACCTCTGCGGAAGCACCGGTGGCGACGCAGACGGACGAGATGATCCCGATCAAGGCGGTGTATGGACCGGAGGATTTGCGCGGGTGCGAGACGTTGCACACGGCGCCGGGGTTCGCGCCGTTCACGCGCGGGCCGTATCCGACAATGTATGTCACGAAACCCTGGACGGTGCGGCAGTACGCCGGGTTTTCGACGGCGGAGGAGTCGAACGCGTTTTATAAGCGGAATCTCGCGGCGGGGCAGATGGGGCTTTCCATCGCGTTCGATCTGGCGACGCACCGCGGGTACGACTCGGATCACCCGCGCGTGGTCGGCGATGTCGGCAAGGCGGGCGTGGCGGTCGACACGATCCTCGACATGCAGATGCTGTTCTCGGGAATCCCGCTCGATAAGGTGTCAGTGTCGATGACGATGAACGGCGCGGTGCTGCCGGTGATGGCGTTCTACATCGTGGCGGCGCTGGAGCAGGGCGTGAAACTGGAGCAGCTCTCGGGCACGATCCAGAACGACATCTTGAAGGAGTTCATGGTGCGGAACACGTACATCTATCCGCCCACGCCTTCGATGAAGATCATTGCGGACATCTTCGAGTACACGTCGAAGTACATGCCGAAGTTTAACAGCATCTCGATTTCTGGATACCACATGCAGGAAGCGGGAGCGACGGCGGACCTGGAGCTGGCGTACACGCTGGCCGATGGTCTGGAGTATTTGCGGACAGGCACGAAGGCGGGGCTGGACGTGGATGCGTTTGCGCCGCGGCTGTCGTTCTTCTGGGCGATCGGAAAAAACTTTTTCATGGAGATCGCGAAGATGCGCGCGGGGCGGACGCTCTGGTCGCGGATCGTGTCGCAGTTTAACCCGAAGAGCCCGAAGTCGTGCGCGTTGCGGACGCACTCGCAGACGAGCGGATGGAGTCTGACGGAGCAGGATCCGTTCAACAACGTGGCTCGGACGTGTCTCGAAGCGATGGCGGCGGCGCTCGGGCACACGCAGTCGTTGCACACGAACGCGCTTGATGAAGCGATCGCGCTGCCGACGGATTTTTCGGCGCGCATCGCGCGCAACACGCAGCTCCATCTCCAGAACGAGACGGGCATCTGCAACGTGGTCGATCCCT
Organism: uncultured Nibricoccus sp.; assembly: GCA_966249325.1. GTDB lineage: Bacteria > Verrucomicrobiota > Verrucomicrobiia > Opitutales > Opitutaceae > Nibricoccus. The sequence continues at coordinate 510,448 of CBINDC010000001.1, read as the reverse complement.
TCGGTGGCAGTTATTACGTCGAAGCGCTGACGCGTGAACTCACCGAGAAGGCGTGGAAGCACATCGAGGAAGTCGAAGCGCTCGGCGGCATGACGAAGGCCATCGAGGCGGGCATTCCGAAGCTGCGCATCGAAGAGGCGGCGGCGCGGCGGCAGGCGAAGATCGACTCGGGACGCGAGACGATCGTCGGGCTGAACAAGTACCGGCTGGAGCGCGAAGATCCGCTGGAGATTCTCGAAGTGGACAACACGGCGGTCCGCGAAGCACAGATCAAGAAGCTGAAGCAGCTCCGCGCGGAGCGTGACGAGGCGCGCTGCAAAGCGGCGCTGGCGGCGCTCACCGAGTCGGCGGGAACGGGCAAGGGGAACCTGCTCGAACTCGCGGTGGCGGCGGCGCAGGCACGGGCGACGTTGGGGGAAATCTCGGCGGCGCTGGAGGAGAAGTTCGGTCGCTATCAGGCGACGATCCGCTCGATCTCGGGTGTTTATCGCAGCGAGTTTGGTGAAGACACGCTGGTGACTGAAGTCCGCGACATGGTGGCGAAGTTCGAGGAGATCGAAGGGCGGCGGCCGCGCATCCTCATCGCGAAGATGGGGCAGGACGGGCACGACCGCGGTGCGAAGGTGGTGGCGACGGCGATGGCCGATCTCGGCTTCGACGTGGACATCGGCGCGCTTTTCCAGACCCCGGAAGAAACGGCGCAGCAAGCGGTGGAGAATGACGTGCACGTGGTGGCGATGAGTTCGCTGGCCGCGGGGCATAAGACGTTGCTGCCGCAACTGGTGGCGGAGCTGCGCAAGCGCGGACGCGAGGATATCCTCATTGTCTGCGGCGGCGTGATCCCGGCGCAGGACTACGATTTCCTCCTCAACAACGGTGCGGCGGCGATCTTCGGGCCGGGCACGGTTATCCCGAAGTCCACGAAGCGGACGCTGGAGTTGTTGCTGGCGAGACTTTGACAAGGCGGCGGTCGTTCCCGGCGATACTGTTGGGTAGCGGTCCACCGGGACGCACCGCCTTGTCTCTCTTTTTTTGACGATGAGTTCTCCGACCAAAGCGCAGAGAGAGCAGTGCCAGCAGCCGCGTCCGGACTGGGTGCCGGGCGACGCGGGGGCGGCGTTTGCGACGTGGATCATGCAAGGCGTGTCGCCGTCGGGCGTGGTGCGCGAGGTGAAGACGCCGCAGAAGAGGCGGACGCTTATGCTGGCGGACTATGTCGATGGCATCCGACGTCGGGATACGACGGTGCTGGCGCGGGCGATCACGTTGGTGGAGAGCAACGCGCCGGCGCACCAGGAACTCGCACAGCAGTTGCTCACGAAAGTGCTGCCGCAGACGGGCGGGGCGATGCGCGTGGGGATCACGGGAATTCCCGGCGTGGGGAAGAGCACGTTTATCGAGGCGCTGGGGTCGCGGCTGTGCGATCGCGGGCGGCGCGTGGCGGTGCTGGCGGTGGACCCGTCGAGCACGCTGACGGGCGGGAGCATCTTGGCGGACAAGATCCGCATGGAAAAATTATCGCGGCATCCGGGAGCGTTCATCCGGCCGTCGCCGTCGGGCGGATCGTTGGGCGGCGTGGCGCGGAAGACGCGGGAGGCGTTGTTGCTGTGTGAAGCGGCGGGCTACGACGTGGTGATTGTCGAGACGGTGGGTGTGGGGCAGAACGAAGTGAGCGTGCGCGCGCTGGTGGATTGTTTCGTGATGCTGACGATCGCGGGCACGGGCGACGAGATGCAGGGGATGAAGAAGGGTGTGATGGAGCTGGCGGATCTGATCGTGGTGAACAAGGCGGAAGAGGAGAACCGGCTGAAGTCGATGGCGACGCGCGCGGAGCTGACGCAGGTGCTGAATTATCTGCGGCCGGCGACGGAAGGCTGGGCCACTCCGGCGGTGCTGGCGTCGGCGAAGACCGGCGACGGGATCGGCGACGTGTGGCAGCAGGTGGAGGCGTTTTTCAAGAGCGGGCGTCAGTGCGGCGTGCTGGCGCAGCGGCGGAGGACGCAGGCGGTTTCCTGGATGCACGGCATGATCCAGGAGGCGGTGATGCAGGAGTTCTTCCGGTCGGCGGAGGTGCGCGCGAAGTTGCCGGAATTGGAGAGCGAAGTGGCCGCGGGACGGATGCCGCCGCTGGCGGCGGTGCGGGCGTTGTTGGAGAAGAGAGAAGGAAAGGCCGAAGGTCGAAATCCGAAGGCCGAATGAGCGATGACCTTCGCAGAGGTAGTTAGTAGTTGGTAGTTGGGCGCAGGCGGGGAGGACGTGGCGTCTAAGGTGAGGTCGGGGAGGTCAAGAGGTGGGCGGTGAAGATGGCTTCCCAGATTGTTTGCGCGAGCTCGGGGGCGAGGGCGGTGTAGCCCAAGCCGGTCAGGCCGTGAACTTGCACGGCTTGGCACTCGAAGCAGACGACGATGTCGAGCGGGCCGTCGGGTCTGGAGATGCGGAGGGCGTGGCGCGGGCTGAAGCAGAGGGCGGAGGATTTACCCTGGTCGATGGCGGTGCCGAGGGATTCGGCGAGACGGAGGATGTCTTTGGAGTCGGTGAGGCGGGCGGTGCGGAGGATCGCGAAGCCGTGGAATGAGTTGGCGGGTGGAATGACTTTTTTATTTTCGTCGAGGTGCGTGATGGGATCGAGAGAGAGGAGTTCGATCTCTTTGGCGGTGGAGATCGCGAAGACGAGGCGGGCGGTTTGTTCGGCTTTGGAGGAGGCGGCGGTGGGGAAGGCGGTCGGTTTGGCGGAAGGTTTGTCGGTGGTTTCCGCGGCGGGGAGAGCGGAGAAAAGTGAGAGCGTGGCGGGGAGTGGGAGAAGGGTGCGAAGCGAGAGGAGCGAGCGGGGGTGTTTCATGGGGTAGGGAGTGTTGTGCGCAGGAAGCTTGCGATGGGCGGGCGCGGCAAAGGTTCCGCTCGGTTGCGGATTTCTCCGGCGGAAGGAGTGTGTGCGGAGTCCAATCGGCGCGTTAGGGATAACGCGCCCTACATCGGAAGCGTATGCGGCGCGTGGGGTGAAGGCCTGCGGTTGGCGTGGGCGACGGTTATGCGGGGTGAGGGCACCCCGCCTACATCGGAGGCGGAAGGGCGGTGCCGGCGGCGTTAGAGTTCTTCGACGGTGGCTAGGATGCGGCGGCCTTCGATGGTGAGGGCGAGGTTGCGGGCGGGGGCTTTTGGAGCGAGTGCGGAGGTTGCAGGGACCACTCGCTGGCGCTCGTGGCTACCAGATTCGTGGCTACTGGGTGTCGGGGGCGGGGGAAGGACGACTCGCTGGCGCTCGTCGCTACGGGGCTCGTGACTTGGTTTGTGGAGGGCGGCGAATTCGCGGGGGAACATTGCGTGGAGGACGCAGGCTTCGTCGTCGGTCGGGAGCGAGGCTTTGGCGAGTTCGGCGCGGAGGGTGTCCATGCGCGGCGGGAGTGAGTCGGCGAGGCGGCCTTCGATGGGTTTTTGGCGGGTGTTTTTGATGACGAGTTCGAGGAGGCCGGGATCGACGGGGCCGGGCGTGCGGCCGTATTTGCCGAGGGCGATGTCACTGGCGGCTTGGGCGATGTTTTTCCAGCGGCCGAATTTCACGTTCATCATGGCCTGGGTGCCGACGATCTGGGAGGTGGGCGTGACGAGCGGAATCCAGCCGAGGGCGGCGCGGACGACGGGGACCTCGGCCATGACCTCGTCGAATTTGTCGGTCATGTTTTGTTCGCGCAGCTGGGTGCGGAAGTTGGACAGCATGCCGCCGGGGACCTGGTAGCAGAGAGTGTCGCTGTCGACGCGCTCGTTGTCGGTGGAGGTGAATTTGGAGAGCTCGCGGTAAACCTCGGTGAAGTGCTGGCGGAGTTTGAGGAGTTTGGCGGTGTCGTATTTGGGGCAGCGCGGGTGGCCTTCGAGGAGGGCGAGCATGCGCACGGTGTCGGGCTGGGCGGTGCCGTTTGCGAAGGGGGCGATGGAGGTTTCGATGGCGTCGACTCCGGCTTCGACGGCGGCGACGTAGGCGGCGGCGCCGAGGCCGGCGGTGTCGTGCGTGTGGAGCGTGATCGGGAGCGAGGTGGATTTCTGGAGGGCGCGTATCAGGTCGAACGCTACGCGCGGAGAGATGACTCCGGACATGTCTTTGATGCCGATGGAATCGCAGCCGAGTTTGTCGAGCTCGACGCCCATGCGGACGAAGGCGTCGATGGTGTGGACAGGGCTGGTGGTGTAGCAGATCTCGCCGCGCGCGTGTTTGCCGGCGGCCTTGGTGGCGCGGATGGCGGTGGCGAGATTGCGGGTGTCGTTGAGGGCGTCGAAAATGCGGAGGACGTCGCAGCCGGCGGCGGCGGTGGCGTTGACGAAGGCGGTGACGACATCGTCGGGGAAGCTGGTGTACTGGACGATGTTTTGCCCGCGCAGGAGCATGAGGTGCGGGGTTTTTGGTGCGGCTTTTTTCAGCGTGCGCAGGCGGTCGAAGGGGTTTTCGCCGAGGAAGCGGAGGCAGGAGTCGATGGTGGCGCCGCCCCAGGTTTCGAGTCCGCCGAAGCCGAGTTCGTCGAGGATGGGCGCGGCGGGGAGCATCTGCGCGGTGGTCATGCGCGTGGCGGCGAGCGACTGGTGGCCGTCGCGGAGGACGGTGTTGTTGAAAGCGACGGGGGTGGGCATGGCGGTGCGATGTTGTGCGTCTAGGGTACGCGAGATGGGGGAAGTGTGCGCCGCGTGGATTGCGGAATGCTGCGCACGGAATGGTTTTGGGGGCAGGATGTCTCGCGAAGGAACGGAAGGGGGCGAAAGGGGGCGGGGAAAATGACCAATGACCAATGACCGATTGCGGACGGGGGAATCGGAGGCGTCGCGCAAGCGCGAGCCCTACAGGCGGAGCGCGGGCGACGGATCAGACGCTGAGTTCGCACTGGCCGCCGGCGCAGGCGACGACTTGGGCGAGTTTGGTTTCGTCGTGTTGTTCTTCGAGCTCGGTGTAGGGAACGGGGTTGCAGGCGAGGAGGTTCCAGCGCTGGGCGTCGGCAGCGGTTTGGACGGACTCAAGCGGGGCCTGGACGTAGGCTTTGTCGCCGAAGGACTGGAGCAGGGCGACGCCGGTGAAGCGGGTGCGGTTTTCCCAGATGAAGGCGGCGACTGCGTCCCACTCGCCGTCTTGCACGGTGACGGTGTTGGAGACGTTGTGGGCGAGGCCGGGGGAATAGGCGGCGTGGCTGGTGCCGGGCAGGACCCAGTTTTCCTGCACGAGGCGGACAAGTTCGAGGAAGCGGACGGCGTCGAGCTGGTCGCGGAGGATGGCGTCGGCTGGAGACTCGACGGGGAAGGTGATGACGTCGTCGGTGCGTTTGCCGTAGGCGGAAGGTTCGCAGAGGTGCGGGTTATGGTGTTTGAAGAGTTGATACACCGGATCGAGGCGGCTGGCCTGGACGCGGCGGAAGTAACGGCGGGAGTGGCGCGGGTGAATGCCGGAGCCGGTGCCGAGGAGGAGGGAGGTCGTGCCCTCGGGTTTCAAGCAGGTGGTGCGGGCGGCGGCGCGGATGCCGAGGCGGGCGGCGAAGTCGGCGTTGGTTTCCGTTACGAGGGCGGCGGCGCGCTGGAGGATCTGCGGCTCGAGGAGAACCTTGGGGCTGTCCATGATGCCGCAGATGGAGACGCCGAGGAGGGCTTCGCGCTCGTTGATGAGCTGGGTGACGGCGCCGAGGTAGGGGATGTTTGTATACCCGGCCTGGAGCGTACCGATGATCGAGGCGGCGCGGGCGGCGCGCGTGAAATCCTCCTCGGTGCGGACGAGGGCGCCGTTGATCGTGGTGAGATTGCACATCTGGAAACCGTGCAGGCGGGAACCGATGCGGAGGGGGCGGCCGGCGTCGTCGGTGTGGATACCGCGGGCGTTTAGCTTCGCGATGTCGTCGCGGCTGATGACTTGGAAAACCGGATGCAGGCCGATCTCGACGCAGGGATTGGCACCGTAGTCCTCGTGGTCGGCGAAGAAGAAACCGGGTTCGCCGAATTGTTTCTGACACTCGAAGAGGCGGAGGAACTCCTGCTGTGTGACACGCGAGCGGATGAGGACGGCGGAGTTGTTGGAGGCGGAGCGGTGTGGGTGAGTTTTGAACCAATCGCCGGTTTTGGCCTGCATCATCTTGTCGTCGTCGGCGGAGAAAAGCGCGATGGTGGCGGAGCGGCGAACGCCGCCGGCGAGGACGGCTCCGGCGATGTGCATGAGGATGTCGTAGGCCTCGACGGGTTCGAGGCGGCGGCCGGCGGACGTGCGGAGAAGTTCTTCGACGGATTGGAGGGCGCGTTTGAGGGGGAGATGGCCGGGGGCTTTGCCGCCGGAGGTGCGGAGGGCGGTGCCGCGCGGGCGGATGGCGGAGTAGTTGAACTCGATGACGTGGCCGTGGACATAGGCATCGAGCAGGGCGCCGAGTGCGTCGCACCAGCCCTCGATCGTATCGATAATGTGGTGATGGCGGACGGCGAGGTCGTCGTCATGGCCGCGCGGGGCGAGCGGAGGAAGCTGGGAGACGTGGCACTTCTGAACGGAAAAACCGACGCCGCAGCCTACGAGGAGGAGGTAGAAGGATTCCTGGAAGGCGCGGAGGCGGTTGATGTGCGTGAAAGAGCAGTTGAAGAGTCGCGCTTCGTGAGCGAAGACGGCAGGGCCGCCGAACTGGAGCGAGCGCATGGAGGGAAGAACCTCTTTGCGGCGGACGGCTTCGAAGGCGTCGTCGATGGCTGCGTGAAGATCGTGGTCGCCGAGCGCGGCGTAGCGCTGGTGGTGCATGGCGGCGACGCGGTTGACGGCTTCGTCCCAAGTTTCACGGCGCTGGAGCGAGGCGTCGTGGCGAGCGTAGCGGGAGATGAAGATGTACTCCTGGAGGCCGTTGCTCGGGTAGCGATTGAGGCGGGCGTCGTTTTTGCGCGAACGATAAAGGATGTAGGCCTTGGCGGCGGCGAACTCGCCCTCGGCGGCGAGCATTTTCTCGGTGAGGTCCTGGAGCTCGTCGGAGGTGGGCGTGGTGTTTTTCTGGTAGAAAAGTTCGCTGGCCCATTCGACGGAGCGGGCGATGGCGCGGGCGCGGGCGAAGTCATCCTCGCCGAGGCCGTAGCGGCGGGAGGCGTCGTGGCGGAGAGGGTTTTCGATGTCGCCCTGGCGCGAGGCGAAGAGGGCGAGAGCGATGGAGCGGACGATGCGTTCGATGTCGAAGGGAGTGGTTTTGCCGTCGCGTTTGACGACGTTGCGATGGGAGGTGAGAGCGGTGGTCATTGAAGGGTTCGAGAGGGTGGTGATGCGTCGTTGGGGGACGGAAAAACAGTGTAGCGGAACGCGCGCGGAAGGGCTGCGCATGTGTTGGCAAAATTGCGGACGCGTGAAATTTTTTCGCGCGCGAGAGAAGCGGCGCGGGCGCGTGTCTCAAGAACTGCACAGGGCTGGGCAAACCATGCGCAGCGGGTCGGGGCATTAGCGGATAGCATGGGCGACCGTGAAAAATTCCAAACAGGTTACCCTCGACGGCAACGAAGCGGTTGCCGCAGTCGCTTATCGCCTCACCGATCTCTTCGCGATCTACCCGATCACGCCTTCATCCCCGATGGCGGAATCCGCCGATGCGTGGGCGGCAGTGGGCAAGAAAAACATCTGGGACCGCGTGCCGCAGATGGTGGAGATGCAATCGGAAGCGGGCGTGGCCGGTGCGATGCACGGCGCGCTGCAAGGCGGCACGGTGGCGAGCACGTTCACGGCGTCGCAAGGGTTGCTGCTCATGATCCCGAACATGTACAAAATCGCGGGAGAGCTGACACCGTGCTGCATGCACGTGACGGCGCGCACACTGGCGACGCACGCGCTTTCGATTTTTGGGGATCACTCAGACGTGATGGCGTGCCGGCAGACGGGCTGGGCGATGCTGGCGTCGGGTTCTCCGCAGGAAGCGCAGGATCTGGCGCTGGTCTCGCACATCGCGACGCTGCGGGCGCGGGTGCCGTTCATGCATTTCTTCGACGGATTTCGCACCTCGCACGAGATCGCGACGATCACGCCGCTGGCGGATGAGACGATCAAGGCGATGCTGGATGACGATTGCCTGACGGCGTTTCGAGCACGGCGGCTGACGCCGGACAAGCCGATGTTGCGGGGAACGGCGCAGAACCCGGATGTGTTTTTCCAGGCACGCGAGGCGGCCAACGGTTTCTACGACCGCACGCCGGCGTTCGTGGAGGAAACGATGAAGCGTTTCGCACAGCTCACAGGACGATCTTACAAGCTGTTCGACTACGAAGGGCATCCGGAGGCGGAGCGTGTGGTGATCGTGATGGGCTCGGGCGGCGAGACGGTCGCGGAGACGGCGAAGTGGTTGAACGCGCGCGGCGAAAAGACGGGCGTGCTGAAGGTGCGGCTGTACCGGCCGTTCAGCGCGACGGCGTTTATCGGCATGTTGCCGAAGACGACGCGGTCAATCGCGGTGCTCGATCGTACGAAGGAACCGGGCGCGCTCGGCGAGCCGCTGTATCTCGACGTGGTCGCGGCGCTGCGTCACCCGGACGCGGGGCCGGTGACGATGGCACGCGTGGTGGGCGGGCGCTACGGGCTGGCGTCGAAGGAATTCACGCCGGCGATGGCGGCGGCGGTTTTTGCGGAGCTCAAGAAGGACAGGCCGCTGCACTCGTTCACGGTCGGTATCGAGGACGATGTGACGCATCTCTCGCTCGCGTACGACCGCACACTCGATCTGGAGCCGGTGGAGACGAAGCGCGCGGTGTTTTTCGGACTGGGTTCCGATGGCACGGTCGGCGCGAATAAAAACACGATCAAGATTCTGGCCTCGGCCGGGGGATTCCAGGCGCAGGGGTATTTCGTGTACGATTCGAAGAAGGCGGGCGCGGTGACGGTGTCGCACCTGCGCTTCAGCGAGAAACCGATTCGCGCGCCTTACCTGGTTTCGCAGGCGAGTTTCGTGGCGTGTCACCAGTTCAATTTGTTGCAGACGCAGCCGGTGATTCCGCTGGCGGCTCCGGGTGCGACACTGCTCATCAATGTGCCGGGCGGCGCGGCGGCGCTTTGGGCGAAGTTGTCGGCGGAAACGCGGACGCAGATCCGGGCGAAGAAGCTGCGCGTGTACGCGATCGACGCGGCCACGGTGGCGCGGAGCGCGGGCTTGGGCGGGCGCATCAACACGGTGATGCAGGTGTGTTTCTTCGCGCTGGCGAAACTGCTGCCGGTGGATGACGCGATCGCGAAGATCAAACAGGCCATCGAGAAATCCTACGGACGGCAGGGGCCGGAAGTGGTGAAGAAGAACATCGCGGGCGTGGACGCTTCGCTGGCGAATCTGGCCGAGGTGGAAATACCGACGGCGGATGACGCGGTGGTGGAGGCGAAGGCGCTGCCGGCGGAGGCGTCGGACTTCTACAAGCGCGTGACGTCGGTGATCCTCGCGGGACTCGGCGATGAGCTGCCGGTGAGCGCGTTTCCGGTCGATGGCACGTTTGAGACGGGCACGGCGCGATTCGAGAAGCGGAACCTTGCGGTGGAAATTCCGGTGTGGGACGCGACGCTGTGCATCCAGTGCAACAAGTGCGTGGAGTACTGCCCGCACGCGGCGATCCGCGCGAAGTTTTATCCGGCGGAGGCGCTGGACGGATGTCCGGCGAGTTTCCTGTCGACGGATTTTCGTTCGAAGGATTACCCGAATCAGAAGTACACGATCCAAGTGGCGCCGGAGGATTGCACGGGTTGCAATCTGTGCGCGCAGGTTTGTCCGGCGAAGGACAAAGCCAATCCGAAGAAGAAGGCGCTGATGATGGAGCCGCAGGTGGCGCTGGTGGAAAAAGAGAAGGTGAACTACGACTTCTTCCTGAAGCTGCCGAATCCGGATCGGGCGACGCTGAAGACTGACCCGAAACATACGCAATTCCTGGAGCCGCTGTTCGAGTATTCGGGCGCGTGCGCGGGCTGCGGCGAGACGCCGTATGTGAAGCTGCTCACGCAGCTTTTCGGCGACCGGCTGGTGGTGGCGAACGCGACGGGGTGTTCGTCGATCTACGGCGGCAATCTGCCGACGACGCCTTACACGAAGAACGGTCAGGGGCGCGGTCCGGCGTGGAGCAACTCGCTCTTCGAGGACAACGCGGAGTACGGACTCGGTCTGCGGCTGGCGCTCGATGGTTACGCAGAGCGGGCGCGCGAGGCGCTGACGAAGGTTTCCGACATAGTCGGGCCGGAGCGTGTGAACGCGATTGTCGAAGCCGACCAGACGACGGAGTCGGGCATCTACGATCAACGCGTGCGGGTGTCGCAGTTGCGCGAGAAGCTCGCGGGCATTGACACGCCGGTGGCGAAGGAACTCAGCGAACTCGCCGATCACCTCGTGAACAAGAGCCTGTGGATTCTCGGTGGCGACGGCTGGGCGTACGACATTGGGTTCGGCGGTCTCGATCACGTGCTGGCGAGCGGGCATCCGGTGAAGATCCTGGTTCTGGATACGGAAGTTTACTCGAACACGGGCGGGCAGTGCTCGAAGTCGACGCCGCTGGGCGCGACGGCGAAGTTTGCCGCGAGCGGAAAGACGGTCGGGAAGAAAGATCTCGGGCTGATGGCGATGAGCTACGGCTCGGTGTACGTCGCAGGTATCGCGCTCGGAGCGCGCGACGGGCAGGCGGTGACGGCGCTGCGCGAAGCGGAGGCTTATCCAGGGCCGGCGCTGGTGATCGCTTACTCGCACTGCGTGGCGCACGGCTACGATCTGCGGCTCGGTGTCGATCAGCAGAAGCTGGCGGTCGATACCGGTTACTGGCCGCTGTACCGCTACGATCCGCGGCGTGCAGAGCGTGGCGAGAATCCGATGCAGCTCGATTCGGCGACACCGCGCGCGGAGCTGACGAGCTTCACGAAGAACGAACTGCGCTACCGGTTGCTCGCGCAATCGGACGCGGCGCGGGCGCAACAAGCGGAGGTGGACGCGCAGGCGCATGTGCGCCGGCGGTTCGCGCTCTATCAACAAATGGCGGCTGCGAACAAGGCACCGGCTCCGGCGGCAGCAGCGGCGGCACCGGCGACCAACGGAGCGGTTGCGGCTAAAACATCCACGGAGGCGACGTCATGAATATGCAGGTTGATTATCTCGGTTTGAAACTAGCGCACCCGATCGTACCGGGGGCGTCGCCCTTCTGCGACAATCTCGATCAAGTGCGCCGGCTGGAAGATGCCGGTGCGCCGGCGATCGTGATGCACTCGTTGTTCGAAGAGCAGATTTTGCAGGAAGGGACGGCGCATGAACTTTATCGCGAGTCGGCCGAGGAGAGTTTCTCGGAGGCGGCGTCGTTTTTCCCGAAGCCGCAGGAGTTCGCGCTCGGGCCGGAGCAGTACCTGGAGCAGATCGGGCGGATCAAGGCGGCGGTCGGTGTGCCGGTGATCGCGTCGCTCAACGGATCGCATCCGGGCGGCTGGGTGAATTACGCGAAACTGATCGAGCAGGCGGGTGCGGCTGCGCTGGAGTTGAACATTTATTTCCTGCCATCCGATCCGGCGGTGACGGGCGCGGAGGTGGACTGGCGGTTGATCGAAGTGGTGCGCAGCGTGAAGGCGGCGGTGAAGATCCCGGTGGCGGTGAAGCTGTCGCCGTTTTATTCGTCGCTGCCACAGCTGGCGGCGCAGTTGCACGATCTGGGGGCGGACGGGTTGATCATGTTCAACCGGTTTTATCAGCCGGACTTCGATGTGGAGAATCTGGAAGTGCGCGCGCGGCTGGAGTTGTCAACGCCGGCGGAGTTGCAGCTGCGGCTGCACTGGACGGCGATTCTAGCGGGGCGGGTGCCGCTGCCGTTGATCGTGAGCGGAGGCGTGCATGGTCCGGTCGATGTCGTGAAGGCGATCATGGCGGGAGCGACTGCGGTGCAAGTGGTGTCGTGCTTGCTCAAGCACGGGCCGGGCTATCTCGCGACCTTGTTGCGGGAGTTCAGGCAGTTCATGGAGGAGCAGGACTACCGCTCGATCGAGCAGATGCGCGGAAGCCTGAGTCTCCGGCATTGCCCGAATCCGGACGCGTTTGAGCGGACGAATTATCTGCGGACGCTGCAGATGTGGCGCACGTGAGCGAAGGCCGAGCGCGTTTTTTATGCCGTATCGCATCTGCAAAATTTTCTCGGTGGAGAACGGGCACATCCTGTCGAAGCATCCCGGGAAGTGCCGGTTTCCGCATGGGCACAGCCGGCGGATCGAAGTCGTGGTGGAGGCGGACGAGCTGGATACGAACGACATGGTATGCGACTTCAAGCACGTGGGGGCGTTGATCGGCGGGTTCATCGAGACGTTCGATCACGCGATGTGCCTGAACACGGCGGACGCGCATTATCCGCTTTACCGCGCGGCGTACGAGCGGGTGGTGGCGTTCGATAATCAAGATCCGACAAGCGAGCTGATGGCGCGGCGGGTTTTCGAGAAGATGAAGGCCGAGCTGGAGACAGCGCCCGAGGCGGTGGCAAGGCGTGTGCGTGTACGGAGAATCCGGATGCACGAAACGGCGACGAGCTGGGCGGAGTACGAGGGCTGAGCGATGCAGACGCCGCCGCTCCAGCTTTTCGCGAACTGGTTTTCCGAGGCCAAGGGGCACCGGGATGTGGCGGATGCGTCGGCGATGGCGCTGGCGACGGCGGATGCGGGCGGACGGCCGTCGGTGCGGATGGTGTTGTTGAAGCAGTTCGACGAGCGGGGATTCGTTTTCTACACGAACCTGGAGAGCCCGAAGGCGAGGGATCTGGCGGAGAACGCGCGGGCGGCGTTGTGTTTTCATTGGGCTCCGCTGGCGAGGCAGGTGCGGGTGGAGGGAGCGGTGACGCCCGTGGAGGCGAAGGAGGCGGATGAGTATTTCGCGACGCGGCCGAGGCTGAGCCAGCTCGGGGCATGGGCGTCGAGGCAGTCGCGCCCGATGGGGCACCGGTATGCGCTGGAGGCGGCGGTGGCATGGGCGGCCGCGCAGTATGGCGCGGGCGAGGTGCCGAGGCCGCCCCACTGGTCGGGGTTTCGCGTGGCGCCGGAGCGGATGGAGTTTTGGCGGGAAGGGGCGTTTCGGCATCACGAGCGATCGGTGTATGTGCGGGCGGAGCCGGGCGGGGAGTGGGCGCAGGAGTGGGTTTTTCCGTGAGGTGAGGAGCGAGCTACTCGCTGGCGCTCGTGGCTACTAGAATGGTGACCGTTCGCCGGTGCTCGTAGTTTAATAGATACGGACCGCTCGCTGCGCGCTCGCGGCTACGGGCGCTAAGAAGAAAACGAAAAAGGCGCGCCCAGGAGGGACGCGCCTTTCGCTTTTGTCATGGCTGCCGTCGCGGAACCACTCGCGGCGGCAGAAGGGGTTCAGGCCACTTTCGGGAAGGCGGCGTCGAGATCGACGGCGCGCGGGTGGCGGCGTTTGCGAGACTCGGTGCGAGTGAACTCGGAGAGGCTGCGTTCGAGGATGTCGGCGAGGCGGTGGACGCCTTTGAAGAGGTTGTCGGACTCGATGGAGGCGACGAGATCGGCGCCGGGGCGTTCGATAACACCCTTGACGGTGTGGAGGCGTTTGCCGGCGTGGAAGGCGGTCTCGTGAAGATCGAGACGGACGCGGATGATGCCGGTGTGGCGGAGGAGTTTTGCGAGGATGCGGGCGATTTCGTTTTTGGAGGTTTCGCTGAGGTGGGCGCCGTTGAGGAGAATTTTAGAGTCCATGAGCGGGGATTTTTGAGGTGATCAGTGCGTGGCGGGCGGGCTTACCAGGTGCCCCACTGTCGGGGGCGTTCCTCGGGGAGGACGGGGAAGTCGGCGGAGTATTCGGCGCGCGTTTTTTGCGGTGCGCGGGGAGCTTCGCCGCCCCGGCCTTCCTGGAGGCGGTTTTTCAGTTCACGGAGCTGATCGTCGAATTGAACTTTGTCGGGCCATGTTTTCATGGGAGGAAGTTAACGGAGAGAGTGTAACCGAGTTGTGGCGACAGGGCTGCGCATGGGTTGCCGCGGACGGCCCGGATCTTGTTTTCCGGGGTGGCGGGGCGCTCCAAGATATGCGCACGAAAGGGCAAATGACGCGACGCGGTGTGCTGAGTTATCGGTTAGAACTGTCAGCATGAAAGCGGCGTTTTTGCACCAGTTGGTTCTCCGGAGGGAAGAGACCGTCCGGCGCTGGCTGCACACGCTAAAGGAAGCGCCCGTGCATTCGGCGCTGGGGAATCCGGACACGTTGAGATTCATGATCGGGCCGACGCTGGACCGGCTGTTCGCGGCGGTCCGGGATCATGTGGCGGACGGGTGGTCGCCGGAGGCGCCGCCGGCGAAAGTGCGGTTGATGGAGGCGGCGTCGCGGTGCGCGCTGAATCCGATGATCGGATACTACCTGGCGGGGGAGGCGGCGTTGGTGTCGGTGGTGAAGGAGATCGCGCCGTGCGCGGATTTTTCGGAGACGGATCTACTGGTGTCGGAGTCGCAGCTGCTGGTGCTGCTGCGGGAGATGGGGCGGGCGGAGATCACGGGTTTTTGCGAGATCTGCCGGGTGAGGGAGCCGGTGAAGGCGTCGGGAGGGCACACGAGCAGCGGGCTGCCGGAGACATGTCCGTTCAAGGCGGCGAATGCCGAGCGGCAGCCGGTGGGGTGAGCGAAGCTGGGGTAGCGAGGAAGGGAGTAAGGTGAGAAGGTGAGGCGGAGGAACGGGAGAGAACGCTCAACGCTGAACGTTTAACTCTGAACGCTCAATTGGCCGGACTGTTTGTGAGAGGTGAAACGGTGCCGAGGCACGGTGGTCCTATAACGGAGGGGAGGCGGTGGGTGTGCGACGGTTTTGTGCGGTGGGGGCACCGCGCCTCCATTGGAATGAGGGAGCGGCGGGTGATATGAAGAAGCCCCGGCGGTGAGGGCGGGGCTTCGGGGAAGACGGAGGGGAGAAAGAGTAAGAGAAAGAGAACGAGAAAGATCCGGAGGGGGTTATTCGTTCCAGGTGACGCCGCGCATGGAGCCGGTGCGGAGGAGTTGCTGGTGCATGGCGAAGGCGTTGCCCAGGGTCTGCGGGGTGTGGCCGCCTTCGGAGAGTTTCGCGTAGCGGCGGAGTTCGTCGCGGAAATCCGGATGCGCGCATTTCTCGATGATGAGGTGCATGCGTTCGCAGGGATCTTTGCCGCGGAGGTCGGCGACGCCTTGTTCGGTGACGAGGATCTGCACGGAGTGTTCGCTGTGATCCATGTGGGAGACGAGCGGGACGATGGTGCTGATTTTGCCGCCTTTGGCGACGGAGGGGCAGGTGAAGATGGAGAGAAAGGCGTTGCGGGTGAAATCGCCGGAGCCGCCGATGCCGTTGACGAGGTTGCGGCCCAGGATGTGGGTGCTGTTGATGTTGCCGAAGAGGTCGGCCTCGATGGCGGTGTTGATGGAGATGAGGCCGAGGCGGCGGACTACTTCGGGGTGATTGGAGATTTCCTGGGGGCGCAGGAGGAGGCGGGATCGGAAGGCGGCGAGGTCTTTATAAATCGAGGCGAGGACGGTGGGGCTGACGGTGAGGGAGACGCCGCTGGCGAATTCGATTTTGCCGGTGCGCATCAGCTCGATGACCGAGTCCTGGATGACTTCGGTGTACATGCTGAATTTGGGGATGTCCGGATGGGCGCCGAGGGAACCAAGGACGGCGTTGGCTATGTTGCCGACGCCGGATTGGAGCGGGAGAAACGAAGGCGGGATGGCGCCGCGACGGAGTTCGGAGGCGAGGAAGTTGGCAACGTTTTGCCCGATCTGGGTGGTGACGGGCGTGGGGTCTTCGAAGCCGGCGGTTTCGTCGGGGAGGTCGGTGAAGACGACGCCGGCGATTTTCTTGGGATCGACGCGGATGTAAGGCGTGCCGGCGCGGTCGGAGGGGGCGAAGACGGGGATGAAGCTGCGGTGGGGCGGGTCGACGGGTTCGTAGATGTCGTGGATGCCGCGGAGGGCGGCGGGATGGTGCCGGTTGAGCTCGACGATGATGCGGTCGGCGACGCGGCAGAAAGTGGGGGCGGCGCCAACGGCAGAGGTGAGGATGATCTGGCCGTCGGCGGTGACGTCGGAGGCTTCGATGATGGCCCAAGAGAATTTGCCGAGGAAGCCGTAGCGGACGTTCTGCGGGAGCATGCTGAGGTGCATGTCGAAGAAGTGCGTCTCACCGGAGTTGATACGCTGGCGGAGGGCGGGATCGGACTGGTAGGGGGTGCGGAAGGAGATGGCGTTGGCGGAGGCGAGCGCTCCGTCGACGGAGGGGCCGGTGGAGGCGCCGGTGACGACGCCGACCTGGAACGGGTTGCCCGCGGCGTGTTGCTGCTGGGCGCGTAGGGCGAGGGCGCGCGAGACGGCCTTGGGGGTGCCGGCGGGGGTGAAACCGCTGAAACCGATGGTATCGCCGTGATTGATCAGCGCGGCGGCGGCAGCGGCGTCGAGGACGGGAAATGGGGTGGACAGGGCAGGAGCGTTTAACGTGGGCACGGGATGAGGGGAAAGGGTTAGCGGAGGTTGAAGGGCATCGCTGTTTGCGCCTGGGGCGATTCGTGGAGGCGCTGTCGAATGGCGGCGACGGCAGATTGAACGGTCGCGACGAGTCTGTCGCCCTGTTTCAGCTCAAAAAGTAATTCCGCATCGTGCTGAACGCGCAAGGTGACGTTGTAGATCACGCGGGTGTTGTCGCGGTAGTCGCCCTCGAGGGTGACATCGACGCGGCTGACGCGATTTTCCGATTCGATCAACGTGCGAGCGGCAGCGTCGATTTGCTGTCGTGTGTCTTCGGAGAGATCGAAGTTGTGAACGATGATGGCAGTTTTGGCGCTCATGGAATTGGGGAAGGAAGTCGTTTGGCGAACGGATGCGGAGGATGCTCTGTCTTCAGAGACTGGGTGCGCTTTCTTGTGACGATGGCCGAGACCGGGCGAAGGCACTGTGCGTACAGGAGAGCATTGCGCTTTCAGCTTATTGAATAGCGGGTCGAGTCGCTCCGCATGCTTTGCCAAAAACTGCGCACCTTCGTCTGAGAGGTGCATGAAACGGGTTTCGTTTTTTGCTATCCCGGCGTCCCACGAAGGAAAGCTAAACGCGAGGCGCGGCCGTTTGGGAAATAAAAAGAGAGGCCGGACGGAGCCGGCCTCTCGGGTGGTGATTTGCCTGTCGGAAACTCAGTTCTCCAGTGAAACGAGTGTGGCTGCGGCGCCTTTTTCCAAAATCGAGCGGAGATAAGCGGCGACCGCAGTGACGAGGCCGGGGATTCCGGCAAGGTCCTGACCCCAGAGCGTGCGGCTGCCGAGAAGCGTGGCGGTGAGTTTTTCCACGGAGGACGCCGAACCGTCGCAGGTTTTCCACGCGGCCTGGATGGCTTCGAGAACGGCGGGGCTGTCTTTGATGAGATATGGCTCACCGGCGCGATTTCCGATCAGCGCGCCGTCTCGCAATTCTGTGCCGCGATAGAATGCGAGCAGCGCGGCAAGCGAGAAGGTCAGCCGTTTGGGAAGCGTGCCGCGTCGCAGACGGTATTCCGACAGAGAGGGAAGGACGCGGGCGGTGAATTTACTGACGGAGTTGAGTGCGATGCTGAGGAGGAAATGTTTCACGAAGGGATTCGCGAAACGTTCGCAGACGGCGGATGCGAAGGATTGCAGATCGGCCTTTGGAAGATCGAGCGTGGGGATGATTTCGTCGTTCAGGCCGTCGCGGAGGTAGCGGGAGATGACCGGATCGTCCATGCACTCCTTGACGGTGTTTTTGCCGGCGAGAAAGGCGGCGAGCACGGTCATGGTGTGCGCGCCGTTCAGGATGCGGACCTTGCGGTCGCGATACGGAGTGACGTCGTCGGTCCAGATCACGTTGAGCCCGACGCGGTCGAAGGGGAGTTCCTTGGCGAGCCAGGCGGGGCCCTCGATCACCCAGGCATGGAAGAGTTCGCCGGTGTCGAGGAGCTGGTCGTCGTAGCCGAGTTTTTGAGCGAAGTCGGCGGCCTCGTCCTTCGGGTAGCCGGTGACGATGCGGTCGACGAGGGTGTTGCAGAAGACATTATGCTTTTCGATCCAGTGGATGAAGGTGAGCGGGAGATGCCAGGCGCGGGCGGTCTGGAGGACGCAGCGGCGAAGGGCATCGCCGTTTCGCTCGATGAGTTCGCACGGAAGCATAACGAAGCCCTTGGAGGGATCGCCTTTGAAGGCGGTGTAACGGGCGTGCAGCAGCGCGGTGAGTTTACCCGGGAACGAACGCGGAGGGCGGTCGTCCGGGCGGTCGGCGGCGTCGCACGCGATGCCGGCTTCGGTGGTGTTGGAGACGATGAAACGCAGAGACGCGTTTTGCGCGCATTGGAGCAGGCTGTCGTAGTCGGCGTAAGGATCGATGCCCCGGCTGACGCAGGTGATGAGCTCCTTTTCCTCGATGACGGCGCCGTCTTTCATGCCGCGCAGGGCGAGCGTGTAGAGACCGTTTTGCCCGTTGAGTTGTTTTACCTGGCCGGTGGCGAGGGGCTGGACAATGACGACGGAGCCGTTGAAAAGACCGGCTGTATTCAGACGATGGATCATCCAGTCGGTGAATCCGCGCAGGAAGTTGCCCTCGCCGAACTGGAGAACTTTCTCCGTGAGCGGACGGGACGGGGCGACGGTAAGATCGGCCGGGAATGCGGGGGAGCTGGCGAGCAGCTGGTTATTGAGCGGGAGGAGGGTGGCTGGGCTCATGGTATTTGGGCGGGCTTGGTTTCAGAGGGTGACGCCATCTTTCCAGATGGAGATTTCGCGGTAGCCGTTGGATTCATTGCGCGAAAGACGGCGGCTGGAGGCGATGTCGAGTACGAGTTCCCAAAGCTGCTCTTCGAGTTCGTCCGCGGTGGCTGTGCCGTCGGCGATGGGGCCGGCGTTGAAGTCGATCCACTGCGGCTTGCGGGTGGAGAGACCGGTGTTGGTCGAGATTTTCAGCGTGGGTACGGGGAATCCCATCGGGGTGCCGCGTCCGGTGGTGAAGAGGATCAGGTGGGCGCCGGCGATGGTCATCGCGGTGCTGGAGACGCCGTCGTTGCCAGGCGCGTTCAGGAGGGCGATGCCACCGAGCGCGGTTTGTGCGGGCTGGCCGTACGCGAGAACCTGGCGGATGGGGGCGCGGCCGCCCTTCTGGACGCAGCCGAGGGATTTTTCGGCAAGGGTGGTGATGCCGCCGGCCTTGTTTCCGGGGGATGGGTTTTCGTCGATGGGCTCGTTGTACCGGCGGAAGTAGGCGCGAAAATCGTTCACGAGATCGACGATGCCGTTGAAGACTTTTTCGTCGGTGGCGCGCTCCAGCAGCACGCGCTCGGCGCCGAACATCTCGGGGACCTCGGTGAGCAAAACGGTGCCGCCGGCGGCGGTGAGACGGTCGGCGATCCGGCCGACGAGCGGGTTGCCGGTGATGCCGCTGAAACCGTCGGAGCCGCCGCATTTCATGCCGATGACGAGTTCGGAGGCGTCGATGGGGCAGGGCTTGAACTGGCGCGCGTAGGCGGCGAGCTCCCGGACGGCGGCGAGACCGCTGTCGAGCTCGCTGGCGACTTCCTGCGCATTGAAGTAGCTAATACGTTCGCGTTCCAGCGGGCCGAGCTGTTCGAGGAAGAGCGCCATCTGGTTGTTTTCGCAGCCGAGGCCCAGGATGAGGACGGCGGCGGCGTTGGGGTGGTTTACCAGACCGGCGAGGACTTTTTGCGTGTGTTTGAGGTCGTCGCCGAGTTGGGAGCAGCCGAACGGGTGGGTGAATGCAAAGACGCCGTCGATGCCGGAGCCGGGAACGGCGAGTTCGCGGGAGGCGGCTTCGGCGATGCGCTGAGCGGCGTGGTTTACGCAGCCGACGGTGTTGATAATCCAGATTTCGTTGCGTGTGGCGGCGCGGCCGTCGGCGCGTCGGTAACCTGTGAAGATTGCGCGACGAGGGGAGATATTCGCAGATGCCACAGGTTTGGCGACGTCTGCGAAGCGCAATGACGACAACCTGGCATCGAGCGCGCTCCGGACATTGTGGGAGTGGATGTGCGCGCCGGCGGGAATGACTTCCGATGCCACGCCAATGGGATATCCGTATTTGATGGCCGACTCGCCTGCTTGGATAACGCGCAGAGCGATTTTGTGGCCTTCCGGAATGTCGGCGGTGAGCGTCAGCCCGTGAACATGCTGTCCCGCAGAGAGCGGTCGAAGGGCAACGGCGACATTGTCGTCCGGGTCGATCTTAATGGCTTGGGCGGTTGAGGGAGGGCAGGTGGTTGTCATGAAGGGTCGCGTGCTGCCGCGATTGGCGCGGCGAAGACGGCCTAGAGTAGGCGAATGACCGTCTCGACTCTTTGCATCTCTTGCCCTTCACTGCGCAGGCGCTGCCATCCGACGGAGCAAAGGGCGGCGTAAGATGGCGTTGGGAGCCCGGGAATTCACCGGCATCAGGGTGCAAGACATGGTTGAACGTGACGCTCCAATCTGCGAAGATGACGCGAATGTCTGAAAAACGCCTGCCATTTTCATCCACCGCAACGGCCAACGGCTACGTGCTTCTGGTTCGCCGAAGCATGGGGCGAGGGTCCGCTTCGCAGCCGGATCTTCACCGACGTGCGCAGGGGCGCACACGGATGGAGGCGGTGATAGAAGCGGAGGCTTTGGAGAGATCGCTCAACGGGGGGCTGACTTTTGGCGAAGCCGAGGCGGCGCAAATCCAGGTTGCCCGGGAACGACGCGATCCGCTGGTGACAGCGACTCTCAAGCAAGGCGCGTATCTGGTGACCGTGCAGACGCTCCATGGCGCATCGCAAATGCCCGGCTTTGACACTTGGAGCAAGCGGACGGGGCCGCAGAAGGCGGCGGCGAAAAAGAAAACCGCCAAGCGCGGTCGTTAATTTTCACGCTACGTCGCCGGTGTTTCATTACATCGAGGCGCTGTGCCACGCTCAGAGTTCAGTCCCAGTTCCTGGGGAGCGCAGTTAATTGCAGGGCAACGGCGCGCGATTCGATGCTTAAGCTGGACATCGCTACGGTAAATCTTGCGAATGGCAGGTGCTGTCTCCGGAGAGGTGGCAGAGTGGTCTATCGCGGCGGTCTTGAAAACCGCTGGGGCGAAAGCTCCCGGGGGTTCGAATCCCTCCCTCTCCGCCAGTTTATAAAGAATGAGTTACGTAATTTCCAGTCTTCGGGAAAATTGACTAGACTTGAACGAGAAGACAGTTGTGGCCAGATATGGCCCGGAATAGGGCCGAAAAGACCTCAAAATCTGCTCACGGAGAGCCGCGTTGGTGGCTCCATGAGAACAAGCTTCCCGTTGGCACCGTCAGCTCCACCAGCTACCGCGTCGCTTGGTACGAACACGGCATCAGGAAACGCAAAAACGTCGCCACATTGGCCGAAGCCGAGACGCTGGTCGCTGCGGAAAAAAAAGAAACTGATTGAGGCATCGCACGATCTCGTCACCCAGGTTACTTCGCTGACCAAGCTTCAAGTTGAAGCAGCTGAGACCGCATTCCGGCTATTGAAGACGGCGGACTACTACGATCCGAAGGAGCCGGGCACGGCCGAATCTTTGGTCAAAGCTATCAACTGGTTCATCGAGTCGTATCCAGATCAAGTCGACACGATTCCCTCGGTAAAAGATGCTGTGATGAAGTTTCTCGCGACGCGATCAGGCATGTCTGTGCGGACGCTAAAATCGCACAAGGGATATTTGGACGACTTCTCCAAAAAGAATGGCGAAACGCTGGTAGCAGCCATTCAGCCCCAGCACATCGCCGACTTCTTGAAAGAGACGTCCGGTGAAGTTGCTCGGCTTCACAGGTGGGACACTCTTCATGCCTTCTTCGAGTTCTGCAGAGGGAAGAAAAACATTGAAGGCGCTTGGATAGGCCGCAATCCGGTCAAACAGGTTCCGGAACCTACGTATCACCCGCAAAAGCCGAAAGTTTATTCTGCCTCGGAAATCAAGAGCCTCATCGCTGCGTCGATAGAACTTGGATACGCTCCTAGTATCGTCATCCGCCTTTTCACAATGATCCGCGCGGAAGAAATGGCCGCCATGGTCCGTAACCGAGGCTCCATCTGGAAATACGCTAACTTGGAAACCGGATGGATCGAGCTGAGTTCCAAGGAAGTTAAAACCCGTGCCGACAAGAAGCGCGGAGGCCGGCGTATCAAAATCATCCCTGTACTCCGCCAGTGGCTCGCCCTCTTCAAAAAAGAACAATGGGACATCGAGGAAGACCGCACCAAGGACGAGAAAGTCCGGCAAAAGGCTGCCCCTGAAAAAATGGGCCGTGGGAGCGGCTTCACGAATTTAATCCGCCACTCGGCGATTTCGTATCGTGTCACCAAGGAAGGATCATTTTCCACGGTCGCCGACGAAGCCGGAACAAGCGAAGTCATCATCCGCGAATCCTACTACGATCGCGTCACCGCCAAAGCGGCGAAGGAAGTTTTCGCGCTAGCGCCGTCTGCTTTCACGCAGCAGCTGGAAAAGGCCCGGACGCAGGCGGAGCAATACGCCGATGCCGCTCCATCCAACCGTGCAGCTCCGACTCCCTGATTTGAATTCGATCTCGGAACGGCAAACGCTCGAGAGGAAGGATGTAGTGAGGAATCGGATCAGTGGATACGGCGGGGTCGCATAAGCTTTCCAGCATCTTCAATGGCACGCATAAAATTTTCGCCGCTCTTCGAGCCGAGACGATTTTTTCGTTACGCAGCCCGGCTGATGGATGCAGCATCACTTCCGTCAGCGGTGATGAGCGGCAGCACCGGGGCTACGAATGCCCACACGTGCAATACGCTGTTTCCTCCCGAGTATCTGTTCATCGCGTCACCACCGGTCAATCGATCGGCGGTATATCCGCACCAGCGGTACCAAAGCCCGGCCTGCGGGATCGAAGTTTTCGTAGTGATCAGTGAGTAGCTGCGCGAGGTCGCTGAGATCGATGAGAGTGATGGGAATGTTGGCCCGCTCTGCCTCGTACTTCGCCTCCTTGGTAAAACCTCCCGTGCTGACGTAGAGGCCTTTGTCTCCCGCGCGTAGACTTCCAAGAAAAGAACGGACTTCCGGTGAACCCATCGAGCTGTTGGGGCGGTGCTTCACCTCTACTTTGATGCGTGGCTCCTGCAGCCCAAGGCCATCCGGCGAGGCGAGCACATCGACTCCGCGATCCGGACCTTGTGGGGAAACGCGCGTGCGATAGCCCATCGCACGCAGAATGGCCGCGGCGAGTTCCTGCATCTCCTGATCGTCGAGTTCGAGAATCTTGTCTTCGATGAGTTCGCGCGCCTCCTGGGCAGCGTCCTTGTTCGACTGCTGAAGCTCTTCGCGTTTGTCGGCGAGACCGCCGGGAGCCGCTTCGGGTATTTTCTTTCCTGACGCGACTGCTTCCAAATCCGCGAGCGCTTCCGGCGGGATTTGAAAAAGTGTGAGTGTGCTGCCGAGAGAGTTGCGCGTGGAAATTTTCAGCAGGTCACGGGAAACGCGGTGATGCCACTTCAGGTCGCGGACGTGGCGATGCCCGCCACGCTTGGCTTCATACCGGTAGTCACTGGCGATTTCTCCGATCAAGTATTCCCGCCGTGCGGTATCGGCGGTGACGACGATGTCGCCGACCTTAAGAATTTTCGCAAAACGCGACAGGACAGACGCGGCGTTTTGATGAGCTCCGGGTTTCTGTCCGGGATAAACTTTAGCGAGTTGCTCGCGAAGATCAGCCTGCGACTTGGCGGAGACTGGCGACACCAGTTCATTCCACCCGACGGTGACGACACCTTTGGCGAAGTCATCGATGAGATTGCCCCCTTCGCCTGCACGAACCATCCACGCGTTTTTGCTCATTGGAAAATAGCTTAGAGATAATCGCTCTGCCTGGGTGTAGAATTGGACCAGATATCGTGAGGCTGGCAATTGATGAGCCAAGCAGCCTCTTCGACTGTCAAGCGAGCGGGCGGCTGGCCCAATAGGGCGAGAAAGTGACGCTGGTCGTCTTTCATTCTACACCTCCGTTTCGTGGGTCAGCCGTCTGTGACCGAAGGCAGTGTTCTCGGGCCGGATATTCGAGGCTGGTTGACGTTGCATGGGCTATGATAGCAGACCATCCGTTTGCCTCGAGAATGTGCATGCTCACCCCCAGAGCGGCACTTAGGCGCTGGACTCACCGAGATGAGCAGAGGCGCCATTGCTCCTTGGATGTTCTGTGGGTGGCTTCCTTCGCGGTCGCAAGGCCGTCTTTCGGCCGGATTGATCGTCAACCCCTCACCCCCCACGCAAATGAAGGTCCCTCGCGGATATAACCGGATATCACGTCCTCTGCCGGGCGCGGCGGTCTGATCAGCGAACCGATTGATGCCGTCGCGATCCGAGCACAGCCCCTGAGCGTTTATCTCAAGAAGAGGTGATCGTCGCGGTGCTGGTATCTGAACATGGCGAATTCATTACTAATCTTGCGCCATCGAAATCTGATTGGGGGACGCGACGCTCGGATTGCTGCGTGCCCCTGCGCTTACTCTCGTCAGTCGTATCAATGTTAGAACCTCCAAAGACAATGAATACATTCCTTAACCGATTCGTGTTGGCCGGCTTTCTGGCCGTCTGCGCTTTGTTCTTCTTCTCACCGATTGTTCGGGCAGCAGTAACGACCGACGCACTGGGCTGGACGGTAATCACTCCGAGTTCGGATTCGATTATCGTCTACGTCAGCAATGCCGGCAGTGATAGCAATGATGGTCTTACACCTGCGACAGCAAAAGCGACCATTGCTGGCGCCAATGCGCTCATGCGCGATGGCTATCCAGATCATATGCGGCTGCGCCGCGGGGATACGTTTGTGTCAAACCTTGCAGTGGGGAGCGCGCGGCAATGGAAAAGCGGGCGCAGCGCGGCCGAGCCTATCGTGATGGAGAGCTACGGGTCGACCGGCGCCCGCCCGGTCATCAAAATATCCAGTAATTTTATCAATCACGATGGAGCGCTGCGCAATTACCAGGCGTTTATCGGCCTCGATATCTACAAATCCAACAGCGATCCCGCTTCGCCCGATTTTACCAACGTAAGCTGTGACCTAGCCATGCGTTTCGTGGGTGGCGGCGATAAGATTCTGGTCGAGGATTGCCGCTTCCGTTTTTGCGGCGTGGTTGTGCAAAGTTATCGGAATTTCGTTTACACGAATTTCGCGTTTTACCGAAACATAGTAACTGATACCTGGGCGCATCTATCCTCCACTTCGGACAGTGGAAAGATTCAAGGCATGTATGTGAGCGGCGTGAATGGCTACCGGATCGAAGAGAATTTTTATGACCACAACGGCTGGAGTGAGGTGGTGGCGGGGGCGGGCGCAAATCGGCTGAATCACAATCTTTACATCAGTGCCAATAATTTTGCAGGAGGCGTAATACGGGGTAACATATTTGCGCGGGGAGCGGCTCACGGCATGCAGGCACGCTCCGGCGGCGTCATTAACCGCAATCTATTCGTCCTGAACGCCGTGGGCTTCAACACTGGCTACACCGACGGCCCCGCTGACCCCAATGTGCTCACGTTCGCTAACAGCGCGGTGGACAATGTAATTCTCAACGGGCGTAGCATGGGCGCAGATACGAATCTCCCGCGCACCGGCGCGGTGTGGGGAATCTGGAAGCAACCCACCATTCCCAATATGGTCATCGATAATAACATCGTGGCAAACCGCGTGGGAACGATTGGAAATTTTGCCGCTATGCCCGGAGTGGCGAACCTCCTCAATAATATCATTTATCTTTGGGAGCCGGCACGTAATATGACGAACCCGTCGTGGCCTCATCCCGGCGACGATCTTGGCGACTTCTACGCATCCACCGGCGGGTCCAATTCCACCATCGCATATTTGAACGCCCTTCGCGACCGGCCGACTCGCACCTTCCCTTGGAACATGACGGCTTATGCGGCCATCAACTATATCCGTGCTGGTTTCAACAAGCCCCCGGTCACCGGTCTGTTTAATTATTCTGTCTCCAATCTCCTTGCTTACGGCGGGTTTGAACCCGATGCCGCAACGACCTTTGGTGATATGCCAACAACCTACACGCTCGGCACTGGTCCGCTCAATAAATGGCAGGCGCGTGTCGGGGTTGGCGGTCAGTCCTCGACCTATCTCGTCGAGTCGGGAAACCACTATATTCGCGCCGGTAGCGGGAATACCCCTGGCACGTTCCAAGCCATCCTTTACCCTGGAGCCGGCTCCAAGGTTTTGACCTACAGCTATCGGGGAGCGGCTACGGTAAGGGTTTATACTGGTGCGGCGGGCAATACGATCAGCAAATTCACAGGCGCGACCAACCTGACGCTGGTTCAGTCATTCACCAACACTCCCCAAGCAACCTGGACGCCTGCCAGCCACAACGTAACGCTGAGTGGAAGTCCCTCCTACGTTGTCATTCAGCTGAGGGGTGGTGACTTCGACGACATCTCGTTCGCATCACCTTAATTTTCTGGGCAAAGTACGAGGCAATCTGCGGAACTTATCGCACCATGGAGAACGCCGCCCCTCGTGACCCGTATTCGCATTTTCCCGACGAACACGGGCCGTCTGGGCACGGGCGAAACCCGGCGCAGCGCGTAGGTCTTTTGATAGCGATACTGCTGCTAGCGGCGATTATCTGGTCGCCTGCCTGGCCGGGACTGAGCGCAGACGGCACGCGGGTGGCCTTGCTCACGCTCCTCATGGGCGTGCTGTGGATCACCGAAGCGATTCCGATTCCGGCCACGGCGCTGCTGCCATTGGTGCTGCTTCCCTTGATGGGAATCGCGCCCATCCGTGTGGCGGCGACGCCGTATGCCGATCCGATCATTTTCCTTTTCATGGGAGGCTTCATGCTGGCGCTGGCGATGGAGCGTTGGAATCTGCATCGGCGGATCGCGCTCACGATCATCGGCTCGGTCGGAACGAGGCCGCGATCGTTGGTGCTCGGGTTTCTTTGCGCGGCCGCATTCATCAGCATGTGGACGAGTAATTCGGCGACTGCGATGATGCTGCTGCCCATCGGTGTGAGTGTGTACGGACTTTTGAAAGCGGGAAAAGCCGGCGGTGAAATTGGCGCGGCGCTGATGCTGGCGATCGCCTACGGGGCGAACATCGGCGGGATGGGCACACTCATCGGCACGCCTCCCAATGCGATCTTGAAGGCCTACATGGAGAAGGCGCATGGGGTGGAGATAGGCTTCGGGCAATGGATGCTTTTCGGGGTGCCGCTGGTCATCGTCTCGCTGCCGATCATTTATGTCATCCTAACGCGTTGGAGTTTCCGGGTGGAAAACACGGAGGTGCCCGGCGTGAAGGAACGAATTGCGGGAGATCGCGCCGGGCTCGGCCCGGTGAGCTGGCCGGAATGGGCGGTGGCGGGAGCGTTTGTGGTGGCGGGGGTGCTGTGGATTTCGCGCGAGGTCTGGGCGATGCCCGCTCCGAAAGACCCGGCGGCGGTGTGGCCGCTGGGTGCGTTGATCACGGATGAGGTCATCGCGATTGGAGTGGCTGTACTGCTCTTCTTCATCCCTGCGGGAAAGAGCCGTGGAGGCTTTGTGCTGGATTGGACGTGCATGAAAAAAATGCCGTGGGATGTCCTTATCCTCTTCGGTGGCGGACTGAGTCTGGCGGCTGCGATGGAGCGAACCGGCCTGGTGGCCGCACTCGCGAACGCGCTTCAGAGCATGTCGGGCTGGCCGCCGCTCGGTATCGTTTTTCTGGTGACGGCGGTGATGATCGGCGCGACGGCGCTCACCAGCAACACAGCGACGGCCACGGCATTTCTGCCGGTGATCGGCGCGCTGGCCATCGGCATCGATCAACCGCCGCTGCTGCTCTGTGTGCCCGTGGCGCTGGCGGCCAGCGCGGACTTCGCCTTGCCGGTCGGAACGCCACCCAACGCCATCGCCTACGGCTCCGGGCTCATCACGTTGCCGCGTATGCTGCGGGCGGGATTGCGCGTGGACTTGTTGTTCGCGCTGCTGCTGCCGCTGTTGATGTGGACGCTGGGGCGGTGGGTGTTCGGACTTTGAATACGCCATGCTGGCGAGTGCGAGGACTCTGACGGGGTTGCTGTCGTCGACGGAATGCCCGGCGTGATTTTGGTGGGTTGAAAGTCTGTCCTCCGCCACGCGGGAATGACTTGAGTATCCGGTCCTCGCACGCGTCCGGCCAATTATTCGGGCATCTCGTGTTCCACTCAACGGGGTGAGTTTGGAGTCGGTTGCGGGATCGGTGCACGCGGCGGAGGAAGAGGTGACCCCGGCACCGAGTTTTTCGGTACCCCTTCAAGTTCCCGTCCGGGACCAACCTCAAACAGCGACCTTATGCAGCAGGATGATGTCTCCATGCCAAACGGAAGAGCGCGAGCGCTCCCCTTCTTTTCCTCGATCCAGTCATTCCACTCGTCTCGTGCTTCGGCGCATCAGCGGTCGCGTTTTGGCCGCGGGGTCCTGCCGGCGCTGATGTTGTTCTTTTTGAGCGCGACCGTGTGGGCGCAGGGCAGCGGCACCAGTATTCTCTCGCATGGCGACTTTGAACCCGACCAGGCGACGACCGTCGTCGAGATGCCAAATCCCTATGTGGTCGGCACGCATCAAACCGGCATTTGGCATGCCCGGCTTGGCACCGGTTCTCAGCAGGTTTCGTTTCAAACTGACGGCGCAGGCAATCATTTCGCGTCGGTCGGAACTTCTCCGAATCAACCGGGGCTTTTCCAAGTTATCGCGTGGCCTGGCGAGGGCACGGCGCAATTGACCTATGCTTACAGCGGCCCGCGCGCGGTGGTGCGGATCTTCGGTGCCGAGGCCGGCGACACGATAGCCAAGTTCAGTTCGCAAAATTCGCTGACGCTGCTTCAGCAAATCGAAAATCCGGCGGCCGCCGGGTGGACGACTGTGACTCACGATGTTGTGCTGACGGGCGCCTACGATCATCTCGTCGTGCGCTTCGGAACGGCGGGCACGGGTGCCAGCCTCTACGATGATATTTCGCTTAGCGCGCCGGTGCCACCTGCCGACACGGTTCCGGCGATCCTCACGGAGTCGTTGCCCGACACGCAGGTGGGAGCTGCTTACTCCGCGACGTTACAAGCGGAAGGAGGCAACGGCGCGTTGAGTTGGAGCGTGATCGCAGGCGCATTGCCGGATGGTCTGGCACTTTCCACGGGCGGTGTCGTCTCCGGCACCGCGACGACGGCTGGCACGTCGAACTTCACCGTGCGGGTGGTCGATGGCGACGCGAACGTCGCGTTATCGGACGCTAGCGATCGTGACTATTCCATCGCGGTAAATGAGCCGATGCCACCGACGGTGAGCCTCGTGACCACGCGGACGAGCGGCGTGGCTCCGCTTGCCGTCAGTTTCGATGCGAGCGGCACGACGAGTCTGACCACGTCCCGGCCGTTTCACGACTTGCACTACCGCTGGGATTACGGCGATCCAGGCAGCGGCGTTTGGTCGACGTCGCGCAAGAGCAAGAATCACGACACCGGCGCGATCGGTGGACACGTCTTTGAAACTCCCGGCACTTACATCGTGAGCGTGACGGTGACCGATGGCGCGGGTGCGACGAGTCAGCAAAGCGTCGAGATCACCGTGGAAGATCCGGATGTCGTCTTCAGCGGCACGAGTACGATTTGTATCTCCACCGATGGCGATTTCACGGGCGCGCCCGCGGGTTCGCAGCAGCTCACAACAAGCGGCTGGTCCGATATCGCCAATGCGCTCGGCACGGGCAAGCGCGTGTTGCTCAAGCGCGGCAACATATGGGTGTTCAACGGCGTGAAGCGCAACCTCACGTTCCCGGGGCCGGGCATTCTCGGTGCGTTCGGCTCCGGGCCGAAGCCGGTCATCACGTTCAACACGCCGGGCACCGAGCGGCTCTTCTGGCTCGGGACGGGCGCGACGCCTAACGTGTTTGGCGATTTCCGTTTCATGGATCTGGAAATCCAGGGGCGTGGCTTCGGCTGGGGCTTTCTCCACTCCGAGGGCTCCTGTCACAACGTGACGGTGTTGCGCGTCGATATGCACAACGCGGGCATGTTTCTAAATCTCGCGCCGAGTATTCTCTCCTATTACAATAACGACAACCGGCCGGGACACACGATGTGGTCCGGTATCGCGGTCGTAGACAATCGCTACGACCATATTGTGGGCGACGGTACCGAATTCAACGGCCGCCACATTGCCTATATAGGAGCGGTACGCTCGATGTTCATGGGCAATGTTTGGAACGGTTCCGAACTGGGCGAACACGTGCTGCGTGTGCCGTTTGCGCAGCGATTTTTGATCGCGCACAACGAACTCACCAACACGCGCTCGCGCAAACACCTCATCAAACTGCACGGCGGCGGATTGTCCGACTACAATGGGCAGCCTGTGCCGGCGGGAGAAAACCAGACGAAGTTCGTCACGATCGCCGACAACTATTTCACGTCGGACCTGGGCGATTGGTTGATCTCGGTCGGACCTCAGAACGACTCAAGCCCGGAGGTCGCGCGGGATCTCGTGATCGAGCGCAACGAAGTGCTTTTCGGCGGCGACACCGACATCGCATTTCACGTCGCGGCTAGCGAGGTCACCGTGCGCAACAATACTGTCGTCGTGCCCAACGCCGGTGGCACGGCGATCAGCTTCATACGGCGCGGCGTCGAGCCGTTGCCGACAAACAATCGCGCTTACAACAACAGCGCGTTTCACGGCGGAGCGGGCGGGTTTACCTTCGTCAGCGTGGGATCGAGCGCGGTGAACACGACGGTCCGCAACAACCTCGGCAAGACGCTCGGCACGGGCACGCCTGTCGGTGGCACCGGCACGAATCTGCAGGCATCGAACAACCTCATCACCGCGACGCCGGGCTGGGTTGCCAATGCGCCCGCGGCGGCGCTGCAATTCGATCTCGCAGCCGGCAGCGTGGCGCTCGGCGCCGGCGCGGCCGTGCCGGTGTTCGACGACTTCGAACTGTCTCCGCGTGTTGCGTCGTCGGCTGTGGCGCTCGGCGCCTTTCAATCGCCGCCGACGACCGCCAATGCGGTTCCGACGATCGTCACGAACGCACTGCCGTCGTCGCCCCAAGGCGTGGACTACTTTACCGTGCTCGAAGCGACGGGTGGCAACGGGCGCTTGCGCTGGAGTCTCGATTCGGGCGCGTTGCCGCCGGGATTACAGTTGTTCGAGAACGGACAGATCAACGGCACACCTGCCGTCGCGGGAGTATATTCCTTCTCGGTACGGCTCGCAGATGCAGACGCAGAAATCGGCGCGGCGGATGAGCACCTGCAATCGCTGAGCCTCACCATTCTCCCGCCGCCAAATGCGGTGCCGGAGGTCGCCACGACGGCATTGCCGCCGGGCGTGCTCAATGCCGCTTACTCGCGCACACTCACCGCGTCACCAGGCGATGGAGCGCTCACCTGGACGCTTGACACCGGGGCGTTACCGCCGGGTTTGAGTCTCTCAAGTGCGGGCGTGATCGCGGGCACGCCGACGGCGACGGGGGCTTACAGTTTCACCGTGCGCGTCGCGGATAGTGACGGCCTGACCGGTCCTGCTGATGAAGGCACGCGAGCGTTGGAATTGGTGATCAACCCCGAAGGTTCGATCACCGCTTTGTCGGGCAGCGGGTTTTATAACACGCCGATGGCGACGCAGTCCGGCGCGTTCATCGCGACGTTCGATGTGACGCCGTCGTTGAAGCCCATCAACGGCAACGTCGGTCTCTCGGCGAATACGGTGTCCGCGTTCAATCAACTCGCGGCCATCGTAGGCTTCAATGCGACGGGCAACCTGAGTGCGCGCAACGGTGACGAATACACGTTCACACCGCCTGCGATTCCTTACGAAGCTGGCGTGACCTATCGCTTCCGCTTTGTGGTCGATGTGCCCGCGCATACCTACTCGGTCTATGTCACACCGGAGGGCGGCGGGGAGTTGTTGCTCGCCGATAATTTTGCTTTTCGCACGGAGCAGAACGCGGTCACCAGTTTGTCGAACTTGTCGGTCAACATCAACGAGCCTGCCTCAGGCTGGCTGACCGTCACCAACTTAACGGTGGTCGACGCGGCGACAAATCCGGTGACTGGCGTGTCGGTTTCACCGAGCGAGTTGGCGATCGACGTCGGTGAATCCGATACGCTGACCGCCACGATCGTGCCAGCCAATGCCGACACAACGACCGTCACGTGGGCGTCGAGCGCGCCAGGCGTGGCGACAGTGAATAACGCCGGCGTGGTGACCGGCGTGAGTGAAGGCGTCGCGACGATCACCGCGACAACCGCGGACGGAGGCTTCACCGCGACGAGCCAGGTCACGGTGACGGGCGCGCCGCCGAACGAGCTCGAAGGGGCTATTTTCTCGGATGCGGCGACGCATGCGTACGGCGCGACCGGCACGCTCGACACGGCGATCCGGCGATCCGGCACGGCGAGCTGGCGGATAAGTTACGGGTCTGACTTCGCCACATCGACTTTCAACCCGCAGGGCGCTGACGTGACGATGGCCGGGCTCACACCGTATTCAGGCAGTGGTTACTTCGAGTTCTGGTATCGTTCGACGAAGGCCGGCACAATCCGTTTCCAGGTGCGCGATGCCGGCGCGGGTGACGCCATCGTGTTCAACCCCGACAGCGCGCCGATCACGACGGCGATCGTCGCGACCGAGGAATGGACGCGCGTTGAAATTCCCTTCAACGGGTGGGCGGTCGCTCCGTCTTCGACCGCGAACTGGCGGCTGCAGATCCGCGCATGGGGTGCGATGACCGGCGCGGTGGTGCATTACGACGACGTGCGTTTCGTCGCTCCGGCGGGGTCGGGTGATATCCCCGCGCTCAGCGTAGCCGTTTCGCCCGAGGATTGGTTGATGGAAATCGGGCAAACGAAGCAACTCACCGCCATGGTCGGGCCGCCCAACGCGACGAACCAGAACGTCACGTGGAGTTCGAGCAATCCCTCCGTGGCATCGGTGAATGCTGGCGGCGTGGTCTCCGGCGTCGGCGTGGGTAGTGCCATCATCACGGCAACCACCGAGGACGGCGGACACACTGCCGGAGCGGCGATCGCGGTGGTAGCGACACAGGCGAACCGGCATCCGTTTCTGTTTTTCACGGCCGACGACATCCCTGCGATTCGCGAGCGGGTGAATGCACCCGAAGTGGCTGACCGCCGTGCGCGGTTGTTTGCACGTGCCAACGCGCTTCTGGCGGCATCGCCGTCGTTGGATTCGCGCAACATGCAAGGCAACTCGGGCCTGCTCGCGTTTGCCTACGTCATCTCGGGAGACGTGCGATACGCCGAGCGCGCTATCGAGGAAGCGCTCGCTACCGCCGCGCTCGATTCATGGGTGAACGGGCATGATTTCAATCGCGGCGCCGATTTGGTGTCCTCCGAACGCAGCCTGGGTGCGGCGCTGGTCTATGATTGGTGTCACGATGTCATGACGCCGACGCAGCGCGCGACGATCCGCAACGCGCTGCTCGATAAAGGCGTGTCGCAATACTTCTCGTCGGTCGACCCGTCGCTGAGTCCGAACTGGTGGGTGTACGATCCCGTGAACAACTGGCGGGGCGTGTGTCACGGAGGCAGTGGGATCGGTGCGCTGGTGCTCTATTACGAGTCGGAACTAGCGCGACGCGCCACCGATCTCGCGAATCAACACCTGCCGCTGACATTGCGTGCGCTCATGCTGGAAGATAGCGGCGGGCACGAGGGCATCACGTATAACAACTACGGCGTCGAGTATGCGCTGAAAGGCGTGATGGCGATGCAGCGTTTTTACGGCGGTCACGAGGCTTTGTTGGAGGAACTCGCGTTGGATCGGCTCGGCAACTACTGGTCGGTTTACCTTCACGGACCGGATCATCACTTCGCGAATATCAGCCGCCACAATTACGTGTGGGCGGAGGGTCTCTATGGGACCGACGGCGCGGTGGAAGGCGGACCCTCGAGCCAGCGCTCCGCGTTGTTCGAGTCGCTCACTCCGGGTGGCGATCGACTCCTGCGCTGGGCGGCGGACAACGGTGGCCAGCGCTTCTATTGGAATGCGGCCAGTCCGTTCTACTTCCTCTGGCGTCGCGCCGCTGCGCCGTCGACGTATCAACAACCGAAGCCCGCGTTGCAGAAAGCGGTATTGTTCCGCGGCGCCGGACACGGGGTGTTTCAATCGGACCGGCTCTGGATGGCTTACAGCGGCGGTGCTACGCATAATCGCGGTGACGGTGGCGCCTTCGTGCTCGTGGCGAAAACCGGCGACACGTGGGAACGGCTCATTCACCTTGAGCCGTCGCTCGGGTTTTTCGGCAGCGCGTATCAATCGACTTACCTGATCAACGGCGTCGGGCAGCGCACCGGGCTCGACACGGTCGCGCAGCCGGCGAAATACCTGCGCTTCGGTTCCGGCTCAGGCTTCCACTACGCAGCGTCGGATCTGCGTCCGCTCTATGCGAACTCCGCGCTTTCGAAACTGAATCGCCACGTCGTGGTCGTGCGCGGAAAATATGTGGTGTTGCTCGACGACCTCGCGGGCGCCGAAGCGTTGCACTACGAAGCGCGTTTCCAAACGGCATCGGCCAACACGATCGCGCTCGGCGAAGGTGCCGCGACGATTCTCGGCACGCATCACGATCTACATGTGGTCTCGGGCGGATTCGATCCGTTTGCCGTTGGACAGGGCGAGGGCGGTGGCGTGCGTTACGCGAGCTTCAGCCGGCAGGCCGGCGAGGCGGCGTTGTTGACCGTGTTGTACCCGACCGGCAAAGCCGGCGCGGCACCCACGGTGCAAGTGGCCGACGGCGTGGTGACGCTCACGCACGGCAGCGAGACCGATGAAATCGTCTTTGTGCGCGACGCGCAGGATTGGCGCTTGGGCGAAGTGAATGGCGCGAGCGCCGACGGCATCCCGATGGGCGAAGAGCGAAACATCGTGCCGTATCGGGATGGTCGCGACGACACGAGCGAAGTGCCGGCTTGGCTCCTCGCCACAGTCGGCGAGCCCACCACGATTCCGGTCACGAGCGTCAGCCTGAATACGTCTGGCGTAGTGCTTAACGTCGGCCAGAATCAAACGGTGACGGCGAACGTCCTGCCCGCCGATGCGAGCAATCGCGCCGTCACATGGACGTCCAGCGATCCGTCGGTGGCGACGGTAAGTCCCACGGCGCTCAATGCTGCTTCGATTCGTGGAGTCGGGGTCGGCATCGCCACTATCACGGCGACGACTGCGCAAGGCGGGTTCGCGGCGCAACTCACGGTGACGGTGAACACCCTTGGCGAACTCATCGTGCCGCACGCGGCGATCGCGCCCATGTTGGACGGCTCGATCGATGCCGCGTACGGCGACATCATCGGCGTGATTAACAAACCCGCAGCGGGAGAAACGGTGCCTTCTGCCGCGAATCTTTCGAGTGCCTGGCGCGCCGTGTTCACCCCCACGGATCTGCATCTGCTGGTCGATGTCACGGATGACGCACTGATCACGACGGAGGCGAGTGACTGGAACAACGACGGCGTCGAACTCTTCCTCGACGGCAATAACAGCAAGACTGGAACGTCGGATAACGTGAACGACCTGAAGTTCGTGTTCCTGCCGCAGGCGAACGGCACCGTGCTGATTCGCACGGCGGTGTTTCCACCGAATCCCTCGGGTTTGGATTACGCCGGCGTGCAGGCAGCGATCTCGCTCAAGGAAGAGGACTCCGCGTATCGCGGTTATGTGCTCGAAGTGAAAGTGCCGCTCGCGATTCTCGGCATCACGCCGCAGGAAGGGCGGGAGCTCGGCATCGATTTCCAGATTAACGACAATGACACCGAGGGCGGGCGCGATCGCTATGTCACTTGGTTCGGCAGTAATCTGAATAACAACCCGGCAGCGTACGGTACCGTGACTTTCGGCGCAATCGACGCCGACCCGAGCGTACCGGTGACGCGCGTGAGCGTCGCGCCTGATGAAATCGCCCTGGCCATCGGCGCGACACAGCAATTGACCGCGACCATCGAGCCGGTCGACGCCGACAACGCGAACGTGAGCTGGAGTTCCAGTCATCCCGCAATCGCCGCCGTGGATGAAAACGGTCTCGTGACGGCGGTCGCCGCGGGCGGAGCGGTTATCACGGTTAAGACTGAAGATGGAAATTTCACCGCCGCGACGACGGTCACGGTGGCACTGCCCATCGGCGCGTCGCTATTGGACTATGCGTTGGGCGTGGGCGAGCCCGATGGACGTTTGCTACACCGCCCAACGCTCGCGCATGCGAACGGACGCGCGAGCTTGACCTTTCAACGTGCGCAACCCGGCGTGACCTACGTCGTCGAAGCGTCTGGCGACTTGGACACGTGGACGGTGCTCGCCATCAATCCTGGTGCGGTCGGCGCGGCCGTGACGGTGGAAGATACCCCCCCGAGTGGTGCCACGCGACGATTCCTGCGGCTCGCCGTGACACTCGGTGGTAACACGGAGCGCAGTCAGCCCGAAGGTTACGTCGCCCTCGAATTGCCCGCGGGCAGCTCGACCCGCTACTACAGTCATCCGTTGCTCAGCCCGGCGATCTACCGCGGTGAAGTGGCGGGCGTTAGCGCCAATGAAATCACGGTCGTCGGTGCGCCGTTTAACGCCGGTGCGTTCACCGCCAGCCCGTACTGGTTGCGCGTACTCGAAGGCGCGCAGGCCGGAAGACAGGCGCTCGTGGTTGCGAACACCGGCAACAGTGTGACCGTGGATCTCCAGGATGGAGCCAGCCAGAGCGTCGCGCTCACGGCGCCAGGCTGGAGCGTCGCGGCCGGCGATGTGATCGAGATCGCGCCCGCCGATACGCTCGATTCGCTTTTCGGCCAGATCGTGACGCCGGGCAATTCGCTCTTCACCGCGGATACCGTCAGCTTGTGGGACGGCACGCGTTGGGTGGCCTATTATCGTTCGACGACGCAGAACGCCTGGATCGGTCAGTTCACGGGCAACGCGCCGCAGAACGATCGCGTCATCGCCGCGCAGCAAGCTTGGGGCCTCACGCGGCGTCCGGCGCGCCCGGCCGCGACATTGGTGCTGCCCGGGGTCGTGCCGGAATCGCGCCAGTTGTTGCGTCATGGCGGCGCGGGTACGGTTTACACGGGCATTCGTTTCCCGGTCCCGCAGACGCTCGCGGATTTCGAATTCGACGGGCCGGGAAATTGGAATTCCTCCGACGCCCTCTTTAGCGCGGACACCGTCAGCTTGTGGGACGGCACGCGCTGGGTCGCGTACTGGCGCACGCCAGCAGGCAAGTGGCGGCGCCAAGGCGATGCATCAAATGCCGACCACTCCTCGCTTGTGATCGCGCCCGGCAGCGCGGTCTCCGTTCTCCGCCGTGCGGCCGCCACGGCCGAAGACGTATTCATCTCACAACCACAACCTTACTCCGATCCCCGCCAATGAAAACCCTCCTGATTCGTTTCCGCCTCGCCGCGCTCACGGCGCTTCTTCCCGTTACGTTGTCCGCACAGTCCGCCATCTGGACGAATGCGGGCGGCGACTTCTCCTTCAGTAATTCTGCCAACTGGTCGCCCTCGGGCTCGCCGGGATGGGGCGCCAACCTCGTATTGGCCACCGACGATTTCGTCGGGCTGGATGTCGGCGGCGACTTTCTGGCCAACAGCCTGACCATCGCCTCGGGCGTTTCAGGTTGGTTTCTCCCTGCGGGCGTTGAGACGCTCAGTCTCGGAACCGGCGGGATCGTGAACGATGGGCTGGGTGTTAAATTCGATTTACCGGTGCTGGCGGTGAGCAGTCAGCATTGGCATTTGGGCGGCGGCGCGCTGACGCTGGGCTCCAACTTCAATGTGCTCGCGGGCAGCGCGCTCACGATCACGCTGAATGAGGGCGCTATGTTCGATTTCGGCATGCACAGCGCGGACCCGACGTGGGAAGGCACGATCAACTTCGTCGGTGACGTCACCGGCGCGACGATCGCCGTGAGCGGCCTTGGCTTCTCTTTGGAAAATCTCTCGCAGATCACGATCAATGGCGGCGCCGTACAATTCAACGACGGGATGATCAACAGCGCTGTGCCTGAGCCGTCCACTTACGGGTTGTTCGCGGCGGCGTGTCTGGGCTTCGCAGCGTACCGCCGTCGACGCCGGGCATGAGCGGTAACTCGGTTCGCGCGCGCTGCCATTGTGATGCGATGCGAACGCGCCCCGGAGTAACCTCGTCGCAATGATCTCCCGCGCGTCCACGTCTGCCTTTCTATTGGTGGCGCTCTGGCTGGGCATTGTTACGCAGACGAGTGGCGCGCGCCCCTTCGTGACAAAGCCTGCGCAGTTGGACGACCCCGCGTTCGCCGAGTGGATCGGGACGGGCGCGGGCGGATTTGACGATGCGGGGCTTTATCTGTTTCGGAAACGATTCGTACTTGAGACCAAACCGGAGCGCTTCGTGGTGCACCTCAGTGCGGACAACCGTTACCGGCTTTTCGTGAATGGGGTCGTCGCGAGCTGGGGGCCGGCGATCAGCGACCTCGCGCATTGGAACTACGAAACGGTCGATCTCGCGCAGTATTTGCGGGCGGGTCCGAATCAACTCGCCGTGCAAGTGTGGCGCGCGGCGCCCGGATTGTCGCCAGCCAATCAGATTTCGCGGCGGCTCGCGTTTATTTTGCAAGGCGGCGGCGCGGAGGAGAACTCAGCGAATACCGACGGCACATGGCGCGTGCTGGCCGACGCCGCGCACGCGTGGATTCCTCACCGTTCGCCAGACGTGGGCGGTGGCTACATCGCCGGGCCGACTGACCGCGTGGATGGTCGCTTACATCCGTGGGGCTGGATGGAACGCGGGTTCGACGACTCGGCCTGGCCGAAGGCGGTGCCGTTGGGCAAAGGGAATCATGCCGGCCTGAATACGTATCGCGGCAATTCGTGGCTGCTGGAACCGCGCGGCATTCCTGCGATGGAAGCGCGCGACGAAGCCATTGGCTATCTCGTCGAGACCAAGGGCATCGCCGCGCTTCCGATCAACGCCTTCGGCGCAGGCCCGGTGAAAATTCCAGCCAACACCGAAGCGGAATTTCTCATCGACCACCGCGTGCTCACGATGGGATTTCCGCAACTCATGTTGTCTGGCGGGAAGGATGCGCGCGTGCGCGTGCAATATCAGGAAGCGCTCTTTCAACCCGGCGGGGGCAAAGGGCATCGCGACGAATGGCAGGGCAAAGTGATGAAGGGTTACTACGACGAATTCGTGGCTGACGGCGGCGCGCAACGCGCGTTCGTGCCGCTGTGGATTCGTGTTTTCCGCTACGTGAAAGTGACGGTCAACACCGCGGAGGAACCGCTCGTAGTGGAGTCGTTCAACAATCGTTTCACAGCGTATCCGCTGGAGGAAAAGGCGCGTTTCACGTCAAGCGATCCCGCGCTCGGGCCGGTCTGGACCGCGAGCTGGCGCACGGCGCGGCTCTGCGCGTTGGAAACCTATATGGACTGCCCGTATTACGAGCAGCTTCAATACATCGGCGACACCCGCATCCAGGCGCTGATCTCGTTGTATGTGTCTGGTGACGCTCGATTGGCCCGCCGCGCACTGGAGGCATTCAACGCCTCGCTGCAACCAATGGGATTAACCACGAGCCGTTATCCCTCGCGAGAGCCGCAGATGATCCCGCCCTTTTCGCTGATCTACCTGCTTTCGCTTCACGATTTTTATATGCACGTGGAGGACACGGCGTTCCTCGCAGAATTGCTGCCGGGGGCACGCTTCATTCTCGATTGGTTTTTGCAACGCATCGATCCCACGACCGGATTGCTTGGTCCGCTGCCTTATTGGAATCATGTGGACGGCGGTGTGGGAGAATTTGCCCTCGGTTCGCCTCCCGGAGCGGAAGAGGGTGGCTCGGCGCATGTGTCATTGTTGCTCGCGCTCGCGTTGGAAAAAGTCGCCGACCTCACGCGACTCGCGCCGCGGCCGGGCGAGCGGGAATTTTATCTTGAGCAGGCGCAGTTGTTGAAAGACGCCGTCAAAAAACACTGCTGGGACGAGTCGCGCCAACTCTTCGCTGAGACGTCGGCGAAAACGCTTTTCACCACGCACACCAACAGCCTCGCAGTCCTTGCGGATGCTGCCCCGGGCGGCCGGGTCGCACTCGCACGGAAGCTGGTTGACGACGCTTCGCTCGTGCAGCCGACGTTGTATTTTGAATACTACGTTTTCGAAGCGATCGCCGCCGCCGGCCTGGGGGATTTGGTGCTGCCGCGGATTGATCGTTGGAAGCCGTTCATCGCGGCGGGGCTGAGTACGTTTCCCGAACACGGCGTGGAAAGCCGCTCCGATTGTCATGCGTGGAGCGCGCATCCGCTCTACGCATTGCTGGCCACGACTTGCGGAATCCGCCCTTCGTCGCCGCGGTTCAAAAGCGTGGTGATCGCTCCTGCTCCGGGAAAGCTAACGGAATTTAGCGGCGAAATGCCGCATCCGAAGGGAATCGTGCGGGTCAAATTTGTCCGCCGCGCGGACACTCTGGAGTATGTCGTGGACGTTCCCGCAGGACTTCCCGCGATCTTCCGGGCGCAGGGAAAAGAGACCACGCTGCACGCGGGTGAGAACACTGTGACGGTGCCCGCGCGTTGAGCGGCTACTGCCCCGCGCCGTTCCACCATCGCCGCAGCCAGTGGGCGGCGAACTTGGGTTGGCGATCGCGGGTGAAGACGCCTTTGCGATTGCCGAGCGCGCGCGGGAAGTTTTGCGCGGTGGCGAAGTCGGCGAAGTTCCAGATGTGCTCGCCCATCAAATACGGCAGCGTGCGGCCGCGCTTGAGGAGCCGCTCGATCAACTCCGCCTGATACTCTTCCGACCACTGGCGCGCGGGCAAACTGTGAAACCCGGCCACTGCGTCTGCACCAGTTTCGGTGATCATGATCGGCCCCTGAAACACCGCATGGATCGCCTCGAGCGTGCGAACGAACTGCTCCTCGGCGATGTCGAGCTGACCAGGGAATTCATACCAGCCGGGATACAGGTTCACGCCGATGACATCGTAGAGGTCGAGCGTCGTATCGGCCGCTCCATGACATGTGACGCCGATCAAAGGCCGGCTCGGATCGAGCGCGCGGGCGCGAGCCGTCACCTGTTCGAAATAGGGTCGCGCCTTCGGATGCGTCGACAGAGACTCGTTCGCCACCGACCACAGGATCACGCTGGGATGGTGCCGGTCGCGCGCGATCAGTTCGTCGATGCAGCGCACGTGCGTGCGTAGCGTCTCGTCGGTGGTGAAGTGAAAATTGATCGAAACAGCCGGAGCCTCCGCGATCACGAGCACACCAAGCTCGTCGGCGAGATCCAGCACCTCCTCCGCGTAGGGGTAGTGCGACGTGCGAAACGAGTTAGCGCCGGTCCACCGCAGCAGCGAGAAATCGCGAATCGCGACCGCGGCGTTGTAACCTTTGCCGAGGACGGGGAAGTCCTCGTGTTTGCCAAAGCCGGTCAGCCGGATTGGGCGTCCGTTCAGGTGCAGCGCTTGGCCGACCACCTTCACTTCGCGGAATCCCACGCGACGGGTGTAGGCGTCGACCACATTTCCTACTGCGTCGGCGAGCGTGATGTGGAGCGCGTAAAGTTTCGGGCGGCCAACGTCCCAACGCTCCACGTCGGAGAGCACGCCCTCGGCGGAAAACTCACGTTCGCTTACGACGGCGTCTGCCGCCCACGCAAGTTCCGGAACGGCGCAGTGCACGCGTAACGCGTGCCCATTTACCGCCCCAGTGATCTGCACGCGCCACGCATCGGGCGCTTCGAAGGTCGATTCGACGCGCAGCGTTTCCAACGCCGCTCGTGCTGACACACCCACCAACGAAACGGAGCGATGAATGCCGATGAACGGAAAGAAATCGAAGGGGACGTCGGGATATTGTCCGGAGAATTGGCCGCTCGTCCCGCTGTTGCGTAAATTGCCCTGCGGCACAGTTTCCGCGGAAAGTTTTTGCGACACACGCACGCGTAGATCGACGGCTGCGCCCGGAGAAAACGCGGGCGACAACGGAAAACAAAACGGGGTGGGACCGGTTTCGTGGATACCCAGCAAAACGCCGTTGGCCCAGACCTCGGAGCGATAATTTACGGCGCCGAAGTGAATGCTCCAGTGACGTGCGGCGGGCTCGGTAGGAATCTCGAAGCAGCGTCGATAACACACGTCGTGTTCGCCAGAGGTCCACCACGCTTCGCAGAATTGTTCTTCCAAACTTGCTGGCACCGCGACAAGTCGATCAGCGACGAAAACGTTTTCCTCCGCGTGGCGGCCCGTGAGCGAAAGTTCCCAGACTCCGTCGAGGAGGATTGTCTGGCGCAGCGAGTTATTCTGGGGTGCGAGCATGAATGGGTCGCCGACAGGCCGCCACACTCAGCGCGGTCGGTTGCGCGCAATGAGGTCGAGGCGTTGCTCGACGCAGCGTGCGCTGCGCAAACCGTCGGGCGGGGTGTGGAGCACGTAATCGAGGAGGACGTCGAGGTGACTCTCGGCC
Organism: uncultured Nibricoccus sp.; assembly: GCA_966249325.1. GTDB lineage: Bacteria > Verrucomicrobiota > Verrucomicrobiia > Opitutales > Opitutaceae > Nibricoccus. The sequence continues at coordinate 468,071 of CBINDC010000001.1, read as the reverse complement.
ACGTGCAGGCGCGTGTCGGATGAAGCGTAGTAGATTAACACCGTGCCATCGGGGCGTAGCACCCAGCCGTTCGAGAACGCGACATTCGAGACATCGCCCACGCGTTCGTCGCCCACGGGCGCGAGGAAATATCCGCCGGGTTTCGCGATCACGCGCCATGGCTCGTGGAGATCGGTGAGAAAAAGATAGAGCACGTAACGCAAGCCCGCCGCGCAACTGCGCACGCCATGTGCGAGGTGCAACCAGCCGCGAGCGGTCTTAAGCGGCGCGGGACCCTGGCCGTTTTTTAGTTCCGCGATGGTGTGGTACACGCGCGCGTCGATGATCCGCTCCTCGGTGATCACGGCGTTTTCCATCGATTCGCAAAGGCCCCAACCGATGCCGCCGCCGCTGCCCGCGTCGATGAAGCCATCCTGCGGACGCGTATAGAATGCGTAGCATCCCGCGACGAATTCGGGATGCAGCACGACGTTGCGTTGTTGTTTCGACGGCGTGCGCAAATCCGGCAGGCGTTCCCACGTGCGGAAGTCGCGCGTGCGTACGAGGCCGGCCTGGGCGATGGCGGAAGATTGATCGGAGGGTGGTGCGGCGGGGTCGCGGCGCTCGGTGCAGAATTGTCCGTAGATCCAGCCGTCTTCGTGCGCGACGAGACGCATGTCGTAGACGTTCGTGTCGGGCACCGCGGTCTCCGGGATCACGCAGGGTTCGTCGAGGAAGTGGAATCCGTCGATGCCGTTGGCGCTCTCCGCCATCGCGAAAAAACTTTTGCGATCCCAACCCTCGACGCGCACGCACAGCAGCACGCGGCCTTCGTGCAGGATGGCGCCGGAATTCATCGTTGCGTTGATTCCCATGCGTTCGAGCAGGTGCGGATTGGTCGCGGGATTCAGGTCGTAGCGCCACTCCAACGGCACGTGCTCAGGTGTCACCACCGGATGGAGGAAACGCTGGTAGAGGCCGTGCGCGCTGACGGAGTCATCCGGTTGATTCGGGCGCTTGATCAAAGCCGCGTGGTCGGCGCGGAGATGAACGAGACGTTCGTCGAAAGAGCGGGGAAAAGTCATGAGGGTTTCAACTCGGCGAGGAGAAAGGGCGGGCGCGGTGCGACGAAATATTCCAGCCGCGCAAATGAGTGCGGGCATGCGCGAGCATTTTTGAAAACATCGTCCGCGTGTCGTCGATCGGTCTGGCGCAGAGCGGATCGGCGATGAGCGCGTTGAACGCGGCAGAGACATCGCGCGCGCGGGCGGCGGCGAGGATCTGCGCTTGCACGTCGGCGGCGTGGCGCACGCGCGCTTCGGCGGCGGGCGCGAGACGACGCGGCACGAGTGGCGCGATCTGTCCGGCGCTGAACCGGGCGTTGGTTTCGACAATCGCACCAGGCGGTAGACCCGGCATCTGGCCGGTGTTCGGAAGATTCACGCTGGTGACGAACTCGCCGTGGCCCGTGAGCGCTTCGAGCATACGCACGCCTTCCTCGCCGCTGGGCTTGAGTGGCTGACGACGCAGCGCGTCGAGCGACTCGTCCGGGCCTTTGCGATGGCGGAGTCGCCATGCATACGGCGTCGCGACCACGCCCCAGCGATGCAAGGTCTGCTCATCGCGCAAATACTCCGGGAGAAACTCGACGAGGTGACGTTCGCCCGCCGCGCCAAGCGCGCCGTAACGACGGAATAAATCGAGTGCGACCAAACCGGGGCTTTCGAACCACTCTTCGCGCGCGCGGTTTTTTCGCGCGAGCGCGGACGCGTTGCGCGAGGCGGCGGGACGGGCCGCGTCTTGGGCGATGAACGGAAAAAGATCCGTGCCAAGCCAGCGCGCGGCGGTGGCCCACGTGAAGTGATTGAGGCCGGCGATATCGAGTTCGATTTCCTCGCCAGGCGGCACAGGGACGTCGAGCCAGCGTGCGACGTCGCTTGCGAGGCGCGTGCGGACGCCGAGGACTTCGTGACAGCAACCGAACGCGCGGATCGCCGGAAACGTGGCGTGCAACGCGGCGGTGCACAGGGTCATCGGGTTGGTGTAATTGATCACCCACGCGCGCGGACAGTGGCGGGCGATGGCTTCGCCGAAATCCAAGTAGTCGGGAATTGCGCGCATGGCGCGCACGAGGCCGCCCGGCCCGGTGGTGTCGCCGACGGTCTGCAAAATCCCGTGACGCGCCGGAATCACCAGGTCCGCGTATCGCATGGTCACGGGGCCGGGTTCGGTGGAAATCACCACCGCGTCGGCACCGCGCAACGCGTCGGCGAGTGAGCGTGCGGCGCGCACGCGCAGATGGGAGCGCGCTTCGGGTCGCGAAAAAATATCGTCGCCGACGAGCACGTTTTTCTGCGCGGCAGGAGCGTTGAGATCGAACAGCACGAGTTCCCCGCCGAGGTGAGCAGAGAGGGCGAGGTCGCGCATGAGGGCGCGAGCCCATTGGCGCGAGCCGCCGCCGAGGTAGGCGATTTTGAGCGAGGTGGGAGTAGTCATCGGACGGGCAGGGGGAGTAGGCGCGCCTTTCGGGTCGGGCGTCCTGGGAACGGGAAAACCCAGCGGCCATTGGCGCCGTCGGGCAACTCGAGCGGCGCGGAGCCGGGAATGCGGACGGTGACGGGCACGCCCGGTGGAGTGGAAAGGCGGAGCTCGACGGTGCCGGCCGCGACATCTTTTGACCACTCGACGGCGATGCGCCCCGTGGGACAATCGAAGGCGCCTGCGGCGGCGTTGGTCGCGGAGAATTGCGGGGCGATGGTGAGGTGCGTCCAACCCGGGGCGGCGGCGGTCGCGCCCAAAACCGACGCGAAAAAATCATGCACCATCCACGCGGACCAACCGTGGCAATCGCTGCGCGTGGGGTCTTCGCGTTCCTGCCAGGTGGTGAGACCGTGGTTCGTCATGGTTCGCCACGGGGCGAGCACGTGGGGGAAGAATTCGTGGTAATGGCCGGTGCGTTCCAGCGCTCGCGCCAGCCAGAAACGTTGCGAGAGGGACATCGCCACGAGGCGTTCGTCACCAAGCAAGCGCGACGCTACACGGCGGCGTTGGCGCGTGTCGGCGGCGCCGCACAGAATAGCCATCACTTGCGCATGTTGGGAAAAGGCGGGCGGCGTTTCACCCGGGCCGTCGACAAACAGGCCGGCAGATTCCGACCACGTCAGTCGGCGGATGGCTCGACGCGTGCGTTGAGCGAGGCGAGTCCAGCGTTGTCCGGCGTCGGCTTCGCCGGCCGCGCGGTGAAGATCGGCGGCGACGTCGAGCGCGAGCACGAACAAACCGCTGAGTACGGTGCTGCCTGCGCGATCGAGCACGGCGGACGGCACACCGTTGCGCCACTCGTCGGTCCAATCGACCCACTGCCAGTGTTCCATGGGGCCGAGCAGTCCGGCGTCAGTCATGTGCCGGTTGAAATGCGCGATCACCTGGTCGATCGCGGGCAGGCAGCTGCGGACAAATTCCGTTTCCGATTCACCGCACCAACGCCAGTAGTCGCCGACCAGTTGGATCCAGTTGAGCGCGAACGGTGGGATGAGTTGCCGAGGGTGCGACGGGACGCGCGCGCCGATGAGGCCATCGGGTCCGAGCGAGTCGCGAAACAGTTCCAAGCAGCGCCGGGTGAGCCGGGTGTCGTTGGCGAGGTAGTGGGTGCACAATGCCTGCAGCTGGGTGTCGGCGACGTAGTTCAGTTGCTCGTAGTAGGGGCAATCCTCGTAGGTCTCGTGGGCACAGAGGCGCAGCGTGCGCAGACTGATTTCCCACCAGCGGTCGATGTCGGGCTCGGTGCATCGGAACTCCGCGGTGACGCGATGAGGAAAATAAGTGGCGGTGTACGCGGCCGCCATAAGCGTCACGGCGTCGGGGCCGGGGGCGACGACGAGTTTGATAAAACGGAAGGTGCGCCAATGGAACGGTTCGAACGTCCACGCCTCGCCGGGCAACACGAGTTCGTCGCGCACGCCGTGGGGTTCGCCGGTGGCGAGGTCGGCGCGCGGACCGCTTTTTTCCCAGACCGGATCCGTCCCGTCGGTCCGCCAGCGACCCAGTGCCTCGGCGTAAACGACGTGCACCTCGCGCCCGCTTCCCCCGCGAAACTCCAGGCGCGGGTAGCCGGTGGTCATCGCGCCGACATCGAGCCAGAGCTCGCCCGCTTCGCCTGCGCCAACGGTCCAGGGCAGCGCGACCGGTTGCCGGTGATGCAGGGCGGTGCGAAATACTCCCGGCTCTTCCGCGAGCGCGGGCAAACTGCGCGGTGCCAGCCGGCGCAGCGGCGTGATGCCCCAGCCGGGGGAGCGAGCGGCCGGACCGTTCTGCACGGCGCGCGCCCACGCAGCGCAGGCGGGACCGGAGAGGGACTGCCAGTCGGACGGGCGCAGGGCGGGTTCGACGCGATCGAGGCGGCCGAGGAAAGTGTGAACGTTGGAGAATGGCGGTGCGTCGTTGGGGCGTACGGAGGTGTCGGCGTAGGCGAGCCACTGGCCGGGCGTGTCGAGTTCGACGGCGTCGAGATCCTGCACCCACCAACCAGGCCACGGCGTGTGGATCTCGGCGACCGGGGTATCGCGGCCCATCCAGCGCACTTCGGCCGCGAGGACGTTGAGGCCTGGGCGTAGTCGCGAGGTGAGATCGTAGATTTCGACCTGGTAAGAATCGAGTGTGCCGCGCAGAGGGCCGCGTCCGATGATTTCGCCGTTGAGCCAGAGAACATAGCGGTTGTCGGCGGTGATGGCGACGCGGCGTGTGACGCCGGGTGACTCGACCTGAAATTCCCGTTTGAAGAGGCTTACTTCGTAGCCCTGACCTGGGCTGGACCGATACCAGCAAAAGTTCGCGCGAAGAACGGGTAGTTGGTTGGCAGGGAGTAGAAGCGGGTGCGGAGCGGACACAGGAGAAAGGGGGGCGGTGGGGCGGTGCATACGGAGCAAGTTCGCTGGCGGGAACAAACTCCGTCCGGCTCATCCCGATGAGCGACCGGCGCATGGTGGAGAAGGGCTTGCTCATCGGGATGAGTTGACCGCGGTTGGCATACGCATGCGGGATTTGTGTCCGTCTTGGTTCCCCCTTTGGTCATGCCCCTTATCGTGCGTTACTCTTCAACCCCGAGTTGGTTTTGCTTTTTTTGTCTGGCGTTCGGCGTCGTCGGCGCAGGCGCAGGTGCAGACGGATCGCTTGCAGCCTTGGGCGATGCTCCGAGCGTCGGCCCGCGTCCCCGGCTCGCGGTGTTGACCGATATCGGCGGGGATCCGGACGATGAACAGTCGCTGGTCCGGTTGATGGTTTACGCGAATGCGTTCGAAGTGGAGTTGTTGATGGCGACGGCGTCGGGCACGCCCGGAGAAATCAAAACACCTGTCACCCGGCCCGACCTTGTCCGGGAAATCGTGACGGCTTACGGGGCGGTACGGACGGACTTAGTGGTGAATTCCGGCGAGCCGGGGTGGCCGACGGTGGAGGCGCTGCACGGCGTGATTGTCTCGGGAAACCCGCAGCGCGGGCGTGGAGCGATTGGCGAGGGCCACGATACAGCGGGGTCGCGGCGGTTGGTGGAACTGATCGATGCTGGCAGCTCGGCGAGGCGTCTGCACGTGAGTGTGTGGGGCGGGCAGACCGATCTCGCGCAGGCTTTGTGGCGGGTAAAAACCGGGCGCACGCCGGACGAGTGGCAGGCGTTTCTCGCTAAATTTCAGGTTTACGACATCGCGGACCAGGATGGCCTGGCTGATTGGATGCGGGAGGAGTTTCCTGGAGTGAATTACATCTTGAGCCTGGCGCCGGCCGGGCGGGATAAACGCGAGGCATCGTTTCGTGGGATGTATCTGACGGGCGATGTCGCCACCACGAGTCGGGCGTGGGTTGAGAAACATGTACGGAGTGCGGCGGAGCTGGGGCGGCTTTATCCGGTCGAGACGTGGACGGCGCCGAATCCGCATGGGTGTTTGAAGGAGGGCGACACACCGGCGTGGTTTTTTTTCCTGCCGCGCGGGGGCAACGATCCGGCCGATCCAGCGAAACCGGGTTGGGGCGGACAATTTCGTCGTGCGACCGATGGCTGGTGGATCGATGTGGAAAGCGATCCGGTGTCGGGCGTCGGTCCGCGCGAAACGGTGAGTCGTTGGCGTGAAGATTTTCAGGCGGACTTCGCGCGTCGGTTGGCGTGGATTCGCCGGGAGAGCGGTCGGCCGTGAAGGGGGCCGGAGCGAAAAAGCCGTGGTGGCCGGTGCGGACCGGTCAGTCGCCGGTGCCGTGGAGCTGGGTGGCGGTGTTATCGCTGCCGTGGGCGTCGATGGTGTATTTCGATCTGATCTCGGGCGTGGCGATCACGTTTAAGCTGCGGGAATTCATCAGCGTGCCGATTTTGCTGACGCTGGTGGGCAGCTTCAATGGGGTGTTCAACATCGTCATCGGGGCGACGTGCAATTACGCGAGCGATCGACTGTGGACCCCGTGGGGGCGGCGCAAACCGTTTCTGCTCGTGGGTTGGGGCGTGGTTGCGGTGGGGTGCATCATCGTTCCGAGTTTGGAGAGTTTCTGGCTGATCGTCGCGCTGCTGTTCGTTTACGAGATGCTGCGCGACCTCGCGACGCCGTACGAATCGTTGTGCAACGAAGTCGTGCCGCCGGGGCAGCGCGGGCGGGCGAACGCGGCCTACACGTTTGCGCGGCAGGGGATCGTCGGGGTCTTTTTCTTGCTCGTGATCGGGCGGTGGGACTCGGTGTATACGTTGCCCGGCGGGTTCGTATTGAGCGGGCAGCAACTGGTGTTTTGGAGCGCGACCGTGGTCGCGATCGCGACGATCGTATTGGTGAGTCGGGTACGAGAAGAGCCGCCGCCGGAGCCGCCGCCTGCGTGGAAACGTCCGAACTGGACAGAGCTGCGGGCGCATGGGCGCGCTTTTTTGAAGGAGGTATTCGGTTCGAAGCAATGGCGCGCGCTTTACAGCGTGGCGCTCGCGCAGATGATTTTCTGGACGGATTTCGGCTCCCTCGCACCGCTGCTTTACACGGAGCAATGGGGGTTTCCCAAGCAGGCTTATGGGAATGTGATGGCCATCGCATCGGGTGTGACACTTGCGGTGTTTCTGCCGCTGAGCGGCTGGGTGGCGGATCGCTGGGATCGCATCCGCGTGTTTCAATTTCTCGCCGGCGCGATGATGCTCAACCACCTGGCGTTTTTTATTTATCTGCAGGCCATCGCGGGATCGTCGCCATCGTTTACCGAGGTGCTGGTGTTCAAGTTGCTGGGGACCGGCATCGGCACGATCGGGACGGTGACGTCGGTGGCGATGATGTTCGACTACGTGCCGCGGCACCGGCTGGGAACCGTACTGGCGGGGGTGGGACTTTCGCGCGGCCTCGCGTCGCTGTTGGTCAACAACGGCATCGGGTTGTGGGTAACGTCGGCGTCGTGGGTGTGGCCGAATCGCGATGGGGCGGGGGAGGTGAAATACAACTACGCGCTCGGCTACCTTTTTCTGGCTTTGTGCGGTTTGCTCGCGTGGTGGGTGGCGCGGCGTTTCGCGCGGCTCAGCCGCACGGGGGAACTGGTGCCGCTCGGCGTGGAGGAGGCGAACGCCACCGCGAAGCTCTGAGCGGGTTCGTCCGTGAGGGGGGGGCGACCGCTGGTGCGGCGGCCGGGGTGACCGAGGTTACAGGTGATTCGCGGTGGGCCCAGCGGTACCACGTGCCTTTCGGTCATGTGCCCAGACGGCGGCTACGCAGCCACGCCGCGCAGGCCTCGCTCCAGGCACGCACCGTGGCGTGCGGTGAATCCAGCGCGAGACCGAGACCGTGCGGGCCGGAGTGGGTGTCGTTGAGCTCGGCGGGTACGCCGGCTTTCCGCAGCGCGGCGTAATAGGCGCGCGCGTGCGCGACCGGCACTGTCGGGTCGTCGAACGTGTGGGCGAGAAACGTGGGCGGCGCGGCGGGCGTTACGCTGAGGTGCAAGGAAAGCAAATCGACAAGTGCGGGTGCCGGATCCGCGCCGAGCAATGACGCGCGCGAACTCGCATGCATCGTCACGGGTGCCGCGCCGAGCGAGATCACCGGATAGAACAGCAACGAAAACGCCGGGCCGCTGCTGTCTACTCCGGCGCTCTCGGGTGTCGTGCCGGGAGGGAGGGCGTCCGGATGCGCGTGCAGCACGGAAAGAGACGCGGCGAGATGTCCGCCCGCTGAGAATCCCAGTACGCCGATGCGCGCGGGATCGAAGCCGTGCGTTGCGGCTCTGGCGCGCATGAGGCTGAGCGCGCGGCGGGCGTCGCGGAGCGGCGCGGGGTGGTGATTGGGGAACACGCGGTAATGCAACACCCCGGCCGCGATGCCGTGATGGTTAAGCCAGCGTGCCGTGGCGACGCCCTCCTTTTCGACTGCGAGCACGCGATAACCGCCGCCCGGACAAATGATCGCGGCGGCGCCGGTCGCACGATCGCTCGGCGCGGGATAGATCGTGAGCGTCGGGTGGTGCAGCGCGGAGAGCAGCAACCCGTCGTTTGGGTGCTGCGTTTCGGTCGCGACAGCGACGGCATCGGCGCGAAGGTCCGGTGGCGAGCCGGACCAAATTTCGAGGGCGGGAAGTGGGAACTCGGGCATGAAGAAAATGGCGCGTACGCGACGCCGGATCAGGCGGACACCGCGAGCGAGGCGCGGACTGGAAGCGTGGAGCCCTCGTTCCAGATCGGCTGCAGCAGCAATTTGCGCTGCTGTTCCGGAATGCCCCGCTCTTCTTCGCTGATCGCGGCGATGAGCGCATCGACACCGCTGCTGCCGATAGTAGTTTGTTGGGCGATGCAACCGGTGAGATCGGGCGATTCGCTGGCGACGAGGATGAGGCCGGCGAACGCGACTTGTTCCGGCACGCGCCAACCGCCTTCGATCAACCAGCGGTGCACGCGCGAGACGAAGCCGATGACGGCGTCCGGGCGATGCTGGTGCATCCATTTCAGGAACGCTTCCCGGTCGTCGGGCGCGCTGAGCAGAAGCGGGATGCGGTCCTCGGGAGCGAGCCATTCCTGTTGCGAGGCAAACGAGGCGCCTATGCGCGCGGCGTCGTCGACTGCGGGCGGTCGATGGCTGAGAATCGCGCCGCCGATGCGGCGGTAACCGCGGTCGATGGCGGTGCGCCACACGAGGCGGGTTTCTGCAAAAATATCCGGGGCGACGAGGTGATAGGGGACTTCGATCCAACCTTGATCGAGGCAGACGACAGTAAATTGATTCGGCGGAAGGTCCTGGATGCTGGGGCCGGGGCTGCGCGAAAGCTGGGGGACGAGCAGGCCGCGGATGCCGCGGTGAAACAACACGCGGCTGGCGCTTTCGAGCGAGGGATACGCGGCGAGGTCGAACTCGTGCAACCGGTAGCCGCGTTCGTCGGCGCGTTCGAGGCATGCTTGGTAAAACCGGCGGTGCGCCGAGTGGATCTCCATGCGGCTGTCCACGATGTAGGCGAATGCCGAGTCGTGGCCCGTCGGGTGTCCGGCCCAACGGTGACGCGCCAGCGTGGCGAGGGCGGGATCGGGCCGGTACCCGAGGGCTTTGGCAGTGGCCTTCACTTTTTTGCGCGTGCCGGTGGGGATGCTCGGGTGGTTACGCAGCGCCAGGGACACGGTGGATTTGTCCACACCAAGCGCGCGCGCGATGTCCTTCTGGGTGATGCGGCAATTCATGGAGTACGGGGTAGTTGAAAAAGCGAACCGGTCGGGGGTTAGCGGGGGGAGGACCGGGGCATCATCGAAGTGCCAGGTACATCAAAGTCAAAGGGGAGTACATTTCACGTGGTCTGGTCGAAAAGCTCCGGAGTCACGAGCGCCCGCAGGGGGGCGCCAGTCGCATAAGCCCGGAGGTTTGCGAGGGCGAACGCCCCCGCGTCGCGGCGACGATCATTGGTTGGGCCGGCGGTGTGGGGGGAAAGCGAAACATTGGGCAGGCCGCGCAGGGGCGAGTTGGCGGGCAACGGTTCGACGGCGAATACGTCGAGGCCGAGTTGGAGGTTGCCCTCGTAAGCCACGCGAATCATCGCGGCCTCATCGACCAGGGCGCCGCGGCTGACGTTAACGAATACGCCGCCCGGGCGGAGCCGGCGCAGCAACGCTTCATTAATGATTCCACGGGTCGCGGCATTGAGCGGAGCGACTACCACCACGATATCGCTGTCGGTAAAAAGCCGTTCCAGCGTGGGGGCGACCTCGACGCCCAGCGCCGGGGCGTTTGCGTCCGTGACATCCGGTGCGTGCACGAGCAGGCGCGGGCCGAACGGTGCGATTAGTTTCACGAGTTCGCGGGCCACCGGGCCGAAACCGTGGAGGCCGACGGTGCGCTCAAAGAGCGAAGCCGTGTAGGTCTCGGCGGTGAACCAAGCACCTTGTTGATGCATCTCGAAGGTCCGCGCGGTCGCACGGCGGAGGCAGGCGAGGATGTGGAATAGCGCGCCCTCCGCGACAGTGCGGCTGATCGAGGAACCCCAGTTGGTGACGAGCAGGCCTGTTTCAAGATGGGCGCGTGTAACAAGGTCCTTCACGGTGCCGCACAAGTGACAGACGTAGCGAAGACGCGGCGGCAGCTGGGCGGGCAACGGGGGCGTGCGCCAGGAGGTTACCACGACCTCGGGATCGTGAGTACGAAGCACCGCGGCAAAGGTTTCCGCCGTCTCGTTAGTGGGATCGAAATGCCGCACGTCGGCGGAGAATGACCCGAATTTTTCCGGCGGAAATTCCGGGAGGAAATCCGACCAGACTGCGGGCGGGAGCGCCGTAAGAAGAGAGATAGGTTTTGGCATCTGAGCGGACCCGAAAGCCGGGCGTCAGCCATCGAGGCGCACTTCGCGGCCGGTGGCGGCGGAGGCGTAGATGGCGTCGAGGATGCGTTGCACCGTGACCGACTCGGCGAGGGCTACGTAGGGTTCTGCGCGGCCGAGCACCACGTCCACGAAATGCGCCATGCGATTGGGGGTCACGAAGGCGGGCGTGGCTTCGACCTGTTCCCGGCTGTAACCGTATTTGCCGGGGCGGAAAAGGCGCAGCGGCGGGAAGATCAGTCCGCCGACCGTGCCGAAGAGTTGGGTGCCGTTGAAATCGGCGTCCTCTTGGTGCGCGGCCCATGACGATTCGAGTAATACGCTGCGGCCGCTGCGCAGTTTCAGCAGCGCGACCGCGAGATCGTCGACATCGAACACGGCCGTCGGGTCGATATCGCCGTGGCCCCACGTGCCGGCTCCCTGGCCGAGCGGTCCGAGTTTTGAATACGTCTGACCGGACACGGATACGACGTCGAACTCACCCATGAGGTGCAGGCAGCGGTCGAGGCCATGCACGCCGATGTCGTAGCAGCTGCCGCCGCCCGCAAATTTTTTTTGCGTGAACCAGGAGCCGATGCGCGGGATGCCGGCGCGGCGCGTCCATGCGGTCTTTGCGTGGTAAACTTCGCCGAGCACACCCTCGGCGATGAGGCGGCGGGCAGTCTGGACTTCAGGAGCGAAACGCGCGTTCTGGCCGACCATGAGTTTGAGTCCGCGCGTCGTGGCTTCGTTCATGAGCGCGGTCGCATCGGCGGCGTTGGTGGCCATCGGTTTTTCCAGCAACACGTGTTTGCCGGCGCGCAACGCTTCGAGCGCCACGGGCGCGTGCAGGTGGTTGGGCAAGGCGATGGTCACGGCGTCGACATCGGCGCGTGCGAGCAACGTGCGGTAATCGGGCACCCACTCGGGCACGCCCCACTGCGCGGCGACGGCGGGGCCGCGCTCGGCGGAGGTTTCAGCGAGCGCGACGACGCGGGCGGAGGGGTGCGCTTTGAGATCGCGCAAGTGAGCGATGCCGATGGCGCCGGTGCCGATGACGGCGAGGTTCACGGTGGTGGTGGGAGACGACATGGAAGAAAACGAGGGGGGGGCGAGGTGGCGGGAGCGACGAAGCGATGAGCAGCGACGGGGTAGGCGGGGCGGTTCAGACGCGGCCCCACTCGCGGAGTTTTTCGAGGGAAAGGCGGGCGGATTCCATCGGGTCGTGGTTGTAGCGCTCGATCTCGACGACCTGCCAACGGAGCGCTCCGATCGTGTCGACGGCTTTGAAAATCGGCGCGAAGTCCATCGTGCCGGCGCCGATCTCGGTGTCGTCTTTCAAGTGGAGCAACTCGATGCGGCGGCCCTGTTCGTAGAGGAACTTCGCGGGATCGTAGCCGCCTTTGTGCACCCAATACACATCGGTTTCGCAACCGAGGTTGGCGGGGCGGGCCGCGTCGAGCAGCCAGTCGAAACCGAGGCGGCCATCGTAGCGGGCGATTTCGTAGGCGTGGTTGTGGTAATGCAGCCGGAAACCGTAGGCCCGCATGCGCGCGCCGAGAGCGTCGAGTTCCTCGCCGAGGGCGATGAAGTTCGAAGTCGTTTTCAGCAGCGACCACGTGAAGCACGGACAGATGATGTCGGTGGTGCCGAACAACACGGCATCGGCGAGCACCTGGCTGAGGTCGGTGCGCATCGCCTCGATGCGGACGTGCATGCCGGAGCAGCGCAGGCCGGCATCGGCCACGGCCTTGGCGGCGGTCGCAGCCGTGAGGTTGCCGAAGCCGGCGGTTTCGACGCCTTGGTAGCCGAGGCGCGCGACTTGCGTCATCGTCGCGGCGAAGTCGTTTTTCACGTAGTCGCGGAGCGACCAGAGTTGGATGGAAACGGGAATGGAAGGCATGGGGGAAAATCAGGCAGGTGGAATCGACGCGGAAACTGGCGGTGTCGCCCGCACGCGGCGGCGATGGGCGAGGCTGAGGAGCACGACGCAGACGGTGCCGCACGTGCCCGAGAGAATGAGGAACTTACCCGTGTGCCCGGCACTGCTCGCGGGCAGGAGGAGCGCGAGGAACGCGAGAGCCAGCGCACCCGCGAAACAGCCCATGATGCGCATCTGGGTGGAGTCGTTACCCGCGCCGACTTCCTGCGCGAAATTGATCGGGCGGTCGCGCAACGCGAAGAACTGGGCTTCGCGCGCTGCGGTGACGGCGTCGAGCGGTCCGAGCAGACGCCGGCTACCGAAAAATGCGATCAGGCCGGTCGCCGCCACCGCGAAGATCCGGTGATGATACAGCCAAGGCTCGGCGCCGAGTTTTGCCGGGAGAAACGCCGCTGCGAGGGCGCCGACAAGTCCGGCGACGATGGCGATGAAAGGCGTTTGCCGCGGCACGCGGCGCACCCACAGCGCGAGCGCCATCGGTAACGCGACGGGCGCGAGCACGATTGCGAGAATGTCGAGCAGCAGCGCGAACACCCCGCCGCTGCCCGAGCGCGACAGGATGATTGCGAGGAGAATCACGAGCAGTGCGCACCCGAGATTCGCGCAACGCCCGAGCAGGAGACGCGCACGACCTTCGACGGGTTCGCGGCCAAACGCGCGGCACAGCGCGGGGTAAGCGTTTTGCGTGATGATGGCGGCGAGGCCCGTGAGGCCGCCATCGAGCGAACTCATCGTCGCGGCGCACATCGCCACGAGCACCATGCCGACCAACGCCGTGGGCAACAGAGACAATGCGATCCCCGCGTAAGCGCCCTCGGCAGGATGCGGGAGTCCGAGCGCGGCGATCTCGGCAGGGATCAGCAGCCGCGCAGTCATGGGCGGGATAAAAAATACCAGCGCGGCAACGGTCGCGAGGATGGCGGTGAACACCGCGGCTTTGCGCGCTTCGCGATCGTCTTTAACCGTGAGGTACTTGCCGGAGAAGCCGAGCGAGTTGGCCTGGACGGTGGTGTTAAGATACCACGCGCCGAAAAAGCCGAACGTGAAGTACCCGGCGGTGATCCCGGGAATATCCGCGACGGTTTCGAGCGATTTTATCGGCGCGAAGTCGCGCTCCAACCCCGCCGCGGCGATCGCGTCCATCAAACCCGCGAATCCGCCGAAATGATCGATGCAAACATAGGCGAGCAGCATCGTCACCGGCACCAATACGAGCGCTTGCACGAAATCGGCGGCGAGCACCGCCCACGCGCCGGCGAGTACCGTGTAGAAAAGCACGACCACACCGAGCGCGACGATGATCGCCCAAACGGGGAATCCGAGCAGCGCAGACGTGAAGATCGCGAGTGCGAGCAGCTGCGTGCTGCTGAAGAGAAGTCCAGCCGCGAGTTGCAGGTAGGAGTAGAGCTGTTCCATGCCCGGACCGTAACGCAGACGGATGGTGTCGGCGGGCGTAGTGACGCGCAGCCGGCGAAACCACATTGCCGCCGCCAGCGCAGCCGTGGCGCTCGCCAGGATATTGGCGCCGTACATCACCACGAGGCTCCATCCCGCGGCGTAGGCGGCACCGGCCGCGCCGGTGAAGGTCCACGCGCTGAAGCTCTGCATAAACGAGCTGCCGCCTACGAGCCACCACTTGGCCTGACCGTTGGCGCAAAAATAGTCGCGCGAGTTGGCGCTGAACTTTCGAAACACAACACCGATGGCCAACAGGCTCACAAGGAAACCGAAGGCGACGAGATAGATGAGGGGGCGGTCGTCGATCCGTAGCTGGGCAAGCATGGGTAGGGCGGAGTCGTGAAACAAAACAACCGGGGCAGACGCGACGCGCCTCCGATTCATCCCGTTGAGTGACGCGGCCGTGTTCAACAGGATGAGTCGAGCGCCGGTTGCCAATACAGAGGCGGACGCGCATGGAGATGCCGCTTACCTCTCGTTTCACGGTTCGCGCGCAACGATCGCGGGCTTAACCCTTACTCTTGTACCTATGCATATCTCGTTGTTCTTGCGCCGTGTTTTCCACGCGCCTCGCGCGTTGGCTTTGAGTGTGATCGGGCTTTCGACCGCGGCGGGACAATTGCCCGCGGCGCCCGTGGACATCCCTGTGGACGCATCGGTACGCCACCAGACGATCCAAGGATTTGGCGTATCGATCATGGGATGGATCGAGCCCATGCATCGTTATTTCTACGATGACGCGTACGTGGATTATGCCGCGAATACGCTAGGGCAGAGTATTTTTCGCGTGCAGATGTGGGACGGTGTTTCGCCAAAGGAGATCGCGGACTGGCGCGATATTTCGCATCGGGATTTCGTGTGGACCGGGGACGCGTTGCGCGGGAAGGTGAATGTGGATTTCGCGCGCAAACTCCACGCGGCCAATCCGGAAGTGCGCATCATCGGCGCGGTGTGGAGTCCGCCCGCCTGGATGAAGGAGAACGGCGCGCGCCCCGGCACACGCGCGGGTTATCTCCTCAATCCCAAGCGCGACTACGATCAGGGCAACCGGTTGCGCGAGGACCGGTACCAGCATTTCGCGAAATGGGTGGTGGAGTGGGCCCGTGCGATGGAAGCGCAGGGTACGCCCTTTTACGCGATCAGTCTGCAGAACGAACCGCTCTTCACGCAGTGGTACGAATCGGCGCTGTATACGCCGGAAGAATACGCGCGGGTCGTGAAAATAACCGGCGAGATGTTCGAGTCGGAGGGCGTGCGCAAACCGCTTTTCTTCGGGCCGGAGGATATGACGATGGCGACATATGAGGACACGGTGCGGCACCGGCCTTACGTGGATGCGTTGATGAAGCCGGAGGTCGCTCGCTACTTCGACGTGTTTGCGACGCACGGATATAGCGATGGAGTGAAAGGAGACGGCAGCCAGACGCCGGTCGCGTATGCGCGGTCCATCGCGCAATTCGGGCGCCCCTACTGGATCACGGAAGGCGGCACGGGGCCGCACAGCTGGCCGGAGGCGTTGACCAGAGGCGTCGCAATGGGGCTCCATGTCGCGCTCGCCCGGGCCGACGTGAGTCTCATCTGTGGCTGGCAACTTTCCAGCAAGCCGGGCCAGCCATCCGAGCACGATTTTATGGATGCAGATAGACCGACACCCAAGACGTATGCGGCGATGCACTACTGGCGGCACATTCGTCCCGGTGCGGTCCGCGTCGAGGCGCCGGAGTCGCCCGCGGAGGGGGTGCATGTGAGCGCCTACGTGCACGACGTTCGCGGGGAGGCCGTGACCGTGTTGCTCAACACGGGCGACACCGCGCGAGAGGTGCGGTTGACGGGAGCAGGTGCGGCGGGTGCGGAGTGGCGGGCGTATCAAACGGATGGCACGCGACAGCACGCCCCGGCGGCCGATTTTAGAGCCGACGCCGAGGGCCGCGCGACGGTGACGTTGCCCGCGATGTCGCTCACGACGGTGGTGGCGTCGGTGCGGCCGGATAGGGCCAAGTGATTCCCGTCCCCGGGGTCGGCATTGTATAACGCCGGCGATGAGACCGCTGGTTATCCTCCCCTCACGTCACTCGAGGACTGGCGTGATGGGCCTTTCTACGGGGAAAGGCAGCGAATGCACGCCACTCACGTTTTTCGCCGCAATGGCGAGTCGTGTCATCCTCAGCCCTCGCTGTCTGCTCGATGACAGGAGGGGACGGGCGATCGATCAGGTCTTCGGCGCGAGAGCGATGTCGCGAAGCAGGAACGTGGCGAACTCTTCGCCGGTGAGTTCGTAGTAACGTCCGAGATTGTGTCCGACTCCGCGGAGGGTCCGCAGTGTGAACGGATAGCGCGCTTCCTTTAGACGTTCGATGAGGGTCCAGTGGCCGGCGTGCGTCGATTTGTCGTCGTAACCGGTGATCAGGAGCAGCCGCACGGTGGGCTCTTGGGCGCTCAAGCCGGCAACGTCGAGCTCGGGCGGAAGTTGGTTCGTACGGCGATTTGTCATGGCGCCGGCCCATGATGAGGCTGCGCTGAACAAGTGCGGGTGGGAGAGCGCCAGCCGGAGTGCGCCGCCTCCGCCCATCGAAAAACCGGCGATCACTCGCGACTCGCGCTGCGCGAGTGTGCGGTAGTTGGCGTCGATCAACGGCAATAGCTCTTCTATTATCATCGTTTCGACGTTGAGGCCGGTTTCGGGGTGATTGCGGTAGCCGCTCAGGCCGCCATTGGGAAACACACAGACGACAGGCGGGATGCGACCGGCGCGCACGAGGCGGTCGACGATGCCCGCGAAGGCCGGGCCGTCGGCGTTTTCGTTGCCGCCAGCGCCGTGGAGAAAATAAAGAACCGGATAACGCCGTTCGCTTTCACTGGCATAGGAAGGCGGAAGATAAACGGTGTAGCCGACCGTGCGTTGGAGCGCCTGACTCGCCAGCTCCTTGTGAGAAACCAATCGGTGTGGCTCGGTCGGTGGATTGTTCCAGCTCACCTCGCGGCGCGGAGCGGCGGGCGCGTCGGCTGGTGGGGGAGCCGAACTCGAGTTTGGGCTCAGGCTGGGCCGGGCGGCGGCGTGGGCGGCGGTGCGTAGGCTGGCGGCTTGTTCGTCGGTGAGGGGGGCGGGGTGCCAGGTGACCGACAAGACGTCGCGACCGGTCAGTGTTTCGAAAAACACACAGGCACCGAGGTATTCTCCGGCGACATTCGCGTGCGTGGCATCGAGTGTGAAGGTGGCGGCGGGGGCGTTGGCCGCTTTGCGCCAGAGCCATCCGACGAACAGGCTGCCGGGCTCATTCGGTCGCGCGTCGGCGGGGGGATTTTCATAGTCGAAGGTGGGATCTGGAAACTGGACCTGCCACAATGGCATTTGGCGTGCGAGGTGGAACGCGTCGCCTACGGGCACGACGGTGAAGCCGTAGCGCGCGGCGAGTTCGTCGTAGGCGGCGCGCAACCCCGCATGCATGGTCGCGGGGGTGAGGAACTCGCCCGATGGGGTCGTGTGGAGAGAGGGCGCATTTGCATCGGGTGTTTTCGCGGCGAACCACGGGTGGTCGTCCCGGTAAGCCCAGGTTTGGTGAACGAGGATGCGCGCTTGCGGGGCGTAGCGGCGGATGGCGGCCACGATTTCGCCGGCCCACGGTTCGTAAGTTTCGGGACGGAAACTTTCCTGGCTGAACTGCTGAATCGTGACGTAGTCCCACGTGTCGGCTTGGAGGCGTTCGGCCAGCGATTGCTGCGGAGCGGAGGGGTTGCGGCGATCGCGGTAGGGTTTGCCCTCGGCGGAGTCGGCATTGAGTTGCGCGGCGCGCCAGTGCGAAGCGTGGCGTTTCAAACTTGCGCCCGGCATGTTGGCTTCGCCCACGATGATTTCCACGCCCTGGCTCGCGGCCAGAAGCGGGAGGTGGCGGAGGGAGTTTTCCGAAAAACTGTTGCCGATGGATAGAATGCGAATCGTCTCGCCGAGCGCGGTGGCCGGAGCCGTGGTGCGCGCGGCGAGGTGGGCAAGCAAGAAAAGCCAGCGAGACACCCGCGGCGATTGAGCGGGAGAGATAATCTTTAGCGCGGGGGTGGGGTGGGTGGCGATAACTTCGGGCCGGGGCATGCGAGCGACTCGCCTTGGGGCTGGCTGCACGCGGTGGGGGGATGCCGGGACAATGTTGGGAGAGGGCCGATTCAAAGCGATACGCAGCGGACTCATCCGCATGAGTTACTGGAACGGTCTGCATCCGGAACTCGGAGTTGAAAAAGAAAACGGCCGCCCCTGGTGAGGGCGACCGTGGTGTAACGGAGAAACGGGAGGTCCGTTGCGGTTCAGAAACTAAACGTCGCCGACAGGCTGTAGGTGCGCGGGGTCGGCAGGTAGAACACGTAAGCGAGGCCGTTGACGAGCGGAGGGGTGCGGTTGTCGATGATGGTCGGCTCGGCACTCGCGACCGGCTGCGGCTTATCGAAGTTGAGGACGTTATTCACGTTCAGCTGGAGACGCATGTTCACGCGGTTCTTGAGCTTTCGCGAATAGGACAGCCACGCATTGCCGGTCGTGTAGCCGGGGGCGTAGACCGGCTGGCCGTCGGTCGCCACTCGGTAACCGATCACGGACTTGCCGCGATACTGGACGGACGAGCCGAGGCCCACGCCTTTTATAAAGCCGCGCTCGAAGGAGTAGTTGCCTGTTAGGTTGGCCATGATCTCGCGATCCCGGACTGGGGCGCGGCCTTCTGCACCGAGGTCGTTGCGGAGGATGTTGTCGATCAACGGCAGAAGTTCGCCGACGGTGAGCGCTCCGCTGGTGGCGGTGACAAGGGGGACGCTGGCGTTGCTGTCCCAGACCGCGCGGTTGGCACCGAGGTAGGCTTGAACGTTCGGCAGCAGGTTGGTGTTCGTGGTCTCGGAATCCTTGATGTTAAAGGACAGGCGAAATTGCCGGATGGGATTGGCGGTGATTTCGAATTCGAAGCCTTCGCTCTGCAGTGTGCTGGTGTCGGCACCATCCACTTCGGTGATGGAAGAAAACTGGGAAGGGTTGGCGGCGTTGAGCGCCTCCCAGATCCGGTTCACGTAGATGCGATAGTTGCCGTTGACGGAGAACCCCTGGCCTGCGTCGGCGGTTTTATACCACGCGAGCGACGCGTAGAGTTTGCCCCCGAGGAGAGTAACTTTCACGCCGGCGTCCTTGCCGACGCCAGTGCGGTTGCCGATCGGGCGGTTCCTGGTCGTCTCGTCGAAAAGCTGACGGGAGGACTGCACGGCGAAGTTGTCGGCTTCGTTGTAGAAAAGAGAGAACTGCTTGGTGGCGTGGAAAACGACGCCGCGTGTGCTGGTGTCGCCGGCCGTGTCGAGGTCAGGCGTGGAGCGCCGCGTGTACCCGGTCGTCAGGTTGTTCGCGGGATCGAAAACACGATCGGAGCTGAAGATCTTACTTTCGTCATGGCGGAAGCCGAAGAGGAGGACGATGCGGTCGTCCCAAAAGTAGCTGTGCGAGGCGAAGAGCCGCGTATCGAGCTGGTTTTCGTTATAGCGCCAGTTGTTGGGGAGCCATGCGGAGGTGACGGTCTTGCCGGCGACGGTGGGACGGGTGAGTGTCGTGCCGAAGATCGGAACGTTATTGATCGGGTTTGCGTTAAAGTCACCGAGACCGCGGTCGGCGACGTTGGGGGCAAAGGGATCATAGTAGCTGACGCGGACCACGGCGTTGGTGGTGTTGAAGTAGTCCGCGACGAGGCGGTCCGGGCTCGTATTCACTTCGCGGTAGTCGAGCCGATCGGTCGTGAATTCTTCGGTCGAGTAGAGACCGGCGAGCCGATGGTGTCCGAGGAAGCGGGCCAACCGAGAGTCGCGGTCGAAAATTTTGCGGAAGTCCAGGTGGTAGGAACCCGTCGCGCGGTATTGGATGCGCGTAAAGTCGTAGGTGGTGAGCGAAGGGCTGGAAGCGATGATGGGTTTTCCGGCGTTGGGGTTGGCGACGATCCCGGTCTGGTTGCCCTGTGCGTCGAAGCTCGGCAGGTAGGCATTGGCATCGTAGAAGAGGGAGATGCCAGTGAAGCCGATGGGATTCTTCCAGGTGCGGAATTCGTTTTCGTAACCGGCCGCGAGTTCGAAAGTGAGGTCTTCGCCTATGGTCTGTTCAAGATAGACGCCGGCGAGCTTGGCGTCGGAGTCGGAGCGGGCGCTGGGGCCGACGACATTGCCATCGCGGGGGTAGCGGGACTCGTCGAGGACGTTGACCGGATTGTTGATCACGTTGCGGGAGCCGAGGGAGGTGCGAAAACTCTCGGTGCCGGCGTTGGCGGGGTTGCCGGTGAACAGCGCGGTGCCGGCGAGCGGGCCGTTGTGAAAATACATCACCTGATTGTTGCCGATGCGGTTGGTGACGTTCGTGATGTTCTGGCCCCACGCGCTCGGGGTGCCGACCAGCGGGCTGCCGGCGTTGGCCCACGCGGAATAACCGTCCCAAGCGGTCCAGGGCCGTGAGCGGTTTTCTTCGATTTTGATTCTTTCGCCTTCGACGCGCAGCTGAGTGTGGCGGAATGGGCGCCAAGTGGCGGCGAGCGCCATGCCTTCTTTGTCCTGGAATTCAAAATCGCGATACCCGTCAGTGTCCTGCTTCAGGAGATTGACGCGAACAGCGACAGTATTCTTGAGGGAGTGATTATAGTCCACCGAAGCGCGCTTCTCGTTGAAGCTGCCGGCGCGGAGTTGCACCGAGCCAAAGGAGCGGCCGATGCGCGCGAATTTGGTGGAGCTGTTAACGAGTCCGGCGGGGGAGGCTTCTCCGAAAAGGATGGAATTCGGCCCGCGCGCGAGGTCGATGCGATCGACGTTGTAGAGATCGGCGTTGAGCTGAGTGCGGAAAAAATTCCGGGCGCGCTGGGCGCCGCCGATTCCGCGTACGCGGAAGTTGAAATTATTTTCCGTCGCGGAATTGCCGGTGGCGTCGACGTCGGGTGCCATGTTCATGGCTAGTTCGATGGTCTCGTTGACGCTCGTGGCGGCGATGTCGTCGAGGAACTCCTTCGTCATGACGGAAATCGCGGACGGAGTGTCGCGCAGATCGCTGTTCATGCGGCTGCCGGCGAGCGTCGAGGTGGCGGTGTAGCCAACATCGCGGCTGGTGCTCACTTCGAAGGGGGAGAGACTGACGACGTTTTCTTCGGGCGTTTCGCTCGTCGGAGCGGCGGGAACGGTTTGAGCAAAAAGCGGGAGCTGCAGGCCTAGAGACAGGCTGGAGAGGGCAGCTCCGCGCATCCAGTGGGATAGCTTGGAGGTCATGCGGGGTGTATGTGGGGGAGGGCAGGCTGAAAGGAGACCGATACTTGCCTGCTGCGGCACCGGTCTGCCGTTTCTTCGTTTAAAAGCCATCTCGTCGGCAACCGGGTGTCGGCTCATCCCGTTGAGCGTCGTAAAGGGATGAATGGAAGTGCAGGCGCCTTGGACTCGCGCTCCGTTATTCGCCGAAAAGGATTCGCGGCCGAGGAGTCGTTTCATGGTCGGAGGAAACTTCAGGCGGAGTTGAGCCGCGTCTAGTGGAGGTGGCGCGACGGGTCGCCCGTGAAGACCAGACCCGTGCCTCGTGTTCCTCCTCCCGTGGAGCGAGGCGCTGACCCGGCGCACGCCGCCTAGACTGGGGCATGTGCCGACAGAAGTGGGGTCAAAGCAGTTCTCCGAGCGAGGCGAGAGCGTCGGATATGTTCACGGTCTGACGCCGGCGCTCCAAAAAGTAGCTGATCTCGGTGTAGCCGACGCTCTGGAGAGTGCGCATGGCCTCCGCATAGCCGTCGCCCACGCGCTCGGGCCGATGGGCGTCGGCGCCGATCACCACGGGAATTCCGCGGACGTGCATGAGCGCCAGCATGGGGCGCCCGGGATTCATCTCCGGCAGCGACTTTTGCAGCCCGCTCGTATTTAGTTCCATCGCGGTGCCCGTGGCGGCGATACGGTCCAAGGCACGTTCGATGAAGGGCTGGATCCGGCTGAAGTGCCATTCGTGTGGCGCTTCGTTCTTCACCAGATCCGGATGCGCTAGCGTGTCGAAGAGCCGCGTTTCGGCAGCTTCCGCCAAGTGCTCGAAGTACAACTGCTGATACGCGAAGGCATCGCCGGTGAAGTACTTTTGCCGGTAGTGATGGATCTGCATGTGTATCGAGCCGAGGATGTGGTGAAACGGCGCGCGCGCGTGAAGTTTTTCCAGCCAGGCCTGTATGCCTGGATAATAGTCGCTCTCCAAGCCCGCCCGCACATCCACGCGGCCGGCGTATGCGGAGCGGGCCTGCGCAATGAGTGCCAGATAGTCATCGAATTCCTCCGGTGCCATCCGCACATCGGAAGAAACGCGGTCGGGCAGGGGGCAGTGGCAGGTGACGATGAGTCCCTTGAAGTGCCGCCGTTCGGCGGCTGCGGCGTAGTCGGAGGGGCTGCCGACGGCATGCTTGCACAACGGCGTATGGCAGTGGGATTCGTACAGGAGCGGTTCGGGCATGGCCGTCGTCATCGTTCGTCATTATCCTTTAATATTCTCGGTCTTCGGAGGCGGTCAGGAAGGGCCTCAAGACCCGGTCCGGTCGCGGCGGCGGTGATGCCAGTGAAAGTTACGCGGTTGAGAACCGAGCTGAGGGTGTTACGGCGGTGCTCTCGGATCATAGAATAAACCGCATAGCCAGGGCGGATGCAGGTCTTCTCCAAGACGAACTCAAGGTGCGGGAAACTTTATCCACTTGGCGCCGCGTGCGGAGCTTTTCACGGCGGTTTCGATGAAGGCCATGCCGATGATGCCGTCGTCGATAGTGGGAAAATCCAAGCCGGCAGGCGTCTTCTTCCCGCTGACTTCAGCACGGATGGCGCGGAAGGCTTCGCGATAGATATTACCGAATGCTTCGAGGTAGCCTTCCGGATGACCGGACGGTATGCGGGCGGCAGCTTTTGCGGCTGGGGACAGGTAGTTGGTGCCGCGCGTCCAGATTTCTCGTGCGCGATCAGGGTGTTTCACGATGAGCTCGTTGGGATTTTCCTGCCGCCATTCGAGACCGAGCTTCTCTCCGTAGACGCGCAGCGACAGCGCGTTTTCTTCGCCCACGCAGATCTGCGAGACGTGGAGCACACCCTTGGCGCCGCCGTGGTAGCGGAGCAGGATGTTGCAGTCGTCGTCGAGCGTCCGACCGGGACCGAAAGCGGTGAGGTCAGCGCACAACTCCTCGATCTCAAGGCCGGTGACGTAGCGGGCGAGATTTTCGGCGTGTGTGCCGATGTCGCCCATCGCCCCGCCTGCGCCGCTGCGCTTCGGATCGACGCGCCAGGCGGCCTGCTTCTGCCCGGTTTTTTCCAAGGAGGTGGCGAGCCAGCCTTGTTGATATTCTACGACGACTTTCCTGATCTTGCCGAACGCTCTGCTCCGGACGAGCTCGCGCGCCTGTTTCACGAGAGCGTTGCCGGTGTAGTTGTGCGTAAGGACAAAAACTTTCTTCGTCTTGCGGACGATCGCGCGCAATTTGAGCGCCTCTGCGAGGTTCAGGGTGACGGGCTTGTCGCAGACGACGTTGAACCCGCTTTCGAGAAAACGTTTTGCCGGCGGGAAGTGCTGGTGATTCGGCGTGACGATCACGACGAAATCGAGCCGCTGAGCGACGGGCAATGCCGCCTCCACGCGTGCCATGTCCTCGTAACTGCCGTAAACGCGCGCGGGATCCAGGTTGAGGTCTTCGCCCGACGCGCGTGACCGCTCGGCGTCGCTTGAAAACGCGCCCGCGACGAGTTCTGCCTCGCCGTCCATCGCGGCAGCGATGCGGTGTA
Source organism: uncultured Nibricoccus sp. (assembly GCA_966249325.1). GTDB lineage: Bacteria > Verrucomicrobiota > Verrucomicrobiia > Opitutales > Opitutaceae > Nibricoccus. The sequence continues at coordinate 444,160 of CBINDC010000001.1, read as the reverse complement.
CAGCGCCGATGAAGGCCCCGCGTCCGCCGCCGATCATTCCGTAGCGTAGTCTTCGTTTCATGATTTTTCCTTTTCGAACGCGGCATCGAATGCGCGCGTGCTCGGAGTGAAATCGAGTGCGCGCAAAAACTGAGCAGACTCAGCGGCGCCGTGTTCGCGGTTCATGCGAACATCCTCCCACTCGACCGAAAGCGGGCCACGGTAACCGACATCGTTCAGCGCGACGATGATGTCCTCGAATCGGATGTCGCCACGGCCTAGCGAACGAAAGTCCCATGCGCGGCGGGCGTCGCCGAAAGTCGTGTGGCCACCAAACGTGCCGGCTGAGCCGTCGCCGCGGCCCCACCAGACGTCTTTCATGTGAGCGTGGAAAATGCGCGGGCCGAATAGACGGATGAACTTAACGTAGTCGACTTGTTGATAGCCGAGATGCGAGGGGTCGTAATTGAAGCCGAAGCGGCGGTGGTCCTTGACGGCGGCAAGAGCGCGCTGAGCGGTGGCGATATCGAAGGCGATCTCGGTCGGGTGAACCTCGAGGGCGAAATTGGCATTTTGTTTTTCGAACTCCTCGAGAATCGGACCGAAGCGGCGGGCGAAATCCTTGAACCCGTTTTCCCAATACTCCTGCGAGGTCGGTGGAAAGGCGTACAACGAGTGCCAGATCGACGAGCCGGTGAAGCCGTTAACGATCGCGGGGGAGCGGTCGGATGCTTTGCGGCCCGGCTGTGCGTTCATGAATGCGCGCGCGGCTTTGGCGGTGAGCGCGAGTTTTTTTGCGGCGCGTTTGCGAACACCTTCTGGCTCTCCGTTGCCCCAGACATCGGCGGGAAGGATGCTCTTGTGTCGCTCATCAATCCGGTCGCAGACGGCCTGCCCGACCAGATGGTTCGAAATGGCAAAACACGTGAGGCCGTGATCCTGGAGGAGCGCCCATTTTTCACGGACATATTTTGCCGATGCGGCGGCGGCATCGACGTCGAAGTGGTCACCCCAGCAGGCGAGCTCCACGCCGTCGTAGCCGAGCCGTTTGACCAGAGGTGCGAGTTTTTCGAGAGAGAGATCGGCCCATTGGCCGGTAAACAAAGTGATGGGGCGGGGCATGGGATGTTAGGTTGGAGACGAGTGTAGGGAACGGGAGATTTTTAATTCGTTCCGTCCGTTGCCGGTCTCAATCAGGTTTTCGGATACAAGACGAGCGTCGTCGAGGATCCGCTGTGGAAAATTAGCTTCGCGCAATGGCGGGCCACTAGCCGGGTTGATTTCCTCGATGCAGTGGCATTGCGCTCGTCCTTGGCTTGGCTGGGCCGAGGGGCTGCTTCGAAATGACGGAAACTATATCTCCTCCGTTGTGCGTTGTGGCGACCGCAACGGGGTCGGGTTTCGTTCGCGGTCCCGAGCGCGGCAGCGGCAAACTTTTCGAGTGAAGCCTTCGAAATCCGTCTGGCGCGGTATTCGCGTACACGAAGTTTCTAGACCACCCGCACGATGGAACATGATTTCAGGTAAGGATGCGTGAGATGCGTCCGGTTTATTTACATACCGATTCGCAGGACTTGGACGGCCTCGTTATTCAGGGAAAATCCATCGCCCACGAAGCAATTTCCTGAGAGGCCCGATATTTCGCTAAACCACAACAGGGCTAGTTGGGGCGCGCAGGATTTGTATACAATGGCGCTCGACTCGCCCATTCCAGCGATCGAATCGCCAGCGCTTGAAACCCTGGATTAGCCCAAACCTCAGAGCAATGGCCCAGCGTGAGCGCGCAGACACGTCCGGAGCCGACCTCCCGCGCCCACCCGGCCGGCTGCGTCCCGTGCGAGGAACTCGTTTCCAAGAAAACATTCGCTTCCCGATCATCGAGAGCGACGAAGTAGTGCTCGTCGAATACGTCAAACGCCGGTGCGGCCGCGACGATGGCGTGGCCGGAAACGGGCTCCGCCCGAATGTCGCAGGGCGGCGGGTGTTGAAGAAACGCGCCGCCAATCAGACTCCTCAAGCGCGGGCTAGCGCCGTAGCAAACACCTCCGTGCAGGCAGAAAAGGCCTTTTCCGGTCCGGACAAATTTATCGAAATCGTCTTCGCGATCCGGTGACAACCAAGGTGAAGCATCATCCGGCGCGGTCGTATTTCCTTTGGCCAGCACAACGAGATCGTAACTGCTCAGCGGCGTGCGCCACGAATCTGGTGTATCTAGAAAATCGAAAACAAATCGTTTCGGAATCCACGCTTCGAATCCGGAGCGGATCTGGGCGGCGGGGTGCCATTTGTCCTGACAGAATACAGCGGTGCGGCAGACGGCGGTGGACATGGATGCCTTCGGGATCAGATTTTCCTCACAGAAACGTCGAACGTCAGCGGATTGGGCCGAGACCACATTTTTTCATCCAGTTCATCAACTCCTCCGCACGTCGACCGCACCACAGGCAGGCCCTTCTCGGACTCAACCAATTTTCCCGAGTGCTGCGCAACAAACGTGGCGCTGTCCGCCCGAAGATTGATCGCGCCTTCATCAACCAGCACATGTAAGCCGCGCCGGATCGTTAGCGCACTGCAATCGTAGCTCTGCGCCGGCCTACGCTCGGTCGGCATTTTCGTGCCGACCGGCAGCGTCTGAACGAGCTTACGGACCTCTGCCTCAATCTCCCGGTATTTCGTCTGACGTCGGACCACTATCGATGCCTTGGTTTTTGACGGGGCGATGCGGCGGTCCCTGGCTGATTTACGGGGCATGGTGAATCGCGTCAGTCCCTCGTACAGATACGAACCCTCTATTTTTTCAAGAGTGGAAGCTGGCCTACATCAAACTGAACACCTCAACGCCTTGCCCGCCACGTGGCGCTTGTCCTCGGTCAACGACAGAGAATCCCGCAGCCTCTTTCATCCGCGATGATTCCGAGCCAAACTAAAGTAGGGGTGCGACTGCTCAACGCTATGACTGAATTCACGAAGCCCGAAACGCATTGCATGGCGAGAAAGATGCCTGAAATTCTGCCAAAAACGATCAGAGATTTTGCTCGTCCTTACGACTTCTCCCCCTGAAATCCATTTATGCCGGATACAAAAATCCATTCAATTCCGGCCCGCGCCTCCAGTGTTTCACCTCTGCGGAGGTGCCCTGGATGAGATTCTATCAGCAAACCAAAATGGAGGCGGATTGTGGCCAACGCGTGCGCACACTCAGGTCGCTTGCGCGGCGCGAGGGAAGGGGGCGGCCGAATGGGCGGTGAGACCGTGGGCGGTGTGTGCTGTCTCAATGGGCGGGGCGCTGTCCACGCTGCGATCGTAATCGGAAAGAATCGTGAAGCGGAAGGTGGAGCCGCGGCCGGCTTCGCTTTCGACGGAGATGGCGCCGCCCATGAGTTCGCACAGGCGTTTCGAGATGATCAGGCCAAGACCGGTGCCGCCGCGGCGGCGCGAGGCGGAGGTGTCGACCTGGCTGAAGGGGCGGAAGAGCTGGCTGATTTTTTCGGCGGGGATGCCGATGCCAGTGTCGTTTACGCCAAAGAATAGACGGACTTCACGGCGTTTGCCGTCATCGAGATTGCCGCCGCGGCCGCAGGAAACGTTGACGGTGATGTGGCCGCGTTCGGTGAACTTGATGGCGTTGCCGACGAGGTTGACGAGGATCTGGCGGAGGCGGTTGGGATCGCCGTTAACAACGGCCGGGACGTCGCTGTCGATATTAGTGTGAAGTGTGAGGCCGGCGGCGCGGGCTTTCGGGGTGAAGAAGGTGATGACCTCCTCGACGGCGCGGCGGAGCGCGTAGGGCGTGTGATCGATTTCGATTTTGCCCGCCTCGATTTTAGACATGTCGAGGATATCGCTGATGAGCGCTTCAAGGGTGAGACCGCTGGTGCCGATCATATCGACGAAGCCGCGTTGATCGGTGTTGAGAGGAGTCTCCCGGAGTAGTTTGGTGAAGCCGATGACGCCGTTGATGGGCGTGCGGATCTCGTGGCTGACGATCGCGAGGAATTCGCTTTTGGCGCGATCTGCGGACTCGGCGGCTTCCTTGGCGCGCACGAGAGCGGCTTCGGCTTCTTTGCGGACAGTGATGTCGTGACCGACGGCCTGGAACTCCATGATGCGACCGTCAGCGTCTTTGATGGCGCGGTGCATCCATGCGTGGGTGATACGGCGACCGTTGGGATCGCTGAGTTCGTGCTCGAACGTCGCCGATTCTGGAAGTTCGCCTTGGAAATCGCGCGAGGGAAACCCGAGTTCGTGAAGGGTGAAGCGCTGGCCGATGAGCTCGGAGCGTTTTTTCCCGAAGAAGCGTTGGTAGGCACCGTTGACGAAGGTGAGTTTGCCGTCGGCACGGTAACGGCAAATGAGGTCGAGCTGGTCTTCGACGATGGCGCGATAGCTGGCTTCGGTTCGTTGGAGAGACTGGGCCATGCGCTCGATCTGTCGGGCGAGGCCGATCACTTCATCATGACCGGTATCGCCGTCGAGCGGATCGGCCAATGTATCGTCGGAGTCGCTGGCGGCTTTTGTCCGGGCAGTGGAACCGATGTCGCGGATTTGTTTAACGAGGGTGCGGTCCCACGTGTAGCCGGCGAGGAGGACGAGGATGCAGCCGATGATGGAAAGGCAGATGACGTAGTAGGCCTGCCCGAGTTGTTCCTGCATGGACTCCTGGGTGATGATCGCGCCGAGGCTGATCAGCAGGGCAAAGGCCAGTGCAAATATGAGCACCGTTTTTCGACGCATCGAAGTCGGCATAAGGGGAGGGCTGGTTTCTGGCTGTGTATGTTCATGAAGTCTAACGGAAACTTGAACGTGGAACGCGGTTACGCTCATGCCGCTTGTTTTTGACTCTCCGTTTACGCAAAGTCCGCGCCGTCATGATCAAAACCGCGTTTTTCGTTATCGCAGGACTGACCGCTTTGCCCACAGCCCCGTTACTCGCGCAGAGCGCGGCGGTGGAGTTTGCCAACATGCGCGAAGATGTGCGCCTGCTCACGCAGCGTGTGGGTGAACTCCAATTACGCGTAGAGCTGCTGGAGCGGGAGAATGGCGATCTGCGTGCGAAAACCGCGGGCGCGGCGCAGAGCTACGCGACTCTGGCGCAATTGAACGAGGCTGTCGCCGAGATCAACCGTGCGATCAAAGCGGGCAATGCAGCGACAAAGGCGGAGACGCTTCAGCAAGTTTCCGTGCAGATGGAGAAACTTGCGGAACGCACCAACGCGTCGCTCGCCTCGATCGCGCGAGGGTCTGGTGGACGCGGGCCGGCGGCGGCTCCGACATTTAGCGACGATTTTCCGAAGGAGGGTGTGCCGCATGTCGTGCAGGCGGGCGATTCGCTGAGCGGCATCGCGCGGAAATACGGCGCGAAGTCGCAGGACATCATCAACGCCAACAAGATTACCGACGCGTCGAAAATTCAGGTTGGCCAGACGCTCTTCATTCCGGGAGGAAAGTAAGCAACAACATGGCAGCTCCAAAATCCCGACTCGGTCGAGGCCTCGGCGGTCTCATCGCCAACGCCACTCCGGCCTCAGCAAAAACGTCTCCCTCACCCGCCAAGAATGCGGCGGCGGAAACCACGGCCTCAACATCTGCGGCGGCAAAGACGACTGGAGCGGCAGCGGCGAACGCTGCTGGTGCTGCATCGCAAGTGGCGGCACCCACGGCTCCGGGTGCGCCAGGGTTTCTGGAAATCCCGGTGCTGCAGATCGAGCCGAGCCCTTATCAGGCGCGGCGTGAGATCACGCCGGAGCAGTTGAACGAGCTGGCGGAGAGCATCCGCTCCGAAGGGCTTTTGCAGCCGATCGTGGTGCGCAAGACGGGGGACAAGTTTCAACTGATCGCAGGCGAGCGCCGCTGGCGGGCGTTTCAGTTGCTCAAAATCAAAGCGATCCCGGCGCGGGTGGTCGAAGCGAGCAACGCATCGTCGGCGGCTTTGGGCTTGATCGAAAACTTGCAGCGCGAAGGGCTGAACCCGATCGAAGAAGCGTACGGTTACGCGAGCTTGATCCGGGATTTCGATCTCACGCAGGAAGCGGCGTCGGAGCGTGTCGGCAAAGGGCGCGCCTCGGTGGCGAATTCGCTGCGGCTGCTGTCGCTCGATGGAGAGCTTCAAGGATATCTTTCGAAGAATTTGATCAGCGTCGGGCACGCGAAGGTGCTGCTCGGGGTCGAAGAACCGGCGCAACGCGCGGTGCTGGCGCGACGCGTGATCGAAGATGGTCTGAGTGTGCGTGCGACGGAGAAACTGGTGCAGTCTCATAAGGCGTCGCCGACTGGCTCGCCAGCGAAGGGCGCGGCTGCCATCGGACGCACGGTGCCGCCGATGGAAGCGGCGGCGATCACGAGTATTCAGAAAAAACTGACGTCACATTTGGGCGCGCGCGTGGCGGTCAACCACTCGCCCAAAAAAGGGAAGATCGTCATCGAGTACGCGGGCAACGACGACCTGCACCGCATCCTGGAAAAACTCGGTCTGGAGGCCTGATCGTGGCGCCCCCCCGGCCCGATCAAGTCGCCTCCCGGGTGTTCAACGAAGCCGTTGAGGGCCTGTCCTCCGCCGCGGATTATCTGCGGCACGATCCGGTGCCGCCGATCTGGCGGGAGTTGAAGAAATACTCGTTCGCAAAGTTGAAGGCCGATGCGCTGGCCGGTGCGACGGTGGCGATCGTGACGATCCCGCAGGCGATCGGTTTTGCACTTATCGTGGGAATCCCGGTGGAGGCGGTGCTCGTGACGGCGATCATCGGCGGGGTGATCTGCGCGATGTTCAGCAGTTCGCATCACCTGGTCTTCGGACCGACGAATACGATTTCGATCATCCTGGCCGGGGCGCTGGTGACGGTGGCGGATGTGCCGCTTTCGCCGCTGCAGAAGGTGCTGGTGATAGGATTCATCATCGGCGTGGCACAGATTGCGGCGGGATTTTTCAAGCTGGGCGGGCTGACGCATTTTATTTCTCGAACGGTGATCATCGCCTACAGCACCGCAGTGGGGCTGCTAATCATGGTCGGGCAAGTCGCGAATCTGCTGGGAATCGGGAGGGCTCCCGGTGTCGATCTGCCGACAACGGTTTATCACATCGTGAATCAGCTGGTGACGCTGCAGTTGAATCCAATGACGGCGGGCGTGGGTATTTCGTGCCTGTTGTTGCTTATCATCGTGCGTCGCTTGAAGCCGACGTGGCCGGAAGGGTTGATTGCGCTGGGCTTTTTCGGCGTGGCGGCGCTGGTACTGCATCTTCAAAATTTCCAGGTGCCGCTGGTGCGCGATGCGGGAGAAGTGGCCGGTACGATTCCGCTGTTTGTGGGATTTCCGCTGAATGAAGAAGGTTTGAAGCTGGTGCCGTTGATCGCGAGTGCGGCGATTGCGACGGCGATTCTCGGCATGCTAGAATCGATCTCGATAGCGAAGACACTTGCGGCGCGTTCGGGGCAGAAGATCGATCCGAATCGCGAATTACTCGGAATGGGCGCGGCGAATATCGCGTCGACGGCGTTTGGCGCGATGCCCGGGTCGTCGTCGTTTATTCGCAGCGCGGTGAATTATCAGACGGGCGGCAAGACTCAGCTGTCGTCCGTGCTGAGCAGCTTGTTTGTGCTGGCGATCGTGGCGGTGATCTCGGCGTTCGCGAATTACATTCCCATCGCGGCGATCGCGGCGTTGCTGATCACGGTGGCGATCCGGCTGATCAACCTGGAGCAGATCCGCATCGCGGTCCGGGCAACGCGCTCGGATGCGGTGGTGTTTTGGGTGACGCTCGGGTCGGCGCTTTGTCTGAAGCTCGATACGGCGGTGTACGTGGGCATCGGGGCGTCGCTGGCGTTGTTTTTGAAGAAGGCGAGCGCGCCTTCGCTTGTGGAGTACAGCTTCAGCGACAGCGGGACGCTCACGGAACTCGAGGACCGGGCGCAGCGGCGGAACAACGCGATCTCGATCGTGCACGTGGAAGGCGAGTTGTTCTTTGGCGCGGCGGATTTGTTTCAAGAGCAGGTGCGGTATCTGGCGGATGAGGACAATATCCGGGTCGTGATTTTGCGCATGAAGAACGCGCGGCATCTGGATGCAACGTCCGTGATGTCGCTGCTTCAGCTGCACGAATATCTGCAAAAGAGCGGGCGGCATTTGCTCATCAGCGGCATCAATCCGGACGTGGAGAATGTGCTGAAGGCGAGTGGTGCGTGGGAGAAGATCGGGGCGGAGAATATTTTCCCGGCGGAGGCGAATCTGACGGCGAGTACGAAGAAGGCGCTGCTACGGGCGTCGCATCTATTGCAGACAACGAAGGCGGACGTGCGGATTTTCTACGACCGAAAGAAGCAGAGCGAGCAGGGCGGCGAGCCAAAGAGTTTTCCCGAGGACAAGGGGAAGCTGGAGGATTACGCGATCTGAGGCGTCCGGGCTAATCGGATGAAACGCGGGAGACATCGCTCCGGCGCGTTAGGGACAACGCGCCCTACCTCGGATGCGGACGACAGTCGAAGATGGTGTCGAAGGAGCGGGGTGAGGGCACCCCGCCTACAATGGGGCGATCACTCGCCGGAGAAGAAGTTCTTCACGTTGGCGAGGACTTGAGCACGGGGGACTTCGTGTTCGCTGCGATCGCCGAGGTCGCGGATTTTGACGACGCCTTTGGCGAGTTCGTCGCCACCGTAGATGATGGCGAGCTTCGCGCCGGATTCGGAGGCGGCTTTGAATTGTTTGCCGAAGGCGACGTCCTTCATCGGATATTCGACTCGGAAGCCGGCGGCGCGGAGCGCGTGGATATCGGCGAAGGCTTCGAGGCGTTCTTTTTCGCCGCCGATGACGGCGTAGACGTCGGGCGCCTGGACGAAGTTTGGCGTGAGGCCGCGTTGTTCGAGGAGGAGGGCGAAGGTCATGTCGCCGATGGCGAAACCGACGGCGGGCATTTCGGCGTAGCCGAGTTTGCCGACGAGGTTGTCGTAGCGGCCGCCGCCAGCGAGGGCGCGGAGTTCGCCTTTGCGGTCGAAGGCTTCGAAGACGAAACCGGTGTAGTAAGCGAGGCCACGGACGACGCCGAGATCGACGGTGACGAAGCGGCCGAGGCCCATGGCGTCGAGGTTGCCGAGGAGCTTTTTCCAGTCAGCGAGGCGAGCGGTGAGTTTTTCTTGGGCGAAGGGCGCGAGCGTGGCTTCGAGAACGTCGATCGATTTGATCTGGAGGAAGGCGAGGACCTTTTCCTTGAGCGCGGGATCGAGCGGGCCGAATTGCTCAGTGTAGCCTTTGAAGGCGTCGTCGCCGAGTTTCTCATACCGGTCGACGGCGCCGAGGATCCCGCGGGCGCGGGCGTCGTCGAGACCGAGGGCTTCGAGGTAGTAGAACCAGAGATTGCGGTCGCTGAGGCGGACGAAGAAGTCCTCGGCGGTGAGGCCGAAGGAGCAGAGGCATTGGGTGAGGAGCGCGATGAGCTCGGTCTCGGCTTCGACGCCGGGCTCGCCGAAGATGTCGGCGTTGAACTGGAAGAAGCAGCGGCCCCGGCCCTTTTGCATGCGCTCGTAGCGGTAAAATTCGGCGATGCTGAACCACTTGATCGGGCGCTTGAGCGACGAAGCTTTTTCGCCGACGAGGCGGCAGACGGTCGGCGTCATTTCCGGACGGAGAGCGACTTCGCGTCCGCCCTTGTCGGTGAAGCTGAAGAGCTGGGCTTCGATCTCGTCGCCGGACTTCGTTTTGTAGAGTTCGAGCGGTTCGAGGACGGGGGCGTCGTATTCGGAGAAGCCAAACGTGTGCGCGGTCTGGCGCCAGAGGCGGAAGATGTGATTCCGGCGCGCGAGGGCGTCGGGATAGAACTCACGGAAACCGGGCAGTGTCTGGAACGTGGCCATGGGAGGGCAGACGTTGGGAAACGGGCCGGGGCAGGGCGAAACAATTTTCCCGGCTGTTCGGACACAGCGAGCGGCGAGAGGTACGGGCGCAAAAAAAGCCGGACCTGCGGGAGGTCCGGCGGAAATAGGAAGGTCTGAGAGCGCGGACGGTTTAGAGGGTGCCGATGTCGAGCTTCTTGAGGAGCTGTTTGAGGATCTTGCCGGACTTGAACTTAACGACGGCGCGCTCGGGAATGACGACCTCGGCTTCGGGCTTGTTAGGGTTGCGGCCGATGCGGGACTTGCGCTTCTGGACTTCGAGGACGCCGAAGTTGCGGAGCTCGACGTTACGGCCTTCGGCCAGCGCTTTCATGACGATGTCGAGGGTCATCTGGACGGTGGCGACCACTTCCTTCTGGGGGAAGCCGGTCTTCTCATAAATTTCGAGGACGATTTCTCGTTTGGTCAGGTTAGTGGACATGATGGGTATCCTTGTTGGAGGCGGGTTTGGATTTGTCTAAGTAATTTTCAGCTCTGCGATTACGTCAACCCGCGAGACGGGGTTTTTCTTAAAAAAGGCATGAAAAACATTCGCAAAATACAAGCTATCAAGCGGCTAAAGAGATTCGCGATGGCTACGATGGTTCCCGGGGGGCGGGCAATTTTGGCGAGTGGGGCGCAAAAAGTTCTTTGCGGAGAGGAGCATAGGTAAGCAGAGGCGTGGGATCGTGAAGGAGACGGAGGAGGCGGGGGAGTCGTGACGAGCGGGAGGATGGAGGGCCGGAAATCCGGTTGCGCTAAGGTTGGTTCGTCGCCTTTGGTCAGCGCCGTGTCTTCGCATAAACTTATCCTCTTCGACTGTGACAGCACGCTCTCTTCCATCGAAGGGATCGACGAACTGGGGCGCGTGCGGGGACCGGAGGTTTTCCGCCAGGTGGAAGTAATGACGAACGAGGCGATGGACGGGAAAATCTCCGTCGAGGCGGTTTTTGCGCGGAGGCTGGAAATCATCCAACCGCGGCGGGCCGACGTCGAAGCGGTTGGGCAACGGTACATCGAGACGATCGAGCCGACGGCGATAGCGACTGTGGCGGGACTGGCGAGGCGCGGGTGGACGCCGATTATTTTAAGCGGCGGTTTCCGGCAGGCGATCCGGCCGCTGGCGGATGTTTTGGGTATCGCGCGGGTGGAGGCGGTGGATTTGTTTTTCGATCCGGCAGGGCAGTATCGCGGGTTTGACGAGCAGTATCCGACGACTCGTTCGGGAGGGAAACCGGAGGTCGTGAAGCGACTGCGCGCGGAGTTTAAGCCGGAGCGCGTCGTGATGGTGGGCGATGGGGTCAGCGATCTGGAGACGAAGACGGTGGTGGATCTCTTTGTGGGGTTTGGCCGGTACGTGGCGCGCGAGAAAGTGCGGACCGGGGCGGAAAAATTCATCCGGTCACTGGATGAGTTGAATTCGTTAGTGTAGCGCTTGAGCGGGCTTGCGTCGTTCGCGACGCCCCTTTCGGTAAGCGCGCATGAAACGACTCATCGCGCTCACGTCGGCCGGCTGGCTGGCGGTCACAGGAAGTGCTCAGGCGGCTGCGGCCGCCGCGGGCGATTTTCCCCGGGCGCTGGCGAGCTATGGAGACGGTCCGGAAAAAGGGCTGCTGGAGACGCTGATCGGGCGGGTGCAGGCGGAGCCGTTCAACGCGGTGGCGACGGGGATCTTCGTGCTGGCGATCATCCACACGTTCCTGGCGTCCAAATTCCGCCACATGGCGCACGAGATCGAGGAGGCGCATGCGGCGAAACTGGCTGAGCGGAAACGGGCGGATGACAATAACGACGACGGGCGGCCGGACGAGGTGAGTTTCAAGGGGCAGATCCTGCATTTCTTCGGCGAGGTGGAGGCTGTATTTGGAATCTGGGTGCTGGCGCTCATGGTCGCGCTGGGGTTTTCCAAGGGCTGGGGGACGGTGGTCGATTACGTGGGGCATCGCGTGAATTTCACGGAGCCGATGTTTGTGGTGGTCATCATGGCGCTGGCGTCGACGCGGCCGGTGCTGCGGGTGGCGGAGCAGTGCCTGCGGGGGGTTGCCTCGATCGGCAAGGGCTCGGTGGCGGCGTGGTGGCTGTCGATCCTGATCATCGCGCCGCTGCTGGGATCGTTCATTACGGAGCCGGCGGCAATGACGATCGCGGCGTTGCTGCTGGCGCGGCAGTTCTACGAGTTGAAGCCGTCCCCAAAGTTTGCGTACGCGACGCTGGGACTGCTGTTCGTGAATGTGTCGGTCGGGGGGACGCTCACGCATTTCGCGGCACCGCCGGTGCTGATGGTCGCGACTCCTTGGAACTGGGACATGGCGTATATGTTCACGCATTTCGGCTGGAAGGCGGCGACGGGGATTGTCGTGGCGACGGGGCTGTACGCGTTTTATTTCCGGCGGGAGTTTGCCGCGCTGGCGGCGGCAAAAGCGCAGGCGGAAGCGGGACGGCCGAAGGCTGGCGACGACGCGCCGGTGCCGGTGTGGATCACGGTAGTCCAGCTCGGTTTCATGGCGTTCACGGTGATGGTGGCGCATTATCCGGCGCTGTTCATCGGCGGGTTTTTGTTCTTCCTGGCGTTCTCGCAGGCGACGGCGCACCACCAGGGGAAACTCGATCTCAAGCCGTCGCTGCTAGTCGGATTTTTTCTCGCGGGTCTCGTGGTGCACGGCGGGTTGCAAGGATGGTGGATCGAGCCGGTCCTCTCGCGACTTGGCGAACTGCCGCTGTTCCTCGGGGCGACCGCGCTGACGGCGGTGAATGACAACGCGGCGATCACATATCTCGCGACGTTGGTGCCGGGATTCACGGACGAATTGAAGTACGCGGTGGTCGCGGGCGCGGTGACAGGCGGTGGCCTGACGGTGATCGCGAATGCGCCGAATCCGGCGGGGCAGTCGATTTTGCAGCGCTACTTTCCGGAAGGCGTGTCGCCGGTTGGGCTGCTGGTGGGCGCGTTGATCCCGACTGCGATCATGGCGCTGGCGTTCATGGCGCTGTGAACGCTGAACGGGGAAGCTGAAGGCGCGAGCAAGCTCGTGCCCTACGGGTCAGAGGGTGACGCGGCGGGAGGAGGCGTTGCCGAGTTCGTCGTAGAGAATAATTTCGACGCTGGTGGCGTGGAGGGCTTTTTCGGGTTCGAGGCGGAGCGTGAAGGATTCGGCGCGGCTGTCGCGGATGCCGTCGTCGGGCTGGGTGGCTTCGGCGCGGTGGCCGTTGTTGAAAACGAATTCGGCGCCGATCAGGAGGCTGACGGCGTCGCGGCCGCGAATGGTAACGAGCAGGGCGTCGGCAGTGCGGGAGACTTTGGTTTCGAGGATCTCGGGTACGGTTTTGTCGATGACGAGGTCGTCGGTTTCGAAGGTGACGGTGAGGCGGTCAGCGAAGGGGCGCGGGGCTTGTTCGGTGGCGACGACGCGGGTGTCGTACACGCCGTCGGCGAGCGAGGTGGTGTCGAATTGAGCGAAGGTATCGGTGGTGTTGAGGGCGAGGTCGAGCCAGTCGGTTGTGCCGGCGCGGCGTATCGAGAAAGTGGAGCGGAGTTCGTCGTCGTCGGCGTCGGCGAGAGTCCAGGTGACGATTTGCATGCCGGGATGCGGGTAGATGCGGGCGGAGTTGAGCGGGTTACGGGAGCTGGAGTTGTTGCGCTCGCTGTTGCCGAGAAGCTGGCCGAGCGTGGAGGGAGGGGAGGAGAAATCGGGGGAAGGAGCCGGTGGAACGACCGAGAATCCCGGGGCGGCGATGCGGAACTCGGTGAGCGAGGGGCGGCGGTTTTGCGGGAGGAAGAAGAGATCGGGTTTATCGAGCTGGGCGGCGGAGGCATCGGCCGGGAGCTCGAAGCGGAATTTGGCGTAGCGACCGCGTTGATCGGGGCTTAGCCAGCCGTCTTCTCGGAGAGGGGCGGCGAGCCAGGGAGTCCAGGCTTCGCCTTCGTCGGCGGCGAAGGTGGTGCGGACCTGGACGGACAGTTTGGTCGAATCGAGGCCGCGGATACGCGGGAAGCGGAGGGCGCCGAGGGTGGCGGGCGAGCCGAGGTCGATGCGTTTCGTTTCGGCTTCGCGCGGGCCGGGGGCCGCGAAGTCGAGGAGGGCGAGGCCGGGGGTGTTGTTGCGCAGGAGAAGAAACTTTGAAGAATTTTCGATTTTCGATTTTTGATTTTCGATTCCAGATGCGGATGCGGAGTCAGAGCGGGAGAGAGAAGTGATCTGGTTGATCTGGGCGGAGGCGGTGCCGGCGTAGGTGAGGCCGAGGCGGGCGGGGAGGTCGTAGCCGAGGATGTCGCCTTGTTCGCCACCGGCGATGATCAGCGTGTCGGCTCTGCGGGCGAGGGCGTAGAAGGCGAGGTTGGCGCGGGAGACGACGGTTTCGGGGAGGCCGTTTTTCGGGAATAGGACAATGGAGCTGCGACCGGGGAATTGCGGGATGGGAGGAGCGGGTTGCGCGAGGGTTGGGCCGGCGGGAGGCGTGGGCGTGCCAGGGGTGTTGGGGGTGGTAGGCGGCTGGTCCGGGTTGTTGGGTGTGGTGGGAGCGCCGGGAGTTTCGGTGGACGCGGTGGGCTGCCGGGCGGGTTGGGGACGATTGAGACGGGACTCGGCTTGTTGGTTGGAGAAGACGAGGGCGGCGTAGAAATCGCCGTTGGGTTGGGGTAGGAGGGCGGCGACTTCTGCGTCGCGGTTTTCCTGGAGGATCAGGGGTTCGCCGCCTGAACGCGGGAGCGTGTAGATGTTTCCTTTGGGAGCGGAGCCGAGGATGAGATTGTCGCCGAGGAGGGCGAGGCGGCGGATGTTGCGGTCTTTGATTTCGGCGAGCTGACGGAGGAAGGACGGCAGATTTGACGATCCTGTCGCTTCGCTCGGTACGACTTTCGATTTTTGATTTTCGATTTTGGGGGATGCCGACTCGCTGGCGCTCGTCGCTACGAATTTTTTGAGATCCAGTTCGTAGATACGGCCGGGGTTTCCGGTGGCGATGTAGGCGAGGGTGGCGTCGGCGGAAAGCTGGATGTCGTGGAGCGTGTCGACGGGAAGCGTGACGCGGGCGGCGATTTTGCCATCGCGGATCAGGGAGAGTGTGCCGTGGGGCGAGGTGCCGGCGAGGAGTGTGCCGTCGGGGAGACGGCGCAGGGCGAAGACGTGGGTGTCGTCGAGGTCCGCAATTTCGCGGGAGGTGTAGGAGTTGTTCGCGAGATCGAGGGTGAGCTCGAAGATTTTTCCCTCGGGGCCGGTGCCGACGAGCCAGCGGGCGGCGTCGGGCGAGGAGGATTCGAGCGTCCAGAGGATGTCGGCGAAGGCGGGGCCGTTGAGGTCGGTGAGAACGGGGCCGGCGACGAGGCGTCCGTCGGAGCGGGTGGCGAGGCCTTTGAGGTTGCGGCTGGAGACGTCGCGGAAGAAGTCGATGGTCGTGCTGCGGGAGAGGGGAGCGGAGAAGAGTGAAGAATGAAGGGTGAAGAGTGAAAGGCCCACGAAACACACGAAGGACACGAAAGGGGAGCGGAGGACTGAGTGTGGTGTGTGACGGAGGTGTGGGTGAGTCATGTCTGAAGTTTGAGAGAGGCTGTGATAAAAATCGGATTCGAAGATCAGGATCTAATTTTGCCACAGAGGGCACGGAGCGCGGACACAGAGATCACGGAGTTCGGAGGAGACGGAAGAGATATGGACGATCAGTGAGGTTTATATGGCAAATAGAACGGCTGGGCTCCGCGTCTTGAGCGGCGCGTCTACGAGGCGCGGAGTGAAATCACTCGCTGACTTGGAGTGAGCGGCGGTGGGAGGCGTCGAGGAGGCGGCCGGGGAAAAGGTGGGTTTCCCAGAGAGGGACGAGGACGTCGCGTTTTTGATAGCGGGTTTCGTCGGAGGCGCGGGCGATGCGCTCGATGCTGCCGGGGTAATCGAGCGTATGTTCGGTCTGGTCGATGAAGGCCCCGGCGCGTTCGGCGACGACGATGTAGAGTCCGTCGTCGCGGCGCTTGTCGCTCATGAGATCGAGGTAGGAATCGAAGGAGCGGATCTGGGAAACGGTGGCGGTTTCGGGGCGGCCGGTGACGCGTTCGAGGGCGTCGCCACGCATGACGAGGAGTTCGAGGCGCCGGCCGAGCCATGATGAGGGAACGGGGACAGAAACGGTTTCGCGGACGGGAGCGCCTTGGTAATCGCGGACGGTAAGCGTGACCTGGAGGTTGTCGCCGGGCTGGAGGCGGGTGCGGGAAACCTGGATGAGGTCGAGATTGGCGGCGGGGTTTTTCGGGAGCGTTTCCACGACAAAGGAGAGGGCCTCGGGGAAGACGTCGGCGATGGGGTTGCTGAGGCTCGCGGAGAGGCGGCGGATGAACTGGCTGAGTCCCATCGAGAAGCCGGAGGGACCGGCGAAGATGGTGTCGGTCGAGAGGGTGCGTCCGCCGGGGTAGGTGATGGTGGTGGTGATGTGGAAACCTTCGGAGAGGCCGTTTTCGTTGGAGCCGAGGACGGCTTGTGAGAGGCCGGCGGAGGCGATCATCGGGGCGAGACGGTCGTGGCGGACCGTGGAGAAATTGAGGGTGCGTGCCGGCGTTTTCACGACGACGGGGAGCATGGAGGGCTTGGGGCCGATCTCGCCGTAGATGGCGGAGAGGCGGTCCTGACTGATGGTGCCGATGATTTCGCCGGTGTTGGAAAGTTTGAAGGAGTTTAGTTGCGACGGAAGGATCGTGAGGATCTCGGCGCTGGCCATGGGGAGCTCGACGTCGCCGAGGCCGAGCATTGGGTGACCGAAGGCGAGTATCCGGTTTCCGTCGACGTGGGAAACGGTGCCGGTACCGGCGAGGGTGATGTCGCCGGTGGCGAGGGCGACGGCGACGGCGGAGCCGGGTTTCAGGGGATTTTCGATTTTTGATTCTCGATTTTTGATTTCGGAGGATGAGGCGGCGTTCGCGGTGTTGGTGTGGCCGCCGAGAGCGGTGGTGTTTAGGCCGAGGGCGCGGAAGTCTTCGGCAAAGAGTGAGGCGACTTGCGGGGAGATGCCGCCGAGGGCGAAGACGGGCGTGAGCGGGGAGAAGGAGCTGTCGGAATTTGGGATTCTCGATTTTAGATTTTCGATTCCGGAAAATGCAGAGCGCGGGCTGGCGGAATTTTTGTCGAGGGGGATGAGGTTGCTGTCGGGTGGGGTGATGGGGCGCGGGTGTTTGGTTTCGAACTGGCTCACCTCGATGAGGTCGCCGATGGGCGTGAAGCCAGCGAAGCGGACGGTTTCGAAACGCTGAATCTGGTAGCTGAGGGCGCCGGCGAGTTTGCCGTCGATGTAGAGCGGGCTGCCGCTCATGCCGGCGACGGCGCCCATTTTCTGGACGCGCGGATCGGTGAGTTCGCAGACGATGAGGGATTTGCCGGGGCCGAGGGCGTTGTGGAGGACGCCGGTGACCTGGACGGTGAAGGGCTCGATTTTGGAGCCTTCGAAAACGGTCCAGACTTCGCCGCGCTGGCCGGGCTGGATTTCAGTGAGCGGAAGCGGGGCGGCGTTGGCGGGCTGGGCGGCGAGCGGAGCGGCAAACGTGAGGAAGAGGGCGGAGGCGAGGGCGGCGAACTTGAGCATGAGGCGAGCGCGGGGATGAATGACGTTTCTTATAACGGCTCGCTGCGGCCAAAATTACAGCGAGCGGAGGCTTTCCGATAGCACTTCGCAGGCCCGATCGATGGCTGGACCGTCGTGGGCGGTGCTGAGAAATCCTGCTTCGTAGGCACTGGGAGCCAGATAGACGCCTTTTTCGAGACAAAGGTTGAAGAATTTCGCGAAGATTTTCGCGTCTCCTTTAAGCGCGGTGGCGTAGTCGCGGACGGGCGTGTCGGTGAAGAAAATGCTGAACATGGAGCCACACTGGGGGATCTGCACGGGGATGCCTTTGTTTCGTGCGGCTTCGAGGACTGCATCGCGCAGGCGATGGCCGAGGGCGTCGAGACGGGCGTATGGATTTTGTTCTTCGAGGAGTTTCAGGCCGGCAATACCGGCGGCCATGGCGAGGGGATTTCCGCTAAGCGTGCCCGCTTGGTAGACTGGGCCGAGCGGGGCTAGGTGATCCATGATGTCAGCGCGTCCGCCGAAAGCACCGACGGGGAGGCCGCCGCCGATGATTTTGCCGAGGCAGGTCAGATCGGGCGTGATGTTTTCACGCTCTTGCACGCCGCCTTTGGCAATGCGGAAACCGGTCATGACTTCGTCGAAGATGAGGACGGTGCCGTTTTTCGCGGTGATCTCGCGGAGATAAGCGAGGTAGCCGGCGTCGGGCATGATGAAGCCGACGTTGCCGCAGTAGGGCTCGATGATGACGCCGGCGATTTTTTCTGGGTTGGCGGCGAAGGCGGCGTCGAGCGCGGCGCGGTCGTTGTAGGGAAGGACGATGGTTTCCTGCGCGAAGGCGGCGGGGACGCCGGCGCTGTCGGGGTTGCCGTGGGTGAGGGCACCGGAGCCGGCTTTGATGAGAAGCGAGTCGGAGTGGCCGTGGTAGCAGCCGGAGAATTTGATGATCTTGTCTCGCTTGGTGAAGCCGCGGGCGAGACGGATGGCGGACATGGTGGCCTCGGTGCCGCTGTTGCAGAGACGGACTTTTTTGATCGAGGGAACGAAGCGCGTGATGAGCTCGGCCATCTCGACCTCGAGGGGGTTGGGCGTGCCGAAGGACGTGCCGTTTTCGAGGGCGGCGGCGATGGCTTTTTTGATGACGGGATGATTGTGACCGTGGATTGCCGGACCCCACGTGCAGACGAAATCGATGAGGACACGGTCGTCGGCCGTGAGGAGCGTGGCGCCGCGCGCGGCTTTCACGAAGAACGGTGCGCCGCCGACGGAGCGGAAGGCGCGGACGGGGGAGTTGACGCCGCCGGGCATGAGTTGCTGGGCGCGGGCGAAGAGGGCGGATGAGTTGGGGACGAGTGTGGAAACGGAGGGCGCGGACATGGAGAAATTGATGCAGGGAAATTGATAGAGATGCGGGCGGTGACAATCGCCGACATGCGGAATTCAAAAGTCGGACGGACAAAATGCGGTGCGTTTTGCTGCTTGGCGGGAAACGGCTGATGCCTTCCCATCCCGGTCCCATGTTCACAGGCATCGTCGAAGAAACTGGCCGCGTGATCTCCTTCATTCAGGAGAAGGCGGCGTGGCGTCTCAAAATCGCCGCGCGTGTGGCGCTGGAGAACGTCGCTCTGGGCGACAGCATCGCGATCAACGGGTGCTGCCTGACGGTGGTGGCATTTGATCAGACGCGAGGGGAGCTGGAGTTTGATGTTTTGGAGGAGACGCGGAGGTTGACGAATCTCGCGACACTGGCGGCGGGTTCACCTGTGAATCTGGAACGCAGCCTGCGTTTTGACGGGAAGATCGGCGGTCATTTTGTCACGGGGCATATCGACGGACTGGGGACGATCGAGGTGTTTGAGCAACGAGGGGCCGATCATTATCTGCGGGTGAAAACGGCGGTGGGTGGCGGGCGGCTGGTTGTTCAAAAGGGAAGCATCGCGATCGACGGGATTTCGCTGACGGTGGCGGAAGTGTCGGGCGACAGCTTCGCGGTGTGGCTGATTCCGCACACGGTGGCGTTCACGAATTTGCATGCGAAGCGCGCGGGCGAGCCGGTGAACTTGGAATTCGACTTGCTGGGCAAGTACGTCGAGAAGCTGCTCGCACATCCCCAGCCTCGCTAACGCCGATTTCCTATGCGCGCCGCGCTCACTGCATTGACCGACGAATTGAAGCGCCTGCGCGCGGGCGGCGTGAAAAGCATCGCGGTTTCGGAGCAGTCGCTGGCGGGGCTTCGCAAGATCGTCGAGGCGAGGCGAGGGCAGGGTAGCGGGGCAGCGGATGGCGCGGGCGGAATCGTACGAGTAGTTGCGCAGACTGCACATGCACACGGAGCGGCCGCGACTTCAGCTGCTGCGGCGGCGGCGAATCCAGGCGCGGCTGCTGGACCAGGACAAGTTTTCACTCCCACTCCAGTTACAGCACCGGCCCAGGCACCGAAGGAGACTGCGGCGCCGAAGTTGCCACCGCCGCCGGTGGTGTCGTTGCCTTCTGGAGACAAACAAACGCGCTGGGATGCGTTGCTCGCGCTGGTCACGAGCGATCCTGTTTGCGCGAAGCATGTGCGCTCCGGGAAGAAAGTGGTGCTCGGCGTCGGCAATCTGGACGCGAAAATCTTTTTCTGCGGAGAGGCGCCCGGAGCGGAAGAGGAAGTGCAGGGCGAGCCGTTTGTCGGACCTGCCGGACAGCTTCTCACCAGGATGATTCAGGCGATGGGGGTGAAGCGCAGCGACGTTTACATCGGCAACATTATGAACTGGCGGCCCGATTTGCCGACAGCGACTGGCCAGGCGCAGATCGGGAATCGGCCGCCAACCGAGGAAGAGATCACGTATTGCCTGCCTTATTTGCGCGCGCAGATCGAAATCGTTAATCCCGATCTGATCGTGGCGCTAGGCTCGACGGCGGCGCAGGGACTTTTTGGTTACGGCAGTTTCAAGACGCTCGGAGAAATTCGCGGACGCTGGAAACCGTTTGCCGAAAAGCCGGTCATGGTGACGTACCATCCGTCGTACATTCTGCGAAATCCCACGAACCGCTCTAAACGGGCGATCTGGGAGGACCTTCTGAAGGTCATGGAACGCGCCGCGCTTCCAATCTCGGACAAGCAGAAAGCCTTTTTCCTGGATAAATGAAACGACTCCTCACAGCCGCCACCTGTATCGCATCGCTCGCCGTCACCGCAGTCGCGTCGAAGGGCAATGACATGCCATTCGACTTCGAGGTGCTGCAATTCCGCGCCAAGGCGCTGGCGGCGAAGCCCTATACCACACACGAAAGTCGCGTGCCGGATTCGCTGCGAAACCTGACTTACGATCAGTACCGCGACATCCGTTTCGATCCCGCCCGCGCCTGGTGGCTGCGCGAAAAGCTGCCGTTCCAGCTCCAGTTTTTTCATCCGGGGTTCATCTATAACAAGACCGTGCAGCTCTCGACCATCGATTCGAGCGGCACGGAAGATCCGGTTGAATTCACAACAAAGCTTTTCTCCTACGGGAAAAACACCGACCTCGGCAATGTGCCGACCGACGTAGGGTTCACCGGATTCCGGATACACTACGCGCTGAACAATCCAGCTTATCTCGACGAGCTGGCGGTGTTCCAAGGCGCGAGCTACTTCCGCGCGCTCGGTCAGAAGATGCGCTATGGACTTTCGGCGCGCGGATTGGCGATCAACACTGCAGAGCCGGGTGGAGAAGAGTTCCCGATCTTTGAAGAGTTTTGGGTGAAGCGGCCGTCCGCTGATTCGAAGGACGTAGTCGTTTACGCGTTGCTCGACAGCCCTAGTGTCGCAGGTGCCTATCGTTTCACGATCAAACCCGGTCCCTCCACTGTGATGGATGTGAAGGCGGCGATCTATCTGCGCGAAGGAGCGCCCGTGAAAGTCCTCGGACTGGCGCCGCTGACCAGTATGTTTTGGTTTGGCGAGAACTCGGCATCACGCGAAGGCGATCTGCGTCCGGAGGTTCATGACTCCGACGGTATCTTGATGGAGCGCGGCACGGGCGAGTGGGTGTGGCGTCCGCTGACCAACCCTGCCGCGGTTAGTGTCGCCGCTTTCGTCGACGACAATCCCAAAGGCTTCGGCCTGGTCCAGCGCGACCGCGCGTTTTCCAATTACGAAGACATGGAGGCCGCCTATCACCTGCGTCCGAGTGCATGGGTGGAACCTATCGGCCAATGGGGGCGCGGCTCGGTGCGTCTTGTCGAGTTGCCCACGCCTGACGAGACAAACGACAACATCGTCGCGTTCTGGACGCCGGAGACCCTGCCGTCGGCGGGCAAGCCGCTGGTATTCGAATACCGGCTTCACTGGTTTCTAGAAAAACAGGCCGGAGCCAAAGGCCCGCCTGCGGGCTTCGCGGCGGCTACAAGGCAGGGTTTTTCGAAAACGCATGAGCCTGAGTTGCGTCGGTTCTGGGTGGATTTTGACGGAGCTTATTTGCAGACCGCTGCCAGCCCGAAAATCGAGGCAGTGGTCACGGTAGGCGACGGCGCCAAACTCGTTCATCAGGATGTCCAAAAAAACCACTACAACGGCACCTGGCGCGTGGCCTTCGCGATCAAGCCGGACGGTTCTGGAAAGCCTGTGGAACTCCGTTGCTTCCTCAAACGCGAGCCTCATATCCTGACTGAAACATGGAGCTACCTCTGGAATCCGTAGACGCACCGCTTCCGCGCTTCCGTCCCCGCACCGGGACAATGGAGGCATGGAATGCCGCCTACGTGCGCGTTGAGGACTACCTACGAGCCCATCGCATCCATAATCGTCTCCATCAAAGCCGTCTCATTCAAACGGTGCTGGAACGCGCAGCCCGGCGGCATGAGGCCAATCCAGCACTCGAGCCCACAACGCTCGCAGCCGAGGAAATCGAGTCGCTGATGGATGAGTGGTTTTCCGACGTTCTCGACAACAAGAACCACCCGCAGGAACGCATCGCGACCGCTGGACGTGTGGCGATGTTGCTTTCCGATGGACCGCAGAAATGGCCTTACGCGTTTCTCGACAGCCAGACCATCCCGGAGGATTTCACACGAGAAATGCGATCCAGTTCGATGCAGGCAGGTCCAGACATGGCATTCTCCAACATGGCTCCGCGCCCGATCGATCTTGGCACCATCAGTGAAGCGGCCGGCGAGACCCTGGAACGTTTCGAGAAGTGGCCGATCCTGCGGACGCTGGTATTGTGGGCACTCTTTCTCGCAACATTGCTGGCCATTTTCAGGGTCACGCGCTGACCTGCGCGGATTTCAGCAATATTTCCCATGCGCATCGTCTCGAACGATTTCATCGACCGCCCGCGTCTCGCCCGCCGCCGCCGGACATTTTTCACTGCGGTGTTTATCCTGACCAGCTTGGCCACGTGGTTCATGGCCGATCTGCTCTGGCAGGATGGCGGCCAGCTAAGCGTGCTGGAGTGGACGTTGCTCGGGCTTTTCGTGCTGCTCTTCACGCACATCGCGATCGGTTTCGTGACCGCGCTACTGGGCTTTTATGTGGTCAATCGCGGCGGTGACAGCCGGCAGATCACCAGCACGGTGAAACATGACGAAGATGTCCCGCTCGCGAGCACCGCCGTGATCATGCCGGTGTTTAACGAAGACGTCAGTCGCGTGTTCGAGGGGATGCGCGTGATTTTCCGATCGCTGGAGGAAACGAAGAAGCTGGAGCACTTCGACTTCTTCATGCTCAGCGATTCCAACCAGCCGAATCAATGGATTCAGGAAGAGGTTGCCTGGGTCGAGCTGTGCAAGCAGGTCGGAGGATTCGGAAAGATTTTCTACCGGAAGCGCAGGCAACAAATAAACAAGAAGGCGGGCAATGTAGCCGATTTTCTGCGACGCTGGGGTAAAAACTACCGTTATATGGTCGTGCTCGACGCCGATAGCATCATGACCGGCGAGGCACTCGTGAAACTCGTGGCCACGATGGAGAAAAACCCCAATGTCGGGATCATCCAGACCGCGCCCCGGCTGGTGAATGGCGATACGCTTTACTCACGCCTCCAGCAGTTCGCCAATCGTCTCTACAGTCCGATCTTCCTCGCCGGGCTCAACTATTGGCAGCAGTACGACGGCAACTATTGGGGTCACAACGCAGTGATCAGAGTGCAGCCATTCATCGATCATTGCGCGCTTCCGGATCTCCCGGGGAGCGAACCTTTCGGTGGACGCATCCTTAGTCACGATTTCGTCGAGGCTGCGCTTATGCGCAAAGCCGGCTGGGCCGTGTGGCTCGCGAGCGATATTGACGGGACGTACGAAGAAGGCCCGCCAACCTTGATCGAGAGCGCCAAGCGCGACCGGCGTTGGTGCCAGGGAAACATGCAGCACAGCTGGCTGCTCGCGGCGAAAGGCTTCAGGCCCATCAACCGGTTTCACCTGCTCATGGGTGTGATGGCATATGTCTCATCGCCGCTTTGGCTCTTGTTTCTGGTGCTAAGTACGATCCACGTTTTCGATCTGGTGAGGCATCCACCGGCGGGTGGAGCTTCGGAAATCCAGACATCGTTGTTTGGATACATCATCGCTGTGCCCGAGGCATTCACGCTGTTTATCTTTACGATGCTGCTCCTTTTTCTGCCAAAGATCATCGGCGTCATTCTGACGGTGCAGGATAAAAATCGGGCCGAACGCTTCGGCGGTGCCGGCTCCGTCGTGATAAGCGCCCTGCTCGAAAACGCCTTTTCCGCGCTACTCGCTCCGGTAAACATGCTCTTCAATAGCAAATTCGTCATCTACACGCTGCTGGGGCAGGGCGTCTCCTGGGTCACCCAGAAGCGCGGTGCCGATGACGACGACACGGACTGGCGCGAGGCAATCCTCACTCACTCGCCGCATATCCTGTTCGGCGTCGTCTGGGGCGTGTCGTCGTACATCATATCCCCGGCATTTTTTTGGTGGCTGAGTCCCGTGCTGGCCGGACTCGTTCTCTCGATCCCAATCTCAATCCTCCTGAGCAAAGTCAGCCTCGGCCAAAAGGCGCGCGAATGGAAAATATTCTTAACGCCTGAAGAAACGCAGCCGCCGTATGAGCTGCGTCGCTTGAGGCAAAATCTCGCTGAATGTTATAAACACATGCGCCCGCTCGAGGCGTTGCGTGCAGACTACGGCATGCTACAGGCAGTGCTCGATCCCTACGTAAACGCGGTACATGTCTCTTTGTTGCGGCAAAGACGCCCGAGCGAAGAATCGCGTGACTATTTCTCGCAGCTACGCACGCGAATGCTTCGAGAAGGTCCGGCTGGTTTTACTACGAAGGAAAAAATGGCACTGCTGCTCGATGCTGAATCCATGATCTGGCTGCACCGGGAACTCTGGTGTCTTCCCAGTCAGTCGCTGGCTGAGTGGTGGCGGCTCGCCGTGCGACAGTACAACGTGCTGACGGCCGCCCCAATCACGGCGCTCTACCGGTAACTGGGGCGGAAAGTGGAGGACCGGCTTACCGTCTGATCAAGCGATTGTGTCCTGGGTTCGTCCATACATTACCCCAAGACTGCGCAGGTAGTCCGCAGTCTGCCCGCGAAGCGATGCGAGCTGCGAGGCATTGTAGCGCCATTGCCAGTTGCCCGCCGCGACACCTGGGGTGTTGAAACGGGCTTCCGTCCCGAGGCTCAGCATGTCTTGCAGTGGAATCACCGCCAGATTGGCGACGGAGGCATAGCTCGAGCGGATAAAATCCCAGCCGGACTCTGAACCGCTGACCCGGAAATAACGGCGTACGTGGTCGCGTGTTTTTTCGTCGGCCGAGTGATACCAGCCAAGCGTGGTGTCATTATCGTGGGTCCCTGGATACACCACGCTGTTAGCGCGCTGATTGTGTGGAAGGTAAGCGTTTTTCGAATCGCCGCCAAAAGCAAATTGGAGGATGGCCATGCCAGGAAGTCCGGTGGCTTCGCGCAATGCGATGACCGACGGCATGAGATCGCCCAGATCTTCGGCGATCAGGCGCGCCCCGGGCATTGCCACTTTGATCGCCTCAAAAAATGCCAGCCCTGGCCCTGGTTGCCACGAGCCGGTCTTGGCTGTGCGCGCGATTGCAGGAATGGACCAATAGGTATCGAAGGCGCGGAAGTGATCGATGCGAAGCACGTCGCAAACGAGGAAGTTCGTTCGCAGCCGGCTGAGCCACCAAGCGTAGCCATCGGCAGCGTGAGCCTCCCACGCATACAGCGGGTTTCCCCAAAGTTGACCGTCGGCCGAGAAATAGTCGGGGGGAACGCCCGCCACGAAGATTGGCTGGCCGCTTGTTTGATCGATTTGGAAAAGACCGGGATTGGACCAGACATCCGCGCTGTCACGCGCCACAAAGATCGGCGTATCGCCAATGATTTCGATCCCCAGCCGCGAAGCCTTCTGCCGCACTTCGCGCCATTGGCCGAAAAACAAATACTGGAAAAACGCATGAGCCTCGGCTCGCTCGGTAATCGAGTTCGGAAGCTTGGCGCCGCGGGCCTTCTTAAAGAAACGCACGGCTTCCGGCCATTCCCACCACGGTTTAGGGTGGTGATGGTCTTTTAATGCCTGAAAAAGCGCGAAGGGCTCCAGCCAGTCACGTTGCTCCGCTTGGAATTGTTCGAAATCTCCATAGGGCAGAGGATGCCCAGGCCGTTGCTTGAAATTCGTGTACGCACGGAAAAGGACCGGCCACTTGGTCACGTAAAGCCATCCAAAATCGACGTGGTCCTGCGGCAGTGCTGCAAGCGGTGCGAGATCGGCTTCGGAGAGCAAATCCGCACGTACGAGGGCCTTGAGGTCGATGAGGTAAGGATTTCCGGCAAACGCCGAAAAGCACTGGTAGGGAGAGTCGCCATAACCCGTCGGTCCGAGAGGACACACTTGCCAATAACGTGCAGCTGAAGCCGCAAGAAACTCCAACCAGTCGTCCACCGCACTGTTTAGCACACCAATCCCTTGGGCTCCCGGAAAGCTGGTGGGGTGCATGAGCACACCCGCAGAACGACTATCCATCCAAGAAAACAGGGGAAGCTGAATATTAGACATAATATTTATTGTGCGATAATAGGGCTAGCCCGAAGTATTTTGCGGAGGTCACTCATGGCGGTGTTTGATGGTTCGTGCCTCAAAGCGCCGGGGCACGTACGGCGTACTCCAATTTCGCGCAGTGGAGACTTCACGGTCAAACTCTGGCGTGACCGTTCGCGAACTTCTCTCGTGTCGTGATGCCATCGCAGTTCGCGTGCCGTAAGTCAGAACATTCAAAACGCAGGTTGAGGAAATTCTCTGGCTGCAATTATACGCGTGGCCTTGGCGTTCTGTGTTCATCGGGATGTACACATAATATTCGCCAAAAAACTCCTTGCGTTCATCGAGCAAACTTTGATTTTCCAGCCCTCTCAGTTTGGTAACGGGCTCGTAGCTCAGTTGGTAGAGCGCCTCAATGGCATTGAGGAGGTCGTCAGTTCGATCCTGATCGAGTCCACCAAATTAGCGGGATGACCGGATAAGTCCGGCACCGACTCAGAGCGACTAAAGGCGATAAAATAATACGCGGTTGGTTTTCGCAGTCCCAACATCCAGGCGGCAGGAAGGGACATGTGGGCCTTTCGTGCACGGGCTGCGTGCCCTTAAACGGGCCCGTCAGCATCACTCCCCATCCTTGGTGGAGAAATCGGCATAGTGCGTGTCGCCACGTCCATCCGGGCGCGGACCGATTGAGCCGACGGCCTTGAACGCTGCTATCACCGAAAGGTCGAACTCCGTACTACCGGATGAACGGACAATCTTTACCTGACTGATCGAGCCTGAGGCGGATACATGAAACGAAACGCGTGCCGTAGGCTCGTTGGTGACGCCGAGAGGCGTCACATGTGCGTCCTTCACCTTCTGTTTGAGCATGGCGAAATACGTCCCGAGCTGATCCTGTTCCGCGCGGCTCAAGGCGGGGCCTCCGGCACCGGCTTTGTCTGTTTTTCCGCCGTCAACACCAGTAGCCAAACCCCTGGTGCTTACCTTTTCATAACTGGAAGAACTGCTTTTGTTGCTTGAGGCTACTTTCTGCGGATTGGCTTTTTGGAAAGCTTCATAGCTGGTCGTCTTCTTCTTTGCTGCCTCAGCCGCTTTTCGTTTGGCCTCTTCGGCAGCCTCCTTTTTGGCCCGTGCAGCTTCTTCGCGACGGTGCTTGGTCATCAACTGACGCTCCTTCCGGTCAGCAGTCTGTTTGAATTGCTGCGCAAATGTTTTTTCAGGGACCGTTTTTTTCGGTTCCGCCTTGGGTGTCGCGACTGGATTGATCGGTTCTGCGGCCACGACTGGCGATGGCTCTATCGGCATTACGGCTACCGGCTCAGATTGTGGTGGCGTGATTGGCTCCGGACGCGGTTGCGCGACGGGGCGAGTTGCCGCAGGATCAAATTTCACCGCATCGGGAGTCCCAAACGCAGTCGCCTCCGTTGCTGCCCAGTTGTCGCCCGGCCCAGCGACCAATTCGAAGATCTCCGTGCTCTTGCGCGCGGTATCGTCCTTGAACGCATACGCCGTGAACAGCATCGCCGCGACAAATGCCCCGTGGAGCATCAGCGAGAGCGAGTAAGAGCTGCCTGAGTGGGCGTTCATTGAGATATGGCGAAAACTTCGGGATCTAAGAAGAAATAGTACTCGGCGCAGGCGCAGCTTGTGGGGCGAATGTTACATTTGTGCTGAATCGATGCGGGACGACCTCACTCGCCAGCTTGTGTGCCGAGATCAATGCGAGTTAAGCCGGCCTTTTTCACCTCATCTACCATGGACATGAAATTCTGGTAGGAAACTGTCTTGTCGGCGCGAATTCTAACAACGGTATGTTTGGCGTCCATACCCCGAAGACGAACCGCTAGATCTCCCAAAGACATCCGGGTCGTATCGAGGTACACGACTTTCTGCGCATCCATCGAAACGGTTACGTACTTTGCATTTTTGTCGGGCTCTTTTTGCTCGCTCTTCGATTCCGAGGGCAGAACTACCGGCACCGTCTGTTCCTGCGTGATCAGCGGCGTCGCCGTCATGAAGATAATCAACAGCGTGAACGCCAGATCGATCAGGTTGGTGACGTTCAGCTCCGAAATCGGATGCGACTGGCGCGGGCGTCGGAATGTGCGGGCCATGGCGTTGGGCGTGGTTGCTGCGGTTCTTTTTTAGCGTGCTCGCTTGTCGCCAGCTTATTTCGATTCGAGCTCGATGCGATCCGCGAGTGAGCTGGCGTAATTTTCCAGCTCCGTGATCAGCCGCTTCGTGCTTCCGAGGAGATAATTGTAGCCGAAGACCGACGGGATCGCGACAAGCAGGCCCGCGATGGTGGTGAGCAACGCCGCCGAGACGCCGGGCGCGAGTGCCGCGATGGTGGCGGATTGCTGCATTGCCACTGCGCTGAATGCCTCCATCACGCCCCACACCGTGCCCAACAATCCGAGAAACGGAGCCCCCGAGACAATGGAGGCGAGGAAGATCATGCTCGATTCGTAGCGCAGAATCTGGCGGGCGAGCGCACGCTGGATAGCGTTCTCTGCGTGTTCGAGCCGGGCACGCGGATCATCGACGCCTTTCTGAGCGACGATTTCGCCCGAGCGGTGATAGGCGTCGAGTGCGTCGGCGAACAAATCGCCATACGGGATCGAGCGCTTGTTGCGGTACGACTCCGGCAAATCGAGCACAGTACGCTGGT
The DNA here is from genome assembly GCA_966249325.1 of uncultured Nibricoccus sp. Lineage (GTDB taxonomy): Bacteria > Verrucomicrobiota > Verrucomicrobiia > Opitutales > Opitutaceae > Nibricoccus. The sequence continues at coordinate 415,126 of CBINDC010000001.1, read as the reverse complement.
CGCGCAGGTGCTGCTCGAATGCGAGATTCAGGTAGCGCAGATTCACGAGCTCGTTTCGCTTCCCGATCATCACCGCCCACGCCACGATGCTTGAGATCGCTAGACCCACTGTAATGGCCTGACCAACGGCATCGCAGCGGAGAAATACTTCCCAAATGTTTACGGAGGCAAAAAACAGCGTCATCGAAAAATGAATCAAGAGGTGGGCTGAAAAGTGGAAAAACAGTTGGGCCGTTTGCTGGGCGCATTCAACGGCAATCTCGCCAAATACACGCGCGAATCCTGTTGCCGACATTCGAGCGAATTTTTTCGCTCCGGTTCCCCTCTCCCATGAATTTCAAAACCCGGGCCTTCGAAGAACTTCGCGCCCGCCGCGCCGCCATCGCTCATAAGTACACTGTCGCCGGCCTCGACGGTTTCGTGGACACCATCGTGACACCCGTCGCGCTTCGCTCCGGTCAGGGCGAAAACTTCACCCCGATCTCGACCGTCACTGAATTCGGCCAACGCATCCTCGGTGCCGCGGGCAAGAGCACCAACATCGAGTATTATCCACGTATGGATAAGCTCGGCGGCAACGGCCCGATCATGGCCAACGCCATCCTCGCTGCCGGCTGCCGCCTCACCTACATCGGCGCGCTCGGCCAGGGCGCGATCCACCCGGTCTTCTCGAAAATGGCTTCCAAGGCCCGCGCCGTCTCGCTCTGCGCTCCCGCCGCGACCACCGCCGTCGAGTTCAATGACGGCAAGATCATGTTCGGCCAGATGAAGTCCCTCGACGAAATCACCTATGCGCGCATCGCTGAGGTGATGGGCCGCGACGATTTCCACGCCCAGCTCGCCGCCGCCGATCTCATCGCCCTCGTCAACTGGACGATGATCACGCACATGACCGCGATCTTCGCCGAGCTCACGGAAAAGGTTTTCCCGGCCCTGCCTAAACGCGACCGCATCTTCTTCTTCGACCTCGCCGATCCCGAGAAACGCTCCGCCGCCGACCTCGTCGACGCACTCGGCAAAATCGCCGCCTTCGAAAAATTCGGTCGCGTCACCCTCGGCCTGAATCTCAAGGAGGCGCAGCAGGTCTTCTCCGCCCTCGGCCTTGGCGTCTCCGAAGGCGACGACGAGTCCGTTCTCCGCCACACCGCCGCCGAGATCCGCAATAAACTCAACCTGTCCACGGTCGTCGTTCATCCACGCAAATCCGCCGCCTGCGCCACCGCTGAATCGACCTACTGGGTGCCCGGCCCCTACTGTGAGCAGCCGCTCATCACCACCGGGGCGGGCGATCATTTCAACGCCGGCTTCAGCCTCGGCCAGCTCCTCGGCCTCAGCCCCGAAGCCTGCCTCGCCACCGGAGTCTGCACCTCCGGCCATTACGTGCGCACCGCCGCCAGCCCCTCCATCGACGACCTCGAAACATTCCTCGCGAACTGGAAGTAATTTCCCCACCCTCCTCCTCATGCCTCTTAAAGATCAGCCCCACACCGGCGTCCTCATCTCGTTCGAAGGTTCCGAAGGCAGCGGCAAAAGCACGCAGATCGCCCGCCTCGCCAAACGCCTCCAGGAAAGCGGCCGCGATGTCATCTCCACCCGCGAGCCCGGCGGCACCGAGATCGGCGAACAGATCCGCAACATCATCGTTCATAATTCCAAGGGCGACGAGATGTGCGCCGAGACCGAGCTCCTGCTCTTCGCCGCCGCCCGCGCCCAGCTCGTCCGCGAAAACATCGCCCCCGCCCTTCTTCGCGGAGCCATCGTCCTGAGCGACCGTTTCCTCGACTCTTCAACCGTGTATCAGGGAATCGGACGCAACCTCGCCATGGGCCCGGTCAACCAGATCAACCGCTTCGCCGTCGGCACCATCATGCCGAACATCACCGTCGTCATCGACGTGCCCACCTCCGTCAGCCTCGCCCGCATCCGCCAGCGCGCCTCCGACCTGCCCGACCGCATGGAACGCGAGAACATCGATTTCTACGAAAAAGTCCGCGCCGGTTATCTTGTCCTCGCGAAGGGCATGCCCGAACGCTTCGTCGTCATCGACGGCACCAAGACCGAGGACGCCATCGAAAAACAGATCTGGGCCGAACTCGAAAAACGCCTCTTCAAGCCCTCCCCTTCCTCTCCGAAATCGAAGCCGCGCGGAGCCTCGCCCAAGCTCGCCAAGAAGACCGCCCCCGCCAAAGCCCGCTCCAAAAAAGCAGGCAAACGCTAAGCCCGCGAAGTGACCGCGCCCGTTTCCTGGCCTTCTTCGCTCGCGGGCACGCCCTCGGTCGCCGTGATCGAGCAGGCGATTTCCCGCCAGCGCCTTTCCCACAGTCTCCTCCTGAGCGGCGGCGATCTCGACACGCTCACCCTCGTCGCCAACGCCATCGCCGACCGCCTGCTCAGCGGACTGACGCCAACCGACGGCCACCGTTTCCCGCCCGAGCAGCACCCCGATTGCTTCGCGCTCCGGCCCGCCGGGAAAATGCGTCAGATCTCGGCCGACGCCACCCGCACGCTCATCGGCAAAGTCCAGGTCTCCGGCAGCGTGTCGCTGCGTAAAGTCGCCATCGTCCACGAGTGCGATCGCATGAACGTCGCCGCCGCCAACGTCTTCCTCAAGACCCTCGAAGAACCACCGGCCAACACGACGATCCTGCTCCTCACAACCCGCCCCTACGCGCTGCTCCCGACCATCCGCAGCCGCTGCCTCAACTTCCGTTTCCCCGCCGGTCCCGCGAGTTACTCGCCCGACGGCTGGAGCGCCTGGCTCTCGGATTATCAGGCCTGGCTCGCGCGCCTCGTCGAGGGCATCTCCGATAAAAAAGCCGTCGCCGATTCGCTCATGGCCGCCTACGGTCTCATCGCCCGCTTCGGTGCCGTCCTCGATTTCGCGACCGGCGAAGTCTGGAAACAACAAAAAGAAAAACTCCCCGCCGAGCTCAGTGATGACGAGGAAGCCGCCATCGAGACTGGCATCGCCAACGGCCTCCGCGCCCGCCTCTTCATCGAAATCGAGCAAGCCACGCGCGCCTTCGCGCTTCCCCGGCTCCACGCCAACGACGCCGCGACCAATCGCGCGCTCACCGCCGCCATCGAGAAACTCGAACAAGCCGTCGGCCTGCTCCGCCTGAATCTCAACGAGTCCGCCGCGCTCGAAGAGTTCATGCTGACGTCGCTGCGTCTCTGGACCCGGCGTTGAGTCGGAACGGCACTTGGCAAGTGCCGCCCCATCGCCCGCGCTCCGTCTACCGTTCGAGCAATCGCGCCGCTTCCCACCTGGGCTCATTCCTGCTTCCTCTTGCGATCCGCCATCCATGAGCCACGCGCCAGCGTCCAAAACCAAACTCAGTCTCCTCGCGCTCGCCTGGCCGATTTTCGTCGAGCAAGGCCTGCACGTGATGACGGGCACGGTCGACACGTTCATGGTCGCCCACATCTCCGACCAGGCCGTCGCCGGACTCGGCGTGGCCAACCAGATCGTCGTCCTCGCGATCATCCTCTTTAACTTTGTCGGCATCGGCGCGAGTGTCTCCGTCACCCACTCGCTCGGCGCCGGCGATCCGGCAGGTGCGCGCCGCGTGGCCACCACCGCCATCGCCGCGAACTTCTGGATCGGCGCGATCATCAGCACCGCCGTCTTCCTTCTCGCAAAACCGCTTCTCGGTCTGATGCACCTGCCGCCGGAGCTGATGCAGTACGGCCTGCCCTTCCTCACGATCATGGGCGGCACGCTCTTCCTCGAAGCGATCAACATGTCCATCTCCGCCGTGCTCCGCGCGCACGGACACACGCGCGAGTCGATGTTCATCACGCTCGGACAAAACGTCCTCAACGCCGCAGGCAACGCCGTCTTCCTCTTCGGCCTTTTCGGCGCGCCCAAACTCGGCGTCGAAGGCGTCGCGATGTCCACCGTCTTCAGCCGCATCGTAGCCCTCGGCGCGCTCTGGATACTCCTCAAACGCCAGACCGGCATCCGCCTCAAACTGCCCGATCTCTTCCGCGTCTCGTTTTCGCGTCTGAAACCGATCCTCCACATCGGCCTGCCAGCCGCCGGTGAAAACGTGAGCTGGTGGCTCGCGTTCATGACGATGACCTCGTTCACCGCGCTCATGGGCGGCAACGCCATCGTGGTGCAGACCTACACGATGCAGGTTCTCTACGTCGTCATCATCCTCAGCATCTCCATCGCGCTCGGCACCGAGATCATCATCGGCCACCTGATCGGCGCGGGCGAATTCGACGAAGCCTACCGCGAGCTGATGAAAAATCTCCGCACCAGTCTCTTCCTCGCCACCGGCGCGATCGCCCTCGTCGCCGCGCTCGCTCCCTGGCTTCTCGGCATCTTCACCAAAGATCCCGCCGTGATCGCGGGCGGCGCGTTGCTGCTGCGCATGTCGCTGCTCCTCGAACCCGGACGCGTCATAAACATCGTCGTGATCAACTGCCTCCGCGCCACCGGCGACGTGAAATTCCCGATCATGATGGGCCTGCTCTCCATGTGGGGTATCTGGGTGCCGCTCGCCTGGTTTCTCGGCCTGCATCTCGGCTGGGGCCTGCCCGGCGTCTGGATCGCGATGATGTGCGACGAGTGGCTGCGCGGCGCGATCATGTACCGCCGCTGGCGTCATCGCCGCTGGCTGCCACACGCCCAAAAAGTCCGCGCCCGCGTCGCCGCGAGCGCCGCCGGGCTCTGATTAAAACGCACGCACGCCGCCGCTGCGCTATCAGCGCACTTGCAACGTGTCGCCTTCGTACGCGAGCCCGAGCGCCGGGATCGTCACGGCTTTGCGCGTGCCTTCTTTTTTCACGCTGCCCGCGTGCCACGCATCATAACCCGCCGCTTGCGCCGCTGCGAGCGTCGCATCCAGATCGCCGGGCGCCACGTACGCGGCAAATCCCACGCCCTGGTTGAAGGTCGCGTACATTTCACGCGTCGAGATCGGGCCCGCCTTTTCCAAAAACTGAAACAATGCCGGAGCCGGACGCACGTTGTGGATCTCGTACACGAACGGCTCTTCGAGGCGCATGAGCTTCCGCCAGCCGTGTCCGGTGACGTGCGCGACATAGTTCAGCGCAATGCCGCGCTGCTGACACTCGCGCACGAACTCCACGTAGATCACCGAAGGCGCGAGCAACGCTTCGCCGTACGTGCGCGAATCGCCGAAGCCGATCGGCGTCTGGTAACCCTGCGGCAATTGGTCCGCAATTTTCCGGCAGAGCGTGAGCCCATTGGTCTGCACGCCCGACGACGCGAGAAACACGATCTGGTCGCCGTCGCGCACTTCGCCCGTGATGCGCAGATTCTTCGGCGCGATTTTACCGATGGCAGAACCCGCGAGCACGATGGTCTCCGCATTCACGATACCGCGCAGCGTCGGTGTTTCGCCGCCGCCCCAGACTGCGTTGGATTTCTTGCACGCGTACGCCCAGCCTTCGACGAGCGCATTCATGCGTTTTTCATCCGTGAACCACGCCGATTCGCCGACCGCCGCGTGCATCGCGATGGAGATCGGGAGCGCGCCGCAGGTGATCAGGTCGTTCACCATCGTAGCGACGGTGTCGATCGCGATCTCGCGGTAAAAATTCTTCCCCGTCTGCGCGTACACGGCATCAGCCACGAGGTTCTTCGTCCCGAGCCCTTCCTCGACGTGCGCGAGGAAATGATCTTCCGCCTCCATCAAGTAGGCGCTCTCGCCGCGCGTCGTCGCAGGCTCGGAGTAGCCGTGCTGTTCGAGCAACGGCGCCGTCGTGCGCGCGGCCTTCTGGCAGGCACGTTTGAACGCATCGAGCTGATCGTAGTTAACGCCGGAGGATTCGTAGGAGAGAGACATGGAAGTAAATGACCAGTGCGCGAATGACCAATGACCAGTGAGATTAGCCGGAGAGGACCATCGCGCAGCAACCATTGGTCATTGGTCACTGCGTCATTGGTCGTTTTTAATACGAGCGACCGTCGCCCTTTTCGTAGTAGTTGAGAAACGCCTGATTCACGACCCGATAGCCGCCGGGCGTGGGATACTTGCCGGTGAAGTACCAGTCGCCCGTATGCTCGGGAACGGCCGCATGAAGATTTTCGATCTTCTGGAAAATCACCTCCACGCTACCCTTCCACTCGATGTTCTTCGGGCGGACGATCTCCGTGATGCGTGCGGAAAGTTCTTCATCCGTGAACGGCGCGTAGATCTTGCGCACGTGGTTCACGAGGCCGCCGCGGGCGACTTCCTCGCGGCAGAGGCGGTAAACGTCATCGATCACGCTGCCTTGTCCGCGCTCTTTTAGCAGCGAGACTGCCGCTTCGAAGGCGATGAATTTCCCCAGCTCCGACATGTCGATCCCGTAGCAATCCGGGTAGCGGATCTGCGGCGCCGTCGAAACGATCACGATCTTTTTCGGATTCAGCCGCGCCAGAATGCGCAGGATGGATTTGCGAAGCGTGGTTCCGCGCACGATCGAGTCGTCCACGCACACGAGATTGTCCTGCCCGGCTTTCACCGAACCGTAGGTAATGTCGTACACATGGCTCGCGAGCTGGTTGCGCATGCTTTCCTGCCCGATGAACGTGCGCAGCTTGATGTCCTTCGAGACGACTTTCTCGCCGCGCGGCCAGTTGCGGAGGATGAGTTCGTCGAGCGTCGCTTCGTCCAGCTTCCCCGCTTTGGCGGCGGCCATGATCGACGTCTTAACCTCATCGCGACGGCGTTCGCGCAGCGCGTGCATGAGGCCGTAGTACGCGACCTCGGCGGTGTTCGGGATAAAGCTGAACACCGTGTTGCCCCACTCGTGATTCACCGACTTCAGCACCTGGTCGGCGAGTTTTCCACCGAGGGCTTTGCGGTCGTTGTAGATGTCGAGATCGTTGCCGCGGGAGAAATAAATGCGTTCGAACGAGCACGACGCCCGTGGCAGCGGCGCCGTAAACGCGGACGACTTCACCGTGCCATTGCGCTTCACCACCACGACATGGCCCGGCGCAACTTCCTTCACCTCTTCGATCGCGGCATCGAACACCGTCATGAGCGGTGCGCGCTCCGACGCGAACGCGACGACCTCGTCGTTTTCAAACTGCCAGCAAGGGCGGATGCCCGACGGATCGCGCGCCACGAAGGCGTCGCCGTTTCCGATGAGCCCGCAAAGCGTGTATCCGCCATCCCACTTCTGGGCCGAGCGCGTGATCACGCGCGCGATGTCCAGGTCTTCGCTGATCTTGCGCGACATCTCCACGCCCTTCATGCCGGTCGAGCGCAGAGAACGGTAGAGATCCTCGTGCTCCTCATCGAGATAGAAGCCGATTTTCTCCAGCAGCGCCTGCGTGTCGGTCGCGAAGATCGGATGCTGACCGAGGGCGATGAGCGTCTCGTTCAGCTCAGCCGTGTTGGTCATGTTGAAATTGCCGCACAGCGCCAGATTCCGCGTCGGCCACGAGCTGCGACGAAAATACGGATGGCACGAACTGATGTTATACCCGCCCGACGTTCCATAGCGCAGATGCCCGACCAGCAGCTCGCCGCCAAAATCGAAATGCTTCTTCACCGTGTCCGCGAACTCCGGATGGATCGTCCCATCGCCGACCTTCGCGTTGTACGAGGCGAGCAGCGTTTTGAAGATCTTGTCGAGCGGGTTGGATTTCACGCACCGCTCGCGAAACATATACGGATCGCCCGCCGGCACATCCAGTTTCACGCAAGCCACGCCCGCGCCATCCTGACCGCGGTTGTGCTGCTTCTCCATCAACAGGAAAAGCTTCGTGAAGCCCCAGAGCGGCGAACCGTATTTTTCCTGGAAATAGGAAAGCGGTTTTTTCAGGCGGACGAGCGCTACGCCGCATTCGTGGGTGATTTTATCGGACATGGAAAACTGGATCGCCCTCCCCGCTTATCTCGCTGGTAACGCTGAAGCTGCGAATCCGTCCTGCGCCGATTCCCGCGATGCCTTTCAGGCATTCACGCACGGGCTGTAGTCGGGTCGCAGAGTCGGTCAGGTTCACGGCCGTTAAAAGGAGTGGATGACGGCGTGAATCGCAAAACGGTCAAGGGTTTTTCCGGCTGGCTCCGCGCAGTGCCCGGTTGCGCGGGTGAAACTTCCCATGCTCGTCCGCCAGCCGCTTTTCATCCACCGCCGTGTAGATCTGGGTCGTCGCGAGATTCGCGTGGCCGAGCATTTCCTGAATCGCCCGCAGATCCGCGCCGCCACCGAGCAGATGCGTCGCAAAAGAATGCCTTAATAAATGCGGTTTAATCACCTTCTTGATGCCTGCCCGCGCCGCATACTTTTTCACGAGCACCCACAGCATCTGACGCGAGATCGCCGTACCACGCTCGCTGAGGAAAAGCGCACTCCCGGTCTTCTTCGGTTTCACGAAATGCACCCGCGCCGCCGTCAGGTAAGTTTGCAACGCCTCCAACGCCCGCCCACCCACCGGAACGACGCGTTCCTTCGAGCCTTTGCCGAAAACCCGCAGAAATCCATTCTCCAAGTCGAGCTGCTGGATCTCGATTCCCGAAAGCTCCGACACACGCAGCCCGCTCGAATAAAACAACTCCAGGATCGCGCGATCGCGGATCGAAATCGCGTCGCCCCCCGTCGGCGCTGCGAGAAGTTTCGCCACATCCTCCTCCGTCATCGTCCCGGGGATACGCTTCGCAAGCTTCGGCCCCGCCAGCAACGCCGTGAAATCATCAGCCCGCTTCTCCTCACTTACCAGATAGCGCGCGAGCATCCGCACCGCCGTGCGCTTCCGCGCCAGACTCGTCGCCGTGTAATCGCCCGCCCCCAGCGATTGCAGCCATGCCGCCACGGCGTCGCCCGAAATCGTTCCCCAATTTTTCTCCCCGCGTTTCGCCAGAAACTCGGCGCATTGATCGAGATCGTTCCGGTAGCCGCTCTGCGTATGCAACGACAGCCCCCGCTCGAGTTTCAGATAATCGATAAACTCATCGATCTCTCCGGCAAATGCTCCCGGTGCCCGGCTGTCGGATACGACTATGGACGCCTTGCGCGTCGCCTGTCGTTTACGTTGCTCGCTGCGGGCCATGTTTCCGGTCCGGGCTTAAGCCAGGCCTCCCGCAAAACAAAAACCGGCGCTCAATAGCGGCGGCGGAAAGGAGCCTGCGTCGAGGGACGCTCGTCCTTCATGCGATAGGTGATACGCGCCTTCTCCAAATCGTAAGGGCTCATCTCCATCTTCACTTTGTCGCCGGCGGCGATCTTGATGAAATTCTTGCGCAACTTCCCCGAGATATGGGCGAGCACCGTGTGACCGTTGGACAGCTCGACCTTGAACATGGTGCCTGGAAGCACCGCGACGATCTTGCCTTCGACTTCAATCGCTTTGCCGTCAGACATACAGGTCATGCCGGAGTCCGGCCACAGGGAGTTTTTTCATGCGTAAGATCAGGAAATAAAAGCCCCTTGTAAGACGGGTGGCCCCCTCCTAAGTCAAGGCTTTCCTCGGGGCCAGAACCGTATCCGCCGCCCCGTGTTTCACCACGACTCATGGAATCTCCGTCCGCGACACCGCCCGCCTGTCCCTTCGAAAAACGTTTCCCTTCGCAACTCCTCCGCGACGACACGTTCTTCATGAGCCTCGCCTACAACCAGGCGATCGACGCGTGGCGCAAAGACGAAGTCCCCATCGGCTGTGTCATCGAACTCGACGGCGAAGTCATCGCCGCCGCCCACAACACCGTCGAAAGCGCAAACGATCCCACCGCCCACGCCGAGATGCTCGCCATCACGCAAGCCGCCTCCCGCATCGGCGATTGGCGCCTCGAAAACGCCACGCTCTACGTCACCAAAGAGCCCTGCCCCATGTGCTCCGGCGCCACGCTCATGTCGCGTTTGAAACGCGTCTGCTACGCTGTGCCCGATCCCAAGATGGGCTGCCTCGGAGGCGCGACCAACCTCAACGATCTCCCGCGCGTGAACCACCACCTTGAGCTCACTGCGGGCGGCGTCCTCGAGCCCGAGTGCCGCGAACTCCTCCAGGCGTTCTTCAAACTCAAACGCGCCGCCTCCACCGAGGCCTGAGCGCATCGCATTCACGCCACTACGCCGCCCGCTCACTCGCTCCGCCATGCGCGTCATCCTCATCGCCGCCCAATCCCTCGACGGCTTCATCACAAAGCACGACACACCCGGCAGCGACTTCGCCTCGCCCGCCGATCAGGCCCACCTGCGCACCGCGCTCTCCGACTTCGACTGCAGCATCATGGGCGCGGAAACCTACCGCACCGCACGCACGCAAATCCGCGAACGCATGACGTCCCCCCGCCTGCGCATCGTCCTCACGCGGTCACCCGAAAACTTCACCGCCGACACCGCGCCTGGCCGACTCGAGTTCTCTTCCGCCGCTCCGCAACAACTCCTCGCCGAACTCAACACTCGCGGCCTCCATCGCTGCGCCCTCCTCGGCGGCGCGCAAATCCACAGCCTCTTCCTCGCCGCCGGGCTGATCGACGAACTTTGGCTCACCATCGAACCGGCCCTCTTCGGTCACGGCACTCGGCTGCTCGCCAACACTACCGACACGCGTCTTCGCCTGCTCTCCGAGCAAAAACTCGCCGCCAGCACGCTGCTTCTGAAATACGAGGTGCTCCGATGAAAAAAATCGTTCGCTGGCTCCACCAATCGCACTGGTCCATTTACGCGATCGTGTGGATCGCCGGTCTCTCCGCGCTCGGTGGCATCCTCGGCATGATCTTGTTCCCGCTTGGCGGCCTCATCGTCGGCGCCGAAAGAACCTCTCTCCAGCTCCTCGCGCGCGGAGCCCGCTTCGGCAGTTTTTATTTCCTCATCTGGGCACCCGCCATCGCCATCGTTGCCTGCACCATGCGCGCTTACCGCCGCCGTCATCCCGACGCCGAGTCCCGCCCGTCTGCCGCCCAATTTCCAGATAACGCGTAACAACTCCCGCGCGCCTGCTATCTGGTTGTTCGTGTGGGAATCGCAATCCAACCACGAGCAACACCCAACGGCGCCGACGTTGTCGTTAGGGCGTCCGCGCCCGCCGCGTGGCTCCTGGCGATATGCGCCTAAAAAGCCTGCCTCTGTCCTCAATCAGCGCATGGGTATGCATGCCGCGCAGGGGCAGGCTTCTGTCATTACCGCGCCGTTCCCGCGCCGTCGCGTAAGTCACCTATCGACATCTCCGCAGCCCGCGACCAACGTCGCACCTGTGGAAAAGGATACACCTCAAGCCGCTACCTCGCCCGCGTGGTTTCAACCCACCCGCTGGAGCGTCGTCCTGGCTTCCGCTCAAACCCAGGCACCCGGCGCCCAAAGCGCCATGGCCGAGCTCTGCAAAACCTACTGGCAGCCGCTCTATTCTTTCGCACGCCGCCGTGGTCACGACCACCACCGCGCGCAGGACATGATTCAGGGCTTCTTCCTGAGTCTCATCGAGAGCAAATCCCTCTCCCGCGTCGATCCGCACAAAGGCAAATTCCGCAGCTACCTCCTCGCTTCGCTCCAAAATCACATGGCGAGCGAACACACCCGCGACAATGCCCAGAAACGCGGCGGCGGCCTGAAGTTCGTCTCTCTCGACGACGAAGACTCCGACGCCAGGTTTACAGCAACCGGTGCCGCCTCGAATCTCCCCGCCGAGACCGCCTTCGAACGCGAATGGGCCATCGCTGCCCTCGAAGCCGCCATCTCCAAACTCGAGGACGATTTCGAAAAACGCGGCAAAGCCCACGTCTTCCGCGCCCTCAAGCCCTACCTCCTCGGCGACCAGCCTGTCGGCGCCTACGACAAAACCGCCGCCGAGCTCGGCCTCAGCCCCGGTGCCATCCGCACCGGCGTCCACCGCCTCCGCCACGACTTCCGCATGCATCTCCGCCGCGAAGTCGCCAAGACCGTCGATTCCCCTGATCAGATCGACGAGGAAATGCGCCACCTCCGCACCACCCTCGGCAGCGAAAAATAAATTTCGCCCGCCCGCCTCTGCCGTCCGCTCTTGGCCCTCCAGCCCCCCATGACGAAAACCGAGCGCACCTGCCCACGCTGTGGACTGGTTTTCGCCTCCGAAAAACTCGACGGACTCTGCCCCGCCTGCCTCCTCGGCTCGCTCTTCGACGAAAGCTCCGCCGACGACTCCAAAGCCTTCTGGGAAGATGACGACGCCACCTCCCCCGAACTCACGCCCGACTCCGCCCCGTCCACCCCGGCCCGACGTTTCTCCCACTTCGAACTCCTCGAAGAACTCGGTCGCGGCGGAATGGGCATCGTTTACCGCGCCCGCGACGTCGGCACCGGCCGCATCATAGCTCTGAAAGTCCTCCAGGCCCACCACCTCGAGGTCCCCGACCTCGTCACCCGCTTCCGCTCCGAAGTCCGCGCCGTCACCAGTCTCGACCACCCGCACGTCCTCCCCGTGCATGAGGTTGGTGAATACGAAGGCATCCCGTTTTTCAGCATGAAGCTGACCACCGGCGGCAGCCTCGCTCAACGCGTCGGCGACTACCTCGGCAAACCCACCGAGATCGCCCGCCTCCTCGCCAAAGTCGCCCGCGGCGTCGCCCACGCGCACGAACGCGGCATCCTCCACCGCGACCTCAAACCCGGTAACATCCTCCTCGACGCCGCCGGCGAACCGTACGTCTGCGACTTCGGCCTCGCCAAGTGGATCGAAGACGACCGCAACCTCACCATCACCGCCGCCGTCCTCGGCACGCCGCACTACATCGCCCCCGAACAAGCCAGCGGACAAAAAGGCCTCACCACCGCCGCCGACATCTACAGCCTCGGTGCCATCGTCTACGAACTCCTCACCGCCCGCCCTCCCTTCGTCGGCCAGTCGATCATCGAGACACTCCGCCTCGCCTCCGAAAACACTCCCGAGCGTCCCTCGTCACTCGCACAAAACATCCCGCGCGACCTCGAAACGATCTGCCTCAAGTGCCTCGAGCGCGAACCGGCCTCGCGCTACCCCTCCGCCACCGCCCTCGCGACCGACCTCGAAAACTGGCTCGAAGGAAAACCCATTCTCGCCCGCCCCATCGGCGCCGCCGAACAACTCTGGCGCTGGGCCCGCCGCAATCCTCTCCCCGCCGCCCTCATCGCCTCCGTCGCGATGCTCCTCGCCGCCACCGCCGTCGTCGCCACCGTATCCGCCATCCGGATCGAAAAAGCCCGCGACCGCGCCGTTATCGCCGAGGCTCAAGCCACGGAGAAACTGTACGAGTCCCTTCTTGCTCAAGCCCGCGCCTCATTACTCACAGATCAGGCTGGGCATAGTCTCGATGCACTAAAAGCCCTGCGCGATGCCGCCGAAATCCGCGCTCCGATCGAGCTGAAGAACCTGGTCATCAGGGCCCTCTCATTGACCGACATCGAGGTGGGCAAACGCGTTTACGACATCGGCCCGAACAGCAGACCTGCGCGTTGTTTTGACTCGAAACTCGAACACATCGCTGAAGAAACCTCGAAAGGCGTCGTCCGTATCTTGCGTTTGGAAGACGGTCGCGAAATGGCGCGGTTTCTCGATCCCGAAGCCCGCAGTGCCACGCTCGACCGGATCAGTTATTCGCCCAATGACGAATTCGTGGCGATCCGCCATAACGACGGCACCATCAGGGTCTGGAATGCCCGGACACAAAAGAAAGAATACGAGCTGCCAAGCGCTCGCATAGAAAGAGCTCCCTGGTACGCACCAAGTTTCACATTCACCGCCGACAGCTCGGGCTTCGCAGCCGCCATGCCCGCCGGCGGGGCTGGAATCTATGACGGCAAGACCGGCACCTTGCGTCTCTCCATCCCGGGTCGCGAAATTCTGCGGTGTGTCGCCTTCTCGCCCGACGGAAGATTTCTCGCGCTCGCCGCGTATGGGAAGAACGACCTGAATGTTTTCGATGCCAAAACCGGGGCGCATGTCATGTCTCTCGATCTGCCATCTCCCGCATACTCGCTTGCGTGGAGCCCTGATGGCGCTGAACTCGCGGCCGGAGCGTTCGACTACAATATTTATCTCTTCGATACGCGCAGCGCCCGCCGAAAAGGCACCTTCACCGGACATCGGCAGGAAGTAACCCAGGTTCTCTTCGCCCCCTCGGGCGACCGGATAGTGTCCACAAGTTTGGACAAAACCATCCGGCTTTGGTCTCTCAGCGCCCTGACCCAGGAAGTCGTCACGAACGGCTATGGCAGCGAACCCGCGCTTCGATTCTCCACGGATGGGCAAAAACTCGCAGCGACGGCCGCAGGCGCGCGCGCCTATTTCTTCCAGATTCACGACGCATCCGCCATCTGCCGCACGTACGTGAATGGCAACCCCATCGGACGCGCCACGTTGGTGGGCGGAGTGGCATTTTCTCCGGACGGCAAACAAGTCGCCACCTCCACGTTTGAGGGTATCGACCTCTGGGATCTGACATCTGGACGTTTGAGCGCCGCCTTTGTTTTCGATCCCGACTACGAAAAGTCCGTCCGCTTTGGTGAATCTCCGGACACGCTGGTCGTTGGCTCACGCAAGTCCGGACTCGCTGAATACAACATCCATCGCGACGGCACGCATCAAACCTTGCAGCTGCGAAAAACCCTCGATGCCAGCCCGGGCTTCATTTTCAGCAACACTCCTCCGGGTGATCGTAACCTGATCGGACTTACGTCTACCAAAGCCGGGACCGCTCGAATTTTGAATCTGCAATCCGCCGAGGAACTCATCCGGATCGAGCGATTGCCCGAAGTGTGGGACCTCGCGGTGAGTCCCGATCAAAAATTTTTCAGCCTCACCTTCTCCGGTCAGGCCGAGCCGGAAAATGCTTCGACCCAGATTTGGTCGCTGTCGGATAAAAAGCCGGTCGTCACAATCCAGGGCGGACAGGCCGGCACCGCACGATTCTCCTTCGACAGCAAGTGGCTGAAAATTTCCGGTCGAGGACAGACGGAATCACTCTACGACCTGTCCACCCTTCAAGCTGCGACTGACCTGAAATACCCTGGCACCAATCCGGTCTTTCACCCGCGTAGAAACCAGATCGCGACGACCCTGTCCGACTCATCAATCACAAAAGTGCGAATCTGGAACATCGCCGGACTTCCCGATTGCGACTTGGAGTCCCCACTGATCACTGGCTCCAGCTACCGGCTCGCCTTCAGTCCGGACGGTACTCGCCTCGCAGCCCATAGCTACGACAACGTACTGCTCATCTGGAATCTCGAATTATTGAAACACACTTTCCAGAATTTGGGATTCAAGTGGGACTGAGTTTTTCGTGAGGCATCCAAACAGCTCTGGACGCCTGACACACGTAACCGAGAGCTGACTTAAAAACACACATACCATGCCAGACGGTGATAGCGAATACCCACCACAATTCGCCTCGAGCGACTTGTCCGCCCTCCTCGGCCAGATCAACGACTTCGCCGGCGTCCCGCCGCCACCTCCTCCGCCGCCCCCCGGCACGATGGAGATGCGGTCCGCCAAAGCCTCCTCCAAGTCCGCCGCCGTCGCCGCCCCCGCAGCTTCCGACCTCGGCAAACTCCTCTCCGGCGAATACTCGCTCCCGGTCACCATCGTCGGCAGCGCCGCTCAACGCGGACCCTACCTGCCCGGTCTGCGCGACCAGCTCATCGGCGTCACCATCCTCCGCCTCGCCGAGCAAATCGTCGATCCGTCGCACAAGAGCTCCGCGCAAAAAATCGCTCACGAACTCATCCACAACGGCAGCACCACGCTCGCCTCGCACGTGAACAAACTGCGCAAGAAGAAGTAATCCGCTGACAAAACGGATACACGCCATGCCGGTGCGGCCTCTGTGCCTCACCGGCATTTTTGCGCCTCCAAAACGCTACACTCTGGGAGCGCCGGCTGCCCGCCGACATCGATAACCCGCTCCCTACCTCGCCCCAATCCCGTTAATCCTGAAATCCTGTCTAAAAATCCGCCCTTGTCCGCTCTCCGCGAACAATGCTCACCGCCCTCCGCCGCTCTTCGTGATCTCAGCCATCAGCGCCTGAATCTGCGCCCGCGTCTTCACATCGCTCAACTCCTCGGCAAGATTGTGAATCAACACCGAGATCAACACATCCCGCGCCGCGCTCGCCTTCTCGCTGCGCATCGGCGTCACCGCCTCCGGCCCAAGCCACTCGCGCAGCTCCTGGCGAACTGCGCCGAGACTTTCAAAAGTGACTTCCTGGATGAGCGACATGGCAAAAACGAGAGATGATACGGCAGACTACGAAATTCCCCCGCGCTCGTTTCAAAAAATCCCGCTCGCGCCGCCATTCCCCCCGCTTAGCGTATCCGCTCCTCCATGAGCACCTCCTGGCTCGCCGCCGCCGATCCCGCCACCGCCTGGGCCCACCGCCCCTGGACCGACTTCGCCAACGCTCCGGATCGCGCCCGCACCCTCGCCATCCTCCCCGTCCACGGCTTCGCCGACCACGGCCTCGGCCTTCCCCTCGACGCCGAGGAAATCGCCGCCTCCGCCCTCCTCGCCTCCGCTTCTCGCCAGATCGCCACCGCGTTCCCTCTCCGCATTCTCCCCCCGCTCCGCTTCGGCCTCGCCCCTTATCCGTCCACCTTCCTCGGCATCGACCCCGAAACCGCCCACGACCAACTCCGCGAAATCGCCACCTCCGTCCGCGCCGCCGGCCTCGCCAAACTCGTCTTCTTTGTAACCAGCCCCTGGCACGAAGAATTCATCGACGCCGCCTCCCGCGACACTCGCGTCGACCTCGGCCTCCAAACTTTCGTCATCAACCTCAGCGGCCTCGCCCTCGACTTCCACCCCGCCAGCGACCGCCGCGCTCACGTCCAGGCCATCGTCGCCCGACTCCTCGGCGTCTCCCCCGCGCCCACCCGCCCCGCCGACATCGCCGACGCCACCTTCCGCCCCGGCCACTTCCGCCAGCCGTCTCCACTTTCCCCCGACACCACGCTCGACGCCACCGCCCTCCTCTGCGACGCCTCGCAACACCTCGCCCGCCTCCTCGCCGAAATCGACGCCCGCGCCCCCCTCGCCCGCACCGACCACCGCTCTCCCGCCGCTCTCTCTTCCGCACACGCCACACTTGCGCCCGCCGCGATTTTCCCCGCCGCCTATCGCACGCGTTATCTCCCCGCGCTCACCCGCGACGCCCTCGACTCTCTCCCCGACAAAGCCCGCACCCTCGTCATCCTCCCCACCGGCGCCATCGAGCAACACGGTCATCACCTCCCGGTCGGCGTCGATGCGATACTCGGCCAAGCTTGGCTCGCTCACGCGCTCCCCAAACTCCCCGCCACCGCCCGCGTTCTCGTCGCCCCTCCCATCACCTACGGCAAAAGCAACGAACACACCGGCTTCCCCGGCACCGTCACCGTATCCGCCAAAACCCTTCGTCGCCTTCTCCTCGCGCTCGCCACCCAACTCCACGCTCTCGGCTTCCGCCACCTCGCCCTCCTCAACACGCACGGCGGCAACAGCGCCGTCCTCGTCTACACCCTCCGCGAGATCCAGACCACCCTCGGCCTCCGTGCCGGCATGTTGAACTTCCCCTACAAACCCGACCTCTCCGCGCAAGAGGCCGAGTACGGTTTCCACGGCGGCGAATGGGAAACGTCCCTCATGCTCGGCTGCGCGCCCGAACTCGTGCAGATGGACAAAGCCCTCCGCGAGTATCCAGCCCGCCTCGACGACCCCGGCGAACTCCGCCCCGAAAACGCCCCCGCCATCTTCTCCTGGATCACTTCCGACATCTCAAAATCCGGCGTCATGGGCGACGCCCCCCGCGCCACCCGCGAAAAAGGCCTCCACTGGCTCGACGCCGCCTCGACCGCTCTCGCCCGCCGCATCGAAGAACTCCTCCCGTAGCTACGAGCCCCGTAGCCACGAGCACCAGCGAGTGGCCACCCTCACTCCCGCCCCGTCCGCCATTTACCCGCGGACAACACCACGCACCAATCCCCCGCATCCCGGTCCAACCCCTCGATGATCCTCCCCACCCCTTCCCCATTTTCTCCCTCTCTCCAATTCGCCCGCACCCACCCCGCGCGCCTCGTCCTCTCTTTAACCCTCGCCCTCCTCGCCGCGCCCTTCGCCCACGCCGCCGACGACACCGCCGCCCAGCGCCAGCTCCGCGAAGACCGCGAACGCTTCCAGCGCAAAATCGAACGCCAGCGCACTGAAGCCGCGATCCAGGCCGAACGCGCCCGCCAATCCGCCGACCAACAACGCACCGCCGACGAACTCGCCCGCCTCCGCGCCCAGCAAGACCGCCAGGCCTCCGAACTCCGCTCCCACAACGCCAACACCCGCGCGCTCACCGATTCCTCCACTTCCTCCTACACCACCCGTCTCCGCACCGCCCCACCCGCCGCCACTCCCGCCCCACAAAGCCCGCCCATCTCTCCATCGCAGTCTCCACTCATCTCGCCCTCATCCTCCCCGACTCCGCTCACCACCCCGCCGCCCTCGTCCGCTCCCGCTCACATCACGCCCGACTTCGCCCTCACCCTCCTCCCCGACGGCCGCTGCATCCTCCACGTCAAAAACCGCCCGCCTGAAATAAAATCCCCCGCCGAAGCAGCCGCCGCGCTTCAACAACTTCTCGCGCCAGTCACCCCGTCGCCCGGTCTCTAATCTGCGACAGCAGCGCCATCAGATCATTCATCTGCTGCGGCGAGAAAAGCCCTTCCGGCCCCTGCGGCGTGATGTCTGTAAATGGCGACTCGTATAACATCTCCGCCTTGATCGCCCCGTGCTCCGTCAGGTGATCGACGATCAGATTCACGAACTCGATTTGATTCCCCGTCAGCGTCTTTCCCGCCGTGAAACCGCCAAAAGCTTTTTTCGCCGCCTCGCGATCCAGCCCGACCAGCGAGCGCACAAACAGCCCCAGCCCGTCGTTTTCGGTCTTCGCTTTCTCCAAATAATCGCGCCCGCCCGCCCCGCTCTCGGCCAGCATCCGCTCCAGCTCCGCGAGGTCGGTCGCCGTCAACGGTTCGTTCATCCTGAGCTTGTGAATCACGAGATTGTTCTCGTGCTCGCGCAAAAACTGCCGCGTCTTCGCCCTGAAGCGTTCGTACTCATCCGGCGACGCGAAGCCCGGGAGCTCCACCGCGTTCTCATCGCCCATCTCGTCCTCGAAATCCGTGTAGATCGGCTTCCGCTCCTTCTTCTCGATAAACTGCACCAATCCCCGTAGCCGGCGACGCACATTCTCCAGCATCGGCACCGTCACGTCCTGCCACCAGTCCTCCGTCTGGATCTCCTGAATCAGCGGCAGGTGTTCGCGCACCATCGGGATCGCCGCCTTTTCCTCCAGCAATCCCGCGATGCTCTTCACGTGCTGGCTCAGTCGCTTGAACGCCGTCTCCGCCCGCAACACCGCGAGCTGCAGATTCAGGATCAACAAATCGAAACGCTTCGCCTCTTCGTTTTCAGGATCGAGCTCCGAGGGCAACCCCGCGACTTCATGCACCAGCTCGGTGAATTCATCCGACGTCAGCGCCCGCCACGCGTCCGGCTTCGCGTACTTCTCCACCGCCCGCCGTTTCGCGCGCACCACGAAATTCTCCACGTTCATCGCCGCCACTTCGCCTTGCAGCAACCGCACCAGATCCCGCCGCAGTTCGCTCTCCTTCGGTGAAGGCTCACTCACCCTTCCGGCCGCGCCCGCGCCGTGCCCATCGAGCACGCTCAACAACGCCAGCCGCCTCACGAACAACCGTTCGCCGAGCGACGCCCCAAGCGATCCATCGACCGTTTCCGGGCTCTGGCTGAAAAACTCCAGGTTCTGGCAGTAATCGAAAATGTAGAAAAACGCCTTCGACTGCCCCGGCGCGAAGAGATCCGGGCAGAGCCGCGTCCCTCGCCCCACCATCTGCCAGAACTTCGTCTTCGACCGCACGAGTTTGAAGAACACCAGGTTCACGACCTCCGGCACGTCCACGCCCGTGTCGAGCATGTCCACCGAGATCGCGATGTGCGGCGCGGCCTCCTTCTTGGAAAACTCGTCGATCAGGCTTTGCGCATACTCCGTCTTGAACGTGATCACGCGCGCAAATTTCCCCGCGAGCTTCGGATAATTTTTATCGAAACGCTCCTGGATGAAGTCCGCGTGCGCCTGATTCTTCGCAAAGATGATCGTCTTCCCGAGCCGGTCGCCGCCCGCCACTTTCAGGCCCCGCGTCATCAGGTGCTCCAGCACCTTGTCCACCGTATCGATGTTGAAGAGCCATTTGTTGACCGCCTCGGCTTCGACAAAATCCGGCGCCCCGCCGTCCTCGTCCCACTCCTTCGCGTCCCACTGCTCCTTCTCGTCCTCCGGCAGATCTTTGTAGCGGATGCCCTGCCGCTGAAATTTCAACGGCACCGAGACCGCCTTCGACGGCACCAGGAATTTGTCGTTCACCGCGTCGGCCAGGTCGTACGCATCGGTCGGCACGCCTTTTTCGAGATCGAAAAGTCCGTACGTGTCGCGGTCGATCTCGTCGCGCGGCGTCGCGGTCAGGCCCACCAGCAACGCGTCGAAATAATCGAAGATCGCTTTGTACTTCTGGTAAACCGACCGGTGCGCCTCATCGACGATGATGAGATCGAAGTGCCCGACTCCGAAACGCCGCTGCCCGTCCTTCGATTCGTCGATCAGCCCCATCATCGTCGGATAGGTGGAGACGTACACCCGGCCTTCCGCGTCTTTTTCCGTGAGCAGATTCACGGGCGAGGCCTCCGGCAGAAACGGTTTGAAGCCTTTGTTGATCGCCTGCTTCACCAGCGCCACACGGTCGCACAGAAACAGCGCGCGCTTCACCCAGTTGCACCGCATCAGCAGATCGCACAGCGCCACCACCGTCCGCGTTTTCCCCGCCCCCGTGGCCATCACGACGAGCGCCTTCCGGTCCTTGTCTTTCTCGAACGCCTCGCCGATGCGGCGGATCGCGCGCGTCTGGTAGTAACGCCCCACGATCGCCTCGTTGATCGCCGCCTGGCCAAGCGGCTTTCGCGATGACCGGCGTTGGAGCATCAGCTCCAGCTCCGCCTTCTTGTAAAATCCCTGCACCGGTCGCGGCGGATAATTCACATCATCCCACAGCCAGTGCTCGTAGCCGTTCGTATAAAAAATCACCGGCCGCCGCCCGAACTGTTTCTCCAGGCAATCCGCATAAAGCTCCGCCTGCCGCTGGCCCGTGCGCGGATCGCGCTTGGTGCGCTTGGCCTCCACGACCGCGAGCGGCTTCCCATCGTCGCCCCACAACACATAATCGACGAATCCCTTCCCCGCGTTGTTCGGCATCCCCGCGACTTCGAATTCGCGGTCGCGCGCCTGATCGAGCGTCCAGCCCGCTTCCTTGAGCAACAGGTCGATGAAGGTGTCGCGCGTCTCCGCCTCGGAGTAGTCATGAGTGTCGGCCTGCGCGGTGTTGGCCTTCTTCGCCTCGGCGACTTCAGCCCGGAGCCGCGTCAACTCCGCGTCGAGCGATGCCTTGTCGGCGAGAAGCGCCGAGAGCTTTTCGTCGCGCTCGCGCAGCTGCGTTTCCAGCCGCTGGAGTTGCTCCACCGTCTGCTTCGGCAGAGGCGTCGTTTTCGGCAGCGCCTCGACGTTGAAGACCACTCCCGGCGCGGGCTTCGTGCCGCGCGCATAGGTCCGCGCCAGCCAGTAGCTGACGTGAAACAACTCCTTCACCGCCGCCACACCGTCGCCCGCCGAGACCGGCCGGCTATGAACCGCGCGATTGCCGAGCGTCACGATCACCTTCGCCTTGTTGAAAACCGCCTCGCCCGCCACCTGCTTGAACGTCGGCTCATGGATCAGCGCGCTCAACGTCTCTTCATACGGCAGCCGCAGCTTCGCCTCGTATTTATAGAGCCAGTGGACGATCAGCTCCAACCCGCGCCGTGCCTGAAAACACGCCGTGCGCGGATCGCTCAGCGCCAGCCCCTCCGCCTTCGCCGCAGCTTCATGAACGTCGGACCATTCGAGTGTAAGAAAGCCGAAGTGGGTCATGGTCAGTCGATCTCCAGAATGCCTACCCGCGGATCGCCCAGAAAGGTGAGGATGCGTGCGTGATGCACGCGCAGTAGTCTCTCGATCACCGCCGTGGGCCTGTTGCCACAACGCAGCCACACCACCTTGGGCGGATAGCCGCGCAGCGCGCTCAGATTGGAGAAGTCGCCATCCTGGGTGACCAGCACATAGCCATGCGTGCGGGCATAGTCCCAGAGCGCGCTATCCGCCGCCTGATCCAGCCGGAGTGCCTTCACCTGCGCCGACCCTGGAAACAAATTCGCCAGCCGCTGGGCGAGTTTGTGGCTCAAGTTCTGGTCGAACAGGAGCTTCATGCCGTCAACGAGACCGCCTGATTCTCCTTCTCCGCCGCAAACGCCAGACACGCCCGGATGTCATCTTCCGTCAGCTCGGGGAAGTCCGAAAAAATCTCCGCATGCGTCATGCCCGCCGCCAGCCAGCCGAGCACGTCGCCCACCGTGATGCGCAGGCGGCGGATGCAGGGCTTTCCACCCCGTTTGCCCGGCTCGATCGTGATAATTTTCCGGTAGTCGGGGCTCGCCCCGTCTTCGCGAACGCCACGACCCTCATCGCCCGTCTCGGGATAACGCTCCACGAGATACGGACTCCAGTCGAAGGCGATGGCCCGCGCCGCCTCGGCCCGCCACCACCCTTCCCAATCCGCCTCTTCATGCCCATGCGAGGGCGCGAATCCCGGCCCGGGCCGCTTGCGCTGCTTGTCGATGATGAGACCCGCGATTTTGGGGACTGCCGTCCGGGTTCGCGTCCACTCGTTCAACTCGGTCAGGCCCTCGCGTTGCAACTGCTGCCCCGCCCGCCCGCGCCGCGGGATGCCCAGCAGATCCAGCGCTTCCCCGTAGCCGAGAAACGTCGTGGGCTCGCCAGCCCGGAATCGCCCCCGCCGGATTTCCCCCACGAGCACCGCCAGCAACTTCGCGCCCTTGGGTCCGAGTTCGGTCTGCATGTTCATGGAATGGGGTGAAAGTAGTTCGCTGGTTTCTGAACACAGGGGGCGAATGCCTGCGTGCGAATGGGATGCACGCATTCCAGTTGTTTGCCAATCAATCCTTACCGGCTGGAGGCCGTCCCGGGACCTCGTGGCTCCGCGATGAAGATAACCGCAAATTCCGTGGATGAATCATGCCCGGCCCGGATCGATGATTTGAAAACAGGGATTCACAGTTCCCCGCGGAAGGCGCGGTGCTGGAGGGTGGCGAAGAGCGCGTCCAGCTCCGCCAGCGACGCTCGCTGCCCGGCTTTGAGTTTCTCCACCGCCGCCACGCGCCGGGCGAATTCGCGCTGAAGGGAGATGGGGGGAAGCTCAATCTTCATCGCCTTGAAATCTTTCAGAGAAAATCGGGCGCGTGTGGCTTCGATAGTAATACCCGCAACTTTCCACATGCCGACGGAGGAGTTGAGGTATCCGACGAGGAATAAAGGGATGGCGATATCCGGCGAAACTCGAATCCGAATTACATCCTGCGTGACAATCCCAGCTGGCTCGCCCTCCGGATAGACTGCTGCAATTCCAGGCGGATCACCGACCTTCGCAACTAGGACGTCTCCAGGCCGAACGGAACAGACCGCGAGATCGCGTGCTTTTCGTTCAGTGACGCAGGATTTGCTCACTCGCGTGTATTCTCCGTCCCGGATGTCGCGGATATAGATGACTGGAACGCCTTCTTCCTGAAGCTCACTGGTAAGAAGGTCGCTGCCGAATGGGCCGTTCACGAACGAACCACGAGTAGCCTCAGCTACGTTAGCAAGCGGCACTGTGCGCGACTCGGACGCAGCATTTCGGTGAAGGTCGAGGAAGAGGGATTGAGTGAGGGAGTCGAGTTGGGCGAGAGCGGCGCGGCGCTTGGCCCGCAACGCCTCCGCCCGGTCCAGCACCTCCGCTATCCGCCGCTGCTCCGCCAGCGGCGGCAGGGGGATTTTCATCGCCGCGACATCACTCAAGCGGACGGATGGATAGGCCGCATCTTGAATTAGCCGCACAGGCGAAAACACTCGCAGGCAGTGTTCGAGATAGTCAGGCACGACACGAGGAGTCGGGACAAGTGCGGCGAGATGGTTGACGACAAACGCCTCGCTTCGCAGGCGGTAAATGTGACCTTTGGTGGCCGACATGCCGCTCTTCGCGAACACCACTGTATCACGTGGGAATTTTCGGAGACCGTGCTCTTTTGCTACCTTGTCGGTTAAATGTTCGAGAGTGTTTTCATGAGCGCCGTTGACGAGTGGGTTCAAACTTCCAGCACGAATGAATGGGATTCCTTCTGCCGAGAAAGCGTCCGCATTTTGTGGGGCACCGCCACCGGCTGCGACCTCGGCAATTTCTCCAAGTGATGCAGTAACGAGGCTCACTTCAGCATCCCCTCCAGCTCCTTCATGCCCTGCTGGATCTCGGTCTCCAGTTTTTCGAGCGCCTTGAGAATTTCGCCGGGCGGGCGATGAGCGACTTCGGCGTGGACGACTTCCTTGTAGCGGTTGAGCGAGAGGTCGTAGCCCTGCGCGGCGATGTCGGCCTTCGGCACACAGAAACTCTGCGCAGTCCGCGGCCGGTTCAGCTCCTGGTCTCTGGCCTCTGGGCTCTGGCTTCTGATTTTGGCCCAGCGGGCCAAAATATCCGGCAGATTATTCTTGGCGTGGTCGTCGGCGCTGAGCGCGACGCGGGGCACGGGGCCGAATTTCTCCTCGGGGACGAGGGCGGTGCGTTTGTCGTCCAAGCTCTTGCCGTCGGCGTCCACGTCGTAGAACCACACATGGTCGGTGCCGCCGGAGTTGGTCTTGGTGAAGAGGAGGATGGCGGTGGAGACGCCGGCGTAGGGCTTGAACACGCCGCCGGGCAGCGAGATGACGGCGTCGAGTTTCTGCTCCTCGACGAGTTTCTGGCGGAGGGTCTTGTGCGCGTTGGACGAGCCGAAGAGCACGCCGTCGGGCACGATCACGGCGGCGCGGCCGCCCGGTTTGAGCAGGCGCAGGAAGAGCGCGAGGAAGAGGAGCTCGGTCTTCTTGGTTTTGACGACAGTGAGCAGATCCTTGGCGCAGTTCTCGTAGTCGAGCGATCCGGCGAAGGGCGGATTGGCGAGGATGAGCGTGTACTTTTCCTCCTCGCCCGCGTGATCCTGGCCGAGGGAATCGCGGTAGCGGATGTCGGGATTTTCCACCCCGTGCAGGAGCATGTTCATGCTGCCGATGCGGAGCATGGTGTTGTCGAAATCGAAGCCGTGAAAGGCCTGCTCGTGGAAATGCTTTTTCAATTTCGCATCGCGGAGGATTTCCGGATGGCGGTCGCGTAGGTATTCCCCGGCGGCGACGAGGAAGCCGCACGTGCCCGATGCGGGATCGCAGATGACATCCTTCGCGGTGGGCGCGGTGAGCTCGACCATGAGCTGGATGATGTGGCGCGGGGTACGGAACTGGCCGTTCTGCCCGGCGCTGGCGATCTTCCCGAGCATGTACTCGTAGAGATCTCCCTTGGTGTCGCGGTCCTCCATCGGCACGGCGTCGATCATGTCCACGACCTTGGCGAGCAGCGCGGGCGTGGGGATGGTGAAGCGCGCATCCTTCATGTGATGCGCGTAGGTCGAGCCATCGCCGCCGAGCGTGCGCAGAAACGGGAATACGTGGTCGTTGACGACCTCGAACATCTCGGCCGGAGCGAAGTGCTTGAACCGTGACCAGCGGAGATCGTCGTACGGACGCCCCTTGGGATCTTTGCCCTCGGGGAAGACGCGGCGCTCGAGTTTCTTGAGCTTCAGGCGGGCGGCTTTGTTTTCCTCCAGCGTGTGGAGATCGTCGAGCCGCTTCAGGAAAAGCAGGTAGGTGATCTGCTCGATGACTTCGAGCGGGTTGGAGATACCGCCGGTCCAGAAGGCATTCCAGAGAGCGTCGATTTTACTGCGGATTTCGCCGGTGAGCATGAAAGCGGAGGCAAGAGTCTGAACGGTGCCGGAGTGGATTCACAAAAAAACCGCCGTTCCTCATCAGAACTGCGGCCTAAAGGCTGGTTTCTTCCGCTGGTGCCCCCACGGGGAATCGAACCCCGCTTTGAAGAATGAGAATCTCCTGTCCTAACCGATAGACGATGGGGGCGGCCCAACGAAGAGCCGAGAGCGTGCCCCCAGTCCCCCATCCGTCAAGCCCCGCCTTCCAAGTAGCCACGAGCGCCAGCGAGTGGATTCCGCCCAGCCCGGCCGCCGCCGAAATTCGTTCATTCAATAACTCCCCGCAGCCTTCACCGCCGGTTTCCCGTACCGCGACAACGCTTTCAGGAAATAATAGTCCGCATAGTTCAGCGGCACATCCACCTCCGTCCCTTGTAGCTTGTGGCCGACCGAGTGCTTCAGCAGGAAATTCCCGTTCTCCCCCAGCGCCGCGCGATACGCCGGACTCGCCAGCGAACGCAGCTGCTTCTCCGCAAACGCGCGATACTTCGCTGACTCCTCGCCCCGCGTCACGTCGCTCAACTCCAGAAACCCGCACGCCATCACTGCCGCCGCCGAAGCATCGCGGGGCGCGTCCGGAATCCCCGGCGCATTAAAATCCCAAAACGGCACCCCGTCTTCCGGCATGTTTGGGTGCGTCATCACAAACGCCGCGATCTTCCGCGCCTGCTCCAGATAACGCCCCTCGCTCGTCAGCCGCGCCATCGTAGCATACCCGTGCAATCCCCACGCCTGCCCGCGCGCCCACGCCGAGTCATCCGCCGCTCCCTGCACCGTCTGCTTCTTCAAAACACCGCCCGTCGCCGGATCGTAATCCACGAGGTGAAAACTGCTGCCATCCGGCCGGAAGTGATTCGCGAGCGTCTTGTCCGCGTGATTGAGCGCGATCTCCCGGAACGCCGCCTCGCCCGTCTGCTTGTGCGCGTACCAGAGCAGTTCGAGGTTCATCATGTTGTCCACGATCACCGGATACTTCCACTCCTTCGCGTCCCACGAGCGGATCAGTCCAGTCTCGGGCTTGTACCGCGTCGAGAGACTCCGCGCGCCCTGGATCAGTACCGCGCGATAATCCGCCTGCCCCGTGATGCGCAGCCCTTCGCCGTAACTGCACCCGAGCATGAACCCCACGTCATGATGGTCTTTGAAATGCTGGATCGACTCCACCCGCTTCGTGAAATCCTCCGCTGCCGTCTTCATCGCCGCGTCGCCGGTCTGCTCATACACCAGCCACAGCGCGCCCGGGAAAAACCCCGACGTCCAGTCCCGCGCCGGCACCGTCTTCACCGCACCGCCCTCGAACGTCCGCGGCAGTTTCACTTTCTCCGCCCCGACACGCTCCAGTATTCCCTCGTACTGCTTCGCCGCAAAAGCGAACTGCTCCCGCGCGATCTCCGCCATGTCCGCCTCCGCCCCGTTCACCGCGGCAACGCCGCAAAACGACAACGCGCACGCGAACAGCCCACGGAGAAATCCACGCGATGACAGATCGATAAGCTGAGCCGGGGCAGAGACAATTGAGTGGGGCATAATCGGTAAGTAAGTTAAAAACGAAGCGGCCGTAACGCCGCAGGGGTGTGCCGCTCCTTGCTGAGCGACCCGCCGCGCTTCAGCAAGCCACCGCACCTGTCATCCAGTTCGATTTCGAAAACACCACCCGCCACTCACGCCCACGCCACGCGCCTCACTCCCCGCTCTTCTTCACCGGAAACAAACACCCGCACCCTTTGCCGCAGCAGTCCTTCCGCCGAAAGCACACATACCGCCGCAGCCCGAAGCCGAGCAGCAGCAGCGCGATCACGATTCCGATAATCAACCAAACCATGCCTCCACGTTGAGCCCCCACGCACCGCTGGCAACTTCCGACACCTCAAGATCGCTCCACCGATCCATGCCTCCGCGCCGTTGCTCGAGAGTTGGGCGTTCAGCGTTGAGTGTTGAACGTTGGATGTTCGCCCTCGCCCCGCGAGGGCGGTCGCCCGCTTCCGCCATTGCCCGCCGTCGCGTTTCCCTTACCGCAGTGTGCGCATGACGCCTTTCACCACGCTCCTCACCCATCCCGGCGGAGCCCACAAAGACGAATTCCTCGCCTGCAGCGTTCTCCTCGCGCTGCACCCCGTTCCCATCGTCCGTCGCGAACCCACCACCGCCGAGCTCGCCGACCCCGCGACTTGCGTGATCGACGTCGGCCACGAACACGATCCGGCGCGCAACAACTTCGATCACCACCAGCTCCCCAAAGACCACCCGCCCACCTGCTCGCTCTCCCTCGTATTGAAACAACTGCGACTCTACGACGACGCCCGCCAGTTCTGCGAATGGCTCGAACCCGCCGAATGGTTCGACTGCCGCGGCCCCATCGACACCGCCCGCTGGCTCGGCGTCGAGCGCGCTATCATCGGCAAACTCAACTCCCCCATCGACACCCCCCTCCTCCGCCGTTTCGCCCAAACCACGCGCCTCGACCCCGGGCAGCCCCTCTGGGAAATGATGCGCATGATCGGCGACGATCTCCTCACCTACCTGAAATCCCTCCGCGCACGCCTCGACGCCCTCGCAAAGACCGCCGTCTTCTGGGACCTCACGCTCCCCGACGGCCCCGCAAAAATCCTCTTCCTCCCGCGCACCGATCCACTCCCCGACGATCCCTCGCAAGGCATCGACCGCTTCATCGAAAGTACGGCCCACGCCGCCGCCGTCATCGGCACCGTCACCCCCGACCGCCGCAGCGCCGGCTACGGACTCTCCCGCCATCAAGACAACCCCCGCCTCGACTTCACCCGCATCGCCGCCGACCCCGCCGTCCACTTCGCCCACGCCCGCGGCTTCGTCGCCAAAACCTCCGCGACCGACATCGCCCAACTGAAACAACTCCTCATCCGCGCGGGCACTCCCACGTCCGCCGCCACTCCGGCGTGAACCCGCTCACCCTCCACCCCATCGGCTTCATCCGCACCGGCAAGCAGGTGAAGTTTCAAGCGAAGCACCAGCCCGCCGAAGCCGACGCCGAGAGCAACATCCTCGAGCTGTTACCAGATCACGGATACGAAAACGCCCTGCGCGACCTCGAAGGCTTCTCCCGCATCTGGCTCGTCTGGTGGTTCCACCGCAACGACACCTGGCGCCCCCAAGTCCTCCCGCCGCGCGGCCCCGCCCGGCGCCGCGGCCTCTTCGCCACCCGCTCCCCGCACCGCCCCAATCCCCTCGGCATCACGCCTGTCCAGCTCCTGCGCATCGACAAACTCCGCCTCCACCTCGGCGCCTGCGACCTCGTCGACGGCACGCCCGTCTTCGACATCAAACCCTACGTCCCCGCCTACGACTCCTTCCCCGACGCCACCAACGGCTGGATCGGCGAAGTCGATACACTCCTCGCCGCCCCGCCCGCCTACTCCGTCTCCTTCGGCCCCCTCGCCGACACCCACGCCGCCTGGCTGCTCGCCCACTGGCAGATCGATTTCCGCGACCGCCTCTGCGAACTCCTCTCACGCGATCCCACGCCGCACCGTACCCGCCGCATCCGCAAACGCGGCGACTCTCAATTCGAAATCGGCTGCGGCGCCTGGCGCGCGCTCTTTTCCGTCGGCGATAAACACGTGACGATCGACGCCCTCGAACCCGGCTACCCGCCCCGCTTCCTCCACGACCCCGCCCGCGCCGGAATGCCCGACCAGCAAGCCCAACTCGCCTTCTACGAACGCTGGCCCGAACAGCCACGTTGATTGCGCGCCCCTCCGCACGCCGCTCGCCCGATCAAACGAAATCGGCACGCCTCCCCGCTTGCCCTCGCACGGCCCGCCTCTCACCGTCTTCACCTATGCAAAAAGACGTCGTCGAAGTTTCCGTCAAAGGCGTGATGCCCACGGCCAACGGCTGCGCCGTGTTCCTCGGCAACGATGACAAAACCTTCGTCATCTACGTCGATCACTCCGTCGGCAATGCCATCCAGATGACGATCAACGGCGTCAAAAAAGACCGCCCGCTCACGCACGATCTCATCGGCCACATCCTCCTCGGCCTCGGCGCCAAGCTCGACTACGTCCTCATCAACGACGTCAAGGAAGGCACTTTCTTCGCCCGCATCCTCCTCCGCATGGAAAACGAGCTGGGCAAAAAAATCATCGAGATCGACTCGCGCCCGAGCGATTCCACCGTCCTCGCCCTCCAGCAAAAGCGCCCCATTTTCGCCTCCCGCAAAGTCTTCGACGCCGTCGAAGACATGACCGAAATCCTCGAACGCGTCCTCCAGCAGCAAGCCCAGGAATCCGAAACCATCTCGGACGACGACGATGATGACGATGCCGACGAGGAAGACGACGACATCACCGACGACGCCGACGAAACCTCCGACGACGAAAGCGACGAAGAGGAAGACGACGAAAAGAAAAAGTAAGCAGTAGCCATAGGCGCCCGAGCCACCAGCGCCCGTAGCCACGAGCGCCAGCGAGTGGTTCGTCCGACGCCTTCGCTCGCACACGTCCTTAGCTCCGTCTTCGCACTTCCGCCACGCCATGCCCGCCACCCTTCCCGCTCCCATCGTCCCCGGCCAGCCGCTCACCGCGCTCGCCCCGATGCAGGACGTCACCGATCTCGCGTTCATGCGCGTGATCGCCCACTACGGCGCGCCCGATTATTTCGTCACCGAGTTCCTCCGCGTCCACAGTCAGTCGCGCCCGGAAAAACACATCATCCGCTCCATCGACGAAAACCAGACCGGCCGCCCCGTCTTCGCCCAGCTCATCGGCGAAAACATCCACGACCTCACGCGCACCACCGCCGAACTCCTCCGCCACCCCATCGCCGGCATCGACCTCAACCTCGGCTGTCCCGCGCCCAAGGTTTACAAGAAAAACGTCGGCGGCGGCCTCCTCCGCGAACCCGCCAGGATCGCCGAAATCCTCGCCGCCCTCCGCGCCGCCGTCCCCGGCCTCTTCACCGTCAAGATGCGCATCGGTTTCGAGGATACGCGCCACTTCGACAAAATCCTCTCCATCGTTAACGACAACAAGGTCGACCTCCTTAGCGTCCACGGCCGCACCGTGAAGGAAATGTACCGCAGCGACGTCCACTACGATTGGATCGGCCACGCCGTCCAACGCGTCCGCTGCCCCGTCCTCGCCAACGGCAACGTCACCTCCGCCGCCAAAGCCGCCGAAGTCGTCGCCACCACCAAAGCCGCCGGCGTCATGATCGGCCGCCACGCCATCCGTAATCCCTGGATCTTCCGCCAGTGCCGCGAACGCTTCTCCGGCCAGCCCGTCTCGCGCATCTCCCTGTCCGACGTCCGTGAATACATCGAGCGCCTATTCTTCGCCACCAAGCACGACGCCATCCCCGAACGCGCCCACGTGAACAAGATGAAGAAATACCTCAACTTCGTCGGCCAGAGCGTGGACGCCACCGGCGCGTTTCTCCACGACATGCGTCGCACCGAGACCCCCGCCGATCTCTTCGCCGTCTGCGACCGCCACCTCCTCGCCGAGCCCGCGAAAGAATTTCCTGCCGAGCCCTACCCCGGTGTCATCGCCCGCCCAAACTGCGAGACGCCCAACGCCGGCGCCGACGGCTGCTCCCTCGAATCCATCACCGCCTGACCGCGCGTCAGCCCGTCGTCCGCGTTTTCCCAGCAGCCTTCCGCTTCTCGAAAAGCTCCACGACTTGCTTTCCAAGCGTGCGCAGCGTTTCGGATTGCTCCTCGGTGACGTGATGCGGTTTGCGATCGATCACACAAAGCGACCCGAGCGCCACCCCTCCATCGCTCACCAGCGGCACGCCTGCGTAGAAGCGAATCCCCAGTCCTTCGCGTACAAACGGGTTGTCCGCGAACCGGCTGTCCTTCGTCGCATCCGGCACCACCAACATGTCCGGCTCCAGAATCGTGTGCGTGCAGAACGCGTTATCGAGCGGGTTCTCGATCTCCTCCATCCCAACCTTCGCCTTGTACCACTGCCGCTTCTCGTCGAGCAGCACCACCAGCGCGATCGGGCACCCAAACACCTCCGACGCGATCTGCGTGATGTCGTCATACGCCTTCTCCGGCGGCGTGCCGAGTATCCCATAATCCGCGAGCGCGCGGTGACGTTCTTCGGGCGAGGTCGAGTGCATGGCTGAAACCATCCTCAATCGGCTCCGCCCGCAAAAACTTCACCGCCGTCCCGCCTGCCACACCGCGCGCAGCCCCCTCCCGTCCAGCCTTACTCGATCCCGAGCTTGATCCGCCCTTCCGGCGAAATCATCTGCGGCGTCCACATCGGGTCCCACACGATATAAACCTTCGCATCCTCCACCTTCGGCAGCGCCGCGATCTTCTTCCGTGCGTCTTCCGCGATAACCGGTCCCATGCCGCACCCTTGTGCCGTGAGCGTCATCTTCACCTCCACCGAATTTCCGCCAGTGGGTGTTTTCTCGATGTGCAGATCGTAGATGAGACCGAGATCGACGATATTGATCGGGATCTCCGGATCGAAACACGTCTTTAACGCGTCCCACACGGCCTGCTCGCTAAACACCTCCGCCGCCGGAGCCGTATTCAGTTCCTCGACCAGCGCGAAGCCTGCGATCGCGTCCGCATGTTCCCGGGCGATGCGAAACAATCCCTGATCGGTCCGCACCGTGACGTTGCCGCCGAGTGTCTGCACGATGTGCACCTCGTCGCCCGCTTTCAGCTCAGCCGGGTGTCCGGCGGGAATAACCGTGGCAGGGACATTTCTGGAAAGTGTGTGTGACATGATAAAAAAGAAGTTCGGCCCAGACGGTTATTTCAGACGGATCTCTACCGGTAGACGCGCGTAGATTCCACGCGGATCGTTGAATTGATTAAGCACAGCCAGTTCGTTTCGCACCTGCTCGACGACTTTCTCCAGCACGCCGGACGATGCGCGCGCGCCTGATGGCGTCATCCCTTCGAGCATTTCGGCCAGCAACTCCTCGAAGCCTTTCTTCTTGGGAAACTCGACCACTGAGAACCCCGGCGCCAGCCCCGCTTTCTCGGCGGCAAATAGGATCGCCGCATCCAACCCGCCGATTTCGTCAACCAACCCGAGCTTCAACGCCTCCGCGCCCGACCACACGCGGCCTTGCGCGATCTCCTGCACCTGCGCCTTCGGCAGTTTGCGCGCATCGGCCACTTTATTGACGAACTCATCGTAGATCCAGTCCACCATGCGCTGAAGCACCGCCAGTTCCTCCGGTGTCTTCGGACGCGAAATCGTGATCGCATCGGCAAAACGCCCCGTCTTCACCCGATCGAAGGTGACGCCGAGATTCCCCGCCAGCTGCTGAATATCGAACTGCACGCCAAACACCCCGATCGATCCCGTGATCGTCGTCGGCTCGGCATAAATCCGGTCGCTGTACGCGGAGATCCAATACCCGCCCGACGCCGCGTACGCCCCCATCGAAACGACCACCGGCTTCTCCGCCATCGCCAGCCGCAACTCCCGCTGAATGTGCTCCGAGGCCGTCGCCGATCCGCCCGGACTGTTTACGCGCAGCACGATGGCTTTCACGTCCTTGTCCTGCCGGAGCTTCCGGATCTCGCGCGCAAACGACGCACCGCCAACTTCACCGTGTTCGCCCTCGCCATCGACGATCGCGCCTTCCGCATAAATCACCGCCACCTCGCCGTCCTTCGTCCCGGCGGACGCGTTCGTTTCCACCAGGCCGGTCTCCGGCTTGTCGTCACCGAGTGTGTCCACGTACGCCGCTAGTGAAACCTGCTTGAACGACTCCTTCGGATTATTTTGTCCCGTGCGTTTCTTGAGATCGGCGAGCACTTCGTCGCGGTAATTCAACCGATTCACCAATCCGCTGCTCAGCGCCGACTGCGGCATGATCAATCCCTCGCTATCCACGAGCGTCTGCAATTTCTGCGCGCTCATCCCGCGCGAGTTCGCGATGTCGTTGCGCAGATCGCCCCAAAGATCGTCGAGCAGCTTCTGCATTTGCTCGCGACTCTCCGGGCTCATGTCGCGACGGATAAACGGTTCGATCGCCGACTTGTATTTGCCGACGCGCGTCACTTGCACGCCAACCCCAAATTTCTCGAACGCCCCCGCCAGAAACATCGGCTCCGACGCCAGCCCGGGTACCAACAACACGCCGTACGGATCGAGCACCAGTTCATCCGCCACGCTCGCCAGATAGGCTTCGCGCACCGTCGCAAATTCCAGATACGCGACCACCGGTTTCTTCGACGCCTTGAAATCCTCCAACGCCTCGCGCGCTTCCTTCAAAGCCGCATAACCGGTCCCGTACGCATCCGGCTCGAATTGCCCGAAGAGAAACACGCCCGCGATATGGTCGTCTTTCGCCGCCGCCCGGATCGCCCGCGTGAATTGCCGCAGCTGCCAGACCTTCCGCTCCTTGCCTCCACTCAACGCCCCGATCAACTCCGAGGGATCCATCTGCGGCGGCGCATCTGTGAGATTCACCGCCAGGTCGAGCACCAGATACGAGCCCTTCTCGATCGATGGCTGCGGCTTCGAACTTCCCGCCGCGATGAGCGCTGCGATGACTCCCACGCCCAGCACCACTGCACCCGCCGAACAAATCAGGATGCCGACGATGGACCCCAGCATCGAAGCGAAGAAATTTTTCATGTCGGCGCACCGTATCCGGATTGCCCTCTCCATCCAGTGAAAATTCGCTCCTCGCTTCACATGTGCCGCGCAGCCTGACCGATTCCCGCATCCATCGGATCGTCACAAGCCCGCGCTTCCTAAGCATCAGTTTTCGAGTATTATGCCGATTATGCCTCCCATGGACGCTCCCGCCGAACAAAAGGAACTCCTCACGACCAACCGCAAGGCGCTCACCGTCAATCTTGACGAGTACAAGTACGGCACCTTCGCCGAAATCGGCGCCGGCCAGGAAGTGGCGCGCGTGTTTTTCCAGGCAGGCGGCGCCGCCGGCACCATCGCGAAATCGATCTCGGCTTACGACATGACTTTCAGCGACGCCATTTACGGCAAGTCGGCTCGCTACGTTTCCAAAGAGCGCCTCGATCTGATGCTTGGCCACGAGTACGTGCTGCTCACCGAGCGCCTCTCGGCCCATCGCGGCGAAAAAAGCACCTTCTTCGTTTTCGCCGACACCGTCTCCGCTCGAAACTTCAAAGGCACCAACGAGTGCCACGGCTGGATGGGCATCCGCTTCCAAACCGAGCCCGGCGGCCCGACCAGCGATGCCATCATTCACGTCCGCATGTGGGACAAGGAAAACGTCCTCCAGCAACAAGCCCTCGGCATCGTCGGCACCAACTTGATCTACGGCGCGTTCTACTACCGCGACAACCCGGCCAAATTCATCCAATCCCTCGCCGACAACGTCGGTTCCGGCCGCATCGAAGTCGACATGGTGAAATTCGCCGGCCCCGCCTTCAACGGCGTCGATAACCGCCTCCTATCCCTCCACCTCGTCCAGTACGGCCTCACCAACGCCGTGATGTTCGGCCAGGGCGGCGACGTTCTCCAACCGTCCGAGATCCTCTATAAGAAAGCCATCCTCGTGGAGCGCGGCAGCTTCCGCCCCGTCACCCACGTCAACGTCGATATGCTCAACTGCGCCTGCGCGCAGTTCGTCCAAGAGCCGCTCGTGAAGGGGAAAGACGTCGTCGTCCTCATGGAAATCACCATGAACAACCTGCTCATGGGCGGCGACCTCGACGCACAGGACTTCCTCTCCCGCGTCGATCTCCTGAGCGACATCGGCTTCACGGTCCTCATTTCCAATTACTCCGAATACTACCGCCTCACCTCCTACTTCCGCCGCTACACCAAGGAAATGATCGGCGTCGCGATGGGCATCAACAACCTCCTCGAGGTCTTTAACGAGAAGTACTACGAAAACCTCGAAGGTGGCATCCTCGAGTCCTTTGGCCGCCTCTTCCGCAATTCGGTCAAACTCTACATCTACCCGATGCAGCAGGCCGCCTACGACCGCTACATCGCGACCAGTAACCCGGCTCCGGCCAACGTCACCCACACGCCTGGTCACGCGTTTTCAGGCAACGTTCTCATCAACGCCAAAAACCTCCAGGTCTCCGATCACCTCCGCAATCTCTACGCCCATCTGCTCGAAAATCACTACATCGACTGCATCGTAGGCTACGATATCAACATCCTCAGCATCTTCTCCCGCGACGTTCTCCAGCGCATCAAAGCCGGCGACCCGACCTGGGAGCGCATGGTTCCGGAGCCCGTGGTCGAAGCCATCAAGAAGCGCCAACTCTTCGGTTACGGTGCCGCCCCAACACCCACAACCGCCCTTCCCGGCCCAACCGCCCCCGCTCCGGTCTTTGCTAAATAATCGTCAGCCTTTCCCAGCTCCCCGAAACAGTGCGCAGAAACGTAAAATTCTTCTTGCGCGATCCTGTCTCAAACAGGATACAGACGCCTTGCGTTAGTGGAAGTCCGTCGGTTGCGGACTCCTACCATGACTGGTCCGGCATCCCGCCGGATTGGAACGGTGGCACCGGCCAAGACCTCAGTTTTACTGGGATCGAAGCGGGTGGCACGGACTCTGCAAAGAGCCCCTACAGTCGTGTAACTCACTCAAAATAAACCATGTCTACCGTAGCAAAACCCGAAATCATCGCAGAATACAAAACACACGATAAGGACACCGGCTCGTCCGAAGTTCAGATCGCGCTGTTGACCGCTCGCATCAATCACCTGACCGAGCACCTCCGCACACATCGTAAAGACTTCCACAGCCGCCGCGGCCTCCTCCAGATGGCCAGCCGCCGCCGCAAGCTCCTCGATTACTTGAAGCGTAACAACCTCCCCAAGTACTCGGAGATCCTGCAAAAACTCAGCCTCCGTAAGTAACCACTTTCGCACCACAGGCGATCCGATCCGCGGGTCGCCTGTTGTCTTAACTGACACTCGCAGTAGTCCGGGACTTTTCCATTTGCTTCCCCGTCATCCGATCGGGCGCCAAATGGAAATCTCTCGAAACTCTTCGAGGATTTGCAGGGCCGGTTACCGCCCAACCCACAAACCCGCGCCAGTCTCCGCGACCACCACTGCATCACAGTCCGGTCGGTCGCACTAAATGAGACAGCGCACAACCCCGAGCCAACCCGTCCGCGTGTCGCGGTCCTTGCTCGATCTCAATCCGCGACACGCGCATCCGTCCGTATCCGAACGAAAAAATATGAATCAGAAATACTCAGTCCAAGTTCCCGAACTCGGGATCACCTTCTCCACCGGCTCCATCGCCGCCCTCGCCAATGGCGCGGTCAACGTCGCCGTCGGTGAGACCAACGTCTTTGTCACCGCCTGCGTCGCGCAGTCGATGAAACCCGGCCAGGACTTCTTCCCGCTCACCGTCGATTACCGCGAAAAATACGCCGCCGCCGGCCGCTTCCCCGGCGGTTATTTCAAACGCGAAGGCCGTCCTTCCGAAAAGGAAATCCTCACCTCCCGCCTTTGCGACCGCCCCTGCCGCCCCCTCTTCCCGGAAGGCTTCCTCAATGAGGTCCAGATCATCGGCCAGCTCATGTCGGCCGACCAGCTCAACGAAGCCGACATCCCCATGGTCAACGGCGCCAGCGCCGCCCTCGCCATCTCCGACATTCCATGGGCCGGCCCGATCGGTGCCGTCCGCGTCGCCGAGATCGACGGCCAGTTCGTCGCCAATCCCACGATTGAGCAGATGTACTCGTCCACGCTCGATTTGATCTACGTCGGTAACGAAAAAGACATGCTCATGATCGAAGGCTCCGCGGACCAGATCCCGGAAGACCGCTTCATCGAAGCCCTCGCCTTCGGCCAGCAGGCCATCCAGCCCATCATCCGCGCCATCAAAGAGCTCGTAGCTCTCTGCGGTAAGCCCAAGGCCACGTTCGCCCTCGTCGGCGCCACCGTCGAAGCCCGCGCCATCATCGAGCGCGTTGTACCCGCCGAGCGCCTCTCGACCGCCATCTTCGGCAAGGAAAAAGCCGCCCGCGGCGCAGCCGTTAAACTCCTCAAGGAAGAAGCCAAGGCCGCCCTCCTCGCCGAACTCGGCGAAGGCAAGTTCACCGATGTCGACCTCAACGTCGTCTTCGAAGACCTCCAATACAAAGCCTACCGCCAGACCGTTCTCGCCCGCGGCGTTCGCGCCGACGGCCGCGATGCCAAGGCTCTCCGCCCGATTTCCTCCGAAGTCGGCGTGCTCCCACGCGTTCACGGCTCCGCCATCTTCCAGCGCGGCGATACCCAGAGCATCGTCCTCACGACCCTCGGGCCGACCAAGGAAGCGCAAGACCTCGACGCCCTCACCGGCGGCGCCAAGTCGAAGTCCTTCATTCTCCACTACAACTTCCCGCCATTCTCCGTCGGCGAAACCGGCCGCTTCGGCTCCCCCGGCCGCCGCGAAGTCGGCCACGGTGCCCTCGCTGAACGCTCGCTCGTTCCGATTCTCCCGCCCGAGGACGTCTTCCCGTATTCCATCCGCGTCGTCTCCGAGATCATGTCGTCCAACGGCTCGACCTCGATGGCTTCGATCTGCGGCGGTTGCTTGTCGCTCATGGACGCTGGCGTTCCGATCGTCGCTCCTGTCGCCGGTATCTCCTGCGGCCTCATGACCGAAAACGCCGCCGACGGCTCCATCGCCAAGTGGACCACCATCACCGACATCCTCGGTGAAGAAGATCACTTCGGTGACATGGACTTCAAACTCGCCGGCACCACCAAGGGCATCACCGGCTTCCAACTCGATCTGAAGATCAACGGTCTTCCCTTCGAGATCGCCAAAACCGCGATCCACCAGGCTCGCGAAGCGCGCGTGGAAATTCTCCGCACGATGATCGCCGCGATCCCCGCTCCGCGTAACGACCTCAGCAAGTACGCCCCCCGCATCCAGACGATCCAGATCGATCCCGAAAAGATCGGCCTCCTCATCGGACCTGGTGGCAAGACCATCCGCCGCATCACCGAGACGACCGGCGCGCAGATCGACATCGCTGACGACGACTCCGGCAAGATCTTCATCTACTCGAACAACGGCGAAGCCATGGCCCGCGCCATCAAGGAAATCGACTCCCTCTGTGGCGGCGGTTCCGGCGGCGGTGGCGGCACCCCGATCGAAGTCGGCAAACTCTACCGCGGTGTCGTCAAGGGCACCAAGGAGTTCGGCGCCTTCGTCGAATGCACTCCCGGCAAGGAAGGCCTCGTCCACATCAGCGAGCTCGCGGACTTCCGCGTGCGCCGCACCGAAGACGTCTGCAAAGTCGGTGACGAAATGTGGGTCAAGTGCATCGGCATCGACGAGAAGACCGGCAAAGTCCGCCTCTCGCGCAAAGCCGCCCTCAAGGACATGGAAGCGCAGAAGCAGGGCGATCAGCCCGCCGCCGAAGCAGCTCCTTCAGCCTAAACTATAAACCAGCGGTTTCGTAAACCGCTGCCCTCTCCCCGCCGGAGCCGCGCAAGCGCTCCGGCTTTTTTGCGCCCGCCAGTGTATCAGCTTTTCACAGCTGCGACTTAACTCCCTGCAAAATGCGACTGCTTTTTCTTTGCCGGACATAGCGCAAACCACTGTTCTTCAGGCCCGCTTCCGCTCCGTTTCCCCCGCTTCATCATGCCCCGTTTGCCGTTCTTCCTTGGCCATGCCTTGTTCCTTGCGCTCGCTCCGGCTCTCTTCGCTCAAGAGCCCGCCGTCCCCGAACCCGGCACCGGCTTGATCTTCGATCTCCCGTCGTATCGGGGAACTCCGTACAAAGCCACGCTCACCGAAGAAAGTTACGCCTCCGCCCCGCGCAAAGCCTCGCTTGAGCAGTACTGCCCCACGCCCGGCAATCAGGGTCAGTACGGCACCTGCGTCGCCTTCGCCGTCTCCTATCACATGCGCACACTGCTCTACGGCCTCGAGCACGGCATCACCGATAAATCCCAGCTCAACGCCTCGCTCTTCTCGCCGACCTTCGTTTACGAGCAGATCAAATCGGCCGACGACACCAACTGCCAGAAGGGCACCAACCCCATCAACGCGCTCGAGCTCATGAAGACCGGCGGCATCGCCCGTATCGCCACGGTCCCTTACCAATGCGGCGCGTCGATCACCAGCAACGCCCTTCTCGAAGCCGTCGACTACACGATCAACGACTACCAGGTGCTCTTCATGCCCGAAGTCACCGACTACGACACGCGCGTGAACACCGTCCGCAAAGCCCTCGCCGAGGGCTATCCCGTCGTCCACTGCTTCACCGTCGTCAAAAGCTTCTACAAGGCTCCGCGCATCTGGCGCTCGCAGCCGACCGACGGCGGCGCCGAAGGCCAGCATGGACGCCACGCGATGCTCATTGTCGGCTACGACGACGATCTCGACGGTGGCTGCTTCCGCGTCCTCAACAGCTGGGGCACGACCTGGGCCGACGGCGGGTATGTATGGATTCCCTACACCGAGTTCGTGAAATACTCGCTCGGCGCCATCCAGGTTTACGGCGCTCGCGGCTCTCCAGCACCCAGCATCCCCGGCGTCACTCCCGGCAAAGGCGCCATCAAGACCTCCGCCTACGATCTCAAGGGCCGTCTCCATTTCCGCCTCCGCGACGCCACCCCGATGCCGGCCCATCGCGTCGTCAGCGCCGACGGCTCCAATCTCGTCGCCTACAAAATGGACAAGCCCTACGAGTCGGGCACGCGCTTCCGCTTCTTCGTCACGACCAACACCGAGGCCTACCTCTACGCCTTCGCCACCGACAATACCGGCAAGGTGAACAAAATCCTCCCCTTCGAAGACGGCATGTCACCACTCGTCGGCCCCAACAGCACCATCGCGTTTCCCTCGGAGAAAAAAGTCATCCGCATGGATCAGCAAAAAGGCACCGACTACCTGCTCGTGCTCTACACCGACCGACCGCTCAACGCGAAGCAGCTCCACGAAAAGCTCAACGCCTCCAGCGGTCCGCTTCTCTCCCGTGTCCGCGACGCGCTCGGCACGCGCCTCGTCGATCCCTCGATCGTGCGATACTCCAACAACGACATCGCCTTCGAAGTCGATCGCGTCGCTCCCGGCGGCGTCGTCCCGCTCATGGTTGAGATCGAGCACAACTAACTTCGCCCGCTCCACCCTTTCACCCATGCTCCGCTTTCCATTCCCCGGGCGCCGTGTTCTCACCGGCGCCTTTTGCTTTGTTCCGATTCTCGTCTCAGCAGCGACGCTCCCAGCTCCCGACGATTATACGCTCATCCAACGCGCTATCGTCGCCGCCGCTCCCGCCGACACCATCGTGATCGCCGCCGGCACCTATCGCGAAAATCTCTTCATCGACAAACCGCTCACGTTGCGCGGCGCCGGCTCCGATAAAACCGCGATCGTCGCGCCCCATCGCCTCCTCGCGATCGCCCGCATCGAATACTACTACGGACCCGTCACGCTCAGGGATCTAAGCCTCGCTCGCGCGCCTCGTCATTTGGCCGGCGAACGCGACGTCGCCTCCTGCGCCATCGAGGTGGACGACGCCAACATCACGCTCCGCAATCTCCTTCTCGCCCACTCCGCTGGTTACGGAATCCGCTGCGTCGGCAACGCCGTGTTGATGGAAAATGTCGCCATCTCCGGAACGGCGTTTCACGCGCTTCCGATCGACGACCTGAAGCGCGGCGCACGCGTTTCCAACGTGTCGATGAACGCCGACACCAAAAACAACCTTCTCCACCTCGAAAACGTCGTCGGCACATAGGCATCTCCGGCCGCGCCCACTCCGGAGATGGCCGCATCCCCGTCAACGAACTCAAAGTCGTCCTCGAATCCGAAGTCCCCGAGATCATCCAA
Source organism: uncultured Nibricoccus sp. (assembly GCA_966249325.1). Classification (GTDB taxonomy): domain Bacteria; phylum Verrucomicrobiota; class Verrucomicrobiia; order Opitutales; family Opitutaceae; genus Nibricoccus. The sequence continues at coordinate 373,478 of CBINDC010000001.1, read as the reverse complement.
AAACACACAGGCACCCCGCAGTTCCCTTCGAGCTACGGCTTCGGCCAAGACTTCCCGGTCGTCGTGACCGCAAAACCTTAACCACGCTTTTCTCGTCCATGCGATTCGCCGCCTTCCTGCTCGTCCTCGTTGTGCTCAACATTCCCTTACTCAGCGCACAGACCGCGTCCACGGAGCCTCCCCGTCTCGTCCTCCCGACCCCGCACGGAAAACCCATCTACCAACTCGCCGTCATGCCCGACGGCCGCTTCGCCGTATCCGGCACCTCCGCTGGCGAAATCAAACTCTGGGACGTCGCCACCGGAACCGAGTTGAAAAGCATCGCGCTCCGTCTCCCCGAGGAAAAATCCCTGCTCACGCTTCTCGTCCGCCACGCCACGCAGGTTTACGCCGTCGTTTCGGACCGTGTGCTAGTCCTCGACATTCCCTCACTCGAAATAGCCAGCACCATCGAGAGCCGTCACCCCATCGTCACCGCGCAGGTTTCCCATGACGGAGAGTCTCTATGGCTCGGCAGCTCCACTGATCGCAAAAGCATTCTCCAAGTCATCCGTCGCGGTCGTTTCCCGATCCGCCTGGCCATGGAGCGCGAGCGCGCGGTCGATGCCGTGCGCGGCGGCGGCGTTCCTTACGCCAGCCCCGACGGCCGCTACGCCATTATCGTCGACTCGTCGAAACAACCGCCCGTGCTCGTTCGCATCGAAGACGCACAGGACGTCCATACGCTCCCCCAAGGCGTCGAGTGGTCCATCGACAGCCGCCTCGTCTCGTCACGTCCCGCCGGCGCCGGTCGCAACATCAATATCGTCGAGGTCTTCAACCCCGACACCCTGCAGGTCGAGTCCTCCGCCCAGATCCCGACCGACTCTGACAAAGACCGCTACTATCTCCGCGGCCAGAGTCGCCCGGGCGGTCCCCTCATCCTGAGATCGTCGAAACGCTTCGTCCTCGTGGACGACGGCAAGGTCGACGGGCCCTACCACTCTCCAAACTCCGACTTCACCGCCCTCGCCGAGATCGATTCGCGCCACCTCCTCTGCGCGACCAGCGAACGCGACGGGCGGATCGATGCCACCGTGAACCAGCTTCAGAAATTCGACCGCGCGCGAGCGTCCTTTTCTGCACCGTGGTCCACCGCCGTTCATCAAACCGTGCTGTTCACCGCTTCCCCGCGCGGCGACACCTTTTTCGTCACCGGTCATGACACCGGAAAACTCATTCAGCTGGATCGCGGCGGCCTCCGCATTTCCAACGTCCCTGTCCGAAAGAGCTTCGACGCCGTATTCACCCCCGACGGAAAATTCATCATCCACTACGGCGGACAGCACGATGACCGCCTGAGCACCATCATCCCCGTCAACACCCCCGGCTCTCCGCGCTCGGCTAAAATGCCCTTCGAGCGCGTGGCGCGCGGCGTCTGGGGAAACATCGTCTCCTCGCCATCCGGAAAACTCGTCGTCGACATACGTAGCGGGACGACGCCCGTCACCGTTTACGATCCTTACACCGGCATCGAGCGCCGATCCTTCCAGAACGGCCACTACGGCTACGACCGCACCAGCGGCTCCGCGGCGATTTCTCCCGACGACACCCGCGTGGTGTATTTCGCCTTGGCCCAAAATCCGGACAGCCGCTCGATCCGCTGCTACAACATCGCCACCGGCGCGCTTGTCTGGTCGCGCACAAAACTCGACGACGACTTCGCAAACTTTCGCTTCTCAGACGACGGTAAGGAGGTCTTCGCCATTCAGTTTGGTTTCAAACGCCGTCTGCTCGTCCTGAACGCCGATACCGGCGAAACCATTCGCGAACACGCCCTCCTCACCGAGAGCGATCAAGCCGCCCAGGCCATCTTCAGTCCCTCGGGCACCGAGATCGCCATGCCCTTCGGTGACAGCATCGTCTTCCTGAGCACCACCGACGGCAAAGAACTCCGTCGCGCCACCGCTCCCGGCCAGCGCGTCGAAACGCTCTGCTATATGGGCGACGGACGCATCGCCAGCACCGGCCCCGACAAGGCGATCCGCCTCTGGGACACTGCGCGCGCCGAGCTCCTCGGCACGATCTCGTTCTCCGCCGATGGTAAGGACTGGGCCTTCATCCATCCCTCCGGCCGCTTCGAAGCCACGCAAGGCTTTCAGGAGCAGATGTACTTCGTCCAAGGATCGACGAAAATCCCACTCGCCGCGTATTCGGAGTCCTACCACACGCCCGGACTCGTCGGCCAGATCCTCACAGGCGAAACCATCGCCGTTCCCATCATTCAGCTCAAGGACCTCACCGAGCCGCCCAAGGTCTTCGTCACCCTCGTCGGCTCCACCCGCAACCTCTTCGTCGAAGACGCTCCCGAGAAAGTCACCGGCGAACAAGCCACGCTCCGCATCACCGCGCAGAGCGAGCAGAGCAAAATTTCCGAGATCCGCCTCTACCACAACGGCAAGCTCGTCGAATCCCGCACGCGCAATCTCACCGTCGAAGACGATATCCCCGACGTCGATGTCGGTCACGCCGGCCGCTCGGAAAATGTCACGGTCATCCTTCTTCCCGGCGAAAACACCTTCCGCGCCGTCGCACTCAACGAGCAACGCACCGAGTCAGCCCCCGCCTTTCTCGCGCTGGACTACAAGCCCTCCGTGTCCGCCTCCGCAACGCTCGCCGGCCGCGATGGCGGCGGCCTGCAGCTCCACCTGCTCGTCATCGGCGTCAACACGTACCGGAATCCCAAGTACAACCTCAACTACGCCGTTCCCGACGCCACCGCCGTCCGCGATCTCGTTCAAAAAAACGCCGGTGCCATCTTCACGAAGATCAACGTCACCACCCTCTTCAACGAAAAGGCCACCCGCCCCGCGATCCTCGAAGCCTTCGCCGCCATCGCCCAAAAATCCGGCCCGCGCGATGTCTTCGTTTTCTACTACGCCGGCCACGGCGTGATGTCGTCCGACGCCAAACCCGAGTTCTTCCTCGCCCCTCACGAACTCACGCAGCTCTACGGCGACGACGACCAGCTCCGCGCCAAAGCCGTCTCCAGCGCCGAACTCCTCGCCGCTTCCGCGAAAATCTCCGCGCAAAAACAACTCTTCCTCCTCGACGCCTGCCAGTCCGCCGGCGCGCTCCAAACCGTCGCCATGCGCGGCGCCGCCGAGGAAAAAGCCGTCGCCCAGCTCGCCCGCGCCTCCGGCACGCACTGGATCACCGCGTCGGGCTCCGAACAGTTCGCCACCGAGTTCGAAAAACTCGGCCACGGCACCTTCACCTACGCCCTCCTCGAAGCGCTTAACGGTAAAGCCGACAACGGCGACGACCGCATCACCGTCAACGAACTCAAAGCGTACCTCGAATCCGCCGTCCCCGAACTCACCAGACTCCACAAAGGCACGCCGCAATACCCCGCCAGCTACGGCTTCGGCCAGGACTTCCCGCTTTCGATCATTTCCAAAAACTAACCCCGCCCCCGTTCATCATGTCGCACCGCATCGCGTCCCGAGTGTTCAACTTTTCGCTGTTCGTTTCGCTCACCGCGTCATCTTTCGCCGACACGCTCCGCGTGCCGCAGGATTATTCGCTGATCCAACGCGCCGCCTGGGCCGCCGCGCCGGGCGACACCATCGAAATCGCCGAAGGCATTTACTTCGAAAACGTCGTCGTCACCAAAGGCGTCACGATCAAAGGCGCCGGCACCGGCAAAACCATCCTCGCCGGCAAAGACCGCGGGTTGGCTGTCCTCGCTTTGAACGGAAAAGGCGGAGCGATTTCCGCCAGCAACCTCACCGTCCGCCACGAACCCGCCCAAGACTTTCCCGTCGATCCCAATTCCAGCGAACCGCCAATCGAAGACGCGTCTGAAGCGCTCTCGATTTTCTCCGGCGATCTCAGTCTTAAGAATATCGCGGTCGAAAACAGCAGCGGTTTGGGCGTCTATATCGGGTCAGGCAAGGCGACCGCCGAAAATATCACCGTTAACGAAGCTCAAAGCGGTGGCCTCAACCTCTACGAGACCGCCGCCGGCACCACCATCAGCGGTTTCACGCTGCGGGAGAACAAAGGCACTTATGACATCTCCATTCACCAAGCCTCGGCAGAACTTAAAAAACTCCAGCTGACAAAAAAAGACGGACCTCTCATCCAAGTCTCTGGTGCCGATTCGGTAGTCTCTTTCCCCGATTTTACGGACGAGTGGAAGGCCAGGATCGAATGGACCGATGGGGCGTCACCGGACGGACCTGCCAGGAAAACCGGGGCGGAAGAATCCGGCGAAAACAACGTGAGTGACTCTGAAATGATGGATGGCTATTCCGAGCAACGGCAGGCGATGCGTGATGAGCACCAGCTGAACAGCGAACCCGCCCGGCGCCAGCTCGCCCGTGATCTTCAAGCCGCGATCAAAGACAAAAAAACGGCCGACGATTACGCCAACGTCCTCGGCGCGTATTTCAAAGCACTGCTGGAAACTTACCAGCCAGCCGAGACTGCCGACTACGGCGTCGATCAAGCCATCGCCGGAGAGATCCGCGCCTTCTACGAACGCTTCGGCCCTCAAGCCACCAAAGATGCCATAGTGACCTGGCCGAAACTCGCCGAGGTCAATGAAGGCATGGTCCAGGCCAGCTACGATTGGATGATCACCCGGACCATGCGCGCCGGCATCGAACAGGCTCGCGGCGCCGACTGGGTGAAAGCCAACAGCGCGAAACTCGATGAATACTTCTCCGTCTGGAGAAATGAGAAGAGCAAAGATCCCGCCGTCCTCGCCGCCGCTTTCCTCAAAGGTATCAAGTCCACCGGCGAGCTCCTCCACGCAGGGGATTTTCCTCCGGAGAATCTCCTCCACTCCCTCCGCGAACGCACCCTCGCGGAGGTCAACGCCCTCGTCACCCAGGCCGGTTACCCGCCGCTCGTTCAGCTTCTGAAGCAGATCGCAGCTGACGTGAACAACGAGATATTCACTGCCCCCGAACTGCAGGCCGCGCTGACGACCGAACAAAAACGCGAGCTCTTCAAAGCCATGCGCGGTTCTTCAAAATAACCCGCCATGACACCACGTTCATTCACCCGGTTTCTGAGTATCGCCATCGCAGGCTTTGCAGCGGCGCTCGCCGCCAGCGGCCAGGACAAACGCGTGGCCGTGGCCGATCGTAACGCCCCGCATCCCGCCGTCTCCAACGGCCACCGCGAGGATATCGTCGCCGCGTTTCTGTCGCCTGACGGCGCCAAACTGTTCACGTCCGATACCAAGCAGCTCCGCGTCTGGGATGTCGCGAGCCGCAAAGAGCTCGGGCTTCTGAGAGTTCGCTCAGGCGGTTACTCCGATTGGTTCGCAACCTTCGTCCCTGAAAAGAAATGGTTGTTCACCATTGGCGAACGAGGATTCTCCATCACCAATTACGAAACGCTCGCGCATGTCACCGGTGGGTCGATCTCCGACGTCGTCGAGGTCGTCTGGGACGCGAAGAATCAACGGTTTCTCTACGTCGATGCCCGCGGCACGTTCGGCGAGATCGTCGAACGTGACGGCAATTGGACCGCCACGCTCCAAGGCTCACTCTCCTATCTCAACGGCTATACTCCCAAAGCGAACAACATCCTCCTGCTGCCGGATGGACGGCTGCTGGTGGATCTCGATAAGGGATATGCGCTCTACGACCCGGTAGGCTGGAAGGAAATTCAGCGAGTGGAGGAAGATCAGCGCCGGTTTATGCAGGGTCCCGCCGGAACCATTTTCGCCATCTCCTCCCCTACGGACAAAACCAAGCCCGTTGCGGTCGAACGACTCTCCGAGGCCGACTTGTCCACCGTCGCCACGCTCACACTGCCACACGGCAGCGCCATCTACTCGGTGGGCCGGGACGCCTTGGATCCAGAAACGAATACCCTGTGCCTTTCTCTCGGAAACACACTGCTACTGGCGGATCTCCAGACGTTGAAAATCCAGGAGCAGATCCCGACCGCCGGATTGCATCCCACCCAATGGCTCGCTCCAAGCGTGCTCTACAATCCCACGGTGAAGGAGTGGTTTCTCGTGACCGGCCCGCAGGTGCACGTGGTGGACCTGAAGACGAAGCGCCACGTCGCCAGACTCGGCGAGGATGTGTTCCAGCCGCGCCTTCTCGCCTCCAACTCCAAGGGTCTCGAATTCCTCGTAAGTGACAAAATGCAAAACGTGAAACGCGTCCGGCTGACCAAAGCCGGGGCCCAGATCACCGATGCGCGACTTCAGGCAAACGCCCTTTTCTACACGCCCGATGGCGACATTGCCCTCGGCAATCACGAGAGCCGCGACATCTCCGTGATCGAGCCCGCCAGATTTCCCAAGGTTGAATACAATCTCTCCACCGGAAAAAAATTGGGGAACACCCCGGGACACCTCAGCGCGTCCGACGACGGCAGCCTTGTTGTCGTCCGCGCCGGCAATTCGCTCGCGGTGACTTCCATGATCGACGGGAAAGTCATTTTCGAAAAAGACCTGCCGAACGTTTATCTCGGAAATGAAAAAGGCACGGCCGCGGTTTCGCCGGATAACCGGGTCCTTGTCGCCTATTCAGCGGATGGAAACGTCGTCGGATTCGATCTGAAGACACAGAAACAGCTCTGGACCCGGGGTGCTTACAATGGTCGCAGCACCTTCTTTTTCCTGTCTCCCGAAATCTTCGCCTGCGTCGCCCGGCAAAAAATCGAGTACCGCTCCACCGACACGGGAGACATCATGCTCGAGGCGAGCATCTATAATTTCAACTTGGACCGGCCACTCGTCAGTGCCATCTCGCACGACCGCAAGCGTCTCGCTCTCTACGACGGCGCGTACGTTCAAGTATTCGACGCGGAGATCGGCGAAAAGCTCATGGAGCAGTGGTCTTTCGCCCACGTCACAGACCTGGCCTTCCTCGGCGACTCGCGCTACATCGTCACCGCCTGCGAAGATAATCTGCTGCGTGTCGTCGATGTCGATCAGCGCCGCGAACTCTGCAGTCTCGCCCTCTTCGCTCACTCCGACGACTGGGTCGCCAGCGCGCCCGATTTTCGCTTCGACGCCACAGAAAAAGCCATCGACCGCATGTACATTGTCAGCGGCGCCACCATCACCCCGCTCGAATCCCTCTTCGACAAACTCTACACACCCAAACTTCTCGCCGGATTATTCACGGGCGGAGCCGCCGAAGTCGTCGAAAAACCCAAGGTCAATTTCGCCGAGCTCAGCCCGCCCCCGAGTGTGCGACTCGAGTTCGCCGAGCAGGCGCGCAATCTTACCGTCGAGGACGATCTGCCACCCAACACCGTGGACCGCGACAGCGTGCAGATCCACGCCAATGCCCAGGCCTCGCGCGCCGCCCTTCGCGAACTGCGCATTTTTCAAAACGGCAAGATCGTCTCCACCGCCGAAGTCTCCGGCAACACCGCCAAAAAATCCTTCGAACTAAAACTCACCCCCGGCGAAAACGTTTTCCGCGCCATCGCCGCCAACGCCGAGGGCACTGAATCGCGCCCGTCCGAGATCGTGATCACCTATCGCCCCAAAGCCGCCGGAGTCATCGTCGGCACCGCGCAACAACCGTCAGGCCTCCAGCTCCACCTGCTCATCGTCGGCGTGAACACGTACAAGAATCCTAAGTACAACTTGAACTACGCCGTGGCCGACGCCACCGCAGTGAAAGAAAAAATCGAAGCGCAGACCAAGACCATTTTCACCGGCGTGAACGTAAAGTTCATCCTCAACGACCAGGCGCTCAAATCGTCCATCGCTTCCGCCTTCACCGAACTCAGCACGAAAGCCAGCCCGCGCGACGTCTTCGTTTTCTACTACGCCGGCCACGGCGTGATGACCTCTGACGCCAAGCCTGAGTTTTTTCTCGTCCCGCACGACGTCACCCAGCTCTACGGCGCCGACGACGCCCTTCGTCAAAAAGGTCTCTCCAGCGCCGAACTCCAGGAGTTCGCGAAAGCCATGCCCGCGCAAAAACAACTCTTCATTCTCGACGCCTGCCAATCGGCCGGCGCGCTTACGACCGTCGCCATGCGCGGTGCCGCCGAGGAAAAAGCCATCGCCCAGCTCGCCCGCTCTACCGGCACACACTGGCTCACCGCTTCGGGTTCTGAGCAATTCGCCACTGAGTTCGCCCAGCTCGGGCACGGCGCCTTCACGTACGCGTTGCTCGAAGGCCTGACCGGCCGGGCCGACTCCGGCGACGGTCGCATCACCGTCAACGAACTCAAAGCCTTCCTCGAATCCGAAGTCCCCGAGATCACTCAGAAGCACAAAGGCACTCCGCAATTCCCCTCCAGCTACGGCTTCGGCCAGGACTTTCCGATCGCCGTGATCGCGAAATAATCCCGCCGGCGCCGCCGAAGACGCGGCATCCTGAGGCATACGTCCGCTTTGCGTGAGCCTTATGACTAAAGCGCGTCATTGACGGTCCGATAGTGGATGGACGGTGCCGCCACCGTGCCCATCCACCTGATACCCCATGAAACTCACCTTGCGCTCGCGCATCCTCGGTCTGGGAGGCATCGCCTTTGCCCTCATCGCCGGAGGCGCGGCAAGCACGTATTTCCTCAACGAACGCGCCACCGCCCGCAACCAAACCGTCCTCTCGCTCGCGACTTCGCCCGGCGCGGTCGCCACGCCTGAGTACAACATCGCCGTCGCCTCTTACCACGATGCCCAGCGCGACCTGCGCCTCAGCCTGCTCGTCGGTTCCGGCGTCGCACTCTTGTTGTCTGCGGTCGCCACCTGGGGCCTCGCTCGCTACCTGCATCAGACGCTTCAAAAAATCCTCGTTGAACTCGATCAAGCTTGTAAAGCCACGCTCGACTCCGCCGAAAAACTCGAATCCGCCAGCGAACAAATCGCCGACGGTGCCGCCAGCCAGGCCTCCGCTCTCGAAAGCAGCAACGCCTCCCTGGATCAAATCGCCGGCATGACCCGCCGCACCGCCGGGCACGCCAGCGAAGCCAAGCAACTCGCCAATCTCACCCGGCATTCCGCCGATAACAGCGTCACAGACATGGCCGACATGCAGCGCGCCATGGCAGCCATCCAAAGCTCCAGCGGCGAGATTTCGAAGATCATCCAGACCATCGACGAAATCGCCTTTCAGACCAACCTGCTCGCTCTCAACGCCGCCGTCGAAGCCGCGCGCGCGGGTGAGGCCGGCGTCGGGTTCGCCGTGGTAGCTGACGAAGTGCGCAGCCTCGCTCAACGCAGCGTTCAAGCCGCCCGCGAAACCGCCTCGAAAATTGCCGCCGCCGCCCAGCGCAGCGAGGAAGGCGCCCGCATCAGCTCTCAGGTCGCACAAAGTTTCACGGCCATCACTACCAACGCGCGCAAACTCGACGAACTCATCTCCGGCATCGCCTCCGCGTCGCAGGAACAGGACCAGGGTATCCAGAAAGTCACTCACGCCGCCTCCGCGATGGACTCCGTTACCCAGGCGAACGCGCGCCGCACTGCGGATACTCGCGAACTTTCGCAAGACCTCGGCGCCCAGGCCGCCCGCGTCGACCGCGCGATCGCCACGCTCGTCATGCTCATCCACGCCCGACCGCCTCGTCCGCGCAAGAAGCCCGCCGCAGGCCCGGCGGAAAAATCCGTCGCTCCCCTCTCCGCCCGCACCGGGACTATCGAAGCGGTGACGGCCTGAGCGGCGGCTGAGTCCATATCCGGAAATCCAAGCGTACCGTTCAGAACATCCTTTGCGTCGCCGGGATTTATTTCCACCGTCGCCGGATGCCATCGCTCGAAATCGTCGCCAACGGCCAGCCGCACACCGGCTCGACCGCACAGCTTCTCTATTTCACCTGCTCCAGCTTCACCGCTGACGACCGCCACCTCGTCTTCGTCCGCATCCGCGACGGCAACCCCAACCTTCACGTCCTCGACCTCCAGAATCGCGAGGAACGCCCGCTCACCCGCAATACCGAAGGCACGCTCAAATCCTACGTCTACTTCCGCGGCACGCCCTACCGCGGCTTCGGCCGCGCCAGCATGAGCCTCGATGCCACCCGCGGTCTTGTTTACTTCATCCAGGGCCGCGACGTCTGCTGCGTCGATCTCGCCGGAAACCAGCGCACCGTCGCCCGCCTGCCCGACGGCCAGGTCACCGCATTTACCCACGTCAGCGCCGACGGCCGCCGTATCTGCGTTCCCACGACCGACGCCCGCGCGCTCGAAGACGACGCCCCTCCCATCGCCGCCAAAGGCGAAAATCTCGTCGGCGGTAAACGCAACGAGATCATCAGCGACAAGCCCGCCTACGACATCGACGAACGCGTCCGCCGCGAAAACCTCAATTCCTACATCCGCGTTTACGACACCGCCACCGGCTCCGAACTCCTCTGCGAACGCGTCCCGCAAGCCTGGATCACCCACGTGCAATTCTCCCCGGTGAACCCCGACTGGATTCTCTACAACCACGAGTGGCCCTCCGACTGCGGCATCCGCCGCCTCTGGCTTTGGGACGGCAAAAATCACCGCCGCCTCCGCACCGAGGAAAACGGCCGCAGTCGCGCCGATTGGAGCTGTCACGAGATGTGGACCGCCGACGGCCGCTTCATCATCTACCACGGCAAATTCGCCGACGGCACCGCCTACGTCGGCCGCGTCAGTCCCGCCGGTGGCGACAACATCGAGATCGGTCTGCCAAAGCACTACCACCGCTACGGCCACTTCACCGCCGGAAATCGCCACAACGACTGGCTTGTCTCCGACGGTTACTGGCATCCCAACGGCCAGCCCGAGAACGGACTCTGGGGTGGCGAGTGGATCACGCTTCAGAAAATCGACTGGGCCCGCCGTCGCATCGAGTGGGTGCCACTCTGCGCGCATCACTCGTCATGGGATTGCCAGGACAGCCACCCGCATCCCGTGTACGACCACGCCGACCGCCACATCTACTTTACGACAAACCACGGCGGCGGCCGCTCCGTCGCTCGCATCGCTATTCCATCCTGACCTTTCGCCTTCATGCGCCTGCTCATCACCAACGACGACAGTCTCGACTGCGTTTTCCTCCACGTCCTCGTTCACGCGCTTCGCGACGCCGGCCACGAACTCTTCGTCGTCGCGCCGAAATCCGAGCAAAGCTGGATCGGTGCCGCTAAGTCCCGCCACCGCCGCGTTCACTCGTCCGCCGTCGACCGCGGCTTCAATTGCCCGACCTGGATCGTCGACGGCACCCCGAGCGATTGCGTGAACATCGGCCTCGCTCACCTGCTCCCCGTCCGCCCAGACGCCGTCGTCAGCGGCATCAACGTCGGCCTCAACGCCTCGCTCAGCTTCATTCCCGCAAGCGGCACCATCGCCGGCGCATGGGAAGGCGTCGTCCACGGCCTTCCCGCGATAGCGCTCTCGCAGCACCTCACCTTCGCGTCCTTCGACAAATTCAAACGCGACGGCGGCCAGCCCGACTCCGAAGTCTCCCTCACGCTTCGCGCAACCGCTGCGCACGCCACGAAACTCATCCCCGCGCTCGTCGCCGCCACACCTCCGCGCAGCTTCATTCTCCACAATCTCAACTTTCCCTTCCCCTGCACCGCCGCGACCGAAGTCCTCCGCACCGTCCCCGCGCAAGTCATCGTCCCCGGCCTCTTCAGCCCGCAAGCCGACGACGGCACGCACAGTTTCATTTTCAAAATGGGCGAAGACATCGATCCGCCCGCCGGCCCGCTCACCGACCGCGCCGCCCTCACCTCCGGCCACATCAGCCACACGGTCCTCGACTACAAAAAACTCTGCACGCTTTGATGCGCCCCCGTGCATCGGCTTCCGACTCCCCGCGCTTCTCCACCGCCGCGTTGCGTTTCGCGCTCTTCCCGCTTCACTCGCCCGCTCCATGATCGAAGTCCGCAACCTCACCCGCATTTTTCGCACGTACAAAAAACAGCCCGGCTTCTGGGGCGGCGTGAAGGGCCTCTTCAAACGCCAGTTCGAGGAAACCGCTGCGGCCAACGACATCACCTTCGACATCGCCGAGGGAGAATTCGTCGGCTTCCTCGGTCCCAACGGCGCGGGCAAAACCACCACGCTCAAAATGCTCTCGGGCCTCATCTACCCGACGAGCGGCACCGCCCGCGTCGCCGGCTTCGAGCCCAAGAAACGCGAAAACGCCTACCGCCGCCTCTTCGCCCTCGTGCTCGGCCAGAAGAACCAGCTCTGGTGGGATCTCCCTGCGATCGAGTCATTCCTTCTCCTTCGCCACATCTACGGCATCCCCGAGGCGAAGTACAAAGAGACGCTCAACGAACTCGTCGCCCTCCTCGGCGTCGAAGCGAAGCTCAACGTCATGGTTCGCGAACTCTCCCTCGGAGAACGCATGAAGATGGAGCTCATCGCCGCCCTTCTTCACCGTCCGCGTGTTCTCTTCCTCGACGAACCCACCATCGGTCTCGACGTCATCTCCCAAAAAGCCGTCCGCAATTTCCTCCGAGAATACAACCGCCGCCACCGCGTCACCATCCTCCTCACGAGCCACTACATGGCCGACATTCAGGAACTCTGCGAACGCGTCATCGTCATCAACAAAGGCAAAAAAATCTACGACGGCTCACTAGACCGGCTCGAAGGTGGCTCCGGTACGCGGAAAAAAATCATCCGCTTCCTCCCGCAAGACCCCGCCGCATTCCCCGCAACGTGGTCTTCGAAACACGGCACACCCACCCGCAACGACGAGGGCCAGATCACGCTCAGCGTCCCCGCCGATGCCGTCATCGCCGTCTCCCAGGAAATCCTCTCAACCGGCCCCGTCGCCGACATCACCATCGAGGACGTCCCGCTCGAAGACGTGATCGCCGAACTTTTCGCCACCGCCTGAGCTAGGTAGGGCGCGTTGTCCCTAACGCGCCGGAGCGATACCGCAGAACTCACGACGCGGTACCGCTGAATCGCACCGCGTCACTTCGCCGACCACTTGAAGATTGTCGTACTAAACGGCGGCAACGTCAGGCGGATGCTCTGGCTGTGCCCGTCGTGCCCCGTGTCATCCGTGTTCACGCCGCCGCCATTGCCCAACCCGCTGCCGCCATAGTGCTGGCTGTTCGTGTTGATCACCTCACGCCAGAATCCCTTTCGCGGCACGCCCACGCGATAGCCTTCGCGAATCACCGGCGTGAAATGACACACCACCGCGAAGATATTCTCCTCAAACGGATCGACGCGAAGATACGCCATCACACTCGCATCCGTGTCGCTGCAATTGATCCAGCGAAAACCCTGCGTGTTGAAATCGTTCAGGCTCAACACCGGTTCATTGCGATAAAGCTGGTTGAGATCCTTCACAAGCAGCCGGATGCCGTCGTGGTCTTTGTACTGAAGCAAATGCCAGTCGAGACTCGCCGCGTAATTCCATTCGCGCGCCTGTCCAAACTCGCAGCCCATGAAGAGCAGCTTCTTGCCCGGCCACGCCCACATGTGTCCATAGAGAGACCGCAAATTGGCCGCCTTCTCCGGGATGTGCCACGCGCCCATCTTGTAGAGCATCGACGCTTTTCCATGCGTGACTTCGTCATGGGAAAACACGGTCACGAAATTTTCCGAGTACTGATAGAGCATCCCAAACGACAGATCGTTCTGATGATACTTCCGGTGAGCCGGCTCCTTCTGGAAATAGCGGAGCGTGTCATTCATCCACCCCATGTTCCACTTGTAGTCGAAGCCCAGCCCGCCGTCTTTCGTCGGCCTGCTCACCCCGGGAAATGACGTCGACTCTTCCGCGATCATCACCGCCCCGGGAAAATAGTGATGCACAAGATCGTTCGTCGTGCGCATGAAGTGGATCGCTTCCAGATTCTCGCGTCCGCCGTACTGATTGGGAATCCACTCACCTTCCTTGCGCGAATAATCGAGATACAGCATCGAGGCCACCGCATCCACGCGCAGGCCATCGATGTGATAGAGGTCCATCCATGCGAGCGCGTTCGCCACCAGGAAACACCGCACTTCGTTACGCCCGTAGTTGAAAATCAACGTCCCCCAGTCCATGTGCGCGCCCTGCCGCGGGTCCGCATGTTCGTAGAGGTGCGTGCCGTCAAACTGCGCCAGCGCAAACGCGTCGCGCGGAAAATGCCCCGGCACCCAGTCCATGATCACGCCGATGCCGCGCTGGTGCAGATGATCGACGAAAAACGCAAAGTCCTCCGGCGTGCCGAAGCGCTGCGTCGGCGCAAAATAGCCCGTGACTTGATAGCCCCACGATCCGTCGAACGGATGCTCCGACACCGGCATGATCTCCACATGCGTGAAACCCATCTCGATCACATAGTCGGCCAGCATCGGGGCGATCTCGCGATAACTCAGCACTTCATCGGCCGCACCTTGTTTGCGCTTCCACGAAGCAAGATGCACTTCGTAAACAGAGATCGGCTGGTCGAGTTGCCCGGCCTTCGCGCGCCGCTGCTCCATCCAGGCTCCATCGCCCCACGCGTATTTCCGCGGATTGTGTACCACCGAGGCGTTGTTGGGTGGCGCTTCGAAATAGGTGCCGTACGGATCGGTCTTCAGGTGGATATTTCCCGCCTGATCGTAGATCTCGTATTTGTAGAGTTCGCCCTCGCTGAGCCCGGGGATGAAAAGCTCCCACACGCCGGAAGCTCCCAGCGTGCGCATGGGAAAATACCGGCCGTCCCAGTGATTAAAATTCCCCACTACCGAAACGCGCGCCGCACTCGGCGCCCACACTGCGAAAGACACGCCCGGCACGCCGTCTATCGTGCGTAAATGCGCTCCCATCTTTTCGTAAATGCGGTGGTCGTTGCCCTCGTTGAACAGATGCAGGTCGAGGTCCCCGAGCGTTGGCCAGAAGGAATAAGGATCGCGCGCCTGCCGTGTTTCGCCGTTGTGAAACTTCGTCTTCAGCTCATACGCGAAGGACTCTTTGCGCTTCGGGATAAACACCTCGAAGAAACCTTCCGGCGCCAGCTGCTCCATTGGGAATTCCGCGCCGCCCTTGACCTCGACCACCGTGCATGCCGCTGCTTCCCGCAGAAAAGCCCGCACCACCACGCCCTGACTCCGCCCTTTTCTCGCCGGATGCATACCCAGTAAATCGTGCGGGGCGGCATTGGTGGCTTTCAGGAACGAGTCGAGTTCGGTTGGGGAGATGATCACAGGGAAGCGAGGGTTGTGTGAAAAGGTGTCCGTTCTTAGACGAAGGTCTAGCGCGCAATGAACGCGCTTCATCTGTCCTTCTTTGCTGAAACCGTGCCAGCCTTCTCCTGATTTCCCGGCGCATCGTCGGTCGCAGGCTTCCCTCATCGAAAATCGCATCGACCCACTTCCTTAAAAATCGTCCTTCTCTTTCGTATGGCCGCTCTCTCCAGCTCTGCGTCGATCACCCGCTCCACGGTCTCATGCCCGGCATGTGCCACACCCGTCGCGCGCAAATTGACCGCTCAGGAACGCCAGTACGACCAACCCGGCGAGTTCGCTTACGGGGAATGCCCTGACTGCCGTGCGCTTGTCTTGATCGATGCCCCTGCGGATCTCGGCGCGTACTACCCATCCAATTACTACTCCTTCACCGGCGCTCAACCCGGTTGGAGCCTGAAACGGGCGATCATCGGTCTTAACCCAGGCAATCTTCCGGCCGCGCTCCGATGGATACCCGATCGCGCGGCCCGCGTGCTCGACGTGGGCTGCGGTGCCGGGCACTTGGTCCGGCAGCTGCGCGATCGAGGCTACGGCAATACCGAAGGCATCGATCCCTACCTCGCCGAATCGAAAAGCCGGGAACCGGGCAGCCCTCTGCGGCGGGCGCGCATCGCCGACCTCACGCAAGAGTACGATGTCATCCTGTATAACCACGTCCTCGAACACGTCGCTGCGCCCCGCGAGGAACTGGTCGCGGCCCGTGAACGCCTCTCCTCTTCCGGCAAAATACTCATCCGCGTACCGCTCGCCGATTCGGATCTCTTCCGGCGCTACGGAAAAGATTGGTACCAACTCGATGCGCCACGCCACCTGTGGATTCCCACGCGCCGTGCCATCGAGCACCTCGCCGGCGACCTTGGGTTTCGCGTTCAAGCCATCCAGGAAGATGCGACCGTCGCTTCACTGTTGATGACGCGCCTGCTTGCAAAGCACCGGCAGCTCCCGGCGGCGCCGATGCGCCATTACTTGAAAGTCACGAAGCTTCCGCTGCTCGCATGGAGTCATCTGCAGACGCTGAGCGCCCGCGCGCGTTCAGCCGGCGACCAGGCCTGCTTCGTTTTGGAGAAAATCGCCGGAGCGCGCTCTTCTTGAGCGCGCCGCGCATCAGCCCGTGTTTTTCAACCCGCCGCTGATGCCGTTGATCGTCAGCTCCACCACCGCGCGCGTCGCCTCGTCCTCGTCCTTGCCCAGTTTGCCCGAGCGCAGACGCTTGATCATCTCCACTTGGATATAGTTCAGAGGGTCGATGTAGGGATTTCTCAACTGCACCGACTTCAACAGCACCGGCTCGTCCGCCAGCAACTGCTTCTGCCCGGTGATCGCCAGGATCGCCTCCTCCGTCCGCTCGAACTCCCCGGTCAGAGCCACAAGAATACGCTTCTTGATCTTGGCGTCCTCGACGAGCTCCGCGTACAGACGCGCGATCGGCAGATCGGCCTTCCGCAACGTCAGCTGCGCATTGTCGATCATCGTCTTGAAGAACGGCCAGCCCGCGTACATCTCGCGCAACAGTTTCTTGCTCGCCGCGCCCTGCGAAAGAACCGTATCGAGCGCCGCGCCGAGCCCAAACCATCCCGGGAAAACGAACCGGCTCTGCATCCACGAAAACACCCATGGGATCGCCCGCAGATCTTCAACGCTCGTCGTGTTGCGGCGGAACGTCGGCCGCGATCCGAACTTCAAATTACTGATCTCGTCGATCGGCGTGGACTGTTTCCAGAACACCAGGAAATCCGGATCGTCGTGAACGAGCGCTTTGTACGCCGCCACGCCCGCCGCCGACATTTTCTCCATCGCCTCCAGCCACTCTTTCGGAGCCGGTTCGTGATTCTTCGCCGCGTGCGCGCCGAGCAAAACGCCATACGCCATCTGCTCGAGAATACGATGCGCCAGATCCGGATCGTGATACCGCGTGGACAACACCTCGCCTTGCTCCGTCACGCGGATGCCGCCATCGCGCAACCCGATCGGCTGCGCGAGAATCGCCTTCGCCGCCGGCCCGCCGCCCCGCGCGATACTGCCACCGCGTCCGTGGAAAAGCGTCACACGCACATCATGCCCGCGACACACACGTGCGATTTCGTCCTGCGCCTTGTACAGGCCCCAGTTCGCCGCGAGATAGCCGCAGTCCTTATTGGAGTCCGAGTAACCGAGCATCACGTGCTGATGCCGTTTATGCTTCGCCAGCTCCGACGCGTACACCGGATGCGTGAACAACTCCGCCAGAATTTCCGGCGCGCGATTCAAGTCATCGAGCGTCTCGAACAACGGCGCGATCGGCAGCGGCGCCGAGTTCGCCAGCTTCATGAGCAACATCACTTCCAGCAGATCGGATACACCATCGGTCATGCTGATGATATAGATGCCCAGCGCCTCCGGCCCGAACTTCGCCGAAACCTGTCCGGTCAATGCCAGCGGCTCGATCACATTGCGCGTCGCCGCCGAAAACGCCGCCAGCTTCGCCGCCGTCAGCGGCTTCGCCGTCTTGATCGCCTCGCTCAACAGCTCGCCCTTCGCCTCTTCCGAAAGTTTCGCGTAGTCGCTTCGCCCGAGCACTTCGGCCACCGCCGCCTCGTGCGGCCCCGAATGCTGACGCAGATCCAATCGCGACGCGTGCAACCCAAACACCTCCGCCTGGTCGCGCACCGTCTTCAACTCGCCGCCGGTCAGCACCGCGCCGCGACCCGACGCCAGCGCGTCATGGATCGCCTGCAACGTCTCCTTCACCGACTCGGCCGTGAGACAATTAACCGCATCGTCTTCCGCGGCCGCGACGAGAGCCTGTCCGCTGCGGGATTCGCTCACCGTCTGCCCCAGACGGTCGCGCAGACCGGCGAGCAGCAATCGGTATTGTTCGTGCGGGTACCGGCTGCTCAGCTGTTCGATCAGCGTCGAGAGCTGCCGGCTTTCGCGCAGCAATTTCTTCACGCCCGCCGGCAACGGCTCGCGCCGGTCCGAAATCGTCAGCCAGCGGCTCAACTCATAAACGCCCGAGCGCAGCTTCTCCGCCGCGAGCCGGCGGTGCATGAGCAACACGTCCGCCGTCACCTTCGCCGTCACGTTCGGATTTCCGTCGCGGTCGCCGCCGATCCACGAGCCAAACGTCAGCCACCGCGCCGGCGGCTTCACGTCGGGATAGTGCTGCTTCAGCGCCCGCGCCATGTCCACGTGCAACCGCGGCAGCGTGTCGAAAAGCGTCGTCTCGAAATACCAAAGCCCCGTCCGCGCCTCGTCCGTCACCTCCGGCCGCTCCGTGCGGCTGCGGTCCGTGAGCCACAGCGAAACGATCTCGCGCTCCACGCACTGCGGATCGTTGAAGTCCGGATTGCTCTGCTCCGGCTGCGCCCGATGCCGCAAAATATCCGCCAGCCGCCGCAGCTTCGTCAGCAGCGTGCGCCGCTTCGATTCCGTCGGATGCGCCGTGAAAACCAGCTCGATCGCCACGCTGTCCACCAGCGCCTGCATCGTAGCCGCATCCACGCCGCGATTCTTCAACTCCACCACCGCCGCTTCGATCGATTCGCGAATCGGCCGCGCGTCATCCGTCTTCGGCTCCGCCAGCAACCGCGCCGCGCGCCGTTTCCGCAGCAGCAGCACGCGGTAATTCTCCTCCGCCAGATTCACCAGTTCGAAATACAACGTAAACGCCATCGCCTGCGTGAACGCCTGCGCCGGCGTCAGCTTCGCCACCGCCGCCGCCAGTTTTCCCGCCGCCGCTTCATCGCCACCGCGCGCCGCTTTCGCCAGCGTGCGCAGCGTTTCCACCGTCTCGAGCGCCTCCGCCCCCTCCAGCTTGCTGATAACCCGTCCGAGGGCTGAGCCCAGTGAGCGGATCTCAGCGCGGAGCTGAGCCATGTCTTGAAGCGCGGTGG
Organism: uncultured Nibricoccus sp.; assembly: GCA_966249325.1. Classification (GTDB taxonomy): domain Bacteria; phylum Verrucomicrobiota; class Verrucomicrobiia; order Opitutales; family Opitutaceae; genus Nibricoccus. The sequence goes on along the minus strand of CBINDC010000001.1, from coordinate 354,470 downwards.
ATTTGGACCGTGAGGAAGTAGGAGGCATGAGTCGGAATTGCGTCGCGGGCCGCGACCATGAGCAGCGGCACCCGCACCGAAAAGCGAAAAGTAGGCCAAACTTTCACTCAATATGCGGGGCTTGCCTGACTCCACTCCCCCGCTTTGCTCCCCGCTAACCGTGACCCGCCGCATCCTCCGCCTACTGTTCGCCGCCCTGTTGACTGCGCTGCCGTTGTCCGCCGCCGAAAACGACCCTGCGATGACCGCCCGGCTCACCCAGACCGATCCGCTCACCGGCGACATCGTCTCGACCGGCAATCCCCGCCTCGTCTACGGCGACATCCTCCTTGAAGCGGACGAAATCCGCGTCCACCCGCAAACCCGCGTCGCCACCGCCCGCGGCAACGCCCACATCACCCGCGGCACCCAGCGCCTCCTCGCCGACGAGATCGTCTACGACTACACCAAAAAAACCATCGCCGTCACCCGTCTCCGCCTCGGCGACTTTCCCTATTACCTTTCCGGCACCGACGTCGCGGGCACGCCCGACGAACTCTCCATCCGCAACGCCACCTTCACCTACTACGAGCCCCACCTCACCGGCCCGGTCCTCAAAGCCGACAAACTCATCTACCGCCCCAAACCCAACCAAAGCATCCGCGCCGAAAACGCCCGCGTCGGCGTCGGCCCCGTCCTCCCTTTTCGTTTCATCACCTACGAACAGCCGCTCGACCAGCCCGTCTTCTCCTTCCTCGACGCCACCGTCGGCTACCGCGGCAGCCTCGGCGCCTACGCCGGCATCGGCACCCGACTTCCCGTCGCCACTGGCGTCCAGCTCGGCGGCGACATCAACCTCTACTCCAAGCGCGGCTTTCTCCTCGGCCCCGCCGCCCGTTACCAGCGCGGCGAAGGCTACCAGACTTACTCCGGCGATCTGAAAACCGGATACATCCACGACTACGGCGAGCGCCTCACCGACGTCCTCCGCCAGCCCGTCCCCAAGGATCGCGGCTACATCGAGTGGACCCACCGCCAGCGTTTCTCCGAAAAACTCACGCTCAACGGCCACTTCGCCTACTGGAGCGATTCCGAGATCACCCGCGACTTCCGCCCGCAGGACTTCTATCCCGTCCAGCAACCCGACTCCTTCCTCGAAGCCGCCCACACCGGCAACAACGTCATCGTCTCCGCCTTCCTCCGCGCCCAGCCCAACTCCTACTTCCGCGTCCAACAACGCCTCCCCGAAGTCCGCGTCGATCTTCTCCCCTCCGCGCTCCCCCTCGGCTTCTACCAGCAAGCCCAAGCTTCCGCCGCCGCCCTCCGCGAAGACGCCCTCGTCGACGGCCCGACCACCCGCAGCGACCGCCTCGACGCCTACTACGGCCTCTCCCGCCCCATCAATCCGCGCTCCTGGCTCAACATCACGCCCGTCGCCGGCGCCCGCATCACCCACTACTCCCGCGCCACCGGCGGCAAAGACGACTACACGCGCACCCTCGGCGAAATCGGTGCCGACGCCTCCCTCCGCGCCAGCGGCCTTTACGCCTACAAAAACGAACGCTGGGGCATCGACGGTATCCGCCACCTCATCACGCCCAAACTTTCCTACCGCTATATCCCGGAAGCGAACAAAGGCCGCGCCTACATCCCGTCCATCGACGACCAGACCTTCCAGACTTACCTCACCCCGCTAGGCCTCGGCGAACAACGCGCCATCGACGACCTCCGCGCCACCAACACGCTCCGCCTCGCTCTCGACAACACTTTCCAGACCCGCGACCGCAGCTACGGCTCGCGCGATCTTCTCCGCGTCAACTTCGCCGCCGATTTCCTCCCAGACACCGGGCCCGGCGAAAAAGATTTCTCCGCCATACACACAGACCTCGCTTTCACCCCCGTCAATTGGCTCACCTTTAACCTCTATCAAAGCGTCACCCCGCAGGACTTCACGCTCCGCGAATTGAATACCGGTTTCACGCTCCGCGACGGCGAAGTCTGGTCGCTCTACCTCGGCAATCACTTCCTCCGCCGCAACATTCACGAATACGTCACCGAGGGCCGCTACCGCTTCAACGAAGCCTGGGGCACTTACGCCCGCCTCCACTTCGACGCCCGCAAAGACCGCTTCATCGAGCAAAGCTACGGCATCACCCAAAACTTGGATAACCTATGGAGCATCCGCTACGGCATCTCTGTCTACAACGGCCAGCGCCGCGAAAGTAAGTTCGGCTTCAACATCCAGGTAAACCTCGTCGGCTTCTAAAGTCTCCGGTGTAGGCGGGGTGCCCCCACCCCGCTCCTCGGACTTCTTCCTCCCCGCATGGACTCCCACGCCGCCAACCAGGCCCGCACTTTCCTCGCGCTCTTCACCGAACTCCGTCCGCACCTCCGCAACGACCGCAATCTCCCCGCGCGCATCCAGCAACGCCTCGCCCGCGAACGCCGCTTCGGCTCCCGCGACCGCCGCCTGTATCGCGAACTTCTCTACACCGCTATCCGCCTCCTCCCGTGGATCGAGGCCGCGCTCGCCATCTCCGACGACGAAGCCATCCGCGCCACCGCCTGGCTCGCCGCCGATACTCCCGCCACCCGGCAACTCCGCACCGCCTTCATCCCCGCCGACTGGCCGCCCACACCCGCCACCGTCGCCGCCAAAGCCGCCCACCTCGGCGCCATCGCCCGCGCCTCCCTCCTCCCCGATTGGTTCCGCGCCCACTGCCCCGCCGCCTTCGAGTCGCCCAACCTCGACGTCCTCAACACCCGCGCCCCGCTCTGGCTCCGCCTCCAGACCAGCACGCCCGAAAAAGTCTTCGCTGAGTTCACCGCCCGCGGCTGGACCTGGCGCGCGTCTCCACTTCTCCCCGACGCCATCGAACTCCTCACCGAATCCGACGTCACTCAAACCGACGCCTACACCCACGGCCTGATCGAAATTCAAGACCTCGGCTCCCAACTCATCCTCACCTCCGCCGCTCCCAAACCCGGCACCCGCTGGCTCGACGCCTGCGCCGGAGCCGGCGGCAAAACCCTCCAACTCGCACGCCTCCTCGGCCCCTCCGGTCACGTCACCGCCCACGACATCCGCCCTGCCGCCCTCGCTGAACTCAAAACCCGCGCCACCCGCGCCAGCCTCCGCAACGTATCCATTTCCCCGGCACCGACTGGCCTCTTCGACGGCGTCCTCGTCGACGCCCCCTGCAGCGGCACCGGCACCTGGCGCCGCTCCCCGCACCTCAAGTGGTGCACCACCGAGTCCGACATCGCCGCCGCCGCGAAACTTCAGCTCGAACTCCTCACCCGCTTCGCCGCCCACGTGAAACCCGGCGGCCACCTCCTCTACGCCACCTGCTCCCTCAGCCGCGTCGAAAACGAAGACGTCGCCACCGCCTTCCTCGCCGCCCACCCACACTTCACCGCCGCTTCCCCCGTGAGCACCATCCTCCCCGCGACGCACAACACCGACGGCTTCTTCGCCGCTGCCTTCGAGTGTCTTCCCTTGTAGGGCTCGAGCTTGCTCGATGCCCCTCAGCGTCGCCCGCTCAACCGCCCAGTACTCACTCTCCAACTGAGACCGATTGATCCTTCTCGGGTTTTCTATTCAGCCACTCAGGTTGCGGACACGGCCCTACCCTCGCCCGGGATAAAAACTCATACCGCACACTCCCGTCGGTCCACCACCCGGCCCACGCTTTATCATTTCCGATCAAGCCAGCCCGATAGGGATTCATGAACAGGTAGTAAGCGTAGTCCTCGGACTGCTCGTCAGCCCTCAGCCGGTGCTCAAAGAAATTCGGCTGCCATCTCAGTCCTTCAATAGCGCGTCGCACCGATGTCCGCCACTTGGCGATAGTACGATCTAACGTCAACCGCCCACCTAATTCAAAAAGCAGATGCACGTGATCCGGCATGATTGCCGCCGTGAGCATCGCGACGCTTCTCTCATGTACCATTTCGGCGCAGATCGAATGCGCTGCGGCAATTGCCTCCTCCGATTTCAGCCAAAGCGCACGCCCATCCGTTGCAAACGTCACAAAATAACGTGCGCCTGCAATCGACTGCCGCCCTCTGCGAAGCGCACTCGTCCTGCGCCGCAATCGTGTCTGATCGATTCCGTCTTCCTCCATTTCCTTAACACGCCCGTCCTTCGCCCCCTCCACAAGCTCCAATCCAGCCTGAGCAAGCTCAGGCCCTACACCGATCCCAGTAAGGCTCGAGCTTGCTCGATGCCCTTCACCGTCGTCCGCTTACCGCCCCAATACTTGCCCCGACACCGAACTGCCTGCCTTGCATCGTCCACGAACAACCGCGCATCCACCATCACCCACCCGCCCCCACTTTTCCATTGCCCGCCACCCACGCCCCCCAACCATCCCCGCCCCGTGGTTCCCGACGCTGACTACCGCATCAAACTCCCGGCCTTTGAAGGCCCGCTCGACCTCCTCCTTTTCCTCATCCGAAAAGCCGAGATCGACATCTACGACATCCCCATCGAGTCGGTCACCCGCCAGTACCTCGACGTCATCCGCTCCATGCAGCAGCTCGACCTCGAAGTCGCCGGCGAATTCTTCGTCATGGCCGCGACCTTGATGGAAATTAAGAGCCGCATGCTCCTCCCCAAGGGCCACCACGCCACCGATCCCAACGCCGAGGACGACGACGCCATGGACCCGCGCTGGGAACTCGTCCACCAGCTCCTCCAGTACAAAAAATTCAAGGAAGCCGCCCGCGGCATCGACGACCTCGCCATCTTCCAGCGCGACAAACTCCCCCGCTACGTCGCCTCCACCGCCCCCACCGAAGACGAGCGCCCCCTCAAAGGCGTCGACCGCATCGAAGTCTGGAACGCCTTCAACATCGTCCTCCGCCGCCTCGCCGAAAAACTCGTCGTCGGCGAAATCAAGGACGAGCAGGTCACCGTCTCTGACCAGATGGAGCAGATCCTCGTCCGTATCCAAACCGAGAAGTCCTTCATCTTCTCCGATCTCTTCCCGGAAAAAACCAGCCTGCGCGTCCTCGTCGCCACCTTCATCGCCGTCCTCGAACTCACTCGCCTCGGAAAACTCCGCGTCAAACAGACCGACGCCTTCGACGACATCCTCGTCTCCGCCCGCGAAGACGCCCCCGTCCCCCTCGCCGCCGAGCCCGCCGCCCTCGGCGAGAACGCGAACGCACTTGAAACACCCGCCGAGCCCGACACGTTGCTCTCGTGAGCAAGAAGCCCGTTAAACGCAGTCCCGCCAAAGCCACAAAACCAGCCGGTCCCGCCGCGCTCCTCGGAGTCGGCCTGGACAACGACGACGGCCATAAACGCATCACCCGCGGCGAACAGTTCGCCATCGTCGGCGGCTCCGAAGAAACCCACGGCCGCATGACCGAAACCGTCGTGAAAACCTTCGAAGAGCTGAAGCTCCGCGGCAAACACCTCTCCCAAGTCGAGCGCCAGGAACTCGCCGAAATCATCCACAAATCCACCCCGCGCTGATCCTAATCTTTCTCTTTCCTCTTTCTCTTACTCTTTCTCCCTCCGTCCTCCGCTCCCTCCGCCCTCCGTTTCCAGCCTTCCTGATTTCCACATCCCTCATTCGCATCGCCCACCTCGCGCCTAACACCCGTTTGCCAAATCCACTCTTCCCTATTCGTTAACGCCTTCATCCAAACCACCAACCATGTCCGATAAAATCGCCAACCTGACCACCGACACCTTCAAGAGCGCCATCAGCTCGGCCACGCCGACGCTGGTCGATTTCTGGGCCCCCTGGTGCGGACCGTGCAAAGCCATCGCTCCCATCCTCGAAGAACTCGCCACCGAACTCGACGGCAAGGTCAAGATCACCAAGGTCAACGTCGACGACAACGACGCCATCTCCGCCGAGTACGGCATCCGCGCCATCCCGACCATGCTCCTCTTCAAAGGCGGCCAGCTCGTCGAACAATTCGTCGGCATGCAGCCCAAAGCCTCCCTCAAGGAAAAGCTCCTCGCCAAAATCTGAGCCTCACGCCCCAGATTCAGCACTCTTTCACGCCACCGGCCCAGCCCGGTGGCTTTTTTATGCCCGTAGCCGCGAGCGCGCAGCTCGCGGACTCCCCGCCCACTTCTCCGCTCCGCCCTCGCCGGACCGGCACTTAGCAAGTGCCGCCTCCCCGCCCCCGCCTTCTTTGCGCCTTGGCTCCTTTGCGTGAGCCCCCCTCCGTTCTTCCCTCACTGGTCATTGGTCACTGGCCATTGGTCATTCCACCGCCGACCAGCGGCGGTGGTTCCGATTTCTCCAACCGGGGCTTAACCCCCAGCCCCCGCTTGCCGATGATAGACCAACTGTGGTCCACACCCTCGCCAAGCAAACCATCACCCGGGTCGCCGCCGGACTCGAAACCGGCGAGGCCGCCGGCTTGGCCGAAATCGTCGAGCTCATCCAGCAACTCTCCGGCAACGCCAACGAAACCTCCGTCGAAGAACTCGCCGCCCTCATCGGCAAAGACATCGTCGTCACCGCCAAAGTCATCACCGCCGCCAACACGATGGGTTACAACCCATCCGGCGTCGAAATCGCCACCATCAGCCAGGCGATCCACGTCATCGGCTTTAATAAAATCCGCCAACTCGCTCTCGCCCTCCTTCTCATCGAGAACGCCGAGCGTACCCTCAATCCCCACGAGAAACGCGAAATCGCCGCCCTCGCTCTTTGCAGCGGACTCATGGCCGAAGCCGTCATGAACCGCCACGGCACCCACGAGCCCGAGCAAGCCTTCATCTGCGCCTCCCTCCGCAACTACGGCCGTCTCCTCATGACGACCTTCATGCTCGATGAGTACCGCCAGGCCCGCGAAATCTCCGCCGAAGGCATCTCCGAAGACGAAGCCTTCCGCCGCGTCTTCGGCCTCACCCCCCTCGAACTCGGCCACCACCTCCTCGAAAGCGCCAATCTCCCCGAAGCCATCCTCAAATCCCTGAAGGCGCTCCCGATCGACGCCCTTCGCCAGGCCGCCACCAGCAACGAAATCGAACTCCTCGTCCTCGCCGATCTCTCCGTCAAACTAGGCGAACTCGCCCTCAAGCCCGACCTCAGCGCCGCCGATTTCCAACGCGGCGTCATGTCCCTCTCCGCCCGCACCGGCCGCCTCTTCGGCCTCGATCCCGATTCGCTCGTCTCGATCCTCGGCGAAGCCAGCCACCAGCTTAACGAATTCGCCCGCACGTTTAACCTCACCGCCATCAGCCAGCAGGTAAACCCGCGCCTCCAATCCCGCATCGCCGGCGAAGATCCCATCACCCTTCGCACCGCGCCCAAACTCCCGCCGCTCACCGCAGCTCCGGCCCCATCGAGTTCCACCCTGGGCGTCACCGCCGCCCCCGCCACGACCGACGCCACCACCGCTTCAACAACCAGTGCCGCCCCGCTTCCGGCCTCCGCTTCCACGCCGCCCGTCACCAGCGAAACCATTTTCCAGCAAGCCTTCGAAACCGGCATCGAACAACTCGCCAGCCTCCTCGACGAGACGCCCGTCAGCATGTCGAAGGTTTACCAGGTCGTCCTCAAATCCGCCCTGCAAGGCTTCGCCGCCCGCGACGGCCTCATCCTCACCCGCAAGCCCGACGGCCTCTACGTCTGCGCTCTTGGCTCCGGCGCTCTCTTCGACTCCGTCCGCGGCCGCAGCCTCTGTCGCGAAACCGACCGCGACGTATTCGGTATCTCCCTTCAGCGCATGGAAGACGTGTTCATCTACGACGCCGCCGACGCCAAAATCGTCCCGCACATCCCCGCCTGGATGAAGCCCGGCCAGCTCGCTTCCTTCGTGCTCCTCCCCATCCACGAAAACAAAAAACCCTTCGCGCTCCTCCTCGCCGGCTGGTCGGAAAAGAAAACCAAAACCTTCTCCGTCGCCCAAATCCGCCAGGTCCGCTCGATGCTCAAACTCGTCGGCACCGCCCGCCGCCTCACGCAGACCTGATTCGCCCCGCACTTTCGACCGGCTGCAACGTGCATTCCGTCGTTTTGACTGACCGGTAAACACAGGTTTGTCTCGCTCCACCCACGCGCATGCTTTCTCTCATACGCAGGATATGGGAGATTCACCGGCCACCAACATCCTCATTGTCGATGACGAGCCCAGGAACCTGCTCGCGCTTGAAGCGCTTTTGGAACCGCTGAAACAAAACGTCATTCACGCGCATTCCGGAGCCGAGGCTCTTCGTCATGTGTTAGCCACGGATTTTTCCGTTATCCTGCTCGATGTGCAGATGCCGAACATGGACGGTTTCGAAGTCGCCTCCCTGATTCGCGCGCGCGAACGCTCGCGGCTTGTCCCGATCATTTTTCTCACCGGCATCGGCAACACCCAGGAGTGGATCGCACGTGGATATATCGCCGGCGCGGTCGACTACATGATCAAACCGATCGTGCCCGAGATCCTCCGCGCCAAGGTCGAAATCTTCGTCGAGCTCGCGAAATCGCGCACCCGCATCGAGGAAGAACTGCGCGCGCGCGTGCTCTTCACCAAGGAAATCGCGACCCTCAATCAAGCGCTCCAAAAGAGTAACGACGAACTCATGACGATGAACGAGGACCTCGCCGCGTTCAACCAGACTGTCTCTCACGATCTGCGCGCTCCTCTGCGTCACATCCAGGGCTTCATCGAGATCCTCGGCGAGTCCCTGGCCGGGAAACTCGACGATGAGCAGTCGAAGCAATTCGCCGTCGTCAAAAACTCCGCCGCGCGCATGGTCACTCTGATCAACGACCTGCTCGCGTTCTGCCGCTTGAGTAAAGCGCAGCTTCAGGAACGCCGCGTCGACATGCAACGCCTCGTCGAAACCGTCCGCGATTCCCTGGCCCCGGATTTCCAAGGCCGCGTCATCCAGTGGGAAATTTCCAATCTCGGCACCGTACACGGCGACGAAGCCCTTCTCCGGCAGGTTTGGAGCAACCTCATCTCCAACGCCGTGAAATATTCCCGCAACGTGACCCCCGCGCGCATCGTCATCGACAGCCACGAGGAGCGCGCAGGAAAAGTTTTCCGTATCTCCGACAACGGCGCCGGCTTCGACATGAAGCACGTCGGGAAACTCTTCTCCGTCTTCGAACGCCTCCATTCCACGCGGGATTTCGAGGGCGTCGGCATCGGCCTCGCCAACGTCCGCCGCATCGTCGAACGCCACGGCGGCCGCGTCTGGGCCGAGGGCTCGCCCGGCAAAGGCGCCACCTTCTACTTCGCTCTCCCCAACGCTCCGAAAGAAGCGCTCTCCTGAAGCGCGTCTCACGGCCGCTCGCAAACCGCAGCAGCCAGCTTTCGCGAACTCTTCTCACGCCTGCAGTCAATCCATCGGTGAATCGCGCCGCGTAACGAATCTCGTCTCAGTGCAGAACGCGCAGCCGGGATAACGTCAAAACGCACTGAGGAATTCTCCCTTTATAAAACTTGGGATGAGCCGATTCGATGCTGTGGCACCGCTTCGTTGGTGCCCCACGCATCACTTGGTTTATGACATCTTCGTTTCTCAGGCGGCTCGCCGTTTTCATTTCCATCCCAGCTTTCGCCGTGGTTATGCCTGCCGCCGTGCCCGACGCGGGGGCACTCCTGCGGGACCAGCAGCCTGCCGCGCAACCTCCGCGCCTCCAGCCGTCTCAAAAATCAAAGGCCCCCGAACCGGCAACGGTCGCCGCAGAGAAAACCCTATCGATTCGCGTCAAGAGCTTCACGTTCAGCGGTCACACCGGCCTCGCCCGCGAACAGGAACTTCAAGAGATCGTCGCGCCGTCTCTGGATCGTCCGCTCGGCATTGCCGAACTCCAGGCCGTGGCGGCATCCGTCACTTCGTTCCTCCAGAAAAAGGGTTTCCTCCTGGCCCGCGCTTATCTGCCTCGTCAGGACGTCACCGACGGCATCGTGGAAATCGCCATCCTTCAGGCAAAAATCGACGGCACCGTGCAGATCAAAGCCGACGCCTCTCGCGTGAATCCGCGACTGCTCCAGATCATGACGGCCGACATCGTGCAATCCGGGCAGCCGCTCAACGTCCGCGACCTCGAACGCTCCCTCCTCCTCATCAACGACCTTCCCGGCGTCTCCGCCAAAGCCATCCTTGAACCCGGTTCCGCTCCCGGCACCACGCGCCTCGTCCTCGACGTGAAATCCAGCCGTCCTCTTTCCGGTGCGATCTGGGCCGACAACTTCGGCAATCGCCACACCGGTACGTGGCGCGGCAATGGATTCGCCTCCTACGATTCTCCGCTGCGTATCGGCGATCAGGCTACCGCTTTTCTCTCCGGCTCCGAAGGACTCGCTCAAACCCGCCTAGCCTACGGCCTTCCCCTTTGGGCACGCGGTCCTCGCGGCAACATCGCCCTCTCGGCCATGCGCTATAAACTCACCGGCGACCTGAAGTCGCTCGATGCGAAAGGCGACGCCTACACTGTGAGCGCCTGGCTTTCGCATCCGCTCATTCGCCGCCGCGAACTCAATCTTTCCGCCACGCTCGGCTACGATTTCAAAGCGCTCTCCGACGAACTCTTCGGCTTCGATATCCGCGACAAACGCGTCCACGCCGCCAACGCCTCCCTCTCCTTCTCCGCCAACGACTCGCTTCTCGGCGGCGGCTACTCCACCGCCTCGCTCTCCGCGGCCGCCGGCCACCTCGATCTTTCCCGCGTGAAATCCGACGAACGCGTCGACCGACTCACCAGCCGCACCGCCGGCGGCTTCTCCCGCGTCAATCTCTCCGCCAGCCGCCTCCAGCGTATCGGGGGCCCGGTGACAGCCTTCGCCGCCTACTCCGGCCAGGTAGCCCCCGGTAACCTCGACTCCAGCGAAAAAATGAGTCTCGGCGGCCCCTACGGCGTCCGCGCCTATCCCGTCGGCGAAGCCTCGGGCGACGAAGCCCATCTCTTCTCCTTCGAAACCCGTTACGATCTGCCGCTCGATCCGAAATGGGGAACGCTCCAGTTCGCCGTTTTCGCCGACACCGGTCGCGTCACCCTCAACAAGGAACTCTGGCCTTACGCAGTCCAGACTCTGACGGGGAAAAACGAATACTGGCTCTCCGGCGCCGGTGCCACCGTCGCCTACGGCAGATCCGGGCGCCTCTCCTTCCGCCTCACCTACGCTCACAAGCTCGGCGAAAACGACGGCCGTTCCCTCCGGGGCGAAGACGCCGATGGTCGCGACGACGACGGCCGTTTCTGGGTCTTCGGCCAGCTCTCCCTCTAACCTTTTCGCACGTTCCGCCATGTCCTTCTCGAAGTCATTTTTCGCCGCCTCCGCGCTCGGCCTGTCGCTGGCCCCTCTCAACGCGCAATCTCTGCCATCCACCGCGCTTCCCACCGGCGGCAACATCCTCTCCGGCCAGGGCTCCATCCATCAGCAGGGCTCAGGCATGGTCATCGACCAAAACTCCCAGCGCCTCATCACCGAGTGGAACGCCTTCGACATCGGCTCCAGTGCCAGCGTGCGTTTCAACCAGCCCGGCGCCGACGCCATCGCGCTCAACCGCGTCACCGGTCACAACACCAGCCAGATTCTCGGCTCCCTCGAGGCCAACGGCCGCGTCTTCCTCATCAATCCCAACGGCCTCTACTTCGGCGCAAACGCCTCCGTGAACGTCGGCGGCCTCGTCGCTTCCTCCCTCGCTCTCTCCGACGCCGACTTCCTCGCCGGCCGCTACCACTTCCAATCCGCCGGTAACCCCGGCGCGATCGTCAACGACGGCACCCTTTCCGCCTCCTCCGGCGGCATCGTCGCCTTCATCGCCCCGCGCATCTCGAACAACGGCACCCTCTCTGCCGAAAGCGGCACCGTCGCCCTCGCTGCCGGCGACAAGGTCACCCTCGATTTCTCCGGCGACGGTCTCATCAACCTTTCCGTCGACGCCGCCTCCATCGACGCACAAGTCGCCAATCGCGGCCTCGTCCGCGCCGATGGCGGCCTTGTCCTCATGACCGCCCGTGCCGCGGGCGACCTCACCGGCTCTGTCGTGAATAACACCGGTATTGTCGAAGCAGATACCCTCGTCTCTCGCGACGGCCGCATAATCCTGGACGGCGGCGATCTCGGTATTGTCGAAAATTCCGGCGACCTCCTCGCCACCGGCTCCTCCGACGGCCTCTCCGGCGGTCACATCGTTCTCACCGGCGAAAAAGTCGGCATCTTCGGCGACGCCTCTCTCGACGCCTCCGGTCACGCCGGCGGCGGCACCATCTCCATTGGCGGCGGTTTCCAAGGCGCCGATTCCTCCATCGCCAACGCCTCCCGCACATTCGTTTCCTCCGATGCCACGATCCGCGCCGACGCACTTGCCCATGGCGACGGCGGCCAAGTCATCGTCTGGTCCGACGACATCACTCGCTTCCAAGGCTCCGCCAGCGCCCGCGGCGGCTCCCAGTCCGGCGACGGCGGTTTCATCGAAATTTCCGGAAAAGGCTTATTGGAAATGACCGGACTTGTTGATGCCGGCTCTCACCACGGCCTTGGCGGCACCGTCCTGTTCGATCCGAAAAACATCATCGTCCACGACAGCGGCTCCGCCGCACTCACCGATGTCGATGCATTTGCCGACAACGCTTCCGGCACCAGCACCATCGCGCCCAACACCATTACGGCCGCAACCAACGCCGGCACCGCCGTCGTCCTCCAAGCCAACAACGACATCACCATCAACAGCTCCATCTTCACCGTAAACGCGGGCGGCACCGGCGGCTCCCTCAGCTTCCGCGCAGGCCGTGGCATCGCCATCAATTCCAACATCTACTCCGACGACGGCGACGTCAGCTTCACGCTGAACGACTCCGGCGCCGACGGTGCGCAGCGCGACGCCGGCACCGCTACCTTCGTGAATAACAGCCTCGTCGATGCCGGATCGGGCACCGTCTCCATCACCATGGGCACGGAGTCTGACAGCGCCGGAATTTCCACCGGTCAGATAACCGCTCAAAATTTCAACATCACCCACAACGGCCCCACCGCCGGCGCCGTCACCGGCCAGATCGACCTCGGTGAAATCACCGTCACCGGCAACCTCGGCATCACTACTTCCACCACCCGCAACATCGTCAACACCGTCGGCAACGTTTCCGTCCTCGGCACCACCACCATCGACGCCAAAGGCGGCGACGTCACCCTTACCCGCGCCACCACCGACCTCAACATCGGCGCCTTCACCGATGTCGGAAACGTCACTCTCAACGATGCCAACTCCTTCCGCTTCGGCAACGGCACCATCGCCGGCAGCCTCACCGTCACCACCAAGGGCCCCATCGCCTCCACCGGAGCCATCACCGTCACCGGCCTTGCCACGCTCACTGCTAACAACGGCGGCTTCGGCTACGCCGATCCCTACATCAATCTTTCCAACAACAACGATTTCCAAGGAGGCCTCGCCCTCAACGTCGCCACCACCGGCGAAACCGGCACTGGCGGCTACGCGACCGTCAAAGACGTCAACGGCGTCAACATCACCAGCGCCACTCTCGCCACCGATTTCACGCTCACCGGCGGCGGCGCGGTCAACCTCGGCGCCACTTCCGTCGGCCGCAATCTGACGCTCACCACCACGGGCGCCATCACCGACAGCGGCACTGTCACCGTTTCCAACTACGCGCAGTTCTCCGCCGGCGCCGCCAACGACATCACCCTCGATTCCGCCGCCAACAACTTCAACTACCTCCGCATCGGTTCCGGCCGCGACGTCATCGTCAACGACACCAACGCCCTCACCTTCGGCTACCTCACCTCCAGCGTCAGCACCGTCTCCGGCAACCTCAGCGTCACCGCCGGTGGAAATATCTCCCAATATGGCTACGGCGACTGGGGCGTCCCCTACGACTCCCGTCTCCTCGTCACCGGCAACTCCCTCTTCACCGTCACCGCCGCCAGCAGCAATCTCTTCCTCGGCTACGTCGATCCCCTGAGTTCGACCAACACCGGACTCGCGAACAACCTCGCGGGCACCGTGACCATCGCCAAATCCGGCGCCGGTTCCTACCAGGACGTCTACCTGCGTAACATCAGTTCCAATACCGCGCAGATCGTCGGCCTCGCCACCGTCGGCACCCTTCGCGACGTCTCCCTCCGCTACGACAACGCCACCAGCGTCGAGATTCCCGGCATGACCCTCAGCCGCAATCTCTCCGTCTCGGCTCCGAGCGGCGGCATCACCCAGTCCGGCGCCCTCGTCGTCCCCGGCATCGCCATGTTCCGCGCCTCCGGCTCCTCCGACATCGTTCTGAACAACGCCTCCAACAACTTCTACCGCGTCACCGTCAACGGCGCCCGCGATGTCAGCCTCACCGACCTCAACGCCATCGAGCTCTACGGAAACAACTACCAGTTCAGCCTCTCCCGCCACCTCAACGTCACCGCCGGCGGCGCCATCACCGACGCCTCCACCGCCGACTGGGCCCACTACATCAGCGTCCCCGGCGGCACCGCCACCTTCAACGCCGGCGCTTCCAACAACATCACCCTCGACAACGCTTACAATCAGTTCAGCCGCGTCGACATCGCCGGCGGCAACAACGTCTCCATTTACGACAACGACAGCATCGTCTTCGGCAACTCCGCCATCTCCGGCACCTTCCTCGTCGACTCGCTTTACGGCGGCACCCTCACCCAGGTCGCCAGCACCGCCATCTCTTCAGGCGCCGCCACTTTCAACAACTTCATCTCCGGCATCACGCTCAACGAAGCCAGCAACGTCTTCGGCGCCATCGCCCTCTCGTCCGACACCGGCGCGGTCAACATCCGCGAAAACGACGCCATCACCCAGGCCTCCGCGTGGAACCTCAGCACCTATCGACCCTCCGTCACCCTAACCACCTCCGACGACCAGGCCATCACGCTCACCAACGCCTCGAACCGCTTCGGCAACGTCACGATCACTCAGATCAACAACGGCAATCTCGCTCCCGGCGCCGTCTCGATCACCGAAAACGACTACGACGCCACGCCGTCCAACAGCGGCATCACCCAGGGCTCCGCCTGGACCACTCACGGCGCCACCACGCTCAACTCCGGCGCGTACTCCATCACGCTGACCAACGCCAATAACATCCTCGGCCCGCTCCAGGTCATCGGCGCCTCCAGCGCGAATCAAAACATCGCCATCTCCGCCAAAGAAACCCCGGGCAAAGCCGCGATCTACGACGCCGGCTCGCTCGGCGCATGGTCCACCGGCACCGCCGCCACCAATCTCGTCTCCCTGGTCGGCTACGACTCCACCGGCACCACCGCCGGCGCGGGCGACATCTTCCTGACCCAGGCCGGCAACGTCCTCGGCGACCTGTATGTGCGCGGCAACGACGTCACCCTCACCGACAGCACCACGCTGACCGATGGCGCTACCGCCTGGATCACCACCGGCACCACCACCCTCAACGCCGGCTCCAGCTCCATCAACCTCGACAACCTGACCAACAGCCTGGGCCCCATCGCCATCGGCGGCACGCCTTCGTCCGTCCTCATCACCGACAACACCGATCTCACCCAAGCCTCCGCCTGGCTCGTCGGCTCCGCCCCCGTCACGCTCGATGCGCGGAATCACCACATCGATCTCTCCACCAGCGGAAACGTCCTCGGCGCAGTCCGCATCACCACCGCCAACGGCGTCCCCCTCTCCGTCAAACTCACGGAAGACGACGCCATCACCCAGGGCGACGTCTGGTCCCTCAACGGCGTCGGCGTCACCCTCGTCGCCGAAAACGACAAGACCATCACGCTCACCAACGCTTCCAACATTCTCGGCAATCTCACCGTCACCGGCGGTGCCGTTTCCATCACCGAAAACGACGCCATCACCCAAGGCGGCGCCTGGACCACCACCGGCACCACCACTCTTAACGCTGGCACCAATATCATCACGCTGAACAACACGGCCAACGTCCTCGGCGCCCTCGCCTTCACCGGAAACACCAGCTCCATCTCCATCGTCGAAAACAGCGACATCACCCAGGCCTCCGCGTGGAACCTAACCTCCACGCCGATCACGCTGAATTCGCAATCCCACGACATTCTCCTCACCCAGGCCGCCAATCAGCTCGGCGATCTCACCCTCTCCGGCCAGAACGTCTCCGTCACCGAAAACCACCTCATCAGCGACGGCTCTGCCTGGACCGTCCCGGGCCTCACCACTCTCACCGCCGGCTCCAACGCCATCGTCCTCGACGCCAACCCCAAGAGCGATTTCGGCACCGTGAGAATCGTCTCCGCCTCCTCCGCCGACCTCAACGACATCAACGGCCTCATCTTCGACACTTCCTCTGTCACCGGCACGCTCACCGCCACCGCCGGCGGCCACATCACCCAGACCGGTGCCATCACCGCCAACTCCCTCCTCCTCGCCGGAACCGGTTACGCCACGCTCAACAACGCCGCCAATAACGTCGTCAACCTCGCGGCCGGCTTCACCGGCGGCGACCTCGCCTACACCGACGCCGATAATGTCGCCGTTTCCGTCATCAACGTCACCACCGGCGTCAACATCGGCGCCAACGACGTCAGCCTCACGTCCATCGCCGGCACCATCACCGGCCTCACCAGCGTCAACCCCGTCAGCAGCTCGCTCACCGTCAACACCGGCGCGCCGCTCACACTTCCCCAGATGACGATCGCCGGCGCGCAAAACTACACCGCCACCGGCGGCATCACGCTCAACGCCAACGTCACCAGCACCGCCGCGGGAGCCATCACGTTCCACAGCCCCGTTACCCTCACTTCCGATCTCTCCGTCCAGTCCACCAACTCCAACATCACCTTCCACGGCACCATCGCCGGCGGCGGAAACTCTCTCGTCGTCAACGCCGGCTCAGGCCTCGCCACCTTCTCGCAAAACGTCTCCGCCCTCGGCGCCACCTCCGATGCCAACGCCGCCCTCCAGCTCACCTCCGGCGGCGCGGTTTTCCACGGCACCCTCGGCGCGAATAACGGCCTCACCGTCTCCGGCCCGGTCACTTTCCTCGACAGCGTCACGCTCGCCAACGGCAACGCCGCCACCGTCTTCGCCGGCCTCGTCACCCTCGGCAAAATCGGCGGCATGTCCCTCTCCGGCTACGATGGCATGACCTTCAACGGCGGCGTGGTCCTCCAAAACGGCGCGTCCACCATCAACTCCAACAACTCCGCCCTCGTCTTCCAGGGCGCCAACACCATCAGCGGCCCCTTCGGCCTCACGCTCGATTCCGGCACCGCTCAGATCACCGGCCTCGACCACGTCGGCACCAATCTCACGAGCCTCAGCGTCACCTCGAGTTCCCCGGTGATTCCTTCCGGCGGCATCAGCATCGCCGGCCCCCAAAGCTACACCGCTACCGGCGGCACCAGCATCACACTCAACGGCAACGTCACCAGCACCGCCGCAGGCTCAATCCTTTTCAACAGCCCTGTGTCCGTCGGCGCCACGGCCACCGTCACCTCCGTCGACTCCGCCATCACCTTCGCCAGCACCGTCGACGGCGCCCATGACCTCACCGTCGCCAGCGGCACCGGCCTCAAGACCTTCTCCGGCCGTATCGGAAATTCCACTCCACTCGGCGACGGCACCGGCTACGCGCTCACCCTCACCGGCTCCGGCGCCGCCTCCTTCGCCGAGACCGTATCGACCGCCTCCGGCCTGAGTATCGCCGGCCCGGCCACTTTCTCGAAAGACGTGACGCTCGGAAACGGTTCCGTCGGCTCCATGTTCTCCGGCCCTGTCACCGCCGGCGGCCTCACGCTCTCCGGCTTCGACGGCCTTACCTTCGCCGACACGCTCACCCTCTCCGGTACTCTCACGCTCAACTCCCAAGGCGGATCGCTAAACTTCAATAACACCGTCGGCGGCGCTCACGCCCTGACGCTCACTCTCGGCTCCGGCTCCGTTTCCGGCCTCGGTCAGCTCTCCTCCGCCCTCACCGGCTTCACGCTCAACAACAGCAACGTCGTCACCCTGCCCGCCCTCACCATCTCCGGCCCGCAAACCTACAACGGCCCCGTCACCATCTCCGGCAACCTCACCGGCACCGCCCTCACCTTCAATCAGCCCGCGACCTTGGGCGCGAACAACCTCACGCTCGACGCCGCCACCGGCACCATCGCCTTCAACAACACCTTCGCCCTCGGCGCGCACAACCTCGTCCTCAACGCCGACGAAATCGACTTCGCTGCCGCCCTCACCGGCACCGGCAATCTCACGCTCCGCCCCGCGACGGTCGGCGCCAACATCGTCCTCGGCGGCGCTACGTCCACCGCCGCCCTCGATCTTACCGCCGCCGACCTCGCCTGGCTCCCGTCCACCTTCGCCAGCCTCGTCATCGGTCGCAACGATGGCACCGGCACACTCGCGATCGCCGGCGCTTCCGACTTCGGGGCCACCGCCCTCACGCTCCACGGCGGCGGCGGTATCAGCCAGACCGCGGCGCTCACCTCCGGCGCGCTCACGCTCCGCACCGCCGGCACCGGCATCAACCTTTCCAATACGTCCAACAGCCTCGGCGCCATCACCCTCCTCGGCACGCCGTCGTCCGTGAACATCGCTGACTCCACGGACATCACCCAAGGAGCCGCTTGGACGCTCGGCAACGCCGGCGTCACGTTCAACTCCGGCTCTCACGACATCTTCCTCACCCAAGCCGCCAACACGTTCGGCACCGTCGCCGTCACCGGCCGCGATGTGCAGATAGTCGAAAACGCCGGGACCGACCTCGGCGCCTCCTCCGTCGCTTCCCTCTCCGTAAACTCCGCCGGTGCCCTCTATGTCGTCGGCGCACTCAACGCCACGGGCGACGTCACACTCACATCCGCCAACTACATCACCCAAACCGCCCCATTCACGATCGGCGGCAACCTCTCGCTCACGACCTTGTCCGGAGGCGGCAACGTCTTTCTCAACAACTCCGGCGCCTCCGCCACCGTCCTCGGCAACAACCTTGTCGGTGGCAACTACGAGCTCACCTCCTCCGGCGATCTCGTCTCCCAAGCCAACGCCACCAACCTCCAGGTCGCCGGCAACCTCACCATCGTCAGCACCTCGGCGATCCTCGACGGCACCGCCAACCTCGTCCAGGGCACCACCACGCTCCCGGGAGTGAACACCGTCCTCCGCCAGTCGGGCGTCATCACCCTAGGCAACATCAACGAAGCGGGCAACTACACCGTCATCAGCGAGGCCGCCAACCGCTCCTTCGACGCCGGCCCCGTCGCCGGCACCGCCATGTTCCTCAACAACGCCGCCAACAACGTCGCCGGCCGCATCTCCGTCCAGACCGTCGCGCCCAACATCACCACCGGCCCCGATGTCCAGACCGGCATCGTCCAGTCCGCCGGCACCTCCATCACCGTCGCCGGACTCGCCAGCTTCACCGCCAGCGAATCCTCCGCCGGCACCCTCGGAATCCAGCTCACCAATACAGGCAACCACTTCGGCGCGATCAAACTCACCGGCTCCGACATCGCCATCCGCAACGATGCAGCCGGTCTCACGACACTCGATTCCGTAATCGCCACCTCCGGCTTCCGCCTCACCACCGCCGGTGCCGTCGCGCAAAACGGCTCGGTCGTCACCCCGGCGCTCGGCATCTCCGCCGCCGGCGACGTCACCCTCAACCACGCCGCCAACAACGCCGCTACCCTCGCCATCGACGCCAACGGCGCCATCGTCTTCAACGATATCTCCGGCTTCGCCATCGGCACCGTCGGCTCCCTCGCCGGCATCGACGCCCACAACTACGACGTCTCCCTCACAACCCAAGGGAACAACGACCTCACCCAGTCCGCCTCCCTGCGCAACGTCTCCACCCTCTCCCTCAGCTCTCAGGGCGCCATCGTACTCGACGACTCGTCCAACACCATCGTCTCTCTCGGCGCCGTCTCCGCTCAAACCGGTCTCTCCCTCCGCGACAGCGACGGCCTTTCCCTCACCGCGGCCGTCCAGACCGCCACCGGCGACATCGCCCTCCGCACTTCCGGCGATCTCACCCTCCAAAGCGGTTCCTCCGTGACTGCGGCCACCGGCGACATCGCCCTCTCCACCGAAGGCGTTGGCAACTTCATCAACCAGGCTGGCGCCTCCGCGCTCACCGCCGGTTCCGGCAAACGCTGGCTCGTTTACAGCAAGACGCCCGATCTCGTCGGCACCGTTCACACCGAGAAAGGCGGCCTCACTTCCAGCTTCCGCCGCTACGGCAGCACATTCTCCACGCTTGCCCCCGGCTCCGTGATTAACTCCGGCAACGGCTTCATCTACGCCGACGCCGCGGCCACCACGCTCACCATCAGCCCCACGATTGTCGGCTCCGCGTCACATGTTTATGGTGACACGCCCACCGGCACCCTCGGCTACACCGTTTCAGCTGGCTTCGTGGATAGCGAAGACACCACCAACAACATCGGCATCACCGGCACCGCCCTCTACAGCGGCGCACTGTCGAACTCGATGAACGCCGGTAACTACTCCTTCACCTACACCGGCGGCCTCACCTCCAGTTACACGCTCGTGGCCGATACCGCCGGCGTCGGATACACCGTCACCACCGCCCCGCTCACCTACGTCGCCAATACCGCCACGCGTTCCTACGGCGACGCCAACCCTTCACTCAACGGGACCGTCACCGGCTTCAAGCTCGGCCAGGACGCTTCCGTCCTCGGCGGCTCCGCGCTTTGGTCCACCATCGCCACCGCGACCGACAACGTAGGCCAGTACGCCATCAACGGCGCCGGCTACACCTCGTCCAACTACCACTTCGTCCAGGCCGCGGGTAACAGCACCGCGCTCACCATCGCGCCGCGCACGATCACCGTCACCGCCGCCGACCAATCCCGCATCTACGGCAACGCCAACCCGAACTCCGGCACCTTCACCATCGGCGGACTCGGCCTCGTCAACGGCGACTCTCTCACCTCGACCGTATCCGTTTCCTCAACCGCCACCGCCTCCAGCAACGTCGGCAGCTACGCGCTCACGCCCTCGTCCGCCACGTTCTCCACCGGCTCCGCTTCCAATTACGCCATCACTTACGCCGACGGCGTTCTCAGCGTCACGCCACGCACGATCACCGTCACCGCCGCCGATCAATCCCGCATCTACGGCAACGCCAACCCGAACTCCGGCACCTTCACCATCGGCGGACTCGGCCTCGTCAACGGCGACTCTCTCGACGCCACGGTATCCGTTTCCTCAACCGCCACCGCCTCCAGCAACGTCGGCACCTACGCGCTCACACCCTCGTCCGCCACATTCTCCACTGGCTCCGCTTCCAACTACGCCATCACTTACGCCGACGGCGCTCTCGCGATCACCCCGCGCGCCATCACCCTCACGCCGGACACGCAATCCCGCATCTACGGCGACGCCAATCCCACGACCGGCGCGTTCACCGTCGGCGGACTCGGCTTGGTCAACAGCGATTCCCTCAGCGCGTTCATCGCCGTCACCACGCCCGCCACCCTTCTCAGCGGCGTGGGCAACTACGCGCTCAACGGCTCCGGCGCCGCGTTCACCTCCGGCTCCGCCTCCAACTACGACGTCACCTACTCACCGGGCACACTCGCCATCACGCCCGCCACGCTCACGTACGTCGCCAGCAACAACACCCGCATCTACGGCGACGCCAATCCGTCGTTCTCCGGCTCCGTCACCGGCTTCCGCAATACCGACACTCTGGGCTCCGCGACCACCGGCACACTCTTCTTCAGCAGCCCCGCGACCGCAGCCTCCAACGTCGGCACCTACGCGATCGACGGCTCCGGTCTCTCCGCCGCCAACTACGTCTTCGTGCAGGCCCCGGCCAACGCCTCCGCCCTCGCCATCACACCGCGCCCGATCACGGTAGCCGCACTCGACCACGCCCGCATCTACGGCGACGCCAATCCTGCGACCTTCGCCGCCAACGCGATCAATCTGGTCAACGGCGACACCCTCGGCGGCGTCACCGTCTCCACACTCGCGACCGCCGCCAGCAACGTCGGCACCTACACCATCACGCCCAACGGTGCCGTCTTCTCCTCCGGCTCCTCGTCCAACTACAGCATCACCTACACCGCCGGCACCCTCTCCATTACGCCCCGTCCGCTCACCGTCACTGCGCTCGACCAGTCCCGCATTTACGGAGACGCCAATCCGACCTTCGGCAACGTGATCGCGGACAACCTCGTCAACGGCGACGCTCTCGGCGCCAGCCTCGTCTCGACTATCGCCACCACCGCGAGCGGAGTCGGCAGCTACGCGCTTACGCCCGGCGCCGCCGCTTTCACTCAGGGAAGCGCCTCCAACTACACTATCACCTACGCTCCCGGCACGCTCTCGATCACCCCGCGCGCCATCACCGTCACCGCGCTTGATCAGTCCCGCGTGTACGGCAGCGACAATCCCACGTCCGGCGGCTACGTCCTCACCGGAGGTTTGGTGAACGGCGACGCCCTCGCCTCCACTGTATCCGTTTCCTCGATCGCCACCGCCGCCAGCAA
The DNA here is from genome assembly GCA_966249325.1 of uncultured Nibricoccus sp. GTDB lineage: Bacteria > Verrucomicrobiota > Verrucomicrobiia > Opitutales > Opitutaceae > Nibricoccus. The sequence continues at coordinate 332,066 of CBINDC010000001.1, read as the reverse complement.
CGTTGGCGCGTACAATCTCACGCCCGCTTCCATCGGTTTCACCCAAGGCTCGGCCGCCAACTACGCAGTCACCTACGTGAACGGCGCGCTCTCCATCACGCCCGCGACCCTCACCTACACCGCCACGCCCACCGTCCGTAACGCCGGTGAAAACAATCCCGCGTTTGGTGGCACCGTCACCGGTTTCGTCAATAACGACACCCTCGCCTCCTCCACCACTGGCACCCTCGTGTGGACATCGCCCGCCACGATCTCGAGCGCCCCCGGCGCCTACGCCATCGACGGTTCCGGCCTTTCGGCAAACAACTACCTCTTCGTTCAAGACGCGGCCAACAACTTCGCCCTCACCATCCTCGAACCCATCCCGGAACTGCTCCTGGAAGTCACCGAGCTCGCGGATCAGCAACGCGCCTCCGAGCGTTTCGCCTTCGAGCGCCCCGCTCAGTCCACTCGCCTCCCCGAGGTCACCTCCAGCATCGAACTCATCGCCGGCGGCGTCGCCCCATGGCCGCCCACCGAACTCTTCGGCCTCACCGACACCGACACCGCCACCAGCGCATTCGTCGTCAGCGGCAACAAACTCACCCTCTCGCTCCCCGACAATTCCCCCGCCGCCACCGGCCTCGTCATTTACGAATACAAAAATGGCACATCATCGCCCGCAGGCTCCTTCACGGTAAACGACACCGGCTCCGCCCTCACCATCGCCCCCGATGGCGGCCAGATCGCACCCTTCCCGTCGACGCTCGATCTCACCGGCGCTCCCGTAACCGTCGCCGTCACCCTCGACGAGTCGACGGGGCCGGTCAGGATCACCCTCCAGCTCGCTACTGACGGTATCCTCATTGTGGATGCCCCCGCCTCGCTCGTTGAAAAACACGGAACTCAAGGCGCCGCCCTCGCCGCCCTCGCCGCCGCCCGTCGCGAGTTCGGCATCCTGCCGGGCGCGATCAAGGCCGTCCGCCTGTCCACATACTGAGACGCCTCGGACAGACCCCACATTTTCCAACCGAGCCATCAGCACTGGCGCTCGATCTCGGTTACGCCCCTCCGCGCAACGACTCGAAGAGAAACGCTGGTGGATCGAAAACTGGCGGAGAGGGAGGGATTCGAACCCCCGGGAGCTTTCGCCCCAGCGGTTTTCTAAACCGCTGGTCGGGTGTTCGAGTCACCTCCACCGCGGTAGAATTATGCCTTTTTGATTTTAATTTCGCCGTGCGGAGTCTTCGCGCTGATCGATCCTGCGGCTTCAAGTAGAAGCTCGTTTAGCGCTTTCGGTCCATGGTCACCCAAGGCTCCGGTTGGGTCGGCGAAAAGATTCCGACCAAGTTCACTCAGCAATTCCGGCGGCACTTCTTTGTTCCGCTGCTGAGCATCGCGCACGGCCTCTAGTAGCCACCCGGACCGACCAATATCGAACAGCCGATTGCGATTTCGGAATTCCTCCTCGGCGTGCTGCTTCGCCCACGCAGACGACCAACGAATGAAGTAAATGAGGAAGGTCGCGCATGCAGCCAGCGGCGCAACCGTTTTGAAAGTCAAAGCGACCCACTGCCACCATAGCAGCTTCGCTATGTCGTCGGCCGACTTGAGCAGGTCGTATGAATGATAAGTCGCATAGCCGCAGAGCCACCCAGTTCCGATGATTCCGACGACGTAGGCGGTAGTGATAGGCCAACGCTTTTGCGTCGTGCCTTTCGTGACGCTCCATTCCTTCAACCAGTCCTGAACCTGCTTGATTTGATCATCCTGCTTCTGGCGGGCAACGTAGTTGGATTCTTTGGTATTGAACGCTGCTTCCCGAGCCTCGAGCGCTTTCGCTTTCGTCTCTAACGCAGCCTTTATCTCGTCAACCTCTGCCAGTAGCGACTTCTTCTTCTCGTTGAGATCCTCAAGTAACGATATCTCCTTGTCGGTGTAACGCTTTTCTCTGTCCCGATCTAGTTCGTCGTTTCGTTCTCTAACCTTAAAAAGTATCGATTCAGTCGCATTTTGAAGGCCGTTGAGGAGCACTAGTTGCTGATCACGGTATCTGCTCCACGGGTCATCCGCCTGGCCAAGCATCCGTTGCTCAATATCAATAACTCCCAGCTCCCGGCGCACTGCGGAGTGCGCACGCGCATTTAAGTGCATTGAAAGCTTTCAGCGCGAAGGTGAGTGTTACATCACGCTCAATCCCGATCTGGAGCCCGATTTGTTCCCTTTCCGTTCCCGTGTTTCCGCCCCTCCTCTGTAGCTGGTGCCCCCACGGGGAATCGAATTAGAAAGTCTCGCAATCAAGTCCCGCAGTCGGCAGGTTTTATGTGCGCTCTGTGTGCGGGTTTTCCTCCCCTCTCAAACTGGTGCTCAGGAAGATGCCAGGTGCCTGGTATACCACCGATGAGATGATGGGGCTGCTCAGCTGCTCATCGAAGAGCCGGTTTTGGAATACGGTCCATACGCAGCGCGTGCCGTTTACTCGCATCAACGGCCGGAAGGTGCTGTTCCACCGCGCCGCCGTCGACGCATGGCTGAATAAGCGCGCCCGTCATGCCCTGACGTCGCGATAGGTCAGCCCGCGCGCACGCCGCGGCGATCGTCGTCGATCCCTTTTTCGAGGTCCGCGAAACGGTTTAGATGATTAGTTCCGTCCGGGATGGCGCGCTCACCAAACACGTGCGTTTCGATTCGAGCGAAAAAATTACGAAGGAGCGTTTTGTCGCTTTCGGATAGTTCACGATTGCTCGCGGTATCGCAGGCAAATGCGAGGCCGTCGGTGCGTAGTTTAATTTCAAACACGATTGGATTGTTCACCCAATCATTTTACCACGGCATGTTGATCGTCCTAATTTTTTCGCCCGCTTCGGTGAGCTTTGGTAAACGTCTGTGGACGTTCCTACAGCTTACTACAGTTTAAGGACACTTTTTCTGCCGCCATTTCGCTTAACTGCCTCTCCAATCGAAATTTATCGAATTGGAGGCGCGGGCCGGAATTGAATGGATTTTTGTATCCGGCATAAATGGATTTCAGGGGGAGAAGTCGTAAGGACGAGCAAAATCTCTGATCGTTTTTGGCAGAATTTCAGGCATCTTTCTCGCCATGCAATGCGTTTCGGGCTTCGTGAATTCAGTCATAGCGTTGAGCAGTCGCACCCCTACTTTAGTTTGGCTCGGAATCATCGCGGATGAAAGAGGCTGCGGGATTCTCTGTCGTTGACCGAGGACAAGCGCCACGTGGCGGGCAAGGCGTTGAGGTGTTCAGTTTGATGTAGGCCAGCTTCCACTCTTGAAAAAATAGAGGGTTCGTAACCGAGAAGCTGTTCAATGCGTTTATTCACTACTGGCACGTGGCACACGCGAGGCTATGGTTGGCTTGTGGGTTCATTTTCGTCGCAGCCAAGCGCGACGGAGTGGAGACGAAGGAGCGCGAGACGTGCCGCTTGGATCGTTGTAACCGTCACTCAACTACTGGGTGCAATGTGCAAAATTTGACCCGATTTTTCCATGTCCCGGCGTTAGCCCTCCAGATATTCCTCTACTTGCTTCTTAACTTCCGGCGTAACACCGGCCTGAACAGCAGATCGAATCGAGGCAATTTGTTGATCGGAAAACAAAACGGGAATCTTCTCCATTGCTGCGCTAAACCGAACTAAACCAATAGCAACTTGGACCGCCTCTGATCGCACCACCAGCTCCGGGTCTCGTGTTAGCCCTACCAGAACATTCAATACATCAAAGCTGCTTCCATGGGCGCGCAGACGGAAAATCGCATGAATGCTGTTTTTCATCTGGTTTGTGGTGAGCGCTCTTCGCTGCAAAGCGTCTTTCAAATACGCGTAAGCATCAGGCCCATTTTTCATTTCGGGCACCCAGTGAACTAACTCTGGCGAGTCTAAGCTCTTGAGAAGATTGTCCGGGGTGAACGACATACTAATATTTTATTGTGAGTGGCTTAACGGTAATTTGCCCTGCCTGCAACGCCTCATTGAAAATGGAAATGTTTGGTCCTTGGAGGATGCGCTCGAAGCCGGAAGAGTTTGGTATGTCGATGGGGGGAGCCCCACGAAAATCGCCCAACAGACTCCGGTTCGTAAGGCCGATCTGATCGGCAAGGCCACCAGGCACCGTAAAGCGAAGAACTTGGCCGGAATTCGCGCCAGTTTCAGCGATACGCTCCATGCCAAAATATTGAGCTGTTGGGTACTCCTCCGCTAGGAAGACTGCCCCATCTGATCCCGGCCTAAAGCCGTCGCTCATTATGCTCCTCGCAGCGCTATTAGTAGTACCGTGATACACGGTCACATCTGCGGGGCCACCACCACCTGATCCCCCGGCGCCGCCACCACTCGGACTCGAAACCTCCACCAGCTCAGGTTTTGGCGAACGAGCTTCCACGGCTGGTGCGGGAGTCAGAGAATCAGCGCGTTTGGCATCTTGTTTAACCACGTCCGAAACGATGCCGGCCTCTCGCCGCCCAGCATCGAAAAGTGTATCAATGCGCCTAATTGTAGAGCTTGAAACAAACGGAAGAACGATGCCTGCGCCCGCGACATAATTCATTGGGTCACTCGGATTCTCCTTTATAGCCTTGGCCGTGAACGCCACATCAATTCCGGGATTAATTTCCGCTGCCACCGGCTCAGCAAACTGCTGCATACCGTTCCCGAAACCGACGACGGCTGGAGAATCAAACCTCACGTTGCCGTTAGATGCGTAGTTCGAAACCCAGTCGATGATGCTGACGTACCAGCCCGGCTCAGGTTTATCCTTCTGAGCCTCAAAGCCGCTCGGGTCAGTAAACGACAGCGGATTATTCTTAACATAACTATACCGGTTATACCCCTGAAGTGAGGCCGGACCATCAACGATGAGGTCCGCACTCAGGAACCTCCCTAAGAGAGGGTCATAGATCCGCCCGTTCATGTGAACGAGCCCGAGGCCATCGAGCATTTCGTGGCCGGTGTAGCCTCTCGGCGTCACATCGGCATCACCGCCGGGAGCAGTGTTCACCGGAACGCCGGAATAACTCTCCGCGTCCCTGCGCTGACCCCATGCATCGTAGGCATAGGCGGTGGGCTTGCCGTTGTCATCGAGCGCGGGAGCCCCAGAAGTATCGCCGAAGGGCGTTACCGCCATGATCGAGCCCAAGGTGTCGTAGTGATAAACGAGCAGCTTCTCCTGCTGACCAGCCGGCGCAAACGGCCTGAACTCCCGCGTGCCTGCGATTCCATCCGGGGCGGGGATGTAGATGCGCACAGTGTCCTGCTGCCAGCTTACTCCGGACGGCGACGTATTCTTGTAGTCGACCTCCATCTCGGCACCAGCCGCATAGATTTTCTTGCTCTTGTAGTGCGACGGAACGGCAGGAGAGCCACTCATCTGGTCGAACTCCAAATGAATCACCCGGGACCGGTTCGCATTGTAGTGGAATTCGCTTCCGGTCGAACCTTTCGCCAGCCAGCGCGGCTTGTCGAAGCCAGCCCACCGTGTCGTCCAGTTCTGACCGCCACCGCTTCGTGTCAGCAGGTTCCCGTTGTTGTCGTAGGCCATGCTGTACCCCCAAGCGGAGGTAACGGCATGCGGCTTACTAGAGCCGTAGACGTACGAAGTGCTGCTGGTTCCGTTCACGTCTTTCTTCCAATCAATATTGCCGTTAACGTGATACGCGGCGGTCTGCTGGCCGTTGTGATGCGTCAGGCGATTGAGGATGTCGTAGGAATAGCTTTCGTCGTGATATCCGTTGGGGTGCTGAAGCTGTCGGTATGTGACATTCCCATACCCATCGTATTCGTTATAAAAATAATGCGCCGCAGACTCAATCGACATGGGACGGCCGGTGGCATAATCGTTCCACTTCCACGTCCACGCTCCGCCTTTCTTAAAGTAAGCAAGGTAGTCCAAATACCAGTCGTATGAACTCTCATCTTCTGGATCGACCTGCCACCATGTGCGATTCTGCGTATCCACCACCGAGGTCAGGTAGCTCCGGGCATTATAGCTATTGGTGTACCCGTAAGATTCCCAGCTTGTAGCTGGATCGCCTGGATTTTCCTGCCCCGGTGCCCGCCAGTAGTGACGGACATCCCTCAGTCTGCTGGATGTGTCATACGCCATCCACGTATAAAACCACTTGCTGTCGATGTTGTTCAGCTTGGTGGAAACACGTCCTTTCGTGTCGTAGTAATACGCCGTCGATGAGCCTCCGGCTGCATAGCCAGGGAGATTCGAAGTGGCTGACTCCTCACGTTGCACGGAGCCAATCCACCCCTCAGTGCCCTTCGCTACGAGATGGGGATAAATACCAACATTGCTGGCCAAATCGTAGTAATACCATGCGGCCGACTCGACGGGACCACCACTTGGCTGAGTCGTGGTGCGCGTAAGCGGTCGGCCAAGCCAATCGAACGTGCTGGTGGTTACGTTTTGATTGGCGTCCGTTTGTGAAACCACCTGTCCAAGCACGTTGTTGACGTAGCTCCAGTTGCCTTTGTCGGGATCGTTAAGCGCTGTCTGTCGTCCGAGCGCGTCGTAGGTTGCGGTGATCGGCTGGCTTTGCTGATCTCGAAGCACCGTTTCGCGCATCCGTCCAAAACCATCCAACTTGAATTGAATCGAGGCTGTCTGCGCACTTCCGGTGATCGGATCCAACGATGATGGAACGTTGTCGGCATTCCAGACCTTCACCGTGCGGCCCTTAGGATCGACGAGTGTCGTATTGATCTGCACACCCGCTCCAGTGGCCCAGCCTGCATTTTGGCCGTCAAATTGTACTTGGGTGACTCTTCCGCTATAAACGTTGGTCGTCAGAGACCAGTCGGGATGCCTGATCGTCTTCACCCGGCCGAGTTCGTCGTACGTGTATGACGTCTCCCTCGCGTCATAGCTCCACTCCTTGGTGATCTGACCTAACGCATTATAAGCAGTGCTCGTGGATAGCGTCTGTCCGTAAAACCCTTCTTTTTCAACCAAGCGCGATCTTCCCAGCCTGTCAAAGTAGGTGGTGACTTTCGGCTGCGCCGTGGAAGTCACTTCCAGTCGATAAGACGACTGGAAGTTTTCATCGGCCCCATACATCGATCCAGCGCTCCATGCATACGTGTAATCGGTTTGGAGGTTTCGCAGGAGATCCTTGGTCTGAGTTACTCGTCCCAAGGCATCGTAGGTGGTCTGCACCTGTGCCCCGTTAGCATCGGTGACCGACGTTGGCAGCCCGAAGAAGGGGTGGTATTCCACGGTGGTTTCATGCCCGTATGCGTTTTTTGAAACGGTCGGCAAATCGAAGCGGGCATCGAAAGATACAACCGTCGAGGTCGTGTAACTGCCGATGCTTGGGTTGCTGATGCTCGTAGACGTAACCCGGCCGAGACCATCGCGACCATAGGTGGTTGTCAGGTCGACGGAGCTACCCGCTGCATCAATAGTCTCCGAAGACACTAATCCCGTGGGCGTTCCGCCCGGCGTACTCCAGTAGTCATACCGTTTTATCGGCGCCACCTCGGTTCCGAAATCTGGCGAAGTGACCGTGGTGGTGACTGTGTCTACCCGCCCCGTGATGCCGTTGGTGGTCGGACCTTCGTACGTCGTCTCGACTTTCTCGGTGAATCCTCCGCCGAAATCAGTCTCCAGTTTGCGAAGGTTTCCGTAGGTGATCTGCCGGGGGAATGTCAGCGCATCGAACGCCGCGTAGCTGGCCACACCAGTAACAGAGTTCAAGCCTGCTTGAGACCAATCAGTGGTGCGGTCGCTCGCCTTATAGTCGCCTGGCAAAGTCGTCGGCGGCGAAGCTGCGAGGGGCTGGTTGTCGAACCATGATTGCGCACCGATAGTGATATGCGCGCCTGAGGGGCGCGCTGCGGGAAACAACAGCTCGGGTTTCGATGTGGCCGAGCCTGCTTTGGTTAATGTGAAATGAGGCGTATTGGAATTCTCCCAGCGCGACTCGACCGCTTTTGAAATAAACGGATAGACTGTGCCATATGCCTGTGAGGTGTTCGCGCCATTCACGACCTCGTCGAAAACCACGGTGTTATCGTGCGAGGAAATCAGGCGGAAATTTACGTTTCCGCCGCTTTCCCAATACCGGTAGGTCTGCTCCCGAGCCGTGAGCCCGGTCATCGGGAAGGATTGGGTCAGGAACTGGTATTTGAAAAGATTGGTCTGATGATCGAGCGTGACGAAGCTGTGGAAACCTAAGTCCCCCCGGCCCGAAAGATCCGTTCGCCGGCCAGAATACTGATAACTGAAATGCTGGCGCTCTGTTGTATTCAGGTTGCCAGCGTCCTTATAAATGTCGGACACCACGATCTTGGGCTTTGATTCGTTACGAATAGGGTAAGCAACACTCGTCCCCGGAGTGTATATTGATCGATTTACCGTCGATCCGTACGAAATGGTATTTTTCGCCGACAAATTATCGCTTACTTCATGAAGTAAGTACGAGTTCAAATTCTTAGAACGTGCGACATAGAATCTATTTGTTGTTCCGTTCTCAACAATCCTTCTGAAAAGGACGATTTCTTCATGGCCACTGCCATCGATATCAACCGAGAAAAGATCATACGGGAATATGCCATCACTCATGTATCCTGCGGCTTGCGTGTATTCCATTGAATCGGTTTGATCTAGGAACAAGGGAGCCGCAATTGTGGAAAACCCACTCGCTCCAGCGTATATACAGTGCCAACCATGGCCATGTGCGTACCAGACAAAATCTTTTCTGCCATCTCCATCGATATCGATCAAAGTAGTGCCATATAAACCATAGCCATCCGCACCCCCGTAATAAGGCTCCAAATAACCGCCATCGCCTCCAGTGTCGTTGTACCCTATAGACCAGTAGCCAATGCGAAAACTGGCGGTAGGAACAGATGCACCCGATATGATTACTTCAGGTGCGATTCCAGAATAGGAAGTAGCATCAAAGCTTCCGTCTCCTTTCGAAAGGGCAACATGCCACCCCAGAACTCTCTGAGGATTTCCTGAAATCGTGCGGAAACCGTAGTAAAGCAAGTCATCGCAGCCGTCCGAATTTATGTCAACAATGTGGTGATGGTACCAATAGCCCACCGATGCCCCGTAATCGCTCTCCGAAAGAGAGGCGTCCTGTCCTTCAATCGGTGAATTTACTACCTGAAAGGCGTTTCCCCCTAAATTGATCAATGTCTGGAAATTCCATGATTGATTCCCGAATTGACCGTCAGTGCCCCCATCAACATCTGTTACCAAGAAATCGGCTTTTCCGTCGCCATTAAAGTCGGCTTTTTCCCAAACTGCAGAAGTCGGCTTTGGGGATGAAAACGATGTCTCCACATATGCTCCCGTTGACGGCTGGTATTTAATTATGATTAGCGTTCCATTTGGGAAAATGCTGCTGTGTCCTCCATACCTAACTGCATATATATTAGATCCATACATATGAGGGATTTCATACCCCATGGCTTGCTGGCTATAGACAGCAATCAATAGCTCGTCTGTGCCATCACCATCCATATCGGCAACAATTGGCGAGCACCTCGTCTTATCTAACGTGTAGGAGTTATAGTTGGCGGAAACCTGTGAGGTGGTGAATCCGTTCGGCCCGCCCAATGAGATATACCAACCGCCACCCTGGTTCCCATAGCCTGGCCGGTTCCATACAATATCCGAAACTCCATCGCCGTTGAAATCGCCAACGCCAGTAGAGGTCCAGGGGATACCGGGATTTGCCACAATTTGCTCTACGGCCACGGTGCTTCCAATCGATTCTGCAGAGCATATTTTAAGGTAACCCTGAGGGCCTGCACGCAAGATGTCCGTCTTTCCATCACCGTTGAAATCGCCAATCAGATTTTTATAAATAGAAGTAGTTCCTGAATCATATTCAATTGGGACGAGCAGCCCGCTTGGATGAGCGCCGTGAGCTAGATTAACCTCATGGATTAGTGTGCCTGAGAGACGCGTGGTGGTAACCACTTTCTCAAGCAGCGATCGTCCGGCGGAATGAAAACTGGCATAGCTCAAGGCATGAGACGTGGTCGCTGTTGTGATACTAATTGCCTGGCCTGACTGAAAACAGTCGATGCTGGATAGTCTGTTGGCAAACGCACGATATCTTCCGCTTGCATAATATTTTTGACCGCGAGCCAATGCCGATTGGCCTGAAAGTTGATAGCGTAGCCAGATTGTACAGCTGGGCAACACAGTCGGGGATCCGCCATTGCCGGTATACCTGATGGATGTGAGCAGATGCTCCCCTGGAACTTCTTGGTAATCTATCGTCCCATTTGAGTCTACGTCGTGCTCATTGTAGTGGAACTCAATATAGTTTTTTGCTGCATCCTCAATCCGCTTGATGCACCAAGCGTAGGACTCACCTGATGCGTTGTTAATGGGGACGATACACGCATCAACAGCAGATCCAAGTTTGCCCAGATGTGTATTTGTCCCATCCTTGCTCGTAATCGTAAATCCATCAATTAATAGACCACTCCCGTTTGCAGCAATGATTGAGAACGAGTCGATCTCAGTTCGATATTTGCTGCCAGGAGCTCCGTACTGACCTTCTATGCAGATAAGACGCTTGCCGTCCAGGTACAGTTTATCGTCATTATTGAAGGAAACCCCCTTTACCGTTCCGTCTCTAGCAAGAATAGTCCTTCCGCGGGTAATCTGTGATGGAAATCCGTGCGAAAGAGCCCAACCACTCGCCAGGAAATCTTCGCCACCCGACGAGCTATCGAAATTAAGCGACAACTCTGGCTTCAATTGGCCTCGGCTATTGGGAGTAGCCATAGGAATGGATGCTTTCGCACTGCCTCTGTTATCAACGAATACATTTACCGCGACTGTTCCCGGGATTTTTTGGGCAATAAGAGCCCCGGAAGGAACGAGGAAGTGTATTGCAGCGATGGTGAAAATCGCCCTCAGCCTATAAAGATCAAATGCGTTCATTTACTTAAGTTTTTGCGCTTGAGCGCCTTCTCGACCATCGATTGAAGAATTTCCCTGTTGGCTTGCGAGTCCGCATCAGCGACCTCCACGGCACGCAGTGGAGCATGCGCGATGTACATCGATCGAGTCGCCCTTATTTCGGCTGCGTTCGAGACTGGGTTTGCTGCCGATGATGTTACCTCGCGGGCAGCGTCACTTTTCGTCGATGATTCTGTCTTTTGCGCTGCTCCTACATTCTCATCGGCTAGTGCAGGAGACGCGATGGAAGATTCCGCGACCTTTTCGGCCGATAGAGCTTTAACCGGATGGCTTTCAGGGCCACTTACACGAGAGGAGTAACTCCTCCACACAAAGCCGCCGATCACAGTCAGGACAACCAAGCCAAGGAGCAACCTTGGGCCATTTTTTGAGGCCATAGAATTTTATAGAAGCTGGATGACTCAAAACCGCCTATCGTGAACCTTCGAGCGTGGTAGGATTCACGGTTAAAGTACCGTTGGGCCGATGAAGAATCAGCCCTGCAGGAAGCCCTCCCGCGACATTCGCAGTACCAGCGGACGATTTCTTTTTCGCGTCCACTGAATTACTACTCCCGGTTGCAGGAAAATGCGTGCCACTCGAACCTGAAGCTCGCTGCTTATCGGCGATGGCGCCCCCTTCGATATCGCGACTGGAATCCTCCCTGATATCTTCGGATTCAGCAGGGCCTTCCTCCTTTTGATAGAGCGATGCGACATTGCTGACGGCCCAGAAAAAAGTTCCGGCCGGAGCAGTGAAACCCCGAGCTAGGCGGGTATTTCCGCCGGACCAAAAGACAGTTAGCGTATCCAATTCGGCATCCTCAGAAGTCCAATCGCCACTGCCCGTATTCAGGTTTTGATTCCGCTGAAGCGCTTGATTGACCGCACTGGCAATGCGCGGATCGCGAATACGCCGCTGGTCCGTAAATACTTCAAACGTCAGCTCCGCTTGCGAAGTCGTCTGAAGATCAGCTGCCGCCACTTTCAATTGATATTGTCCCGGCTTTGCGACCCACAACTGCTCAGCTTGATCGTCAGGCCCGAGGATTGGACTTTGTCCCAACGTTTCCCAATCGCTGCGGCCTTTTTCAGTAATTGAAAATGTTAGCTCATGAACCTGGACCTCGCCAAGGGCCCCTTTCACAGAGGTCACAAACTTGAATGTGCCCTCATTGACCAATTCCACTCGCGCAAAATTAAGCACGGCGACATCAGCGCGAATCGCCAGCGGATAAACAACGAGCACAAGACCGAGCCAGGATCGAAGCCTAGATAGCATGGGGTTGAAGGGATATGATGCCGCCCGACCTCACCGCGAAGCAACCAATGCCCGCCCCGGACGACTTTGCAGTTGAGATGTCCGGTTCCGCCCATCCCTGACAAGGATTTTTTCCAATCCCCTGTAAATTTCACGTCACGTAGCACCGAAGCCGACGGTGCATGGCCCGGTCCGAGCCACTCATGGCGCCTAGACTATTTTGAGAAGTCCGTTTCTGAGCGCTCTGACCATCCACCGCTCCCACTCCCCTGCCAGAAATATCCCGCTGGGAACCCGCGCTCCAATCAGGTGGAAGAACAAAACCACGACATCTTTTTCTTGGCCTTCCAGAGCCATGAACTTGACCCACAGCGCCTGGTTTTCGGATGAGAACCCACGATCACGCCCGCCGCCATCAAACCAATCTTCCGGCTCTTCATTCTCAGGATTCTCGTGGCGCAGCCACTTCCAGCGGTCGTGCATCTCATCCAGTTCGGCGCCGGAAAACTTCTCCAACGCCAAACGCGCAGAGGAAAAAAACTCCTCAGCAGGATTCGCTACCCGCGGTTTCGGCGTCTTCTGGGCAGGTAATCCGAGTCGGAGCGCATGTTCCTTGGTTTTCGCCGCCACCAGTCTTCCAGTCACTGGCCCTGAGGTGCGCTCTGCGCTCACACTTTCCCAGACAGCAATACGCTTCTCCCTGGGCAATGAAAGCAGAGGCCTGATTTGGCTTTCAGATTTCGGCTTTTCCCCATTCGGGGAATGCTCTTCAAGCATCACCACGAAATCTCCCGCCTCCTTCAGCCGGTAGGCATGGGATTTCGCGTAATCCCATTTGATCCGGCAATACGCTTCGAAAGATCCGTATTCACGCCAAAGCACGCCGCTGCGGTACGAGAATATCTCATACAGAGCTTTCGCGGCCGCTATGCTGGCTTTAATCCCATGCGCGACAATTTTCTCGCGGGCCGCCAGGTACGACTGGTCGGTGGGGTTCAACTCATCCGGGACGGTGGCACTTCCCGACTGAGGCCATTCGCTTATTCGGGACCACCATCGCTTGAGCCATTGCGCCTGGCCCTCTCGCACTTCTTGAGGAACCATACGAAGCGCAAAATCTGAACCGAGTCTCTTGTCGGGCCAAAGATGGAGCCGATCCTCGATGCCCACCTTTGCGGCTACTCGCTCGACAGTTTTAAGCGCATCAACCGCATATTTCTGCCAGGCGGCGGGGGATTCGAAAACCTGCGTCTGCAAAGTGAGCCCCAGCTCAGTGGCATGCGCTTTGATCCGCTCGACATTTTCTGCACGGATGTTGATCGGTTCATGGAAGACGGTGATCGGATTCACACCCTGCACTGCGGTCAGCGTCGCCGTGAGGTCATCTTGATCGCATTCGGGGTATGTCGGAGCTACTGCGATGAACACGGGGATGCCTGCTTTTGACGCGGCCTTGAGGGTTTCAAGACGAACGGAGAGCGCTGGCGCCTTCGGTTCGTAGATTTTCGCGAGGTCGTTCCTCAGCGTTGGAATCGACATGCCCAGCACCAGCCGATTCCCGAACGAACGCAGCAACGGGAACTCCTCCCGCACCAGCGGCGAGCGTGTCAGGATGCGCACGTTTAAGGTCGAATGATCACGTATCAGTTCGAGTGAGCGGCGGACGATGTGCCTCTGGTGATCCTGTAACTTTTTCTGCTCGGTTGAGTCCGGATGCCTGATGACCTGGAACGCGTCGGTCGTTGAGCAGAGGAGAATAGCTCGGTTGCCGTCCGGCTTCAATTTATCTACCGGTGTCCGCTCAGCTTTGCGCAGCGATTTGAGGAACGCTTCTTCGTCCCATTCGCGAAGAAAAACATACTCACCCCACTCCGCATCAGGGTCGCCAACACCCAACTCGCGAAGAAGCGGAGCCTGCTTGTTCGTGCTGCTGGAAGGGACGTAGCAAAACCGACATGCGTGAGCGCAGCCAACTGAAAAATTTAGAGCCCAGTTCGACAGACTTTTATACACGAAGTTATTCTCCGTAATCTCGCACGGAGCCGGGGTTTTTGTGGCATTCCAAAGGCCAGCGATGAATCGAGCCATTCAATCACTCTGCTGAGAATTCCGAAAACCATCTCCGCAGACATTGGCGGAAGCTTTGCATTTGATGCGAACACCCAATCCCCAATTGGGGACTGGATGTTCGCATACGTTCTGAGCCTCCATGCGTCGCACGGTGCCTGTCGCCATGGTGCAGCACCCTTAAAGCAGTCCATCTATCTTCATAAACCCTCCGTTCAAACGAGCATCGGAGTCGATTGAAGGCCATCCGTGAAAATGGCCGTTTATGCACACTGTGTTATCTCCGGGCATATCGGGAAACCTCACCCGTACAGTGAACCGCCGCTTTATCCTCTGTATCTATTATTCAGTGACGCGGAACAGCCGCTTGCCCGGATCGGCCCCTGGCACGAGAACAACGCTGGCCAGTCCAGTCAGTGGCCACACACAAGCGTGGTTTCGTGGACCATGAATGTGCCCGGAACGAATTAACTGTGGCGGTTTCTCCCGGTCGCGGCGTCATCGGGAAAAACCGCTGCATGCAGCTCCAGATCGAGCCCTCCAAGCTCGAAGCGTGCGCAGTTTGCGCACTAGGACTTATTCTCCGACCAGTCTTCAATCTGCTGGCGGCCTGCCTCCCTGCCTTTTTCTGCTGCCGCCGAAATTCTTTCGTCGGATACTCCGCGACTCGATAGCTCGTCGATTACTTGTATCCGGGCGAAGGTTTCACGGCTGCTTTCACCGCCGGCCGTGAAGACATAGAGTGAGACCTCTACTTCATTCAACAGTTGTTCGTCGGTGGATACCTTGAGGGCGTCCAGACGGCCTTGTTCGATGACTTCATCGATCCGAGAATCTGGAAACCCACGACGCCCCAGTTCCTCAATTAAGAAATTAAAGCGTGCCTGCGCTTTTGGATTCCACGGGGTGGTGTAGATGTTCTCCGCCATGTTTTGACGGAGCTCACAGACAAGCGCTGCGTTTTTAGTATTTACGTTCATGTTACAGGAAAATGGCTGATAGAAACCGCCAATTTTTATAGTGAGATGCAGCGACCGACTGAGCGGCGCTTTAACCAGTCCCGGAGGGCAGGCTCCGGAAACTGGATGTTTCGTGGATTGATTCGCACGTGCGGAATGCCGTCGCGACGGACCGCGATCCAGAAGCTCTTGCGGTCCTTGTAACCTAGGATGCCCATCACGGCAGACGATTTGAGAAGCTGGAATGAATCGGCGGACATAAGCCGTATATGGAAAAAACGAAACTCCCGCCAATTGGCCGGGAGTTTCAGGGTTTGAAGGTCGAAAAACCCTGAGCGCGTGAGAGGTCAGTTCACGCGATGCACGGGAAAACCCTGGATACACAGGGTTTTTTGGTGAAACCCGGTGACCGGGTTTTCGCACGGACGAAGTCGCGGTTCATCCGTCGACGAGGCCGTTAAAAAAGGAGCCGCGCAGGCCTTTGGCGCTGCGCGGCTCCGAGCTAAGGTCTCTTGGTGCGAGACCTGATTTCGATCAGGCGGGATTTTATTGTGCGCAACGACTGCGCAGCGCCGTCGCCTATGAGGTGGTAACCAGCGGCGCTGGCACCTCCATGTGCACTAGTCCGTCGAGAACGTTACCGTTTTTTTTAGGAGTGCGGCCACCCCATTGCTTGAAAAAGAAGGGGATGGCCTGAGTTGCGCACCGGTCGCGCAGATTGCGCACCCAGGCACCTTCGATCGGACGATGACCGTGACCGCTCTCGCCGCCGGTAATAACCCAATCGATGCCGGCGAGAGGAATATCGCCAAGGTCTTCCAGAAGCGGTTCGCAACTGAGGAAGCGAACCGTCGCAGGAATCGTGTTCAGGATGGGGATCCGCTCCTCAGCGCGTTGCCGATCTTCGACGGACGTTCCGATCCATACATTCGCCGGGAGAGAATGCGTCTCGTAATACCGAGCCGCCTGTCCCGGACGTTTTGTCAGGAGCAGCCAATCGAGATTGGGTGTCTCCGAGATCAGCGAATGCAGATCGTCGCGCCATGTAGCGAGGTCGTCGCGATCCTCGAATACGTCAGCCAGCGAGGCCGAAAAAACTCGGCTTCGCACTCCGCTGGCAGCCGCGTCACGATTCCAGCGAATCGGTTGGCGCCAGTTGAGGTCTGATGTTCGGGCCCGTGTGCCGCGAGGGCCCCAGATGACGCGCTGGTATCGATGCGCCATCATGGTCTCGGCGTAGCAATGTGCGCAGCCAGGTGAGCACTTTGCGCAGCCGATCCACGGATTGAATGTGTGGTTAGTCCACGCGATTGAAGAGTCTTTCATGATATTAAATTTCTGGGTCCATTACTTGGACGCCATCGGCTGAGCCGTTAGTGGTTTGAGCCACGGTAGTCGTGGCGCTGAGCGGATGTGCGCACTCATGCGCAACACGCACAATGGGCCTCCGTGATTCACATAGACGTGGAGTGGAACGGATCCTGATCTACCTAGATCCGCGAGAAGACAGTCTGTCTGATTGGTCGACAGCTGGATGCTGAACGGGGTTATGGACCCGTCGTCGAAAAGGATTTCGACCGCAAATAGTCCGCGTTCTGGGAACTGATTTTTGGATACAACGACGTTCTGAACGTTGTCGGTCATTTCGGGAATCGAAAGGACCCACGAATCAGGGACCAGCAGGCGTAAGACTCCAGCGTTCGCGCTGAGAAAATAAAGGTCTTCGCCGCCTGGCAGGCTCCACCAATTGGAGTCCACTAGTTTAGGGCCGTCGTTTTTTATCTCGACGTACCGGGGAGCGGACAGGGTTAACCGTGATAAACGATAGTACATAAGCATAGCTAGAGATCAGGCGTGTCTCGCCTGAATGGTTGGGACCGACTTCGTTGAAAGTCGGAAGGAATCGAAACGATCGAGGCTCTTCACTAGGAGCATGGATCGAGGGTGGATGGAGGCCGAAGGACGACTGACCTCCTCATTTAAGAATTGCCGCGAACGTTTCGCGGACTCGGAACAGAAGTCCCGACTCGACGAAGCATTGCCCGCGAGGCTTGGAGGCCGAAGGCTGACGGGCCTCGCCATTGATCGTCCGAAGCTCGAAACGCATTCGCGGCTCCTCGGAACCGAAAAGGATTGGATGCGAATCATCGCACGTGTGTTACCCCTCGCTGGACTGAGGCGAAGCCCAGGCCGGCTAGGGTTTTTAACTTCAGGGCCGTCCAGCCCTCGAAAATTCCGAGGATCGTAGGCTCGGAAGAGATTCGCAGAATCTCACTTACCGCCGCCGACGGAGCGGGCCGAAGGCCGGCAAAGTCGCGGGTTTTTCTGAGCAAGCCGCGCATGCGGTGCGCAGCCGTAAACTACCGCGTTAGCGCGAGTGCGGATCGACGATCCTCAAGAGGATCCAGCCTTCAGCGAGAAGGCATTTAGCGACCGCAGGGATTCTCTCCGAAGGAGAGGCCCGAAGGTCATTTCGGATCGAATGCAAGTCGCGCATGCGATGCGCAGCCGTCGGATCCTGCCTCGCGCTGGTCCGATGTCGTGAGGACCTCGCGTCCAAATCGACTTTGGGCACGATAGGTGCCTCGCATAGCGACATAGGTCGCAGAGCGGCGAGGTAACCTCGCACTTTGGATTGAACCTTAGGTTCGAATCGTGAACTCCGTTCACCGTACGGGATGGGATCCGTCCATCGGTCCCACCCGTTGTTACGAAAAATAAAAATATCCTATTTGGGGTGCGGGGATTTTTTCTTTTTTTTGCGCACTGGTCTATCGTCCCGACGTGAAGCTTCCTTTGGTAGGGGGCCTGTCATTGGTTCGGTCCCATCGCCGGCACCTGGTGCGAACCAGCAGTTTTGCCATCGGAATACAGCGTTGGCACGCACCTCGCCTTCGGCGGTATAGTCCACGAGGCCCTTCACGATATGAGCTTCGCCTTCCGCCACCAGCTCGTCGAAGCGGGATTGGATGGTATCATCTCCCGCCTTTAACGGTTTTTTCAGCCCCTTCGACGCCGCGGCGAAAGCCGCCTTCAACTTTTCCGGAGTGATTCTCCGCCCTTTCGTTTCACCTGCGCCTTTGAGAAGCCCTAGAATTATTTGCTTCATGCGGTTTGGCCCTGAAACAGATTCCTCCGCTTTCTTAGAAACCCACCTATGCGTGAGCGTTTTTTCATCCCGTTGCAGATAGAAATTGGGGATCGAGCTGCTTCGTGAGCTAATTTGAACTTCGAGCGTGTCCTGCCGGTAGTCCTGCCTCGCCAGCATCACGAGGTCAGCAACCCCGTGGACGGCACCAGCGCCGCGCATCATTTCCGGCGAGAGGGGGGCGCGATATTGTGAGGACTCCTTGCGCGTATGATGCAGGACAATGTGTGCAATTGGCGCACTTCGCGGCTTTCCATTTTCAACGACTTCGACCACCGAAATTCGGCGAAGCGCCCGCATGACCGCCTTCATCAGGATATTGTCGTTTTCATTGATACCGTGGAGCTGGATCAATGTGTCGTAAATCACGACGTCCGGCTCGGCGTCTTTGATGAGCTGCCTAAGGCGCACAAAATCTTCCACGAGTTCCGATTTTTTCGGCTGACCGCCAACGTCGGAATCCACTTCGATGATGCGCAAATCTTGGATAATCTCCTCTCCATCCTTCGCCGGCAGCCCAAAAACGTGACTTAGCGGAAAGAGCAATGCAGCCGGGGCTGGGTCGTCCGGCCCTATAAAAGGCACGCGGTCGATGAACCGCCCCAGCTGTTGTCGCAATCTCCCGGAGACTTCAGCCTCACGCATTTCCAGCGATACGAACAAGACCTTCCAAGAACGGAGTTCTTCGACTGATTTCGGATCTTCAATGTTTTTAGATTTTCTTTCTGGAGAAAGCGGGGGGAGAACCTGCAATCCGGGGAATTTGGGATCTTCTTTCGATGGCAGGGCATCGAAAAGAAATCGCTCTTCATTGGCCCGAAAAGGCACTGAAAGGGCCAAGGCTATTTCAGAAGCAATCAGACTTTTTCCGGACTTCGGCGGCGCAGCGAGGAGCATCTGGCTGCCACGCCTGAGGAGTCCGTTTATGATCCAATCATCCTTAGAATCGGGCAATCGGAGAAGGTCAGGTACTGACCATATGGTCTCCAGCCCGCGTGTTTCAGGATAATGCGCGTCGGACGTACCTGGCGGGCCTGCACGCTCTTCAGTGGTTTCTTCGGAATCGCTTTCGTGATGCATTTTTTCGGGGAATATGATCCTCCGCCTCGGCCGGAGAATCTCGTCTTTTTTTGCCATGTGCTGCGCGGGAGCTGCGCAAGTGAGATAGCTGGGGCGGGCCGGGCTGCATTCATTCTGCATTGCACACGGTCAGGATCGTGGCGGAAATGCAGATACCGTTCAGGTTCTTCGAATTCCAGTTCGAGGCGGCGGAATGGGGGCTTCATGACGTCTCCAACTTCGCCGTGTTGTCAGTATTTCCAAATTTCCCCTTTCGTGACCGCCTCCGCCCCTTCCTCCGCCGAACAAGCCTTCCTCGACGACCTCGACAAGAAGCTCTGGAACGCTGCCGACCGCCTTCGCTCCAACCTCGACGCCGCCGTCTACAAGCACGCCGTCCTTGGCCTTATCTTCCTCAAATACGTCTCCGACGCCTTCGACCTCCGCCGCGAGGAACTCGAAGCCTCCTTCCGCGACCCGCAGAGCGACTACTTTCTCGACCGCGCCGATTACAAGACCGACGCCGCCCACGCCAAGGCCATCCACGACGAGTTGGAGGACCGAGACTACTTCACCGAGAAAAACGTCTTCTGGGTCCCGCCTCTCGCCCGCTGGAAAACCATCCGTGAAAACGCCGCCCTCGCGCCCGACACCGAGATCGAGATCCGCAACGGCAAGGTCGAGAAATACACCTTCCGCTCCGCCGCCCGCCTGATCGACGACGCCCTCGAAGCCGTCGAAAAGGAAAACGCCCGCCTCAAGGGCGTCATCGAGAAAAACCGCTACATGCAGCTCCAGATCGAGCCCGCCAAGCTCGTCGGCCTCATCAGCGAAGTCGTCTCCTCCATCCCCTTCCGCCACGCCAGCCTCAACGCCAAGGACATCCTCGGCCACGTTTACGAATACTTCCTCGGCCAGTTCGCCTTGGCCGAGGGCAAGAAGGGCGGCCAATACTACACACCGAAGAGCATCGTCTCCGTCATCGTCGAGATGCTCGAGCCCTACGCCGGCAAGGTTTACGACCCCGCCATGGGCTCCGGCGGCTTCTTCGTGCAGAGCGAGGCCTTCATCGAGGCCCACGGCGGCCGGCTCGGCGCGATCTCCGTTTACGGCCAGGAGAGCAACCCCACCACCTGGCGCCTCGCCGCGATGAACATGGCCATCCGCGGCATCGACTTCAATTTCGGCAAACAACCCGCCGACACCTTCCTCTCCGACCAGCACCCCGACCTCCGCGCCGACTACGTGATGGCCAATCCGCCCTTCAACATCAGCGAATGGTGGGACGGCCGGCTGGAAGGCGACCCGCGCTGGGCCTACGGCACGCCGCCGAAGAGCAACGCCAACTTCGCCTGGGTGCAGCACATGCTCCACCACCTCGCCCCGCACGGCTCCATGGCCCTGCTGCTGGCCAACGGCTCCATGTCGTCCAACACCAAGGGTGAAGGCGACATCCGCCGCGCCCTCGTCGAGGCCGACCTCGTCGAGTGCATGCTCGCCCTCCCCGGCCAGCTCTTCACCAACACCCAGATCCCCGCCTGCGTCTGGTTCCTCACCAAAAACAAAAAAGCCCGCGGGCAAAACCGTGACCGCTCCGGCCAAGTCCTCTTCATCGACGCCCGCCAGCTCGGCTACATGAAGGACCGCGTCCTCCGCGATTTCACCGCCGCCGACCTTGAAAAGATCAGCGGCACGTTCCGCGCTTGGAAACGCGGCAAGAACTACGCCGACGTCAAAGGCTTCTGCAAATCCGCCACCCTCGCCGAAATCGCCGCCCATGGCCACGTGCTCACCCCTGGCCGCTACGTCGGCGCCGAGGACGTCGTGGACGACGGCGAACCCTTCGACGAAAAGATGCAGAAGCTCGTCACCGAGCTAAACGCCCAGTTCGCCGAGTCGGCGAAACTGGAGCAGGCCATCAAAGCGAATCTACAAAGGATCGGGTATGGCGACTGACCCATCGAACTGGGATTCGGTTCGGCTTGGTGATTTGGTGAAAATCACGCACGGCTGGCCGTTCAAGAGTGAGCTCTTCAGCGAGGAGCGAAACGGTCGCCCAATCGTCGTCGGAATCGGCAATTTCAAATACACTGGAGGTTTCCGCTTCGAGTCCACGTCGGTAAAGGAATACACCGGCGAGTATCCCAAGGAATACGAATTGGCTCCCGGTGACATCCTGCTCGTCATGACGTGCCAGACGTCTGGCGGTGAAATCTTGGGAATTCCTGGCCGAATTCCGAACGACGGAAACGTATACCTTCACAACCAGCGAATGGGGAAAGTTGTCGTCACGGCGCCCGACCGGATTTGCCCTGATTTTATCTATCACTTGGCGCTCACTTCGGAGTTCAATCGAGAACTCTGTGTCAGCGCATCTGGCACCAAGATTCTCCACACAGCGCCAAGTCGCATTGAGGCATTCACGTTCCGCCTCCCGCCCCTCCCCGAACAAAAAGCCATCGCGCGAATCCTCGGGACGCTGGACGACAAGATCGAGTTGAACCGGCGGATGAACGCGACGCTGGAGGCGATGGCGCGGGCGCTGTTCCAGAGCTGGTTCGTGGATTTCGACCCCGTCCACGCCAAAGCCGCCGGCCGCCCCCCCTCCGGCATGGACGCCCCCACCGCCGCCCTCTTCCCCGCTGGGTTTCAAGACTCCCCTCTCGGCGAGATTCCCGCAGGATGGGGAGTGAAGAGCCTCGACGATATTGCCCAATTTCTAAACGGCCTCGCGCTTCAGAAGTTCCCTCCCGGTGACGGCGAAACCCTTCCCGTCATCAAAATCGCTCAGCTTCGCAAAGGCGACACGATCGGTGCTGATCGTTGCAGCTCGGAACTTCCCGCGGAATACATCATCGGCGATGGCGATATTCTGTTCTCTTGGTCCGGCAGCCTTGAGGTCGAACTCTGGTGCGGTGGCAACGGCGCCTTAAATCAGCACCTGTTTAAGGTCACCTCACAGGATTTTCCGCAGTGGTTCTATTACCATTGGACGCGTCACCATCTCGAAAGCTTCCGGCTGATTGCCGCGTCGAAAGCGACGACGATGGGGCATATTCAGCGCAAACACCTCACCGAGGCAAAGGTCTTGGTCCCGACGCCATCACTGATTGAGGAATTGAGCCCGGTAATTCAGCCGTTGCTCGACCAGATCGTCGCGAACCGCACCCAATCCCGCACCCTCGCTACCCTGCGCGACACGCTTCTGCCCAAGCTGCTGAGCGGGGAATTGTCCGTCACAACCGCACAGCCTACGACATGAGCGAACCATTGGATATCTACGAGGGCTGCCAACAGATCAGGCGCACAATGCGACCCGATGTCCTCGATGATATATTGGAAATTACGTTCACTCACATCCCGACGCGGCGGATGCTAAAGCGAATGCGTTTCCACATCTGGGCGGACAAGGGCGCGGCTGCTTGGATAAGAGCACATCCCACTTTTAAGAGAGGCTGCTGGCCTGTAGGGCTCTACAATCTCCACGATTGGATGTGGGAAGTTAAATTCGTTGAGGTGGATGGCCAAAAGGTGATCGAGGGCGGTTCTGTGGATCCGAAAGTTGGCACAACCTACATTCGCGCTGAGTTCGAAAACTTCGAGGACGGTGTATGGTTCGCCCCCCTGGTGAACATCGCCAACACGCACATCTACGACCAACTCAGTCAGTTCTACAAAGACTCACCGAATGCGAAAACAGACCCATCGCGCATTCCTCAAATTCTTTCCACGGAAAAAGAAAAAATCGAAGCTAAACAACGAGCAACCGCCGTCGCTCAGATGCAGCGGAGGCATCTTCTCAAAGAGCCAACAAAGACGGTCAAAGTGCTCATCGACGAGTCCGGAGACGTCGGGTTTCAGAGGCTCCACGACGTTTACGTCTTTGCGCCTGTAATCGTTCCCGAAAACAAAATCCAACAAGTGAATTCTTTGCTGGATGCGCTGAGGGCAAAGCACTGGAGCGCAAACGCACCTTCAGAAATTCATATGACGCAGGTGCCCGAAGCCAAACGTGCGGCCATCAGAGAAGATTTCGCACGTATCATCCGAGAAAATGACATCACAATCTTGGGATGCTTAGTCGAAAAAGAAGCGTTCATTAAACACCTCTTCCGCTGTCATGCGTCGGCACGCAGGGCAGAAGAGAACCCGCTGGATCTAACTTGGAACGATCTCATCAACGATCGCTCATATTTTCTTCAAGCCAACACGCTCGCTACCACCGTCGAGATCGTCGTGTCCCACCTTGCTTTGGATTTCCTCACCAGCGGCACGGCGGCAGTTTTCACTCACGACCGCAAGCATAGGGAGTGGATGAATACCGCGCTCGCACTTGGGTTCAGCCGGGGGTTGGAGACGGCCAAGAAACTCGCTGAAGCTCACTTCGGCATCAGCACAGCGCCACCAGCCAGTTTTAGCGTAGCTGATTCAAAGACGGAACCGTGCCTTTGGCTTTCCGATTGGATAAGCGGTGAACTTCGCGCTTGGTCGTTCAACAAACCATTCTCCCCCGAGTTAGAGAGCATTAAACCCAACATGACCTTCTTGGGTTTTAGAAACGACGGAGTGAAGTGCTCTTCACGTGACGTCGGCGTCGCAGCTGAGACGAAGTTTCCGGACCTTCCCCGGTTGCTCGCTAGAGGAGACCCAACAAAGGCCGAAGAACCACCGGAAAACAGCTCGGCTGATATGCCCCAAGTCACAGAGCCATGATCACCGAAGACCAACTCGAACAGCAGTGCCTCGGGGTGTTCCGTCATAGATATTGCAATACAGCATTCGACGTCGGTGCCGCTAACCCGCATTCACGCGTTGCATCACCCAACGTGCCCAGCTGGCACTTGTGCCCCTGAGCGTTGAATTATAGGCCAGCGAACCACACCAAAACTCATGACATCCCAAACGTCGAAAGAAGGTCTGCAATTTCTGCGGTTGATCATGGTTCTGAGCAGCATGGCTCCGTTATTCGTGCTTTGGGCGATTCGTGGCTCGGGGCCGGTTCCGGATTTCTACTTTATTCCTTCGTGTCTGTTGTTGGCCATCGCCCCGACAGCAATTCTTTGGCTTCGCATTCGCACAGCCCGCCGGATCAACGACAGCCAGTGGAAGACGGTGCATCACGCCGACGATCACCGCGACCATATCTTAGTCTACCTCTTCGCAATGCTGCTCCCGTTCTACACGGTAACGCTAAACAACAATCGGGAGTTCGCGGCCACAGCCGTCGCACTGGTTTTCATTCTGTTCCTGTTCTGGCACCTAAACATGCACTACATGAACATCATTTTTGCCCTAAAAGGCTACCGGGTGTTCACCATCACGCCGAACCCTGCCGATGGACTCAGCAGCAAGACTCGTTTTGTCGTTCTAACCCGTCGCACCTCTCTTTCCACAGGAGACAAGTTCGAAGCCTATCGACTTAGCGACACGGTGTTCATCGAGAAATAAAACCCCCATGCCCTTCAACTTTGCTCAAATTCAAGCGGTCAGCTTTGGCGTCTGCCTCAACACCGAAGCCGGTGAATCCTACCGACTCGTGCCAAGTGAGGCCGGCGTCCAAGATGCTCTTAAGGCCATGCTCGGTGACACGTTCGCTGCTCTTACTCAAGCCGACACCACTATCGAAGAATTCAGCCCTGCGGAAAAATACGGCGCAACCGAACGTCTTAGAGTCCCGCTAAAGTCAGAGTGGGTCCAAAAGCACAAACAGATCTTCGATGCCGAGAATCTGCCAACTGACACTCACGGGCTCGACAATCCGGCAGCCCTCATCAGCTACTTCGCCATTTTTCGTGATAACCATGGAAACAAGGCCATGGGCTTCCGTCGTGCGGCTCAATTCAAAGGCGTGCTGAAGAAGCACCTGGTTACGTTCATCAACGACGCGCTTCGCTTGGTTGACGATAACCTGTTCAAACTCGATACCGATTTCGACTTTCTCATTTTCGACGATCAGATCCTGGTGTGGCGGCCAAGCGGCTTCATCTTCACCGCAGGGATGGACGAGCATATTGCCGCCTTCGCTGCGGCGAATGTCGCTCACATCTCGGGCGAAATTTCATGCGTCAACTTCGCTGCGCTCGGTAACTTTGTCGCGAAGCACAAGCTCGCGATGCGCTTGGTTGCAGCGATCAAAAGCCGCAACGATCTGAGTTCGATCACAAGTCAGCGGCTAAAAGCAGAGTGTAAAGGGTGCGGAATTAAGCTCATCACGAGGGCGGGAAAGTTGTTGCCGGTAGAAGGCAACGAGATGGCCTTTTTGATGCTCATTGATCGGCGGCGTTATACGGTGACGCTAGTGCCTCAGAAGCCCGAAACATACGAAGCGGCGAGCCGCCGCCTTGCCGCTCAGACGGAGTAAAACCCCACTCTATAAGATGAGTTTTCTGCCACCAGATCAGTTGACCGAGTTATGTTGGCTCGCAGGAATTTCCGATAAGGAAATTCGAAGCGACCTGATTCGTGGGCTCATAAAAGACGAGAACGACTATACGTCGAATTTCACGAGCACCCTGCGTCGAAACATCAATAGCCACAGTCAGACGGGCCTAACAGCGACGTCGTTTCTGCTTAGTCATTCCGAAGAACGCGAAGTTGGGGCTGACGCCACCATCGTCCTCACCCGAGGATCCGAAAGTAAAGTGGCGCTCTTCGAAGCAAAGTGGCCCCGATTCTCAAAACCTGGGTATGGTTGGGACTACGACCAGACCGTATCAGGAACTTCGCACTATTCGGGCCAGCTGGAGCGGCAGAAAAAGTGGCTCCATCATTTCGCCATCTTCGAGATGTTTTACTCGGAAGAACCCTTCCAAACAAAGCAGCCTTACCTCACGCCCTTCGGATCCTCGTGTGTGTGGCATCAAGAAGCTGAAGCGTTCCGCCAAAGTCGCAATCAACCGGATTCCGTTTGGCCCCAAGCGGAACTACAAAAGCTTTTGTCTGCCCACCATGTGGGCATTGAAACCATCATGCTGGCATTCGGTTTGTGCCAAAAGGGCCAACCTCTACAGACGGCTGAAGCCGAGGCTATCGGACGTGAGTTCAGACTGCCCGCTCGTGTGCTGTCCATCAACGCCTCGACCGATCACCGCTTCGAAACCTGATGATCACTGAAGGCCATCTCGGAAATCAGCGCCCAAACTCGTTTCGCAAAGGCGACTGGGATACGGCCTTCGGTCCCGAAATTGCACACTGCGCCATCCCTTATGCCTGAACTTTACTGCGTCCGCGCCGACTTCGGTACCTACACGAATCACTTTCTCAAGGGTGGCTATGCTGGCATCGGCTGGCTGTATGGATCTGACCTGAGTCCCATCAAGACAAAGGACGAGCTCTTTCCGCTCTACAAAAAGGCGCATCCCAAGGACGAATCGAACATCGTGATCGGCCAGCAAGTGGGCCAAATCGCGCGCTTCCTTCTCGATCTCAAGGCTGGGGACTATGTCGTCACGCCGGCTATCGACTCGCAATGGCTGCATTATGGCATCGTTGAGCCCGATCCTTCGTATTTCTACGACAGCGGTACGGACGGATGCCGTTTTAATCACCGCCGCCGGATCAAATGGTCTGCTGACTGCATCAACCGAACTGGATTCTCAATTCCGTTACAGAACACACTGCGCTCCGCGCTCACGGTCTTTTGGATTTCGCAGAAGGACGAATTTTTCGTCGCGATCGGAAAAAACAAACTCGTCTCACCACAAGCAACGGCACCGGCTGCGGATGCATATGAGTTCGCGCTGCAACGCGTGCTTGAACTAGACGCCCGGGAATTCGAGATCCTTATTAAACACCTGCTTGAGGCGCTCGGTTTTGAGGCAGAACACACTGGAAAGAGCGGCGACGGCGGCGTGGACGTAAAGGGCACTCTCGACGTAGACAATTTTGCAAAGGTCAAAGTCTACGCTCAAGCGAAGCGCTACAAGTTGGGCACGAAGATTTCCGCAGGCACGGTCAGGGAGCTGCGCCAGACCATTCCAAACGGCGCACAAGGCGCCTTCATAACGACGGCCGACTATCAGAACCGCGCTCGCGAAATCGCGGACGAACCCGGATTCCCGCGCATCGGCCTGATAAACGGCAGGCAACTAGTCGACCTGCTCATCAAGCACTGGCCGGACATTCCGCAGGAGTTCAAAGACAAACTCGGCCTCAAGCCAGGTCTCGTGCGAGTGTAAGTTTTAAGTCTAAAGTCAAAGATGATCACCGAAGACCAACTCGAACAACAGTGCCTCGGCTGGTTCCGCGAAGGGGACTGGGAGACCGTCTTCGGTCCGGACATCGCACACGATGGTACAGCCCCAGAGCGCACGAGTTATCGTGAGGTGGTCTTGGTGCCGCGGCTCACGCGTTCGCTGGCGCGGCTCAATCCCAGCGTGCCCGCGGCGGTAATCGACGAGACGGTGCAACGACTTCTCAAGCTCGATCATCCTGTCGCTGAGCAGCGCAATCGTGACTTTCATCGCATGCTGCTCGCCGGTATAAAAGTAAGCTGGCGCGAAGGCGATGCGGTTAAACATGACGACCTGCGGCTCGTCGATTTCGCTCGCCTCGATGCCAACGAATTTCTCGTCGTCAACCAGTTCGCGATCAAAGGGCCGAACAAAACCCGCCGGCCCGATCTCGTCGTTTGCATCAACGGCCTGCCACTCGCGATCATCGAGCTAAAGAATCCCGCCGACGAAGCCGCCGACGTCTGGAAAGCGTACCAACAAATCCAGACCTATAAGGAAGAAATCGCGGACATTTTTAACTACAACGCCGCCCTCGTCGTCAGCGACGGTTTCACCGCCCGCGTCGGCTCGCTCACAGCAGATCAAGAGCGCTTCCTGCCTTGGCGCACGATCAAGAACGAGGACGACAAGCCCGTCGTAGAGTTCGAAATCGAAAAGGTCGTCCGCGGCTTCTTTGACCGCGCTCTGTTCCTCGACTACCTAAAGCACTTCATCCTTTTTGAGCAGGATGGCGACCGGCTCGTGAAGAAAATCGCCGGCTACCACCAGTTTCATGCCGTCCGTGAAGCCGTGCGCGTCACCGTCATTGCTTCGCAGGAGGTAGCCGGCGGTTCGGTGAGCGAATCGCGTGCGCCCTACGGCCGCGAAGTCGTGCCCGGTTCGCGCAAGGCTGGAGTCGTCTGGCACACGCAGGGCTCGGGCAAGAGCATTTCCATGGTCTGCTATGCCGGAAAGCTCATCCAGCAGCCGGAGATGAAAAACCCGACACTCGTCGTCGTCACCGACCGCAACGACCTCGACGGCCAGCTCTACGAAACCTTCTGCTCCGCGCAGGAACTCCTTAAACAAACGCCCGAACAAGCCGACAGCCGGGAAGAACTCCGCACTAAACTCGCCTCACGCCAGGCAGGTGGAATCATTTTCACCACCATCCAGAAGTTCGCGCTCGGCAATGACGAAGACCGGCATCCGATCCTATGTGAACGCAGTAATGTCGTCGTCATTTCCGATGAAGCCCACCGTAGTCAATACGGCCTCAAGGCGCGGCTGAACACCAAGACTGGTAAATATCTATACGGCTTCGCCAAGCACCTCCGTGACGCACTGCCCACCGCATCATTCATCGGCTTCACCGGCACGCCCATCGAGCGTGACGACAGGGACACCCGAGCAGTCTTCGGCGACTACATCAGCATCTACGACATCCAGGATGCGGTGGACGATGGCGCCACCGTCGAGATCCTCTATGAAAGCCGCCTCGCCAAACTAGACGTCAATCGCACTGAGATCGAAAAACTGAGCGCCGAGGTCGAGGACATCGTCGAGGAGGAGGACGAAACCCAGCGCGAGAAAACGAAGGGCCTCTGGTCCACACTCGAAAAATTGGTCGGCTCCAAAGAGCGCATCGAGGAAATCGCCGCCGACCTCGTTTCCCATTTCGAGACACGCAACGCCGTCATGCCCGGTAAGGCGATGATCGTCGGTATGAGCCGCGATATCTGTGCCCGTCTCTACGCCGCCATCGTCGCACTCCGCCCAGATTGGCATGACGCCGACATCGAGAAAGGCGCAATCAAAGTCGTCATGACCGGCAGCGCCTCCGACGACAAAGCGCTCCAGCCGCACGTCACCACCAAGCGCCAAAAGAAGCGCCTTGAAAAACGCTTCAAGAATCCCGCCGATCCGCTGCGCCTTGTCATCGTGCGCGACATGTGGCTGACAGGCTTCGACGCTCCGTGCTGTCACACAATGTATGTCGATAAGCCGATGAAGGACGATAACCTCATGCAGGCCATCGCCCGCGTAAATCGTGTCTTCAAAGACAAGCCGGGCGGTCTCGTGGTGGACTACATTGGTATCGCCAACGACCTAAAGGCAGCGCTCAAAATTTACGCCGACTCCAACGGCCGTGGACAACCCAGTCGCAAAGCCGAAGAGTTTCTCGACGTTCTCCGCGCCAAGCTCGACGCCTGCCGCGGCATCTTCCGCGAAGGCGGCGGCTTCAACTACTCAACTTACAAGAGCAACCCGGTCGCGCTGCTCGTTCCTGCCGCCAATCACATCCTCACGCTGAAGGACGGCAAAAAGCGTTTCCTCGATCTCGTCACGGCCATCACTCGCGCCTTTGCTCTTTGCGGCACTCTCGACGAAGCAGAGGAGCTGCGAACCGAGATCGCCTTCTTTAGCGCGGTGAAGGCAGCTATTGTGAAATATACCTCGGTGGACCGAAAACTCACCGAGGCAGAAAAACACTCGGCCCTCCGGCGCA
Source organism: uncultured Nibricoccus sp. (assembly GCA_966249325.1). Taxonomy (GTDB): domain Bacteria; phylum Verrucomicrobiota; class Verrucomicrobiia; order Opitutales; family Opitutaceae; genus Nibricoccus. Next base: position 301,925 of record CBINDC010000001.1, on the reverse strand, counting down.
TCCTCGACAACGCAGTGGTCTCCGATGGCGTCGCCGATATCTTCGCGCTCGCCGGCTTGAAGAAACCCAACATCAGCCTGCTTTCGAAGGAGTTTTTGGAGGACGTCCGCAACATGCCGCAGAAAAACTTCGCGGTAGAGTTGCTTGAAAAACTCCTGCGCGACGAGATCAAGGCCCATACCCGGACCAACGTCGTCCTCCAGAAAAAATTCGGCGACCGCTTGGTTGAGGCCCTGCGCAAATACCACAACCGCGCTATCGAATCCGCGCAAGTGATCGAGGAGATGATCAAGATGGCGACCGACTTTTCTTCCGATGTCGGTCTACACGAACAACTCGGTCTGAGCCCTGAGGAGTACGCTTTCTATACAGCACTCGCTGAGCGTCCCGAGGTTCTTCGCGAGATGGGTAATCCTACGCTCAAGCAGCTCGCTACCGAACTGACGGAGCAACTTCGCAGCAGCACCACGGTGGACTGGCAGGTGCGTGATAGCGTCCGCGCAAAGATGCGCATTTTGATCAAACGCCTGCTCAAAAAATACAAATATCCGCCCGAGGGTCAGGATGAAGCTGTCGCCCGCGTCCTCGAACAGGCAGAAACCCTCGCCGATGATTGGAGTAAATAGTGCTCGGGGATTCCTCCTGTAGCGAGACGAGGCGCAGCGTTTGCGCAGCCAGTTCTTTTCCTGCGAAATAAAATCAAATGATCGGCAGCGCTCAGGCTGCCGATCATCGGTATCAGCGGATATTTCGTGGCCAGGTCCGCCACCAGCTATCTAGGGCAATCTGGTCTTCATCCATGCCGGCCTGTTTTGCACCGGCAAGAATGCACCAGACTGCTTTTTGGACATCGGCTGGGACATCGCTTAGTTGTTCGCGAAGTCTGTCGGCGAAGTCCTCAATGCTTGGTCCCAACCGGAGGTCGTCATCGAGACATACGTGGTTTGTGTTTTCCGGCTCCTCTAGAACATCCAGGATCGCGTGGAGCGGATCAAATGCAGGATTTGCGAGCGCGTATATTGGGTAGTGGTGCACCTCGTAGAGGAGGCGCCACTGGTATGGCTCGACTACCTCGACAGCGTTGGCGAAATCAGCGGGGAACTGTTCCGCGAGATAGTCGACGGTAATGCGGGGCGCCAGGCGTGTATTTGCGCCGACGATCACGTCGTACGCATGTTCACCGTTAATGAGTGTGACCGTGGACATAGTTAATTTTTGATACGGCTGCGGGGAAGTTTCATGCTGCGGACCATGAGTCGCGTTGCGTAGCTCGTTGCGTAAGCACGAGGCATCGCAATGGTGTGTGATACGACAACGCCGAGATTTTCGTCTTCTTGGAGCACCTCGATTATCTGATCTGGCAGCAGTCCCGCAGGCGCGAGAAGAACGCGCAGCCGCTGCTGTATTTCGAAGCGCAAAACGGGTCGTTCTTGCAGGTTCGGGTGAGACGTCAGAGCGCGTAGTGCGACTCGGTTGAATGTGAAACCAAGTTCGACGGCGAGGCGTAGCGTTTCGAGTTCGATCGGTTTCGTGAATACGTAGTGAGGCGTGTCTTTCGGAGACCCGCAGAAGGCGCCGAAGTGTTCTTTGGCGATGAACAGAGCGGCGCTGATTGGATCGGGAAGAAGGAGGAAATCTCCGTCGTGTGATGTATGGATTTTGTGGTTTGTTAATAATGACATGTTGTCGGTTTGCCCCACCGGAATGGCAGGGTGCGCCAGAAGCCACTTGGACGAGTGGAGGGCGGCACGAAGGCCGAACGAGAGTCGTTTGATCGGAACCCAACATAGGGCGGAGCGAGCAGCGCCGCTGCAAAGCACGACTGCGCACAGTCGAGGCGGCAGCACAGCGGGAGGGGTGTTCTTTCCCCAAAGGAGAGAACCGGGGAGAGAGGCTGGAAGAACTGTCACTGAGTGTGACATATCAACTTGACGGCCATGCATGTCACATCAAATGACATATCCGCACAGGTGATCCCTCGCACATCAAATAACCCATGAAACTCACCGCTATCACCGGTAATCTAAGCCAACCCGCACTCCGCAAAATAACCTGCAATGCAGCTGATCCAGAATATCAGCCTTTGAAGGTTCGCTCCAAACGAAGTCGCAACGTTCTCGAAGTATTGAGCCCCACCAAACGCGGAGACCTCTTTCATCAATCCAGCAAAGCTTTCTTTGATGGAGACTGCCTGCCGTATGGAGGTTGCGTGCTCCTTCCATTCATCTGCGCCATCCAGCAACATCTCATTTCCAAGGGCTACGTCACTTTCCACCCCGAGTTTGAATTGGAATGCGGGAAAGTCACCGGGCGTGCCGATCTCATCGCAAATGGATCCCGCGGCAGAGCCGTCGTCGAATATAAGGTCACTGGCATGCCATGGGAGCCCGACGCTGAAACAATGATCCAAGGCGCCAGCTACGGCTACATGCTTCCAGCACAGTGCCTGCGCGAACAAATAGCGCTGGTACTCTATTACGTCGATCTCCGACGGGCGCGCATTGAGTCGTATTACTGGAAGAGTTACCGCGACGCCGCTTTTCGCATTCGTGAACTTCGCGCCGTGTAATCACCATGAGCGACTACGAAGAACATTTGGCTGCCCAATTTGCTCGGGCCAAATCACAAGCCCTCGCTTTTGTGGAATCGTGGAACTCCCGACTACCGACTGATGCGTGTCCATTCTGCCACTCAACTGGGCATGTGCCGGGCTTGCCGTGCCCGGAATGCTCGCACGTTCACGACGTATCGTGGAGTATACTGATGGATACAGAATGGGGCTATTCCGTAATAGCTTTGGGAAATCCGCGGCAAATCTATGCTGAATTCAATGTCAGCCTGTAAGCCGCCGCCGCTTGGCTCGGCCCTTTCGAAGGATCTCCTGCGGATCAGGGAATGGTTCCAAAAGCCGATGTGCCGCGGCCAGCGCGGCGCTTGCTGCATTGCTGCTGCCGTCCTTCGACTCGGCCGCCGGAGTAATGACGATATCAGTTTCTCCCGACCAAGGTTGCCCTTCTGTCAAAACCGAGCCCTTGGGAGAATAACGCCCCTGTATCCGTGCGAGTTCGTCTTGGAGGTGGGCGGCGATCAGCTCAGCAGCCAAATCCTCAGGACAAACACGGCACAGCTCGGCGACGCTGGCGGTAGTCGTTGGACGCTCGCCGTTGCAAAGGGCCACAAGCAGGGGGCGACTAATCGAATCGCCGAGTTTTTGGGTAACTGTGCGTTTTCCTCCGTAAAACGCGACAATCTTGCGGACTACCACGGCGGCGGCACCGCCGCGGTCAGGCTTGGAAATTTTGGGGGCCTGGGACTGCTTCTTGCGCGGCATACCGCTGAATTTCCTTTGGGAGCCTCGGCTGTCAACGCCCGTGACATTCCGTTGCCTGTGACTTGTCCGCATGGGGCATGGCTAACACCGCACTCCTTTGCGTTTCCGAACCGCGTATCCGCACCAAATTAACCATGCGAATTTTACACCTCGCAGATCTGCATCTCCACGCGCCGTGGCTTGAATGGGTATCATCCCATGCCGGAAAATTCGACGCTGTCGTCGTCGCTGGCGACACCATGAACGCATTTTCCAGGACGGGGCTACGCCAACAGATGCGGACATGCCGTGAATGGCTCCTTAGTCTTCCCACCCCAACAATCGTTTGTTCGGGAAATCACGATCATTGGGTAAAAGACCGTCGAGTGTCTGTAGACGTTGCTGCCGAAGGTGGGTGGATCCGCAGTCTCCGCGGTCAAGGCAACATTATCGGCGTGGACGGTGATATCGTTGATGTCGATGGCGTGAAGCTCGCAGTATCCGGCTGGCTGCAACCCCGTTGGCCCGAAGCAGACGTGGTAGTCTACCACGCGCCACCAGCTGGATGCGTTTGCGCTTTGTCCGGCCAACTCGACGTCGGCGATCAGGATGCAGCAGATCATCTCCGCGAAAGCGCTCCTCGACTCTATCTATCGGGACATATTCACCACGGAATCCCGTGGTGTGTTTGGCCGCCATCGAAGCGCAAAACCCTCGTGCTCGTTCCCGGCTGCGCGGGTGCAGAGGCTCCGCCGGCGCACTGGGTGATCGATTTTGCGACAGGCAAGGCATACCACCAGCCGTCTGGCGCGGTGGTAGCGATTCCATTGCCAGCATGAGGGCTTCCACCGTGGTGCCAGGTAAGATGTGGCCAGCCGCAGTTGAAACGTCCGGACATAATACGCACCCAATTTGGCGTGTGCAGTGCCGCTTTGCGAACGGGCGTGAGGTCTAAACCGAGAGGGCCGGAGCCACCGAAATTCGGTGCTCCACTGGCGACCGAGCGCATACTTGTGCCGCAAGCATAAGATGCCGGTCGAGAGCCAGCCAGGACCCTCTGCACGAAGTGGTGCTGAGGGGCGCAATCGCGGCGTAGCAGACGGTGAGCAAGGGACCCACGTGCGGGGGATTTTCGGCACGAAAATCATGCCTCGAAAAATTGACGCTTAGGAAGTTTTTCGAGGCCAAGTCCAAGCCGAATTTCGGTGGTGAGTTGGCACGCCCTTTCTAGGGTGGGCCAACTCATGGGCTTGGTAGGGTCTGGCCCAACCATGGAGGGCGGGCCAGATGAGCACCAAAACCGTTACGTTTTTGGGATCCCCGAGGCCTATCGTAGAGATGGGGCCGAGGAGACCGACGGAGTCACGATGACGTGATCCGACGGTCGGCACCCCAGCGCGATTGCGCGCAGGGCGAGGATTGCGGGGCGTCGCTGCGTTCCCGAAGAGCGCTCGGCCGTGGATCGAGCGTGAAACGGGATACCGGCGCTGGGCTGATTTTTTCGACAGATCACCCTTTGGGTCAGCGCAAATTCACCCATAGAAATGCGGTGAGCCAGTCGCTACCACTTCTTTCCAAAACCCTGACGCGGGAACCGGCGTGTGCAGCCATTCCGGCGGTAAAATTCCAGCGCATGGGAGGTGTGCGGTGACCAGACCAGCGAAGCTCAAGATGCCGCACCGGGGGCGAACAAAGGGCGGAAAGAACATCGAACTTTCTAGCGAGGATCACTATGTCCGAAAGCTCGCGAACCGGATAGACGGAGCATCCCAAAAGGTGCGCAAAGTGATATTGAAGGCTCTCGGATTCGATGATCGCGACGATCCGACCCGCGAGGAGGTGCTAAGCCGGATCAAAAAGGGCGTAGAAGATTTCGACGAGATTGTACGTTTAGCGGGTGGAGAGAAGTTGCCGGGATGCGGAGCGATTGTCGCCGTCAATGTGGGCTATCGGCCTAAGCGGCGGATCGATGACGCGGCGCTAATTACGGAGGAGCAAGCTCGACGGCGCCTGCGGCTGCTTAATCCGCTGCTTTATTACATAGGAGAAAGAAAAGGGAAAACCCGGCACGGGAAATCGCGTGATGGCAAACCGCGCAAACGTTGGCCGGGCTTCGTTAAGGAGTTCTTCTCGGTCTCTCCTGGCGATAGCCAAGCACTGATCAACGCAGTGAGCGTCGGGTTAATGACGCCAACCCAACTCCGTGAATTTCTGCGAGTGCTGTCGCTAGAGGTGCGCGATCTGGTCCGAAAGACCACAAAGCTGCCAGGCGCGACGGCGGGGCTCGAAGCGGAGATGCTAGTTTGGCATTTGGAACAGGGATGCTTGCACTGCCATATCTACGCTCGCGATATCGACATCACGGATCCCGAGCGTTCCCGGTTGGGACTTTTCGGCGCAACGACGACAGCAACGAAAGGTCCCAAAGCAGAGCGCCTGACTTTGAATTCGCTTGGAATCTCGGGCGTAGCGCTGCGTCGCCACCGCGCTGCCAGTCATGAGGCTCCGGCTACGATGTTTAATCGCTTGGTCCGCGACGAATCTGGCAATGTTTTGAAAGAGAACGGCAAGGCTGTGTCCCAACCGTGGCTGTGCACGGACTGGAGCGTCTTGGAAACGGCTGAAGCCAAGCGTGCCGCGAAGAAACTTGGCTCGTGCTGGGATGTTTGCGTTGCGGACTACGTTGACGGTTTCTGGAAGAGGGTTTTTTCCGAAAATCGTGCACTGAAGTTGTGTCACGACGATGGCCACCGCGCTTGGGAGGAATCGTGGGCAAACGAACGAGCGGCGAAATTGAAGATGATTCGCATCGTTGCAGAAGCCGTGCTTGGTCCTGAGTTGGCCGAGGATCGCGGAAAAATTGCGGAGCTGAAACAGAAGAACCAGTGCCTTACGCAGGAAATCGAGGATATAAAACCCGAGTGGATGTATCTGCCGGCTGAGCAGCTGTGCGAAGCAGTGGAGCGTATCGTGAGAGGTGATGGCCGCAGTGAGGCGGTCTTATTGCTCGATTACTTCGGCCGAGTTTCAACGGCAGTGCGTGCGCATCTGCGGCGCTTAGAAAAGCGGGGCGGTACTGAGGGGACGTATGCACGGGAGGCCCTTGCCGCGATCAAAGCGCACGACGAAATCCTTCACGGTGCCCCCCCTATCGAGCGAGCGCGTATCAAAGATTAACCGTCCGCGTGGGTGTTATGCTTCAACGGCGAGCAAACATTTGGATCCTTCCAACAAAAAGCCCCGGCCGGTAGCCGGGGCTTTTGTTGGTGCTGGCCGCGATTATTTCGGCGTTTCGTGCTGTGCGCTTTTGGAAGCAGGCATAACGGATTCTTGCTGAAGCCGTGCTTCCCACTTGCTCAGTGGCCATGCAAGGACACCGGACACGAACATCGCGGATACTGCATAACCGAGGGTTCCCCGACACGAGCCACTCCAGTTACTGGCGGATTTGCTCAGTTTGGACAGTGCCACCGAGGTTCGCTTCGGATTAAAAAGGTTCGTAGTCGAATGCAGGGTTTTGACCAGTGCCGGTAGCAAAGTCGGAGTTGTTTTTTCTGTAAGTTGGCCAACGGTGGCCACGAGGGTGGTCAGCAAACATAGGAGCGGTGAAAGGTCAGCAGGAGTTAGGTGGGAACGCGCCGCAACCTGTTCGATGGTGTCACGAATCTGTACGAGGTTTTGGCCGAACGCGGCCACAGAATCTTTCGTATGCCCATTTTGGCCATGCATGGCCACGAGTTGTTCAACCTTAGACTCTATCGAGCGGAGGCTGCTGGCGATGGCCTCGATCGGATCGACCGGCGCCGGTTTCCCTGCAAGTTCGTCGAGTTTTTGTGCGAGCAATTCGGACGCCGCCTTTTCAGCCGTGCGTGGGTTTTTCAAAATGTTCGCAGCAAGAATCGCACGGTGCTCTTCGTTTAGTCGCACATGAAACCGGGGCGGGATAGAAATTTCGGAAGTATTCATACCTATGGTATGGGTCGATTGAACCGAATGCAAAGGGCCAACGCGCATGTGAGGGTTATGATGAAGCCAATGGACATCTGCGGCCCCTGATTTGGCCACGGATGGTCACAGCTGGAGGTGGCTCAACGGATCAAGGCACCTACCGCCACGGCCACTACCCGCGACCGGCAGGCGCAAAGAGCAATTCACCTCACGCCCTTTCCCCGGGCCGTTCCCGCGCATAGGAGCGGGGCCCCTCCCACTCACCTCTTCTCGCCATTTCATACAGCGTGCTTTGCACGGGCCGCTTCGAATACATCCTCTGCTATTTTGAATTAACAGGTCGAAGTTATGCAGCCGCTGACTTTGCCTGCCGATTTGGAAGTATCGAATAGAGCACCTGCGTCATTTCATCAGACCAGCGTCCCAGATAGTTACTGCGAATTTTGGCTTCGCTCGTACCGCACCCGATGGCTATCGACTTCATTGAGCTATGCGGCGCATAACACATCGCCGTAATGCCGGTGTGGCGTAGCACGTCGGCCACCGGGAACTTATGGATCTTGCGGATTTTCGCCCACTCGCGTTCAGCGATTGTCGGAGCGGCAGAGGGCCAGAGTGATCCGTCTGGAGGATACGCCTCCAACCACCGTTTCAATGGACCGCAGAGTTTCCAAGGGACAATGCGATCACCGTTGGCTTTTCCGCGGATTTCAATGCCTCCAGGATGAATAACTATTTTCCCGGCACGCAAATCAGCATTCAGTCGGTTAGCTTCGCCCTCGCGGATACCCGGACGGATTGCACCAAACACACAACACGCCGCGTAGGGAACCCAACTTGGCAGATGCTCCTCTAGATAACGCATGAGCGCTTCCACGGCGGCCGGAGCCATAATCTGGGGTTTTCCGCGACGGACTTTGCGGCGTTCCATTCCTTCAGCGGGATTTTGAGTTAGATGTCCCTTGGTTACTAACCAGCCGAAGAATGTCCCGATATCTCCCAGCAAGCCGTTGTAGGTTGTGGCAGAAACGTCCGCCGGAAGAGTCGCCAGAAAACCTTCCAGTTCAAGACGGGTCACTGAGCCGACGGTGGATCGGCCCACAAACTTTGCAAAGCGGTTGGCCGCCTTAACCACATTGGATACTTGGCTGTCCGATACTCCAATTTTCAGGCGGTCCTTCTCGTAGCCCGCAATCGCGGGCAACCATTCGACTACGCTTGGCCGCGTGTAATTTTTTACGAGCCATTGTGCGGCTTCTACGAAGCCAAGGCCAAGATCGCTCAAAAGGCGTGATGCAACCTCGGCGTCGGCTAAAGCCGAAGGTGAAAGCCGCGTGGGCAGCACTTTCAGTTCTTCCTTGCGATCACCGCTCCATTGAACGGCTAAGAGCTTCGCTTCATCATATGAATCGACCACCTTGCGGCGATCATCGCCCAAAACAACCGCACGAACGCGAAAACACACCGAGCCATCTGGCCGGGTTATTTTCGTGATTCTGGGTGGTTTTCTTGGTCTGCCCACCCTTGCAGCTATGAGCGGCAAGGGTTTTTCTCCAAATGAGTGCCAGGAACTTTTTGGCACTGGGGTCGACCCGCACACCTTTTTCAGAGGTGAAACACTGGAGGCGCGGGCCGGAATTGAACCGGCGCATAGAGCTTTTGCAGAGCTCGGCCTTACCACTTGGCTACCGCGCCCTTTTCAGGGAGCGCGGACGTTGAGAGAAAAAAAACGGCTCCGCAAGTATTGAAAATAAATCGATCCGATCGCCCACACGATCCTTCGCATCCATCACGCCTTGCCGTCCGAAACATTGACGCTCCCGGCGATTTCTTCACGTTGGCCGGTTCTCTCCAATGGCCACGAACAGCACCGACTACAACTTCGCCCAAATCGAGCCGCACTGGCAAAAAATCTGGGACGAGCAAAAGACCTTCCGCACGACCAACGACACGTCGAAGCCCAAGTTCTACGCACTCGACATGTTCCCCTACCCGTCCGGCGCCGGTCTCCATATCGGCCACCCCGAGGGCTACACGGCCACAGACATTATCACCCGCGCCAAACGCGCCCAAGGTTTCAACGTCCTCCATCCCATCGGCTGGGACGCGTTTGGCCTCCCCGCTGAACAACATGCCGTCAAAACCGGCACGCATCCCGCGACCAACACGCAGAACAATATCGCCAACTTTCGCCGCCAGCTGAAGGCGCTGGGTTTCGCCTACGACTGGGACCGCGAAGTCGACACGACCGACCCGAAATACTTCCGCTGGACACAGTGGATTTTCCTCCAGCTCTTCAAACACGGCCTCGCCTACGTTGACGAGCGCCCCGTCTGGTGGTGCCCCGAGCTCCGCACCGTTCTCGCCAACGAAGAAGTCGTCGACGGCAAATCCGAAGTCGGCGGTTTCCCCGTCGAACGCCGCAATCTCCGCCAGTGGGTCCTCCGCATCACCGCCTACGCCGAGCGCCTGCTCGCCGACCTCAAAGACGTCGACTGGCCCGACTCCACGAAACGGATGCAGGAAGCTTGGATCGGCCGCAGCGAAGGCGCTGAACTGCTCTTCAAGCTGGAGAAAGAAAACCTCGGCGACCTCAAGGTCTTCACCACGCGTCCTGACACCGTCTTCGGCGTCACTTACATGGTCATCGCGCCCGAGCATCCGCTCGTCGACGCGCTCACCACGCCCGCGCAACGCGAGGCCGTCGATGCCTACAAGAAAAAGGCCGCCGCCAAGAGCGACCTCGAGCGCACCGATCTCGCCAAGGATAAGTCCGGCGTCTTCAGCGGCTCCTTCGCGCTCAACCCCGCCAACGGCGCCCGCGTCCCCGTCTGGATCGCCGACTACGTCGTCATGGGCTACGGCACCGGTGCGATCATGGCCGTCCCTGCGCACGACGAACGCGACTACGAGTTCGCCATCAAATTCCAGATCCCCGTCATCCAGGTCATCGAGCCCGCGAAGCACGAGGGCAACGGTGACGGGCATCCAAAACTCCCCTACACCGGCGACGGCGTGCTCGTTCACTCCGAAGGCTACACCGGTATGCCGTGGGAAGAAGCGAAGAAAAAAATCACCGCCGACTTCGCCGCCAAAGGCCGCGGCAAAGCCACGATAAACTACAAACTTCGCGACTGGCTCTTCTCGCGCCAGCGCTATTGGGGCGAGCCGTTCCCGATCGTCTGGGTCGAAAAGGCTGACTACGAACGCGCCCTGGCAACGCGCAAAGCCGACGTTCCCGCCGAGCCCGTCACCTTCACGAGCGACGGCAAAACCCTCTACGCTCTCCCGCTTCCTGCGACCGCGCTCCCGCTCAGCCTGCCCGAAGTCCAAAGCTATCTCCCCAGCGGCAACGGCGAGAGCCCGCTCGCCAATGTCACCGAGTGGCTGGAAATCTGGATCAACGCCGAGACCGGCGCCTCCGTCCCCGCTTCGCAGCCAAAGCCCGCGGGCGACGCCTGGGTCCGCGGTCGCCGCGAAACGAATACCATGCCTCAATGGGCTGGCTCGTGCTGGTATTACCTGCGCTACCTCGATCCGAAAAACACCGACGCCCTCGCCGCTCCTGAACTCCTGAAATACTGGGGCGTGCCCGACATCTACGTCGGTGGCGCCGAACACGCCGTGCTGCACCTGCTGTATGCGCGTTTCTGGCACAAAGTCCTCTTCGACGAAGGCGTCGTTCCGCAGTCGGAGCCTTTCAAGAAACTCTTCCACCAAGGCATCATTCTCGGTGAAGACGGCGAAAAAATGTCCAAGAGCCGCGGCAACACCGTGAGCCCGGACGACATTATCAAAACCCACGGCGCCGACACGCTTCGCCTCTACCTGATGTTCCTCGGACCGCTCGAGGCCATGAAACCGTGGAATCCCCGCGGCATCGAAGGCGTCTATCGCTTCCTCCAGAAAATCTGGCGCGAAAGCATCGCCGAAGACGGCTCCATCAACGCAAAAATCTCCGCCACCGCCGAAGACTCCGCCGAGCTCAGCAAGCTCCTCCACGAGACGATTAAGAAAGTCACCGAGGACATCGCCGCGCTCCGCTTCAACACCGCCATCTCGCAGATGATGATCTTCGCCAACGCGCTCCAAAAAGCGCCGTCGATCAACCGCGCGAGCCTGCTCTCGTTCCTCCAACTCCTCGCGCCCTTCGCCCCGCACTTCGCCGAAGAACTCTGGGCCCGCCTCGGCGGCACCGGCTCGATTGTCGATGCCACGTGGCCGTCCTTCGACGCCTCAAAGCTCGTTTCCACCGAAGCCAAAGTCGTCGTCCAGGTGAACGGCAAGAAACGCGCCGAACTCCTCCTCCCCGTCGGCGCTGATCAAGCCGCCGCACTCGCCGCCGCCCAGGCCAATTCCGACGCGAGCCCGTTCATCACGGGAAAAACGCTGAAGCGCGTCGTCTTCGTCCCCGGCAAGATCCTCAACCTCGTCGTCGAATAACGCGTATTCCCCGCCTGCGCTTGTCTGCGCGCGCTCACCGATACGCGCGCACCCGTAGGCCAGCCCGCTCGCACGCGCTCCGCATCGCGCAGTGCCTGAACTACCTCTTAGCCTGTAACAATCATGCGAATGCAGGATTCGCATGATTTTTGCATTTGATGCATTAAGGGGAATCCCCTACGCCTTCGCGTATGCAAAAAACCTCCGCCCTTCGCGCCCGCCTCGCGCCGTCCCTCCTCGCTTTGGGCCTCGCCCTTCTCCCCGCGTTTTCTTCCGCCGCCCCCAAAAATAAAAACCCCGCCAGCAAGCTCTACGTCGCCGACATCACCGGCGAAGCGCAGATTGACACCGGTGAACGCATCGAGGCGTTGACAAAAAAGTCTGTCCACGTCGCCGAGGGCACTACTATCGAGACCAAGGTCGGCTCCAGCCAGTCCCTCGTCTTCTCGAATGGAACCGCGATCTACGTCGGCCCGGAGACGCGCTTCGAGGTGAAAAAATTCCTTCAAGAGCCTTTCCAACCCAACCGCAGCGACCTCGATGCCGAGCCTTCCATCTCTCAGACCCTCGTGAAAATCACCCGCGGCTCCATCGGCGTTTGCACCAGTAAACTCGTCGCCGGCAGCTCCATGACCTACCAGACACCGCATGCCGCCGTGAACATTCGCGGTCGCAAAGTCATGATTGAGGTCTCCGACACCGAAACCCGCGTCTCCCTCATCGAAGGAGACGTCACCGTCCTCGTCCCTGACGTTGGCGGCACAAGCCAGACTCTACGCCCCGGCCAGCAAGCCATCATCCGCAAAACCGCCACCGATCAAACCGCCTCCATTGCCGTACAACCGATCATGGACGAACAACAGGCCAAGCTCGACGAAAACGTCTCCCTCGCCTGCATCTCCCGCCGCACCGTCTTCTTCGAGGTCGCCCAGCGCGGCGATGGCGAAGAAGACGAGATCCGCCCCATTGAAGTCACTCCCTCCACGCCCGATCCCGGTTTCACCGTGAGCCCCGCCCGCATCGGCGGCTGAACAAAAAACTCCGCCCGCCTGCTAACGCCCTCCCCGTTTCATGCTCCTGTCCGCTCCGTCCCGCCTTCGCGCCTCGGCCCTCACCGCGCTGCTAACCGGCTCTTTCGCCGTCTCCGCCCACGCGCTCGTGAAATTCAACGACGGCCACGACGAGATCTTCGTCACCGGTACCGCGGGCATCGGTTACGATTCCAATATCTATGCGTATAACGGCGGCGAGGGCGACACGACCTACAGCGCGTCTCTCCTTCTCGAATACCGCCGCAAGGCCGGCCTGCTGGGCGTCAACGGCAGCCTCGGCTGGGACTTCTCCAAGTTCCAGGAGTTCTCCTCCGAGGACTTCGCCAACCCCCGCGCCCGCGCCGAGCTCACCAAAGACGGCGGCCGCACCACCGGGTCACTCACCGCCGGCGCCAGACGCGAAAGCCGCGCCGACTCCGCCATCAACATCCGCACCACCTCCTGGGAGTACGACGCCGGCCTCAACCTCAAATACCCCGTCATCGAGCGCTACTTCCTCACCGGCCAGACCGCCTGGAGCCACCGCGATTTTCAGGACAACTTCGCCCTCGTTGACCTCAACACCTGGTCTCTCAGCTCCGACCTCTTCTACGTCTACAACAGTCAGCGCGACCTCTTCGGCGGCTATCGCTTCCGCGTGACCGACACCACCGCCGACACGCAGGACATTGACCACGCCTTCACCATCGGCACCTCGGGAAAAATCATTTCCACCATCAACGGCACCGCCCGCCTTGGCTACCAGCTGCGCGAATCCTCCCGCACTAATGGAACGCGCGAAAACTTCGATGGCTTCACTTCGCTCGTATCCGCTACTTGGAGCGGCATCCGTCGCCTCAACGTGACCGGCCGGGTCTCCAGCGATTTCAACACCATCGCCACCGACGTCAGTGTCTCCACCCTGGCAACCGGCCTCGACGCTCAGTACGCCCTCAACGCCCGCTTCTCCCTCTACGCGGGCGTTGGCGTCGGCCGCACCCGCTTCCTCGGCTCGCTCGGCGCAGGCCGCCGCGACACCTACTTCGCTTGGAACACCGGCGTCGCCTACACCCTCGGCGATCACTTCAAAGCCACCCTCGGCTACAGCTGGTTCGAAAATTGGTCCACGCTCGCGTTCTCCGACTACACGCGGAGCACGATTTCATTGAATCTCTCCTCCCGATGGTGAACAGTCGGCCCGTGCCGTTCCTCCGCCGTCACTCCGCCCGCTCCGCCTTCCGCACCGCGCTGGGCTTTCTCGCTCTCGTCCTCGCCTCCGCGGCCTCGATCGTCTCCGGCCAGGACACCGCAAAACCCACCCCGCGCCCCTCGCCCGGCTACGCCATCGTAGCCACCGACCGCCTCCGGATCGACGTCTACCAGGAAGACGATCTTTCCGTCATCGCCTCGGTCGATGCCAAGGGGACCATCAATCTTCGCCTCGTCGGCGAAGTCATAGTCGCCGGTAAAACCGTCCCCGAGGCCCAAAAAGCCATCGAAGCCGCGTATCGCGACGGCCGCTACCTTGTCACTCCCCAGGTCACCATCAACATCGAGGAATACGCCCCCCGCGAAGTCTCCATCGACGGCATGGTCCGCAACCCCGGCCGCTTCCCGCTGCCTATCGAGGGCGGCATCACCGTCGCCGATCTCGTCTTAAAGGCTGGCGGCCTCACCGACACCGCCCGCGGCTCCGCCGTCACCGTCACCCGCCGCGGCCCCGACGGCAAACAGACCGTCTTCACCGTCGACGTCGAGAGCCTCATCAAGGGCAAATCCTCCGGCAAGGCCGCCGACAACGCCTTCCTCCTCCAGCCGGGCGACATCGTCTTCGTTCCCCAGCGTATCATCTAACTCCTGACACGCGCCTCCATGCCCGACTCTCCGCTGCCCCACGCCGCCCAGTCCCCTTCCGGAGACCAGCTGGTCGAGCGCCGCACGCTCCGCGACTACGTCATCATCCTCCGCGAGCGTCTCTGGATCGCACTCCCCCTCGCCATCCTCGTCGCCGTCGGCTTCGGCTACTGGAAAGCCCGCGCCGTGCCTCTGTATCAGGCGCGCGCCACCATGCAGATCGAGAAGCCCGAGAAGATCGTCACCTCCCAGGAGGTCGTCGACATCTCGGTCAACAGCGACATCGAGCTCAACACCTACCTCCAGGTTCTCGGCAGCGCCAAGCTCCGCGGCAAAGTCATCCAGTCCTTCACCCCCGCCGAGGTGAAACAACTCCAGCAGCCCTACCTCGCCACCCTCGAGCCCGGCCAGCCACCGCCCTCCATCCACGAGGTCGTCGGCTCCGTCGGCGTTCAAGCGATCAAGAACACTTTCCTCATCAGCGTCACCGCCACACACCGCTCCGGCGACGGAGCCGCCCTCATCGCCAACCGCTACGTCGACCAGTTCATGCAAGATCTCCTCATGAACGTAGGCGGGAAAAACGAATACGCCGTCCAGTCCCTCCGCACCCGCGCCGAACAACTCCGCAAGGAAGTCGAGGTCGCCGATCAGCGTCTCCAAACTTACATGAAGGAGCAGCGCCTCGTCTCGCTCGACAGCAGCGTCAATATCGTCGCCGACCGCCTCAAATCCGTTAACGCCGCCCTCTCCGCCGCCCGCCTCGAACGCCTCCAGATCGAGGAACTCAACAACCAGATCGCCGCCTTCCAAAAAGACGGACGCAACCTCCTGGAGATCGCCGCGATCTCCAGCCACGGCACCATCCCCGCCCTCACCGCCCAGCTCTCCGAACTCACCCGCCAGCAATCCGTCCTCGCCCAGCGCTACTTCGAGCGCCACCCGAAGATGATCGAGCTGGAAAAATCCATCGCCGCCGCCCGCGAACAACTCGCCCGCGCCACCCAGCTCGCCATCGCCGACCTCCGCGCCAGCTTCGAAAAAGCCCGCGCCAACGAAAAGTCGTTGGAGCTCGAATACGCCGCCCAGGAAAAAGAACAGATCCGCCTCCGCGACCTCTCCATCGATTTCAAATCCCTCGAAAACCAGGCCGCCGTCGCCAAAGCCAACTACACCCAGATCCTCGACCGCCTCAGCCAGGCCACCACCAGTAGCAACCTCGAGCGCATCTCCGTCCGCCCGCTCGACCCCGCCACGCCCGCCGGCGCCCCCTTCACGCCCGACATCCGCTCCATCGCCAAAACCAGCATCGGCCTCTTCGTCCTCGTCTTCGTCGGCGTCGCCGTCGGCCTCAGCTTCATCGACGACCGCATCAAGAGCTCCTGGGACGTCGAACACTTCATCGGCGTCAACCTCCTCGGTATCGTCCCCGACCTCTCCGCGCTCAAAGACGAAGACAAATACTCGCTCGTCCTCAAAAACCGCGAAGCCCCCGGCGTCGAATCCTTCCTCAGCGTCTACAGCTCGGTGAAAATTCACTCGAAGCTCGATTATCCCAAATCGATCCTCGTCACCTCCACCATCCCCGGCGAAGGCAAGACCCTCGTCTCCGCCAACCTCGCCGCCAGCTTCGCGCGCCACGGCAAACGCACGCTCCTCATCGACTGCGACCTCCGCCGCCCGATGATCCACCGTCACTTCAATCAGCCCAATGACAACGGCCTGATCACCTGGTTTGAAAAAGGCGCTTCGCTCGACGGCGACCTCACCGAAAACGTCAGCCTGGGCATCACCAAAATCGGCGAAAATTTCTCCCTCCTCTGTTCCGGCGGACGCTCCAAAACGCCCACCGAAATTCTCGAAAACCCCGTCTTCGGCCAGCTCCTCGCCCGCCTCAAAAAACACTTCGACCTCATCATCGTCGATTCACCCCCGATGGGCGCAGTGACTGACTCGCTCCTCATCGCCGAGCGCACCGACGAAGTCCTCTACGTCTGCCGCTTCAACAAAGCCTACCGGAAGCACATCAAGCTCTACATCCGCGCTCTCCATAACGGCAAAAACGACATCCTCGGCATCGTTCTCAACGGCCTCTCCACCCGCCGCATCGAGTACTACTCCAACTACCGCTACTACCGGAGCTACAAAAAATACTACGGCACCCAGACCTGAAAGTAGGGGGACCATCCTGGTCCCCCGATTGAACACCGCCCCCTGCCCCGCAAAATCCGCCCCTACGCCTCACTGCCCCGTCTCCGCCCACCTGCCATATCCACCTTCTGACCACGCCTCTCCATCTCCGTTTCCAGCCTTCCTGAGTTCCAAATTACGTCATCCGCCTTTTCCTCAGCCTGTGCCCGTCTCCGCCTTCCTCCCCAAATCCTTCGACCCTAAAAAACCCGTCGCCCTCATCGCCGGTCAAGGTCTCTACCCGGTCCTCATCGCTCGCTCCATCCGCCGCGCCGGAATCCCGCTCCGCCTGATCGCCTTCGAGGAAGAAACCCGCCCCGACCTCTACGATTCCTTCGCCGAGACCGACCGCAGAAAACTCCTCGTCGGCCAGCTCGGCAAGATGCTCAAGTCTCTCGAACAATTCGGCGCCGGTGCCGCCATCATGGCCGGCCAGATCACCCCGAAGCGCCTCTTCAAAGGCCTTCACCCCGACTTCAAAGCCGCCCGCATTCTTTTCTCCCTCAAGCGCCGCAACGCCGAGACCATCTTCGGCGCCATCGCCTCCGAGATCGAGCAACTCGGTATCCAGATGCTCGATGCCCGCAGCTTCCTCGACGACCAGCTCGCCACGCCCGGCGTCATGACCGGCGGCAAATTCCCCATCGACTGCGAGTATCTCGACCACGGCATCCACATCGCCCGCGAATCCGCCCGCCTCGACATCGGCCAGGGCTGCGTCGTCCGCAAAGGCACCGTCCTCGCCGTCGAAGCCTTCGAAGGCACCGACGCCATGCTCCGCCGCGCCGGCGAATTCAAAACCGACAACGCCCTCTTCGTGAAAACCGTGAAGACGCACCAAGACTACCGCTTCGACGTCCCCGTCTTCGGCCAGCGCACGCTCGAAACCATGCGCGAAGCCAGCCTCCACGCCGCCGCCCTCGAAGTCGGCCGCGTCATCATGATCGATAAACCCGCCGTCCTCGCCCAAGCGAAGGAATGGGGCATCTCCCTCCTCGGCTTCGAATAAACCCCGGGAGCGCCGACGTCCCCGTTGGCTCCGCGCTGTGAGCGCCGGCCGCTGGTCGGCTTCCGATCCTTCCCTGTGTGGACGACCTCCGTGCCGTCCACTCGCCTCTCCGCGGCTCCTTTCCGCCCTACCCGCTACTCACTACTCGCTACTACTTCCAGCGCCAACCCCGTCAGCTCCTTCCCGAAAAAGCCCGCCAGCGCCTCCACCACGATCCCGTGATCGTCACGCTGCGGCACGCCCGACACCGTCACCGTACCCACGACGCCGATACCCTTCACGCGAATCGGAAACGCCCCGCCATGCGGTGCATACTCCGCCACACTCGCCCCGTGCGACTCCGCCAGCGTCGTCCCGTCCCGCTCGCCCCACAGCGCCACCACATACGACGGCCGTTGAAACCGATGTGCCACGTTTCGTTTCCGTCGAATCCAGTCCGCGTGATCCAGCGTTGTCCCCGGCATCCCGTGATAAAAAACCGTCGCACCATTCAGCGTCACATCGAACGCCACCGCGACGCCGCGCCTCTCCGCCACCGCTTTGATCCGCGCGCCCAACTCCCACGCCGTGCTCGCGTCGAATTTCTCGAAAACAAAAACCGCTTCCTGCTGCGCGATACGTTCCAGATCGGCCGAAATGTTCATCGCGCGATTCCGCTTCGTCCGCGCCCAAACACCAGCCTCCGCACAATCTAACAGTTGGCCTCTCCGTTCCCTTTCCATTGGAGGGACGACCTCCGTGTCGTCCACCTCCGAAACCCTGCGCCCCGCAAACCCAACTCCCCAGCTTTCTATCCTCTATTGTCTTCCACCGCTCCTCTACCCTCCGCTCCTCATCCCCGCGCCTTTTTCCCGGCATGCGCGACCTCGACCCGCTTCAGCAAAGCGCCCCACTGTAGTCCGTCCGAATCTTCCATCATGGGGAAAATCGTCTCGCGACGTATCCTCGTTTTCCCGACCGCATCCGCATCATCCCAATACGCCACCGTCCGCGTCACGCTCCCTTCGCGCAGCGACACATCCAGCGTCTGCACCGCCGCCCCAAACCCCGCGAACCGCGACTCAAGCCGCTCGCTCAATTTTTTCACCACTTCCCCCGCACTCGCTTCACCCAGCGCCTTCAAGAGCTCCCCATAAAACTCCGTGCGCAACGCCGCCCCCGCCTCCACGTACTCCGGAATCTCCAGCCGCCCGTTCCCATCTGCCATCACCGTCGCCACCGCGATCTCCGCCTCGTAGGCATGCCGCACCGCCTGCATATTCAGCGTCACCGTGGCCAGCGCCGCCCACTCCCGCTCCGTCAACGAAAGCTCCTCCGCCCCCACCAGCGCCCGCAACGCGATCTCCTCCGCCAGCAACGCCGCCCCTCCGGTCCCCATCGTAGCGACCGGCTTTATGCCGATCGCCGTCTTCACACCCGGCACCACTTCTGACGCCGCCGTCTTCAAAATAGTCGTCTTGCTCCCACCTAGTCCGCCCCTCGTGCCCGTTTCGGCGACTTGTGTCACCGGCATCGCAACCGCCTTTGCCTCATCGCCCCCGGCCTTCCGGAACGACCAGACGGCACCGATCGCGAGCAGCAAAAAAATCAAACAAGCGGGGGTCCAACGAGGCATCATGAGGTAATCCCCCTAGAACCCACGATTCCCCACAAACGATCAACTGCCTTTTCGACGTATGCCCACTGAATCGCCTATCCGCAATTCCCCTACAAATTACACCCGCCACTCAGCCTCTCCGCGACTCCCTCCGCCGGCTTCTTTGCGCCTTCGCGCCATTGCGTGCGCCCCATTCCGTCCTCCGCCTCATTCTCCGGTCCACCTTCTACCTTCCGCCCTCTTCCGCCTTCTTCTCCGAAACCTACTCGCTACCCACTACCCACTACTCGCTACTCGCTACTGCCCAAAACATCCTGTTCCCTCCTCCCCAAATGAAGAAAACCTTCCCCTTTCACGTCCCCGGCAAAGACGCCCCCCGCGTCCTCGAAGCCATCAAAGGCGACATCCGCAAATACCTGAAACGCGAGCGCCGCAAAAAATTCCCCGAAGGCCACGATCTCTGGGACTTCAACTGCAAGATCGGTCCCGACCAGGCTACCGCCACCGCGATCCCCGTCGCCGACCTCATCCCCGCCCTTGACAAACTCGCCGCCACCGAAGGCGCCACCCAAGCCTACATCGAAATCCTCGCCTTCCCCGGCAACCGCCAGCCCAAGCGCATCAACCCCTTCGACCAACCCGACGCCCCAGCCCCGGAGCCAGCCCCCGAAGTCGCGCCCGCTCCAGAAAATCCGCCCGCCCCGTAGGGCCGGAGTTCGCCTCGCGCCTCCGCCCCGCGCCCTCCGTCATCGTTCTCGTACTCTTACTCGTGCTCGTCTCAGCAATCCGCCCCTCCCGCTCCCTTCCGTTTTACCGTCTCCCCTCTTCCCGCCTCCGCATCCCTCCGACCTCCGGCCTACTCGCTACCCGCTACTCACTACTCGCTACTTCCCCATGCAATCCCGCGAGGTCCGCCCCTGCCAGAAACCCCGCCACGTCCTCACCGCCGAAGGCCGCGTCCTCCCGGTCCCCGACGACTGGGAACTCCTCCCGCCCGGCGACGCCGCCCTCAGCCGCCGCCTCAAAGAAGCCGGCCCCACCTGGACCGTCATCGAAATCAAACGCCGCAAACGCTTCTCCCACGGCATCTGGGCTCCCGCCGCCACCATCACGACCCTCCGCGCCGAACGACAACACGAACAAGCCGACCCCGCGTATCAGAAAAAACTCGACGCCAGCCGCCTCCGCCGCGCCCGCGAAGAACAAACCTACGCCACCGACTTCCGCGCCGCCGTCCTCGCCTTCCTAAATTTCCACCCGACCTACACCCGCGAAGCCGAAACCCTCGCCACCCTCATCGCCGCCCACGCCACGCCCGTCGGCAGCGGCACCGTCGCCCGCACCGAACGCATCCCGATCGAGCAACGCGCCGAAGCCGCCACCATCGCCTGGCTCCGCCACCAAACCACCGGCTACGACTCTATGACGATCGCCCGCGTCAAAGGCCTCCGCCGCGAAATCCGCCACCAACTCGCCCAACGCTCCCGCGACCTCCTCCACCGCTACCGCCAGGGCCAGCCCATTGATCCGACCAACTGCGCGCTGGCCACAGCCTTGAAAAAAGACGCCGCGACTCCTCCTCCGCCCATGCCAGCACAAACGCTTCTTTTTTAACACGGCTCTCAACCAACCGAAAAACGCCTGCTCGCGCCATCAGGGTGAGTGCGCAGGCATTTTGAATCTTTCTAGTGGCAGGTGTGTCTAAGCGAACGACACCTCCGCCTTCATGCCCCCTCTCGATTCGTGGATAAGAAGAGCAGCCTTCTGCAGTTTGATCCCGGTCATTGGCATCGGATCGTCCCGGGCTGACGAAATTACGGTTTCAAAAAGTGTCCGAACCGAGAGTCTCTGTCTGATCAGAGAAGACCTCCAAAAAGGGCCTCCCCTGGTTTTCGGCCATGCAGAAGCTCCGCTCGAAACTCCAGACGATGTCGTCTTGCTGGACCCGATGGAAACCACCGATAAAAAAATCCCGGACTTTTTCCCTCCGCGCCCACCTGAAACAAAGTTCGAGGAGTTCGTGCGGACAGGAACGATATGGGAGAAAGGCCGGATGCGTTTTTGGACGAAGGGAGACCGTGGGCTAATGCTGGATATTCGTTTCTAGAACTGCTCAGCAGTTCTTCTTTCACGAGCACTCCTCTAAATCTTGGTGCGGGCGGAGGGAGTCGAACCCTCCTCTCATGCTTGGGAAGCACACATAATAGCCGATATACTACGCCCGCAGAAGGCTCGCGGATTCAACGCACCGAACCGCCCTCCGCAATCACGAACTTCGTGTGTTCCCAACACGTGAGTCCTTCAAAGCCACCACACGTCTCGCGATCAACTCAACACAAGGCGTGTCCTTAAAAACGCGGCAAACCCCTCAACATCCCGACTCGAAGGGGCGTGACCCTCGGCCATGAACGGAACCGCGTCAGCGATCAACGCAATCGTGGCTCCATCCGTGATGCCTTCTTCCACCGCCAATATCTTGGCAATCGCGTCACGCCGAAGAGCCGCGGCACTGGCGTCATCCAACGAAATATCCGCGGCCGATTGAATATCCGACAATCGGCCGAGCAGTCGGCGGGAAAGATACGTGGCGCGGTCAGTCATGGATCGCCTGACTAAATCTCTCGTGCGCCGTCTGGCGAGGAACGTCCGCAATTCGTTTCCGGACTATCTGGCTGCAACACCACGCTGGGGATATTCCCCTAAATCCGATGACACGCTCACCTCAATTTTGCCTGCCAAAGCTCGACGCACTTGAGCTCTGAGAGCGAAAAGCCGATAACTTGCGCATGAACATCTCGTCCTCGATCAACCCTTCCCTGATCAGCGACCCCGGAGCCAACGGCAGCGCCGCCCGTCAGGAATACAGCGTGGCCGTCGCCGTGAAGATCAACGACGCCATCAAACAGGAAGGCGCCGCCGCCGTGAAACTCATCGAGTCCGCCCCCCGCTCCGACGACTCCAGCAAAGGCCGCAACCTCAACACCTACGCCTGAGTTCGCCCTCAGCCCTCACTCTCCGCCGCGCACCTCAAAACGGTCCGCGGCTTTTTTGTGCCCACCTCACGAATACGACCGCCGCCCATCCAGCGCGCTCTTCAACGTCACCGAATCCGCATAAAGAACGCCGCCACCACTCGGCAGCCCAAACCCGATCCGCGTCACCTTCACCGAACTCTCTCCCGCTCCAGCCACGCCTTCATTCACACCAGCATCCGCCGCTCCGCCCGCCGGCGGCAAATGCTGCGTCAGATAATGACACGTCGCCTCGCCCTCCACGTCGTTCGATAGCGCCAGGATCAACTCCTTCACCTCACCCGCTTCCACACGCCCGAGCAGCCCCGCGAAATTCAAATCCTCCGGGGCCACGCCTTGGATCGGCGAAAGCTTCCCATGCAGCACATGGTACACACCGCGATACGCGCCCGACCGCTCCAGCGCCACCAGATCGGGCACATGCTCCACCACGCACACGAGCGACGGATCGCGCCGTCCGTCTCCACAAATCTCGCACAACGCCTCCTCCGCCAGATTCCCGCAGCGCGTACATCTCCGCACGCTCTTCGCCGCCGTCTCCATCGCCGCCACCAGCTCCCGCAACTTCGCCGGCTTCTCCACGAGCAGGTGCAACGCGATCCGCTCCGCCGACCGATACCCCACGCCCGGCAACTGCTTCAGCTGCTTTTGCAATTTTTCGAACGCGGGTGTCATGAGAATTCTCCAAAAACAAAATCGCCGGTCCCCAGAGTGCAACCTCCTCGAACCGGCGAAACCAAATTCAATTCAGCTGAGCAACAAGGGCAGCCTCAGAACATCCCCGGCATCTGGAACGCCGACGTCACCTTCTGCATTTCCGCGTCGTTCTGCTCCTTCGCCTGCTTCGCCGCATCCTGAATCGCGCCGAGGATCGTTTCCGAAACGACTTTGGCGTCTTCCTTCAAGAACTCTGGATCAAGCGTCAGCCCGAGAAACTTGCCCGAGCCGCTGATCTTCACTTTCACCGCGCCGCCGCCGCTGGTGACTTCGAGCTCCTTCGCATCGAGCTGGGACTGAAGCCCCTCGATCTGCTTCTGCATTTTCTGAGCCTGTTTCAAAAGTTTGCCGACGCCTGCCATGATAGGATGTGGGTTTAGAGTTGAACTGAGGTTTGTGTGAAAACGTCCAAATGCGCCCAACCGCCCGCGCGCTTCAAGCTCCAAGTATCGCCGCGTACCCTTCCCGAAAACTCGGGTAACCCGCCCGCCACCCCAGCACCCGCTTGATCTTCGCGTTATCGATCACCCGATCCGGCGTCACCACCCGCCTCCCCGCCGCCGGCGCACCCGTGAAAACCGGCGTCGCCACTCCCAACCTCCCCGCGAGCCACTCCACAATCTCGCTCTTCGGCGCCGCCCCATCATCCGCCACATTAAAAATCTCTCCATCCGCCACGCCCGTTCCCGCCGCTCCGCCGCCCGCGAGCAACGCACGCCAGATCGCCCCGCAAATATCGTCCCGGTGGATCAAATTCAGCCGATGCTCCCCGCGTCCCGCCACCTCGCCGCTCCGCACCTGCTCCAGCAAATGATGCCGCCCCGGCCCATAAATCCCCGCCAGCCGCAACACCGCCCGCCGCCCCGCAGTCTTCGGCAAACTCATCAACACTTCCTCCGCCTCCACGAGCACCCGCGGCCGCTCCCCTTCGCGATCCACCGCCATCGTCTCATCCACCCGCACGCCTCCATCCTGCGGATACACCGACGTGCTGCTCGTATAAACCACCGCCCCCGCTCCGCCCGCTTTCATCAACCACCTCGTCACCGACCGCATCCCTTCCAGATAACTCCGCCGATATCCCTCTATCCCCGCCCCGCCCCCGCTCACGCAATTCACCACAAAGTCCGCCCCGCCCGCGATCCGCCCGTACCAGGCATCGCCCGCCAGATCCGCCACCACCGCCTCGATTCCTTCCGCCGCAAACGCCCGCGCCGTCTCCTCATTCCGCGTGAGCGCCGTCACCCGCGCCCCCGCCGCCACGGCCTGCCGCGCCAGCTCCCCGCCCACATAGCCCGCCCCAAAAATCACCAAGCGCTTGCCTCGTCCGTCCAGCGGTGCATCCGTTTTTTTCATTACTCCCCAAACCATGCCTACGGTCCTCATCATTTTGCCAGAGGGATTTGAAGAAGTTGAAGCCATCGCCCCGATCGACGTCCTCCGCCGCGCCGGAGCCGAAGTCACCGTCGCCGCCCTCGGCGAAAAAACCGCCGTCACAGGCAAACATAAGATCACTGTCACCGCCGACTGCCTCCTCTCCGCCGTCCCCGCCGGCCGCACCTACGACATGCTCATCCTTCCCGGTGGCCCCGGCGTGAGAAAGTTCCGCGCCGATCTCCGCATCACCGCCATCGTCCGCGCCCAGGCCACCACCGGCAAATGGCTCGCCGCCATCTGCGCCGCCCCGACCGTCCTCAACGACGCCGGCCTCCTCGCCGGCAAACGCTACACCGCCCACCCCAGCACCGCCGACGAACTCAAAGCCATCCTCGCCGACGAACGCGTCGTCATCGACGGCAACCTCATCACCTCCCGCGGCGCCGGCACCGCTCTCGATTTCGGTCTCACCCTCGTCGAAAAACTCTTCACTCCCGCCAAGTCCGCCGAGATCGCCAAGTCCATCTGCGCGTAGCCGCGCTCGCCAGAGCGCGGTCCGTCCCTTGTAGGCGGGTACCCTCCCCCCGCGCTCATCCCACATGAACGCTCTCCCTAGAGCTGTTTCAGAAAAGTCATAGCCGTTTTCTGCGCCACTTCGCGTCACAGTGATTGCGGTCGGACCGGGCTTCCGGGGAGCACACGCGGCCCGCGTGTGGTGTCCGGCGGCCCGCCGGACACGGATCGAATGGCCACAGCTCAATTTGAAGTGCTCTAAGCGTCCCGGCCTTCTTTCGCCCGGATTATTCCAACAAATTTAACCCCCGCCCCACCGTCCGATGATTGCCTCAAGCGCCGCCGCCCTCTGATCTTACGCACGCCGCGCCCCGCTGCCCTCCGCAACCATCTCCCCCGTTGGCCACCACGCCCTCCGCTTTCCTTCGCCTCCTTCGCTTCTTCGCGAGACCCTCTTCGTCCGTCTCCGCACCCGCGCGCCTCCTCCCATGTGCGGCATAGCCGGTTTCATCAGCACCCGCGTCTCCCCCGACGCCCGCCGCTCCGCCGTCGAGCGCATGAACGCCTCCATGCTCCACCGCGGCCCCGACGACCACGGCCTCATCACCGACGGCCCCGCCACCCTCGGTATGCGCCGCCTCGCCATCTTCGATCCCGCGCACGGTCACCAACCCATGACTACGCCCGACGGACGCCACCACCTCGTCTTCAACGGCGCCCTCTACAACTTCCGCGAACTCCGCGCCGAGCTCGCTTCTCTCGGCCACACCTTCCGCACCGACTGCGACACCGAAGTCCTCCTCGCTGCCTTCGCCCACTGGGGCCCCGCCTGCCTCTCCCGCCTCCGCGGCATGTTCGCCTTCGCCGTCTGGGACTCCCGCGAACATTCCCTCTTCCTCGCCCGCGACCCCCTCGGCATCAAACCCCTCTACTACTCGCAACACGCCGACGGCTCGCTCCTCTTCGCCTCCGAACTTCGCGCCCTCATCGCCTCCGGCCACTGCTCCGACGCCATCTCCCCCGCCTCCGTCAACGCCTGCCTCGCCTACCTCGCCCCGCACGCCCCCGCGACGATCTACCGCGACGCCCTCAGTCTCCGCCCCGGCGAATGCGCCACCTTCCGCAACAACCAGCTCCAGATCCGCCAGTATTGGACTTTCCGCGACGCCACCCGCTCCGCCTCTTCCCCTCTACTCTCTACCCTCAATCCTCTACCCTCTTCCCACTCCGCTCCTCCCGCCTCCTCGCGCGCCGATTTCGTCGCCCAGCTCCGCGCCCAACTCGACGACTCCATCCGCGCCCACACCCTCGCCGACGTCCCCGTCGGTGCCTTCCTCTCCGGCGGACTCGACTCCGGCATCATCGCCGGCCTCATGGCGCGCCAGTCCGGCGCCAAACTAAAAACCTTCTCCATCGGCTTCGCCGAGCACGCCTACTCCGAAGCCACCGAAGCCGCCGCCACCGCCGCGTATCTGGGAACCGAGCACACCGCCCTCACCCTCACCGGCGAACAAGTCGCCACCGATCTCCCCAAAATCCTCGCGGCTTTCGACCAACCCACCGGCGACGCCGTCAACACCTGGTACGCCAGCCGGCTCGCCCGCGCCGGTGGCGTCACCGTCGCACTCTCCGGCCTCGGCGGCGACGAACTCTTCGGCGGCTACCCCTCATTCCGCGACACCCCAAAACTCGCCCGCTGGCTCCCGCTCTGGCGCTCACTCCCCTCCGCCCTCCAACGCCCGCTCCTCGCCCAACTCCGCCGCGGCCGCACCCGCCGCCAGAAACTCGCCGACTTCCTCGAACACGCCGCCGACCTCCACAGCCTCGCCGCCCTCCAGCGCCGCAACTTCTCCGAAATCCAGCGCACCGCCCTCCTCTCGCCCGACCTCGCCCGCAAGTTCTCATTCACCCCTCACCCCGAGCTCACTCACCTCGCTGCCGAACTCCCGCTTTCCTCACCATCAGCTTCCGGCTCCGCCACCGCCCCCTTCTCCATCATCAGCGCTTGGGAAATCCGCACCTACATGGCCGACGTCCTCCTCCGTGATAGCGACGTCATGAGCATGAGCCACTCCCTCGAACTCCGCGTCCCCTTCGTTGACCGCCCACTCCTCGAATGGCTCTGGCGCCAGCCCGCTCGCTTCAAAGACGACCTCTCCTCCGTCCCCAAATCCATCCTCGCCGAAGCCGCGCGCGAGGTCCTCCCGCCCGATCTCCTCACCCGCCGCAAACGCGGTTTCACGCTCCCTTTCCCACTCTGGATGCGCGGCCCGCTCCGCCCCTTCCTCGACGAAACCTTTTCCGCCTCCAGCGTCGCCCGCAGTGGCTTCTTCAATACACCCGCCGTCACCGCCCGCTGGAAAACCTTCCTCTCCCGCGACGTCAGCCGCGACTGGTCCCGTCTCTGGAGCCTCGCCGTCCTCATCACCTTCGTTAACCGCCGCTAACCTCTTTCTCTTTCTACAGCCCCACACCGCCACGCGCCTCCAGGCGCAACGCACCGCCCGTATCCCCCCTTGCGCCTTTTTGAGGCCAACCCGCCGTCCTCCGCCGCCTCTCTCCGAAATCCTGTTCATCCTCTTAGTCCTGTCCAAAATTCCGTCCTTCGTCTCCGACTCGCTTCACCCCACACCGCACGTGCATCCCGCTCCGCCGATGAAAAAAGTTCTCCTCCTCGCCCCCGAACTTTTCGCCTCCGAAGGCGGCATCCCGCGCATCCTCCGCCTCTACTTAAAGGCCCTCTGCGAACTCGCCCAACCCTTCGGGCACGTCGATCTCCTCGTCCTCAACGACGCCGCCTTCGACTCCCGCGACCTCCGCCGCTACAGCGACAAACGCCTCGAAAACTGGGAAGCCTGCAACCGCCAAAAATCGCGTTTCCTTCGCGCCACCCTCCGCCACAGCAAACGCGCCGACCAGATCGTCTGCGGCCACATCGGCCAGCTCCCCGCCGCCTGGCTCGCCCAACGCCTCCGCCCGCGTCTCCGCTACTCCCTCGTCGCCCACGGCATCGAGGTCTGGCGCCCGTTCACCTTTCTCGAACGCCTCGCCCTCAAACGCGCCCACCGCATCCTCTGCGTCAGCGAATTCACCCGCCGCGAACTCCTCAAAAATATTCCCAAGCTCCCCCCTGACCGCGCCATCGTCCTCCCCAACGCCCTCGACCCCGCCCTCACCACACTTCCCCGCGACTCCGAAGCCCCCGCCGGCACCAACGCTGACATCCTGACCATCTCCCGCCTGTCCAAGGAAGATAACTACAAAGGCATCGACCACCTCATCGAAGCCCTGCCCCAGATCCGCCAGGAAATCCCCGCCGCCCGACTCCGCATCGTCGGTCGAGGCGACGACCTTCCCCGCCTCCAATCCCTCGCCAGCAAACTCCATCTCGGCGACGCCGTCCGCTTCCTCGGCTACGTCGGCGACGACGATCTCCGCCGTGAAATCCGTGACTGCCGCATCTTCGCTCTTCCAAGCCACCGCGAGGGCTTCGGCCTCGTTTACCTCGAAGCCATGGCCCAGGGAAAACCCTGCGTCGCCGCCCGCTCCGGAGGCGCCCCCGAAGTCCTCTCGCCAGAAACCGGCGTCCTCGCCGAATACGCCAACCTCCCCGCGCTCGCCCAAGCCTGCATCCACGCCCTCCGCCGCGAGTGGGCCCGCACCGCCATCACCGCCCGCGCCGAAGCCTTTTCCTATTCGCATTTCCGCGACCGCCTCGGCTCCCTCCTCTTCTAAGAAATCTTTCTCTTTCCTCTTTCTCTCTGTCCTGCCCGCTCCCGGAAATCGTTCTCGTTCTCTTACTCTTACTCGTTCTCCTCCGAACCCTCCGTGGCCTCCGTGTTCCGAGCTCCGTGTCCTCTGTGACAAAAACTCCGCACCGCCCGCTCCAGTCCTCCGCGCTTCCCCGCTAAAAACTCCATGACGCCCACCCCGCCCCTCGTCATCGAAGCCGGCCGCGCCGACCTCCACTATTGGCGCGACCTCTGGCGCTACCGCGAGCTCGCCGCCCTCCTCGCCTGGCGCGACATCCAGGTCCGCTACAAACAAGCCGTCCTCGGCATCACTTGGGCCATCCTCCAGCCCGCCGTCCAGACCATCCTCCTCTGGTTCGTCTTCGGCAAACTCGCCAAAATGCCCGCTGGCGACGAATCCATCCCCTACCCCTTCCTCGTCCTCGCCGGCCTCCTTCCCTGGCAGCTCTTCTCCGCCGCCTTCAACAACGCCGGCAATTCGCTCGTCGGAAACGCTCACCTCATCTCAAAGGTCTACTTCCCCCGCCTGATCATGCCGCTCTCCGCGCTCGCCGTCGCGCTGCTCGACATGCTCATCCTCCTCGCACTCACCCTCCCCGTCATGGCCGCCTTCGATGTATGGCCAACCTGGAGACTCCTCCTGCTCCCGCTCTTCACCCTCGGCACACTTCTCATCGCCCTCGGCGCCGGACTCTGGATCACCGCCCTCACGGTCAAATTCCGCGACTTCCGTTTCATCGCCCCGTTCCTCCTCCAGATCGGCATGTTCGTCACACCCGTCGGCTACCGCACCGACCTCCTTCCCAACTGGCGCGACCTCCTCGCGCTCAATCCCCTCACCAGCATGGTCGAAGGTTTCCGCTGGTGCCTCCTCGGCGGACGCCTCCACTTCGATCCCTCCAGCCTCGGCCTCTCCCTCGCCGTCACCGCCTTCCTCCTCATCACCGGCCTCTGGTACTTCCGCAAAACCGAACGCCAATTCTCCGACGTCATCTAAGAAATCTTTCTCTTTCCTTTTTCTCTTACTCTTTCGTCAGTCCCCCACTCCTAACATCCCCCCTTATCATCCTGCTTCCTCTTGATCCTCCTGCGCCTCTTTGCGGCCATCCTCCGACCCCAAAAAATTCGCGCCCATTAGCGTCCATTCGCGGCTAAAAACGTCCTCTCAAATCGAGAATCGAAAACCCAAAATCGAAAATCCTTCTCCGTGTCCGCCGAGCCCATCATCACCGTCGAAAACCTCTCGAAGCGTTACCGCCTCGGCTCCGCCCCGCGCCACACCAGCCTGCGGGATTCGCTCACGCACACCGCCCGCTCCCTCCTCTCTCGCCTCCGGCCTTCCCCGTCCGCCTCCGCATCCACCGAAGACTTCCTCGCCCTCCGCGACGTTAACTTCACCCTCAATCGCGGCGAAGTCGTCGGCATCGTCGGTCGCAACGGCGCCGGCAAATCCACGCTCTTAAAGATCCTCTCACGCATCACCGAACCGACCACCGGCCGCATCACCCTCCACGGCCGCGTCGCCTCGCTCCTCGAAGTCGGCACCGGCTTCCACGGCGAACTCAGCGGACGCGAAAACATTTTCCTCAACGGCGCCATCCTCGGCATGTCCCGCGCCGAGATCCGCAAAAAATTCGACGAGATCGTCGCCTTCGCCGAGGTCGAAAAATTCCTCGATACGCCCGTGAAGCGCTACTCGAGCGGCATGTACGTCCGCCTCGCCTTCGCCGTCGCCGCCCACCTCGAACCCGAGATCCTCATCGTCGACGAGGTTCTCGCCGTCGGCGACGCCGCCTTCCAAAAAAAATGCCTCGGCAAGATGCGCGAAGTCTCCACCAGCGACGGACGCACCGTCCTGTTCGTCAGCCACAATCTCGCCTCCGTCCGCCAGCTCTGCACCCGCGCCCTCCTGCTCGAATCCGGCCAACTCCTCTCCCAAGGCACGCCCGCCGACGTCATCGGCCAGTACGTCGCCCGCTCCGCCGAAACCGCCTCCACCGGCTCCGCCTACCGTCACATCCGCGGCGACGGCCGCGCCTCCATTCGCCGGATACAGTTCCACTCCGCCGTTCAGGGCGAAGCCATCTATGCCATCTTCGAAACCGTTCGCATCGATCTGACCTACGAACTCGCATCCGATACCGGCGACCTCGAGTTCTTCCTGCTGATCTACGGCGACGACGGCGATTGCCTGGCCGCCATCTTCCAAGGCGACAGCGGCTCCCTCACCAAACCCGCCGGTCTCTCCGGCACCGTCTCGCTCAACTTCAAAAATCCATTCGCCCCCGGCCGCTACCTCGTCTCGGCCGGCATCTTCGACCGCTCCCGGCAGTTTCTCGACTGGGTCGAGATGGCTGAGGCCTTTCAGGTAGAACCCGGCTTCGCCAGCGGCCGCAATTTCGATCAACGTCTCGGACGCCTGAGCATCGTTCCCGATTGGACCACCTGACCTGCCATGTCCGCGCCGCTCACCGACCGACTCCTCTCCCGCTTCGACCGCTGGCTCCACGATCGCCGCGTCGCCGCCCTCAAGCGCACCTTCGCCGCCTGCGGTCCCGATGTCTCCATCGATCTTCCGGCCATCTTTCGCGGCGGCGAAAAACTCCGCATCGGCTCCCGCGTATCCATAAACGCCTTCGTCCACATCTGGGCCCAAGGCGGTCTCGTCATCGGCGACGACACCCTCATCGCCAGCCACGTCGCCATCACCACCCTTACCCACGATAAAACCGCCGCCCGCTTCCGCGACACGCTCCTCATGAAGCCAGTCGCCATCGGCGCCAACGTCTGGATCGGCACCCACGCCGTGATCATGCCCGGCGTCACCATCGGCGACGGCGCCATCGTCGGTGCCGGCGCGATCGTCACTCGCGACGTCGCCCCCGGCGCCACCGTCACCGGCATCCCCGCCCGCCCGCGCCCGCATTCGTGAATCCCCGCGCCGCCCATCCGCCCGACCTTCCCGATCCCGCCGCCACCCGCGGCGAACTCGGTCTCGCGCTTCCGCCCCTTCCGCTCCCCGCCGTTCCCTTCCGTCCGCTCGGCCTTCTCGCCGAACTTCCTCCGCCTCCCGCCCATCGCACCGGCTGGCCCTGGACCGTAGAAACGCCTCCCCCCGCAACGTCGCCCGCCTGCTCCCGCGTCACCATTGTCACCCCCGCCTTCCAGCACGGCCGCTACCTGGAGGAAACCATCCGGTCCGTCCTCCTCCAAAATCATCCAAATCTCGAATACATCGTGATCGACGGCGGCTCGACCGACGAAACCGCCGCCATCCTCGAAAAATACCGCCCCTGGCTCAGCTTCACCCGCTCAGCCCCCGACCGCGGTCAGGCCCACGCCATCAACCTCGGCTTCTCCCTCGCCTCCGGCCAACTGCTCGGCTGGCTCAACAGCGACGATTTCTATCTCCCCGGCGCGCTCGACGCCCTCTCCGCTACCGCCGCGAAATCCAACGCCGATTTCTTCTACGGCGACGGACTCGAACTCAGCGAATCCAACAACACCGTCAGCTACGCCCTCGCCCCGCTCGCCGCCGCCCGCTACCGCGATTTCGGCGGCATCGTTTTTTCCCACTCCGCTTTCTGGCGCGATTCCATCCACGAGCCCATCTGGGAAGCCATGCGCTGCAACGTCGACGGCGAGCTCTGGCAGCGCCTCCTGCCCGGCCGCCGCCTCCGTTACATTCCCCAACCGCTCGGCCTCGTGCGCATCCAGCCCGACGCCAAAACCGTCCACCCCCGCCATCGCGATGCCTGGGCCGCCGACGCCGAGAAATACCAGGCCCTCCACGGCCGCTGGCCCGCGCCCCGCAGCCTGATCGCCTACGAGCATCGTTACGTGCAGCGCATTGTCGCCCGTTACCGTGCCCGCCTTAACCGCCGCCAGCGGCAGGCTGTCCTCGCCACCTGCGGTTGGACTCCACCGCCGCCGCTCCCCGTATCCGCCGCCTGAGCACACATGTCGCCGCGTCCGAACGACCATCCGCTCCGCCTGCTCTTCTTCGAAAGCGTGCCCGATTTCGGCGGCGGCTCCGAACGCGTCTCCCACGACCTCGCCATCGCTCTCAGCCGCTCCGGCCATCGCGTCTTTTTCGCCGTTCCCCGCGAAGGCACCGCCCTCGATTCTCTCCGCCAGGCCGGCGTGCGTTGCATCGTCGCCGATATCGGCCCTTTGCCCGCGAGCCAGCCCGCGCTCTTCCTGCGCCGCTGGTTCGCCGCCGCCAGCCTCGCTCTGGAAATAAATCCCGACCACACCTTCACCTCCGTCGGCTACCTCGCCCCGTTGCTCGGCTCGCTTCAACTAGCCCTCCGCATTCCCTCCGCCGTCCACCTCGGCCTCGTCTTCGACCAAACCCCAGCCCCCCTCCGCTGGGCCATGCGCCTCGGCGTTCTCGGCATCGCCCCGTCCCGATGGACGATGGACGCGTGGAAAAAACTCCGCTGGCCTTTCGCACGCCTCCGCTGCGTCGCCAACGGCGTCAACCTCACCCGCTTCAGCCCGCGCTCCGACGAACGAGCCACACTCCGTTCCCGCTTCGGCTGGACCGACTCCGACCTCGTCACCGTTTTCATCGGCCGCCTCACGCCCGGCAAAGGCGTCCTCACCTTGCTCCGCGCCTTCTCCGCCGTCCACGCCGCCGAGCCCCGCGCCCGCCTCGTTCTCTTCGGCCAGCCTTCCGAAAACACCCTCGCTCAGCTGCAAACCGTCGCCGCCGAAACCGCGTTGCCTCCGGCCGCCTGGCTTCTTCACGGCCCCATCTCCGAACCCGAACTCGCTCTCGCCGCCGCCGACCTCGCCATCGTCCCCTCCGAAGACCCCGAAACGTTCGGCCTCAGCGTCATCGAGGCCATGGCCTGCGCCTGCCCCGTCATCGTCTCCGACACCAGCCTCCTTCCCGAATTGATTGGCTCCGAGAACCGACGCCTCGTCTTCCACGCTTCCGACGCCGTCTCCCTCGCCTCCGTCTGGCGCGCCCAGCTCTTCACTTCCGCCGCCTGTCGCCTCGACCTTGGCCGCCGTCTCCGAGAACGCGCCGCGACTCATTTCCCTTTGGAGAAAACCGCCCAAGGCTATCTCGCCTTGTTTCAACAAAACGGATACCGTCCTCCCATCGTATGATCGCGGTGATCTCCTCCTGCCTCGCCCCTTCCCCCGAGCCCGGCCACGACGGCGCTCGCACGAACATCCCCGTCGAAACCCGCCTCGCCCAGACCCGCGAAAGCATCGCCTCTCTCGTCCGCCTCGGCTTCTCCGAAATCCATCTCGCCGACAATTCCGCAGTCCCGCCATCCCCGGACGCCATCGCGAAACTCGCCCCGGCCCGCGTCGTCCACTTCGCCCATTTCCCTTATCGCAACAAAGGCATCGCCGAGGCCCGTCTCCTGCTCGCCCTCTCCACCAGCCTTCCTCCCGCGCGTCCGGTCATGAAACTCTCCGGCCGCTACCGCGCCTCCCTCAACCTCTGCGAATCCCTCGACGGCGCCGACTTCGCCGGTCTCTTCAGCGGACGCGGCCGCCCCGGCTCCAGCGTCTCCACCCGCGCCTACGCCGTGCGTGATCGCTCCGTATTCGAAAACCTGCTTCGCGGCTCCCTCGACGAACTCTACGCCGCTCCGTGGCGCGTCGTCGGCCCACGTTCCCTGCTCTCGCTTCTTCGCCGCCATTTCCGCCCGTCCGCCGACCGTTACCCCTACGCCGATCCGCTCAGCAGTCTCGAAATTTCCACCGCGCGCTGGTTGCGCCGCAGCGGCCTGTCCATCCGCCCGCTCCCGAAACTCGGCGTCGATGGCGTCATCGGCAGCTGGATCAACCCCGCCGTCAGCGAGTGACCGCCGCCATGCGCATTTTTCTCATCTGCCAGCAGTCGCCCCATCGCTACGAGGTGCCCGCCTATCAGTTCTGGGAACCGTACTTCAAAAACGGTCTCGCGGAAGCCGGTCACTCTTGGATCGAAGCGAACGACGCCGACTGGGCGCGCGGCCTGTTCCTGCGTTCTCCGGAAGAACTCGCCGCCTGGCGCGAAGAGACGTGGTCAAAAACCATCCGCGCGCTTAAAAACGCGCACGCACGCCAGCCCGTGGATTTCGTCCTTGCCTATCTTTTCCCTCAACAGGTCGAACCCGCCGCCATCTCGGAGATTCGCGCTCTGGGCATTCCGTGCGTGAATTTCTTCTGCGACAACGTCCGCGAATTCACCCGCGTCCCCGCCAGCTTCCACCCGTTCGATCTGCATTGGGTGCCCGAATACGAAGCCCGCGCCCTCTACGCACGCGCATCCCTCCCGTTCG
This sequence comes from uncultured Nibricoccus sp., assembly GCA_966249325.1. Lineage (GTDB taxonomy): Bacteria > Verrucomicrobiota > Verrucomicrobiia > Opitutales > Opitutaceae > Nibricoccus. Next base: position 266,862 of record CBINDC010000001.1, on the reverse strand, counting down.
TCTACGCGCCCATGCCCGTGTGGATTCCGCCCGCGCAACGCACGCTGCCGGAAGCGGAGCTCCCGCAGACCACCTTCATCGGCTCGCACGATGTCCTCCGCGAAGACCTTCTTTCCCGCGCCGTCGTCGCTCATGGTCTCGACCTTCGCATCCACGGCCCGGGCTGGTCTGCGGACTCCACCACGCCTTCGCCCGCCGGCAGCTCCTTTCCTCAGAAATTAAAAAACCAGTTCGCCTTCGTCCGTCGCCACGGTCTTCGCGGTCTCGGCATGAAGGCTACCTACGCCCACCACCACCCGCTACCCCGCGATTGGCTCGCCCGCTCGCTCGCCCCCGCTGTCTTCGGCGACGACTATTTCCGCCTCACCCGCGACAGCGCCGTCGTCATCGGCATCAATCGCTACCCCGGTTTCCGCCATCCTTTCAACCGCCCGCACACGTATTCGCGCCTCCGCGACATCGAGGCTCCCATGCTCGGCGCCTGCTACCTCGCCGAAATGGCCCCCGGCCTGACCGACCTCTTCGATCCCGGCACCGAAATCGAAACCTATAACGACGCCGCCGAACTCGCCGCCAAAGCCGCCGCCCTCCGCGCCGATACCGCTCGCCGCAGAACGCTCCGCGCAAACGCCCGCCGTCGCGCGCTCCACGAACACACCATCGGCCGCTCCCTCGAAAAAGTCGCCGCCGCGCTCGGCCTCAAGAAAACCGCATGAGCCGCCTCTGCCTTTACGACATTCCGCCTCCCGAACGGGACCGCTGGCTCCCCGGCGACCGCCTCGTTCGCCCTGCTCTCCGACGGCTCCTCCGCGGCACCCCGCGCCCCGGCGGCCTCGACAAAGTCCTCATCAATCTCCGCCTCGGCCTCGACCGGCTCCGCCAGTCCTACGAGATCAACCTGCCTTTCAAAAAACTCCGCCCCGATGATCGCGTCACCGTCCTCGGACGCGGCCGCCACTGCCTCGACGGCTACGACCGCCCCAACCGCATCGTAGCCGGCATCGGCCTCATGACACACCCGTCCGAGTGGCCCACCCTCTGCGAAGACTTTCCCGTCGTCCGCTACCTCCAGCACAGCGCCTGGTGCGACGCCGTCTACCGCCCTTACTTTGGCAGCCTCTGCGCCATCTGGCCCGTCGGCATCGACACCGACCGCTGGCAACCCTCCGCCCCCGAGGAAAAATCCGCGGACTTCCTCATCTACGACAAGATCCACTGGGACCGCGCCACACGTGAACAAACGCTCATCGCCCCCATCCTCGGCACTCTCCGCGCGCGCGGCCTTTCGTATGAACTTATCCGGTACGGAAGCTACGCGCCCGGCGCCTTCCGCGCCGCCCTTCGCCGCTGCCGCGCCATGATCTTTCTCTCCGCTCACGAAAGCCAGGGCATCGCCTGCCAGGAAACTCTCTCCTCCGGGGTTCCTGTCCTCGCCTGGGACCCCGGCTTCGTCGAAGACCCCGACCGTTTCCGCTGGGGCCAGCCCGAAATTCCCGCCACCTCAGTTCCTTATTTCGACGTCCGCTGCGGCCTGCGTTTCCGCGACGCTTCGGAATTTCCCACCCGCCTCGACGCTTTCCTCGACCACCTCCGCGCTGGCACCTTCGCCCCGCGCCATTACATTCTGGAAAACCTCACCTTGGAAAAATCCGCCCGCCACTTCCTCTCCATCATGGACGCCGCCAACGCCTCGTGACTCCCCCCGCGCCATTCCCCGTCACTCTCCAGATCAGTCTCGCGCCTGGCGACCATCGCCTCGCGGAGAAACTCCTCACCCATCAGGTGGAGTTCTGGCGCCCCGGCGTGAATGAAATCCTCCTCTCGATCGACACACTCCGCAGTCCCGGTCGTTTCGGCGATGACTGGAAAAAAGGACGCCGACGCATCATCGAAATCGTCGGCGCTATCCCCGGCGCCCGCGTCATCGAAATCGATTACTCCCGCGAATCCCGTCACGCCATCGCCGACGAATTCTTCGGCGACATCCGTCCGCCCTCCAAAGACTGGCGCGGCGGCCCCTACTACGCCTACTTCTTCGGCCTTCACCACGCGCGTAACGACTTCGTGCTTCACGCCGACGCCGACATCTTCTTCGGCGGCGACGGACTCCGCTGGCTCCAGGCCGCGCTCCCGCTCCATGCCGCCCAGCCCGACCTGCTCTTCCTCTCCCCGCTCCCCGGCCCCCCTTCGCCGGACGGCACGTTGAAACAACTATCCGCCACACGCGAAACCCTCGGCGGCGTCGAAGGCCATCTCTTCGCCGACATGAGCACCCGTGTTTTTCTATTCAGCCGCTCCCGTTTCCGCGAACGCATCACCGCCCTGGTCCCGCGCGCCCCCGCCTTTCGCTCCCGCATTCTCGCCCTTCTCGACGGACACCCCGCTCAGGAGCTTCCCGAAAATCTCTTCACCGAGGCCCTCCGCGAACGCGGCCTCAAACGCTTCGACTTCGCCGGCCCAGCCCCCGGTTGCTGGACTCTCCATCCGCCCTACCGCTGCGAGGATTTCTTCAACAAGCTTTCCGATCTCATTGCCCGTATCGAAAAATCGGATCTCCCGCCCGCCCAGCTCGGCGATCACGACCTCAACGCCAGCCTCGTCGACTGGACCGAAGCCAGAACCCGCATGGCCAGCCGCCGCTGGTGGCACCGCCTCCGCGACCGCTTCTGGGAATAATCCATGCCGCCCCGCCGCCGCATCCTCATCGTCAGCTCCGGTCACCCCTGCCGGAATCCCCGCCCGGTCAAAGAAGCTGCCACGCTCGCCGCCGTCGGCTACGATGTCACCTTGCTCGCGCCGAGCCCGGACCCCGCGCTCGCCTTGCTCGATAAGGAGCTCCTCAAGGGCCGTCACTTCCGCCACGAGACCATCCGCGAAAACCGCTCCTTTGCTCAGCGCCTCCGTCAGTGGCTGGCCCGCCGCGCCATCACCCGCGGCTACGAATCCATCCACGCCCTTGGCAACCCCGCGCCGCTGCTCCGCGCCGTCCGCGTCAATCACGCCGACCTCGTCATCGTTCACAACGAGCTCCCTCACTACATCGGCACCCGTCTCCTCGCCACCGGCCATCGCGTCGCCGCCGACTTCGAAGACTGGCACTCCGAAGATCTCCTCCCCTCCGACCGCGCGCACCGCCCGCTAAAACTCCTCCGCACCACCGAGCGCACGCTCCTCCACCGCGCCCGCTACGTCACGACCACCTCCCACGCCCTCGCCGACGCTCTCCACACCCGCTACGGCGGCCCCCGCCCCGAAGTCCTTACCAACGCCTTCCCCCTCCAGCCCCTCTCCGCCCCACCCTCTAGCTTCTATCCTCTATCCTCTTCCGTCCCTCCTCCGCCCCCCGCCTTCCTCTGGTTCTCCCAAACCCTCGGCCCCGGTCGCGGCCTCGAAGCCTTCCTCGCCGCCTGGAAACTCACGACCGTCCCCAGCCGCCTAGTCCTCCTCGGCAACCCCGTCGCCGGCTACGAACAAAAACTCCTCGCCCCGCTCTCGTCCGCATTGCGTTCGCGTATCCAGTTTCTCCCGCTCGTCCCGCCCGCCGCTCTTCCCGCGCTGATCGCGCAACACGACATTGGCCTCGCCCTCGAAGACCCCGCCATCGTCAACCGCGACCTCACCATCACCAATAAAATCCTACAATACCTCAACGCCGGCCTCGCCATCGTCGCATCCGACACCGCCGGCCAGCGCGAGGTTCTCAGCCGCTCGCCCGACGCCGGTCTCATCCTCCCGCGCACCGCCGACGCCACCGAACACGCCCGCCTTCTCGACCACCTCCTCGCCGACCGGCCTGCTCTCGACCTGCGCCGCCAGACCGCCCGCCGACTCGCCGAAACTGAATACTGCTGGGAAAAAGAATCCCCGCGCCTGCTCGCTCTCGTGAAAAAGGCTCTCGCGTGAATCCGCCTTCCGCTCATCGCCGCGTCCTCATCGTCAGCCCGTCGTTCCCGCCGGTCTCCACACCCGACCTCCAGCGCGTCCGCATGAGCCTGCCGTACTACCGCGAAAATGCCTGGGAGCCCATCGTCCTCACCGTCGATCCCGCGCAACAAGACTCCACCCGCGAAGACGCCCTCCTGGCCACCATCCCGTCCGACATCCGCATCCACCGCTGCGGCGCTCTCCCGCTCGCCTGGTCCCGCCGCCTCGGCCTTGGCAACCTCGGTTTGCGCTCATGGCTTCACTTGCTTGTCACCGGTGCGCGCATCATTCGCCGCGAAAAAATCGACGTCGTCTTCCTCAGCAACACCCAGTTCGTCACCTTCACGCTCGGCCGTTTCTGGCTCTGCTGGTTCCGCGTCCCCTACGTGATCGACCTGCAAGATCCGTGGCGCACCGACTACTACGAACGCCCGGGCACCCGCCGCCCGCCCGGCGGCTGGAAATACCAGTTCGCCCGCGCCCAGGCCTGGCTCCTCGAGGGCTGGTCTTTCCGCCGCGCCGCCGCGCTCATGAGTGTCTCCGCCGACTACCTCGACGACCTGCGTAAACGCTACCGCTGGTTCTCTCGCGTGCCCACGGAGGTGATACGCTTCGGCGCCAGCGAAGCCGACCTCGCCGCCGCCCGCGCCCTTCCTCCACGCCCCGGGGAAACGCTCTCGCCATCTGGCACCATCCGCTTCGTCTACACCGGCGCCTCCGGCCCGATCATGCCGCACGCGCTTCGCGTCCTCTTCGAGTCGCTCGCCGCGTTTCGCGCCTCCCGCCCCGCCGATGCCGCCCGCCTCCGCTTCGAATTTATCGGCACCAGCTACGCCCCGCCCGGCCTCGGCGTCGAAACCGTCCGACCCTTCGCCCGCCAGTTCGGCATCGAAGACCTCGTCATCGAACAACCGCACCGCCTCGGTCACCTCGAATGCCTCCGCATTCAGTCGCAGGCCGACATCCTCCTCCTTCCCGGTTCCAGCGATTTCGCCTACTCCCCGTCCAAACTTTATCCCTACTACCTCGCCCGCCGCCCGATCCTCAGTCTCGTCTTCGCCGGCAGCGTGCTCGAATCCCTCGTCCGCGATCTCGCCTGCTCCACCGTCGTCGCCTTCTCGGAAAATGCCCCCATCGATTCCGCCCGTGACCAGCTCTGCGCCTTCTTCTCGGACGCGCTCAACAACTTCGCCGGCACATCGCCTCCTCCGCGCAACGACCCGCTCTTCAACCGCGAATTCCTCGCCCGCTCCCTGACCGCCCGCCAGTGCGCGCTCTTCGACAGCGCGTTTCAATCCTCCGTCGCCCCTCGTCCCGTATGAACGCGCCCGCGCCCACCGCCCCGCTCGTATCCGCGCAACGGACTCGCCGCATGACTTCCGCCGTCATCGCCGCGCTGATCGCAACCGAGGCCTGGTTTCTTTTCACCGCGAGTGTCCGGACCCCGCTCCATCTCCAGCTCGGCCTGCTCATGATCCTGCTGGCCTTCGTCCCCGTCTGGCGCTGGGCAAAACGCGGCACCACCGCGCTCCCCGTCTTCGAAGTCCTCCTATTCACCACTGCCAACACCTACGCCTTCCCGCTCCTCAACGGTCACGACGACCTGCTCCGCTACTCGGTCGATGACATCACACAAACCGCCTTCCAGGTTCTCCTCTTTCAGATAACCGCCATCGTCATCCACGCCCTCGTCCCCGCCCGCCCCGGTCGCGGCCCTTTCTGGCGCGAGGAAATCGTCGGCCCCGCCCTCGGCCGCTGGCTCGAACACGGCATGACCATCAGCACCGCCTACATCGTCGTTAGCACCTACACCGACTGGATTCCGAGCGGCATCGGCAGCGTCCTCCGCGCCGCCTTCTTCGGTATCGGCATTCTCTCGACATTCATCGCCAGCCGCCGCCTGGGCCAGGGCCTCCTTCCTCCGGCCGAGAAAGTCATGTTCTTCGCCAACCTCGCCATCCAAAGCGTCGTGATCGGCGCCACGCTCGTGATGATCGCCGCCATCACGACCATCCTGCTGGCGCTCGTCGGCTACGTTTCCGCCAGCGGCCGCGTCCCCGTCGTTCTCTGCGCCGTCATCTTCGGACTCCTCGCAATTCTGCACAGCGGCAAATCCGCCATGCGCGCCCAATACTGGAACGCCTACGAACAACGCCTCCCCGCCGTCTCCGCCCTCCCCGCCTTCTACGCCGAATGGTTCCGCCACGGCCTCTCGCCGGACGACCGCGAAACCGGCGACAAAAACAAGATGACCGCCAGGCTCATCCAGCGCACGTCGCTGCTCCACATCCTCTGCCTCGTCGTCAGCAACTCGCCCACGCCCAATCCCTACCTCGAAGGCGAAACCTACGGCCACATCCCCGGCCAGTTCATCCCCCGTTTCTTCTGGCCCGAAAAACCGCCCGGCCACGTCAGCACCAACCGCCTCTCCGTTTACTACGGCCTCCAGACCGAGGAGGAAACCGCCCGCACCACCATCGGCTTCGGCCTGCTGGCCGAGGCCTACGCCAACTTCGGTTTTTTCGGCATCGTCGGCATCGCCGCTTTCCTCGCCGCCTTCTTCAAAAAAATCTCCGGCTTCGCCGAAGGCGGCCCGCTCCTCTCGTACGGCGGCGCCCTCATGATCATCCTCCTCGCCTGGAGTTTCCAGGTCGAGTTCACCCTCAGCCTCTGGCTCTCCTCACTCTACCAAGCCTGCCTCGCCGTACTCGGCCTCTGCTTCCTCCTCCGCAAATTGATCAACTAATCCGCCGCACCGCAGGAGCTCTCCTCATTCCTGTAAATCCTCTCAATCCTGTCCGAAAATTCCGCCTCTCCGACCTCCGTGCTCTCCGTGTCCGCGCTCCGTGCCCTCTGTGACCCATTCCGAAATAAACTCTAAATTCTCAGCTCCGCGCCTCGCCATCGTCCTGTCGCATCCAACGCAGTACTACAGCCCGTGGTTCCGCTGGCTCCGCGCCAACACTTCGCTCGTCTTTCGTGTTTTCTATCTCGACGACACCGGCATCGCCCCCACACACGACGAGAAATTCAAAAAAACCTTCTCCTGGGACGTCGATCTCACCAGCGGCTACGACTGGGAACTCATCGAAAACACCGCCCGCCGCCCCAGCACCCTCCGTTTCTTCGGTCTGAAAAATCCCTCGCTCCACGCCCGCATCGACGACTGGGGCGCGACCGCCATCCTCCTCTTCGGCTACGCTTACGCCACCCACCTCAAGCTCATCGCCTGGGCCCGCCGCAAAAAAATCCCGCTCCTCTTCCGCGGCGATTCCCACCTCCTCGGCCGCCCCGCTCCTCGCGGCCTCAAGAAAACGCTCCTCACGTTCGTCTACCGCCAGTTCGCCGCCATCACCTGCGTCGGCGCCGCCAACCGCGACTACTTCCTCCATCACGGCGTCCCCGATAAAAAACTCTTCTTCGCCCCCCATGCCGTCAACGCCGCCCACTTCGATCCCGCCTCGCCCGCCCACCGCAACATCTCCCTCGCCCTCCGCGTCGAGCTCGGCCTCACCGCCCAAACCCGCGTCATCCTCTTCGCCGGAAAACTCATCCCGCAAAAACAACCCCGAGCCCTCCTCGAAGCCTTCCTCGCGCTCAACCCGCCCGACACCGCCCTCGTCTTCGTCGGCGATGGACCCGAAAAACCCGACATGCTCGCGCTCGCCGCCCAGGCTTCGCCCGACACCAATCTCCACTTCCTCCCCTTCGCCAACCAAAGCGAAATGCCTTCGCGCTACCTCCTCGCCGACCTCTTCGTCCTCCCCTCGCGCGGCGCGTACGAAACCTGGGGCCTCGCCATCAACGAAGCCATGCACCTCGGCGTCCCCTGCCTCGTGAGCGATCACGTCGGCTGCCAGCGCGACCTCGTCACCGACGGAGAAACCGGCTGGGTCTTCAACGCCACCGACCCTGCCAGCCTCCGCGAAAAACTCACCACCGCCCTCGCCACCCTCGCCCGCGACCCGGCCCCCATCCGTTCCGCCGTCGCCACCCGCATCGCCAACTACGCCTACGCCCAAACCACCACCGGCCTCCTCACCGCTCTCCAGTCCGTCTAATCGTTCTCGTTCTCATACTCGTACTCGTTCTCCTCCGTTTCCGCCCCACCCCCTCACCTTGCCGCCCATCCGCAAACCCTCCCTCGAATTCCTCGCCGCCGCCCACGCCGCCCTCGTCGTGATCGCCGCCAGCTGGGCCTTCGGCGGAAACATCGCGTGGGCCCGCCCACTCCTCTCGATCCTCGGCAGCTTCGGCCTCGTTCTCACCGCCGCCGCCATCGTCACTCGCTTCCGCAGCAGCGAACGTTCCTCTTTCCGCGCCCTGCACTTCCTGTGGCCGCTTCTCGGATACAACCTCCTCGTCCTCCTCAGCGCTCTCCAACCCGCCTTCCGCTCAGGCATCATCTACGACGCCGAAGTCCTCGTCCCGATCGCCCCGCTCACCGCCTGGCCCTGCAGCGCCCAACCCGCCGAAACCCTCCGCCAGCTCTGGCTTCTCAACGCCCTTCTCCTCCCCGCCTTCAACCTCCTCCTCTGTATCCGCACGCGTCGCACGCTCCGCGCCCTCCTCTTCGCCCTCGCCGCCAACGCCCTCGTCCTCGCCATCTTCGGCACCCTCCAAAAACTCACCGGCTCCCCCGGCCTTTTCTTCGGCGCCGTCCCCTCGCCCAACAAAACCTTCTTCGCCTCCTTCATCTACCACAACCACTGGGGCGCCTTCGTCCTCCTCATGCTCGCCGCCTCGATCGGCCTCGTCTTCCACCACGCCCTCCGCCCCGGCCCGCGCGACTTCTTCCACTCCCCCGCCTTCCTCGGCCTCGTCGCCACCCTGCTCCTCGCCGCCTCCGCCCCGCTCAGCACTTCGCGCTCTTCCTCCGCCCTCGCCGCGCTCATTCTCGTCCTCGCGCTCCTCGACGCCCTCCGCCGCCTCCTCCGCCGTTCCTCCAACAAAAACGCCCGACTCGTCCCCGCGCTCGCCCTCCTCCTCACCGCGCTCATCGCCGCCTACGCCATCGTCGATCTCGCCCGCCCCATCATCGCCGCCCGCACGACCGACACCCGCGAACAACTCGCCGCCATGCGCGAGCAAGGCGGCATCGGCTCCCGCGCCACGCTCTACGCCGACACCTGGCGCATGGCCGCCGACCGTCCCGCCTTCGGCTGGGGACTCGGCTCCTACCCCGCCGTCTTCCAACGCTACAACACCCAGCAATCCACCGACAACCTCCCCATCTTCTACGTCGACGCCCACTCCGACTGGCTCCAATCCCTCGCCGAAACCGGCTTCACCGGCACCACCCTCCTTGGTCTGCTCATAATCATCCCCGTCGTCACAATACTCCGCCACCGCCCCGGCCCACTCCCCGCGTACTTGCTCGCCGGATGCGTTCTCATTCTCCTCTACGCCTGCATCGAGTTCCCCTTCGGCTCCCCCGCCGTCATCGCCGCCTTCTGGGTAACCCTCTTCACCGCCACCCGCCTCGCCCAACTCGACGCCAACGACCGCCCCGCCCGCGTCTGACCCGATGTTCTCCGTCGTCATCCTCACGCTCAACGAAGAGCAAAACCTCCCCGCCACGCTCGCCAGCATCCGCGCGTGCGACGACATCGTCATCCTCGACTCTGGCTCCACTGACCGCACCCACGACATCGCCCGCGCCGCCGGCGCCCGCGTCGTCGTCAACCGCTTCGAAAACTTCGGCCAGCAACGCAACTTCGCCCACACCAACATCCCCTTCCGCCACGACTGGGTCTTCCACCTCGACGCCGACGAAACCTTCACCCCCGAACTCTTCGCCGAGTGCTCGAAAGTCGCCGCCGAAAATCCTCCCGCCCTCGACGGCTTCTTCGTCGCCCCCCGCATGATCTTCCGTAGCCGCTGGATTCCCCGCTGCACCGACTTCCCCGCCTGGCAGGCCCGCTTCGCCCACGCCAAACGCTTCCGCTTTATCCAGACCGGCCACGGCCAGCGCGAAGCCCCCGACATGCGTCTCGGCAAACTCTCGGCGAACTATCTCCACAACCTCTCCGCCCAACCCGAGTCCGAACTCCTCGAAAAACACCGCCGCTACGCCCGCCAGGAAGCCGCCGCCTTCCTCGCCCGCGCCGCCGATCCATCCCCGCTGACCCGCCGTATCCGTTCTTCCGATCCACTCGTCCGCCGCCGCGCCCTCAAGGAGCTCAGCCACCACTTCCCCGCCCGCGGCCTCCTTCGCTTCCTCTATCAGTACATCGCCCGCCGCGGCTTTCTCGACGGCACCCCCGGCTTCGCCTACTGCCGCGTCATGGCCAAATACGAACACTGGGTCTCCCAAGAAATCCGCCGCCAACGCACCCAACGCTGACGACTTCGCATCTCTCGTGATTTCCCATCCTCACTCTCCATTCGTTCTTCGCCCCCCGGCTCTTCCTCCATTGGTCATTGGTCACTGGTCATTGGTCATTCCATCGGCGCCCTGCGACGCCGCGCTCCCTGCCGCATGAGCCCGCCGCCGCCCCGCGTCATTTTCGTCAACCGCTTCTACTGGCCCGACCAGCCCGCCACCGCGCAGCTGCTCACCGACCTCGCCGAGTCGCTCGCCGCCTCCGGCCTGCCGATCACCGTCATTACCAGCCACCCCGGCGATGCCTCGATCCCCTCCGAAGAAACCCACAACGGCGTCCACATCATCCGCGTCGGCGAAAAACGTCTCGGCCAGAAAAACCTCCTCAAGCGCACCGCCGATTTCGCCCGCTTCCTCCTCGCCGCCCGCCGCGCAGTTGCGAAACACGCCCGCGCTGGCGACACCCTCGTCGCCATGACCGACCCGCCCCTCCTCGGTGTCGCTCTCTCCGGCCCCGCAAAACGAAAAAACCTCCGCCTCATCCACTGGGTCCAGGACGTCTTCCCCGAAGTCGCCATGGCCGTCGGCCACCGCTTCACCGCCCTCGCCCGTCCGCTCCGCGACCGCGCCTGGCGCAACGCCTCCGCCTGCGTCGCCCTCGGCACCGACATGGCCTATCTCCTCCGCGAGCGCGGCGTGCCCGCATCCCAAATACACATCATCCCCAACTGGGCCCCCGAAGGCCTTACCCCGCTACCCTCCTCCGGCTCTACCCTCCACCCTCTACCCTCTATCCTCTACTCTTCCACCGCCGCCCTCCGTCATCGCTGGAACCTCGAAGGTAAACTCATCGTCGCCTACTCCGGCAACCTCGGCCGCGTCCACGACTTCTCCGCCATCATCCCGCTCGCCACCGAGCTTCGCGCCGACCCCAACATCGCCTTCGTCTTCATCGGCGACGGCGCCCAACGCCCCGCCCTCGAATCCGCCGCCCGCGCCGCCGGTCTCACCAACATCCACTTCCACCCCGCCCAGCCCCGCGACCAACTCGCCGCCACGCTCGCCCTCGGCGACATCCACCTCGTCACACTCCGCTCCGGCTGCGAACGCCTCGTCTTCCCGAGCAAACTCTACGGCATCGCCGCCGCCGGCCGCCCCACGCTCTTCATCGGCCCGCGCGACTGCGAAGTCGCCCGCGTCATCGAGTCTCACGGATTCGGCAACGCCTTCACCGCCGCCTCCGCCGACATCCCCCGCCTCGCCGCCACCCTCCGGAAGCTCCGCGCCGACTCCGCGCAACGTCTCTCCCTCGGCCAGGCCGCCGCCGCCTTCTGCGAAAAGGAAGGCCGTCTCCACCACGCCACCACACGCTGGCTCTCCCTTCTTTCCGGAAACCCGCTTGCGAACACCTCCACCCGCCCGCCACTCTGACCGCGCCCACCCATGACGATCGGACGCAAAATGGCCATCGGCCTGCTCCTGCTCGATACCTACGCCCTCGCGCTCGTCTTCAACCTCGTCGGCTGGCTCTGGGGCGTCGTCGATCCCACCCGCCCGGTCATCGACCCGCTCATCACTCCGCTGCTTCTGCTGATTGTATCCATCTTTCTGATCGACGGCTATCGCCAGCGCACCGACATGGCTGGTCTCGACTACACGAGCATGCACGCCATCGCGCTCCTCGCCGCCATGGCCGCGACACTTCTGGTCACTTTCACCATCCTCCCGCCCGGCTACACGCTGCAACAAAGCCGCGCCGTCGTCGCCATCAGCTTCGCCACGCTCATCCCGGTCACCCTCAGCTACCGCCGCTGGATTCATCTGCGCTATATCAAAACCCGCCGCGACCGCCGCCTCGTCTTCATCGGTGACACCGACAGCCGCGAAACCTTCCGCCAGGAGTGCGAGCGCGCCGGCATGAAGCAACAGGTCATCTACGTCAGCAGCCGCGCCGAAGACCCGCTCCAGCCGCTCGATGTCGGCACCTCCGCCCCGATTTCCCCGCTCAACGCCGTCCTCCGCGACATCCAGCGCGGCGAGCTCGCCGTCGAGGCCATCGTCCTCCGCGAAACCCGCCACGAGCTCAACACCGAAGCCTCCCAGCAACTCGTCGACTTCTACTTCGCCGGCATTCCCACCTATACGCTGGAGCTCTTCCACCAGATCTACTGGCGCAAAATTCCCCTCTACCGCATCAACCAGACCTGGCTCTTCCAGGAAGGCTTCCGCGTCGCCCGCGAACCCGTTTTCGAGCGCATCAAGCGTCTCAGCGATATCGCCCTTTCTCTCGTCGGGCTCACGCTCAGTGCTCCGCTCCTCCTCGTCGCCGCTATCCTCATACGTTTCGAAGACAACGGCCCCGTCTTCTTCCGCCAAAATCGCATCGGCCGCCACCGCGTCCCGTTCAGCCTCCTCAAGCTGCGCACGATGAAGGTCAACAACGACGGCCCGCTCTACACCGCCGAGGGCGATCCCCGCATCACACGCATCGGCCGCTTTCTCCGCGCGACCCGCATCGACGAATTCCCCCAGCTCATCAACGTCCTCCGTGGCGAAATGAGCCTCATCGGCCCGCGCGCCGAATGGGACCGCCTCGTCACCGGCTACGAAAAACAAATCCCCTGCTACCACTTCCGCCACCTCGTGCGCCCCGGCATCACCGGCTGGGCTCAGGTCAACTACCCCTACGGCGCCGGCATCGATGACACGTTACGGAAACTCGAATACGACCTCTACTACATCCGCCACTTCTCCTTCACGCTCGATGCCTCGATCATCCTAAAAACCATCCACCTGATGCTCTTCGGCCGAGGCCGCTAAGATATCATCCGCCGCGCCGTCTCGTAGCCGCGCTGTCCGCAGCGTGGCCGCATCATTTAAGACGCGGTCCCCGATTCTTCATCCGCCGCCCTTGTCATTCCGCCCTTTCCGATCTCTGTGCTCTCCGTGTCTGCGCTCCGTGTCCTCTGTGACAAAACCCTTCCGTCATTCGCGTCCATTGGCGGTTAAAAACTCCTTCATGAAATCCTACGACTTTCTCGTCATCGGCGGCGGCAGCGCCGGCTTCAACGCCGCCCGCGTCGCCCACTCCCTCGGCAAAAAAGTCGCCATCGTCGACGGCGCCCGCGATCTCGGCGGCCTCTGCATCCTCCGCGGCTGCATGCCGTCCAAAACACTCCTGTACATCGCCGAGATTCTCCACCTCGCCCAAAAGGGAAAAACCTTCGGTCTCAAAATTCCCCGCGCCTCCGCCGACATGAAGGCCATCCACGCGCGAAAGAAAAAAATCATCGGCGAGTTCGCCTCCTACCGCGACCAGCAGCTCCACTCCGGCAAATACGCTCTCTACCGCGCCCACGCACGCTTCCTCGATCCTCACACCGTCGAACTCTCTGACGGACAAAAACTCCGCGCAAAAAAAATCCTCATCGCCACCGGCTCCCGCGTCAGCACGCCGCCCATCCCCGGCCTCGCCGAAACTCCATCGTGGACCAGCGACGAAGTCCTCGATCTCGATTTCATCCCCAAGAGCGTGATCGTCCTCGGCGGCGGCATCGTCGCCACCGAACTCGCCCAGTTCCTCAATCGTATCGGCTCAAAGGTGACGCTCATCCAGCGCAGCAAAAACATCCTCAAAGACCACTCCGAGGCCGCCAGCGAAACCGTCCAGCAGGCCTTCCGCGACGAGGGCATCGAACTCTTCACCGGCACGTCGCTCGAAAAAATCTCCGGAGACAAAAAGTCCGTCACTGTTCGATTCACCAACGGCAAAAAGAAAATCACCCGCCGCGCCGCCCATCTCTTCAACGCCCTCGGCCGCGAGCCCAATACAGCCGGCCTCTCCCTCGAAAACGCCGGCGTCAAACTCACCGCCTCCGGCCGCGTCGTCACCAACCGCTTCCAGCAAACCACCGCGCCTCACATCTACGCGGGCGGCGACGTCGCCGGTCCCCACGACATCGTCCACCTCGCCGTCGCCCAAGGCGAACTCGCCGCCCGCCACGCCTTCGGCGTCAAAGCCATCAAGCCCATCGACGAATCTCTCCTCCTCAACGTCGTCTTCACCGATCCCCAACTCGCCAGCATCGGCGCGCTCGAGAACGACCTGAAAAAATCCAAGACGCCCTACCTCGTCGCGAGCTATCCCTTCAACGACCACGGCAAATCCATCCTCATGGACGCCAACTACGGTTACGTGAAGGTTATCGCCGAACCGAAACGCGGCCGCATCCTCGGCGCCGAAATCGTCGGCAAGGACGCCGGTGAATTGATCCACTGCTTCAGTGGCCCACTCGCGATGAAAGCCACCGTCTTCGATCTCCTCCGCGCCCCGTGGTACCATCCCACGCTCGCCGAAATCCTCACCTACCCCCTCGAAGAAATCGCCGATCAAATCGCCTAACTCCGAGGTAGGGCGGGTTAGCCTTAACCCCGCCGTTCACCATCGCTCGCGCTCATCGTCGCTCCACCGCACGCTCTCGCCCGCGTGCCTCGAATCGAAAATCGAAAGTCAAAAATCGAAAATTCTTCCCGCCGCCTTCACGAACAACGCCTTCCGCGCCGCCGCATCGCGCTTCCGATCCGTCCTCACTTCCAGCACACGCACACCACTCGCTGGCAACGTCCCGATCAACGCCTCAAACTGCGCCCAGTCTTTCACCGCAACATGCTCCACGCCATGCGCCGCGCACAACTTGGCGAAATCCACCTGCTGCGGCGTCGCGAAAAACTCCTCGAACGGCGGATCGAACTTCGCCACCGGCAGATGCTCAAAAATCCCGCCGCCCGCGTTATTGATCAGCACCACCGTCAGCGATCCGCGCAGCTTCGGCTTCAGCAAAAACCCATTCGCGTCGTGCAACAGCGCGAGATCGCCCGTCAGTAACACCGCCGGCTTCTCATTCCCGTGCGCCACGCCGAGCGCCGTCGAAAGCGTCCCATCGATCCCGTTCGCCCCGCGGCTGAAATAAATCTCCACGCCTCGCTCCGTCACCGGCCACACATACTCCAGATCGCGCACCGGCATCGAATTCGCCACAAACACCGGCGTGCCCGCCGGAAGACTACGCGCCATCATCCACGCCGCCTTCGCCTCAAAAACCCCGCTCTCTTTCTCCAGCGCCCCATCGATCACGCCCCGCGCCCCGGCCTCCGCCTTCGCCCACGCCTGCGCATAACTCGCACCCGCCGCCGCGCCCTCTCCGATGTCGCGCGTCACGTTCAACTCCTCCACACGCACCGCCAGCTGACGCGTCCGCCCGTGCAGCGCATCGCGATTCGTCTCCGTCGGCGCCACCAGCAACGTCTCCACCTGCGCCTTCTCCAGCCAGCCGCGAAGAACCTTGCTCGTCGGCCAGCTCCCGAGACACAGCACCGTCTCCGGCCTCAATTCCCGCGCCGCCGTTTCATTCCGTAAAATCGCATCGTACGCGCTCACCAGCGTCACTCCCGGCATCGCCACATGCCGCGCCGGCGACAACACATCCGCCAACACCGGCCACCCCAACGCGCGCGCCAGCTCTCCCAACTTCTCCGCATAGCGCGCCGCATCCTCCGCCGCATACGCCCCCGCCACGATCAACCCGCGATCTGCCGTCACCCGCTGCACCGCGCCCCGCGTCACCACCGGAATCTCCGCGCTCAGATGCGCGAAAAACGCTTCACCGATCTGTCCCTCGACCGCCTTCGCAGACGCATTCTCGATCGGCGGCAACGGATCGCGAAACGGCGCATTCAAATGCACCGGCCCATGCGCAACACCGCCCGCACCCTTCGCCCGCTCGCACGCATGAGCGACCGTCTGCCGCAGATAACGCAGCATTTCCACCGTCGGTTCCGGCACCGCGAGCTCGTGATACCAGGTCACGAAGCCACCAAAAATTTTCTGCTGATCGATCGTCTGCCCCGACGCGCATTCCCGCATCTCCGGCGGACGATCCGCCGTGATCGCAATCAACGGCACGCCGCTCTCATTCGCTTCGATGATCGCCGGCAGCCAGTTCGCTCCCGCCGTCCCCGACGTGCACACGAGCACCACCGCCCGCCGCGTCTGCTTCGCCAACCCCAGCGCGAAAAACGCCGCCGACCGCTCGTCCAGCACCGGCACCGCTTCAATCCCTGCATGACGTGCAAACGCGACCGTCAGTGGCGTCGAGCGCGACCCCGGCGAACACACCGCCTGCCGCACGCCGCATCGCACCAGCGTCTCCACCAGCACGCTGCACCACAGGCTGTTCGTGTTTCTGAAATCGAGCGGCGTCTTCATGAGGTCTGCCGAGCGTGGCCAAACCTCGCCGCCATGCAATTCCCGGCTGCCCGTCCCCGCATTCCGATTACGCCGCCCCCGGCTGGGCCGTTCGGCCCGGAAAAACACGTTCTGATTTGATCCGCTCGCCCCGCCGCCCGATTCCCGAGATCGCCCACCGGCTTCCCGCCGCTCCCGCACTCTCTCTCATGAACTGGCCGCTCTCCTTCCTCATCTCCCTCCTCACCGGCATCGCGAGCCTCTTTGGCACCGCCTTCCTCACCACGTTTCTCATCCGCTGGTTTCGCATCTCCAGTTTCGAAGGCGGCTCCGGCTACTACGCCGTTGCCCTCTCCCTCCTCGGCGGCATCGCCGGACTCTTCGTCGGCCTCGTCTGCGCCCGCATCGTCGCCGCCCAGCCCGCCCCCGGTTTCCTCAAAGCCCTCGGCGTTTCCCTCGGTGCCGCTCTCGCCATTCTCCTCCTCGTCGCCCTCGCCTGCCGCCTTTGCGCCGACGTCGAACCGCGCCGCAAAGACAAATCCCCCAAAACTCCCCCGCCTTCGCCTGCCGAGATCGCCGCGAAACGCGAAGCCACTGAACAAGCCGCCTTCAACGCCATCCCCGCCGACGCTCCGATCGAACGCTGGCTCCCATACACCGAGTACGGTGCCCGCAAAGACTTCCTCGACCGCGCCGTTAAAAACATCGAATCCCGCCCCGGCCTCGCCGCCGAACTCGGCACGCTCATCAACGGCGACGACCACGATCTCGCCGCCCGCGCCCTCCGCCTGATCCGTCATTTCGATACATTTCCGCCAGACCTCAACGCCCAAGTCGCCGCCTCCGGCCGCAAGATCGCCGCGCTCATCCATATCTTCAACACCACCCCGCTCGCCGACGATCCGTCCATGATGATCGCTTGCCACGCCTCGCAGCGTTTCCACGGCTGGATGGACGCCGTCCGCGCTCTCCGCGAACGCAACCGCGGCGACTTCACACCCGAGCTTCAGGAGATCCTCACCCTCTCCCGCATCCGCATCGACAGTCACGCCATCCAGGCCGACATCCGCCGCGTCGCCAGTTACTACCTTCACGAATGGGCCAATATCGCCCCGCTCCCCGGCGACCCTCCTCCCCGCTGACCGCCCGCCACGTCACCAAAATTCCACGACGCCGCCCGATCACCCCAACTTAAACACCGCTAAAGCCCGCCGCATAAACTCACACCCCCGCTTTACTCCGCGCCCGCGCCGGCTACTCGTTCAAGCGCACACACACCTCGCTCCATGAAAACTCCTCTCTGGAACAGCTCCAACGACCAGCCCAAGACCACCCGCACCGCGATGATCGGCCTCCTCAATCAGCAACTCGCCGACGCCCTCGACCTCGGCCTCCAGGCCAAACAAGCCCATTGGAACGTCAAAGGCCCCGCCTTCATCGCCCTCCACGAACTCTTCGACGAGGTCGCCGCCAAAATCTCCGAGTCCGTCGACGGACTAGCCGAGCGCGCCGTCGCCCTCGGCGGCATCGCTGAAGGCACCGTGCAAACCATTGCCGAGGGCACACGCCTCACCGCCTACCCCCTCGCCATTCTCTCCGGCGCCGAACACGTCCAGGCCCTCGCCGCCGCGCTCGCCCATTACGCCGAGTCCACCCGCGCCGCCATCGAGACCGCCACCAAAGCAGGCGACGCCGGCACCGCCGACCTCTTCACCGGCATCTCCCGCGACATCGACGACCTCCTCTGGAAAGTCGAAGCCCACGCCGCCACGAAGTCCTGACACTGGGAGCGCCGTTCGCTGGCCGGCCCTCGTTCAACCGCGCGCCGCCTCAGCTCCCCGCCGTTTCTTTGCCCGCGTAAAACGGCACCACTTGCTTCAAGTGCCCGTGGATGATCGAGGCCACCGTCGCCGCCGGCACGGTGCCTTTGTGCAGCTCGAAAATCGCCACCAGCAACGCCAGCTCGATATCCACTTTCTTCGGCGTCACCGCCTTCATCTCGGCCAGCAGCTCCAGCGCCTTTTTCTCGGCGCGCTTATAGTCCTGAAAATTCTGTTCGGTCGGCGAAGACATCCCACCACTGCGCCCGGGAAAACCCGTCCCCGTCAAGTCTCGCCACACCACACCCTCAACCAGCCGCCACCACCCGAACCGGCTCCGTATCGCCAAAACCGCTCAGCGCATCCGCCTGCGCCTGCAACGCGATTAACCGCTCCTCCACCGCCAGCCTCAACGCCGCCGTCTCCGCCGCCTTCAACTTCGGCGCCACTTCGATCGGCTCCCCATAAACCACGTCGATCCGCGCAAACGGCTTCGCGATCATCGTCCGGTCCCACGCCTTCTTGAAAATCCACGCCGGCCGCGGCGACACCGTCACCGGGATGATCAACCCGCCCGTCCGCTGCGCCAGCGAGATGATCCCGCCCTGCACCACCCCGCGCGGCCCGCGCGATCCATCCACCGCGAGACATGCCCCCATCCCCGGCTCGTCGCGCATCACCCGGATCATGTCCACCAGCGCCTGCAATCCGTCCTGCCCCGACGATCCCCGGATCACGCGCAGCCCCAGCCACTGCTCCAGCTTCGTCATCCCGTCGCCATCGAGACTCTTCGAACACATCGAGAGCCACCGCCCGCGTTTCCGTCCGCGGATCGTGTTGAGCAACATGAATGACCGCCCATGCAAAAACGCCACCACCGTCCCCCGCCCCGACGCCACCGCCCGGTCGAAATGCTCCCGCCCCGTTTCCCGGATACGCCAGCTCGCCCGCAGCAGCATGATGATCGTAAACGCCACCACCGGCGCCACGTGCCGCACCAGCACGCGCTTCAACAACGTCGGTGGCTTGCGCACGCGATGTTTTTTCTCCTGCGCCGCCAGCGCGCCGCCGACCGACTCCGCGCCCGCCCTTGGCTGCTGCTCCCCGCTCATTTGCCTTCGCGCGCGTCGATGAACGCCGTCAGATCGCCGACGGTCCGCATCGCCATCAAATCCTCCGCCGCCAGCTTCACGCCGAACTCCTGCTCCAGATCGAAAATCAAATCGATCAACACCAGCGAATCCACGCCGAACGAGTTCAACGCCGTCTCCGGCGTCACCGTCTTGGCATCCAGCGCGTGCGGCATGGAATCGTTCAATACGCGGATCAGGCGGTCCTGGGTTGTTTCGGCACTCATGTTTTTTTGGGGAAATGAAAAGCGTCGATTAGGTTCGCTCGGAGAAACGACGCAGGATCAGCACAGCATTTCCTCCGCCGAAACCGAAGCTGTTTTTCATCGCGTACTCCGACGCGAGCGGCTGCGGCTGCGCGCCGACAAGATTCAACCGACACTCTGGGTCCGGCGTTTCGAGATTCAGATTCGGCGGGATCACGCGGTTCTCCAGCGCCATCAACGTCCCGATTCCCTCGACCGCTCCCGATGCGCCGAGCGTGTGACCGAAGTACGACTTCATCGCGCCCACCGGAATCGCATCCGCCGCCGAGCCCATCGCCTCGCGGATCGCCGCGCTCTCCGTCGCATCGTTCGCATCCGTCCCCGTCCCGTGCGTATTGATATAACCGATAGCCGACGCCTCCAGCCCCGCGCTCGCCAGCGCCGCCCGGATCGCCTTCGCCTGCCCCGCCACCGACGGCCCCGTGATGTGCGTCGCATCCGACGACTCACCATAACCAACAACCTCGCCGCGAATCCGCGCCCCGCGACTGCGCGCCAGTTCGAGCGACTCCAATAACACCACGCCCGCGCCTTCCCCGAGCAACGTCCCGTCGCGATCCGCCGCAAACGGCCTCAACGCCCGCTCCGGCTCCGCGATCTTCGAGAGCACGCCGAGATTATTCCAGCACGCGTAGTGAAACCCGTTGAACGGCGTGTCCGCCCCGCCGCAAAGCACCGCGTCCGCGTGCCCTTCGCTAATCATCCGAAACGCCACGCCCATCGCGTTCGACGCCGATGTGCACGCCGAGGCGATCACGTAGTTCGTTCCCGCCAGTTGAAACGCGATCGAGATATTCGCCGCGAGCGAGTTCGCCATCCCGTTCGGGATCGTGCTCGGCCGCATTCCCTTCGGTCCCTTCTCGAAGAAACATTTGTGCGCGTCCTGCAACACCTGTGTCTGTCCCGCCCCGCAGCCCCAGATCGAGCCGATCTCCTGCGTCGCCGTCGGCGGCCACACCAGCCGCCCCGCCGCGCCCAGCGCCTGCCGCGACGCCTCGAACGCGAACTTCAAACACCGGTCCGCCTTCCGCATCCCCGGCGGCAAGCCCGCCTCGATCCCCGCAAAATCCACCTCCGCTCCGTTGTGCACGTGATTCAGCGACAGATCGTGATGCTGGACTTTCCGCACGCCCGTGCGCCCTGCGAGCAGGTTGTCCCAAACCGTTTTCTCGTCGTTTCCGATTGCCGTCACCAGGCCAAACCCGGTCACCACCACGCGTCGTCGATTGCTCATGTATTTATTTCCCGGATAGCTCAGTCGTTCATCCACAGGCCGCCATCGACGTGCAGCACCTGCCCCGTGAGATAGGAAGCTTCGTCCGATAAAAGAAACGCCACCACCGCCGCCACTTCGTCCGGCCGCGCCAGCCGCCCGAGCGGGATGCGCAGCCCTTGCCGCGTCTCCTCGTTGATCGCCGCCGTCATGTCCGTCTCCACGAAGCCCGGAGAGATCGCGTTGCAACGAATCCCGAACCGCGCCGCCTCCAACGCTAGGCTCTTCGTCATGCTCACCATCGCCGCCTTCGAAGCCGCATAGTCCGCGCCCATCCAGCCGCCCGGCCCGTGCGCCGAGATCGAGGCGATGTTCACGATCGCCCCGCTCTTCTGTTTGCGCATCGCCACGTACGCCGACTGCGCCGCCAGCATCGCCGACTCCAGATTCACCCGAAACGTCTCCCGCCAGCTGTCCAGCGTCAGCCCGCGAAACGCCACCGCCTTCCCGCCTCCCGCGTTATTCACCAGCCCGTCGATCCTCCCCGCCTGCGCCACGAAACTCTCCACCAGCTTCTTCGCCGCATCCGGCTCCGCGAAATCCGCCGGCAGCGCGATCGCGTTCTCCGCGCCAAGCTCCGCCACCGTTTTCGCCACCGCCTCCGCGCTCCGTCCGTGAATGCCCACGCGCGCTCCCGAAGCGATCAACCGCTGCGCGATCCCGCGACCGATCCCGCGGGTGGAGCCGGTCACCACGATGCAACGACCGGCAAGAAGCTGGCGGACAGAATCACTCATGAAAGAGACGCGTGAGAAACGGGGTTGGGCGTGACCAAAGTGGCCGGAATCTGGAATCCACGCCGCGCACGTCAAACCTCCTCTGCGACGGTGACGGTCCGGCACCATCCGGCTCGTCACCTGCTTACCGTCGCCAATCCTCCGCCACGATCCTTCGGTGAAACGCCCGCCTCACAAAACGCTCCTCCTCGCCCTGCTCGGCACCGCCGCGCTCTCGCTCCTCGCCGCCACCGCCACCCTCACACCCGCACCTTTCTCCGCACCCGCCGGCTGGCCCGCGCCCACACTTCGATCCGACAACCCGCTCACCGTCGAAGGCATCGAGCTCGGCAAACGCCTCTTCAACGACCGCCGCCTCTCCGCCCGCCACCGGCAGAACTGCGTCAACTGCCACCGCGAGCCCCTCGCCTTTTCCGACGGCCAGGTCTTCAGCACCGGCGCCGAAGGCATCCAGGGCCTGCGCAGCTCGCCGCCGATCTTCAACCAGGCATGGCACCCATCGTTTAGTTGGGACGGCCTCCGCCCCAATCTGCGCGAGCAGGCCCTCGCCGCCATCACCAGCGAGATCGAGATGAACGCCGATCCCGCCGTCGTAGTCGCCGATCTCACGAAAGACGAAGACATGCGCGCCCGCTTCGCCGCCGTCTTCGGCTCCCCCGAAATCACCCTCGAGCGCATCGGCCTCGCCCTCGAACAATTCATGCTCTCGCTCCACGCGTACGACTCGAAATACGACCGCGTCCAACGCGGCGAAGCATCCTACACCGCCGACGAAAAACTCGGCCACGATCTCTTCCACGCCCTCCCCGATCCCTCCACCGGCCGCCGCGGAGCCGGCTGCTTCCAGTGCCACCCCGCGCCGCTCTTCTCCGACTTTGCCTTCCGCAACAACGGCCTCGACCGCGTCTTCGCCGACAACGGCCGCGCCGATGTCACCAAACTCCCCGCCGACCTGGGCAAATTCAAAACGCCCTCGCTCCGCAACGTCGCCATCACCTCGCCTTACATGCACAACGGCCGCTTCGGCACACTCGAGCGCGTCATCGCCCACTACTCCGACGGTATCCGCCATTCGGCGACTCTCGCCCCCGAGCTCTCCGGCCTCCCCGCAAACGGCTACGCCCTCACCTCCGCCGAACAACGCGCCCTCGTCGCCTTCCTGCGCACACTGACCGAGACATCGCTCGCCCCCGCTCGCTAATCGCACAGTTCTCCGCCGATCCATCGACGCGTTTCATCGCACGGCTCGCAACGTCACCGAAACGTCACGGTGCCCCTCTTGCCGGTTTCTCGCGGTCTCCCAAAACGGGCGGACCATCATGAAACATCGCTTCCTCGTTCCTGCGCTCACCGCAGCCCTGGCCTCTCTCGCCAGCCCGCTTCACGCCCAACTCAGCCTCACCTACTCCGGTCAGGTTGCCCTCCCCGGCGGAGGCGAGATCGTCTCCTACACCGCCGACAACCACACCCTCGCCACCACCTACTTCACCGGCAACACCGCCGGCAGCACGCAGGGCGTGAACCTCTACAATTTCGCCGGCGCCTCCACCACGTTCCGCGCCACCGCCGACTTCTCCAGCCTCTTCGGCCAGGGCAACACGTATTCAGTTAGCAGCGTCGCCCTCGATCCGCTCGGTCGCGGCTTCGGCGTCGCCACGATCATCCCGACCGCGAACACCACTACGCTCAGCAAGCTCGCCTTCTTTAACTACAACACCGGCTCTCTCCTTCACTCCATCGACGTCGGCTACCACGCCGACAGCGTACGCTTCTCCGACGACGGCGCCCGCCTCGTCGTCGCCAACGAAGGCGAAGCCAACCTCAACGGCACCAACGCCGCCGGCTCCCTCAGCGTCGTCTCCCTCTCCGGCATCACCCAGGCCTCGCAGGTCTCCGGCATCACCCAGGCCTCGCAGGTCTCCGGCATCGCCTCCGCCACCACCACCGATTTCAGCTCCGGCAATCTCGCGACCGGCGTCTCGATCAGCGGTATCCGCAATCCCTATATCCCCGCCGTCGGCGCACCCGGCGCGGGTGGTGCATTCGTCGCGAACGTCCCCAACTTCACCGCTCCCGCTAACATCGATCCCGCCGGCATGGAGCCCGAGTACGCCGTCGTCAGCGGCAACAAGGTCTACGTCTCCCTACAGGAAAACAACGCCATAGGCGTTCTCGATCTCACCACCAACCAGTGGGAAAAAATCCACAACCTCGGCACCATCCAGCAGACCATCGATGCCACCGATACCGGCGCCACCGCGTCGATCGACAAGACCGTCGCGGGCCTCCCCATGCCCGACACCATCGCCGTCACCACCATCAACGGCGTGAAATACATCGTCACCGCCAACGAAGGCGACGCCCGCATCGACGACCGCGACCTCTCCCGTTTCGGCGACACCGGCGGCAACGATTCGATGAACCCCATCCTCGATCCCGCACTCATCGCCGATCCTTCCCGCGCCAACTCACAGCTCGGCCGCCTCAACGTCTCCCGCATCGACGGCGACACCAACGGCGACGGCAAAATCGACACGCTCGTCATGTTCGGCACCCGCTCCTTCTCCATCTGGAACGCCGAGACCGGCCAGCTTGTCGCCGACTCTGGTAGCCTCGAAGCCGTCCTCCTCTCCCTCGATCCCACCCGCCACAACATCAACCGCGAAAACGTCACGCTCGACAACCGTTCCGACGATAAGGGCCCCGAGCCCGAGGCCCTCGTCGTCTTCACGCGCGACGGCCACACCTACGCCGCGATCGGCCTCGAGCGCCAGAACGACCTCCTCCTCTACGACATCTCCGATCCCACCACCCCGAAGTTTGTCGATTACATCAACGGCCTGGACAACGCCCTCGTCTCCCCCGAGTCGCTGCTCTACATATCAGCCGATCAGAGCCCCGATAACATCGCCTACATTCTCGCCGGCTTCGAAGGCGTCGATGGCTCTGGCGCCAGCGCCGGCATCGGCATCTATGCGCTGACCGGCTCCGTCGCCGTTCCCGAGCCGTCCACCTACGGCATCGCCGCCGGCCTCTCCGCACTCGCCCTCGCACTCTGGCGCCG
This sequence comes from uncultured Nibricoccus sp., assembly GCA_966249325.1. GTDB lineage: Bacteria > Verrucomicrobiota > Verrucomicrobiia > Opitutales > Opitutaceae > Nibricoccus. The sequence continues at coordinate 242,079 of CBINDC010000001.1, read as the reverse complement.
CCGTAAAATGCGCCCCGCCTCCCACTAAAAAATCTTTCTCTTTCCTCTTTCTCTTACTCTTTCGTCAGTTCATCGGAGCTGACCTTCTCCTCTCAAAACCGGCCTCATCACGAGGCCGGTTTTTCTTTCAACACAGTCGAGTCCGCATCGGTCGCGACCGCGCTCACCGCATCGGTGTCGCCGCGTCCTTGGTCCACCGGAAGTGAATCGCGCTATTCACCGCATCCGGCCGCGCCGCCACGATTTGAATCTCCGGATTCTTCACCAGCTTCATCATCTCCGCGCCCGCATAGACCACCGAGCCGAAGAAGTTGGTATTGGCGCTCGCGCCGCGGAAAAAATAATAACTGTTGTCGTTCGCGTATGTCGTGCCTTCGCAAATACCATCGACCCGTCCATCCGGCAGCACACGCGTCGCCACGCCGTTCCAGCCCGTGATCGCCGCCGGTCCGTAGATCGGGCTCAGCCAGCCTTCGTTCACGCCCTTCGCCAGGCCGTACACGAACATCGCCGAGGCAGATGTCTCCAGATACGTTTCGCTCTTATCGAGCATGTTGTGCCACAGCCCCGTGCCGTCCTGAAGCTCGACCAGCGCGCGCATGTGCTGGCGGTAAATATGCAGCACGTCCTCGCGACCTTGGAAATCCTTCGGCAGCACGCTGAGCAGCTCGCACATCGCCAGCGTCGCCCAGCCATTCGCACGGCCCCAGTAAAAACGCGGATCGTAGCCCGCCGTGTTCTCGCTCCAACCGTGGTCGAACAGCCCCTTTTCCTTGATGAACAATTTCTCCGACGGCAGCAGGATCTGCTTCACCGCATCCTCCCAGTACTTCTTATCTCCCGTCAGTTTCCCCATCTGCGTGAGAAACGAAATCCCCATGTAATAATCGTCGGTCCACAGCGAGCGCGGCTGCGGACGCTCGCGCGCCAGCGAGCCGTCTTCAAAGCGGAATTGTTTGTTCGAGATATAGTCGGCCACGTTGTCGATCCACACGCGGAAACGCGGATCGGGATGTTTGATGTGCGTGCGGATCAGAGCCGCCGTGATCGAACCGCAATGATCCAGCGCGCTCATGTGGATCATCCGAGAGTAGTCGTTCCGCTTCTTCGTCTTCTCCTCCAGCGCGCGGAAGTACGGCATCCACGTGAACGTGAAATCGTAGAAGCGCACGTTGTAGTCGAAATAAGACTGATCGCCCGTTTCCTCCGCCACCATCGAGAAGCCCGACATCACCACCCCGTTCGTATAGTCCCAGAAATTCAAATGCCCGAAACGCCGGTCCACGACCGCGTTCGGATTCAGGTTCGCCATGTCCGGCTTCGCGATCTCCGCGCCCGTCTTGTTGTCGAACACCTTCAGCGTGGTCGTCTCCACCGTATACGCCTTGATGCGGTCGAGCACCGCTTTGATCTCCTCGCGCTTAGGCACCGTGTACGGCACCGGATAAACCGCCACCGCGCTGTCGCCATTGACGCGCTTCGTGTAGTCGGTCGTCTGCGCGCCGAGGGGAAGCGCCGCAAGCAGGCCGAGGCCAAGACATACCGAAGATCCGTGGAGTAAACGAGGAGGGGTGATCATGGCGCGCATCCAAACCCGCGCCCCTCCGCCCGGGCAAGCCTGCGCCGCGCACACATCGTTGCGTTGCCCGCCGAACCGTCAGCAAACGCGATCTTTTTCGTTTCGCTGCTTGCGTCTCCGCTTTTCCGCTACCCACTAAGTGGCATGCGCTCTGCATATGAGTCAGTGAATGCAGCAAAGGATAAATTTAGAACCGCGCTTAAGAGAGTTTGTCTTGGACCGTTGTAGTCAGTGACAGCACTCGTCAGAGACCTCTGAGGTCGTTCGTTGAGAGTCGGAATGACGCCGCGCCGCCGGAGTCTGTGCTTCTTCCCCCGGATGCGCCGCGTCTGCCAGGAGTTAGGAGTTAACCAACCCAGCAACCGTCAACCGCCCGAAACCAAAGGATTCAGCTATGAACATTTCGGACCTTCTCAAAAACCGTCAGGAGCTTCGTCGCCAGGTGCATCTCGCCAACCTGGCCTTCAGCTACACCACGCTGCGGCGCTTCGCCGAACGTGTGAACAACGCCCGCATCCAGGGCCGTGTACGCTTGAGACCCGCCAGCGAAGGCGAAGACGCCACACCGGCCACACTCACCGCCCTCGACGGCAGCCAGTCCGTCATCGAAGAGCACTTCATCGATGAGGAAATCCACCAGCTCGCCGACAGCATCGCCTTCTCGCTCGAAACGTCATTCAACGAGATAGAGTTCCACATCGAGCATCTCGCCGAAAAATTTGCCGCCGCTCTCCGCACAGAGCTGACCGAATCCGGCGTCTCGCTCGACCGCGAGGAAGTGATTCGGAACAACACGCCCGAAATCATCGACGACGAGTGATTTCGTTGGCGACGACCGCACCGGTGGTCCGGGCTTCAATGCGCCGCCACCGGTCCGCCGGTCGTTTTCTCCGCCAGTTCGTCGCGCACCGCCGCCAGAATCTCGTACGAGCGCACCCGCGCCTCATGGTCGAAAATGTGCGCCGTCGCGATGACCTCGTCCGCTCCCGTGCGCCGAATCAATTGCTCCAGCCCGCGCTTCACCGTCAGCCGCGAACCCACGATCGCCTCGCGCAACGTGTGCCGCACCGACGCGATCTCCTGCGCTGACGCGATCGCCGCCAGATCGTCCACTGGCGGCTGCAACTGTCCCGGCACTCCGCGATGCAACGCCACGAATTGCTGCTCCAGCGATGTCGCCAGCCGCTTCGCCTCGGCATCCGTTTCCGCCGCAACCACGCCAACGCCCACCATCGCGCACGACTCGGCGAGTTGCTCCGACGCCTTGAATTCGCGCCGGTAAATTTCGAGCGCCTGCAACATCAGCTCCGGTGCGAAGTGTCCGGCAAACGCATACGGCAGCCCGAGCGCCGCCGCCAGCTGCGCGCTAAACAAACTCGATCCCAGCAGCCAGATCGGCACCTCGCGCCCTTCGCCCGGAATCGCCCGCACCGCCTGCCCCGGCATCGCCGGCTGAAAATATCCTTGAAGCTCCAGCACATCCTGCGGGAACGAATCCGCCGCCGTGCTTGCCCGCTCCCTCCGGAGCGCCCGCGCCGTACGTTGATCCGTGCCCGGTGCGCGCCCCAGCCCGAGATCGATGCGCCCTGGGAAAAGCGCGTCGAGCGTCCCAAACTGCTCCGCGATCACGAGCGGCGAATGATTCGGCAGCATGATCCCGCCCGAGCCCACGCGAATGCGCTTCGTTCCTCCCGCCACATGCGCAATCGCCACCGCCGTCGCCGCGCTCGCGATGCCCGGCATCGAGTGATGCTCCGCGAGCCAGAAGCGCTTGTAGCCGAGCCTCTCGGCGTGCCGCGCCAGATCGAGCGAATTGCGCAACGCCTGCGTCGCATCGTTGCCGCGAGTGATCGGAGAGAGATCGAGGACCGAAAGCGGAACCATCGCGCAGCATGGCACAGCCGCTTCGTTTTTCAAACGCGCCGTTCGCCACGCCCGCACTCAGTCCGACGCTTTCAACTTCCCCGTCTCTTCCAACCGCTCGATGAAAATCCAGCAACGCCTCGCCTGCGCTTCCGCGCTCTTCGCCTGCTCGATGTACCGCACGAGCTGACGCCGTAGCGCCACGCTGTGTGCGAGCCACCGCTCCTGCAAATACGGCCGCGCCTGAAACACTTTCCGCATTTCCTCCGGCAACTCCGGCTCGCGCGAAGCGGTGTCAGGCTTCAGCTCGAACTCGATCGTGTCGCCCACTTCCACTCCAGCTGCGCGCAACAACTCGACTTTGAAGGCGAGCCGGTACTTGCCCCGCTTGCCCGGCATCAACGTGACGCGATCTTTGTCTCCGTTGAAAAGCAGCCACGCGTTCGCCGGATCGCCCAATTCGAGTGCCGCCACCGCGCTCTTCGGAATATCCACCCAGCGCACCATCGCGATTCGATAAATTTTTCCGCGAAGCCAAATCATGCGATCCGGGCATTAACTCAGCAACGCATCCTGCATGGCCCGGAACTTCAATTCCGTCTCGGCAAATTCCTTCTCCGGCCACGACCCCGCCACAATTCCCGCGCCCGCGTACAGCCGCGCCTTGGGGCCGTCGATCAGCGCCGAGCGCAGTCCGACGAAAAACTCGCCGTTCCCCCGCGCATCGATCCAGCCGAGCGCACCCGCATAAAGCCCGCGCGGAAACGCCTCCAACTCCCGGATACGCGGCACCGCCGCCGCGCGCGGTTTCCCTCCGACCGCCGGCGTCGGGTGCAACCGCGCGAGCGCGTCGAGCAGACGCACACCCTCCGGCAACGCCGCGCGGACTGCGGTATGGAGATGCTGCACATTCGCCAGCCGTCGCAATCCGGGCGACGCCGGGAAATCCAGCGTCACACCGAGAGGCTCCAGCCGGCGCGTGATCGATTGCAGCACGAACTCATGCTCGCGCCGGTCCTTCTCGCTCTTCAAAAGCGCACTGCCCAGCGCCGCGTCTTCGCTCGCCGTCGCGCCACGCCGGATCGATCCCGCGAGTGCCTCCGTCAAAAGCTGCCCGCCGCTCACACGCAGCAAACGCTCCGGACTCGCTCCGATAAAACTCTGCCCGCGCCCGTTCGCCACCGAGAACGCGTAGCAATCCGCGAAACGCTGGCGCAGTCCGTTGAGCACGCGCAGCGGATGCAGCGGCTGGCTCGCCGTAATGTCCTTCGCCCGCGCGAGCACGATCTTCTCGAATTCCTTCGCCTCGATCCGCTCGACCGCACGCCGAACCGATTCCGCATACGCGTCCTCGCCGCCCACTTCGTGAATCGTCTTTGGCGTCGCCACCGGTGCCTCCTGAAAATCCGGCTCCGAATAATCGAACGCCCCGAATTTCTTCCGCGCCCGCCACACGCGCTCCGCCAGAGCCGTGAGCTGCGAATCCGCCTCCACGAGCAAATTAGCCACCGCCGTCGTGCGCCCGTTCGCCAGCGCCACCTGCCAGCGCGGCACGAAAACACTCGCGGCTTCAAAGGCTTCGCCCTCCTCAACGTCGTCGAAAAACGAAAACGCCGTGAAGAAATGCGGCCCCGAAAACGCCGCCGTCTGCGTCCCCACGGCGAGCGTGTTCGCCAGCGTCTCATCGATGAATCGCTGACTCTCCGCAAACCGCTCCGCTCCGCTCGCCGAGAACGACAGCACGGCCTCAGCACCCGCCACCGCGAAACCGTCCGCCGGACGCTCCACATAAAAATGCCGCTCCCCCGGCTCGAAGATCGATTCGAGCACCGCCAGCGGATCGAGCGCATCGATCTCCAGCGAGATACTCACGAGTTGCCCACGGCCCTTCTTCGCCGCCACCCGCTGACACTGCGCGAGAAACGCAATCAGCGCCTCTGGCGAGGAGTTTTCAGCAGGATTGAGCGGCAGGATGGTCATGGAAATTAACCGCAGAGTTTAGGAGGTCGCAGAGTTTCGTGAGTTCACTTTCTCTGCGCTCTCCCCATCTCTGCGGTTCAAGTCTTCACTTCTTCTCCGCCGCCGGCTTCTCCGGACGCGGGAACAGGATCGCCGTCTCCGCGACTTTCTTGCCTGTCAGTTTCGCGCCCCAGGCCAGCTCATCCTTCCAGACCGCGCCGGGCTCATAGCCGAGCACGCCGTTAATCTTCTTCGCGGTCGAAGGCATCACCGCGGGCAACAACGCATTCGCGAGGCGCAGCGCTTCGGCGATCGTCGCGAGCGTCGTCTTCAACAACGCCACGTCCTTCGCCTCGGTCGATTTGCCGAGTTTCCACGGCGCACGTTTTTCGATGTACGCGTTGGTCGCGGTGACGAACGAGAACGTCCGCTCCAGCGCGATGTGAAACTGGAATCCTTCGTAGAGCGGGAGAACTTCGTCGCGGGTTTTGTCCCAGAGACGCTGCAACTCCAGTTCGACCTCGTCCTGCGTTTCCGCCGCGGGAATAACGCCACCGGCGAAGCGGTTGGTCATGTTGAGCGTGCGGTTGACGAGGTTGCCGAGGTTGTTCGCGAGTTCCGCGTTGTAGCGCGCGAGAAACTGCGTCTGCGAAAAATCGCTGTCCTGGCCGACGCTCATTTCGCGGATCATGAAGTAGCGCAGCGCATCGACGCCGTATTGATCGGCAAAGGCCATCGGCTCGACGAAATTGCCCGTGCTCTTGGACATCTTCGCGCCGTTGATCGACCACCAGCCGTGCGCGAGCAGCGACTTCGGCGGCTCGATGCCGCAGGCCTTGAGCATGATGGGCCAGTACACCGCGTGCGGCGGCACGAGGATGTCTTTGCCGATGACATGGAAATCCGCCGGCCAGAACTGCGGCTTGTCGATGACTGCCGTGTAGTAGTTCACCAGTGCGTCGAACCATACATACGTCACGAACTGTTCGTCGAACGGCAGCGGAATGCCCCACTCCAGACGTTCGCGTGGCCGCGAGATGCACAGGTCGTTGAGCGGCTCGGCGAGAAACTCGAGCACCTGCTTCTGTCGGTAGCGCGGGAAAACGAAGTTCTCGTTCTTCTTCAGATGCTCGATGAGCCAGTCCTGATACTGGCGCAGTTTGAAGAAGTAGTTCGACTCGGTGATCTCCGTGACGTCGCCAAAAATCTCCGGCCAAGAGCCGTCGGGATTGCGATCCTTGTCCTGCAAGAACTGCTCCTGGCGCGTGGAATAGAATCCCTTGTACTCGGCCTTGTAGATCTCGCCCTTGTCGAAGAGCTGCTGGAGCAGCTGGCGGACGACCTTCTTGTGCCGCTCCTCGGTGGTGCGGATGAAGTCTGTATTCGAAATATCGAGCTTCGCGCACATCGCGCGGAATTCCTGCGAAACCTCGTCGCTGAATTGCTGCGGCGGCACGCCTTTGGCCTTGGCACTCTGCTGGACCTTCTGGCCGTGCTCATCGACGCCGGTGAGGAAAAAAACGTTGTCGCCCATCATCCGCCGGAAACGGGCAATGACGTCCGTCAGCACCTTTTCGTAGGCATGGCCCAGGTGTGGCGAACCGTTCACATAGTCGATCGCGGTCGTGATGTAGAAGTTTTTCATGGACAGAACGGCCTAAGAAAACGGCCTCCCGGCAAAAGTCGAAATGTTATGAAACCCGCTCAGGTCTAGCGCGATGCTTGCCGCCGTCGCCGGGAAACGCGTACAAAACGCCCGTCCGGCCGCCCCCTTCCGCGCCTCAACTCCATGAACCGCCTCGCCCGCCTGCTCGGCCTCGCCCTCGTCCTGTTGCTCCTTTTCCTCGGAGCGCTGGCCCTCGCGCAACAATGGCTCAGCGGACACAACGAGCGCGTCCGCCAGGAAACCATCGCCGCCAAAGAGGCGCAGTTCATCCAGTTGCTCGCGCTCTCCGACGCCGGAGCACCGCCTTGGTCCGACGAAACGCTCCGGTCGCTTTCCACCGCGCTAGGTGCGACGATCTCCGTCAATACCGAGTCTTCTTCGGACTCCTCCGCGCCCAAACGCGCTGCCCACCGCTGGGAATTCTCCCACGACTTTCCCGCTTCCGAAACCCGCGCCGCTTCGCACGTCACCGTGCGTTTCACGCCTCCCGCCGTCATCCACCTTTCTTCCCTCTACCAGCAAAGCGCGCTCATGCTGCTTTTCCTCGCGGGCGGACTCACCATCGCCCTGGTCATCGCCATCGTTTTCTCCGTGCGCGCCCGCAACCTCGCCAGCCTCGATAACGCTTCGGCGCACGCCGAAATGAAGAGCCTCACCCACCTCGCCCAAGTCTCCGCGCGCCAGGGCACCGAACTCGAACGCGAACGCAACGAACGCCTCCGCGCCGAGGAGGACGCTCACTTTCAACAGACGCTCCTCAACCGCGCCTTGGAGGAAAAAATCCGCCTCGGTCACGATCTGCACGACGGCATCATCCAGTCGCTCTACGCCGCCGGGCTCACCGTCGAGGCCGCGAAAAACCTCCTCGCAACCAATCCCGCCGAAGCGACGCGCCAGCTCGAGGCCGGCGTCTCCGCCATCAACGTCACCATCCGTGAGGTGCGCGGCTACATCGCCGGTCTCTCACCCGACAGTCTGCGCCAGCAAAGTTTCGGCGAAGCCGTCCGCTCGCTCACGCAGACGCTCGATGCCGGCCGCGCCACGCAGTACGATCTGCGCATCGACGACGAAGCCGCCGCCGCGCTCGGCGAAGAACACATTTCCCATTTGCTCCAGATCGCGCGCGAAGCCGTGAGCAACGCGCTCCGTCACGGCGAGGCCACACAGATCACCGTCCGCCTGCACCGCGCCGAGGGAGAAACCTGTCTCCTCGTGCAGGACAACGGCCGCGGTTTCGCCGTCACCGGTTCGAGCGGCGGCGGACACGGTCTCGGCAACATGCGTGCCCGCGCCGAACGTCTCGGCGGCAAACTTCAATTCTCCAGTGCGCCCGGCCAGGGCACACGCCTTCTCCTCACCTTCGCCGCGCCCGCTTCTTCAATCGCATGAGTGCTTCACGCCCGCCCGCCCTTAAACTCCTCCTCGTCGACGACAGCGAACTCGTTCGCATGGGCCTGCGCGCCTTGCTCGCCGCCGAGCGCGGCCTGCACCTCGTGGGCGAAGCGGGCAACGTCGCCGCCGCCATCGAGGCCGCCGCGAAACACTCGCCCGATGTCGTGCTCATGGACATCCGTCTGCCCGACGGCACCGGCTTCGACGCCTGCCGCCGCATCCTCCAAAAACAGCCCGACACCAAGATCCTCTTCCTCACGTCCGTCGTGGACGACCACCTCGTGGACGAAGCCATCCGCTCCGGCGGCCACGGTTATCTCCTCAAGGAAATCAACGGCCGCGGCCTCGTGCAGGCGGTCTTCGATGTCGCCGCGGGCAAATCGATCCTCGATCCCGCCGTCACCGCGCGCGTGATGAAACTCGTGAAGACCGGCGGCCCCGGCAACGACGTCCTCGCCTCGCTTTCCCCGCAGGAAAAACGCGTCCTCGCCCTCATCGCCGAAGGCAAAACCAACAAGGAAGTCGGCGCCGACATGAACCTGAGCGAGAAGACCGTGAAAAACTACCTCGCCAACATCTTCGACAAACTCGACGTCAACCGCCGCTCCCAAGCGACCGCGCTGTACGTGCAGCATAAGAAGACGGACAGCGGGCACTGACCGACTCCAGCCATGCACTTGACCCTGCCGGACAATTGTCCGACAGTCCGGCCATGGCAGTCGATTTCGTTTCCTCCCGCGAACTCTCCAAGCAACCCGGCCGCGTCTTGAAAGGACTCAAGAAAGCGCGCCGTCCGCAGGTCGTGACTCAAAACGGCCAGCCCGCAGCGTATTTGATCCCTGCTTCACCTTTAGGCCTGGAGGCGGACTTGGAGTCGATCCGGCGTATCCTTTTCGGTCAGGCGCTCAGCGCCATGCAGCAACAAGCCGCCGCCTCCGGCGCCAACGATCTTTCCGAGGCCGACATCGAAGCTGAAATTGCCGCTACTCGGACCGAGCGTAACAAGCGCAAGAAATGAACCCGCCTTATTGGGTGCTCGACACGAACGTCGTTGTTTCCGGGCTGCTCAACCCCGCAGGCGCACCCGGCCAGTTGCTCCTCGCTGTACGCGATGGCCGCATCCGCGCCGGATGGACGCCGTCCATCCTGTCTGAATATGCCTCGGTGCTGCGCCGGCCGAAGTTCGGATTCCCCCAGCCCTACGTCGCCAACTTCATCAGCTCTTTCGCTGAAGCGTGGGAGATAAAACATACGCCCAAATTGCGCGTCACTCTGCCTGACCGAAGCGATGAAATCTTTCTCGCCGCCGCCTTGGGCACGACCGACAGGATTTTAGTCACCGGCAACATGAAGCACTTCCCACCAGAGTCTCGATTGGGCGTAACAGTGTTAACTCCAGCCGAAGCGATTAAACGGCTCCTCTGAAAAACGAGAAGCCGCCGCCGCCGCGCGACGGCTCCTCGTTTCAGCCTCGGAATTTCCGGGGTGGAGCGGGCGCTCCGCGCACGCTGAGCGATGTCAAAACCATACACGATGAGTCGTGGGCTCGTCTTGCTCAGCGCGCCGGGACGGCGCGCTCCACCTTGAACCAAACAAGCTGATCAATTTAGCACGACCAGCGGCGTCTCCACCCGTCGGCGCGAGGGCAGCGATACGACGAGGATCTTCGCGGGAGCGCTTCCGCTATTGCGGATTTCGAGCGAGCGGCCAGCCGGGACGACGAGGGTTTCGTCGGTCTGCAAAATATAGTTGGCCGCGTTGAAAGCGGCGGTGACCACGCCTTGGGCAACGTAAATCACGCGCTCGGCAGACGAAGTTTCAGGCTCAAGCGACGAGCCGGGACCGATGAGCGTGAGCGAGCCGTTGAGCTCACCCGCGTTGAGGACGTTTTTGGACATGCGCCACTTCGTGTCGTTGGGCGGATTGGCTGCGGTATTCATATTCATGGGATGTATCGTTTATTGTTTTGGTTTATGAGTTCGCGGAAGCGACAGCTTCCGCGGGTTGAGTAACGCGTTCGATGCGCAGACGGCGGACGCCGCCAGGCATCTCCCACGCAAATTCATCGCCCTCGGAAAAACCGAGGATCGCCGTGCCGAGTGGCGCCAGCAGGGAAAGACGTCCGTCGTTCGCATCCGCGCGTTCAGGCAGCGTGAGCGTGAACTCGTCGAGCTCGCCCGACTCCAGATCACGCACGACCGCCGTGGAGTTGAGGCCGACGACGTTGGCCGGAAGAAACGGAACGACGATCGCGCGCGAGATTTCTTCGCGGAGGCGGGCGATCAACCGCGCCGCCCGCGGATCGCTGGCGAGCGCGTTGATCAGAAGCTGGATGCGGGTGCGGTCATCTTGGGAAATGTGAATGGAGTTTGTTTTCATAGGGACAGGGTTTTGAGGGTTGAGGAGACGGACGCTTCCACGGACGAATCGCGATGGAGCGCCGAAAAATCGGCGGACGTGAGCCCGGCATTGGCTGCGCGCAACAACAGGCGCAAATGATCGGGCGAGCTCACGCCCAGCACCGGCGCGGTGACGGACGGATCGGCCAGCACCCACGCGAGCGCGGCTTGCGAAGGCGTCAGCCCGTGGAACGCCGCGATATCGCCGAGCCCGGAGCGAAGCCGGTCAAAATCGGCGCCCGCATAGCGCTCCTCCAGCCGCCGCACACGCGATGAAGTCAGGCCGTTGGGCGCGCCTTCCACACGGGCGAGCAAGCCGCCCGCAAGCGGCGAGCGCGCGAGGAAACCGAGACGGTAATCGTGGCAGACCTGGCGTTGATCGCGCTCGCTGCGGCGGTTGGCCAGCAGCGAGTAATCGGCCTGCAACACCTCGAAGCGATCCGTGTCGCGCTGCGCCGAGCGGTGCAACGACTCCATCAAACGCCACGCGGGAAACCCGGCGGCACCGAGATAGCGGACCAGTCCGGCGCGCTTGAGACGACTGAGGACGAAGAGAATGTCGTCCATGAGCGGCAGTTGTTCGCTCCACTCGATGAGCAGCAGATCGAGATGACTGGTGCGGAAACGCTGAAGCGAGGCTTCGCAGCAGCGGCGGATGTAGGTCTCGAACGCGCCGGGGCCGTGAGGCCGGGCGTTGTGGATGACGATGCGCGTGGAGAGGAAGAGCGATTCGCGCGGGATTTTTCGTTCGCGCCACCAGCTGCCGACAAATGTCTCGCTCGCTTCGGCGACTGCCGGGATGTCGCCATCGGGTTCGCACACGGCGGAGGCCTGGATAAAATTGCCGCCCGCTTCGCGGTAAGCGTCGAGCAAAGCCCACGCCTGCCCTTCGCCGACGCTCCAGCCGAAATTCAACGTGCCGAGGCAGAGCTCGGACACACGCAGGCCGGTCCGGCCAAGAGGACGCTGATTCATGAGAGCACCTCCGAAAAAGCGCCGACGAGAGCGAGAGGCGGAATGGAAACGAGAACGAAAGGGTGATGATGGAACATGGGGAACGCGGATGAGTTGCGTGGAGTTTCACCGCCGGTCCGGAGACGGACGCGGTCGGGAGTGCTGGGTTTTGAAAGCAGTCACTTCGGCGTGGACGCGAAAATCCATCGCAGGAATGCGCTGCGGGCAGGCGCGGCCTCGTGAGGCTCGAATGGGTTTGTCCCCGGTGCTCGCTCAGTACTGGCGAGCTCTTCGCGAAATAATAGCGCGGAGGAAACTCGTCAGCTCGCGACACCGGGCAAACCCGGTGTGACCACGTGGTCCATGTTCAAAACATGGGGTCGGGGATGTTTTTCGCGAAGAGACATGGGAGCGTAAGGAAACAATATCCGCACTCGTTGAAGTCAAGCGGCGGTAACACTTATACGCGCCGCGATGTTACTTCCCTCAGGAAATTTCAAAAATATTTCCGCGACTTCATCGCAGCGTGATTCTCCCGGAGCATCTCCCGACATTTTCCCTCGCCCTCATCATCGGAGCATAACGGAATCCCGGGCACTCTTCACCCGACATGCGCCCTCGTTTTCCCTTCGCCCACCGTTTCGCACTCCTCACCGCCGCACTCACCGCGCTGCCATTCGTTCACGCGCAATCGGCCACCGGTTCTCCCGCCGAAACACCTTCGTCCGCGCCACGCACCGTCATCCCCTTCCCCGACGCCAAACCACGCCTGGTGAAGAGCGCCGTCATGCAGCAGCTCTACGACGAGGTGAAGACGCCCCACAAATACGGCGTCGTCCTCAAACCCGACGAGGGCGAACTCGTCGACTGTCCCAACGTCTTCCGCCACGGTGACCGCTGGTACATGATGTTCGTCGCGAACAAGGACAAGATCGGCTACGAAACCCACCTCGCCGTCAGCGACGACCTCCTCACCTGGAAACGCCTCGGCAAAATCCTCAGCTTTTCAAAACAAGGCTGGGACGCCTGGCAGGGCGACGGCGGTATCGCGCTTTACGATACGACATGGGGCGGCACGCACAAACTCGCCACCCACGACGGCAAATACTGGCTCTCCTACATCGGCGGCGCGAAACAGGGCTACGAGCCCGATCCTCTCGCCATCGGCCTCGCCCACACCGACGACCCGACCGCCATCAAGGAGTGGACGCGCCTCCCCGAAAATCCCGTCCTCTCCACCACCCAGCCCGATGTCCGCGACTTCGAGCACACCACGCTCTACAAGAGCGCCATCGTCCGCGACGACCAGCGCACCCTCGGCGCTCCGTTCGTGATGTTCTACAACGGCAAATCTCCGCTGCGCGGCATCGAGACCATCGGCATCGCCGTCTCCGACGACATGCGCACCTGGAAACGCTTCGGCCACGGCCCCGTCGTCTCCAACATCGGCGACTCCGCCTGGGCCATCAGCGGCGATCCGCAGATCACCAAGATCAACGACGTCTGGGTCATGTTCTACTTCGGCGCCTTCTATAAACCCAAAGCCTTCGACACCTTCGCCGCCTCCTACGACCTCGTCCACTGGACCAAGTGGGAAGGCGCCCACCTCGTCGAACCGAGCGAGCCCTACGACAAAGACTTCGCGCACAAGCCCTGGATTCTGAAACACGACGGCATCGTCTACCACTTCTACTGCGCCGTCGGCAACGAAGGCCGCGTCATCGCCCTCGCCACCTCCAAAGACCTGAAAACAAAATAAGGCGCAGCGCGACTCCGAGCGCGCTGTTGAACTCGGCCCGAGCTAAACGCCCGCCCGCCCCTTCGCTCCGCCCAAGCCTGCGTCCGCCCAGCTACCAACTACTAACTACCCCCTCGCCCTCGCGTCCACCCTTCGTCATTCGGCCTTCGACCTTCGGATTTTCTCCGCCCACTGCCCTCCGATCACTGGTCACTGGTCATTGGTCACTGGTCATTCCTGCGAGCGCAAGGCGCTCGCAGGCTTCCCATCCGCCCGCTTCCCGTGTTTCGTGTCGCACTCATGTCCGACACCGCCACGCACAACAACGCCGCCCGCGTCCTCGATACCATCACGCCCGAACTTCCCGCCGATGCCGCGCTGCGCAAATATTTCATCCACGCCCGCCGCGTCGGTCCCCGCGAAAAACGCGCCATCAGCCAGGCCGTCTTCACCTACTTCCGCTGGCTTAAGTGGCTCGACCTGAAGCAATCCGTCCAAAAACAAGTCGCCGAAGCCCTCGCCCTCCAGGACCGCTTCAACAAAAACCCCGCTTCCATCAAACCCGAGACGCTCGCCGTCCGCGCCATCCCCGAATGGTCCCGCGCCGAAATCGACTGGCCCGCCGACTCCCTCCGCCAGCTCCAGAAAAACCCCAGCCTCTGGCTCCGCGCCCGCCCCGGCACCGCCCACAAACTCGCCGCCCAACTCGGCAACAGCGAAGTCATCAGCGCATCAAAATCACCCACGACCTCAGCCACTGGTCATTGGTCACTGGTCACTGGTCATTCTTCCTGCGACGCCGTCCGCTTCAGCGGCCCGCAGGATCTCTTCCTCACACCCGAGTTTCACGCCGGCGCCTTCGAAATCCAGGACCTCGCCTCCCAACTTGTCGGTCTCGCCGCCGCTCCACTGCCCGGCCAGACATGGTGGGACACCTGCGCCGGTGAAGGCGGCAAATCCCTCCACCTCGCCGACCAGATGCTCAACAAAGGCGTCCTCTGGGCCAGCGACCGCTCCGAGCGCCGCCTGCAAACGCTCAAAAAACGTTTCGCCCGCGCCAAACTCTTCAACGTCCGCGTCGCCCCCTGGGACGGCTCCGCGAAACTCCCGACGAAAACCAAATTCGACGGCATCCTCGTCGACGCCCCCTGCAGCGGCACCGGCACCTGGCAGCGCAACCCGCACGCCCGCTGGACCGCCTCGCAAAACGACGTCACTGAACTCGCCGCCATCCAGCGCAGCCTCCTCGACAACGTCGCAGGCTCCCTGAAACCCGGCGGCCGCCTCATCTACGCCGTCTGCACGCTCACCAAGAGTGAGACCACCGACATCGCCAACGCCTTCACCGCCGCGCATCCCGAGTTGGAGCCTGCGCCCGTGTTCCCCAACGCAGGACAAAACTCCGCCAACAAACCCGCCAGCCCCGCCTGCGCCGTCGGCGAAACCGATCTGTATTCAGAAACCCAAGCCTTCCTCTGGCCCCACCAACTCGACGCCAACGGCATGTTCATCGCCGCGTGGAAGAAAAGGTAGAGCGCGCCACCCCTGACGCAGCGGCTCGCACCCGCTCCATCGTCTCCATGAATTCCAATCCGTTAAAATCGTCCGCTCGAGTCTTGTTTGTTTTGGCTCTGATGGTCGGGCTCGGCTACGGCACGTTTCGTCTGATTTATAACTGGCAGTTCAATGCGCTGAGACGAGAACTCCAACGAAACGACTTCACCATAGTCGGCCAGTGGCGGCACGAAGATCTTACCCTCGAAGATTTCGGCTTCACCGTAAGAACTAGCGCAGGCGAGTTCGGCATCGATATTCTCGACGCCAGCAATGTCCGCACCCCGCGAGACCCGATTGATGGACTCGCCATTATTTATCCCGGCGAAAAAGGTGGGGCCAGTTTTCTACTGGAATCCAATTACTGGAAAAATCTTCAACTTCCCGAGGTGACCACCGTCGCCGACGCTTTGAAACATATGCCTCGAATTCTTGAGGCCGTGCGCACCATGCCACCCGCCAAGGCAGACACCGCCAGCGTTTGGTACGACCCCGCATTGAACAGGCATCTTTTCCTGCGAATCCCGAAGCCTCCCTCAAAAGAGCTTCCGCGCACATGACAGCTTTCCTGTGAATTTTGCTCAATCCGTAGAAAAATCTCCGCTGCCCCGTTCGCGACAACTTCAACGCCCCGGTCGCCGCATTCGTCTGACAGACCGCCATGCTTGAAACCTCCCAACGTTTCAGAAGCGCTCACACCGCCAACGAGCGCACGATCTGGTTTCGCGGCCCCGCCGATCCCTCCATCCCCTGTAACCTCGCCATCTTCCTCGACGGCGAATGACACCCGCTGGCGCGAATGCCCCTGCCACGCGCCCTTCTCCGACTTCATCAACCTGGAGCTCCTGCCGTGGATCGAATCGCTCCACCCGCTGACGAAACACCGCAACACCACCGCCCTGATCGGCCTCAGCTACACCGGCCTCGCCGCCGCCTACACCGCACTCCGCGCGCCAAACAACTTCACCCACGTCATCGCCCAATCCGGCTCTTTCTGGTCCGACGACTGCGCCCTCGCCAAAAGCTACCTCAACGCCACCGCACTCCCCCGCACCGCCTTCTACCTCGAAGTCGGCACCCTCGAAACCAACACCCATATTCAACACAAACCCGACATCCTCCAAGTCCGCTCCCAAATCGACGGCGTGCGAACGTTCCGCGACGCCCTCCTCGCCCGCGGTCTCACTGTCCACTACTTCGAATTCGACGGCGCCCACGAATTCACCGCATGGAAACGCACACTGCCCGCGGCCCTCACCTGGGCTCTCTCCGTCACGCCTCGCTGAAGTCCGCAGTTTCAAGAAACCCTGCTCCATCGCACCTGTCCTCCTAGCCCCATGAAACGCTTCTTATTACTCACCACCCTACTCGGCTTCGCCAGCCAGCTCCCTGCGTTCGCTTCGGCCAAGCGCGGCGAGTCCGCACAACCACCGCCTGATCTCCCCGTACTGCTGGCCGGAACCGATACCCTCATTGTCTACGAAGGCATCCCTCGCAGCTTTCCCCGCAGCAAAGACACCGAGTCCGAAAAACCGCGCCCAGAGCCCACGATCACCGTTGCCGGTCAGACATTCTACGAAAAACCCATCGCCCTTCCCGAGGTTGATCGCGCGACCCTCGAAGGGATTTTCCACTTTGACACTCCCGTCCAAGCCTTCCGCGGTCACAAGCTGTGCGGTGGCTTCCACGCCGACTTCATGATCGAGTGGCGGCGTAAAAATGAACCCGCCCTTCGCGCCCTCGTCTGTTTCGGCTGCCACGAAATCCGCTTCGTTAACGCAACCGGCGTCATCGAAACGGATATGACTGAGCAAGGACGTGAACGTCTGCACGCCGTGCTGGATAAATATCGCCCGGCCCGTCCGTCCGCCGCAAAACCACCCGTCCCCAAGCAAGCATCTTCAACACCTCAAAAGACCGAGTGAGTCCGAGCAATCCTTCACCCTCCAAAATCTCCGCCGCCACCGTCCGCGACGACTTCAACGACCCGGTCACCGTCGTCCACTACGCCCGCGCCGCGCACTTCCTCGGCCTCTGGCAATCCGAGCGCATCCTGATCGAGCGCTTCTTCCCCGACAAAACCGCCCCGCTCCTCGAAGCCGGCTGCGGCGCCGGTCGCGTCACCCTCGGCCTCTGGCACCTCGGTTACCACAATCTCACCGCCTTCGACTTCGCCGAAGAACTCCTCGACCAGGCCCGCCACCTCGCAACCGAACAAGGCGTCACCGACATCCGCTTCCTCCACGCCGACGCCACGCGTCTCTCCGGTTTTCCCTCTTCACCCTTCACCCCTCACTCTTCCTTCTCCGGCGCTCTCTTCCCCTTCAACGGCCTCATGCAGATCCCCGGCCGCGACAACCGCCGCGCCGCCCTCCGCGAACTCCACGCCGTCTGCCGCCCCGCTGCCCCGCTCCTCTTCACCACGCACGACCGCGACGTCTCGCCCGCCGAACGCGCCATGTGGCGCCTGGAAAAACTCCGCTGGGAAAACGGCACGCAAGACCCGCGCCTCGTCGATTTCGGCGACCGCTACTTCGAAGACGAAACCGGCCGCACCTTCATGCACCTGCCCGACCGCGCGGAAATCCTCGAAGACCTCGCCGCCACCGGCTGGACCCACACCTTCGACTCTCTTCGCCGCGACATCGCCAAAGAATCCCGCGCCGTCCGCGACTTCTCCGACGAATGCCGCTTCTGGTCCGCCACCCGCGCCTGACCTGTAGAGCCGCACCTCTGGTGCGCGCCTCCGATCCCCTCGCTCACCTTAGCGTCGCCTCGCCTTCGCACTCTTCTCATCCACTCCACTCGCGCCCAGCGCCGCCTGCACCTTCTTCGGCAGCTTCGCGACAACCAGATCGTAACTTCTCCGTATCCGTTTTTCCGTTTCCGCTACGCTCAACGCCCCGTCATCGCTCACGCGCACCCAGTGCCGCTTCGCGCAATATGGCGCCTGCGCGATCCCATCGATCTCCGTCAACTCGTCGAACTCCTCCGGCGTGCACTTGAAAACAATCCCATCGAGCGTCTCCGCATCCAGCGCGAGGATCAGAAACATCTTCCCAGCCACCTTGTACACCAGACACTCGCCCCACTGCTTCACCCACGTCGTTTGAGGCAGCGACAACGCAAATTCGCGGAGAGCATGGAGGCGCATGACAGCTCAGACTCCTGAGCTCTCTTTCCCGCACCGTCGACCTCTTCTTCGCCGCCGATGCTTTTCTCTCCATCGCCTGGCGCTCCTCTACTGTCATCGCCCTCCAGTTCGCGCGCCAGGACGCCCAGCCGCTCATCCGGCCAATCGTCTCCACAACTCAGACGATCAAACTCAATAAACCCGGCGTGACGTCGCCCCACGCTCCCCTTTCGCTGTCCCTCATGCTGCCCCGCTTTTCACTGCCCCTGCTATCCCTCCTGTTCCTCGCCCCGCTCAGCCTCTCCGCTTCAGAACCCGCCCCCACTCCTCGCCTCATCTCGGCCGACCTCTCCCAAGTTCGCGGCCCCATGAACCGCATGCACAACCTCTGCGTCGGCGCCGGCCGCGCCAACGAGGGCCTCCGTGCCGACTGGCAGCGCCAGCTCCGTCTCGTTCGCGACGAATGCGGTTTCCGCTACATCCGCTTTCACGGACTCTTCTGCGACGACATGGGCGTCTACCACGAGGACCGGCAGGGCAACGCCATCTACAACTGGCAGTACATCGACGAGCTCTTCGATTTCATCCTCAGCATCGGCATGAAACCCTTCGTCGAAATCGGCTTCATGCCCGGCCAGCTCGCCAGCGGCCCGCACACCATCTTCTGGTACAAAGCCAACGTCACTCCGCCCAAAGACTACGCAAAATGGGAGGCCTTCATCGCCGCCTTCACCAAACACGTCACCGAACGCTACGGCTCCGACGAAGTACGCAGCTGGTATTTCGAAGTCTGGAACGAACCCAACCTCACCGGCTTCTGGATGGGCACAACCGGCGATAAAACGTACGAGGAATTTCTCCCGACCGCGCAGGCCGAGTACTTCAAACTCTATGCCGCCACCGCCCGCGCCGTGAAATCGATCGATGCCACCTACCGCGTCGGCGGCCCCGCCACCGCAGGGAGCGGGTGGATCGACGAGACCATCGCCTTCTGCGCCGACAACAAAGTCCCGCTCGATTTCGTCACCACCCACACCTACGCCACCAACAGCGGCTACCTCGACGAAACCGGCAGTGCCGGCACCGTCTTCTCGCCCGACCGCAACGCCGTCACCGGCGAGGTCAAAGGCGTGCGCGCCAAAATCGACCGCTCCCCCTTCGCCAGCGCCGAGCTCCATTACACCGAATGGAGCAGCTCCTACACACCCGCCGATCCGATCCACGACAGCTATCACAGCGCCGCTTTCATCCTGGATAAGATCCGCAACATCGGCGCCGCCGCGGCCTCCATGTCGTATTGGACTTTCACCGACATCTTCGAGGAAGCCGGCCCGCGCACCACGCCCTTTCACGGCGGCTTCGGCATGCTCAACTATCAGGACCTGAAAAAGCCCGCCTTCTTCGCCTATAAATTCCTCAACGCCCTCGGCTCCGACGAACTCGTCTGCACCGACCCCGCCGCCTTCGTCTGCCGCGACAAAAACGGCGCCACGCAGGCCCTCTTCTGGGACTTCACCATCACGCATCCCGGTCCGTCCGTCATCAACCAGGAGTTCTACAAAGCCGACCAACCTGCGAAACTCCAGCCTCCCGCCGAGCTCCGCCTCACCGGCCTCAAGCCCGGCGCCTATCGCCTGCTCGTCACCAAAGTCGGTTATCGCGCGAACGACGTCCAATCCGCCTGGCGCGACCTCGGCTCGCCCGCCCAGCTCACCCGCGCCCACGTCGAAACGCTCCGCACCGCCAGCTCCGGCGCTCCCGCCATCGACGAAAAAGTGACCATCTCCAAGGACGGCCGCTTCGCCCGCACCTTCGACATGCGCGAAAACGACGTCTGGCTCGTCGAGCTCCGCCCGCTCTGATCGCGCGCTTCTGCCCGTCCCACGCGTAGCCGCGAGCGCCCAGTAGCCACGAGCGCCAGCGAGTGGTCCGTTCACGTCTGCACCCGCGGCTCCGCCCCCGGAAACCACTCGATGTGCTGGTCGCCCTGCCGCCCGAGATACATCACCCGCTGCCCGCGCAAAAACGCGTAATACCCCTGCACGCCCGCCGCCATCGCCCTCCGGGAAAAGTCCCGGTACTTCTGCCCGTTTCGCTGGCTGTCGAGAATCGCCGCCTTCAACTCCGCAACGGCAAAATCCGCCGCCACCTCCGGCAATCCCTCGAAGTTGATCGGCGTCACCACACTAGCACTGCCTTCCGCTGCGTAATACGTGCTGCGCCGGTTCACATAATCCACGTGATAATACTCCACGTCCGCCCGCATCAGCTGAGCGACGACATCGGGAAACGCGACGGTTCCGGCGAGCGTTTTTTCTGCGACTTCATGAATGAGCTGAGTGTCCATGCGTGGAGTTAAACTGTCCTCTTCCGCACGCTGGCAAAACCCGAACGCACTCCCGGCGATGTCTGCTGACATAAGGCTGTCGCAAGCCGGCCCTGTCGCCCTGCCCAAACGGCCCATGTCCGCGTGCACAGGAGTTCGCTACTCTGTGAACATCCTCCGCGCCAACCCGCCAGCACGCATCCGCGCCATGTCCGCCAATCTTTTCTCAGCTCCCGCGCCTCCCCCTCTGCCTCCTTCGCAACCGGCGAAACCCTCGCGTCCCCGATTCATCACCGCGCTCGCCTGGACGCTCATCGTCTTCTCCGCGCTCCTATTGCCCATCAGCCTCATCACCGTGCTGATGATTCTCACCGGCAGCTACGGCACTGAGAACATCAAGCTGATGGATTTCCTCAATGTCGTGGTGCGCCCGCCCGCGACCTTGATCGCCGGCATCGGCCTGCTGTGCCGCTGGCGTTGGGCCCACACTTACTGCGTCGCACTGCTCGCATCGTTCGGCCTCTGGCACGCCACAGTCATGGCCCGCGGTCCGTCTCCGGAGCGTACCTACACCTCGCCCAGCGGCGTTCGCACCACCGTCCTCGCATCGACAGTCAACTACCCGGCGCACATCGCCGTCCTCACGATCACCCTGCTCGTGCTCGTCAAACTCCACGGCCGACCCATCCGCGACCACTTCAACAATCTCCCCCGCACCACCGCCCGCCCGTCGCGTCTACAGTCCATCCCGCAAACACCCACTCCGCCTGCCGCCCGTCCCTTTGTCACGATCACCGAGACGTCTTCGCGCGTCATGATCGAAATCAAACATCGCCCCCGCCGCTATGCTCTCCCGTTGGTGATCACGCTTCTCGCAGCCATCGCCGTCGGCACGGGATGGTTCGTTCAACACAGCCTCTCCACCGGGAAAACTTACTTTCCCTCCAAACGCGCTACGTCCACCCGCCATGTCTTCCGCGCGCAAGAACCCATTCACTACTGGGCGTCTGTGGCCCTCTATTCAATCGTCAGCCTCGGCAGCTTTGGCCTCGCCACCCTCGCCGCGCGCGAAGCACTCCGCATCGACATCAGCGGCCGCGGCACCGGCCGGTTCCCCTACGCCTGATTGGCTCTGTGTGCTGCCGGCGACGTCTGTCGTCTGTTCTGTCCATCAATGCCACGCACTGCACCGGACATCGCAAGTGCAGCAATTGCCCCAAGCCATCCGCCACCATTTCCTAGGGCAACTCCGACACTCATGCCCCACGTCCCCGGTCTCCGCAGCGTCTACGCCAAAGTCGGTCGCCTGATTTATTTCGGCCGCATGCTCGATAAACTCCGCCTGCACGCCGCCGGGAAACTTCCCGCCGACTACGTCACCAATCTCGGCGATGCACAGTTCTACGTCCTCGACGGACGCTGCTGCCGTTTTCTCGGCGTGCCTTATGCCGAGATCCGCGAGCGAGCCCTCACCACTCGCGACTCCGACGAAGACATCCTCACCTGGGCTCACGCCCGCGGCACTCCGCGCACAGACGAAGAGTGCCACATGTGGAATCGTTTCATCCTGAAACTCGGCTGGCGCGACGAACGCACCGCCGTTCTTCCTGAACGCATTCGCAACAGCGGTCTCGAAGGAAAACCCATCGAGACCATCGTCGATCACATCGAGTACGACGAAGGTCGCGATCCGGTCGCCACGCGCGCGTGGGAAAATATCTGAGCCCGCTCAGCCATTTGGAATCTCCGGCTCCACCAGCTTCGCCAGCTGCTCGAGCGACTCCTGCCAGCCGAGATAGCACATCTCCGCCGGAATAACCTCAGGGATGCCCGTCTGCTCCACATTGAGCTCTGTGCCGCACATCACCTTCTTCAAATTCACCGTGACCGTGATCGTGCCGGGCAGATTCGGATCGTCGAACTTGTCGGTGTAGCGCAGCCGCTCATTCGGCACCAGTTCGAGATACTCACCACCAAACGCGTGGCTGTGCCCCGTGCCGAAATTTGTGAACGACATCCGGAAAGTCCCGCCGACCTTGGGCTCCGTGTGATGAACCTTCCCGAGAAATCCAAACGGCGGCAGCCAGCGCTCCATCGCCGACGGTTCAAGGAAGGCACGATAAACTTTTTCAGGCGACGAACGCAGCACGCGGTGAAGACGGACGGTATTACCGGTAGACATGATGTTTTCTATTTAGAGGGTTAAAGGTGGTTTCAATGTCTCAACGAACGAGCGTACCACCACCGGACAACTGGCTGTAACTTTTTCAAACAGGAAGTCCCCGCCCGTTTTTTGGCGATCGGTGATTCTCACTTGGCATCTCACCCGCCGGCTGAAGAGTTTCGCGAACCATGAACTACCGCACAAAAGCAGAATACTTCATCAAAGGCATCACCCAGGGCTTCGTCGAAGCCTCCGAAGTGATCGCTTGGTGCGACGAGATCGTCGCCGTCGCCCCAAAAACCGAGGACTGGATGCTCGAAATCTCCAGCAGCGGCCCCGACGACCGCATGTCCATCCTCAGCCAGCTCAACACCGTCAAAGGCGAAGCCGACCCCGTCGAACTCGCCGCCATGCTCAAAGCCAAAGGCGTCAGCTAACGCCTTTCTCCACGGAGCGATCGCCTCGCGCCGCGCTCCCTCGTCTCTCCCGCTCATGCCCGACGCACCGGCACCTCTCTTCGAACGCATCGGCGGTCGCGCCGGACTCCAGACACTCCTGCGCCGTTTCTACGCTGACGTGCGACAGCATAACGAAATCGGCCCCATCTTCGCCGCCCACATCGACGACTGGCCGTCGCACATGGAAAAAATCGCCGACTTCTGGTCCGGTCTCACCGGCGGACCGGCTCTCTACGGCGGCGGTTTCGCTGGACGCCACATGCCGCTCCAGCTCGAGGAAAAACATTTCCAAGCCTGGCTCGGCCTCTGGCACCGCCATTGCCACGCGCATCTCGCGCCCGCCGAAGCCGCCGACATGATCGCCATCGCCGAAGCCCTCGGCCAGCGCCTGCGCATGATCACCGGCGCCGCGCGACGCCAAAACTAAACACGGCGCGCGGCTTCCGGCTCCCCTCGTCCGCTTAAGCACCGTACGTCGGCTGCTGCGGCCAGCCCTGCGGCGAATCCTCCCAGTCCTCCTGCCGCCCGTACGGCGTCACATCGAGCAGGCTGTACGCGTCGCACAACGACTCCACCCCGCGCGCATAGGTCGAGTACGTGTGGAAAACCTCGCCGTCCTTCTTGAAGAAAACGCTGAGCCCGTGTGACTCGCCCTCGGGTTTGTTGTTGGGATCTTTCTTCACGAGCTCCTCCTTGTCGCGGAAATTGTACTCCACCGCCGCCACCTTCTCGTCGAGCGTCACGTGGAAGTCGTAGTTGAAATCGCTTCCGAACGACGAGTACCACGCGCGCTCCCAGCCATGTTGTTTGCGATAGGCTTCAAGCTTCGCGAACGGCGCCCGCGAAATCAGCGCAAACGCCGTCCGTCTTTCGCCGAGCAGCGATAGATCGCCCAGCGAATCCACAAATCCCGTACAGCCCGGACATCCCTTCTCCCACGCAGGATCGAACATGAAGTGATAAACGATCAGCTGCTCCTTCCCTTCGAAAAGATCCGCCAGGCTGCGATTACCCAACGCGCCTTCGAAGACATAGGTCTTCTCGATGCGCACCATGGGCAGCCGCCGTCGCTCGGCGGCCACACGGTCATACTGCCGCGTGACCTCTTTCTCCTTTTCCAGAAGCGCGACACGCTGCGCGCGCCAGTCTTCGTGCGATGCGATGGGTGGATGTGCGGATGACGATGACGTTTTCATGGTTAAACGAATGAGGGTTAAAACGAGCGCGACGGCTCTTCACCCAAACGACGAACGTGACCGCACCGCGCAGACATCGTTCGCCAACTTCGCCCAGCTTTTCGCATCCACAGTGCGCAGCCGGGCAATCCGCACGCCTGCTCAGTCGAGCGTGATCTTCACCGCGACATTCCCCTTCGTCGCTTTCGAGTACGCGCACATCGCATGAGCCTTGTTCACCACATGCTGCGCCTTGTTCTCGTCGAGGTCGGGAATGCTCACCCGCAGCTCGACCGAAAACGGCTGCGACGCGCCCGGCTGCAACTGCACGCGCGCCGTCACCGTGATGCCTTCATCCGCATGTCCCGATTCCTTCGCGATGTACTTCACCGCGCCATTGAAACACGCCGCCCACGCCGCACCGAACAAATGCTCCGGCGTCAGTCCCTGCGGATTCTCCGCCGACGGCGCCTTGAAATGCAGATTGAAACCGTTCTCTGATGTCTCGACCGATCCTGCGCGGCCGCCTTGTGAAATCGTTTCGGCAATGGGAGGAAGTACGTTACTCATGTGCTTTTGTCGTTGGGTAAAAATGGCGAGACGACGCGCCTCGCCCGCCGCACCAAACGCGCCTTCGCCCGGATGTCCAACGCCCCGCCGTGATCACCGCCTCCCTGCCCATCCCCGCCGGCTCTTGGCCCACGCACGCATTCGTGCATCTTCCCTCCCGTCACTCCTTCATCGTGTCTATGAAATCCACCCGCGCCGATTCGTTCCGCGCCAAAGCCGCCCGCCCCGAACACCCGCTCGCCTGGCTCGCCGAACCGCTCACCGATGAGCCGTCCTTCGTGCTCAAATCCTGGTTCGGCGGCCGCACCATCATGCTCCACGGCAAACACCAACTCTTCCTCACCACCCAGGGCGAACCGTGGCAGGGCGTGCTCGTCTGCACCTTCCACGAACACCAACCCAGCCTCCTCGCCGAGTTCCCCGCGCTCCAACAACACCCCGTCCTCAAAAAGTGGCTCTACCTCCCGGAGTCGTCCGACACCTTCGAGCGCGACGCCAAAAAACTGGTCCGCCTCGCCAAAGCCCACGACCCGCGCCTCGGCATTCCGCCTTCACGCAGAAAAAAACGGAAAACCCCGCGCGCCCGCTTCGGCGATAAGCTGTAATCTACAATCACAAAGCCCGCGCAGGATGCCTTGGACATCCGCTAATCGCACACAATCATGTCACCGCAACCGCTGGAGGGCCAGCGCGCGACTCCGCCACCTCCGCCACCCCGCGCGTCTCGCTTCTTGAGCCAGCGGTTTATCCCCTCAAGTGACGGCATCGGGAAATTATCTCCCATGCCGTACGAAAAACTCCGATGCCTCCAGCCGGAGCCATTCGCGCCATTCATGACCGCTCCATGGGAACCACCCCGATGACTTCGCGTCCGTCGGATCGCAGCTCCGGCTTCGACTGGCAACGAATCACAACCCCTGAAATCCCATGAAAAACACGAAATTCTATACTCCCCTGATTGCCGCCTCCGCCCTCCTGTTGTGCTCAACCGCATTCGCCGGCGGCCACGACGCCGACAAGAAGTTCAAAATGATGGATACGGACGCCGATGGTAAGATCTCCCGTGCCGAACATGCCGCTGGCGCCAAACAGATGTTCACCAAATGCGACGCGAACAACGACGGCATCGTCACCGCCGCCGAGATGGACACCGCCATGAACGAGAAATCCGACAAGTCCGACAAAGCGGACAAACACCGCAAATCCTCGGCCGATCTGATCAAGGAAATCGACACCAACGGCGACGGCCAGCTCACCCTCGCCGAACACGACGCCGGCACCGAAAAGATGTTCGCGAAGATGGACAAGAACTCCGACGGCTCACTCAGCAAAGACGAGTGCGACGAGGGGCACAAAGAAATGAAGAAGCACTGAACGCCTTCCGCGTAATTCGTCTATCGACACAAAACCCGCGACCGCGATCGGTCGCGGGTTTTTCATTTCATGCCACGAGAGTTAAATCTTCGGCACCCGCATCGTGCTGATCATCGCACTGCCGCTCAGCACATAGATGATCGCGAACGGATGCAGCACCAAGTTCCCGATGTGCCACGCGCCCAGCCAGAGATTCATCCCGATCGCTCCCTGTGAATAAAGCACCGCAATCACCGCGACGATCAGCACGCTCGTAGGGATCGGCGTGCCTTCGAAGTATTTCACTTTCCCGCTGTCATCGGCCAGCGCGTCCGCCGTCGCATTGAAACGCGCCAGACGGCTGATCCCGCAAGCCACAAAGTACAACAAGATCGCCACATCCAGCGCGCCCCGCAGCCCGACAGCAAAACCGAGCGCGGCCGGCGCCATCCCAAACGAAATCACATCGGCCAGCGAATCCAGATCGGCTCCAAGTGCCGACGAGTTCCGCCGCCAGCGCGCCACCCGACCGTCCGCAAAATCGAAGATCAACGCTAACGGCAGCAGCACCATCGCCGTCACCAGCCACTGCCCGTCCGCCGTCACCAGAAAATACATGGATGCCAGCACCGATCCCGTCCCGCAAAAGCCGTTCCCCAGCGTGAGAAAATCCGCCAGCACGAACGAGCGGATCATCGAAAAACGACGCGGCCGGGGCGACTCGGACAAAGAGGGATGCATCCGCCTTTCGTGGCCGCACGCCGACGGGCGTTCCACGCACGCACGCTCTTTTCCACCTGCGGCCCGAAATTCAGGAGATTACCCGGGGCCGGGCACCGCTCCTTCTCCGAAATAAACGCGGACATCGAACGCAGCCGGTTGAAAAAGATCGCCCCTCGAAAAACCGGCGGAAAGATCGCGCCTTCAAAGCACCTTCATGTTCAGCCGGGTTTTTCGCTCTCTCGTTCCCTCCCTCCAAGGCCGCCTCTCGGTATTGCTTGCCACGCTGCTCCTCCTCGGAGCCCTCCTTTCGTCCTGGCTGATCTGGCAGGGACACCGCAACGAGCGCCGTGCGATGGAACGCCATTTGTCCGACGCCGCTTACGCGGTCGCCACCATCATGGAGGGCGAGTTTGCCCGGCACCGGGCGCTGCTCCAGGGCCTCTCCGTCTCATCGAGGTTAATCACAGGCGATCTCGCAGCATTCCACCGTCAGGCGCGCAACGCCACAAACGGCCGCAAAGAGTGGATCGTGCTGTTGGATTCGAAAGGCAACCAACTCCTGAATACACGAGTCGACTACGGCACGTCGCTTCCCGGTATCGCCCTCGGTCCAGGAGCAACCGAAGCCTTGTCGGAGGGCGATCCGCACCGGGATAAACTGCTCGTCTCCAATCTTCAGCTAGGGCCGCTTGTCGGAGGTTATGTCTTCGCGATCGCCATTCCATTCCGCAGCGCCCAGGGCGACATGCGCGCGCTCTGCCTGGTCACCACCCCGCGTGACTTCACCGATCCGTTGCTCATTCATCGCATGGGGGAGGACTGGCTCATGTCCGTCGTCGATCGCAACCTCCGGATCGCCGGGCGCAACCGCCGGCCCGATGAATTCATCGGAAAAACCGCCAGCGCCACCATCGCCGCGCTGTTATCCGAACGCACCCACGGCGTCGTGGAAACCGTCACGCTCGATGGCATCCCCAGCATCACCGCCTTTCATCGCGCTCCCAATTCCGGCTGGTCCGTCATTGTCGCCGCACCCAAAGCGCAGCTTTTCGACGGCGCCTGGGCACTCACGCTGCAAGCGCTAGCCGTCGCCCTCGCCGCCGGCGCCCTGGCCATATTTTTCTCCCTCTGGGCCGGCCGCTCCATCATCACCGGAGTGCGTACGCTCGTGGACGCTTCCAGCTCTCTCGCCAAAGCCCGGCCCCTTCGTCCCGCCAGCACCGGCATCCGCGAAATCGATCTCGTTTCCCGAGCGCTTTCCGAATCCTCGGATGCGCTCGCCGCCCGCGAAACCGCGCTCGCCCGCGCTCGCGACGAAGCCCTCGCCGCCTCTCGCGCCAAGGACGAATTTCTCGCCGCGCTCTCCCACGAACTCCGCACTCCCCTCAACCCCGTCCTCCTTCTCGCCAGCGATGGCGCGCGCGACACCGCCCTGCCGCCCGGCGTTCGCGACACCTTTTCCACGATCGCCCGCAATGTGACCACCGAGGCCCGCCTCATCGACGATCTCCTCGATATAACCCGCATCGGCACCGGAAAAATCTCCCTCCATCTGCAGTCGGTGTCCCTCGATCAGCTGCTCGGCGAGACGATCGAAACGTTCCGCCACCTCTTCGTCGAAAAATCGATTCAACCCGTCATCGAGCTCACCTGTGCCGACGCCCGTGTCATGGGCGACGTCACCCGCCTCCAGCAGGTATTCTGGAATCTGCTCAATAACGCCTGCAAATTCACACCGCACGGCGGCCGCATTCACATCCGCAGCCGGGTCGATGCCGCGGCCCGGCGCATGGTTGTCGAAATCACGGACAACGGCCACGGCATGACACCGTCGGAAATAGCCCGCGTATTCGAACGCTTCATGCAGGGCGATCACGCGTCCACCTCTGCCCGCTCCGAGTTCGGCGGTCTCGGCCTCGGACTGGTGATCGCGCGCGACCTCGTGGCCTTGCACCACGGCACCATCGCGGCCGCCAGCCCGGGACGCAATCAGGGCTCGACCTTCACGGTCAGCCTTCCCCTGGCCTCAACAACCGGCCAGCTGCCGGCCGCGTCGTCGGTCGTGCTGCAACCCGCTGTCGCGGCCCCGGCCAAACGCATCCTCCTCGTCGAGGATCACAAGCCCACGCTCGTCACCATGGAAAAACTACTCGCCCGTCGCGGACACACGGTCGCCGCGGCGGCCACCGCTGCCGACGCGCTCAACCATGCGGCCGGCGCGCGGTTCGATTTTGTCATCTCCGACATCGGCCTGCCCGATCGCGATGGATGCGATCTGATGCGCGAACTCCGGGAAAAGCACGGACTGCACGGCATCGCCATGAGCGGACACGGCACAGAGGGTGATCGCGCCCGCGCGGGAAACGCCGGCTTCCATATCCACCTCACGAAGCCTGTGAACATCGAGATGCTCGACGAGGCCATCCGGCAGATTTCCCAGGGTTGATTTCGGAAAATTCGTCCAGCCTGTCCGCCACGCTCTCCCTGGAACGTCGTTTGGGTGTCGGCCACGTGCCTCGTTTACACCTGCTCGTGGATAAAAACTAAAAACACAGCGATATCCTCCATGAACACAGCATCCACTCCCCTCGGTAAACCCGCCGCCAAACCCATCCCCGATGGCATGCACACCGTCACACCGCACCTCGTGTGCGACGGCGCCGCTGCCGCTATCGATTTCTACAAAAAAGCCTTCGACGCCACCGAACTCATGCGCGTCCCCGGCCCCGGCGGAAAACTCATCCACGCCGCCGTGAAAATCGGCGACTCCACCGTCATGCTCGTCGACGCCTTTCCCGAGTGGGGTTCGCACGATCCCAAGGCACTCAAAGGATCGCCCGTGACCATCCATCTCTCAGTAGCCGATGTTGACCGGCTCTTTGCCCAGGCCGTTGCCGCCGGTTGTACAGTGATGATGCCGCTCGATGACATGTTCTGGGGCGACCGCTACGGCTCGGTCGTCGATCCATTTGGCCACAACTGGTCGATGGCCACCCACATCCGCGATCTGACACCCGACGAAATCGTCCGCTCCATGCCCACGGAAGGCCCGTGCCCCGAGGCCGGTAAATAAATCTCTTCAGAAACCGCCTCCCGTCGTCGGCGCACTTCATCGCCCCCCTGAAACAAACAACCCGGGGCCACCTAAACAGACCCCGGGTTGCTCATCCCGGCCGAAGCGATCGGCGCCGGGAAAATCTGCCGGAATGCTCAGCGCTTCTTCGCCGGATTCGTCCCGTTGATAAATTCCTCGATGTTCGTGTAGCCGTCGCCATTCGAATCGGCCATCGCATCGGCCGGATTTTCTGGATCCAGGTCATGCTTCTTTTCCCAGCTGTCCGGCAGACCATCGCCATCGGTGTCCTTGTAAGGCTTGCCAGAATACTTAGGGTAACCGCCCACTTCTGAAGGATCGGTGATGAAGCCCTTCGTCACTGCTTCCTCGAGATCGCGGACATTCGCTTCGCTGTAGCGTACTGCGCGGGCTTTTTCTTTCGAGCCCGGTGCGATCGTCGCCTTCGCAACCTTGCCCTTCTTCACCATTTTCACGACGCGCTCGTCCACCGCATCCCGCTTCGGCAGCGTGGCACCCGCGTTTTTCAGAACCTCGTCGTAAGCCTCGCGCGCCGTCTGGATCGTAAGCGGCGCGTGCTTGAACGGCTCGTTCACACGAATCTTCGGCAGCACCGCCTGCACCGCGCCCTGCGAATCTGGCTGCACCCCGCCATCCCAATTATTCCGCGTCACCCGGTCATGTCCTTCCACGACGTTCCCATCGACGTACGCCTTGCCGAAATTATCCACGACCGTCTTCGACCGCTCGCTTTCCGGCTTGAGCAGACGGTACGCGATCGGCGCATCCGGCGTGCCCGGGCCCGGCTTGAAATAATTATTGATGATATTGAAGCGGCTCCGGTGATCGCCGCCGTCCACCGTGCGGTGACGGTAGTTGAAGATCACATTGTTCACGAACGTGAAATCCCCGTCCATGCCCACGCTCGGATTCCGCCCCGTGTTCGAGGCCCAGAGATTATGGTGAAACGTGCTGTTGCGCCCGCCGATCGTCGAACCGAACGCGTGATGATACGTGTTCAGCGCCTCGGAGAAAATCGAGTTCTGGATCGTGATATTCACCGTCGGCAGCTTCAGCTCCTTCCCGCCGCCCGGCGGCTGGTACATGTGGCGGTACATCGACATGTTTTCGTCGAGACCCCACGAGGCGGAAACATGATCGATCATCACATTGCCGACCGGGTTGCCGCCGATCGAGTCGTTGCGCTCGGTCGCATCCGTCGCTCCACGCCGGAAACGCATATGCCGGATCACGATGTCGTGCGACTCCAGCTCTACCGTGTTGCCGGCGATACACACACCGTCGCCCGGCGCCGTCGCGCCTGAAATCGTGATGTACGGCGCGCGGATAACCACGCGGTTCTTGAGCTCGATGATGCCCGCCACATTGAAAATCACGATGCGCGGTCCCGCCGCCTCGCACGCCTCGCGGAAACTGCCCGGACCGCTGTCGTTGAGATTCGTCACCACGAAAACCTTCCCGCCGCGTCCGCCAAACGAATACATCCCGCCGCCTTCCGCGCCGGGGAATGCCGCGATCTCAGCCTGCGGCAGATCCCCAGGCTCGGCTGCGCCCGGCAGATAGGGTTTCCCCTTGGCCGCCCACGCCTCGATCTCCGGTTGCTGCGATTTCCAAAGCGCATCCCGGCGTGCGCTTTCGGCCGCGTTGCGCTCATCGGTGATCTTCTGCACCGCCGGATCGATCCGCGGATAACCTTGGGCAAACGCATCGGTCGCGACCAGCAACGCGCCCGACACAACCGTCGAAGCGCACAAAACAGTACGGAGGGTTTTCATAGAATAAGGGGAAAGAGGGAGCATTAAAACAGATCCAGGAGCTCACGACTATGCCCGGATTTTCGTTACTCCAACATTATGGACAGTTCGTGTCCGTCCCCCCCGCACCCGTTATAACTACCCCTCACGCCGGAGGCCGCCCATGCACGTCTTCCAGCACCGGGCTCACCTCCGCCACCGGCCGCACTTCGACGGTTAATCCCAGCGGCAGCCCCGGACAATGCTTCGCAATCTCCGTCGCCTCGTCGATGTCAGCCACCTTGAGAAAAATATAGCCGCCAATGATCTCCTTCCCCTCTGCATAAGGCCCGTCGACCACGCGCTCGCCCTTCGCACCGGAAACCACGCGACCGCCCAACGCTAGCGGCCGCCCGTGCTCGACCTTGCCCGCCCGCGCGAGCCCGTCGTACCAGTCGTTCCACTTCTTCGCCAAAACCTTCTGCTGCTCAGGCGTGAGATGCGCGTGCGTGTCCACACCCGCATTACGAAAGATCAACATGAACGCGGAGGTCATCGGATTCTTTTGAGTCATGATGCCCCGTTTTCCGAGCCATGCCGCCAGTCGTCAATCCGCTCCTCGCACCGCGACGCCGATCCGCTGTCTTGCTTGCGAGACGCTTGCGCTGAAATTCGGCACGATCGACAGACGCGCCACGCATTGATGCCGCGGTTTACGGACTTGCCGCCTTCCCCGCCGAAAGCCCACCGTGCGACTACGATGTCCAAACCCGCCTGCCCGGCCTGCACACTCGAAGATGTCCTCGAGCATCCCGCTCATTGGGAATGCGCCACCTGCGGACACGAATGGCCCAAGGCCGCCGCGCCTGAAGTCGCCCGCGTCGTGAAAGACGCGAACGGCAACATCCTCACCGATGGCGACACCGTCGTCCTCATCAAAGACCTCAAACTCCGCAGCGGTTCCGGCATCCTCAAAGGCGGCACGAAGGCCAAAAATATCCGCCTTGTGGACGGCGACCACGAGATCGACTGCAAGATCGACGGCATCGGCATGGCGCTCAAAGCCTGCTTCGTGAAAAAAGCCTGAGCGCTTCGCCTCGCTCGATCTGCCGAGGGCCTTCGCGCCTGAGTTCCTGATTGCCTGCGGGCGAAAATATCGCCGCTCTTCTCCGCATGGGTGACAAATACCTGCCGACCGTCAAAGATCAGAAAGCCGGAAAACGCTTTCAGCAAAAGCAGCATACCCAGTCCAAGTTCTTCCGCACCGAAGGCACTCAGCCCTCCTCGCGTAAAACTAAGAAGAAATAACTCGCGCCGGAAGCCTCCCCGGCTGCTGGCTGCTCTTCCGCTTTCTTCGTCAACGCACTCCGCTCCTGCGCTGCCACGCGTTTTCCTCCGCCGCATTTCCGTATCCATCGCGCCGCGCCCGCATCCTCCGCTCATCAGACGATGCGCCCGTCGATCCCGCAAAAATCGGACGCAACCAGCCCGTACTTTTTGCCAACTTTCCCGGACTGCCCCGTCTTTCTGCCCGTTATCTCGATCACACCTGATCCAAAAAAAATCCCATGAAGAAACCCACCCACCCGCTCCTGGCCGCGCGATTTTTTCTCACTGTCGCCGCCTGCCTCACCGCCAGCCTCGCCTCCGCCGCCGCCGTGAAAATCACCAGTCCGACCGGCGACTGGGCCATGGCCGATGAGATCGTCCAAAAAATCCAGCTCCCGCAGATCCCGAAGCGCGACTTCGTCATCACCGACTTCGGCGCCAAAGAAGGTCTCTCGCACGACTCCCGCCCCGCCATCCTTGCGGCCATCGCCAAAGCCTCCGCCGAAGGTGGCGGCCGCGTCGTCATTCCAAAAGGTTCCTGGCTCAGCAACGGCCCCGTTCACCTGAAGAGCAAAATCGATTTCCACGTCTCCGAGGGCGCCACGCTCCTCTTCGGCCCGGAACCAAAGGATTACCTCCCCGCCGTCCTTACGCGCTGGGAAGGCACCGAGCTCTACAGCTATTCGCCGCTCGTCTACGCTTTCGAAGTCCACGACGTTGCCATCACCGGCAAGGGCACGATCGACGGCAACAAGCAGAGCGTATTCAACACCTGGATCGGCAAGCAGCAGCACGCCGACATGAACAAGCTTCGCCAGATGGGCGTCGACGGCACGCCCGCCTCGAAACGCGTCTTCGCCGAAGGCACCTACCTCCGCCCGCCCCTCATCCAGTTCTTCCGTGCCGAGCGCGTGCTCCTGGCCGACTACACCCTCCTCAATTCGCCTTTCTGGGTGAACCACCTCGTCTACACCGACCACGCCACCATCCGCGGCATCAAGGTCGACAGCCATCAGCACAACAACGACGGCGTGGACGTCGATTCGTCGCGCTACGTGCTCATCGAGGACTGCCACTTCCGCACCGGCGACGATTCCGTCGTCGTTAAATCCGGCCGCGACCGCGATGGCCGCGAGATCGGCAAACCCAGCGAGTACGTCGTCGTCCGCAACAACGACATGGGCGGCGAAGATGGCATCGCCCTCGGCAGCGAGATGTCCGGCGATGTCCGCCACGTTTTCTTCGACAACAACATCCTCCGCAAAGGGCTCTCCGCGATCCGCTTCAAGGCCAACCTCGACCGCGGCGGTGTCGTCGAGCACGTCCGCGTCCGCAACATGACCGTCGAATCCTTCGACACGCTGTTTTGGTTCCAGCTCAACTACCCCGGCCTCCTCGGCGGCGGCCACCCATCCACTTATCGCGACATCGTCTTCGAAAACTTCACCGTCGAACGCGCCGGCACCATCTTCGACGGCTCGGCTCCGGCCGAATCTCCACTCAAGGGCGTCGTGCTTCGCAACATCACGATCAAGCAGGCCGACAAGACCTTCATCCTCGAAAACGTCGAAGACCTAAAGCTCGAGAACGTCACGGTCGCCGGAAAGCCGCTGCAACTCCTGGCTAAATAATTCCGATCGGGCTGCGTCGTCGCTGGCCGGCCCGCTCTCCTGTTTCAACTCCATGCAAGCGGAGTGATTGCTCCGCTTGCGCCAAGCCTCACAGCTCGAACTCGCCATTGAGCGTGGCAGTCGAGCTGCCGCCGACCCACACGTGAAACTTGCCTGGCTCGACGAGGTAGCGGCCCTCTTCGTTGAAGAAGCCGAGATCTTTCGCGGGAACGGTGAAAGTGATCGTGCGCTCTTCGCCAGCTTTGAGTGGGACGCGTTCGAAGCCTTTGAGTTCGCGCACAGGCCGCGTGAGGCTGCCGACCAGGTCGCGTGTGTAAAGTTGGGCGATTTCCACGCCGTCGCGTAAGCCGGTGTTTTTAACTTTGGCGGTGACGGTGAGCGTCCCATCGACACCGCGCGGGGCGGTGACCTTAAGTTCCGAATACGCAAAAGTCGTGTAGCTCAGGCCGTGGCCGAAGGGAAATTCGGGCGTCGAGTGGACGTCGATGAACTTCGAGAAATAACCCTGCGGGTCCTGCGGCGTCCCCATCGGTATGCCGACGTTTTCTTTCTGCGGCGGGCGGCCGGTGTTCCGGTGGTTGTAGTACACCGGGATCTGGCCGACGGTGCGCGGGAAACTCACGGTGAGTTTGCCCGAGGGAACGGCTTTTCCGAAGAGAAGATCGGCGAGCGCCGGTCCGGCCATGGTGCCGGGATGCCATGCGTAGAAAACGGCATGAGCTTTCGCGAATTGCTGCGGAAACACGAGCGGGCGGCCGGCGAAAACGACGAGCACGATGGGCTTTCCCGTCGCGGCAATGGCGTCGAAGAGTTTTTCCTGCGCGCCCGGCAGATTCAGAAAAGCGCGGGATCGCGCCTCGCCGGCGAGATCCCGGCCTTCGCCGAGGCAGAGCAAAACGACGTCGGCCTTCTTTGCCGCTTTGACGGCTTCGGCGAAGCCGGCGTTCGAGTCGTCGATGTCTCGTTTGGTGCCGAGCGCGGGAACGATTCTGGCACCCGGCTTCAGCGCCTGGCGCACGGCGGCGAGCGGTGTGATCGTGTCGCCGGGATTGCTTTCGCAGAACCAGCAACCGCGCATGTCGTCACCGTTGTCCGCGAGCGGTCCGATCACCGCGATCGATTTCAGATCGGAGGAAAGCGGGAGCAGGCCGCGATCGTTTTTGAGAAGGACGATGCTTTGCGTCGCGAGTTCGCGAGCGACTGCGAGATGCTCGGCTGAGAGTGGATTCTTGCTGGTGCGCGGCGTGTCCTTCGCGGTGTAAGGATTTTCGAAGAGGCCGAGTTGAAACTTCACGCGCAGGATGCGGCGCACGGAATCGTCGATAGTCGCGAGCGGAAGTTCGTTTTTCGCGACGAGGTCGGCGCCGAATGTGCGGTAGTGCGGTGAGACCATTTCCATGTCCACTCCGGCGGAGATCGCGCGTAACGCGGCTTCGCGTCCGTCGGCGGCGAAGCCATGCGGGATGAGTTCATCGACCGAGGTCCAGTCGCTGACGACGAAACCGCCAAAGTCCCATTCGTCGCGGAGGATTTTGCGGAGCATGCGGGGATTGGCCGATGTCGGAACGCCGTTGAGATCGTTGAAGGCGCTCATGTAGGTGAGCACGCCCGCATCTTTCGCGGCTTTGAAAGCGGGGAGATAAAAATTTCGCAGCTCGGCGTCGGGGATGAGCGTGGTGTTGTAGTCGCGCCCGGCCTCGGCGGCACCGTAGCCTACGAAGTGTTTGCCGCAGGCGGCGAGCGCGGTGGGAGCGGCGAGATCGTCGCCCTGGAAGCCGCGGACCATCGCGGCGCCGAGACGCGAGGCGAGCAGCGGATCTTCGCCGACCGTTTCGGCAATCCGGCCCCAGCGGGCATCGCGCGTGAGATCGAGCATCGGAGCGAACGTCCAGCGGATGCCTTCGGAGCTGGCTTCGACGGCGGCGATGCGCGCGGCTTTTTCGACGAGATCGGGATTCCAACTACAGGATTGCGCGAGCGGGATCGGGAAGAGCGTGCGATAGCCGTGGATCACATCGAGGCCGAAGAGCAGCGGGATCTTGAGGCGGCTCTCCTCGACGGCGACGCGTTGAAACTCTTCGACCTGTTCACGGTTTGTCGCATTGAGGATCGAGCCGAGCGAGCCTTGGCGGACGAGTTCTTTGGTTTCCTTGAGATGGTCGGCGTAGGGCTGGCGGCTGGCCTGGCTCATCTGGCCGAGTTTTTCGGCGAGGGTCATGCGGCCGAGGAGTTCTTCGACGGCGGCATCGAGCGCCGGGCCGGTGGGCGGAGATGCGAACGAGATCTGCGAGGTAACGACGAGGGATAGACC
Organism: uncultured Nibricoccus sp.; assembly: GCA_966249325.1. Classification (GTDB taxonomy): domain Bacteria; phylum Verrucomicrobiota; class Verrucomicrobiia; order Opitutales; family Opitutaceae; genus Nibricoccus. The sequence continues at coordinate 204,975 of CBINDC010000001.1, read as the reverse complement.
GGCGACGGACGCGAGAAAGCGGGTGCGCATGGGGGTGATGGTTTTCGCTACGGGTAGCGGAAACATCGGCACGCGCGAACGCGGAGTTGAGGAAGGGATCGTCGGACGCGCGGAATAAAACGCGGGCGGGCGTCCATCACGGCGTAAAGCCGCTCCTACGGGGCGATCACTTTGCGAGCGCGGGCTCTTCGACTTCCTTGCCGATCTCCTCGGCGCGTTTGAGGCCGTGGGCGCTGGAGTGGCCGGTGACTTTCACCACGAAGCGGTCCACGAGCACGTAGAAGATTGGGATGACGAACAGCGTCAGGAAGGTGGCGATGGTGAGGCCGCCGACGATGACAAGTCCCATGGGATTGCGTGTCTCCGCACCGGCGCCGCTGGCGAACGCGATCGGCACGGCACCAAGCACGGTCGCGATCGAGGTCATCAAGATCGGCCGGAAGCGGAGGGTAGCAGACTCGAAGGCGGCATCGAAGGCGTTCTTGCCCCGGATCTGGAGCTGGTTGGCGAACTCGACGATGAGAATGCCGTTCTTCGCCACGAGACCGATGAGCATGATAAGCCCGAAGCGGGAGAAGAGATTATCGGTCATCGGCGTGCCGAAGAAGCGGGTGCAGTAGAGCACGAGAATGCCGCCCGCTAGCGCAAGGGCGACGCCGGTGAAGATCGTTATCGGGTGAATCCACGACTCGAACTGCGCGGCGAGAATCAGGAAGGTGAAGAGCAGTGCGAGGGCGAAGAGCATGTAGGTGCTGCTGCCGCTCTCGACGAACTCGCGGGTCTCGCCGTCCCAGGCGAACGAATACCCGGCGGGAAGCAGCGGCTTCACCTTTTCTTCGAGGAAGGAAACGCCGTCGCCGATGGTCATGCCGGTCGCGAGCTGAGCGGAGACCGTGACTGAGCGCATGCGGTTGAAGTGAGGAAAATTTTCCGGAACGACGCCTTCCTCGGCAGTCACGAGATTGCTGAGCTGCACGAGATTACCGTCGGTGGATTTGACGTAGAGGCGCGAGAGATCGGTCGGTGTAGATCGGTCGGCATCCTCGACCTGGACGATGACGTAATATTGCTGGTTGCCGCGTTGGAACTGGGTGACGCGGCGGCCGCCCAGGAGACTCTCGAGCGTGGTGGCGACGGCGGAAACCGGGACGCGAAGATCGGCGGCGCGGGCGCGGTCGATGCGGACGTTGAGCTGGGGTTTGGTCGGTGACGGATCGACGCGAGGCAGCACGAAGACGGAGCTCTGGCGCATCTCGTCGGTGAGTTTGGCGCCGATCTCCTGAAGTTGGGAAAAGTCGCTGCCGAGGAGAACCATTTCAACGCCACCCGCACCGGCGCGGCGGCTGCCGAGCGGGCGCACGGGCGAGGCGAAGGTCTGGCCTCCGGTGATCTCGCGGAATTTTCCGCGAAGTTCGGCTAGAATCTCCTGCGTGCTGCGGTCGCGTTCCTCCCAGACTTTCAGGGTGGAAAACGCGAACGCGCGCGAGCCATCGCCGGTGCGATGGAAGGTCCGGTCGATCTCGGGGATGTCCAAAATCATCTGCTCCATCTGCGAGGAGTAGTGTTTCATGTACGCGGGCGTGGAGCCGACGGGCGGGATGAAGTTGGCGGTGAAAATGCCGCGGTCTTCGACGGGGGTGAGTTCGCGCTGGAGCTTCGTGTAGAAAAAGAATCCGACGGCGGCGAAAGCGAGCGCCGAGCCAAGGACGATCAGCGGAACGCGGAAAGAGGCACGGAGCATCTTTTCGAAGATGGCGTTTAACTTCACGAAGAACGGTTCGGTCTTTTCGTAGAGCCAGCCATGGTGGATTTTGCCGTTCACGACGTTCTTCTTAAGCATCCGCGAGCAGAGCATCGGCGTGAGTGTCAGCGCCACGAAGGCGGAGACGAGGACAGCGACCGCGAGCGTGATGCCGAACTCGAAGAAGAGGCGGCCGGTCTGGCCGGATTGAAACGCGACGGGAAGGAAAACGGCGGCGAGCGTGAGCGTCGTGGCAATGACGGCGAAGGCGACTTCGCGCGCTCCATGAACCGCGGCGTGGAGCGGCTTTTCACCCTCCTCGATCCGGCGATAGATGTTTTCGAGCATCACGATCGCGTCGTCCACCACGAGGCCGACCGCGAGCACGAGGGCGAGGAGCGTGAGCACGTTGAGCGTGAAGCCGAGCGAGCTCATGATGGCGAAAGCGCCGATGATCGAAACGGGAATGGCGAGCAGCGGAATGAAGGTGGCGCGCCAGTCCCGCAGGAAAAGGAAGATCATCAGGATGACCAGGAGGCATGCCTCCCAGAGCGTCTTGTAGACCTCTTTAACGGAGCGATCGACGAAGACGCTGGTGTCGTAGCCGATGCCGACATTGATGCCATCGGGCATCTCGGCCTGGATGACGGGAATCATCGCCTTGGCGGCGTTGGCGACGTCGAGCAGGTTGGACTGGGTCTGGCGAAGAATCTGCACGCCGACGGTCGGACGCCCCTTGTAGTACGATTCGCCGCGATAGTCTTCAGCGCCAAGTTCGACGCGGCCGACGTCGGAAAATTTCACCTGATAGTCTCCGCGTGTGGCGAGAACCAGGTTTTCGTAGTCGACGGTTTCGGCCATGTTGCCCTGAAGACGGACGGGGAATTCGCGCGTGGCGGATTCGATGCGGCCGCCGGGTATATCGACGTTCTGCTGGCGGAGGGCGGTCTCGATGTCGCCAACGGTCAACCCGTAGGCGGCGAGGCGGTCGCTATCGACCCAGAGGCGCATGGCGTAGCGGGGACCGCGGATGTTGACGGCACCGACGCCGGGGATGGTTTGCAGACGGGTGAGCGCGATGCGTTCGACGATCTCGGTGATTTCGATGCGCGTGTGGCGGTCTGAGTTGAACGAAAGAGTGAGGATGGGGCTGGAGTCGGCCTCGGTTTTGGAGACCTGCACGTTGTCGATCTCGTCGGGCAGGCGGCCTTGGGCGCGGGAGACGCGGTCGCGAACGTCGTTGGCGGCCTCGTCGATGTCGCGTGCGAGGGTGAACTCGATGTTGATGCGGGAGCTCTCTTCGGCAGAGGTCGATTTGATGACGCGGATGCCGTCGATGGAGGCGATTTCCTTTTCGAGCGGTTCGGTGACCTTGGTCTCGACGACTTCTGCGGAGGCACCGGGATACGATGTATCCACAGAAACAGTCGGCGAATCGATGTTCGGGTATTCGCGGACCGGCAGTCGCTGAAACGACAGGATGCCCAGGAGCACGATGAGGATCGACGCGACCAGACAGATGACCGGGCGCTTGATGGAGAGATCGGAGAGGACCATGGGTTACTCCGCTTTTTTGATTTCGGCCTTGAGCGGCTTGGGATCGAGTTTCGCGCCAGGGAAGAGAATCAACGAGCCGACACCGGCGGCGACGACGGGTTGTTCCTCGTCAAGCGGAGCGGTGGAGGAAACGATCTCGACATAACCGCGGGCGCGCAGGCCGAGTTGCACGGGAATGAACTCGGCGACCTTGTCGGCACCGGCGTCTTTGACGGCGATGAGTTGCGTGCCGCGGACCGAGGTGAGGATGGAGCCCTCGGGGACGGTGAGGGCATCTTTGCGGACATCGAGGACGATCTCGACGTTGGCGAACATGCCGGGCTTGAGCACGGGCGGCGGGTTGGCGAGCAAGCCCTTTACCTCGCTGGCGCGAGTGTTGCGGTCGATAACGGAGCTCACGAAATAAACTTCGCCGTCGATGCGCGTGGATGCGTCGAGCGAGCGGGAGCGGACGGCGAATGGCGTGCCCTGGCGAACTTTGCCGATGAAACGCTCGGGGACTTGGAAATCGATTTTGAGGCGGCTGAGATCGTCGATCTGGGCGATGACCGTGGCGGGCGTGACGTAGTCGCCGGGCGAAATGGACCGGGCGCCGACCACGCCGTCGAAGGGCGCTTTGATTTCTGTTTTGGCGAGGCGGACGCGGAGCAGGGACAGCTCGGCGGAGGCGGCGGCAAACTCGGCGGTGACGCGGTCGAAGTCGGCCTGCGAGACGGTCTTGCTCTCGATGAGGCCCTGATTGCGGGCGAGGTTGAGCTCTGCGAGTTTGTAGCGGGACTCGGTCTGGGCGAACTGGGCGCGGAGTTCGGAGTCGTCGATTTTGAGCAGTACCTGATCTTTGGAGACGCGCTGGCCCTCGTCGAAGAACACCTCGCGGACCTGTCCGGAGATTTCGGCGCGTAGGGCGGCGGATTCGTTGGCGGCGATGGATCCGACGACGAGAAGCGTCTCAGCCATGTCGCGACGAGTGACCGGCGTGATTTCGACCGGCTGCTTTTGATTTTGCGGCGCAGCAGGGCGCGTTTCGGTTTCGCGGGAGCAACCGGCGGCGAAGGCGATGAGGCTGATCGCGAGAAAAGAGGCACAGGAACGAATCATGCGAGTGCTGGGGATGACGCAGAGAGTGCCGGAGAGTTGCGGGCGAATCAACCGGCGGAAAAGAATTTACGCAGTCGTTCGCCAGCCGGCGGGCACTTCAGGTAACAGCGAAAGGGTGAAACGCCCGCGCGGGCGCGATCACTCGGGGAAATTGTGACGATCGCGGAGCAACCGCATCGTGCACCCTGCCCTGCAATCAACTACCGGCGCTGGCCGCCGGGGAGGCTCAACCAATGAGCTTCGAATAACCGTCGGCGTCGAAGAGCGCGGCGGCGGCCGAAGGATCGGCGAGTTTCAGCTTCAGCATCCAGCCGCCCTCGTAGGGAGACTGGTTCACCGTTTCAGGGGTAGAATCGAGCGTGGCGTTCACCGCGACGACGGTACCGCCCGCAGGCGCATAGAGATCGGAGGCGGCTTTGACGGACTCGACGACGCCGAAGGTGTCGCCTGCCTTGAGCGTGGCACCGACTTTGGGAAGTTGGACGAAGGTGATGTCGCCGAGACTGCTTTGAGCGTAATCGGTGATGCCAACGGTGGCGGTGCCGTCGCTCTCGAGCTTCAGCCATTCGTGGGACTTCGCGTATTTCAGATCAGCGGGGACGGTGCTCATGTGGTCTTCTTAAGTTCGATGAAGGGAGGTTTAACCGGGTTCAAGGCGAGTTTTGTCCCGCGGATGTCGGTCGAGAGCGGCTGCGAAGCGGCGGCGGCTTCGACGAGGGCGGAGCCGATGGCTTCGTTGAGGATCGGGGAGAGCGTGCCGGAGACAACGGTGCCCACGGTGCGGCCGTCTTCGGTGAGGACGGCGGCTCCGGCGCGGACGATGCGGCGGTCGCCGGTTTTGAAGAAAACGACTTTGCGGGCGGAGCCGTTTTTCGCCTCGGCTTCGAGGGCGGCGCGACCGATGAAGTCGCCGGCTTTGTTGAGTTTCACCGTCCAGCCGAGTCCGGCAGCGAGGGGCGAAGTCTCGGCGGTGATCTCGTGCCCGTAGAGCGGATACCCGGCTTCGAGGCGGAGACTGTCGCGCGCCCCGAGTCCGGCGAGTTCGAGGCCGTGCGGAGCGCCGGCGGCGAGCAGTGCCTCGGCGAGTGCAGGCGCATCGGCGGCGGCGTGATAGAGCTCGAAACCGTCTTCGCCGGTGTAGCCGGTGCGGCTGATCAGGCAGTGGATGCCCGCCACGGTGCCTTCGCCGAAGTGGTAGTATTTGATGAGATCGAGCTTCGCGCCGGTGATGGACTGGACGATGGCGGGCGCTTTCGGACCTTGAATAGCGAGCAGCGCGTAATCAGCGGAGCGGTCGGTGATCGCGACGGAAAAGGCGGCGGCTTTTTCGCGAATCCAGGCGAGGTCTTTGTCGATGTTACCGGCGTTGATGCAGAGGAAATAATCCTCGGGCCCGCGCATATAGACGAGCAGGTCGTCCACGACGCCGCCGTTTTCGTAGCACATCGACGTGTAAAGGATGCGGCCCGGGTAGAGCTTGGTGATGTCGTTAGTGACGAGATGCTGGAGGAATTTCGCGGCGTCCGGGCCCTTCACATCGACCTCGCCCATGTGGCTCACGTCGAAAAGGCCGGCGGCGCGGCGCACGGCTTTGTGCTCTTCAAGGATGCTTTTGTACTGCACGGGCATTTCCCAACCGGCGAAGTCCACGATGCGACCGCCGTGGGCGACATGGAAGGCGTGCAGGGGCGTCCGTTTGAGGAGACTCATGCGGTGAACTAGGCGGCGCAGGGCGTGACGCGGCAAGGAAGTTTTGATTCGTAAACGCCGTCCGCGACCGGCACGACACTGCGGATCATGATCTGGCTCATCGTAGCGATTTTCCTCACGCTCAGCATCTCTTTCGTGTGTTCCTTGATGGAGGCGCTCATCCTCAGCTCGACCGTCGCCGAGATCGAAGGCCTGAAGAAACTCCGGCCGCGCCGAGGTCTGGTTCTGGAGAAGCTGAAGCTCAATCTCGACGAAACCATTTCAACGATCCTCACGCTCAACACCATCGCCAACACGCTCGGATCGGTGATCATTGGCGGTCTGGCAACGCGGCTCTTCGGCGAGGCCATCCTCGGGATCATCTCCGGCGTGCTCACGCTCGCGATCCTGGTGTTTTCCGAAGTGCTCCCCAAAAACATCGCGGTCGCCCACCGCCGCAGCCTCCAGCCGGTCGTTGCGTACCCGCTCGCATTCATGACGCGCACGCTCCGCCCGGTCACCTACGTGTGCAATCTCCTCGTCCGCCTGTTCGTGAAGCCTCCGATGACCACGGAAAAATCCGACGAGGAAATCATCCTGCTCGCCGAGCGTGGCGCACAGCAGGGCACGATCAGCCGCAGCGAGTCCAACATCATCGCCAACGCCCTGGCGCTCGACGACGTGCGCGTCAGCGAAATCATGACGCCGCGTACGGTCGTCACTGCGCTGAAAAAGAACGCGACCGTCGGCGAAGTATTTCGCGAGTTTCCGAACATCCCGTTCGCGCGCATGCCGGTTTACGGAAAGAACATCGACGATGTCGTCGGCCTGGTCCGCCGCCGCGATCTGCTCAAAACCAAGGCCAACGATCAAGATCTCGATCTCGTCGAAAAGATTATGCAGGAGGTCCACTTCATCCCGGAGACGGTGACGGTCGCCAACGCGCTCCAGGTCTTCCTGAAGACTCACCAGCAAATGCTGGTCGTCGTCGATGAATTCGGCGCGACCGCGGGCGTCGTCTCGATGGAAGATGTGATGGAGCAACTGCTCGGTCGAGAGATCTTCGAGAAAGACGACATCGCCGTGGACATGCGAGAGCTCGCGCGGGCGAAACAGCAGAAGCAGGGCAAATCCGCCCGTCGGCCCGGTGATGGACCGACACCGGCGCCGGGCAAACTGCCCCCGGTCGCTTGACCCGCCACCACGCGGGCGGTTGGTTCGACGCTTCATGGTTTCCGCATCTCTTTCCGCTGTGAGCGAACGTGTCGCCGTGCTGGCATTTAATCCCGGCAATCAGCTGGCCGTGCGCACCCGCAACGGCCTCCGCGAGCCCGCGTTTATCGCCGACGATCTCTCCACCGCTGCGGCAAGCCTGTCGGATCGCTTCCCGGCGCACACCTCCCCGGCGGAATACTTCACCGCCAAAACGCAACGCACTGACGCCGATCAAACATCGGAACTCCGCGTGTACTTCACCCAAGTGCCCGCGCCCACATCCTCCGAAAGCGACATCGAGTTCGTCTCACTAGCCCAGCTCGAAGCCACGCCCGCATCACTCTCCCCCACCCTCGCCGCGATCCTCGCCGGCATCGATCCGTACCTCATCGAGATCCCGTACCTCCATCTCGGCGAAAACGATTTCATCTACAAATTCCGCACCGAGAAGTCCCGCAACCGCGGCATCTACCAACTCGATGACGCCGCCAGCACACTCTACCAATCGCGTCTTTGCGCCGCCATCAAAGCACTCGCGCGCACGCACGAGCGCACCGCCGCCGCTCCCGTCGCGCTCGATTTCGGCGCCGTGCAATACCTGCTCCCGAGCCATTTCGGTTTCTGCCTCGGCGTGAAAAACGCCATCGAGCGCGCCTACGAAACGCTCGCGGAAAATCCCACGCGTCGCGTCTTCATGCTCAGCGAACTTATCCACAATCCGTTCGTGAACGAAGATCTCCTCCGCCGCGGCCTCCGCTATCTCCAGACCGACAAAGGCAAACCCTACCTCACCGATGGCAGCGTGGCCCGTGGACAACCCGGCGAAATCACGCTTTGGGACACGCTCACCTCCGAAGACATCGTGATCATCCCAGCCTTCGGTGCGACCGATGACGACAAGCGCCGTCTCGTCCGTAAAGGTGTGCCCGTTTATCAGTACGACGCCACCTGCATGCTCGTGGAAAAAGTCTGGAAAGCTGCGCGCGCCCTCGGCCAGGAAGGCTACACCGTCGTCATCCACGGTAAACACGAGCACGAGGAAACCAAGGCCACCTTCTCCAACGCCCGTCGCCACGCCCACGCCGTGATCGTCCGTAATCTCGAGGAAACCCGCCGCCTCGGCGAACTCATCGCCAGCCGCGATCCAGCGGAGCGCGCGAAGTTCTACACCGAGTTCGCCGGAAAACACACGCCGGGCTTCGACGTAGAGCGCGACTTTCAGCGCATCGCCGTCGTCAATCAGACCACGCTGCTCATGAACGAAACGCTGGAGATCATCGATCACCTGCGCTCCGTCTTCACCACTCTCTACGGCGAAGCCCAGGCGACCGCCCGCGTCGGCGGCGGCGGCAAACGCGACACGCTTTGCTACGCCACGCAGGTCAACCAGGACGCCCTCAGCCGCGCACTCGCCGAGCCGCTCGATGCCGCATTCGTCATTGGCGGGAAAAACTCCTCGAACACTTACCAGCTCTATCGTCTGTGCGAACAACGTCTCGGAAAGCGCGCATTTTTCATCCAGAGCGAGACCAACATCCGCTCCCAGGACGCCATCGAGCACTATGTGTTTCCCGCCAAAGGGCCGATCGGCGGTCATGGGCCAGATACGATCGAGATCCACCCGATGCCTGCTGTAACCGAAGGAAAACCTTTCCGCGTGCTCCTCACCGGCGGCGCATCGTGTCCGGACGGCATTATCCAGCAGGTGATCACCCGTATCAACAGCCTGTTTCCCGCAGCGGCGCTTCGCCCCGTCGAAGAGGTGCTCGCCGAAGTGGAACGCGCAGCGGATACCCGGCGTTAGGAATATTCGGGAAACTTGCGCTCCAGATCGCAGATCAGGTCGGCCTGATCGACGCCGTCTTCCTGCGCGAAACGCCGGGCGATGGAATAGAGCGTTTCCTTCTCCCGTGCTTCGCCACACGCCAGTGCCATCGCCTCGTGGGAATTCAGCAAGCGCCCTTCCCCCAGGCACCGCTCCACATATTGAACGGCCCGCGCGAAAGCCTCGATGGTTTCAGGCGACTGGCGCAACGAACACGTGGATGGCAGTGGGCGCCCATGACGATCGCGATGAAGACTGTGTCCATGATGAGACATGCGTCATCTATCGACACAAAGGCCGCCGGACTTGCGTCGGGCGGCCCTGAGTGAGGAAGCAATTAGGGGAACAACCAGCGCTTAGAAGCGCGTGATAATGCCAAAACGGAAACCGCTGCTGGTACCAAGATCGATATCTGCCTTTCGGCCGCCGATGGTCTGACTGAAATCGCCGAGTTTTTCGTAACCGTAGCCCACGTAAACGCCCGTGCGCACGGTCAGCCAGCGCTCGATGTTCACATCGCCGTAGTACCCCGGTATGAACCGCTTTTCCTCGGTGGTGTTCTGCTTAAGGAACGCGGTCTGGAAACGGATCGGGTTACCGGCGACATCATCGAGCGTGATGTACTCATCGACGACAAATCGGGTGCCCACATAAGCCCCGGCAGCTCCGGCGCTCACGCTCACGGTCCAGTTCTTGGCGATGGGGAACCGCACCATTGGGCCAACGCGGAGCATGTAATAGGCGCCTTTGATCTGCCAGAATCCATCCACGTTGATCGCCCCCGCATCGATGGTGCCGAGTTCAGTCGGGTTGGCGTAGTTCAGGTATTTATACTTCTCGATGGTGTAGGCATAATCTGTAGCTGTGGCAGCACCGGAAACTATGGTCTGAAGAGTATCGCTCAAGATGTTGTCTTGAGCGGAGCCATACCATGCGAAGGGGAAGTCTGAGACATCGACGGGCTGGCCGTAACTGTCGGTGGAGTCGATGTAGTAGCGGTCGGTTTGCTTGTTCAGCCGCACAGTGACTTGAGAGCGGGTCTTTGCATTGATAGTCGCAGCTGCCGCCGAAAAATTAAGGCCCCATTCAAATCGTTTGTAGCGCTTGATAATGTGGGAGAACTGAAGCTCGACGCCCGTGCTTTTATCGCTCTCGGCCTGAGCTTTGCCGCTGCCAGTGGTCGAATAATTGGAAAGATCGACGTAAGTGCCGTTGGCGTCGGTACCTAGTTGGTTGGTTGAGTTGTAACTCCACGACCTTGTGTGGTCGGCGCGGTGATTCGCGTATTCGCCCCTGATCTTGGAAGTTGTATAGTTTTTGGTCGAGTCGGTGGAATGAGTAAACTCAACGTAGTCAACGATTTGATAACGGCCAGTTCCGTTCAACATCGTTCGCGTCGAATACGTCTTCGTCGTCGTGGCAGGATCGGTATCGGCGTCGTCCACCTTGCCCGTTCCGCCCGGGCCATAATATCCATCCGCGCGCGATTCGTCATCTCGCTGCGCATCCGCTGTCCAACTACCATTATCGTAAAAGCCCGTGGTGCGAGAGTCAGTCGGTGCCGGAAAATTCCCCAGATTCGAGAATCCTACCTTGGCGTTGCCTCCGATCATGCGGACTCCCACGGAAACGCTGTTTTTCAGCGGGCGGTAGAACTCGATCGGAACGGGTTCCTGGGCATATCCGGAAGCGCAAACACCGAGGGTAACACTGGTCAGGGCAACACGAGGGAGGAGGAATTTCATGGAAACGAGCCTTTCAAGGACGCCTGCTTAATAAAAAAGTTGCGAGCAAATGTTATGAGAAGTTACGGCCCGGTAGTTTAAGGCAGTCGGAAGCTCATCCCCAACGTCAGCAGCTCGGTCCCCGGATTGATTTCGGAGAGGCTCGCGTTCGAAATATGGGCGAAGCGCAAAAGCACTCTGCGCCCAGGAAAAACCTCCCACCCCGCCTCCGCGAAGGAATAAAACTCGAGCTGACTACCCAGGTCCAAACCCTCGTGCCGGTCGTAGTACCCCGGGCCAAAGCCGAGTACGATTTCCCAACGCCGATCCGGGCGCCAGGTGCGCAAAAGACCGCCGCCCGCGAAGACCGCGCCATCGGTCGCCCACCCCGCGCCGATCCATGGCTGCAAGCCCGCTTTTTCAACACCCCAGCGGTACTCGAGCGCCAGCGTCGGGTTCTTTTCGCTATCGAAAATCCCGGAAATGCCTCCGTGAAAAACCAGACGATCATCTGAGTGACCTGCGTCCCCTTGAGTCGTTGGCAAAGCCTGAACGACAGGAAAGCAGACTATGGAAAGGCTGGCGGTAAACGCCAGGAACTTGAGCGACGGCATGAGCGAGTCGGCTTGAAGTGCCAGCGCGACGCGATTCGTCAATCACGCAGACACGGCCCGCGCTTCCGCTTTCAGATCTTAATACCACCCATTACAGCCGCCTCCGCGACGACACGCCGCTGCTCCGATACGTCGCTCGACTTACTCGGAGAACTCACCGCGTGGCTTGCTCGCCGCCGCTTTTTCCGCCGCGAGCTTTGCGGCCAGTTGGGGATCGAAAGCCGCCTCGCGTTCGCGCAGCCGGCGATCGCGCTGCTTAAGCTCGTCCTCGCGCTGCTCCAGTTCGGTTTCCTTTTCCTGCTGCTCCTGCACTTTTTCGAAAAGCTTGGTTTCGCTGTCGTCGAGAAACGCTTCGCGCTCTTTCAACGCCGCCCGCTGTTCCTCCAGCATCTTTTCCTGCCGCTCGATCTCGGTTTTGAGTTTTTGCAGCGCAGCTTGTTCTTCCTGGGACAGTTGGCGGATGTCGGTGCCCGACGTGCCTTTGTTCTTGGCGGCTTCGAGCAACGACGCACGGGCTTGAAGGAGATTTTCCATCTCGGCGATCTCGCGTTCGCGTTCCGTGAGACGGACTTCGAGATCCTGCAGACTGCGTTCGCGCTCCTCGAGTTTCTGCGTGAGCTGGCGAAGCGACTTTTCTAACTCCGCCATCTTCTGTTGATCGACGTTGAGCGGTTCTCCCCAAGGGTTGCGCGTTGCCGAGCGGATGGCGTCGATGGTCTTTTGCGTTTCCGCCGTGGCCTCCGACACTTCGAACGGCGAGCGCAGTCTCCGCCTCGGCAACACCAACGGATTCTCCGTTTTAGGCCTCGGCGGAAATTTGATGACTACGGGTTGGGGTTCGGCGGACATCACTGCAATTGCTAGTTATCGGCAGCTTCGGACTATTTCTTAAATAGCCGCCCGAGCTTGGAGAGGAACCCACCTTTAGCACCGGCCGGTTCCACCGTCTCGACCGTCGGCGTGACGGTCGTCGTTGGATGCGCGTTCTGCTCGAGCGGCACTAGATACGGCTTCAGCAACCCGGTCACAATGGACTCGACGAGCGGATCTTTGAGCACGATGGCCAGCCGCGCCACCGGCACACCCGAGTTCACCTGTTCCTGAAGTTTGGCGTGATCGGCTTGGAAATACTCGATGTACGATGCCGTGTGCTGACGCAGCACTTCCTCGGCAGCGTCGGCATCGGATTGCTGGGCTGCTTCAGCTTTCGCCGCATCGTCCGTTCCGAGAATCGCTCCATAACGCTGCGCAAGCGAGGCCTCGATCTCGTCGGGAAACGCGCGCACCGCGAGCGCAATGCCCTCGAGCAGGTGCAGACCTTTCTCACCGGGACGGAAGGGGAAAAATTGCGACAGCGTCTGCTCGTCGATGTGCGAAAGTGAGTTGAGTAACGCGCGAAAATCGCCGCCGAGGATGACGTTGTGCGAGATGCCTTGGGCGAAAACCGCGAACGCCTTCAGCGTGGTGATGCCTTCCAGATTGCAGAACTCGCGCGTCTCCGGTGTCAGCGCGATGAGCGAAATCGGGAACTCCTCGGGGATGCCGAGTTTGTTCAAGTTCTTGAGAATCGGATTGTCGCGCTCATCGACGAGCGCGTCGTTCGTGACCATGTCGCCGAACGGTTCGTCAAACGCCAGTGTCTCCTGCAGGATCGTGATGAGCAGGTCGATACGCTCGGGCTTACCAGCGAGTCCAGGCATGGCGCACAGTTCACGGTAGGAGAGATCGATATACTTCGCGGGCGTCTCGTCTTCACCTTTGATCGGCCAGGCTGAGACGTTGAGATTCTCGGCGAGACCGGCAAGGGTCGTATCGATCATGATCGACGTGTGGAAAGCCGTGCGCACGGCGTCCCACTCACGCGGGCTGAATTTGCCAGCGCCGGAGGAAGATCCTCCAGGAGATGGCGTGATGTCGGAATTGGGCGGCATGACGGAAGCGATTAGGCGTAAACTGGCTTAACTGGAGTGATTCAGCAACTCGGTGACCGCATCGCGATAATCCTGGGCGACATTGTCTTCCTGGTCTGCCTCCTGCCCCACGAGGACGACTGGCAGACCAAGCGTGACCGCGCGCCGGACGACCATCGCGTCACGGATCTGGGTATTGAAGATCTTGGCGTTTTGCGCCACGCGTTTGACCGTGCGAAATTGATTCATGCGAAGCTGCATCCGCATCTTCGGCACCTCGATGTCTACGTTGGCTTTGATCGAGTTGAAGATGATGCCATTCACGAGCGCAGGCGGCCCCATTTCTGCGGTACGGAAACTCGCGGAGAGGCGGTGAAACTTCACGAGCTTTTCCACCAGGAGCGTGAAACCGATCAGGCTCAGCGCGTCGGGATTGGCAGGCACGTAAATTTCGTTGGAGCAAAACACGCCGCACTGCGACGCGCGCAGGATGTTTGGCGGGCAGTCGAAAAGGATGAAGTCGTAGTTGCCCTCCACCTCAGCGAGCTGCTGCTGGAACATCAGGTAGGGCGGGCATCCAGGTTTGCCCTGAAACTCTGCCTCAAGATCAACGAGATTAAACGTGGTCGGAACTAGATCCAGACCGGGAAGCAGCTTTTGGCCATTCTTGTCTTCGACGACATCCTTGATGATCAAGTCCTTCACCGTCGCCGTGCCCGGTTCGAAAATTGAATACACCGCCCCCTCGCCGGAATTGTTGATCTTGTTCCATCGCTCCAGGCGCAGCAGCCAGATGCTCGCATTCGACTGCGTGTCGAAATCGAAGAGTAACACGCGCTTCCCTGCCTTCGCCAGACATGCGGCAAGGTTGACGATGAGCGACGTCTTGCCGACGCCACCCTTGTAATTGATGAAACTGATTTTACGGGCCATCCGGGAAATGGGAGAAGATTTAAGGCGCAGTGCGCTAGAGAGTTGAATTGGTCAATCGGAGCTGCGTCGCGAGTATAAAAGGCGCGGGCAGTCTTTTCACGGTTTTTTCAGCACTCTGTTTGCGAGGACTTTGCACAGTTCGTGCCACACGCGCGAACCGTATTTCACCCGCTCGTCACCTCGTCGTCACCCCATCGCCTCCAGAACAACGCAATATCCGTGTCGTGCCATTAACCATACTCAGCGTTGATGACGAGCGGGACGTCACCGAACTCGTCGCCTTTCATCTCTCCAAAGCAGGCTACGATGTCATCACAGCCGCCAGCGGCCGGGAAGCGCTCGACTGCGTGCAGCGCCGCAAGCCCGACCTCATCGTACTCGACTTGATGTTGCCAGACATAGACGGCTTCGGCGTCTGCGAAATCCTCCGACGGCAGACCGCGACCGCCACCATCCCTATCGTCATCCTGACCGCGTGGGCCACCAACGACGCCCGCCACCTCGGCCTCGAACTCGGCGCACTCGACTATCTCACCAAGCCTTTCAGTCCGAAGGAACTCGTCCAGCGCGTCGAGCGCCTGCTCAGCCTCCGGCCCGACGCCACCCACGCTGCAAAAATCCAAAGCGCCTGAGTTTGCTGGATAATTTTCCTGTCAGACTTTTCTCTGGCGCGATGGACAAGTCGCTCCTCCGCCAGGCCATCGTCGCCAAGCTCACCGCCGAACTCGACACGATCACCCGCGCCGCTCACATGGCGCGCGACGAAGCCACCAGCGAAGAGAGCAAGGCTGAGGGCAAATACGACACCCGCGGTCAGGAGGCGGCTTATCTCGCCGAAGGCCAGGCCCGACTCGCGCTCGAACTCCAGGAAACCATCGCCGCCTACCAGGCGCTTTCGCTCCGTGATTTTTCGCCTGGCGATGCCATCGACATCGGAGCCGTGGTCACGCTCACCGCACGAGGAAAGTCCCACGACTACTTTCTCGGCCCTCGCAGCGGCGGCTTGGATATAGAAGTCTCCGGACGCTCGCTCGTCATCGTCACCCCGCAATCACCGCTCGGTCGCCAGCTCCCAGGTCTGCGGGCCGGCTCTACTGTTCAATTGCCGGGGCGAGGCGGTCCGGTGCCGCACCAGATCGCCTCGGTTGAGTAACCGGCCTGATCTCCGCCGCCGGCACGCAAATCCATCCCGCGAGCGACTCACTCGTTCAGGTTGAATTTCACCGGCACGACCATCTTGAAACTCACCGGCTTCATCTTGCGCGTGCCCGGCTCGAACCGCCACTTCGACACGGCATTCAACGTCGCCGGTTCGAAATCGGGGTGCGTTGAACGCAGTATTCGGGGATGGGTGACACGCCCGCGCTCATCCACGACAAACTCCACCAGCACCTCGCCACTGATACCGCCGGCCTTCAGGTTGAAGGGATAGGCGGGCGAATTTTGCACACGGGCGCGTGGCATATTGTCGAGTGCCGTTGAAGGAAACACGAGCGGCTTGCCGTCCGGTGAACCCGGGCCGTACTCCGGCGCGTTAGGATCGCCATCAGGCGAGCCCGGGCCTGCAGGTATGATCCGGGTGTTCACTTTCACCGGCGTCATCTCGCTCTGCTTCCATTCCGTCAAAATGTCGCCGGGGAGAAAGCTTTCAGCCGGGTGATCGATCGAAATCGGCGTTGGCTCAGCCAGCTTTCCCCCTGCGGCTTTTTCGGTGGATGTCACTGGCTCTGTTTTTTCTTCATCTTCGACGATCGGCACGACGACGTATCCGCCACAATCAGACTTGTCCGCAATCGGTTTAACCGGCGGTTTCATCTCGGGTTTCTTAAAACCAAACATCAGCAATGCGTGGGCGGAGCAGGCGATGACGACAGGCAGGGTAAATGGACGGCTCATGGGGTTCCTTGGGTTGGGGGTTAAGATTCAAAATGAAAACGCGCCGCTCCTTACTTTCTTAACGCGCGCAGAGCGGGATTGAAAAAAATCCGCGCCTCCGGTTTCTCCGCGTGATGCTCCGTCCGCTGCTGCTCTCCCTCTGCCTGCTTCTCGCTTTGTCGCTCCGCGCCGCGCCCATGCCGCCCGAACTGGAAAAGGCGCTCGCCGCCTTCCAAGCCGAAGGCACGCAGGGCTGGGGCTTCACGCAAAGCACGAACTCCGGCGATCACAGCCTCGTCGAGCGGTTCAATCCCTCGAAACCCGAGTTCGCCCGGTGGAGTCTCGTCCAGAAAGACAATCGCGCACCCACCGAGCAGGAGATCAAAGAATACAAAGACATGCTCGACCGCCGCACGCGCGGCCAGGCCGCCCCCAACGTCAAAGACCAGATTCGTCCCGACACCTGCGAACCGCTTGGCGTCGAAAACGAACGCGCCAGATACCGCTTCCAACTAAAGCCCGGCGGTGAGGACGATAAAAGCGCCGAGCACATGGTCGTGACTTTCTACTTACACCAACCGAGCGGGACCATAGACCGCGTCGAGCTCGCGAACATCCGCCCGTTCTCGCCGATGTTCGCCGTGAAAATCGAGGAGGCCCGCACCGTCATCCGCTACACTCTTCCAGACGAAAACCGCCCGACCCTGCTTCAGGAAATCACCGTGAGTGTCCGCGGCCGGGCCATGTTCTTCAAATCCCTGGACCGGGACATGACCGTTTCCTACGCCGACTACACGCCACCGGTTAAAAAGCCCTGACCGCGCCCAGCCGTACGCGGATGGACTGGCCCCGACATGACAGCCGCTCCGCACGGGTTTTGTGGCCATATCCGAAATTTCGATAGCAACGCTCAAGCTGCCCTGCTATCGCGACGAATGAGTGTCTACAGCCCGACACTCCTCGAGTGAGCACACATCCCCTCCCGCTCTCCCAACCGACCAAAACGCGCCGGCCCAGCCTGCGCGCATCCGTCGTGTTCGCCGGCATCGCATTCTTCAGCTTGCTCACCCCTTCGCCCGCCGCCGGACAGGCGTCGCCACCGCTGCTCGTCGGTCTCGATGTATCCGCCAAACCCTTCTCCTACATCGATGATGCCGGCAGGCCCGCCGGTTATTGCGTGGACCTGCTCGACGCCATCGGCCGGGACCAGGGCCTGCGTTTCCAATACGTCATGCTCCCCTGGAGCGAAGCGCTCGCCCAATTCGGCGACGACAAACTCGACCTTCTCGCCAATCTCGTCCGCACGTCGGAGCGCGCGCAAAAAGCGGATTTCTCCACGCCTCACGTGCGCATGTCCGGCGCCCTTTTCATCCGGCACGACGCCCCGCGCGTTCACTCCCTTGAAGACCTTCACGCCCTTCGCCTCGCCGTCTCCCGCGATAGTCTCGGCCATCACTACCTGCGAGAACACGGCCTCGATAAAAACCTTCATCTGGTTGCCGACTTGAACGCCGCCCTCGCCGCGGTCGAAACCGGCGGAGCCGATGCCGCGGTCACTCCGCGCGAGATGAGCCTGAAGGCGATCCGCGACCGCGGCTATCGCCAGATCGTGGAGTCTGGCCTCGCGTTCCCAGGGCTCACCTACACCAGCCACCTGGCTGTCCGGCAGGGCCGCCCGGAGTTGCTCTACCAACTCAACCTCGGCCTGCATAATCTCCGCGAAAACGGCACCTACGCCGAACTCTATTCGCACTGGCTCGGCCCCATCGAGATGCTCCGCCACTCCTGGCAGAATTTCCGCGCACACTGGCTCACGATCTCGCTGATAACCGCCACCCTCGTCCTCATTTTTCTTCTCCAGCGCCGCCTCCTTCTCCGTCTCCGCCGTCAGACCGAGGCGCTCAAAACCAGCGAAGAACGCCTCACCCTCGTTCTCGAAGGCAGCGAAGACGCCTTTTGGGACTGGGACATCCTCAGCGGCCGCGTGAACCGCAGCGACCGCTGGTCCCAGATTCTCGGCTGCCGCCCCGATGAAATCGCCCCCCAGATCGATGCTCTCGCCGCCGTCACCCACCCGGACGACCTCGAACGCGTCGAACAATCCAAACGCAACCTCATGCGCGACGGGTATGGTCGCGTCGAATACCGTCTCCGCGCCCACGATGGTTCCTGGCGCTGGATTTTCGACCGCGGCAAGGTCGTCGCCCGCGATTCCGAAAACCGCCCGGCCCGCGTCACGGGCGCAGCCACCGACATCACTCTCCGCAAACGCATCGAGGCCGCCCTCGTCCGCAGCCAGGCACTCCTCGAACAGACGCAACAAGCCGCCGGCATGGGCGGCTGGGAGTACGACCTGCGCACCCGCACCATCTTCTGGACAAAAGAAACCTGGCGCATTCACGACCTTCCCCCGGCCGACGAATCGCTCGCGGAGGAGCGCGTATTCGAGTTTTGCACACCCAGCAATCGCGAGATCCTCGTCGCCGCCATCAGCCAGGCCCTCGCGGAGGGCCAGTCCTTCGACCTCGAACTCGAAATCGTCACCGCTTCCAGCCGGCTCGTCTGGGTCCGCTACATCGGGCGTGTCGAGCTTGCCGGCGAAAAAGTCGTCCGCCTCTTCGGCTCCATCCAGGACATCACCCGCCACAAGAAAGCCGACGAAGACCGCCAGAAACTCCAGCTCAAGATGCTCGAGGCCCAGAAACTCGAAAGCCTCGGCGTCCTCGCCGGCGGCATCGCGCACGATTTCAACAATCTTCTCACCGTCATCATGGGCAACGCCTCGCTCGCCCGCGTGACCAACGGCGCCGTCTCCGCCGAGGCCCTCGAACACATCGAGACCGCCTCCAACCGCGCCGCCGATCTCTGCCGCCAGATGCTCTCCTACGCGGGCAAGAGCCGCTTCTCCCTCGAAAATCACGACCTCAACGCACTCGTTCACGACACCACCCACCTTTTCAAAACCTCCATCGCCAAAAACGCCGCGTTGGAATTCTCCCTCTCGCCAGCCCCGCTGCTCGTCGAAATCGACGCCTCCCAGATCCGCCAGGTCATCATGAACCTCGTGATCAACGCCTCCGACGCCATCGGGACCTCGCCCGGACACATCCGCGTGCGCAGCGCTCTCAAAGCCATCACCGCCGAACAAATGCGCGACGCCCGCATCGGCCAGGAACGCCCGCCCGGCGATTACGTCACTCTCGAAGTCGAGGACGACGGCTGCGGCATGAGCGCCGAGACCATCACCCGCATCTTCGATCCATTCTTCACGACAAAATTCACTGGCCGCGGCCTCGGCCTCGCCGCCGTCCTCGGCATCGTACGCGCTCACCGCGGTGCTTTCTTCGTCCGCAGCACACTCGGCAAAGGCACCACCTTCACACTCGCGCTGCCGCCCTCCGTCGCCGCTGCCTCGTCCACCTCGGTCAAGCCGGTCGCTCTCACCTTTACCCCGATTGAAAAAGCCGAAGGCACGATCCTGATCGTCGATGACGAACCTCAGGTCCGCAAAATCGCCGCCTCTATCCTCGAAAAACAAGGCTACGTCACTGCCCTCGCTTCCGACGGCTACGAAGCCCTCGCCCTGGCGCTCGCCCACGGCATGAGATTCAAAGCCGTTCTCCTCGATCTCACCATGCCCGGCCTCGACGGCCCCGCCACCCTCCGCGAACTCCGCGCCCTCAGCAAAACCGTCCCCGTTCTCATCATGAGCGGCTACAGCGAAACCGACGCTCGCAAACACATCATCGCCGCCCCCCTCGTCGGTTTCATCCCCAAGCCCTTCAACGCCGACGACCTCCTCATGAAGATCAAAGCCCTCACCGCCGAGGCAGAGAAAATGACGTCAAATCCTCCAGATAAAGGATAACGTAATACGCAGAAAATTTTCGGCGGCCATAACGTGGCACCATCTCAAATATGGCCATCGATCTGATCCATGCTCGCAATGAAGTCCATCAACTGGTCGGGCGGAATTTGCTCTTCTTTCAGCAAATTGAAGCGATTTTAAAATACCTACTCCGCTACGGGTATGTTAGCGGCTCAGTAGAGGAAATTCGGGAGATGCTCGTGAAGTGGGATCGCAAAACCATGGGCCAACTCATAGAACCGCTTGTTGGAACGATCCTAACTCCATTTGATTTTCCCGATATCGAGCTCGGTTCTCGTCGGATTGTTTTTTCGCACGCATTTACCGTGGAATTAACCTCAGACGAGCGGGTGGCCTTCCAACAAGACCTCGAATCACTGGTCGCCGAGCGCAACGAGTTGGTACACCACGCAATCACCCGTTTCCCATTAAACTCAGTCGAGCAGTGCAACGCCGCAAGTGAAGCACTTCGTCAACAGCGGGAAAAGTTTGTCGGCTTTCGAGATCGAATTCAGAGCTGGGCAAGAGCCGTGCATGAATTTCATCTTACCATTAAAGAGGAATTAAAGCCGGGCGGTCTAATCGACAAAGAGATATCACACCCAAATTAGAGCTGCCCTGGCGGAGAGAGGGGGATTCGAACCCCCGGTACGGGGTTAACCGTACAACGCTTTAGCAAAGCGTCGCTTTCGACCACTCAGCCATCTCTCCGGAGCAGGGGCACGAAGCAAACTCCCGCCTCTTTTGAGCGCAAGGACTTTTCTCGCGCTCAACAAACCAGGGCGGACGTCGCACCACGGCCATCATCCGCCCCCTGAAAATCAGCCTTTTAACTCCACGATCACCTGTACCTCCGCCGTCGAATTCTTCGGCAGTCCCGCTACAGCCACGGCCGCGCGCGCATGTTTTCCGGCCTCGCCGAACACCGCCACGAACAGATCGCTCGCGCCGTTGATCACCGCCGGCGCATCCGGGAAACCGCTGATCGCATTCACATAACCACCGACATAAACGAACCGCGCCACCTGATCGAGCGAGCCCGCCGCAGCCTTGATGTTCGTCAATGTATTCAAAGCGCAAATCTTCGCCGACTCGTAGCCTGTCTGCACCGTCTGCTCCTTCCCCACCTGGCCTTCGTGCGTGATCCTGCCATCGATCACGCTAATGGTTCCCGCACAATAAAGCAGATTTCCCACGCGCACGGTGGGCACGTAGTTGCCACCGGCGGCGGGCGCGGCGGGCAGTTTCAAACCAAGTTCGGCGAGTTTCGCTTCGGGATTCATGCCGCATCTCTTCGGCGAATACCGGCGCGAAGCCAAGATTTTGTCTTCCTGTCCAAACAAACGCAGGATTGCTCTCGTCCTTCCGCGCTCCAGCGTCGCGCCCATGTCGTCTCTTTTCTCCGCCATCACCATGGCCGAGTGGCAGGCTCTCGCCGCCGGGGATCCCGCCAGCGCCGCGCGGGAAATTGCCCGCCGTCTGCGCGCCATCCTCCCTGAGGCCCAACAACGCGCCGTCTTCGCCTCGCTCAGCTCGCAGGCCGAAATGGCCGCCACCTTCTCACGCGTCGCCGGCACCATCGCCCCCCTCGCAGGCGTCCCCTACGTCCTCAAAGACCTTTTCTTCACCGCCGGCCACCCGATGAACGCCGGCTCCAACTTCCCTCCCGGCCTGCTCCCCATCCGCCCGCGCGACAGCAAACTCCCCCACTCCCTCCGCGGCCTCGGCACCATCCTCGCCGCCAGGACCCACCTTCACGAATTCGCTTACGGTCTCACCGGCGAAAACCCGCACCACGGCGACTGCGAACACCCGCTGTTTCTCGGCCGCACCAGCGGCGGCTCCAGCTCCGGTTCCGCCGCCGCGGTCGCGGCCGGCATCGTGCCGCTCGCCATCGGCACGGACACCGGTGGTTCGATTCGCGTGCCCGCCGCCTTCTGCGGACTCTACGGCCTGCGTCTCACTCCCAAGGATACGTACATCGAGGACGCCTTTCCCCTCGCTCCGAGCTTCGACACCGCCGGCTGGTTCACCCGCAATCCCGCCGATCTCCAACTCGTCAACCGCTACCTCCTCGGCAAACCGCCCGTCATCGAACGCGATCCGCGCGGCGCCTGGCTCGACTTCGCCGCCCTCGGCCAGCCCGCCGATCCCGCCGTCGCCACCACGCTCGGAAAAGCCGCCGAAAAATTCGCCGCCCCCGCCGACACCGCCACCCGCGCCGCCCTCGTCCTCGCCTTCAAAGACGCCGCCGACGCCTACTCCGTCCTCCAAAGCACCGAGGCCTACGGCGTCCACGCCGCCTGGCTCGACACCCATCGCGATCTCTACGGCAAAGACGTCTGGGCCCGCATCGACCGCGGCCGCCGCTGGTCCCCCGCGCAGCTCGAAGCCGCTCACGTCAAATGGAACTCCGTACGTTCCGCCTGGCAGTCTTTCTTCGCCACGCACGATTTCCTCGCGATGCCCGCCACGCCCTTCCCCGCGCTGAAAAAAGCCGACTGCACGCTGGAAAACCGCAACCGCCTCCTCGCGCTTACCACGCCCGCCAGCCTCGGCGGCCTCGCCGTGCTCACCGTTCCCGTCAAACTCGCCGACGGTCTCACCACAGGTATCCAGATTATCGCTCCGACGCCGCAAAGCCCCGCCATCAGCTGGGCCTTAAAACGGTCCGCGTCCTGCTAACCGTCAGGCATGATCCGTAAGGAACTGCCCGACGGCTGGCTCTTGGTGACACACGGCGAACACGCCCGCCTCGCCGGCCTCTTCGCCGAAGCCTGGGGGAATCGACAGTTCTCCTCTCCCGAGCCGCGCACCGACATCCTCGTCGCAGTCGCCTCCCACGACGACGGCTGGGCCGTCCGCGATGCCGCCCCCTTCCTTACCAAAGCCGCCATCCCCGAAGCATTCACCAAAGACCTCGTCGGCAGTTACTCCGCCTTTGAGGAAATCGATCTGCCCGCCTACCTCCGCGTCCGCGGCGAAGCCACCGCCGCAGTTGCCGCCCTCAATCCTTTCGCCTCCATCGTTGTCTCCATGCACACGGTCAACCTGCTCACCGAACAGGCCGACCTCGCCACCATCCGCCCCGATCACCGCCCGCTCCACGCCGACTTCATCGCCGCGCAACGCGCTTTTCAGCTCGAAATGGCCGCGCGCCTCAACGCCAGCCAGGGCGCCCTCGACCGCGCCTTCCGCTTTCTCCAGACCTGCGACAACCTCTCGCTCATCGTCTGCGCTGGCTACGAACAGACACGCACGCTCCGCCACAGCCACGCCGACCGCTCCGGGCAACTCCACAGCTTTTCCTGCACGCCCGCCGGCCACGGCATTTTCAAAATCTCTCCGTCTCCTTTTCGGGAAAAGGAAATGACCTTCGCCTTCAAAGTCCGCCGCCTCCACCAGCGCACCTTCGCCACGCTCGACGATTACCGCATCGCGCTGGCCGCCGCTCCGTACGAGACGGCGACCGTGACCATACTGGCCGATTGAACGTCCCTTGCCACGCGGCACGAGCGAGCATTCGCGTCGCTTAACCCGCATCCACGGGACGCTCTTTGTTGTTCAAAGCCCGCCGCATGATCTGCGTGAGCTCCGTGAAATGCATCGGCTTGCCCACGATCCCCGCGAGCCCGAGCCCGGCCGCATCGCGACCGGAAACCTCCGGCGAATAACCCGTCGCCAGAATGACCGGTAGATCCTCGCGCACCTTGCGCAACGCCGCCGCCAGTTGCAGTCCCGACATCTGCGGCATGGTCTGGTCCGTGATCACCAGATCGAAATCATCCGGCGCCGCCTGAAAACGAGCCAGCGCGGCCAGCCCCGACGATTCCGCCGTCACGCGATAGCCCAGCCGCTGAAGTCCTTTTTCCAATACCGCGCGCACGATCTCCTCGTCGTCCACGAGAAGGATGCGCTCGCTGCCCTTGAGCGGAGCCGAAGGCGCGAGTGCCGGGGCGTCCGCCTTCGAACGCGCCGCAGGCAGCCAGATGCGGAACGTCGTGCCACCGCCGGCCCGGCTGTTCACGTCGATGGAGCCTCCGTGATCGAGCACTATCCCGTGAACGACCGCGAGACCGAGCCCCGTCCCTTCGTTCACCGGCTTCGTGGAAAAAAATGGATCGAAAATGCGCGAGATCACCTCGGGCGACATGCCGCAGCCGGTGTCCTTTACCGTGATCAAAACATACTCGCCCGGCACCAGCTCCAGATACGCGTTGCTGACCTTGCTCAACTCGATGCGCACATCGAGCACACCGCCTTGCGAACCCATGGCATGCCCGGCGTTCGTTCCCAAATTCATGAACACCTGGTGAAGCTGCGTCGGATCCGCTTTCACCACATCGTCATCCGTCTCGACCTGGCAGCGGATCTCGATGCCTGCGGGCAAACCGGCGCGCAAGAGCGAGAGCGCCTCGCCCGCGACCTGGCTCACTGTAACCAGACGCCGCTCTCCGGGCGTCTGCCGGCTGAACGCCAGAATCTTCTTCACAAGCGCGGCCGCACGTTCCGCCGCAGCCACGATCTGCTTCAAATTTGTCTCCTCCAGGCTGCCCCGCTTCAACCCGCTGCCCAGCAACTGCGAATACCCAAGGATTCCCGTGAGGATGTTGTTGAAATCGTGCGCGATCCCGCCTGCGAGCGTGCCGACCGCCTCCATCTTCTGCGCGCGCACGAGCTGCTCTCGCAACTGCTCGCGCTCCTGCTCCGCCTTGATGCGCTCGGCGATGTCCGCCTCCAGCGCCGCATTCGCATCGGCCAGTGCCGCCGTCCGCTCCGCCACACGCTGCTGCATCTCCGCATTGGCGCGCTCAAGCGCCTGATGCGATGCCTCCACGGAGGCGAGCAGCCGGTTGGCTTCCTGAACCAGCGTCGTGATTTCGTCACTCCCGTCCGCATCGAGTCGTTCGCTCAAGCTCCCGCTTCGTTGTATCCGCTCCAGCCCTCCACTCACCCGTCCGAGTCTCCCGATCAGCCGGCTCAGTAACAAACGGTCGATGAGCACGCATAACAAAACCGCGCCACCGACCAGCACCATCATCAGCCATGTGATAAACCGCGAGCTCTGCTCGCTGAAGCGCGCCTGGTGGTCCACCCGCAGCACCGCCACCGGACGTCCCCGCCAGTCTTCGATCACCGTGCAGCCGTCAATCTCCCCATTTTCGTCGCGCACCACAAACTCCGCTCGCGTCCCTGCATTGTCCGCGCTTCCGGCAGCCGACACGAGCCGCACCGGAACATCGAGCAATGCGCTGACCGTCTGGCAAAAACGGTCATCCAGTTTCCGGCACGCCACGAGCACTCCCGTAGGGGAGCCACTGCTGGTCATCGGCTGGATCGCCATCAATGCGATCTGGTGCAGCTCCCCGTCCAGCAGTCCGATGTGAGTTTGGACTTCGATAAATTTTCCCGGCGTCCGGATGTCCGGCAACGCCAGCAATCCGTCAACGACGGACTGCTTCATCGGCATCAAAATCGCCTTCTCGGTTTCGCTGGAACGGGCAAGCAGGACCTCGCCTCCCGCACGAATCACCGCGAAGCCACTCCACCTCAAATTGGCGCTGATCTCGTAGCCCAGATATTTTTCGACGGCCGCGACATCTCGCTGGCTGACCGCCGCAGAAAGTTCATCCCACACCGCGAAGCTGCGGACCGAGCGTCCAAGTTCACCCACCGATGCCGTCACAAGCTTCTTCAACCGACTCGCCGTCCGCAGTGCTTCCTGTTCCTCCAGTTGGTCGAATCCACGCACCGCCGCGAAGCGCGTCCCCACGAACATGAGCAGAGTCGCGCCCACAAATGCGGCGACTATCAGAAGAAATGACTTTTGTCTTAATTTCACGGAAAGACCCGCGCCCTGCCGTCCGAACCCGCGCCAACGCGCAGCTCCGACCAGGAGGAACCGGGAAGCGATGAATGTTTCTCCTCATCGGCACGAAACGATACTGCCTTGAGGCACCATCCCGTTGAATTCCTCCTGTTTAACAAATAACCAGCCGCAGGCATGACACGATCCGTGGATCGCCTCAAACCCGACCGTGCCGAGACGGTTCAATCAACGATCGGTCAGCAAGATACTCCGCCTAGCCCGCCGGGCTTTCCAATCACTGCATCCGGAATGGCAACATCCGCACGCGCGCCGCCATCTGATCGAGAATAGCCCCCGTCTTCTGCTCGGTGATATCTTCCCCGGTCTGAATGGTTTTGCTCGGCAGGAAATTGTTGATGACCGCGCAGTAGTCGCTGGTGACCATGATGCCCAGCAATTCGCCTGTCTTGCTCAGCACAAGGTCGCCCCGCGAGGGCGAAAAGTCGCCAAACAGGCGCTTCATGAGCCGGTTGTCCATACGCACAAAACCGGGCTGGGCGGCATCCAGCTTGAATGAAACTTCGCCGTAGCCCGCCCCGCCGTTGCTGATCAGCAACGCATCCGGAAACTTCACGGGGTCGAGTGCGGTTTGATAGACTTTGGCACCGATCGCCGCGACCTGCTCGTCGTCAACCGGCAGCGCGATAAGCCGCGGATCGATCGAAAGGAAATGCATCTCGGGAACCGACGCGCGGTTTCCGCCCTTCGCGAAACTGATCGAGAGCTTCTGCCAGTCCGAGCCGGGCTCGCGGTAGTTGAAGGGCGTGTCGTCAATGTGCAGCAGCGCATACGTCTGCTTGCCATCGGAGACCAGAATCGTGCGCGCATCCTTCTGTCGCTTCGCCTCTCCAAACAACGCGGGCCGCGAAACGTTGAAGGTCGTCTGAACGCGGTTCGCGAGAAATTCGTTGAAAAGCGTGTTCGCATTGATCGGACGGTTGTCACGAATCTCACGGGTGAGCTCCGTGGATTTTTCGGCGAGCGCACCAACGCCTTGGGCGAGCTGTGACGTCGTCGCCTGAACCTTGATACGCTCCTGGCGTTCCTGCTCGACCTGCGTCTTGAGCGTATCGGCTGTTTCGCGGAGCAGCACTTTCTCGTGCTCGGCGACTTTCACCGCAACATTGAGCGACTCAATACGCTGACGCGCCTCGGCCTGCTGGATTTCCAGTTGCGCCACCTGCTGCTTCTGCCGCTCGGCCTCCGCCTGGCGCTGCTCCAGCTCGCGCTGCATCTGCGCCAGCTTCTCCTTGGAAATCGCCGCATCCCTCGAAGCGGCATCGACCTTTTGAGCCAGCGCCTCGGCGTTGCGCTGGGTTTCGGTAAGATTGCTAGCCAGCTGCGTCCGCTCGGTCTCCAGCCTGGCCAGGCTCTGCTCGCGCGATTGCAGGTTCTCCTCGGTTGACTGGAGTTGCTTCGCCAGCTGCTCGCGCTGCGCGCGCTCGTCTTCGAGCGACATCTTCATCACATCCACGATGTCTTGATCCTGGGTGGCCGGATCGGCGCCGGACGACGTTGCGGGCGTCTGCTGCGGGCGCACAGGTTCCGCGTTCTCCCAGCGGGTGAGCGCGAGAATGTTCAGCAACAGGAAGTCGCAGATGACGAGAAGCAGCGTCTTGTTCATGACCGGAATCAGAGCGCCGTGGTGGCCACGGGCTTGGCGACGCCCGGAGCGATAACCGAGCCGGTGGAGACCGCCTGGCTTTCAAGAATGAGCTGGCGCTTGTACGGGCGCACGTTGCGGATCTTGATGAGCGCCACGCAGACGATGCCGAAAAGATTCGAGGAATAAGCGGCCAGCAGGTTGGACTGGATGAGACCCAGCACCTGGAAAACCAGCGCGGTCGCCGTGCCGCCGATACCGATGTAGAGCCCGCCGTCGAAGAGATTTTCTTCGTTCTCCATGAGTCGGAGCTTCACCATCGGAGAAACGGGCTGGCGCGAGATTTCGCGGATTTTCAGCAGGCACAGGATGTACATGCCGATTTGGAGCGCGGCAAAAAAGCCGATCGAGAGGAGGGTCGAGTTGTCCATGGCGGGAGGGGAAGCGGGAGGCGGTTGGTTGGCGGCGTCGGCGACGCTGACGAGTACGGGCAGGTTGAGTTTGAGTTTAAATTCGGAGGCCGGCGTGGCCTTGAGCAAAAAAGGTTCGGTGACCAGCACCAGAAACGACGCGATCAACACCGCAAGCGCGCCGCTCTTCAGGCGAAACGGAGCCTCGGACGCGGCATCGGACCGCAGCGTAAACTCCAGACCGCGAAACAGGCAAAAAGCTCCCAGCAGGAATCCCAGATATTTGAACGCCAGGGCGATCTTGGGGTTGAACAACGCAAACTGCGCCACCGCGCCCACGCTCGGCGCCGCCCCGCGATTAAGCGGCAGTTGATGCTGGAGCAGCAGCCTCACCGCGCCCTGCCCCTGCGCCAGCGCCAGACGCAAATCCTCCAGGCCCGCTTTCCCGTATTTGATCAGATAAGACGCCACCTTGTCGGCCGAATCGGAGAAAAGTGCCGCCGTGTAAATGATCGGGAGATTGTCCAGGGCCACGCGCGACAAGTGCGCAAACTCCCCTGCCGTTTTCGTGCTGTCCGTCTTGCGCATCAGCTCGCAGAGCTGAATCCAGTTCAACCGCTTCCCCAGCGAAAGCAGGTCGGTGAAAAACGTCTCCAGCTCTCCCAGTTGTTTCTGACGGTCGGCGGCGTCGGCCAGCCCGCGCAACTCACGCTGCAACGGCCCCGAGAGATTCTCCGACTGATAAAGCAACGCTGTGAGCAGGATCACCGCGTCCAGCGTCTGCCCGCCTGCCTTTTTCGCCGGCACAAAACGCGTCGTCCCTTCGATCTCCCGCATCCGCAGGATCGACTGCACGCCGAGCGACCGCGAATTGCTCAGAAACACTTCGAGCGACCGCCGCGCTTTTTCCGCGATGAAAAAATTAAGCACCGGTGTGCTCTCTTTGCGCCCGACCGCTTCGTTCTGCTTGATGAGCGGATCTAGAAACGGGTCCCACCCACCCCACACGACCCACTCCGGCCGGCGCGCCGACATATCGCGAATGCTCCGGTCGAGCGCCGCCGCTCCTTTGTCGTCCACCAGTCGTGCCGCCGCTAAAACCAGCTGCGCTGACCCCAGCTTTTCAGAGTCGATCAACTGCTCGCCAAATGCCGCCACCGACGGCGTCGACTTGCCTGCCTCACGCAGCAAAGCCGGCGTAACCGATTTCAAATTCACCGGCACCAGCCACGCACCCGCCAGCAGCGCCAGCCCCGCCGTCAACCAAAGCACGGCCATGGGCATGTTTCTGCTTCGGCTGCCGGAAACGCTCATCGTCATGGGTAATATTTATTTGCGGGGACTCTCAGGCGAATCCAAGTTTTTCCGCTCAATCGACCCATGGTGCTGCCAATTGTTCACTACAACGACTCTGTCCTTCGCAAAAAGGGCGTGAAGGTGGAAACCTTCGACGCCGCGCTCGGCAAACTCGCCGCCGACATGATCGACACCATGCACGACGCCCACGGCATCGGTCTCGCCGCCCAGCAAATCGGCCGCGCCCTCCAGCTCTGCGTCGTCGACCTGCGCGAAGCCGACGTGGATTTCTCATGGGAACTGGACGGCGCCCGCCCACCCCTCGAACTCATCATGCCCATGATCCTCGCCAACCCCGAGGTGAAAAAACTCCCGTCCGACGAAACGGTCTACGAAGAGGGCTGCCTCTCCTTCCCCAAAATCCGCGGCGATGTCGTCCGCCCCGACGCCATCTCCGTGAAATTCCAGGACGCCAACGGCACCTCGCACACCCTCGTCTGCAACGGCCTCTTCGCCCGCTGCATCCAGCACGAAAACGATCACCTCCAGGGCGTGCTCTTCATAGATCGCATGGAGAAAAAAGTCCGCGGCAAGATCGACAAAGCCGTCAAAGACCTCGCCAAGGTTACCAAGGAAAAATCCGCACCGCCCGCGACCGCCTGAACCTGTTTTTATGAGCCAGAAATCCGACGGCATGAGCTACGCCCCCACGGGCAAACCCAATCCCGTCGTGAAGCCCGGCGATTTTCCCATCGCCGCCGCTTTTCTCGAACACGGCCATATCTACGGTCAGTGCAACGGCCTCATCGAAGCCGGTGCCACGCTCAAATGGGTCTACGATCCCGACGCTAAAAAACTCGACGCCTTCCGCGCCAAATTCCCCGCCGCCCGCGTCGCGCGCTCCTTCGACGAGATCCTCGCCGACCCCGAAATCAAGCTCGTCACCGCCGCGGCAATACCGAACGAGCGCGGCCCTATCGGCTGCCGCGTGATGGAAGCCGGCAAAGACTACTTCACCGACAAGACCCCGTTCACGTCGTTCGACCAGCTCCAGGACGCCAAGACTGTCGTCGAGAAAACCGCCCGCAAATACATGGTCTACTACAGCGAGCGCCTCCACGTGGAGTCCGCCATGTACGCGACCGACCTCGTCAACGCCGGCGCCATCGGCCGCGTCATCCAGGTCCTCGGCCTCGGCCCGCACCGCCTCGGCAAACCCTCCCGTCCCGACTGGTTCTTCAAGAAAGCCCAGTACGGCGGCATTCTCTGCGACATCGGCAGCCATCAGTTCGAACAGTTCCTCACCTTCTCCGGAGCGACCGACGCCACGATCACGCAAGCCGCCGTCGCCAACTACGCCAACCCCGACAAGCCCGAGTTCGAAGACTTCGGTGAAGCCTCCCTTGTCGGAAACAACGGCGCCTCGAACTATATCCGCGTTGACTGGTTCACCCCCGACGGCCTCGGCACCTGGGGGGACGGCCGCACCGTTATCCTCGGCACCCAGGGCTACATCGAACTCCGCAAGTACATCGACGTCGCGCGCGACAAACGCGGCGACCAGGTATACCTCGTCGATGCACGCGGCGAACATCACCTCAACGTCGAAGGCCAGGTTGGCTTCCGCTTTTTCGGCGAACTCATTCTCGACTGCCTCAACCGTACCGAGAAAGCCATGACACAGTCCCACGCCTTCAAGGCCGCCGAGCTCTGCCTCCGCGCGCAGGCCTCCGCCAAAAAGATCGCGTAACCTCAGCCCTGTAGGGCCTGCGCTCGCGCAGCGCCGGTTTGGAGGTCACCCCAGCCCGATCACCCGCGCCGCATTCCCGCCTAGCACCGCCACGCGATCCGCATCGCTCAACTCCGCGGTCCGAAACTCATCCGCAAACGCTCGCATCGACGACGGCTGCTCCGGCGCATTCGGATAAAGAAATAGCGGATAATCCGATCCAAAAATCACGCGCCCTGCGCCAAACCGCGCCAGCATCTCGCCCGCCACCACCGGCGAATAAATCAGCGGCGACGCCGCCGTGTCATAAAAAATATTCCCCATCTTCACCGCCTCCGCACCCCACTCTGCATCCAACGGCAACCGCGCGCCCCAGTGAGCTAAGATAAACGTCGTGCGCGAATGCGCCTTCGCCATCCGCACAAAATCTCCCAGCGGCGTCTCGACCTTCCCAGGATAATTCCGCCCCTCCGGCTCCGTCACATGCAGATTCACCGGCAGCCCCAGTTCCCCCGCCAGTTCCAGCACCGCCTGCCACGTTTCATCCTCAACCGAAAACCCCTGCGAATGCGGCGATAGCTCCCCCAGCCCGCATAACCCGTCATCCATCGCCCGCCGTACCTCGCCGAGCACCGCCTCCTTCCCCGCGCCCACATGCAACGTCGCAAACGCGCTCAACCTGTCCGGATGCGCCTTCACGCATTCCGCGTAAAACCGGTTCTGCCACACACAGGTGACATGGTTCTCCCAATACCACCCGAGCAACACCGCCCGCTCCACGCCCGCCTCGTCCATCGCCCGCAACAAATCATTCACGGACGGAAACCCCTGCACCGCCCGTCCGTTCTTCCGCACCCGCGTACAAAGCGTCGCCCAGTGCGGTTCCCCCCACTCCTTCGCCCACGCCCCCGGCGCCCGATTCAGCTCCTCAGGATAAAGATGAACATGCGCATCGATGACCGGCATCGCCCAAAATCATCACCCTAACTCCGCTCAACAAACCAGCCCCGAATCCATCTCTTCGCCTCTGCCCTCTCTACACTCTATCCTCTACCATCTATCCTCTCTCCGCTCCGTCCCGTCTGGCACTGCCCCTGCTAAACTGACCAAACTCCCGTCCATGCTCTCCCGCCTTTTCCGCCTCGCCGAGAACAAGACCACCGTCTCCCGCGAGCTCCAGGCCGGCCTCACCACCTTCACCGCGATGGCCTACATCCTCGCCGTGAATCCGCTCATCCTGAAAGACACCGGCATGCCTCAGGCCGCGCTGATCACCGTCACCGCGCTCACTGCCGCCATCAGCACCGCGCTCATGGCGCTCATGACCAACTTCCCCCTCGCCCTCGCACCCGGCATGGGGATCAACGCCTACTTCACCTACACGATCTGCCTTGGTGCCGGCGTCCCTTGGCAGTCCGCCCTCGGCCTCGTCTTCGTCAACGGCTGCCTCTTCCTCCTCCTCTCGCTCACCGGCATCCGGGAAAAGATCGTCAACTCCATCCCCTACTCGCTCAAGATCGCCATCACCTGCGGCGTCGGACTCTTCATCGCCTTCATCGGACTCAAAAACGCCGGCATCGTCGTCTCCAATCCCGCCACGTTCGTTGCTCAAGGCGACTTCGGTTCCCCTCCCGTCGCCCTCGCCTTCTTCGGCATCGTTCTCACCGCCGTCCTCGTTTCACGCCGCGTCCCCGGCTCAATCGTCCTATCGATACTCGCCGTCACCCTCATCGGCGTCTTCGTTCCCGACGGCAAAGGCGGCCACGTCACCACACTGCCTTCGCTCACCAACCTCTTCTCGCTCCCCGCCTCGCCTGAGCCCGTCTTCTTCAAACTCAACTTCGACTTCCTCAAAAACGATTTCGTCAAAGCCCTGCCGATCCTGATCACCCTCCTGATCGTCGATATGTTCGACAACATCGGCACCCTCATAGGCGTCACCAAACGCGCCGGACTCCTCCAGCCCGACGGCACGCTCCCCAAGGCCGGACGCGCCCTCGTCGCCGACTCCTTCGCCGCCATCATCAGCTCCCTCTTCGGCACCTCCACCGTCGTCAGCTACATCGAATCCGCCTCCGGCGTCGAAGCCGGTGGACGCACCGGTCTCACCGCGATGACCACCGCCGTCTGCTTCCTCTTCGCGCTCTTCCTCACGCCGCTGATCCTCGCCATTCCCGCCGTCGCCACAGCACCCGCGCTCGTTGTCGTCGGTGTATTCATGTTTCAAACCGTCGCAGAGATCAAACTCGACGACTTCACCGAAACGATGCCCGCCGTCGTCACCCTTCTTTGCATTCCGCTCACCTTCAGCATCGCGGAAGGTCTCGGCCTCGGCGTGATCGCCCTCACGCTCATCGCGCTCTGCACTGGTCGCAGCCGCAGCATCTCGGCCTTCACGTATGGACTGGCAGCCTTGTTCTTCCTGCATATCTTCTGGGGCCTGTTCAAACCGCTCTGGAGCTAAACGCGGCTTCCACCGCCCACCGCTCTGCTTCTTCAAATCCACTCACTTTTCATGACCAAGGTCGTCAAATTCCCTTCCGCATCCGCCGCCGCAGCCGCCGCGCCCATCCCCATGACCGCCGACGGCATCCCCGACTTCGACGCCCTCATCCGCGCGCTCCAGCACACCTCCGGCAGCGTCCTCTCTCCGTCCTCCATCGATGACCGCCCGCTCTACGGCCAGACGCTCTCCATCGCCAACTGCGCCCTCGACATGCGCTTCGGCACCTTCCGCGCCTACATTTTCCAGGACATCATCGACAAGCACTACATCATCGCCCTCGCCCACGGCGACATCGTCAACCCGACCACCCCGCTCTATACGCGCCTCCACTCCTCCTGCGTCACCAGCGAAACACTACGCGGCTGCGACTGCGATTGCGTGCAACAGCTCGAGGGCGCGCTCGAGGTCATCGCCAAAAAAGGAAACGGCATCGTCTTCTATCTCATGCAAGAAGGCCGCGGCGTCGGCTACGTCGGCAAGGCCCGCGACCGCATGTTGGTCCAGGCCTCGCTCGACCAGCTCTCCACGTTTCAAGCCTACGCGTCGATGGGTCTCAAAAAGGACCACCGCAATTACGACAACATCTCCCAGATCTGCTACCTCCTCGGCATCACCGCGCCGTTCATCGTCCTCACCAACAACCCCGACAAAGTCGACGCCCTCAAATCCCAAGGCGTCCCCGTCGCCGGCACCGAAGCCCTCGAGTTCGAGCCCTCGCCCTTCAACCTCGCCTACCTCACGTCCAAAGCCGCCGGCGGCCACATCCTCAAGCGCCCCTCCGAAACCTCCGTGAAACGCGCGCTCCCGCCCGAGCCCGTCGTCCCTTTCAAGCCGCACGTCCTCCCCAACGCCCGTCGCTTCATCTACTCCGCGAGCTACTTCCTCCCGATGAAGCCGGTCGACAACGACATCCTCCTCACCGAGGCGCAGTTCAAGGAGCTCTTCCAAAAGAAATCCATCGACCGCTACATGGCCGGCCCCAAGCCGCTCGTGCTCGGCTACCAGCTCATCCGCGAAAACCGTTTCTTCGTCAAAATCGACACCGACAGCATCACCGCTTTCAAAAAGGAAAACCCGTCCGACCCCATCGTCGATCTGCTCACGACGCCCTACTGGTTCCGCGTCCACGTCTACTACGACGTCGTCACCAGCCAGGAGTTCGTCGTCCTGACGCACGGCACGCCGCGCATCTACGACATCCCCGTCGTCCGCGTGCACAGCGAATCCCTCTTCAACCGCTTCCCGCTCCGCACCGTCGAGAACCGCGACAAGATGAAGATGTCCGTGAAACACATCGTCTCCTACGGCGTCGGCGCGATGCTCCTTCTCTACAACGACGGCCGCGGCGCCGGCTTCGGTGCCTACGCGACCGACCGCATGATGAGCGAAAGCGGCCAGGTCCTCTCGTCCGACGAAGCGTATCGGAAACTCGGAGTCGGCTACGACAGCCGCGATTACGACGCCTCGATGCTGCTCCTGCGTCATCACATTCCCAACGAGAAGATCCAGATGATCATGAACTCGCCGGCCAGCCTCGTGAAAAAGAACGAGTACGCCGCCGCGCTCAACGCCCACAAGATCGACGTCGATAAGTGGATCTTCCTCGACGACCACGCCATCAGCGAATGACGCGCGCCGCCGCGCGCGAATTCCGAACCTCCAACAACGAACGCCCAACATCCCACTCTCCGCTCGCGATGCCCACCCGTCTTCCCTCGTCCTTCCCCCGCGCCACAGGCACCGCTACCAATTGGATGTTGGGCGTTGGACGTTCGATGTTGGATGTTCTCCGTTTCCCACTTTTCCGCCACTTGAGCGTTAAGCGTTCAGCGTTAAGCGTTGAGCGTTCCCTCCCTTCCTCATGATCGCCGACCCCCTCGGCCACGGCCTCCTAGCCCAACGCCTTACGAGCATCCCCTCCATCCTCGGCGGCATGCTCTCCCGCGGCCCCGCCCCGCTGAAACCCGCCACGCTCGCCTCCACGCATTTCATCGTCACCGGCACCGGCAGCTCCGAAGCTCACGCCCGCTACCTCGCCACGCTGCTCAACTTCCACACCGACCGCGCCGCGACCTATCTCCCGCTCTCCGGTTTCACCGACGGCCACCGCTCCGGCTTCAAAGGCAAAACCCTCGTCGTCTTCAGTCAGGGCGTTTCCCCCAACGCCCAGATCGCCCTCCGCCGCCGTCGCGACTTCGCGCATACAATCCTCTTCACCGCCTCGACACCCGCCGCCGCCCTCGCCGCCGGAAAAAAAGATCGCGCCGCCCTCCTCCAAACCTTCCTCGGCGAGGGCAACGAGCTCGTCGAGTTCCCGCTCGCCGAGGAGTACACCACGCTCATCCGCTTCGTCGGCCCGATGGCCGGTTACCTCGCCTGTCTCCAGTTCACCGCCCAGCTCCCCACCAGCCGCTTCACCGCGCCCTCCGCGTCCGAACTCCTCCCGCTCCTCGACGCGCAACCGCCCGCCGATCTCGTCGCCGCGATGAAACGCTCCACCTCGCGTTTCTCTCAAGGCTTCAACCTCGTCACCGCCGCCCCCATCTCCGACTTCGCGCAAAACCTCGCGTGCAAATTCATGGAAGGCGTCTTCTGGCCCTGTCCGCCGATCTCCGACTTCCTCCAATTCGCGCACGGCCCCTTCCAGCAGATGACCGCGCACCCGCACCCGACGCTCATCCTTCAAGGCGATTCCCCCGTCGAAGCCGAACTCGTCGGCCGCAGCCTCACGATGCTCCGCAACGTCGGTCTCGACGCCTTCGTCCTCCGCGTCGAAGCACCACCGCTCCTCTCGATCTTCGCCTTCGAAGCCGCGCTCAACAAACTCACCTTCGAGTTGATGACCTATTTCGGCATCGACCAGGTCAACTGGCCCGGCAAAGGCCGCGACGACCTCCTCTACGGCTTCTGCCCCGACGTGTAGGCCGGACCTCTGGTCCGCGCCGCCGTGCGCCATCGCGCGCGGCTCCGATCTCGCGGTCACGCCCGCGGATGCGCCCGCGCGTAAACCTCCTTCAACCGCGCCACACTCACGTGCGTGTACACCTGCGTCGTATTCAAACTCGCGTGACCCAACAGCTCCTGCACCACGCGCAAATCCGCCCCCGCATTCAACAAATGCGTCGCATACGAATGCCTCAGCTTGTGCGGCGTCAGCTCGACCGGCAGATCCGCCAGCTCCAGATAACGCTTCAACATCAGCTGCACCGCCCGCGCGTTCATCCGCTCGTGTCGCCGCGTTACCAGCACCGGCGCGCCGATTCCCGTCTCCCGCGCAAACTCGCTCCGAAATTTTTTCAACACTCCCAGCGCCACCTTCCCCAGCGGACACACCCGCTCCTTCCGCCCTTTGCCCGTCACCCGCGCCACCCCGTTGATCATCTCCACGTCGCCATAATTCAATCCCACCGCCTCACTCACGCGCAGGCCGCCGCCGTACAACAACTCCATCGCGAGCCGGTCGCGCCACGCCGAGAACGCATCGATCGCCTCGTTCTCCAGCAACCGCTGCGGCCCATTCAGCAACCGCATCATCTGCTCCTCGGTCAAAAACTGCGGCAGTCGCCTCTCCAGCTTCGGCAGTGGAATCCCCACGAACGGATTCCGCGTCACTTTCCCGCGCATCAGCCAGAACTTAAAAAACGCCCGCAGCCCCGACACATGGTTATGCAGCGTCCGCCGCTCGAACCGCTCCTGCGCATCGATCACAAAATTTCGCACCACCCGCTTTTCTAGCGCCGCAAAATCTCCGCCACCAAAAATCCTCTCAGCCAATTTCCGCTCATCCAGCCACGCATACAAATCCTCCAACGCCTGCCGGTAATTCCTGACCGTATAGTTCGAATACCGCCGCTCCTTCTCCAGGTAATCGACAAACGGCTCCACCCATTCGCGCACGACTCCCCCCGGCAAAGCCGCGCTCTCCCGCGTAGCCGCGTCATTTAAGACGCGGCCATCTCGCTCCGTCGGAGCCTTCGCTTCACTTCGCCTGCGCGCGCTTTTCGGCATCGTCCTTCACCCGCTCAGCGTACAACCGCAGCGCCCCCTCCGGATCGAGCCCCTTCACCCGGCTCGCCGCGCAAAGCTCGAACAACAGTCTTCCCAGCTCCACCGTGTTGAGATCCGCACCCAGCGCATGGATACGCGCCGCATTCACGTCCTCGCCGGTGGC
The DNA here is from genome assembly GCA_966249325.1 of uncultured Nibricoccus sp. Taxonomy (GTDB): domain Bacteria; phylum Verrucomicrobiota; class Verrucomicrobiia; order Opitutales; family Opitutaceae; genus Nibricoccus. Next base: position 167,342 of record CBINDC010000001.1, on the reverse strand, counting down.
CAGTTTCTTCTTCTCGATCTGCTTCCAGATCGCTTCCGCATACATGATCGACGGCAGCTTCGGCGGCAGCTCCTTGAAAACGCTCTCCTTCTCCGCGCCCGCGCCTTTCGCCGCCTTCTCCTGTGCCTTGATCTCCTCCCACTTAACCACGACCTCTGCGCCCGTCCCCAGCTTTGCATGATCGCCGAACACATGCGGATGCCGCCGGATCAGCTTCTCGTTCACTTCCCGCGCCACGTCTTCGAGAGTGAAATGCCCCGCCTCCTCCGCGATCTGTGCGTGAAACACCACTTGGATCAAAACATCCCCGAGTTCCTCGCGCATGTGCGGCATGTCCAGCCGGTCGATCGTATCGAGCAACTCGCTCACTTCGTCGATCAAGCACCGCGTCAGCGAGGCATGTGTCTGCTCCTGATCCCACGGGCATCCGCCCGGCGCACGCAACCGCGCGATCGTTTTCCGAAGGTCTTCAATGGCACTCATGTGCCGCCAACGAGAACCGCGAACGCCCTCAAACACACGAACATTTCAACACGTTCGTCCGCCCCTCCCGCCCTCATCGCACCGCGCCCCCGTAGCCGCGCCACTTAAGGCGCGGCCCTTCGTCTCCATCCTCACACTTTCACCGCCGGCAGACTCCAGATCTGCTCCGCATACTCGCGAATCGTACGGTCGCTGGAGAACTTCCCGACCCGCGCCGTATTCAGGATCGCGCTCTTTGCCCAGGCCGCTGTGTCGCGATACTTCGCATCCACCTTCGCGTGCGCATCGCTGTACGAACGGAAATCCGCTAGCACCATATACGGATCGCCCCCGCCAAGCAGACTGTGGTGTACATGGCTGAACGCATTGTTTTCGCCCGGCGTGAAGTAGTTCGACCCCAGCCAGTCGACGATCGCCTTGAGCTCTTCGTCAGCCCCATAGAAGTCGTGCGGGTTGTAGCCTTTCGCCTTCAACGCCTCTACCTGCTCCACCGTCATCCCGAAGATGAAGATGTTGTCGTCGCCGACTTCCTCGCCGATCTCGACGTTCGCGCCATCGAGCGTGCCGATCGTGAGCGCACCATTGAGCGCCAGCTTCATGTTGCCCGTGCCCGAAGCTTCCTTGCCCGCCGTCGAAATCTGCTCCGACAGGTCCGCCGCCGGGATGATTCGTTCGGCCAGCGACACGCGGTAGTTCGGCAGAAACGCCACCTTCAGCTTTCCGCCGATCCGTGGGTCGTTGTTGATCTTCGCGCCGATCATATTGATCGCGCGGATAATGTTCTTCGCCAGATCGTACCCAGGCGCTGCCTTGGCGGCGAAAACGAAAACCCGTGGCACAATATCCAGCGCCGGGTTCTGCAACAGGCGGCGATACAGCGCCAGGATGTGCAGCAGATTCAAATGCTGCCGCTTGTACTCGTGCAGTCGTTTGATCTGCACATCGAAAAGCGCGTCCGGCGACACCTCGACGCCACACTCCGCTTTGATGATCGCCGCAAGATCCACCTTGTTGGCGCGCTTGATCGCCATGAATTCCTTCTGAAAAGCCGGATCGTCCGCGAACTTCTCCAGCCCGCGCAACTCATCGAGATCCTTGGCCCAGTTCGTATGACCGAGCGACTTCGTGATCAGCGCCGACAAACGCGGATTGCAGTCGAGCAGCCAGCGGCGCGGCGTGATGCCGTTCGTCTTGTTCTGGAATTTGCCCGGGAAAAGCGCGTCAAACTCGGGAAACAAATCCTTCTTCAACAGCTCCGTGTGCAGCGCCGCCACGCCGTTCACCGCGTGCGAGCCGACCACCGAGAGATTGGCCATGCGCACCGCCTTCGCGCCGTCTTCGTCGATCAGCGAACAGACGCGCATCTTCTCCACATCGCCCGGCCACTTCGCGGCGACCGCCTGCATCAGGTGCTTGTTGATTTCGAAAATGATCTGGAGATGGCGCGGTAGCACGCGGCCGAAAAGCGGCACGCTCCACTTCTCCAGCGCCTCGGGCAGCAGCGTGTGATTCGTGTATCCGAAAACTCGCGTCACGATGCCCCAGGCCCGCTCCCACGGCATGTTTTCCTCATCGAGGAGGATGCGCATCAATTCAGGCACGGCCACCGCCGGATGCGTGTCGTTGAGCTGCACCGCCACCTTGTCGGCAAAATTATCCCAGGTGTTGCCCTTGTCGTCGTTGCGGAAATGCCGGCGGATGATGTCGCGCAGCGAGCAAGCCACGAAGAAATACTGCTGCACCAGGCGCAGCTCCTTGCCGTTCTCGGTCTTGTCGTTCGGATAAAGCACCTTCGAGATCGTCTCCCCGACGACCTTCTCGCGCACCGCCTCGACGTAACCGCCCGAGTTGAACGCCGCCAGGTCGAACTCCTCCGTCGAACGCGACGCCCACAACCGCAGCAGATTCACCGTCTTGGTTCCGTAGCCCGCGATCGGAATATCGTACGGCACCCCCATGACGCTCTTCGTATTCGCCCAGCGAGGACGACAATTCCCGCGATCGTCGAACACGTTCTCAACCTGCCCGTAGATCTGGATAGTCACCGCATACTCTGGACGCAGCACCTCCCACGGCGTGCCGAAAATCATCCAGCTGTCGGGATGCTCGACCTGATGTCCGTTCACGAACTCCTGCTTGAACAGCCCGAACTCGTAGTGAATCCCGTAGCCGATCGCCGGATAATCCAGCGTCGCCAGCGAATCCAGGAAACACGCCGCCAGGCGTCCAAGACCGCCGTTGCCGAGTCCCATGTCGACTTCCTGCTCGCGGATTTCGCTGAACTCGATGCCCAGCTCCTTCAGCGCGACAACCACCGCATCGAAGTGATCGGTATTGTACACGTTGTTCTCGGTCAGCCGCCCCATCAGATACTCAAGCGACAAGTAATACAGCCGGCGCACATTCTCGTCGTTGTGCACGCCCTGCGTCGCGATCAAGCGCGCGAGAATGCTCTCGCGCACCGCCATCGCCGTCGCGATCCACCAGTCCCGCGTCGTCGCCGTGTGGATATCGCGCGCCAGCGTGTACGTTAGATGCCGAAGGATCGCCTGCTTCAGCTTGGCGCTCTCGCTCACAGTTTGATTCTCACTCGAAAAAGGCGTCGCGGTGACGACGGAGGCTGCGGCAGGGACGGACTTCTTGGTTTTGGTGGAAGCAGGCATGTTTAAGTGGGTTAAATGGGCGCCAGACCTTCGGGAAATTAACCAGAAACCGTGCCACCCAAGCCCGCGCGGTCACGCTAAAATTTCGCCCGCACCCATCTTGCCGCTCGACTATTTACCCGTCTGTAACCCTTGCCCGGAAAATCTACTTCTGAAACCGCCGCGCCAGCTCGCCATGCCCGAGCTCGATATGCGTCGGCCGTCCCGCCGGACTCGTCAGGGGCACCTGACACGCAAATAGCTGCGCGACCAAACCCTGCATTTCGCTCTCGCCCGCCGTATCCGGAAGGCGGATCGCCTTCGCCACCGCCAGCCGGGCCAGTTCCTCGCGGGCCACATCCACATTCTTGTCCTGCAACCGTCCGTCGCGCAGCGCCCCGAGCAGGTCGCGCACAAATGGCTCCGCATCCGCTGGCTCCATCCACGCCGGCACGCTCTCGATCCGGAAAAACCCCCGCCCAAACTCCGCGATCTCGAAACCGTGCCCGTTGAAAAACGCCAGCCGCTCCAGCATCAGCGCCGTCGCCACCGGATCGAGCTCCAGCGGCACCGCAAACAACAACCGCTGCACCGGCGTCTCCCCCGCCCGAAATTGCGCCTGCAACCGCTCGAACCAGATCCGTTCATGCGCCGCCCGCCGGTCCACCAGCACGAGCCCCGCCGCCGTCTCGAACAACGCATAGCTCCCATGCGCCAGCCCGAGATAACGCCACGCACGCTTTCCTCCCGTCGACGCCACAGCCGGTACTGGCATCGCCACGGAAGCAGGAAACGCGGATGGCTGCGGCAAAGGAACAACCGGTGCCGATGGACTCGCCGCCACGACAGGCCGCCAATCGCGGGCATGCACCTGCGGCACATAGGCCGGCACTGGCGCCACAAACGCTTTCGCCCTCGTATCCACCGCCGGCGAAATCGACACCACCCCTCCTGGCGCCGGCACCTGCCCGATGCTTCCCACCGGTTCGCCCCCCGCCGCCGTCGCTTCCGCACTCAACTCCCGCAACCGCGCCAGCACGCTGCGAATCACAAACGACCTCACCTGCGGCTCGCTCCGAAAACGCACTTCGCGCTTGGCCGGATGCACATTCACGTCCACCGCCGCCGGATCGATCTCGAAGAAAACGAAGGCCGAGGGGTACCGCCCTTTCGGCAGCGACTCGTGATAACTCTCGATCAGCGCATAGTTCAGCGTGCGGCTGTCCACCGGTCGCTGATTGATGAATACGATCATCTCATGCCGCGTCGACCGCCCCTGCCCCGGCCGCCCGATCAGGCCCGACACTCTCATGCCCAGCTCCTCCGCCTCCAGCGGCACCAGTCCTTCGCCCACCTGCCGCCCGAAAATCTCCGTCACCCGTTCCGCCAGCGTCGCGCACTGCGGCGATTTGAAGATCACCCGCCCGTCCTCGATCAACGAAAACGCCACTCCGGGAAACGCCAGCGCGTAGAGCCGCACGCCCTGGATGATATGCGCCGCCTCCGTCGCATCCGTTTTCAAAAACTTCCGCCGCGCCGGCACCGAGTTAAACAAATGCGTCACCTCGATCCGCGTCCCCACCGGCCGCCCGCACTCGCGCACATGCACGAACTTCCCGCCGTTCACCAAAATCTCCGTCCCCACATCCGCGCCCGCCTCGCGCGTTTGTAGTTCAAACCGCGACACGCTCGCGATCGACGGCAGCGCCTCGCCGCGAAACCCAAAACTCGCCAGCCGGTTCAAATCATCCGCCTCCGCGATCTTGCTCGTCGCATGCCGCTCCAACGCCATCAACGCGTCGTCCTTCGACATCCCGCAACCGTTGTCCTCGATCCGCATCAACGACCGCCCGCCATGGCGAAACTCCACCTCGATCCGCGTCGCCCCCGCATCGAGCGCATTCTCCACGAGCTCCTTCACCACCGCAGCCGGCCGCTCAATCACCTCGCCCGCGGCGATTTGATTGGCGACCCGATCGGAAAGAAGACGCACCTTGGCCATGAAAGCCCGCTAACAAGCACGACCCGCCTCAAAGACGGAAGCGCGAAAAATTCGCCACCTACACCGGCTGCGCACACCCCCGATTACCCACCCTCACCTTCCCGCCGGTTAACGTCATTCTCACTCCTCTCTCTGCGGTTAAACGTCTTCAGCGTTCTTTGCATTCGACCTTAGCGTCTTTGCGTCTTCGCGATCAACCTGCCCACCGCCCGCTTCATTTCACGCCATCCGCCTGCGCCTTCTCATTCTCCGGCACCAGCCCCCGCAGCTTATCCGGATTACTCACCAGATAAACCGCCTTGATCCGGTCCCCCTCGAACGCAAACGCCTCCACCAACACGCGTCCATCCCGTCGCCGCACGATCGCGCCGATCTTCCCGTTGACCCTCACGATTTCCACGCGCGCGCCTTCCATCGACCGACGCCGGATGCCGATATAAAACCGTCCGATAAACTCCGCGCTGTAGATCGGCTTGAGCGCCGCGCGCACCTTGCCTCCACCATCCGAATACAGCACCGCATCCTCCGTCAGCACCGCCAGGAAACTCTCCATGTCGCCCGTCGCGCACGCTTCGAGAAACTGCTGCACCACCCGCTCCGCCTGCGCACCCGCCGGCTCCTCCTTCCATTCCCGCTGCGCCAGATGCGTCTTCGTCCGGCTGAACAACTGGCGGCAGTTCGCCTCGCTCTTCTCGACGATTTTCGCGATCTCGCGGTAATCGTAGTCAAACGCCTCGCGCAGCATGAACACCGCGCGCTCGATCGGCGCCAGGTCCTCCATCAAATGGAGAAACGCCAGCCCGAGCGAATCCGTCAGCGCCGCCACCTTCGCGGGTGACGCCGCGTCATCATCCGCTCCCACGATCGGCTCCGGCAGCCACACGCCCACATACTCCTCGCGCCGCCGCCGCGCCGACCGCAACTGGTCGATGCTCAACCGCGTCACCGTCGAAATCAGCCACGCCTTTGCCGACTCGATCGAAGCCGCATCCTGCTTCCGCCAGCGCAAAAACGTCTCCTGCACCATGTCCTCCGCATCCGCGCGACTCCCCAGCATCCGGTAAGCGATGCCGAGAAGCAGCGAACGATGTTCTTCAAAAATTCCGGACATAGTGTGCGTTTCTATTTTCTAAAAACCCCAAAGGCCAAAACCCAAACGCCAAAGAAATTCCAGAGACCATCCGTCATCCGATGGAAACTCCGACCTTCAATCCGCTCCTCCACGTTAAACTTTCCGCCCCTTCGGCCTTCGTCATTCGGCCTTCGGATTTCCGCCCACTGGTCACTTGTCATTGGTCACTGGTCTCCGCTTTCACCCTTGAAAGCGGATCGGCATGCCAAACCCGACGCTGAACCGGTTCCAGCCGTTGATCGCCACGATCGTGAGCGTGAGATTCGTCAGCTCCTCCTCGGTGAAATGTTCGCGCGCTTCCTCGAAGGTAGCGTCGCTCACCGGATTGCCCGCGAGCTTCGTCAACGCATCCGTCCAGAGCAGCGCCGCCTTTTCGCGCGGCGTGTAGAGCGCCTGCGTTTCATGCCACGCGCTGAGCAGATAAAGCCGCTCCTCGCGCTCGCCCGCCGCCTTTGCCTCGCGGAAATGCATATCGATGCAGAACGCGCAGCCGTTGAGCAACGACGCCCGCAGCTTCACGAGCTCGATCAACGATTTTTCCAGCCCGCTTTTATTCACCACCGTTTGCAGCGCGAACATGGCCTGGACCGCGGCCGGCGAAGCCTTGCGGTAGTTGAGCCGTGGCTGCGCACCCGCGCCCGCCGCCGGCAAGGAGGTTTCGATCGTAGAAGAAGTTTCTGTGTTCATCACCCACTGGGACGAACCAGCCTTCCGTTTTGTGACAACACACTCCCCTCCATCTCCGCCCCCAGCACTTCTGCGTGAAATCAAGCATCCCGCCCCGCCACCATTCACTCTTCAATCTTCGGATTTCCGTGCCCCCCTTCGGCCTTCGACCTTCGGATTCCCCCCTTCCGTCCTCTATCCCGTATCCCGGAATTGCAGTACCCCGCCGCACCGCCCTGACTTCGCGCCATGCGTGTCCCTTTCGCCCTGCTCGTTTCACTTGTATTCACGCTCCCGATCGCCGCCCAGGAGGACGCCCGTCCCGTCGAAATCGCCGCCCCCGAGATCGATGAAAACCCCGCGCGCCCCGACCTGCCGACGTTCTTCATCGTCGGCGATTCCACCGTGAAAACCGTCACCCCCGGCAGCCCGAGCATCGGCTGGGGCCAGCGCATCGCCCCGTTTTTCGACACGTCCAAAATCAACGTCGTCAACCGCGCCATCGGCGGACGCAGCAGCCGCACGTTTTTCACCGAGGGCCGCTGGGCCCGCGTCCTCGCCGACATGAAACAGGGCGACTTCGTCATCATTCAATTCGGCCACAACGACGTCGGCCGCGTCGGCGAAGGAAAACTCCGCCGCTCGTCGCTTCCCGGCACCGGCCCCGAAACCGCCGAAGATCCCCGCGAAAACGCCCCGCCCGAAATCGTCCACACCTTCGGCTGGTACATGACGCGCTACGTCAACGAAGCCACCGCCCGCGGCGCCACCGTGATTCTCTGCTCGCCGATCCCGCGCAAAACCAAGTGGCAGCAATCCCGGGACTGGCCCGACTACGCCGCTTGGACCCAACAAGTCGCTCGCGACCACAACGCCCACTTCATCGACCTCACCGTGGTTGTCGCCCGCGCCCTCGCTCCACTCGACCGCACCGCCCTCGAAAGTCTCTTCGTCGGCAGCGGCCACACGACCGACGCCGGCGCCCGCTTCAACGCCGCCCGCGTCGTCTCCGCCCTCAAATCCCTCCCCTCCGATCCACTCTCCCAATACCTCTCCCCCGAAGGCCACGCCATCCCCGCCGACACCAGCTCCGCGCCCTAACCATCAATCTCCTGATCTTCTCTGCGCCCTCCGCGTACTCTGCGGTTAAAAACTCCGTACGCCCTCTGCATACACTCTTAGCGTCTTCGCGTCTTTGCGCTTAACCTAACCACTGCCCGCGCTGCGCCCCATAAGCCCCGCTTCCACAAAGCCCGCCGCCCGCATTAACTCTTACGCTACCTCCCCAATTGCCTTTGACCCTCCCCCCTCGCCCCGCTTTGGCTTTCCGTCCTTTTTAACAGTCCCAAATAACCACGACGCTCACCCACAACATGTCCGCCGCGAAGCCCTCCATCATCTACACGATCACTGACGAAGCCCCCGCGCTCGCTACCTATTCCTTCCTGCCGATCGTGCAGGCCTTCACGAAGAGCTCCGGCATCGCCGTCGAGACCCGCGACATCTCCCTCTCCGGCCGCATCCTCGCCGCCTTCGACAAAGCCCCCGATGCCCTCGCCGAACTCGGCGCCCTCACGCTCAAGCCCGAGGCCAACATCATCAAACTCCCCAACATCTCCGCCTCCATCCCCCAGCTCAAAGCCGCCATCGCCGAGCTCCAGGCCAAAGGCCACGCCCTCCCCGATTTCCCCGAAAACCCCACGACCGACGCCGAGAAAGACGCCAAGGCCCGCTACACGAAAGTTCTCGGCTCCGCCGTCAATCCCGTCCTCCGCGAGGGCAACTCCGACCGCCGCGCCCCCGGCGCCGTCAAAGCCTACGCCAAGAAACACCCACACTCCATGGGCGCGTGGACTCCGACCTCCAAGACCGCCGTCGCCACCATGGGTAAGGACGACTTCTTCTCCAACGAGAAGTCCGTCACCGTTCCCACCGCGACCGACGTCCGTATCGAATTCGTCGGCACCGACGGCACCGTCAAAGTCCTCAAGGAAAAAACCCCGCTCAAAGCCGGCGAAATTCTCGACGCCACCAAGATGTCGAAGGCCGCCCTCCTCGCCTTCCTCGAACAACAAATCGCCCACGCCAAAGCCGAAGGCATCCTCTTCTCCGTCCACCTCAAGGCCACGATGATGAAGGTCTCCGACCCCGTCCTCTTCGGCCACGTCGTCCGCGTCTTCTTCAAAGACCTCCTCGCCAAACACGCCGCCACCTTCGCCCAACTCGGCGTCGACCTGAACAACGGCTTCGGCGACCTCCTCGCCAAAATCGAGAAACTCCCCGCCGACCAAAAGTCCGCCATCCAGGCCGACATCGACGCCGCCTACGCGAACGGCCCCGCCCTCGCCTACGTCAACTCCGACAAAGGCATCACCAACCTCCACGTGCCGAGCGACGTCATCATCGACGCCTCGATGCCCGCCATGATCCGCACCTCCGGCCAGATGTGGAACAAGGCCGGCAAACAACAAGACACGCTCTGTGTCATCCCCGACAGCTGCTACGCCGGCGTCTACGCCACCACGATCGACTTCTGCAAAAAGAACGGCGCCCTCGATCCCAAGACCATGGGCTCCGTCCCCAACGTCGGCCTCATGGCCCAGGCCGCCGAAGAATACGGCTCGCACAACAAAACCTTCACCGCCCCCGCCAAAGGAACCATCCGTGTCACCGACTCCTCCGGCAAAACGCTCCTCGAACACGCCGTCGACGAAGGCGACATCTGGCGCGCCTGCCAGACCAAGGACGCTCCCGTCCAGGACTGGGTCAAACTCGCCGTCAACCGTGCCCGCCTTTCGAATACACCCGCCATCTTCTGGCTCGATAAAACCCGCGCGCACGACGCCCAGATCATCGCCAAGGTCGAGAAATACCTCGCCCAGCACGACACCAAGGGCCTCGACATCTCCATCCTCCCGCCGGCCGACGCCTGCCAAAAAACCCTCGAACGCATCGTCAAAGGCCAGGACACCATCAGCGTCACCGGCAACGTCCTCCGCGACTATCTCACCGACCTCTTTCCTATTCTCGAAGTCGGCACCAGCGCCAAGATGCTTTCCATCGTTCCGTTGATGAACGGCGGCGGCCTCTTCGAAACCGGCGCCGGCGGCTCCGCCCCGAAACACGTCCAGCAATTCACCGAGGAAAACTTCCTCCGCTGGGACAGCCTCGGTGAATTCTTCGCCCTCGCCGCCAGCTTCGAGCACCTCGGCATCACGCAAAACCACGCCAAGGCCAAAGTCCTCGCCGAGACGCTCGACGAAGCCAACGGCAAGTTCCTCGAGAACGACAAGAGCCCCGCCCGCAAAGTCGGTGCCGGCATCGACAACCGCGGCAGCCACTTCTACCTCGCCCTCTACTGGGCCCAGTCCCTCGCCGCGCAAAGCAAAGACGCCGAGCTCAAAAAACTCTTCACCCCCATCGCCGAGAAACTCACCGCTTCCGAAAAACAAATCGTAAGCGAGCTCATCGCCGTCCAAGGCAAACCCGCCGACATCGGCGGCTACTACCGCCCCGACGACCAAAAAGCATCAGCGGCCCTCAGGCCTAGCTCGACCCTCAACGACATCTTAGCCTCGGTCTAAGCTTCGGCTCAGCGTTTCCGAACATAGGTCCTATAGGTCCCATAAGACCTATAGGACCTATTTCTTTTCCGCACCCCCGCGCCGCCTGTACTCCACCCGCGCTCTACTCATCCGTTCCCTCAGCCCACCGTCCCTCAGAAAATCCTCCTCGATCCTCCGAATCTGCTGATCGAGCAAAAAGTTCGCCTGATGGATCAGGCACAGCGCGATATTCGCCACCACCTCTGCCGGCCGCGTTTCCACAAAATCCCGAAACGTATCAAACCCCACGCCCGGTTCGCCGCCCAGGTTGCGCACAAACAGCGCCTCCTTCGAATCTTTATCCCATCTCTGCGCATTCTTGCTTCGCAGCAAATCCTCATAGTCGGCCAGCAGCTCTTCCAAACTCGCCCGCGCGACATTCGTCAGTTTCAGCTCAGTCTCTTTCGAAGTCCCCGATGCCTTCGAAGCTTCAAGGATGTTTTGTTTCCCCGAACGCGCCGCCTGGATCATCTGATCAACCGTGCGATCACTGCGGGAAAGAAACCGCCCGCAAAACCGAAACGTCACATCAAAGACGATCTCGGCCTTTTGAAATGATCTGAGCGCACGATAATTCCCATGCGCCGGCAAAAACCCCTCCCGGTTATTTCCCATAGGCCAAGAGCTAGCCGTGCCCGTGATCCACGCGAGTTCATTCTCAATACTCCATCTCACCACCAACCGTGATCCGCCCCTCGCCCCCATCCGTCGGCTAACGCCTCCGCCATAGGTCCTATAAGTCCCATAGGCCCTATTCCGAAATCCTCATCCAGCCCATCTGCACTCACTCGCGTTCCCCATCGCCACGCCAACAGTCTCCTCCGATATAAGTCCTATTCGTCCTATAGGACCTATTCCGGCCATCACCCCATGCCAACCCTCCGCGCACTCCTCACGCTCACCGCCTTCCTCTCCCTCGCGCTCAGCTCTCTATTCTCCGTCCCGCCCCTCCTCGAAGCCCGCCAAGGCTTCACCACCAAACTCCTCCGCGAAGAGCGCATCGGCGAAGCCGCCGAAGAACCGCCCGCCTCCTCCGGACTCAAACTCATCTCCTACACCGCGCCGCTCGGCCAGAACGCCGCCTACGTCAGCACCGATCCCGGCGACGGCAAGAAACACCCCGCGATCATCTGGCTCGTCGGCGGTTTCAGCAACAGCATCGGCGGCATCGCATGGACGCCTGGTCCGGCGTCCAACGACCAATCCGCCTCCGGCTTTCGCGCTCACGGGATCGTGATGATGTATCCGTCACTCCGCGGCGGAAACACCAACCACGGCCACATCGAAACAGCGAAGTCCTCGCCAGCACCGCACTCCATTGCCTGAAAGGATAAGACCTATCAGTCCCATAGGCCCCATAAGACCTATTCCGGCTGGCATGTGATGCCCTTGCTCATTTCTCCAACGTCCTGCCCTACGACCTCAGCAACTCCAAAGATGGCCAACTCCGCGCCCCGCAACGCTGGCTCAAAGACATCCAATGCCCGACCTTCATTTTCGAAGGCACCAAACGCGGCAACATCACCTCGCTCTTCGCCCTCCAGGCCCGAAACAAAAACCCGCTGATCACATTCGAACCCATCCATGGCGAAACCCACTTCAGCATCATCGCCCCGCTGGTGATCAAGATCAGTAAAGCCATCGCCACAAAAGATACCGAGGAAGATCAGTTTCACTTTTAAGATAACGTTAAATAGGTGGCTCGATCGGAACCAGCAGATCATTTACCGACCGAACTACCCGGTAAACTAGACTCAAGCGCGTGAACGAAATTTCTAAGCGAGTTAGCTTTGTTAGGGCTCAACCCGGGACGACTGAAGATCGTCATAAGCGCTGCATGAAAATGACGATACTCACCATCGATGGCGCCGGGAACGCTGACTCGAACTAGTAGACCGTCCACATGCTTCTTGGTCGTCCAATGGCGGGAGGTCGCTGAGAAGAAACCAGTAGCCTCCTTGTCGAGCCGTGCGCTCATTGCAGCGTTCGTTTTGGCCGTTAGCATGTGCGTCCCCCTTGTGAGCATCTTGCCCGCACAAACGGCAACAATACGCAGCGCCTGTTCATCCGACGATCTTGCGGAAAGCTGTTTCACTGCATAACGGACATTCGAATCCGCCTTTTCAAAAGACTGCGGCCGTTTCGCCTCAATGAAAACGTCCCTGTTTTCAAAAACCGTTCTTACATCGGTGAGTTTGCCAAACTCTGCGTGCATACCTGCACGTTCGATGCACGCCGCCAAAGTCAGTTCAAAGAGGGTGTTTCGTGGTCGGTTGCTGGCGTTCTTTTCGTCGTTGGCAAAGTCGGGTCCGGAAAAAATCTCTCTAATCCTAGGGGAACTCGCGAGATGCTCACGCGTAAGAGCAATATCGGAGGCGAAAAGTAGCTCTGAAATTTCGGACCCCAAAAGGATAGCTTTTCCGCTCTCTTTCGAAGAAAGCGTCAGCCGTCCTTCAGGACCTAATTCAACCAAGCGCCTCATCTCTCGCTCATAGGTACCGACACGAGTTGGCGAGAGGTCGTATCCACGCTTTTTCCACTCCTCTCTCGAGCGTGCCAAATCTGCGATTATGGCCTCATACGTTCGTGCAGAATGCTTCATGTAGTAATAACTAGCGATACTTCGGATTTAAGATTCCCCAGAATCAGCAAATTCAACCCCTTAGTATCAACGTCGGCCACAGAACGCTTTTGATCTGATTGTCATCAGACGACCAATTTTTTCCCATCGTGGCTTCATGAGCTCCGTCACCTCGCACATCCAACCTACCCTCGCCCAAATCGAAAAAGACCGGGCGGTGAAAATCTGGTTCGCGGTCGAGAGTGGCAGCCGCGCGTGGGGCTTTGAATCCACCGACAGCGACTACGACGTCCGCTTCATCTACCTCTCCGCGCTCAAAGACTACCTCACCGTCTACCCGCGCCGCGACGTGATCGAGAACTGCGACATCAACTCGCCCGATCCGCTGCTCGATTTCTCGGGCTGGGACCTCCGTAAATTCCTCGGCCTCGTCAGCAAATCCAACCCCGTCTGCTTCGAGTGGATGCAGTCCGGCATCGTCTACAAAGAAGAGCCCATCTGGAAACGCGTGCGTGAACTCATCCCGCCTTTCTTCTCCCCCAAGGCCGCCATGCATCACTACCTCTCCATGGCGCGGCACAACTATCGCGAACACATGCGCGACGGCAGCTCGCCGAAAGTGAAACTCAAGAAATACCTCTACATCACCCGCCCGTTGCTCTGCTGCCGCTGGATCGAACGCGACCCCACCGCCGGACCTCCGCCGATGCCGTTCATCGACGCGCTCGACGCCGCCAATCTCACCCCCGACCTCCGCGCCGCGATCGACGACCTCGTCGCCCGCAAGAAAGCCGCCGAGGAAATCGATGAGGGCCCCGCCATCCCGATCCTCAATCAATTCATCGACGCCGAACTCGCCCGCCTCCCCGCCGTCGCCAACGCGATGCCCGAGGCCCGCGGCCAGCTCTCCGACCTCGACGCCTTCCTCCACGACGTCCGCTCCGAAATGTAGGGCCTTCCCCCCGCATCATTGCCTGTTCGCCGACATCTGCGCGCAGCTTCTCTACACAAGGATTCAAAGCAAACGCTTCGGCGTGCATAAGCCTCCTCTCGCGGACGTCTCCCTTCACCGCTTATGATGACATCGTCGGCGGCAAGCCCTTCGTGAAAGCCGTACTCGATTGCCGGCGTGATCCGAACTGGGTTCTCAAAAACTGAGTAAGCCCCAGCGCGAGGTCTGGGAAATGAACGCATCGAAGCCGAATGAAGAAATCCGCTGCCTGACCGATCTCGGAGGCCCGACCGGACAAGAAAATCACGCGCTCAACGAAGCGCATGCGCTATCCTCTCAAGACATCAGCCCGGCCGTCGCACCGGTGTTTTTCTTGTTGTCTGCAATTCGAAATAAAAATCCGGCGACGACAAACATCAGCACAAAGACCGAATTCAGTCCGAACACCCGCGCCACACCGGGACTGAAATCGTCAGGACGCGTCAGCAACGCGATCACCGGCACCAACGCCACCATCAATGCCGTGACAAACATGACCCGCGCCATCCCGTCCGCGTTGAAACGCGCGACAACCGCAAGACCAGCCGCCACCAGCAGCGCCACGAAATACATCAGATTGGCCGGATTGTCCTCACTTCCGATAAACCCAACCGCCAGATTTCCCCAAAAGATCATGAAGCCCGCCGCCAGCGCGATGATCGTCGCTATACGCTGAGCGACGCTGCCCGCCTTGCTCGTCACCAGTTTGTACGCGAAGCCGATAGCGACCATCACCAGCCAGAAAAAAACAAACGCCCCTGGATTCCAGTTAAACCCATCGACCGTGAAATTCGCCACGAGCGGGACGAGCAGCAGACACGTCGGCACCAGCAGAATGGTGAGGATGCTTTTTTTCGTCATCATGCACTCGATCATCGCCACTGTTTGTGAAGTCTTGATGAAGTCAGCGCGAAACCCGCATGAAATTATGCGCTGCCGCCGACACAGCGCGCGACGGCAGGGCGCGTACCCAAGCCCCGGGCACTCAACTCCCCGGACGGGCCGTAGCACCCGCCGGGGAAGCTTGGACGGCAGTATTTTCAATACTGCGAACCGTCTTCTTGGTCATCACACGCCGTTGCTGTTGCTCCAGGCTCTGCTCGGTGGCTTTTCGCAACGCGTCGATTTGTGGCGCGGAAAGAATTCCGGAGGATTGCGTGAGCAACGCTCCATAAAGATCGGCCTGCACCATCCAGTCGAAATCGACCTTTCCTTGCGTCGCCTGCTCATGCGTCGCGACTGCGTCGAGCAGCTGTTCGGCCTGCGTCGCCGAGAGCGGCGCATCCGAATAAAAAAGCGTCCTGGCCAGTTCGTCCATCGGGCCGCGGAAGGGCATCGTCCGCTCGTGGCGGTCCATCGCCTGCACCGCGTCGTCACCGAACTCACCGCGAATCACCGTAATAAGTTCAGCATTCGTCTGGTCGTCGATCTCCCGGAGTTTGTCCGGATCGGGTTTTGAGTTCATCGCTGCCGCTTTCATCAACGCTTCGTTCCGCCGGGCATTCTCCACCATGATCGCCTTGAATTTTTCGCTCTGAGCGGCGTTCAGCCCAAGCCGACGATAAAGCGGCTGGTACTGCGAATCGAGCGATTGAATACGTCCGTAGGTGATGTTGGCGATTTTGGCGATGATCGGTGGCTGCCGGGTGGTCCCCGGGGACGAAGCGGAGCCGGCCTGTGTCACCTGCGCGACTCTCCTTGGCTGCATCAGGCCACCAGAGAGCGGCTGAGACACCGCCGTGGACACCACCGGCCGGGAGTCGCGCAGTTGCTCCCTCAATGCGTCGCGATCGCGATTGGCCACCGTCAACAGGATCTCTGCGTCCTGCGCCTGCTTGAACTGCAACAGGGCAACGCCCACCGCGAGAACAGCGACGGAACCGAGAATGATCGTTTTTGTTTTCATGAGTAAAATGCCTGCGGCCAGCCACGCACCGCCCGTCGCAACGCTCGCGAGCGCCGCCCCAGACACACTCGCCGCCAATCCCGCTGGCACGGTCGCCATCGCCTGGCTCGACAATGCCACGCCGAGTGCCGTCGCGGGCGATGCCACTCCACGACGTGCCAGACGTCCGTGCAGTTTTTCCAATGCGCGTTCCACTCGCATCCGAGCCGTGTTTTCCGTGACCTTCATGCGCGCGCCGATCTCGGCAAACGGAAGTCCGGTGAAAAATCGCAGCAACACGACATCGCGATCCGCCGCATTCAATTCCGCGAGCACGTCATCGATCAAAGGGCGCAGCTTCTCCCACTCAGCCATGTTTTTTTCGGTACCGGAATTTTCATGCATGATGCGGGCCTCCTCTTCACGCCGGACACGGCGACTCTCGCGACGGCGATGAACCTGCGCGCTGTAACGCGTCGTCATGTGCAGCCAGCCCGCCAGCGCTTCATGCTGGGCCAGCGAAGAGGCTTTGCGCGCAACCAATGTGAACACCGTCTGCGCGATCTCCTCCGCCGCATGCCTATCTCCGCCCACCTGCCGCAACGCCGCATGGTAAACCAGCCCCAGATAACGCCGCACCACCTCCGCAAACGCAGCTTCGTCGCCATCGTCGAGATAGCGCCGGAGCAGCACGGCATCGGAAGAATCGTTCATGACACCTGCTAATGTCCGCCGCCTCAAAAACCGCACACGCAAACTTTCCAAAAAAACATGTTCGGTCACCAACACGCGGCGGTGCTATCCAATGAAACCCCATGATGGATGACGCCGAACTGCTGAAACGTTACGCCGAGACGCGTTCCGAAGACCTCTTCGCCGAACTGGCGCGGAAACATCTCGGGCTCGTCTATCACTCCGCACTCCGGCGGGTGAATCAAAACACCACACTGGCCGAAGAGATCACCCAGAACGTCTTCGTTTCTCTCGCACGCGAAGCCGGACAGCTGAGCGCGAGAACGGGAGACGCTCAGACACTCGCAGGCTGGCTCTACGTGGTGACACGGCACGCAGCCGCCAATGCCATGCGTGCGGAGTCCCGACGCATCCGGCGGGAAGGAAAGGCTTTTGACATGCAGACAACTGACCTGATGGGAAACGACGGCGGCGATGCATGGATCGAACTGCGTCCCGAACTGGAGTCCGTGATGGACGAACTCAGCCGCGCGGATCGCGACGCGATCCTGATGCGGTTTTTCGAAAACCGGCCCTTCGCTGAAGTCGGATCCGCGCTGAATGTCACGGAAGACGCCGCGCGCGTGCGGGTGAACCGCGCACTTGAAAAAATGCGCCAGCTCCTCGCCCGCCGCAAAATCACCTCCACGGCGGCCGCACTCGGTGGTTTGATCGCTGCGCAGGCCGCGCAGGCCGCACCAGCCGGATTGATGACGAGCATCACCAGCTCCGCCTTCGGAGCGGCGGCTCACGCCACGGCAATCAACGCAGGTATCTGGATTTTTATGACTAAAACCCAACTCATGATCGGCACGGTCGGCGTCATGGCCGCCGTTACAGCGGGCACTGTTTTCTACTCCGCGCAAAATACGCAGGCCCTCCAGCACGAGACAGACAGTTTGCGCGCGGAAAATTCACGGCTGGCGGAAAGAATCGCCGCACTAGAGTCGCGCACCAAAACCGGTCCCGACACCTCACCGGCCACAACCTCTCCAGGTGAAACCAGAGCCTCTGCCGCGAGCGCTTCTTTGCCCCCGGCACCGGAGCCGCGGCCTGGCGTCACCACGCAAGCACCGTCCGGCTGGCACAAAAACGGCGCCAAGCCCGAACTCTACACGGTCGGAGTGGACACTGTCGAAACGTGGGGCGGCATGCCGAGTGCCTACGTCGAATCCCATGCTCCGGAAGTCAAAGAGGGCTTCGGCGGAATGATGCAAACGACCTCCGCCGAAAACTACATAGGCAAACGCATCCGGCTCAGCGGCTGGATTAAAACCAAGGATGCGAACGAAGGTGGCGGTCGGCTTTGGCTGCGCGTCGACGGACAGGAACGAGGAAAATCGTTAGCGTTCGACAATATGCACAATCGTCCGGTGAAGGGCACGTCCGACTGGCAGGAGGCATCCGTGGTACTTGATGTCCCCGCAGAAGCTACGGCACTGGCCTACGGGTTCTTCGTTCAAGGCGGCGGCAAGATGTGGGTGAACGGCCAGCAAATCGAAGAAGTGGGTGCCGACGTGCCTACCACTAACGTGCCGGCTAAAAAGGTCACGTTCCCGAAAGCGCCCACCAATCTCGGCTTCGATCCCAAGTCGTAAACGCCATCGCATTCAGCGGACGCGATCCGCGGCGGAACGCGTCCCTCGCGTTTATTTCCCGGAGCCTTTCCGCGCTAGGCCGACCGCCTCTTGAATCCGTTTCGCACGCGTCAACGCACGCATGCCTTGCAGCGGCTCACGTCAGTTGCGCTTTTTGATCACGACATGCGTCGCCGCCGACGTTGTTACGTGCTCCGTACGCTCATAGCCCAGCTTCGGCAGATCGATTCCCGCCAGCAGATGCTCCCCTGTTCCAAGCAGGACCGGCGCTATCGCCAGATGCAACTCATCGATCAACTGCGCTTGCAGATACTGGCGCACCGTCGCCACGCCACCGCCGAGTCGGACGTCTTTTCCTTTCGCGGCCGTTTTCGCACGTTCGAGCGCCGTGTGGATTCCCTCCGTCACAAAGTGAAACGTCGTGCCCCCGGCCATCTCAATCGGTGCGCGCCGATGATGCGTCAGGACAAAAACCGGCGAGTGGTACGGGGGATTGTCTCCCCACCAGCCTTTCCACTCATCGTCGGTCCATTCGCCGCGAATCGGGCCAAACATATTTCGCCCCAGAATATTCGCGCCGACGCCCGCAAAGCCGCGCTCCGCAAAATCGTTATCCACCCCCGTCGTTCCTCCCTCCCGGCCGATCATCTGCTGAAACACTCGCGTTGGGAAAAACCACTCGTGCAACTTCTCTCCGCCCTCACCCAACGGCTTTTGCAGACTTTGGTTGGGTCCAGCACCATAGCCATCAAGCGAAAGCCCGAAGCAGTGAACGCGAAGTTTTGAGCGAGTCGTTGGGTTCATGATGTTTGGAAGGATCACCGTGCTGCGCGGAAAGAGTGCGTGTGAGGACGTTTTCCTTAAGACGAACGACTCCGCCGAAAATCGACAGTCCATTCTTCCGACGCAAACGGCGGACTATAAATAGAGCGGCAGAAAAATTTACGCCGTCCGTCGCGCGCGAAAGACAGGCATGCGGCACAAGCCGCAGCCCCTCGCCCTGATCGCCCCCAACGCGGCACACACTCCCCAGGCCACGCCGGCCTTTTCCTCATGCCCACTATCCCCACGCGCCACGACCGCATCCATCTGCTCGCGACCATCCTCCTTATTCTCCTTTCGTCCGCTTCGGCAATGGGTGCTGTCGCGGTTGTTCAAAATACCGGCCCCGCGGCCACCAGCTGGCCAGGCAGCCCCATTCTCGGCTCCGTCAGCAATCCCCAGTCCCAGCTCTCCGTCGCCGAAGGTTTCGGCGCCTCCACAACCACGAGCTACGGCCAGACGTTCACCATCACCGGCACAGACAACTACTCGCTCGAGTCGATCTCGCTCTACGCAGGCGGCGGAACCGGCACCAATTCCACGGCGACCGTCACCCTCAATCTCTACGACGTCGGCGGCGGTGTCGCCCCCAATCCCGACAGCTACAGCCCCACGGCAAACCTGCTCGGCGGCGGTAATGGACTTCCCATTACGTACAACACCCAATCCAACGGCATCCTCCGCTTCGACTTCTCCGGCAGCGACCAGGTGCGCCTCCAGGCCGGCCACATGTACGTCTTAGAGATCGCCGGCATCGCAGCCACCAATCCGCTCACCTGGCTCCGCTCCACGTCCGACACCTACGCCGGAGGTGCCGCTTATCGCAGCCGAACCTGGATCAACGGCACCAACGCCCGCGACTTCGGCCTCGCCGTCTACGGCTCCGTGAACAACGACCCGCTGCCGCCCACTCAATGCACCGTCGATGCCGGCACAACGCATCAGATCATCGACGGCTTCGGCGCCGGCGCTGCCTACCTCGACTACAGTGTCCGTCTGCTGACCGACGCGCAGATGGACGCCCTCTACGGCACCGGCCCCAATCAAATGGGCCTCACCTTGATCCGCGTTCGCATTTCTCCCGACGGCATCGGCGACTGGTCGGAGCCAATCGCCAACGGACAAAAAGCGCATCAGCGCGGCGCCAAAATCCTCGCGTCGCCGTGGACTCCTCCCATCGCGATGAAAGACAGCGGCGTTATCCACACCGGCTCCCTCCTTCCCGCCCACTATCAGGATTACGTCGACTACCTGAACCTATTCACCGACACGATGGCCGCCAGCGGCGCGCCTGTATCCGTGGTGTCATTGCAAAACGAAGCCGACTACGATCCGACCGATCCGTACGACGCGTGCCTCTGGACACCCGCGCAGTTCGTCACCTTCTGCCGCGACTTCGCCGGTGGCATTAAAATCCCCGTGATGATGCCCGAGGCTTTCGCCTTCAGCCACGCCCTCTCCGATCCAGCGCTCAACAACCCCGCCTCCGCCGCCAATATCGATTACATCGGCGGCCACCTCTACGGCGCGACCATCCGCGACTACCCGCTCGCGCACTCGCTCGGCAAACGCACCTGGATGACCGAGTATCTCGTCAACGAGCAGACCATCGAATCCGCCATCGGCACCGCAAAACAGGTCAGCGACTGCCTCACCATCGGCAACATGAGCGCGTACATCTGGTGGAAAACGATCGGCAACGCCAACGGCCTGCTCAACGCCTCGGGCGTCCTCCAGCATCGCGCCTTCGTCATGGCCCAGTTCAGCCGTTTCATCCGCCCGGGCGACGTCCGCATAGCCGTCACCGGAAACAGCAGCTCCCTCGCGATCTCCGCCTTCAGAGATCGCGACAACAGCACCGGCCGTTTCGCCATCGTCGCGGTCAACAACAACGCCGTCCCCATCACCCACACCTTCACGCTCGCCGGTCTCTCGACGACTTCGGTCACGCCTTGGATCACCTCCCCCACACAGTCGCTGGAATCCGCGCCGCTTCTGCCCATCTCAGGCGACACGTTCACCTATACCATCCCGGCAACCTCCATCGTCACTTTCGCAGGAAATACCGTCTCCGCAGAAGTCGATCTCGTGATCTCCCGCTCCCCAGGCCAACCCGGCTCCATCCAGCTCGTCATCAACCCCACCCGTAGTGGATGGACGTATACGCCGGAGTTCTGCACCAATCTCGCCACCGCCGACTGGCAGCTTCTCACCGGTCACACAACCGCGGACAATGGTGCCACCCGCACCATCACGGATTCGTCGCCCGCCGCGCCCGCCCGCTTTTACCGCGTGCGAGTGACGCCTCCGGACTTGTGATCCGTGAAATCGTCTCGCCGGGCGAAGCGTCCGTTCTGACTGACCGTCGCTCAGTCCCAATGTTTGAACGCATCCCCCTTTGCGGCCCCCAACTCCCCTAGCGTTCTCGTCCATCACCGAACCCCATGCCACGCCTCTTCTCCCCCAAACGTTTCTTCCTTCAGTTTCTCCCGGTCCTCCTCGCCGCCTGCCTCCACGCCCAGCCATCCGGCGGCCCCTACGGCCCGCGTCATCAGACCTACACAATTCCGTCCGACGCAAAACGCACCTACTTCGTCGCACCAGACGGCAAAACGGACGCTGACGGCAGTACACCTGAAGCACCGACTTCGATCGAAACCGCTCTCGCCCGCGTCGTCACCGGCGACGCCATCATCCTGCGCGGCGGCACCTACCGCACCGGCGGCCTCATCCTTAATCAAGGCATCACGATTCAGCCTTATCGCGACGAACGGCCCGTCTTCAAAGGCACGCAAATCGCATCCGAATGGACCGCTCTGCGCGACGGCGTCTGGCGCACGTCTTGGAAAACGCTCTTTCCTTCACGCCCCCGCGACTGGTGGCGCCGCGAACGCGAGGGGATGAAAACTCCACTGCATCGCTTCAACAACGACATGGTCTTCATCGACGGCGTGCCGCTCCGCTCCACCGGCTGGGAAGGCGAGCTGACTCCAGATTCCTACTACATCGACTACGACGCCGGCCACGTCTACATCCGCACAAATCCCACGGATCGCCTCGTCGAAATCACCGCCTGGGACATCGGCCTGCTCCGCACGAGCAAATCCGCCCACGGCAAGGAATCCGACCGCAAAGGCTACACGCTCCGCGGCGTCACCTTTACGCAGTACGCCTACCGCGCCCTCGAAGTGGAAGGGAAGCGCGGCGCCGTTCCCGCCACCGAGGAGCCCACCGACGATCCCGTCGGCCTCGCCGATCCATCCACCTTCGGCAAAGAAGTCGTCGGCACCATCATCGAGGATTGTGCTATCACGCACTGCTCGCGCGTCGGTGGCTATTTCCGCGGCGACAACCTGGTCATCCGCAACTGCCTGGTCAGCGACACCAGCACCGAGGGCATCTACGTCATCGGCTCGTCCGATTGCCTCCTCGAAAGAAACATCATCGCCCGCAACAACGTCGAGGAACTCACCGGTTACTACCCATCCGCTGTGAAAATTTTCAACCAGACCCGCCGCGTCGTCTGCCGTGACAACCTCATCGTCGACAACCCGCACTCCAACGGCGTGTGGTACGACGTCGGCAACATCGACGGCGTCTTCGTCAACAACTGGGTCGAAAACTGCCTCGATGGTTTCTTCTTCGAGATCTCCAAAGGCGTCACCGTCGCCGGAAACGTTTTCGTCGATTGCGAAAACGGCATCCGCATCCTCAACAGCTCCGGCGCCAGCGTCCGCCAAAACACTTTCGTCAACGCCTCAGCCCTCTTCGAACGCAACGAACGCAGCGCCACCGGCGATCATTTCGCCTGGCACCCCGCCACCGGCCCCGACGTCCACGAACGCGACGGCCACGTCTTCTCCGGCAATCTCCTCGCCGCCGACACCGCCTTCCACCGCCCGCTGCTGCGCGTCGAGCAATCTCCAAAACTCCACGGCAAACTCACGCGCCCCCAACTCTCCACGTCGAATAACAATCTCTACGCCCGTCCCGCATCCGCCGCTCAACGCCCTTTGATCTCTTGGAGCCCCGCCGCGAAGCCCGATTCCTCTGCCGATGCGTTCCCCACCCTCGCCGCCTTCCAAGAGCGCGAACCCGCCTTCGAAACGAAGAGCGTGTACGTCGATGGCTCGCCTCATGCCGTTCTCCGCAGCCCGGATCTCAAACGCCTCGAACCCATCGCGAATATCCCCGCCACCGTGCCCGCCGATCTCCGCATCACCCGCCTGCTGGGATGGCCCGAAGCTCCCGCGTATCTCCCCGGAGCATACCCAGCCGCTCGCTGACCGGCATTTTCGCCCCCGCGTAACCCTTGCGACGCAGACTGGCCAGCCGCCTTTCCTGCGGTAGATTCGCCGCATGGAGTCGCTGAAACCCATCCTCGACGAGATCACCGCCGACCTGCGCGCACGCACCGACAAGGGCCGCGTCGCCGACTACATCCCTCAACTCGCCAAAGTATCCCCTGAAAAATTCGGCATCGCTGTCGCCCCGATCGAAGGCCCTGTCGTCACCGCTGGCGATGCCGACGAAGCATTCTCGATCCAGAGCATCTCAAAAGTTTTCACGCTCACGCTCGCCCTCGGCGAAGTCGGCGACCGCGTCTGGGAGCGCGTCGGCCGCGAGCCATCGGGCAACGCCTTCAACTCCATCGTCCAGCTCGAACACGAGCGCGGTCGTCCCCGCAACCCGTTCGTCAACGCCGGCGCCATCGCCGTGACCGACATCATCCTGGGCGGACATCGCCCGAAAGAAGCCATCGGCGAAATCCTCCGCTTCATGCGCTTTCTCGCCAACGACGACGCCATCAACATCGACCGTCTCGTCGCCCAATCCGAGCAGGCGCACGGTGACCGCAACATGGCCCTCGCGCATTTCATGCGCTCCTTCGGCGTCATCGAACACCCGCCCGCCGAAGTGCTCGGCGTCTACTTCCATCAATGCGCAATCGCCATGAGCTGCCGCCAGCTCGCGCAGGCCGGTCTCTTCCTCGCCGCCAACGGCCGCAATCCGCTCACCGGCTTCGGCGTCGTCTCCCGCCACCGCGCCCGTCGCATCAACGCGCTCATGATGACCTGCGGCCATTACGACGGCGCGGGCGATTTCGCCTTC
The DNA here is from genome assembly GCA_966249325.1 of uncultured Nibricoccus sp. GTDB lineage: Bacteria > Verrucomicrobiota > Verrucomicrobiia > Opitutales > Opitutaceae > Nibricoccus. The sequence goes on along the minus strand of CBINDC010000001.1, from coordinate 143,091 downwards.
CGCGTCGGCCTTCCCGGCAAAAGCGGAGTCGGCGGCGGCATCCTCGCCGCCGTTCCCAATCGCGCCGTCGTCTGCGTCTGGGCTCCAGGTCTGGACACCAACGGCAACTCCCTCCTCGGCACCGCCGCCCTCGAAATGCTTGTCCAGCGCACCGGCTGGTCAGTCTTCGGCTGACCCATCATTTTTCCACGAGGCACTACCATCGCACGCAGCGCAGAAAATCACATATCCGGCAACGGCCCGCTCTCCGGGGCGAGTGGCGCGAAGACAAAAGTCAGCGCGCGCACATACGATTCCATCTGCATCCCCGCATGCCGCGCCCCTTCGATCATGCGAAACTCATAAGCGAGATCTGCATGCTTCCGTGACGACACCCGGCTGTGATAGCGCAGGATCGAGCCGACGAATTGCGGCCACTCATTCGTACCCGCGCTCACAAACAAACGCGCCTTCAGCGTCTTTCCGCTCTTGGCAAACGCCTCCTCGTAACCAAGCAGCCAGTTATTCCCCGCCGCGACCGCAGGCGTGATCGCCATGTACCCGGAAAACAACTCCGGCTTCGTATACAGCGTGTAGAGCGTGAACAAACCGCCCAGCGAAGCGCCACCGAGCACCCGATGCTTCGGCTGCGTCCTGAATTCCCGATCCACATACGGGATGATCTCCGTCTCCAGCGTCTTCAAAAAATCTTCCGCATGACCCGTGTTCTTCGCATCGCCACCAAACGCCACAGGCGAAAGCTCCCAGTTGCGCAGGTTCTGATAGTCCGGGTTTTCGCCCGCGTATCCAATACCCACGATGATGAACTCCGGCACATACTTGTCGTAGACCAACCCGCCGCGGATGGCGTGGAGCTTCTCGAAGTCCCAGTAACCATCCGTCACGTAAACGACAGGATAGCGTTTGCTCACGTCCTTGCCGTAATTGCCCGGCAATCCGATGTGCAGCTGATAGTGCCGGCCGTGTGCGTTGACCGGGAGCACACGCAACTGCGAATTGCCGATCGTGTGCGCGGGAAAAGCCGGCACCGGCTTTTCGTCAGACGCTGCAGCGAGGGAAGACCATGCGGTACAAAACGCCGCGACCAGTGCAAGACGGAGGTTTTTCATGCGACTGAAACCTAACGAAACGCGTCGCAGAAACCACGCATCAACCCGGCCCAAACATTAGAACGCCGCCCGTCATCGCAGACCTTTCGTTCGCGTCCGTTATCAAAAACGCCTCCGTGCTGTCCAAAAGCGTCCGCTCCGTTCGTCAAACCCATGACAACAGATTCCAACCACCACCCTCATCAAAAAATACCATGGCTCGCGTCAGCACTTATCTGAACTTCAACCGCACCACCGAAGAAGCCTTCAACTTCTACAAGTCGGTTTTCAAAACCGACTTCATCGGCCCCATCATGCGTTTCGGTGACGGTCCCGCCTGCGAAGGCCAGCCGCCTCTCCCCGAGGCCGACAGGAAGCTCGTCATGCACGTCGCCCTCCCGATCCTCGGCGGCCACATCATCATGGGCACCGATTCGCCCGAATCGATGGGCATGAAGCTCAACGCCGGAAACAACGTCTTCATCAACCTCGAGCCCGACTCCCGCGCCGACACCGACTACCTGTTCAAGGCGCTCGGCGAAGGCGCGAAAATCGACAATCCACTCCAAGACATGTTCTGGGGCGCCTACTGGGGCAGTCTCACCGACCGCTTCGGCGTGCAGTGGATGTTCAACTGCGAGGCGAAAAAATAACCCGTCATCGCCGGCCGGTCTTTATTCGGACCACAAACGCCGGCGTTAACTCCGTCAGATTTCCCAGGCCCGGACCCGCGTCCGGGCCTGCTGCGTTATCAGCGGGCCATCGTCGAGCGTTCAGGGTTAAAATATTGAGAGTTGCACGTTCTTCCTCCCCTCCCACTCCGCCTCCGCGAACCCTATCTACTGACGACAAACCACCAACTACTGCCGTCCCTCCGCCCTCACCGCGCCACTTGCACTCCCGCCCGACGCACACTTAACGTCTCCACCTTTTCCGCACCGCCTTCCCTTCCGAAAAATGCCCGCACTCACCGACCGCACCTGGCTCTGGTTTGCCGCCGTCTTCTACTTCGCGGGCTTCGTGCTGGGCACGCTCTCCGTCCTCCGCCAGCGCCGCCACTCGCGCGCCGCGATGTACTTTCTGATCAGCGTCGGCTTCTGCATCCAGACCTTCGGACTCTACCTCCGAGGCCTCGCCGTCAAAGGCTGCCCCATCGGAAACCATTTCGAAATTTTCCAATTCACCGCCTGGTCCGCGACGTCACTCTATCTCGTCATCGGCGCCACCTTCCGTCTCAGCCTCCTTGGCTATTTCACGTCCTGCCTCGCCGCCACGCTTACGATCGTCTCGTTGATTGTCCCGTCATTCGACGCCGTCCGCCGTGTCAGCGCCTTCCCCAACGCTTGGATCGAGTTCCACGCCGCTCTCGCGATATTCAGCTACGGTGTATTCGGTCTGCTGGCACTCACGTCGACGATGTACCTCCTTCAGGTTTACAGCCTGAAAAACATCCGGCTCCGCGGTCTCTTCTCGTTTTTGCCATCCGTCCTGGACCTCGACCACATCAACGTCCGCCTCCTCAAAGCAGGTTTCGTCATCATGACCGCCTCGCTCGCGGTCGGCTCCGTTTACTGGCTGCGCGACACCAGCTCCGTCAACGCCCCCAAACTCATCGTCACCGTCGCCGTCTGGCTCGCTTACTCCGTCGCCTCCGGTCTGCGCGTCCTGAGTCTGCTTGTCGCCAAGCGCCTCGCCTGGACCTGCATCCTCCTCTTCGCCGCCGCCCTCATTTCACTGCCGATCGTCAACTCCAGCCGCAAACCCCTCACCCCCGAGCCCGCCCCACACACCGTCCCGCGCGCTTCCACCGAAAAAATACATCGCTCCAAATCCGCCCCGGCCTCCGTCACCCTTTCAAAATTCGGCCCAGCATCCCTGCTCTCGCAGAAAAACCTCATCAGTCGTTCAGGCCTCTCCAACCTCCCTCTCCGAACTCTGCGCCCTCTGTGTAACGGATCGACATCCTCCTCCGCTCTACCCGCTACCCGCTACTCGCTACTCGCTACTTCAGCCCAATGAGCGCCGCCCCGCAGAACTCCCCGGCGGCGCTGTTCCTCCTCGGCGCCAGCCACCACACCGCGCCGCTCGAGCTGCGCGAAAAGCTCGCGCTCACGCCCGCCAAGCTGGCCGACTTCCAGCAGAAACTCACCCAGCTCGAAGGCCTCCGCGAGTTCACCGTCCTCAACACCTGCAACCGCGTCGAGTTCTACGGCGTCGCCGCCACGCCCGCGACCGTCGCCCGTCTCCAGGCCGAGTTCTGCGCCTTCCAGGAATTCCCTCCCGAGGAATTCAACGCCATCCGCCAGCACGCCACCGGCCCCGACGCCCTCCGCCACCTCATCGAGGTCTCCGCCGGCCTTCAGTCCCAGATGCTCGGAGAAACCGAGATCCTCGGCCAAATCAAAGACGCCTACGCCGACGCCCAAAACCGCCGCACCGTCGGCCCGGTCCTCAACCGCGTCTTCCAAAAAACCTTCCAGCACGCGAAGTACATCCGCAGCCACACCGCCATCACCGAAGGCCAGATCAGCATCGCCAACGTCGCCGTCGACCTCGCCCAGAAAATCTTCGGTGACCTCTCCGCCACGCGTATCCTCCTTTTGGGTGCGGGCGATATCGGCGAAAAAACCGCCAGGGCTTTCCAAAGTCGCGGCGCCGCCTCGCTCACCGTAGCCTCCCGTACGATGGAACGCGCCATGGAGCTCGCCAAAGCCTTCGACGGCGCCGCTCTCCCCTTCGAAACCGCGCCGGGCCACTTCGCCGATTTCGACATTGTCGTCTGTTCCACCGCCGCCCCACACGCGATCGTCACCCGCGACGCCGTCGCTGCCGCAATAAAGAAACGCCGCGCCCAGCCCCTCTTTTTCATCGACCTCGCCCTGCCCCGCGATGTCGAGCCCGCCGTCGCCGAGGTGGATAATGTTTTCGTCTACAACCTCGACGACCTCGCAAAAATCGCCGACGAAAACCTCGCCGCCCGCGAGGCCGAAGTTGCCAAAGCCCGCCTCATCGCTCGCGAAAAAACCGACGCCCTCTGGAAACAAATCCAGCCCCAAGCCCCGCTCCGCTGATTTCCCGTTCTCACTTTGCACCTTCGCGCCTCTTGCGTGAGCCGTCTCTGAGCTCCGCCGAATCAGCGGCTTCTTCGCTCCAGTACGTACCGCCGGTAAACCGTCCGCCCCGCGCGCAACGCCACGTAAGTGGAACTCGCCGTCGTGCTCGTGAATCCCAGCGATACCTCCCGCAGAAACCCCGGCACGCTCGCCTGAATCTCCGCCGCCCGCCGCGCCGAGTCTGCCTCGATCGCCGCGATCACCCCGCTCGTCCAGTCATCCGCAGCCATCACCTTAAAATCAGATCCCTCGAGCGCGCGCTCAAACTTCCCCAACGCGTGCATCGCATCCGTCCGGAGGTAAAAAAAATCAGCGATCAGCAAACGACCGCCCGGCCGCAACACCCGCGCCGCCTCGCGCAGAAACACCGCCTTCTCGACCAGGCAGTGCGTCACTTCCACCGCGACAATCACATCGAAAGCCCCCGCCTCAAACGGCATCCGGTTCGCATCGCCGCACACAAACGCCAATCCCGACTTCACAAATTTCTTCCGGCACCACCGCACCGCACTCGGCGCATAATCCATCCCCACCAGCCGCCGCGGCATCATTGCATGCAGAAACAGCGCGCCTCCGCCACGTCCAGCTCCGAGTTCCAGCACATCGCGCCCCTCGATCGTCGTTCCCGCGACCAGTTGCGCGTACAACTCATACGAATGCCGCTCCGCTGCATACTCCGCCGGCCAGTTCTCCGTCGGCCGCTCCGGCACAAAACCGCAGTTCATCATCTGCCAGTTCGTCTTCTTCCGAAAAAACAGCCCGAGTAAATTGTAGAACTCCCGACGAAACCACGGCTGCCGCCACAATCGGGAAAAAATCCTCTGCTGAAGCGGTTTCGAAGGAGCCGTCATGTCAGAGCCAGATGCATGCAAAGCCTCCGCTCATTCAACCCTCAATAGTCACCCAGCCGCTCCTAACTGCCGCAGCAGCCAATCCGCCGCCGTCCCGCTCGCCGGCTTCTCCAAAAGTTTCCGCAACTTTCCCGCCAGCGCCGTTGTCCGCTCCCGTCTCACTGCTTCGTCAACGCACTCGCGCACTTCCTTCGCCAGCGCCTCCGGCGTCGCGGCCCCCTGGATATACTCGGGATACATCGGCTCCTTCAGCAGCAGATTCGCGATGCCCAGATACGGCACCTTCACCAGCCACCGCCCAAGCCAGTACGTCACCGCGTCCGTCTTGTACGTCACCGCACCCGGAATCCCCGCGAGCGCGCACTGCAGCGACATCGTACCGCTCGACGTCAGCACCGCCGATGCCGCCACCGGCGTGCCCGCTTCTCCCATACGCTGGAATCGCACCCTGGCCGGCGGATTCGCCGCTCGAAGAATCTTCAAAATATCCTCGCTCGGATAAAGCACGACCGCGTCTCGCTTCACGCCCGACTGTAAATAGCCACCCAGGATCGCCGGGAATATCCGCGACACCGAACTCTTCCGGCTTCCCGGCAACAGCAGCACCGGCCCATCCGCCGCATAGCTCACCGGCGCGACATGCCCCGGCGCCACAAACGGATGCCCCACAAACGCCACCTTCAGCGAAGTGTCCGCGTAGCACTCCGGCTCGAACGGGAAAATCACCGCCAGCCCGTCGAGATGTTTCGCCATCGCATGACGCCGCCCCGCCCGCGACGCCCAGATCTGCGGGCTGATCAGATAAAGCGTCTTCGTCAGCCCGCCCGCCTTCGCTGAAAGCCCGCGATCGAACAACGCCTTCGCGATCCGCAGATTCAGCGTCGAGGAATCCACGAAACACACCGCCCGCGGCCTATGCTCTGCGATCCAGCGAACGATCTCCTTAATCAGCGCACGGAAAAATGTGATCTTCCGCACAACCTCCCCCGGCCCGATCGCCGACGTCGCCGTCAGATCCCGCAAAAGCTGCGCGCCCGCCGCCGCGACACTCTGCCCACCCAGAGCACAGACCTTCAACTGAGGCTGCTGCGCCATCGCCCCCCGAAGCATCCGCGCCGCGTGCTCATCCCCAGAATGCTCCGCCGCGACGATCAACAAATCAACGTGACCATCGATCGGCGGCGCTAAACGAATCGGCTGCATTTCCTGACTCATTCGGAAAATGACACCGAGAACACAGAGGACTCACAGAGTTTGAGAGACCCTAAGATCACTCCCAAATCCGTCCGCATTGCACCATTCGCCCCAAACGCATTCAGACACGGCCCACCCAAAGCGTCTCTCCGCCCTCTGTGCCACCTCCGTGCCCTCTGTGTAACGGTCCGAAAAAACAACGTCATCATACCATCCTCACCGCTTCGCGTTCCGGATCTGCTCCGTAATCGTGATCGCCACTTCGAGCGCACTCTTGCCAAGCGCCGCGCCGACCTTCGGCTGCTTCGCCTCCTTCACGCTCTCGACGAAATGTGCCAGCTCAAGCGCCAGCGGCTCGCCCTTCTCGATGGGGATTTCCTTCACCGGCACCGAGCTCGTGTCGCCCGGCTTCGCCAGACCGATCTTCATCTTAACACCATACGCGATCAGATCGCTCTTCTTCACGAGGTGCCCCTTCTGGTTCATAAAATCCAGCGACAGGTACGCATTGTCCTGAAACACCCGGATCTCCCGGTTCTTTTTCATGCTCATCCGGCTCGCGCTCAAATTAGCCACACACCCGTTCTCGAACTCGATGCGCGCATTCGCGATATCCTCCGTCTTCGAGAGCACGTTGATCCCCACGCTATCGATCTTGCGGATCGGTGACTTCACCAGCGCCAGCACGATGCCGATGTCGTGTATCATCAAATCCAGCACCACGCCGACTTCCGTCCCTCGCGTCTGATAAGGTGCCAGCCGCTCCGTCGTAATGTACGCCGGCCGGTCGGCTTCCTTTTCCAGAAAACTCATCACCGGGTTGAAGTGCTCAATGTGCCCGACCTGGACGATGCAGTTGTTCTTCTGCGCCGCCGCCAGTACCCGCTCTGCTTCTTCGAGCGACGCGCACAACGGTTTCTCGATCAGCAGATGACATTTCTGCTCCAGCAGCGGAATCGCCACCTCCGCATGTTTGTCCGTCGGCACCACGACCGACACCGCGTCACACGCCTCGCCCAGTTCCGCGATAGTCGCGAAGCGCTTACACTTAAATTTCTCACAAATCTCCGTCGCCCGCGCATCGCTCGTCTCGAAGATGCCCGCAAACTCCACGCCCGGCAGCGTCGAATAGATGCGCGCATGATGCTGCCCGAGCGAACCGACGCCAACGACGCCGCACACGACTTTCGGAGAAGAGGAAAAACCAAACATGCCCCCATCGCACGCATTCGCACCCCGCGTGGCAATTCTCATGTAGTCACCGTACTTGAGGCGCTGCCCGTCCCGACAAACTATCACGGCACACCCTACAACCCTTCGTGTAACACCTGCTGCCGTCTGCGTCTCCGCGCAAAGCCCGAGCAACTCTACGCCACGCCATCAGTACGCCGGTTTAAATCACGGATCGTTTAGCCCGCGGTTCTAACGAGAGCGATTCAATCAGTCGTCGAGAGTGAAAACGATCGGAATTACCATACGCGTCGTCACCGCTTTGCCCGCTACTTTTCCTGGCTGAAACTTCCACTGCATCAGAGCTGCTACTGCGGCGTCCGCAAATTCGGTTCCCGTATGCTCGAGTACCCGGGGATTTTTGGCACGTCCATCAGGACCAATTTCGAAACTTACTCTGACGCGCGCTTCACCTTTGAAAGCTCGACCATCTCGAGGATAGCGAGGCTTCACTTGGGAAACCACCACCACAGGCTCATCCAAATACCGGGCATGAACCACTCTTGAGTTCGATGCGGCAAACTGCACTGGCAGGCGCGTTTTCACAGCGGCCGGCGATCCATTTTTTGTTACCGGAGTGAAGCGCCAGTCCGATACGGCGGCAATTGCAGCGAGACCCAACCTTTTATCGGGAGCGTCAATAATTCGCGGAAACAGAGCTTTGCCTTCCGCATCCACAAGCACTTCCACCCACACCGTTTGATCCTCGAACACTTCATCGATCGGTCGCGGGTCTTCCGGCGCGAATGCCGAAACCAATTTCAGCGTTCCGTCGATGTCCTTGGCACGCACGACGGGACTAGGGCCAGTGGCCATATCCTTCGCCCCAGCCTTCAACAAAACATCAACACATTTCTCGGCCCCTTGTAAGCGCGCTACAACCAAAGCAGGCCAGCCAGTCCCCCAACAAGTATCCACAGGCCATCCATCGGCGACCGCCCTCGATAACAGTGTTTGGCGGTCCATGATTACCGCCGCCTCGAGCGCCGCCTCCCGGCATTTCGAGTTCAAATCGACCTTATCGCCGGCCTTTTCCAATGCATCGACCGCTGCTGTGCTTTGCCCAATGAGTGCGACCTCAAGAGCTGTGAGGCCCGACTCGTTGCGCCCACGCAAATCCGCTCCTCCGACCACCAGCTTGTTTATCGCAGATCCGGCATCTTTCTGCGCAGCTAAGTGCAAAGCGCTGTTCTTGGCAAAATCGACCGCGTTCACATCGGCACCCGCGGCGAGAATTATACCCATGCTGGTGGGAAAATTTTCCCTGGCGGCCAGCATCAGAGCGGTGACTCCGCTTTTAGGGTCAGCCCTGTTCACGTCTGCGCCACCTTCAATGAGACTTTTCACGATATGCGAATACCCCCTCATCGCAGCCGCTCCGAGTGCCGATACGCCCGGATCCTTGGCATTCGCAGAGATCTTCTTACCTAACATCCATTGCACCATTCGGGTGTGACCACGGCTCGCTTGCGTACGAAGGACCAGACGATTCTGGGGAGTATCCTCAAACTTGAGACGACTTCTCGGGAGCAAAGCCTCCAATACCTCGACGTAGCCACGATCGGCAGCCTGCGTCGGAGCGCTTTTATGATCAACAGTCTCCCAGTCCACGTCAGCTCCAGCGGCGACCAATTGCCGGACAGCTCCCAAGTGCCCGGCTGTAGCCGCCTCCATCAAAGCGGTCGTATCGTTGCTGACGAAGTCCTTGTCGAACTTAGCAGCCAGTAACTCCCGTATTACCTCCTCCCGACCTTTGGCGCCCGCGTCATGAAGAGGTGTCCACTGGTTCTTTGGCAGTTCTCTTCGAAGCCGCGGGTCTGCAGCGAGCAAGGCTCGCACGGTCGAAGCAGAGCCTGCCTCAGCCATTAACCGCAAAAAGGTTTTCCCACTCCCGGATAAGGCGCGTCCTAGTTTTGGATCTTCCGTCATGAGAGACACCGCTCGTGCTGGATCATCGTCGATTAAGCCGTCCAACGCCGCTTTTGTGATTCTTGGGTCCGGAAAAAGTGGATCGGGCATTTCGAATCCCGCTTTGGACCATAGCAACACGGCAGGCTGCCCAACAACCTCACTTGCTGTCAGAGCAATATTTCTGCTCCAGGCGCCTTCAGCATCCTTGGGCACCCCCCTGACATCCACAGCCGTCACCCGGCCATCGATGATCCAACAAGTGATCATGACATGCGCTCCGTCATTCATTCGTGACCATCGCGACCTGAAAGTCGGAGTGGTACCTGTGGATTTGTCGACCCTACCGGAAATGGGTCTAAACCATGCGTAAGCGAAAAACGTTTTTTCGGGATTGGATTCGAGTTTCCAGTCATCGGACCTGCAGAGCTCAAAGGGTGGTACCCAAACGAACCATTCGCGATGAAGTCGAACGTCTCCCTCCACCCGCCATTCTGCGTTTTTAGCGGCAGGTATCGAGACAGTCCCGTTGCGAGCCAGCACTCGCCCGCTTTCATCGACACCGTCCAATTCCCACAAATGTCCGTCCAAGTTATAAACAACCTTAAGATCTTGGGCTAGGAGTGACAACCCCGCCAAAACGTACCCACAGATACAAAAAAACCCGACCCGAACTAAAGACGTCTTCATGCGAAAGCGAAAACAGCAAACAAGCTCCTGAGCACCAGCCAATCGAAAACCAATTTATCTCGCGCCGCTCAGCGCATCAACACCCCTTCATGCAACACCAGCCGCCGCCCGCACCGCGCCGCGTGCGCCGCATTGTGCGTCACCAGCACCAGCGCCGTCCGCGTCTCCGCGCACAGCCCGAGCAGAATCTCGATCACGCTCTCCCCCGTCTTCTCGTCGAGATTCCCCGTCGGCTCATCCGCCAGCAGCAGCTTCGGCGAATTGATCAACGCCCGCGCCACCGCCACCCGCTGCCTCTCGCCGCCCGAAAGCTGCGACGGCACATGATGCGCCCGCTCGCCCAGCCCCACCTTCTTCAACAACTCCATCGCCCGCGCCTGGGCCACCGCGCCGGTCTTCCCCGCCACTCGCGCCGCCATCAGCACATTCTCCAACGCGTTCAACTCCGGGATCAGATAAAACGACTGAAACACGATCCCCAGCAACCGCCCCCGCGCCGCATGATCGATCGTCGCACTCCCCGCCAGTTCGATGCGCCCCGCATCCGGCGCATCCAGCCCCGCAAACAAATTCAACAACGTCGACTTCCCCGACCCCGACTCCCCGCGGATGCTCACACTCTCCCCCGCCGAGATCGCGAACGTCACCTCGCGCAACACCTCGATCCGCCGATCCCCGCTCGCATAACTCTTCCGCACGCCTTCAACACGAAGGATTTCCCCGGGAGCGCCGACGTCCCCGTCGGCCACAGCATGATCGTTTTTTTGAGTCACAAAATTTTCCTTAGCTTCGAATTGCTCCCCTGCGTTTCCGATTCCGTCACTTAAGCGTTGGGCGTTAAATGTTGAGCGTTCAGCGTTCGCAGTGAGTAGAGCGCGAGCCTCGCGCTCTACTCACTGCGCAGCGCCTCCACCGGTTTAAGTTTCGCCGCCCGCCACGCCGCGATGAATCCCGCCAGCGTCGCCATGCCCACCGCGTAGCCGGCAATCATCGCCACCTCGCCGCCTGTGATATGCGCCGGCACCTGCGTAAATTGATAGATCGCCACCATCTCCTCCCAGCTTCCAGTCACCCGACCAAGCGTGCGGAAAATCGTATCGATATTCCCCAGCGTCAAAAACCCCGCGCCGATCCCCGCCGCCGTGCCCAGCACACCGACGATCAATCCCTGAAAACAAAACCCCGCCGCCGTCTGCCACGGACTCGCCCCCAGCGCTCCGAGCAAACCGATCTCCCGCGTCTTCCGCACCACCGCGATCAACAACAGAGCCGTCACCAGGAACATCGCGATCAACACCACGAACGAAACCATCAAAGTCACCATCACCTTCTCCATCTGCAACGCGAAGAGAAACCCCTCGTTCGCCTCCATCCACGTGCGCGCCGTCAGCCCGCTCATCGGCGGCAGCGTCGCATTGATCCGCTTCGCCGCCACCACGACGTCCTCGCCCGGCGCGAGCTTCACATTAAAACCATGCACGCTCTTCCCGAGCGCGTAGAGATCCTGCATCCGCCGCAACGTCACGATCGCCACCGAGCTGTCCAGTTGCTGATGCCCGATCTCAAAAATCCCCACCACGGTCAGTTCCGTCGGCAGCAAAACCTCATCCTGCTTCATCCGCTCCAACGTCGTCGGCGATATCACTTCGATCGTGGAGCCCAGCCCCGCCCCGATCGACTGCGCCAGCCCCGCGCTCAGAATCACCGTGTCGTCATCCAGATCGTCGAGCGACCCAAACACCACGTGCCTCCGCAGTGGCAACACCTTTTCCACGCGGTCGATGTCGATGCCCTGAATCCCCGGAAACGCCCGCCGGTCTCCCTGCGCCAGCATCACGATTCCCTGCGCATAAGGCGTCGCCGCCACCACGCCCGGAATCGTCGTCAGATGCTTCAATACCTCCGCCGGTCGCTGCACCAGTGTGTGCGCCTGCACCTGAATATCCCCCTGCGTCTCCACGATCAGCCCGCGGTATTTATGCCCAAAACCACCCATCACACCCATCACCACGACCAGCAACCACACACCGGCCGACACCCCCAGCACCGAGATCACCGTGAAAAACGTCACGCGTTTCCCCGTCGGGAACAACTGCTTCAACGCGAGATAAAGATACCAGGGCATCGGCTTCAGTTGTAGGGCCTCAGCTCGCCTGAGGCCGGGTGCCACAAATCCGCCGCTCATCGCACGCAGTCTTGATGGCCTCTGCGACCTCTCTGTCAGCGCTCAGTGTTCTCTGTGTCACGGATCGAAAGGATCGAAAAATAATTCCTGCGAACCTCACGCCTGCGCCTGCCGCAGCTGCGGATAAAGAATCACATCGCGGATGCTCTCCGCCTCCGTGAGCAGAATGCACAACCGGTCGATCCCGATCCCCATGCCACCCGCCGGCGGCATCCCGTGCTCCAGCGCGAGCAGGAAGTCCTGATCGATGTTCTGCTTCTCCTCACCCGCCTGCGCCTCGAACATCTGACGCTGCACATCCGGATCGTTCTGCTCCGAATAAGCCGGCGCGACTTCCATACCGCCGATGATCAGCTCAAACACATCGATCGTCGTCGGATCGCTCTCCGTGATCTTCGCCAGCGGGCAAAGCTCCTTCGGCAGATGCGTCACAAACGTCGGCTGGATCAGCGTCGGCTCGATCAACTTTCCGAAAATTTCATTCGTCAGTTCAAACTCCTCCCACTTCGCATCCGCGAAAAGCCCGAGCTTCTGAACGCCCGCGATCTTCTCCGCCTTCGTACGCGAAAACCACTGCGCGTCGCCCGTCTTCTCGATGATCAGATCCTTGTACTTCACTTCGCGCCAGCCGCCTTCGAAGTCGATCCACTCGCCGCTCGCCGCATGCTTGATACGCATCGACGGCTTCTGCGGCGCATTCTCGCCTTGGCCGTCCGGCTCCGTCGGCTTCACCACATCGCGCACGAGATGCCGCAACAAATCCTGCACCAGCGTCATCATCCCGCGGTAGTCGCTGTAGGCCTGATAAACCTCCAGCATCGTGAACTCGGGATTATGCCGGCGCGACACACCTTCATTGCGGAAATTCCGCCCGATCTCGAACACGCGGTCATAACCCGCCACGAGCATCCGCTTCAGATAAAGTTCGAGCGAGATGCGCAGCACGAAGTCCGTGCCGAGCGCGTTGTGATGCGTCTGAAACGGCCGCGCCGCCGCCCCGCCCGCCACCCCTTGCAGTACCGGCGTTTCCACTTCGAGGAACTGCTTGTCCTCCAGAAAGCGCCGCACCGCCGATACGATCTTCGAGCGCAACATGAGCCGCTTCCGCGACTCACCGTTCACGATCAAATCCAGATAACGCTGACGATAAACCTGCTCCGCATCGCTCAGCCCGTGCCACTTCTCCGGCAGCGGACGCAGCGCCTTCGACACGAGCGTGAACGCATCCACGCGCACCGTAATCTCGCCCGTCTTCGTCTTAAACAACGCGCCCGTCACGCCGATGATGTCGCCCAGATCGAGCGACTTCTTAAACACGCTATAGCGTTCCTCGCCGATCACATCGCGGCGGAAATAGAGCTGAATCTGCCCGTCCTGATCCTGGATCTTCACGAACGAACTCCCGCCCTGCACGCGAAACGTCACCAGACGCCCCGCCACCGTGACCACCGCCGCGTAGTCCTGGCCATCCACATACAGCGCCTTCGCAGCCTGCGAAAAATGCGTCACCGCCACATTCGCGCGAAACGGATCGAACCCGCCCGCCCGCATCTCAGCCAGCTTCTGCCGGCGCACCGCATGTTGGTCGTGTGAAATATCCGAGTGAACGTCGCTCATAAAACCGCCGAACTTGCTCACCCCTCCCGCCCCGCGCAAACGCATTTTCCGCCTTCCCGTAGCCGCTCTGTCCCGTAGCCGCGCTGTCCGCAGCGTGGCCTTCCTCACGCCACCATCACAACGCCACCGCCGCATCCCCCGCCGTCTTCGTCGAATGCCACCGCAACACATAATACGTCGCCGGCACCTCCCCGCCATTCCGCATCCCGTGCAACTCATTCGACGCATAAAAAATCACCGAACCCGCTCCCGCCTTCCACACCTTCCCCTCCACACTCACCTCCAGCGTCCCCTCCTTCACAAAAATCAACTCCTCCTCCGGATGCCGGTGCGGCGGATGCGACGCCTCGCCCACGTTCACCGTCGTCGCATGACACCGCAGCCGCTCAAGGGTCGCCGTCGGCGCATCGAAAATCTCCCGCCGCTCCCCCACCGCCGTCGGCTTCACTTCCAGTTCCACCCACTCAAAAATCGACGACATCATCCGATCCGGAACACCAGTTTGCACCCAACTCATCCCGCCCACCGTGCCTCGCTCTCCCCTTCCAGCAATCACCCCAAAATCTTCCCGTCCACTCAGCCCTCTCCTCCACTTAAGCGTTCAGCGTTAAACGTTGAGAGTTGAGCGTTCCCGCTCCTCCTCGCCTCGCCCTCCACCGCCTCCCACCCCGCCTCAGCCTTCCGCCATTGGATGTTGGACGTTCAGCGTTGGATGTTCGATGTTCTCCTCTCCTCCCTCCGTCACCGCCGCCATGTCCTCGACTCCCGCGCCACAACCATCCTCCGATTCCTCCTCCGCTTCGCCAGCCACCACGCCGCTCGCCCCCGCCACCCTCGACTGGGGCCGCACCCGCTACGAAGCCGCCTTCCGCTGGCAGGAGGAACTCCTCGCCCAACGTCAGGAAAATAAAATCGGCGACACCCTCGTCTTCACCGAACACGACCCCGTCTTCACCCTCGGCCAGCGCCTCGGTGCCGACGCCAACCTCGTCTGGACTCCGCAGCAGCTCGCCGCCCAAGGCATCGAAGTCGTCAAAACCAACCGCGGCGGCGACATCACTTATCACGGCCCCGGCCAGATCGTCGGCTACCCGATCGTCTCGCTTCTCCCGCGCAAAGATCTTCACGAGTACCTCCGCTTCCTCGAACAAGTCCTCATCAACTCCGTCGGCTGCCTCGGGCTCGCCGCCGCCCGCCGCCCCGGCAAAACCGGCATCTGGCTCGGCCCCCGCAAAATCGCCGCCATCGGCGTCGCCGTGAAAAAGTGGACCGCCTACCACGGCTTCGCGCTCAACGTGAACGCCAACCTCGCGCACTTCACCGGCATCGTCCCCTGCGGCATCACCGCGACCGACGGCACCGTCACCTCCATGCAGGCCGAGCTCGGCGGCCAGCCCCTCGACCTCGCCGAAGTGAAACAAGTTCTCGCCAAAGAATTCTGGCTCCTCTGGCCCGCCTTCCTCGCCGGGAAATAACGCAGGCCAGCGTGCTTGGACGCGCCCCGTAGCCACGAGCGCCAGCGAGTGCCCCACGCCCTCCGCCCATACGACTTCGCGATCCAGACGCCCGACCAATTTTTCCGCCGCCGCCACACGGGCCCCCATCGGTCGTCTCCACCGTCTGCGAATCCCACCGTATCTTCGCCCCCGCGAGCCCCGCCACTTTCGCGCTCAACACGATCCGCCCCGCCTGCAATGTCGAACGTACCTCGGATTAGCAGCGCGAATCACCTCCGGGAAATCTCCACTGCTCTCGAAATCCCCGATGAATTCAGTCTGAAAAGCTCACCTGCTCGCCGAGCAGTTGGCGAAGCGCCTCACCGACAACGAGTGGAAACAAAAACTCGATTATCCTTCCGCACCACCACCTCCCGGATGGATTCAACCGCTGCTCGCCCGATGAAAAAATCTCCACGCCGCACCGCTTGCGTCTCCCGCGAAACGCATAAATTGCCCGCGCATGAATCTCAGCGCGCTCATCGACCAAATCGCCTCCCAGGCCGATGACTTCCTCGACGGCTTCACCGGCCGCGCCGACGCCCGCGCCGGTATCCAGGAACTGCTCACAGCTGAGCACAACTCGCTCAGCGTCGAAGAGCGCAAGCATGTCACCGATGGCGTCATGACCATCCTCGAAGACGAGGGCTTCTTCAGCGCCACTCCCGGCAGCGGCGAAAACGCTACTGACTCCACCGGCGGCGAGGATTGATTCCGCGTCCATGTCCGATGCCCCCGCCCTTAAAGAGTGGTTCAACGCCGACCGCTACCGCTGGTTCGCCGACGAACTCTCCGCCCTCACCCCGCGCTTCGATCGCAAAAAATTCCTCGCCCACACGCTGCCCGGCCTCGACGAGCGCAGCCTCCTCCAGCGCCTCCGCCGCACCACTGAGGCCATGCGCGCCACGCTTCCGTCCGACTACGCAAAATCCCTTCGCGTCCTCGAAAAACTCGCTCCGCGCTTCCAGCACAATTTCGTCAGCCTCGTCCTCCCCGACTTCGTCGGCCTTTACGGCCACGACGACTTCGACCGCTCGATGGACGCCCTCGCCTTCTTCACCCGCTTCGGCTCCGCCGAGTTCGCCATTCGCGAATTCCTCAAACGCGACCTCCCGCGCACTCTCGCCGTCATGGAGCGCTGGTCACGCGACGAAAACGAACACGTCCGCCGCCTTGCCTCCGAAGGCTGCCGCCCACGCCTCCCGTGGTCCTTCCGCCTCCCCGCACTCATCGCCGATCCTTCGCCCGTCGCGCCCATTCTCGAAAACCTCCGCGCCGACGATTCTCTCTACGTGCGCAAATCTGTCGCTAATCATCTCAACGACATCACCAAAGACCATCCCGACTGGACGCTCGCCACCCTCCGACGCTGGACTACGAAAAACTCCCACACCGCCTGGATCGCCCGCCGCGCCTTGCGGACTTTGATCAAAGCCGGCCACCCCGAAGCACTCGCCGTCTTTGGCGTGAAAACCACTTCCTCCGTCCGCGTCGAAAACTTCACGCTCTCCTCCGCCATCCTCCACCTCGGCGACCAGCTCACCTTCTCCTTCGATCTGATCTCACCCAGCACGCGTTCTCAGCGAATCGTCGCCGACTACGCCGTGCACTACGTCAAAAAATCCGGCGACCTCGCCCGCAAGGTGTTCAAGCTATCCGAACTCGATCTCCCCGCCCGCGGCCGCGTGTCCCTCACCAAGCGCCAGCGATTCCAAAATTTCACCACGCGAATCCATTATGCGGGCGAACATCGTATCGAGTTGCTCATCAATGGCCGCTCCGCCGCGAGCGCCGCATTCTTCCTTCATCTGCCTGCCTCCCCTTCCCTACTTCTCCCTTGATTTCTGCCATTTGGCAGCCGATAGTCAGCCACATGAAAAAGCCCATTCTTCCCGATGATTGGAGCGCCGCCAATAACGCCGAGCTCGCGATGCGCGTCGAGGAGGGCCTTCCGGTCCTCGATCTGGTCGAGTTTGGCCGCAAGGTGGGCTTCACCATCGATGAGCTCGCGAAGCTTGTGCACATCCCTCCGCGCACTTACGCCCGCCGCGTTGCCAGCAAAGCCCGCTTAAATGTCCCCGAGGGCGAGCGCGCCGTGCGGATCATGCGTCTCTACGATCGCGCGAAGCAGGTCTTCGGCAGCCACGACCGCACGCGCGCCTGGCTCAACCGCAAGCTCCGCGTCCTCGGCGAGCGCACCCCTCTCGATTTCGCCCGTACCGAGCCCGGCGCCCGCGAGGTCGAGGCCGTGCTCGAGCGTTACGAAGACGGCGTCTTCTCGTGAGCAGCGTTACCGTCTGGCGCCTGGCCGCCAAACGCCGCGCCACCACCCTCTGGTCCGGCGAAGGCGCTTTTCGCCGCGGCGCCCGCTGGAGTCCGCCAGGAGTTCGTGCCGTTTATTGCGCCGAATCCCGCGCACTCGCCGCGCTTGAGGTCCTTGTTCACGTCGAGGAAGTCAGCGACTTCGTTGCCCTCGATTGGGTCATCGCGCCGGCCACAATCCCAAACGCGCTCGTCGAACAGCCGCAAAAATTCCCCGCCGACTGGCGCATTTATCCGTACAAGGCCACAACGCAGGATTTCGGCGCCGAATGGATTCGCTCCGGCCGCAGCGCCGTCCTGCGGGTCCCCAGCGCCGTCGTGCTCGGCGAATTCAATTACCTGCTCAATCCGCTCCACGCCGATTTCTCCCGCATCGAGTTCGGCAAACCTGCCTCCTTCCAATTCGATCCGAGGCTTTCCTGACGCCGCGCTGCCTCCATTCTCCGCTTGGCTCACCGTGAATCGGCTGAGAATACATCCGCTCCATGCTGCCGTTCGCCTACTGGATTCACGATCTCAGCCCGTTCGTCCCCGGTCTCCAATTTTCTGACACAATGGGCGTCCGCTGGTACGGACTCGCCTACGTGCTCGGCTTCACCGGCGCTTACTGGCTGCTCAGCCTCTATACGAGAACCGGCCGCTCCCGCCTCAACGCCAACCAAAACGCCGACCTGCTCATTGCCATCGTCCTCGGCGTGATGATCGGCGGACGCCTCGGCTCCTACCTGCTTTATCATCCCGAGCAGCTCCTCTCCGACCCGCTCAGTTTCTTCCGGATCTGGGAAGGCGGTATGGCCAGCCACGGCGGCTTCATCGGCGTCGCAGTCGCGGTCTGGCTGTTCGCCCGAAAAACCAAAGTCGCCTTCCTTCACATCGGCGATCTCATCGTCTCCACCGCCGCGCTCGGCCTGATGCTCGGCCGCATCGCCAACTTCATCAACGGCGAGCTTTGGGGAAACACCTTCGAACAATCCCCCGCTCCGTGGTGGGGCGTCATTTTCCCGGAGAGCGCACCGTTCGGCACGCCCCTCTCTGAAATTCCCCCGCGTCATCCATCCCAGCTTTATCAAGCCTTCCTCGAAGGCGCCGTTCTCCTCGCCTACGTGCAGCACCGCGTCTGGCGAAATCGCGTCCTGCAAACACACCCCGGCCAGCTCTCCGGAGAATTTCTCGTCGGTTACGCGATCGCCCGCAGCATCGGCGAAATTTTCCGCGAACCCGACGCCAGCCTCATCCTCGGACTCAGCCGCGGCACGTTCTATTCTCTCTTCGTTTTTCTCGCAGGCATCGCGCTCATCGCGATCGCGCGAAAGAAAAAAGCCGCGCCTTGATCGACGCGGCCTTGGAAAAGGCTCCCGGCGTTTTCACCCTTCGTCGCGATCACTCCGCGGCTTTGCCAGCGCTTCGTCCAGATAACGAAAAAACACGTCGTACAATGGCGTGTCCTGCATCGGCATCGAAGTTCCCATGCCCTCGCGCTTGCTGAAACTGTCTTCACGAATCTCCGAGAACAGCGCTTCCACCAGCGTCCCGCTGCTCGGCGCCACACCGAGACGCACGCTGAGCGAAACCTGCCGCGCCGATCCCGCGCCATCGCCGGGCTGAAGCACGCTCAGGGCTTCGATTTTTCCCTGCGCGGCGCCGCCGCTGGTGATTTTGTAGTTCATCTTCCGCAGCGCAACGCGCGCAGCTTCGTACACTGGTTTCTGATCGGCCTGCACCACATGCTGCCGGTAGGTCGGCGAAATGCGCTCGCGCAGCGCACCGGGAAATTTCGAGCCGGATTCACAACCGGCGAGAGCTAATACTACGGAAGCCAGGACAAGAGCGGGGATTTTTTTCACGTGTTTAAGGATGTGCCGTTTCAGACACGTCAGGCCGGCTGCTGTTGCGAAATACAATGCAGCGTGCCCAGACCCCACACGAGATCGAGGCAGTCGATCGGGATGATTTCGCGATCCGGGAAACAGTCGGCGAGCACCTCAAGCGCTTCGTCGTCCTTCTTCGGCTGGCGAAACGCCGGCATGAGCACCGCGCCGTTGATGATGAGGAAATTCGCGTAGCTCGCGGGGAGCTGCTGTCCTTCGCAGAACGCGGGCTTCGGCATCGGCAGCTCGACGATCTTGAACTTCTTCTTTGCCGGCGTGCGCAGGTCGTGCAGCCGCTCGAGGTTTTCCTGGAGAATCTTGTAGTTCTTATCGCGCTTGTTGGTCTCGACGACCGTCACGATGCCATCCTCACGAAAAAAACGGCTGAGGTCGTCGATGTGCCCGTCGGTGTCGTCACCGATGATGCCGTCGCCGAGCCAGAGGATCGTGTGCACGCCGAGATAGTCGCGCAGGTTCTGCTCGATCTGCTCCTTCGTGAGATCGGGATTGCGATTCTTGTGGAGCAGGCAGGCCTCGGTCGTGAGTAGCAGCCCTTTACCGTTCACATCGATCGAACCGCCTTCGAGCACCATGTTTTTCTCGAAGCGGCGCAGTTTGAGTTTCTTCGCGATGCTCGGCGGGATCTGGTTGTCCTTGTCGTACGGCGGATACTTGTCACCCCACGCGTTGTACATCCAATCGGTGATCGCGACTTCGCCGGTCTTGTCGTTCTTTACGAAGATCGGCCCATGATCGCGGCACCACGCATCGTTCGTCGGATGATCGTAGAACGTGACCTTCGTGAGATCGGCCCTGGCCTTTTCAATCAACGACCACGCGCGCTTCTGAAGCGGCTTGGCGATGTTGATGCGCACTTCCTGAAACCGGCTGATCGTCGCGACGATCTCCGCGAACTTATACGGAATCGGCCGGAAAAACCCGGGCCACGACGCCCGCTTGTGCGGCCACGAGAGCCACACCGCGGTCTGCGGCTCCCACTCGGCCGGCATGCGAAAGCCGAGCGAGGCCGGCGTTTGAGTAGAGGACTTGGAAGAGGATTTTTTTGTCACAGAGAACACAGAGCTCAGACACAGAGATCACAGAGGCGGGAAAGCCTTTGGAGATTTTCAGAAAGCGTTTGGTGCGGAGATTTCAATTCGGCGAAGAAAGAGGACCGGCTCTCAGTGCACTCTGTGGCGAGCTCCGTGTCCTCTGTGGCATTCCCTTTTTTTTAGAGTGTGCGGTCGATGAAACGCTTCGTGAGATCGCCGTAGGCATCGATGCGGCGGTCGCGGAGGAATGGCCAATGCGTGCGGGTCGTATCCACTTTTCCAAGCTCCACCGGCACGAGGAGAATCTCTTCCTTGTCGGTGCTGGCCTTCGCCAGGATCTGCCCGCTGGTGCCTGCCACGAAACTCTGGCCCCAGAACTCAAGACCGTCGCCGCCCACCCCTTTAATTTTCTCCAGCCCGATGCGGTTGATCGACGCGACGTAGCAGCCGTTGGCGACCGCGTGCGAACGTTGAATCGTTTCCCACGCGCCGTGCTGATTGGTGCCGTACTCGGCCTTCTCCTTCGGATGCCAGCCTATGGCCGTCGGATAAAAGAGTATCTCAGCGCCTTGCATGGCTGTGAGGCGCGCGCCCTCGGGATACCATTGGTCCCAGCACACGAGCACGCCGATCTTGCCGTACTTCGTGTCCCATGCGCGGAAGCCCGTGTCGCCCGGCGTGAAGTAGAACTTCTCGTAGAAAAGCGGATCGTCCGGGATGTGCATCTTGCGGTAGATGCCGAGCATCGAGCCGTCCGCATCGATGATCACAGCGGTGTTGTGATAGAGGCCCGACGCACGCTTCTCGAAGAGCGACGCAATGATCACGACCTTGTGCTTTTTCGCGAGCGCCTGAAACGCCTTCGTGCTCGGTCCGGGAATCGTCTCGGCAAGACCGAAGTGATCGTGGTTTTCGCTCTGGCAGAAATACTGCGACGCGAAGAGCTCCTGAGTGCAGATAATCTGTGCGCCCTGCTTCGCCGCCTTCTCGGCAAGCGCGAGGGTTTTTTTGCGATTTTCCGCCGGATTGGCAGTACAGGCGTGTTGGAGAAGACCGAGGGTGACTTTGGACATGAGAGTAAACGTTTATGGACCGCGTCGAACTACGGCGCAGTCCTGGCTATTTCACTGAAACCCAAAACAAGGCTGCGAACGAATGCAGCCCGCGCGCTTTTTCAATAGACGACCTTGTTCAGCGGATATTCCACGATGCCCTCGGCACCGAGCGACTTGAGCTGCGGGATGATTTCGCGGACGACACTTTCATCGATGATCGTCTCGAGCGCGATCCAATCGGCATTGCTGAGCTGCGATACGGTCGGATTGCGCAGCGAAGGCAGTTTGCTGAGGACCGACTCCAACGCCGCCTTCGGCAGATTGAGCTTCAGACCGACCTTCGACGCCGCTTCGAGCGCGCCCGTGAGCAGCAGTGCAATCGTCTCGATCTTTTTGCGCTTCGCCGGATTCGCCCAGCTGGCCTTGTTGGCGATGAGTTTCGTGTTCGTGTAGAGCAGCGTATCGACGATGCGGAGTTTGTTCGCACGCAACGACGAGCCGGTCTCGGTGATATCAACGATAGCGTCGACGAGATCGGGGACTTTGACCTCAGTCGCTCCCCAGGAAAACTCCACGTTGGCCGTCACGCCCTTGTCGGCGAAGAAGCGCTTGGTCGTATTCATGAGCTCGGTGGCGATGCGTTTGCCCGCGAGATCTTGGATGGTTTTCACCGGCGAAGACTCAGGCACGCACAGCACCCAGCGCGACTTGAGCGTCGAGGCTTTGCTGTAAACCAAATCACACACATCGACGACGTCCGACTCGTTCTCGAGAACCCAGTCGTGGCCGGTAAGTCCGCAGTCGAAGAAACCGTGTTCGACGTAACGACTCACTTCTTGGGCACGCACGAAACGCCCATCCAGCTCCGGATCGTCGATCGACGGTTTGTAAGAGCGCGAACTCGTGGTGATTTTCCAGCCCGCCTTGGCGAACAGGTTTTTCGTGGATTCCTCGAGACTGCCTTTCGGCAGTCCGAGCATCAGAAGCGGCATTTTGTCAGACACAGCGGCCAAACCAAACCCCGCCCGTTTCTCCTTCAAGTCTATTTCACGACGTCACCTACCCGTCACCTGCTTCGTAAAGAACCGTTAAACCTTTTCGCTGTCGTGCCGAACAGTTGTCTGGGTTTTTACAACAATACTTTGACAGTCATCACTTCATTTGTAAAAAACCAGCAGCGCTTACACCTATGAGATCCGCTCCAAAGCCCCTGATCCTGATAGTGGAAGACGAGGAGGAACTGGCGAAATTGATCACCATTCATCTCGAAGAAGCCGGCATGCAAACCCAGTGGTACAACCGCTGCGCCCTTGCCGCCCGCTTCCTCAAGAAGAATTTCGCCAACCTGCTCTTGCTCGACGTCAACCTGCCCGACCAGTCGGGCTTCCAACTGCTCGACGAGCTCAAAAAGAGCGACATCTCCATCCCGACGATCTTCGTCACCGGAAACGCGCTCGAAACCAACAAAGTCCGCGGCCTCGACATGGGCGGCGACGACTACATCACCAAACCCTTCAGCTACCCGGAGCTCGTCGCCCGCATTCGCGCCGTCCTCCGCCGCGCCGAATCGATGGCCGATCTTAACGTCACCAAGAACGCCAAGATCAGCGACGAAGCCTTCGACTTCTGCGGCGCCAAGGTCACCCCCATCCGCCTCGAGATCGAATTCCCCAACGGCACCATCACCAAGATCGGCCGCAAGGAACTCGGCATCCTCTCCTACCTGAATCAAAACCAGGGCGTCGTCATCACGCGCAAGGCCCTGATTCACTCCGTCTGGGGCATTCACGCCGACGTCAAGAGCCGCTCCCTCGACCAATACATCGTCAAGGTCCGCGAACTCTTCCGCGCCAATGGCCTGAACCTCGATTCGTTTCGCACCGTTCATAGCGTCGGCTACATCTTCGACCCACAAGGCGTCTCCCAGGAAGGCCGCGAAGAACTCGCCGCCCGCCAGAGCACTCCACCGATGGCGAAAAAGTAATTTGCCCATAGCTCCAGACTTCGCGCGTCGCCACCTCGCCGCGCGAAGTTCGAAAAACAAAAGCCGCGCTCACCCGCGGCTTTTTTGTGCCTCGACTCCAGCTTCAATCCGGCCTGCAGGCCGTTTAGCGCTTCCACCGGCATCGTCGCTCTAACTCAAAATAACTCCGCCTGCGCCGCCCCGTAGCGTTTCTGCCCTTCGGCCAGCGTCGTTTTCATTTCCATCTCCTCGAGCGTCTTCAACAACACCTCCGGCTGCGGCGCCGTCTTTTCCGCCGCCACCGTCGGCAACGCCAGATTCAGCGTCGTCAGCCTCAAATTCATCCGCAACCGCTCCGCCTGCGCCGGAACCACCTCGCGAAACCGATCCGGCTTCAACTCCCCTGCCCGCGCGATCACGCCTTCGAGCGACCCGCACAACTCCAGCCACTTCACCGCCGTCTTCGGCCCCACGCCGCCGACTCCCGGAATGTTGTCCGACGAGTCGCCCACGAGCGCCAGGTACTCCGCGATCTTCGCTGGAGGCACGCCAAACTTCTCCACCACGCCCGCCGCGTCCATCAACCGCCAGCCGAGCTTCGGATTCGCCGTCGGCGGCGGCAGCATGATCTTGATACGATCATCCACGAGCTGCGCGAAATCCTTGTCCGAGCTCACGATAATCACGTCGTGGCCGGCCTTCGCCAATGCCACCGCCTGCGACGCCAGCAAGTCATCCGACTCCACCCCATCCTGCTCGATGCCGACGAGCCCCATCGCCCGCGTCAGCGACTTGATCACCGGCAGTTGTTTCACCAACGCCTCCGGCATCTCCGCGCGCTGCGCCTTGTATTCAGGATGCAACGCCAGCCGATCCTGCGAACCGCCAAGATCGAAAAACACCAGCGTCGCCTCCGGCTTCTCCTGATCCGCCAGTTTCCACAGCGACTTCACCCAGCCATGCAGCGCCCCCGTCGGAAATCCATCCGTCCGCGTCAGCTCGGGCAGCGCATAGAAGCAGCGATACGCGAGGTTGAAGCCGTCGACCAAAAGCCATTTTGCCATGATCAGCGCAGCCAAGCCGCCACACTTCGCGGAGCAAAGCTCAAAAACTCTCAACTCATCCACGCTCGCGCATCGCTTTCCTCACATCCCCATTTCCAGCCTTCCTGAGTTCCACATTCTCCTCTCCACTTTCCGCCAACACCTCGACTCGCCACGCCGCGCTCACCGATGTCCGCTCCCGCCATTCCCTACAAAATCGCCGTCCTCGTTTTCCTCGAAAACGCCGCCGGCGAACACCTCCTGTTGCTCCGCGCCAAACCGCCCAACCTCGGCGTCTGGAGCCCCATCGGCGGCAAACTCGAAACCGCCACCGGCGAGTCCCCCTTCGAATGCGCCGTCCGCGAAACCTTCGAGGAAACCGGCCACTCCATCACCGTCTCCGATCTCCACCTCTTCGGCATGATCGCCGAACGCGCCTACGAAGGCGAAAGCCACTGGCTGCTCTTCCTGTTCCGCTGCCGCAAACCCATCGACGCCCTCCCGCCCGAGATGCACGAGGGCCGCTTCGGCTTTTTCACCCGCGCGCAAATCGACTCCATTCCGCTTCCCGCAACTGACCGCACCGCGCTCTGGCCAATCTACGACGCGCACCGCGACCGCTTCGTCGCCTTCCGCGCCAACTGCGATCCCGCCCAGCCACTCAAAATCGAGATCGAAGAAATCATCCCCGCGCCGCCCGCCACATCGCAACTGGCCGGCTGATATTACGAAAACACGTCCGCATTTATCGCACCTGTAAGCACCGCTTTATCACGCACCTTCCGACCGCTTCACCGGGGACAATTCACTTGATTTATCCCCCCACCGACAAAAACTGCGCACTTTGAACCCATTACCCACGTCACCTGTGAGTACCAAACCAACTGCCACCACCGATAAAAAGGACTCCGCTGCCTCCTCCCGCAGCGCTCCGATCAACGCCAAGCTCACCGTCGAAGAACGCATCGAGCTCTACCGGAAAATGGTGCGCATCCGCCGCTTTGAGGAACGCAGCCTCCGCTCCTATCTCGCCAAAAAGATCGGCGGCTTTCTCCACCTCTACATCGGCCAGGAAGCCGTCGCCGTCGGCTGTTGCTCCCTGATGGGGAAAAACGACCACGTCATCACCGCCTACCGAGACCACGGCCACGCCATGGCCGTCGGCATGGACACCAAGCCCCTCATGGCCGAGCTTTACGGCAAGATCACCGGCTGCTCCAAGGGCAAGGGCGGCTCGATGCATTACTTCGACCCGTCCCGTAACTACTGGGGCGGCCACGGCATCGTCGGCGGCCAGATCCCGCTCGGCACCGGCCTCGCCTACGCCGTGAAATACAAAGGCCTCAAAGGCGCCGCCATGGCGTTCATGGGCGACGGCGCTGTCAACCAAGGCGCCGTCCACGAAGCCTACAATCTCGCCGCTCTCTGGAATCTCCCGGTCATCTTCGTGATCGAAAACAACGGCTACTCCATGGGCACCAGCCAGGCGCGCTCCTCCGCCGGCGAACTCGCCCGCCGCGCCGATGCCTACGATATGGCGTGGGACGTCATTAACGGCCACGACCTCTACGAAGTCCGCGCCAAGATGGATACCCTCCTCACCCGCGCCCGCGAGCAATCCCTCCCCGCCGTCGTCGAGATCAAAACCTATCGCTACCGCGGCCACTCCGTCGCCGACCCGGACAAGACTTACCGCAACAAAGCCGAGATCGAAGAATACCAGCGCACGAAAGACCCGATCACGCTCTTCCAAGAAACTCTCGTGGGCGAAGGCGTGCTCACGCCCGAGTTGATCGAGAAAATCGATACAGAAGCCCGGGCCGAGGCCGATCAAGCCGCCGACTTCGCCGAAGCCAGCCCCTTCCCGACTGTCGAAGACATCCAGAAGGACGTTTACTGGGAGACCGACAATCCCTCCGAGCGCAAATCCCAAGGCCGTCTATTCTTCAACTAACAGCGAGCTCACTCCTACTCGCTCCCCGCCACTCACTACTCGCTACTCTTTCCGGCAATGCCACAAATCACCTACCGCGAAGCCATCCGCCATGCCATGGCCGAAGAACTCACCCGCGACGAAAACGTCGTCATCATGGGTGAGGAAGTCGCCCAGTTTAACGGCGCCTACAAGGTCACCGAAGGCCTCCTCGAAAAATTCGGCCCCAAGCGCATCGTCGATACTCCCATCTCCGAAGCCGGTTTCATCGGCATGGGCATCGGCGCCTCCATGCTCGGCATCCGTCCCGTGATGGAGCTCATGTTCTGGTCTTTCTACTCCGTCGCCTTCGACCAGATCCTCAACAACGCCGCCAACGTCCGCTACATGTCCGGCGGCCTCATCAACTGCCCGATCGTCATCCGCGGCCCCGCCAACGGCGGCACCAACGTCGGTGCCACCCATTCGCACACCCCTGAAAACGTTCTCGCCAATCACCCCGGCGTTAAGGTCGTCGTCCCCTCCACGCCCTACGACGCCAAGGGCCTCATGAAGTCCGCCATCCGCGACAACGACCCCGTCTTCTTCCTCGAAAACACCATCCTCTACGGCGAACTCGGCGAAGTCCCCGCCGAGGAATACGTGATCCCGCTCGGCAAGGCCGACGTGAAACGCGAAGGCACCGATCTCACCATCGTCACCTACGGCCGCTCCGTTCTCCACTCGCTCAAGGCCGCGGAAATCCTCGAAAAAGAACACGACATCTCCGTCGAGATCGTCGACCTCCGCACCATCCGCCCGCTCGACATCGACACCGTGCTCGCCTCGGTGAAAAAAACGCACCGCGTTCTCATCGTCGAAGAACAAAAACCCTTCGCCTCTGTCGGCTCGCAAATCTCCGACATGATCCAACGCGAAGCCTTCGACGAACTCGACGGTCCGATCCACCGCCTCTCCACGGTCGACGCGCCTGCGATCTACAGCCCGCCCGTCGAAATCGAACAACTCCCCAACCCGCAACGCGTCCTCAAAGCCGCCCTCGAAGCCCTCGCCTAAATCACGACCTGAATCGCAAAAACGCGAAGTCTCCGAGCCCATCGAAATTCTTCGCTCCGGCCTTCGCCTCTTTGCGTCTTCGCGATTAAATAAAACACCGCCCGCGTTAAACTCTCTCCATGGCTCAAATCATCGAAATGCCCAAACTCAGCGACACCATGACGGTGGGCACGCTGGTCAAATGGCTCAAAAAAGAAGGCGAAGCCGTCAAATCCGGCATGATGCTCGCCGAAGTCGAAACCGACAAAGCCACCATGGAGCTCGAGTGCTTCTTCGATGGCACCCTCCTGAAAATCTTCGCTCCCGCCGGCTCTCAAGTCGCCATCGGCGAAGCCCTCTGCGCCGTCGGCAAAGCCGGTGAAACGGTCGAAGCCCCCGTAGCGGCGAACGCCAGCGAGCCGAAAAACGACGAGCCGAAGAAAGACGACGCGAAAAAAGAAGAGCCCAAGCAGGACGCATCGAAAGCCGAGTCCGCTCCCCAGCCTGCGAAGAAGCCCGAAACCGCTCCCGCCGCTGACGCGAAACCCACCACCACTCCCGCTCATTCCACGCCCGCCCGCGCCGAAGGCGAACGCGTGAAAATTTCCCCGCTTGCCAAAAAACTTGCCGACGAAAAAGGCCTCGACGCATCCGCCATCCAAGGCTCCGGCCCCGGTGGCCGCATCGTCCGCGCCGACGTTCTCGCCGCCGAGAAAAACGGCACCGGCAAAAAAGGCTCCGCCAAGTCCGCCGGCTCCGGCACTCCTTCCGCTCCTTTCGCCGGTGGCGCCGTTTCCCGCACCGGCCCGATCCAAGAAGAACGCGCCGTTCCCGTCTCCAACATGCGCGGCGTCATCGCCAAGCGTATGGTCGAATCGACTACGACGATCCCGTACATCTACGTCGACATCGAGATGGACGCCGAGCCACTCCTCGCGATCCGCCAGCAACTCAACACCGGCCTCGAAAAGGAAGGCGTCAAACTCTCGGTCAACGACTTCGTACTGAAAGCCTGCGCCGAAGCCCTCCGCCGCGTTCCCGCCGTCAACAGCTCCTGGGAAGGCAACCAGATCCGCTACTTCGGCGCCGCGCACGTCGCGTTCGCTGTCGCTCTCGAAGACGGCCTCATCACACCGGTCGTGAAAGACGCGCACCAAAAGAGCGTTTTCCAGATCAGCACCGAAGCCAAAGCCCTCGGCAAAAAAGCCAAGGACAAGAAGCTCCAGCCCGCTGAATACACCGGCGGCACCTTCTGCGTCTCGAACCTCGGCATGATGGGCATCCCGAAATTCACCGCCATCATCAACCCGCCCAACTCCGCCATCCTCGCGGTCGGCGCCGCCGTCGCGAAGCCCGTCATCAAAAACGGCCAGATCGTCCCCGGCCAGACTCTCACGGTCACGCTCTCCGGCGATCACCGCGTGTTCGACGGCGCCGTCGCCGCCCAGTTCTTGAACGCCCTCAAGGCGCTCATCGAGAACCCGGCCCTGCTTTTGGTCTAAGCATCTAAAAGCCCACGCTTTCCACCCAAAGGCGGCTCCCCAAGGAGCCGCCTTTTTCATGCCCAAAACCCCGCGCGCCTAGCAGTCCTTTTACTCCGTAAGCGCCACAGTTGTGTCGATAAACAACACGGGCGGGCACGCCCTTATCGCGCGCATGACCGCCTTCCTTGAACTCAACCAAGACTACCTGCTCTTCGTCGCCGGCGTCGCCCTCATCCTGACCGGCGTTTTCGCACGCGCCCTGTCTCGGTTCGAACATCAACCCATCTGGCGCTGGTTCGCATGGTTCGCCTTCGCAAAAGCGGGTGCCAGCTGGCTGGCCCTGGCCCGTCTGCTTGACACGCGCATCTCCGAATTCGTCGCACCCATCGAACTCCTTTCGCTGAGCGTCTCCGCACTTCTCCTGATCGAGTTCGCCCGCGCTCTCGGCACGTTCCGCTTTCAAGCACGCCTTGGCCGCTGGATACACCTTCCCCTGCTCACCGTCTCAGCCGTCATCTCCACGCTCATTTCCGTCGATACCCTGTCGGCCGTTCACCTCCTGATGATGCCCATCGCCGGTCTGTGGGCTTCCTGTGTTTTCTGGCGCTTGCGACGAAACGTGACCATCCGCTCCGAACGCATCCGCTGGAAAATCGCTTCGATCATTCTGCTCGCGAACACTGCCGGCCTTTCTCTCTTCACCGCTTTCTCCAATCAACCCGAGTACGCCGTTATCGCCGCTTCTGCCAGCGCGCTGCTCGCTTTTCTTTTGGCTGTATCCTTCGGCTGGTGCTACAGCGCCACCGCCCAACACAGTCTCTCCGCCGAACGCATCCCCGCGTGGAAAAACCGCCGCCTCCTCTGGCTGCTCGCCGCAGCAGGCATGATTGTCACCGGCTGGATCGCCGCCGAAACAACCGGCCGCCGCCATGATCGCGCCATGCGCCACGATGCGCTCGCCCGCTGCCATCTGGTCGCCGCCTCCGTCCAGCCCGCGCAGGCTCATGCGCTCGATTGGGGCGAAAGCGATCTTCAGAAATCCTCTTATCAAGAACTCAAGGCGCGCATGATCGCGCTCGTGAAAGCGAATCACGATCTGCGCTTCGTCCTCCTCGCCGGCGTGCTGGATGGACAATGCTACTTTGTCGTCGATTCCGAATCGCCCGACTCCGACGACTACTCTCCGCCCGGCCAGCTCTACACGGAAGCGTCCGCCGCCTACGTCGCAGGCATGAACGCCCGCCAGCCATTCGTACTCGGCCCGGTCCGGGATCGCTGGGGCACTTGGATCATCGCCTCTGTGCCGCTTCCTGACTCAGGCTCGGATCGCGGCTCCATCAACGCTGAGATCGATATCGCCGCCGACGACTGGAACTCCGCCATCTTGCGCGAACGATTCCCTGTCATCGTCATCACCGCACTGATCGTACTCCTGCTCCTGCTCTCCTTCCAGGCTCAAGAGCGTATCCGCGAACAAATGGACAGCCTCACGCTCTCCGAACAGCGCAACGCCACCCTCGTCGAAGCATCTCCCGATTGCGTCCAGATGCTCGACCTCGAAGGCCGCTGCCTGACCGTAAACCACCGCGGCCTCGTCGCGCTCGGTTCCCCGGCTTCCACTGTCATCGGCCGCTCCTTCATCGAACTCTGGCCATCCGCAGTGCGCCCCATTGTCGCCGCCGCGATGAAAGAAACCGCACTCGGAAAACCCGCCCAATTCGAAACCGCCTACGTTCGACCCGACAAACGCCCGATCACCTGGCGCGTCACCACCAGTCCAGTACGCGACGCCAGCGGACGCATTCGTTGCTTCGTATGCATCCTGACCGACATCACTGAATCGAAGAATTACGAACGCAGTCTCCTCGCCGCCAAGGACGCTGCCGAAGCCGCCGATCGCGCCAAAAGCGAATTCCTCGCCGTCATGAGTCACGAGATCCGCACGCCACTCGGCGGTGTTATCGGCATGCTCGAAATTCTCCGCCGTCAGCAGCAACCACCCGACCAACGTCGCTACACCGACATGGCTCACGGCAGCGCCGAAGCCTTGCTCGAAATCCTCGACGACATTCTGGACGCCGCGAAGGTCGAGTCCGGCAAACTCCACCTCGAAGCCATCGCCTTCCGCGTTCAGGACGAATTTCTTCGCGTACTCGAAGTCATGAAACTCCGCGCCGAGGCTAAAAATCTCTCGCTGATCTGGTCCTTCGACTCCGCTCTTCCCGCCGTGCTCATCGGCGATCCCACTCGTCTCCGCCAGGTGCTCGCCAATTTGCTGAGCAACGCGATCAAGTTCACCTCCACCGGTGACGTCACGGTCTCATTTCAACGCACCGCCGAGATCGGCGAAAAAATCTCTCTCGCCATCAAAGTCACCGACACCGGCATCGGCATCTCGCCCGAAGCCCGCGGCAAGCTCTTCGGCAAATTTGTCCAGGCCGACGCCTCCACCACGCGCAGCTTCGGCGGCACCGGCCTCGGTCTTTCCATCGTCAAAGGTCTTTCCGAACAGATGGGCGGTTCCGTCACCGTCGATAGCACGCTCGGCAAAGGCACCACCTTCACCGTCCAACTCCTTCTTCCCGTCGCTTCGGAAAACCAGATCACTGAGCTTTCCTCGACACAGTCCTTCTCGAAAAACCTCCCGCCTCATCTACGCTCGCTCCGCCTGCTCTGTGCGGAAGACGACGCTGTCCAACGTGCCATCGCAGAAAGTCAGGCCCGCGAAATGGGTCACACAATCGCCTTCGCGTTCAACGGCGCCGAAGCTCTCGAAAAACTCCGCAAAGCCGATTTCGACGCCGTGCTCATGGACAACCGCATGCCCGTCATGGATGGCTTCCAAGCCACGCGCGCCATCCGCGCGGGCGAAGGCGGCGTGCGCCAGCCATTGATCCCGATCATCGCAGTCACCGCCAATGCCTCCATCGCCTATCGCGACGCATGTCTCGCCGCAGGCATGAACGACTTCCTCACAAAGCCGCTGCGTCGCGATGAGTTTCACCGCGTGATTTCCGAGATCATTCGCACAAACATGGAATCGAGCGACGGCTCCACGGTCGTTCCCGATGGACTGACTGAGGCCCAGCTCCTGGCCATTCTCGAAGACCCTCAAAGCTCGCCCACAGGTGAAGAGCCCGTCAGTCCGCAGATAGTCGCGATGTTCTTCGAGGAAACCGCTCGCCGCTTCTCTGAGATGCACCATGCCCTCGCTGAAAATGATGCCGTTACGTTCGCCCGGGCCGCACACTCCGTGAAAAGTACATCGCTCTACATCCATGCCCGCGATCTCAGCGAAATTGCCGCCGGGCTGGAAAAAGTCGCCGATGCAGGCCAGCTTTCTGCCGTGAACGAAGCGCTCGTGCGGGCGGAAAAAACCTTCGCCGCCCTGCGTACAAAGCATCAACATCCCGACTCGCAACCGCCGCTATCCGCGACATGAAAATCCTTCTCGCCGACGACGACAAAATCGAACGCACCGCCCTTCGCGAACTGATCGGTGACCAGCCCAACCTCGAACTCCTCGAGGTCGAAAACGGCCAGGCTGCGCTCGACATCCTCTGCGACGGATTTAAGCCCGACCTCTGCATCTTCGACATTCGCATGCCTCAGGTCGACGGCATCGAGCTGCTGCAACGAATGAGGCGCGATCCGATCCTCCGCAGCCTAAAGGTCGTCATGACCTCGGCCACTCGCGACAAGGAAACCATCCTCACCCTCGCGAAACTCCAGATCGCCGGTTACCTCCTGAAACCATACGACGCCGCGAAATCCCGCGCCATCCTCCAGCCTTTCTTCGCCGCCGCAGCCGCGAATCCACAACTCGCCTCGCGCAACCTGCTCGCCAAAACCGCGCTTCTCGTCGACGACGACGATGTCGCCCGCACAACTCTCGAGGCGATGGTCAAAGCCGAAACAGGATGGGAGGCAGTCTCCGCCAAAAACGGCCAGGAGGCGCTCACCCGTCTCCAACGCGGCCTTCGCCCCGACATCGTCATCGCCGATCTCGTAATGCCGGAGATGGACGGCGTCGCCTTCGTCAGCCGCGTACGCGAAGACCCGCACCTTCGCTCCCTTAAAATCATCGCCACATCGGCCGCTCAGGACCGCGAAAAAATCATCGCGCTGGCAAATCTAGGCGTGCGCACCTACCTGACGAAACCGTTCGAACAGGCAAAAATCTCCACGCTTCTCCGGACTGGCGCTCTCGCGGCGCCCACCGAGGAAGAAAACGCCCCAGTCTGACCTGCCGGTCAGCAATCCCCAAAAAAAGCGCGGTGATCTCACCGCGCTTTTTTGCGTACAGACCAAAGGACTCAGCCTTCCGCTCGCTGCTTCGCGTCGGCTTCGATGAAGCCCTTTACTCGCTCCAACTCGGCCCTCACCTGAGCCTTCGTCGCCGCCAGCTCGACCGCGTTGCCCGCTTTGCCCGAGGCAAAAAGATAGAACTTCATCTTCGGCTCCGTACCCGAACCGCGCGCCGCGAAGCTGTAGCCATTGGCCAGCGTCACGAAGTACAGATCCTGCGAAGGGATCGTTTCACCATCCGCATCGATGACCTTCTCGCGGCCAAAGTCCTGAAACTTCGCCACCGTCACGTCGCCAAACTTTGCGGGCGGAGCAGACCGGTAAGTGTCGAGGATGCGCTTGATCTTCGCCGCACCGCTCGCGCCTTCGTAATAGAGGTTGATAACTCCTTCGAGGAAGAAGCCGTGCTTCAGATAAATCTCGTCGAGATACTCCGGCACCGTGAGCCCGCGGCTCTTCACGTACGCGCACAGTTCGGCGAACATCACGCACGCAGCGTTCCCGTCCTTGTCACGCACATAGTCGTTGCCGAGATATCCATAGCTCTCCTCGCCACCGAAGAGATAAAACGACGAATGCTTCTGCAGCAGCTTCGCGCGCGTCTCGAATGGCGTCGCATCGTAATCGAGCGCGATGCCCTCCGTCGCCAGAAGCTTCGCCTTCAACTGCTCCTCGTAACCGCGGATTTTCGCCGCGATCCACTTGAAGCCCGTCAGCGTGTTGACGACTTTAACGCCATGCCCTCGCCCGATCGCATCCTGCAACGGCGAAGTGACAAAGGTCTTCACGAGCACGGACGAATTACCGCCAGCCTGCGGAATCCACCCGAGCTCCTTGTATTTGCCAATGCGGTACTCCGCCAGCATCGCACCGATCTGATTGCCCGTGAGCAGTTCGATTTTGCCCTCCTTGTTACGCACCGCGACGCCCATGCGATCACAGTCCGGATCGGTCGCCATCACCACATCGAGCCCCTTGGCCTCGGCGAGTTTCACTGCGAGCGACAGCGCTTCGGCATTCTCCGGATTCGGTGACTTCACCGTCGGGAAACGGGGATCGAACGCCACCTGCTCCTGCACTTCGGAAACCTCGGCACCTGCATGCAGCAACGCCGGTACCGACGCGATCCCGCCCGTGCCGTGGATATTCGTAAACGCCACCTTCAGCTTCGTCTTCTTGAAGACGCTGCCGTCGATCACCGCTTTCGAAACCACCGCGAGATACGCATCGTCCGCTGCCTTCGTGAGCGTGACCACACCCGCGAGGCTCTTGTCGAGATACGCGCCGAGTTCGGCCAGCGGCACCGCATTCACTTCGGAAACGACGCCTTTGTCATGCGGAGGCACCACCTGGCCGCCATCCTCGAAGTAGGCTTTGAATCCGTTGTCGTGCGGCGGATTGTGACTCGCCGTGATGACCACGCCTGCGTGCGCCTTCACATAGCGCACCGTGAAACTGAGCTGCGGCGTCGAGCGAGGTCCCTCGAAAATAAACGCGCTGCCGCCAAGACGCGTCCACGTGGACGCCGCGAGTTCGCAGAAGTGCCGCGAGAAATGCCGCACGTCATGCGCGATCACGAGCTTCGGCACATCGAACCGGTTCTCCTTCGCCAGGAATTTCTTCGTGTATCGGAAAAGTCCGATCGTCGCCCGCACGAGGGTGAAATCATTCAACACGTTGCTGCCGACCGCCGGATGCTCCGGCGTTCCCTGCGCTCCGAGTTTTCCCGTTTCCGCACTCGCCGTAACCACACCAATCGTGCGGCCGCGCATACCGCCGGTGCCGAATTCCAGATAACGATAAAAGCGGTCGTTCAGCTCCGCCCACGCCTGCTTGTCCACGAGTTCCGCGATGCTGCCACTGGCCCAGGCGGGCAGCGCGGCACCGAGCCACACTCCCAGATTTTCAGCCGTGCTGGGAAGCAATTGGCCAGATTTTGCGGCGACATTGATTTTATCGAGCGTGGTCATGAATGAGCGATGAAGTTAAACGGATCGGAAGAGAGGAGGCGTTAGCTGGACAGCGGTTATTCGAGATACAGTCCGTCGGTAACCGCAGGCTTCGTGCCGGTCTTCGACCAGCGTTCGGCAAACGAATCTTCGTCGTAGCCAAACAGCGGTGACACCTCCACGGAGACACTCGGCAGCCCCGTCGCATCCGTGGCGATCGCCGCGCCATTGGCTTTGAACCAGCGCGCAAACTGCCGGAGCTGGTCTTCGCGGCAGGTCTTCGGCGAATCCAGTCCCTCGGCATTTTTCACCGGGCTGAAATCGTCTGCACGCTTTGCCTCGATGACCACCGGATTTTTCGCGAACGGCAGCGCGTCGAAAACGAACATCTCGAACTTCACGCCATTGGCTTTTTCCGGTTTCACGGCTTTTCCAGCCGCATCAACCGTCGGGATTTTCTTATCCGCGCGGTGAAACGGCAGAGCCACGCCTTCCCCACCCGCCGCCATGCGACGGATAAATGCCGCGTCAAAGATGTGGATCGCCACGCTGCCCGCGATGTACCGGAGCTTGCCGGTCTTCGCATCGACTTCCTTCTGATATGCCATCGGCAGATCGGAATACTCCACAACCACGTTTTTCCCGTGCTGGGTGCAAAAATGCCCGACCTTTTCCTCGGCATACGCCTTCGGCACCATTTTGCTGCTCATCTCGGAGCCCCGCAGTAGATGGAAGCCGATGAATGTCGGATCGATCACGCGAATCAGCGGATTATCCACCTGGAAATAGCTCAGCGTATCGATGCCTTCGCGCTTCATCAGATCGAGGGCGCCGCTGCGATCGAGCGCGCGGAGCGACCCGCCATGCCCGTCCGGGCTCATCGCGATCATTCCTGGCGTTTCCAGTAAAATCTTCCCGTTAAAATCCACCGCAGGCATCCGGCCCTGGCGGAAAAAGTGCACGCGCGACGCCTCGAGACCGAAAAATTTATTCTCCTTAAAAAAGCTCTCCGTCGCTTCGTGATTCGCGTGGCTCGTCATGATGAACCAGTGGATCGGCTTTCCGTAACGCGTACCCGCCGCGCGGATCTTCTCCGCGAAAACCTGAAACAACGTCTTCTTCTTGATCGGAGTCACCGGGTACGTGCCTTTCGGCCCATCGTACCCGAGCCGCGTTCCCTGCCCGCCCGCGACCGTGAACGCCGCCACCCGTCCCGCGCGCAGCGCCTTCTCGCCTTCCGCCTTCGCCTTCGCCCATTCCGCGGCGTCACCGCCATTTTCCGGAAGCGGCGCAAACGGCGCGGGCGCGAGCCCGTCGAGATTCACTGACGCCGCATTCTTACCGAGCAGCGTCCGGTTGAGTTGCTCCACTTCCGCGAGATCGATCTCCGCGGCTTCGGCGAGCAACCGCTGCTGCGCGGCTGCATCGAGTTGGGAGTAAAACGCGAAAACCTGTCCCTGTCCGGCGCGTTCGAATGCTTCGATGATCGAGGGTGTGGCCATGATAAAATCGTGCGCCGAAATTCAGGAAACGCACCCGCGACAGGCAATGCTTATTCCCGCCCCTACACGACGATCAGGTCAGCGCTTAGGCTCGGGCCGGAAAATCTGCGTATCCTGCTCCGAAAAGAGAAAAATCTTCTCGCCCGGCTTCGCGTACCCGAGGTGCCGGCGTATCACCATTTCCACATACGCCGGATCGTTACGCAGCCGCTCCAGCACCGTCTCCTGCTCCTTGAGCTTCTGCTGCGCCTCCGCCAGCCGCACTTTCGCCA
Organism: uncultured Nibricoccus sp.; assembly: GCA_966249325.1. Lineage (GTDB taxonomy): Bacteria > Verrucomicrobiota > Verrucomicrobiia > Opitutales > Opitutaceae > Nibricoccus. Next base: position 105,933 of record CBINDC010000001.1, on the reverse strand, counting down.
TCTGCTCCGCACGCAACAGATGCTGATACTCCTCGCGCGACCGCCAGAAAAACACGCCCGACCCTATGGCGATGCCCACAAACAAAACCAGGTAGAGAACAACAATCAGTCGGCGCAAATTCACGGCGTTAGGAGTGTCGCAGATAAACGCCCGCCGTCCCGCGATGTAAAGGAGCTTTCAAAACCTCTTCCGCTTCGCCCCTCGCTCATGAATTTTGCGTGCGTTTCCCCACGTCCGCCAATACTCCAAGCCCCCATGTATCAGAGCTTTTACGGATTCTCGGAGATGCCGTTCAACATCACTCCGGACCCGAAATTCCTCTACCTCAGTCCCACGCACCAGGAAGCGCTCCAGCATCTCAAATTCGGCGTCGAGCAACGCAAGGGCTTCATTGTGGTCGTCGGCGAAGTCGGCTGCGGAAAAACCACCCTCTGTCGCCGCTTCCTTAACGAGCTCGACCCCGCCCGCTTCGACACGGCCCTGATCGTCAACCCGCGCGTCAACGAAACCCAGATGCTCCGCGCCATTCTCCAGGAACTCGGTGAAACGACCGATGCCGACGATCCCCACGATCTCGTCCTCCAGATGAACCGCATCCTCCTCGAACGCATCGAGCGCGGCCGCGACATCGTCCTCATCATCGACGAAGCCCAGAATCTTTCCTTCGAGGTCCTCGAGCAGATCCGCCTCCTCTCCAACCTCGAAACCGACAAGCAAAAGCTCCTCCAGATCGTCCTCATGGGCCAGCCCGAGCTGAAGGACATCATTAAGCGCGACGAACTCCGCCAGCTCCGCCAGCGCATCCTCGTTCATTGCGAACTCGAGCCTCTCAACCCGTACGACCTCGCCCACTACGTAAACCACCGCATGACCAAGGCCGGCTGGAACGGCCGCCCGTTCTTCACCGAATGGGCCATGCGCCGCATCCACGGTTTCTCCGGTGGCATTCCCCGCATCGTGAACAATCTCTGCGACAAAGCCCTGCTCTCCGCCTATATTCGCGAGTCCGACGAGATCTCCTACTGGGACGTCCGCCGCGCGATTAAAGACGTGAAAAAACTCACCGACTAAACCGCCCCGACCGTTCACCCCGCCATGAGCCTCATCAACGACGCCCTCAAAAAAGCCCAGAACCGCCATGGCGACTCCACTCCCGCGACACCCTCCGTCGCAGGTCCCGCCGCCATCCCCTCCGCTCCACGAAAAGGCAAAACTCCCTTCGGCAAAATCGCCCTCATCTGCGCCGGTATCGCCCTGCTCTCCGCCGCCGTTTCCACCACCGTCATCCTCCTCGTCGTCCGCGACGATAAACCCACTCCGCTCCCCGCCCCCGTCGCGACTCCGCCCGCCCAACCCGCTCCATCCACACCAGTCGCCACCGCGCCAACGTCCTCCCCTATCACCGATCCTTCGCCCCCCGCATCAGTAGCGACCACGCCCATCCTCGCTCAGCCCTCAGCCCCCTCTCCCGTCACACCCACTGACATCGAGAACCCCATCCAGCCTGCCCCCACCGCCGCCCCCGTCGTTTCGCTCCCATCGCCCATCGTCGCCGAGCCCGCCGCTCCCGCCATCAAGATCGGCACCCGCATTCAAGCCTTCATCGACCGCCTCCGCATCACCAGCATCCGCATCTCCGATACAGGTAACAAAGTCATCCTCAACGACCGCCTCTTCCGGGAAAACGACCTCGTCGAGCCAGCCCTCGGCCTCCGCCTGACCGCCATCGAGCCAAAGCTGCTCACCTTCACCGACGAGTCCGGCAACATCTATCTCCGACACTTCTAACCGTCGCCACACGGCTCCCGCCCGTGCTCTCCCACTCCCGGCAAAACCGCATACTGCTTTTCAAGCTCAGCGACGGCCTCCTCTTCGCCCTCGCCCTCGGCTTCGCCTACCTCCTCCGCGCCACCTTCCCGCTCTTCGATCTCCCGCAGATCGAAACCTTCCAGGAGCATCTCTGGCTCTTCCCCATCTTCGCCCTCATCGGCCCGCTCACGCTCGCCTCCCAGGGTTTCTATCGCGAGCTCCGCCTCAACGCCCGTATGGGCACGATCCTCATCGTCGCGCGCAGCGTTGTCTTCAGCGTCATCACGCTCATCTCGATTCTCTTCCTCGTCCGCACCCAGTTCGCCCGCTCTGTCGTCATCCTCGCCTGCGGTTTCGGCGGCGTACTCGTTTACCTGCGACACGAATGGCTCGCCCGTTTCATGGCCGCGCGCCGTTCCGCGAAATCCTGGCGCCACCGCGTTCTCTGGGTTGGCGCCGCCCAGGAAAACGCCCGCCTCCGCGAATCCCTTTCCCCGCTTGAGCGCGACCAACTCGAAAGTGTCGGCGAATTCGATCCCAGCTCCGAATCCGTCAGCGATCTCGTCAAACTTCTCCACGAACACTCCGTCAACGCTGTCGTCGTCAACCTCGCCGGCATCGACAACACCCGCCTCCAGTTCCTCCTCTCCGCCTGCGAACGCGAAGGCGTCTCCGTCATCGTCCGCCCCGGCTTCTTCGCCCGCACTCCTTTCGGCATGAGCGTGGACTGGTTCGCCGGCGAACCCGTCATCCACTACAGCGCCCAAAGCGCCCCTTCCACTCACCTCATCCTCAAGAAGCTCTTCGATTTCACCGCCACCGCGCTCATCATTCTCTTCATTTCCCCGCTGCTGCTGCTCATCGCCGTCGCGATAAAACTCACTTCCCCCGGCCCGATCCTCTTCCGTCAACAACGCGCCGGTCTCAACGGCCGCCCGTTCCAACTCCTCAAGTTCCGCTCCATGCGCATCGGCGCCGAGACCGAGCAAGCCGCCCTCGCCGCCAAAAACGAAATGACCGGCCCCGTTTTCAAGATCGCCAACGACCCGCGCGTCACGCCCATCGGCCGCTTCCTACGCCGCCACAGCCTCGACGAACTTCCCCAGCTCTGGAACGTCCTCCGCGGCGAGATGAGCCTCGTCGGCCCGCGCCCGCTCCCGATCGATGAAGTGAAACGCTTCAACGACGACGCCCACCGCCGCCGCCTCAGCGTCCGCCCCGGCCTCACCTGCCTCTGGCAGATCAGCGGACGCAACGACATCGCCCAATTCGAAGACTGGGTCCGCCTCGACCTCGCTTACATCGATCAATGGTCCCTCTGGCTCGATTTCAAAATCCTCCTCGGCACCATCCCTGTCGTCATCTTCGGCCGCGGCGGCCGCTGAGCCGCCAAATCAACTCAGTTCTGCTGACTGCGCCGGGAACCGTCGCGCCGTATTCAATCTTCGAATCCGCTCACACTCAGCGGCCGACCGTTATCCTTCGGCCCTAGTTTCAAAATAAACGCCGCCGCCTTCTCCGCCCACTTGTCCGCCTTCGGATAACTCGCCGCTCCGTCCGACCAGCACTGCCGGAGCATGTCCGTGTCGATCACGCCCGGATTCAGCGGCACCGCCGCCAGCCCCTCCGGCAATTCTTCCGCCAGCGCCTGCGTCAGCCCTTCGATCGCCCACTTCGACGCGCAATAAGGCGCGACCTCCGCCGACACCGACCGCCCCCAGCCCGAGCTAAAATTCACGATCACCCCGCGCTTCGCCTCGATCATCGCCGGCACAAACGCCCGCACCACATTCGCCACACCTTTCACGTTCACATCGATCAACCGCGAAAATTTCTCCGCCGGCACTCTCCACAACGGAGCCGGTTCATTCATCAGCGCCGCATTATTGAGCAAAAAATCCGGCGCGCCATGCACGGCCAAAACCTTCTCGGCCCACAAATCCACCTTGGCCGGATCGGCCACATCCACCACCGAGAAATCCTGCGGAGCTGGATGCGAAAACCGCAGATCGAAAATCTCGTTCGCACTCCGCCCGCACCCGATGACCGTGTGCCCGCCCGCGATGAATTTTTCCGCCAGCGCCCGTCCCAGCCCGCGCGTGACTCCCGTGATGACAATTTTCAATGCAGCCGTGTTGCTCATACCCGCACCCTAGAACCACGCCCGCCCGAAGCTAGCTTCGATTAAACGCCACCTTCGCCACCGCCCGCGCCAGGCTGCATCACCACTGCCGGATCGACAGCGAAATCTCCGGCCCATTCGTCCCTGTGCCCGCCTGGATCGAACCGCCGTGCAGATGGATGATCTCCTTTGCAATGAAAACGCCGATACGCCCGTGCGTCGGTGTCGCCCCTGGCTGCGGAGCAGGCAAAATCCCTTCAAGCGCCAGCCCTGGTCCGCGAATCGACAACACCGCCGCAAGCGATTCCCCTGTCCCCGATGTGCGCAGCGACATCACCAACTCACGCTTTCCCAGCCCCGGACGATTCTCCGCGATGCTTTCCAAAATCGATTCGAGACCGAACTCGATGAGCTTCGGCGCCACATCGAGCAGAATCTCCTGAGATCCCGTTTCGACCATCACGCCGCACTTCCGTCCCACCGCGCAGACCAGCGCCCGCAGATCGATGCTCTCCGCCTCCACTTCGCTGAACGTCGGCAGCGACGCCAGGTGCCGGTTCACCGCTTCCAGAGAGGCGATGTCTCGTTTGATCGCCGCCAGCAGCACCGGCGAATTCGTCTCCGCACCCGGATTGTGACGCAACGCTGCCAGTGACACGAGCGAGTTGCCCAGTTCGTGATTCAACGTAAGCGCCAGATCGTGCAACAACGCCAGCCGCTCCTCGCGCGCGCGCCGGTGCTGCTCCTGCAACTCCGCCGTCGCGTCCTCCCAGTTCGCCCACACGCCCTGCGTCTCCGCGACGATCCCCGCGCTCGCGCGCCACGGACGTCCCGCCGACGGCACGATCCGCCGCGTCACCCGCAACTGCCTCACCTCCGCGATCAAATTCTTCACCGCCACAGGCACGTTCTCAGGAGGCATTTCCGCAGCTCCCAAAATCAAAACACCCGGGAGATATTTCGCCGCCAGCTGCGCGCGATCTCCCGATCCGCCGACGACAGACTGCGGCGTACACGCCATCATCTGCCTCAGCAACCGCCCCAGGCTCGCCGCCTTCGCGCAGTCCGCCGAATCGTAAGCCAGCCCGTCGTCACGCACGCCCAGCCCCATCCATCCGGCCAGCCGCCCGTTGTCATGCAGCGGCACGATCAACCGCAACGACCACGCCGCCATCCGCTGCCGTATCGACAACTCCACCACCGGATTCACGCTCACGGGCCAGCTCGCGCCGTCCAGCAACACCGGATGATGCACCAGATACTGGCTCAACGCGTCGCCGTTCGCGCAAAAATAGTCCCCGCGATCCGCCCGGTAGCCCGTGTCTTCCCGCAGGAAAAACACCACATGCGAGGTCCGCAGCGTCCGCTTCGCCATCCGGCGAAATTCGCCGAGCAGTTCCTCGCGCCCGCCGATCGCCTCCACCGCATCGCCCATCCAGTCCCACCACGACTCTTCTGTATCCGCTCCGCGCTCACGTTCGCGCCCGCGCACGCCCCGACTCACCGGCGCCACCGCGTGTTGATTCCTGTCCGAAAGCAGCGCCGTCGTCGCTCCGCGCGTCGCGATTTCCTCCAGCAGCGGCAGAAACTCTCCGAGCCGCGCATGGCTGTCACGGCGGCTCAGGCACACGCGCGCCGCCCCCGTCGTTTGTCCAAGCCTTTCGAATACTTCACCATGCTGATCGCCTACAAAAACCATCGGCGCCTGCACGCACGCCCGGGGTAATTCCCCCACGACCGCCTCTTCCACCACCACAATCATCGGCAGCCCCGCCGGCAAAACCGCCCCGCCTTGCACAAGTTCGCTCAACGTCACCACCCTCGCCCCCGCCGGCACAAGCACCCACCACGCCCGAAGTAATTCGGGATCGTGCGTGGCTAGGATGTAGGTGGTGGCGGACATGGCAGGACGATTCTAAAGGTCGCTCCCCGCCCGGTTTCGGGAGGATCTGCGGTGATACTTGCCTGCAAACTAGAAAGGATGTCTTTGCAAATTGCTAGCCCTAAGCCAAAGCCGCTCGATTTTGTTGATTGAAAAGGCTGAAACAGCCTCGCCCACACCTCCGGAGTCAGTCCAGGTCCGCTGTCTTCCACTGCAATCTCCAGATTATCAGCGACTTTCTTCGTTCTCATGCGCAACCAGCGTTCGCCGGAATGGCGTTCTAGCGCCTGAACTGCATTAAAGCCGAGATTCAGCATAACCTGCTTGATTGCATTTGGATCAGTAAAAACACGATCCGATTCAGCCTCGAACTCTGTCAGAAGCCTCACACCTTTATCTTCCGCTTTGGCCGCCATCAAATCTAGGCACGATCGCAACAGTGGATGTGCTTCAACCTCACGTGAGCTAAAAACCCTAGGCGCTGACAAATCCAGCAATTGCTCCGTCAAACGGTCGATACGCCCCACTTCATCTCCGATCAGCCGGAAAAATTTATCCCGAAACGCCGGCTCTTGGTAGTGGTTCGGCAACAGCTGCACAAAGGTTTTGATCGAGACCAGCGGGTTGCGGATTTCGTGCGCGATACTCGCACCGAGCAAACCCACCGTCGCCAGCTGCTCCGCATGCTGCGCCTTGATCAGATAGTGCGCGCGCGACAGCGAGTTCTCGATGATCGCCGCCAGTTGTAGCAACACACCGACTTCAGGGTACGTGTATGGCCTCCGCGAAAGCGGCACGCTCAATCCCACCACGAGCGCAGGCGACGGCCCGATGCTCGCCGCCAGCACGCCAAACCCATGCTTCTCCAGCAGAGCCTGCAACGCCACCCGCTCCGCCGTCGGTTTCTCTCGCGCCAGCCTCTCCGGCGTCACCCAGCGCAGCGCGCTCAACGCCTTCATCTCCGGCGAATCCACCGCAAACTCCAGCCCGTCGCCCGTCAGCCGCCCATGCGACCCCATCAGGATCGCCGCACGTTCGCAGCCCGCCCATTCCTTGAGCAGTTTCACGAACGCCTCCTCCATCGCCTCCGGACGCAACTCCCCGCGCGCCACTTCAAACGCCGCGTGCCTCACCCGGTTCCCCTTCGCCTGCCTTTGAAATAACTCCTGCATCCACGGCGCGATCTCCGCCGCAAACCATAGCCCGAACGCCAGCGCCAGCGCGAACGCCACCGCGGCCGGCACGAACTGCCCCGCCAGTTGCTCGATGCCCCACACAAAAAGCCCCACCGTCGCCACAAGTCCGATACGCTCCAGGCATAGCGCCAGGATATGCCGGGCATCCAGCACCCGCGTCGTCACCACCGCCCAGATCGTCCCCCCGCAGCACACCATCACCGCCAGCGGCATCAGCCGCAAAAGCCCCGGCTCCGCCAGCCACGAGTCGATCAAGACCATCGACAGTCCGCAAAACGCCGTCACCGCCCCGCCCAGCATGAGCACCTGCAACTCCAGCCGCGCCGCTCCCTGCAATCCACGCATCGCCCAGAACATCTGCGCCACCAGCCCCGCGCACCCGGCCAGAAACACACCCGCGTACGCATGGTAAGCCGCTCCGTACACCGGTCTGTCCGCACCCTCCGCCACGCTCACAAACTCCCCCGAAAACGTCACTCCGCCCAGCACCACCCAGAATACCAGCCACGGCCACGACGCCACCAGCCGCTCGCCAACTCGCAGACCGGGCTTCAACACCACCGACTTCAACAGCCATAACTGCCACACCAGCCCCGCCGCCAGGATGGCCGACCGCTGCCGCCACTCCACACCCGGCTTTTCCACGAACGCCAGATGCATGCACGCCAGCCACACCGCCATGTGTACGCAGATGCTCAGCACCATCCGGTTGATCAGCCGTCGCGGATTCACGCATACAGCCGCGATCCCGATAATCAGTGCCGCGATTAGCGCCCAGAGTGCCGTGCTGAAAGTCATCGCCAGATCACCGCTTCATGCGCCCGACCGCGTCAACGTCTTTGCCCGTCCCGCCGTCACTCAGCGCCGCCGCGCTCACTTGCGCGCCAGCGGAAACACGATCCGCATCGTCGTCCCGCGCTTCGGTTCGCTTTCCAACGTCAGCGTCGCTCCATGCGCGCCGAGCAGGTGACGGCAGATCCCCAGCCCCAGCCCCGTGCCATGCGTCTTCGTCGTGAAGCCGCCCTTGAGCGCCTTCCGCGCCGTCTCCGTGTCCATCCCCGCGCCATTGTCCGTCACGCAAATTTCCAGCTGATCGCCCGTCTGCGCGAAAACGACCGCCACTTTCGTCGCCGCCGCCTCCAGCGCATTCTTGAGCAAATTCTGAAACACCCGCGTCAGCTCGAACTGCGAGCCCCGGATCGTCGCGCTGCTCATTCCCGAAAGCTGGATGATCGCGTTGTTGAAAAAAATCACCTCTTTCACTTCGCGCACGAGCGCCACCAGATCCACATCGGCGAACTCCGTCGCCTTGCGCGTCGTCTGCTTCCAGTTGTCCGCGAGATGGTGGCAATACTCCGACGCCCGGCTCACCACATCCGCGTAGCTCCTCAACTTCTCCGCCTGCTCCGGATCGCGCCGCGCCGCCTTCTTTGCCTCCTGCACCAGCAGCGACGCGTATCCAATCATCACCGTCAGCGGATTCGCCAGATCGTGAACCAACTCCACCGCCGCGCGCGCCTGCCAGATATGCGGGTCCTTCTCGACGATCTCGCGCTTCAGAGCCGCGTTCATCGACTCCATGTTTTTATTCAGCTGCGCCTGATGCCGCCGCTCGCCCGATGCCTGCGCCTGCTTGCGCACCGCTTCCATCAACTCCGCGATATCCGGCGGCTTCCTCAAATACTGGTTGGCGCCATGCACCATCGACTGCTGCGCCGTCTGCAAAGTCCCATAACCCGTCAGCATCACCACCGACACATCCCGGTCGATCTCCCGGATCGCCTGCAACGCCTTGATCCCGTCCATCTCCGGCATCCGGATGTCCAGCAACACCACCGAAAACGCCCGCTCTTGTATCCGCTTGATCCCTTCCGACGGCCGCTCCGCCGTCACCACGTCGAACTCCGACGAGAGCGTGTAGGCGATGGATTCGCGCGGGCCGTACTCGTCATCGACGATCAGGACCAGGGGTTTTTCGGTCGTGTCCACCGGGGCGGCGGAAAGAACTGCTTCCTTGAACATAGTGGGTCTGCAAAAAGCGGCCGGGGGTGGACCGCTGCGCTGGCGTTGAAAAAGGCAGTGGGTATCTGTCGCCGCACACAAGGCGTGTCAAGGTGCGCGGCGCACACTTCGCTAGAACAACCGCCTTCACTCACATCCGCTTTCTCCGCTCCGCAACCCAGCATTGCCTCGCACGCCAACCACCCCGAAATCTCCGCCGTGATCCCCGCGCTCATCGCCCTCGCCTCCGCCGCTCTCGCCGCCCTCGTCGTCTGGCTTCTCGCCTCCGCCCGCCAAAGCGCTCTCCGCGAACGCCTTCGCCTCCTCGAAGCCGACGCCACCCGCGTCACCAACGACCTCGCCACCGCCCGCGCCGACCTCGCGAAACTCTCCACCCTCAACACCCAGCTCTCCTCCGACCTCGCCGCCGAACGCGCCTCCTCCGAGGAAAAACTAAAAACCCTCACCGACGCCCACACCCGCCTCACCTCCGAGTTCAAAGCCCTCTCCGCCGACGCCCTCAAGAGCAACAACGCCGCCTTCCTCGAACTCGCCAAAACCTCCCTCGCCCAATTTCAGCAAAAGGCCGAGGGCGACCTCGCCGCCCGCCAGCAAGCCATCGATCTCCTCGTCAAACCCCTCAAAGAGTCGCTCGAAAAAGTGGATACCAAGATCGGCGAACTCGAAAAAACGCGCGCCACCGCCTACGGCCAGCTCGGCCAGCAACTCGAAGCCCTCGGCTCCGCCCAGCTCCGCCTCCAGTCCGAAGCCTCCAAGCTCTCCACCGCCCTCCGCTCCACCAGCTACGCCGGCAGCTGGGGCGAGCTCCAGCTCCGCCGCGTCGTCGAACTCGCCGACATGCTTCCCTACGCCGACTTCGCCGAACAGGAAACCTCCGGCGCCCTCCGCGCCGACCTCGTCGTCCGCCTCCCCGGCGGCCAGCGCATCGTCATCGACGCCAAAACCCCCGTCCAATCCTACCGCGAAGCCCTCGACGCCACCGACGAAGCCACCCGCGCCTCCCGACTCGCCGACCACGCCCAAAAAATCCGCGGCCACATCGACGCCCTCGGCGCCAAAAACTACTGGGAGCAATTCCAGCCCGCCCCCGAGTTCGTCGTCCTCTTCATCCCCGGCGATCACTTCCTCACCGCCGCCCTCCAGACCGACGCCTCCCTCCTCGAACGCGCCATCGCCCGCAAAGTTCTCCTCGCCACGCCGATCACGCTCATCGCCCTCCTCAAAGCCGCCGCCTACGGCTGGCGCCAGGAAGCCGTCTCCAAAAACGCCGACGAAATCTCCCGCCTCGGCCGCGACCTCTACGATCGCTCCGCCAACTTCGCCGATCACTTGGAGAAAATCGGCCGCGGCCTCGAAGCCGCCGTCAAAGGCTACAACTCCGCCGTCGGCTCCTTCGAAACCACCGTCCTCCCCGGAGCCCGCAAATTCGCCGAACTCGGCGCCAAAGGCACCAAAGACCTCACGTCTCCCGCCACCGTCGAAACCGGCCTCCGCGACCTCACCAAACGATCCTGACCCGTAGGGCTCGCGCTCGCGCGATGCCGTTCCTCCTCCGAAGTAGGGCGGACTATCACTAATCCGCCGCTTCCATTCACGTCCGCGCACCCACACCAACGGCACCCCGCTCAATAACGAAGCTTCACCCACGCACACCCCACGACTCTTCGTTCTCTTCGTTATCTTCTGTAAAATCCTTTCCTGGAAAAATGCCTGATTCAACCGCACCCTCCCTCGACGGCCTCTGGCAACCCCTGCGCGCCGAACTCTCCGGCGAGTCCGCCCCGCCCATGGTCCTCGAGAAGATGACCCTCACGCTCCGCTCCGGCCGCTACACCGTCCACTTCGGCGGCGAAATCTCCGACCGAGGCACCTTCACGCACTCACCCTCCGAACCTCACGCCACGCTCACCCTCACCGGCGAACACGGCGCCAATGCCGGCCGCACCATCCCCGCGATCTACCAACTCGTCGGCGACCGCCTCCGCCTCTGCTACGGCCTCGACGGCCAACTCCCCACCGCCTTCGCGACCGACGCATCATCCCGCCTCTACCTGGTCACCTACCGCCGCACCACCTTATGAAATCTTTCTCTTTCCTCTTTCTCTTACTCTTTCTCCGGATCGAAACGGACTAACGAAATATTAAGAGAAAGAACGCCCCCATCCCGCACCTCCTAATCCTGTTCATCCTGCAATCCTGCCCAAAAATTCCGCCCTCCGCCTCTCTACCCGCTACCTTCTACCCTCTATCCTCTATCCTCTATCCTCTATCCTCTTTCTTCCTCCCCGCCCCTGCCGCCATCCCGATGCACCTCTCCGGCCTCTTCATCTACCCCGTCAAAAGCTGCCGCGGCATCGCCCTCACCACCGCCCCGCTCGACGCCCTCGGCCTCACCCACGACCGCCGCTTCCTCATCGTCGACAGCGAAGGCAAATTCATCACCCAACGCACCCACCTCGCCCTCATCCCCATTGCCACTGCACTCGACGCCACTCACCTCACGCTGACCCATCCCAAACTTTCCCCGCTCCGCGTCCCCCTCTCCATCTCAACCAACAACACCCCCGACTCCGCTCCTCCAACGCTCATCTCCGTCACCGTCTGGCGCACCACCGGCCTCCAAGCCGAAGACTGCGGCCCCGCCGCCAACGCCTGGATCAGCGAAGCCCTCGGCCAACACGCCCGCCTCGTCCGCATCGGCCCCGCCTTCCACCGCCCCGTCAGCGACCAAGGCGACACCACCGGCTTCGCCGACGGCTACCCACTCCTCGTCATCTCCGAAGCCTCGCTCAACAACCTCAACGACCGTCTCCTTGAACGCGGTGCCGAGCCCGTCCCCATGGACCGCTTCCGCCCCAACCTCGTCATCTCCGGCACCGCCCCCTTCGCCGAGGATAACGGGCCCCGCCTCCGCGTCGGCACCGCCACCTTCCGCGCCGCCGGCCCCTGCGCCCGCTGCATCGTCACGACCACCGATCAGCTCACCGGCGAACGCACCCCCGAGCCCCTCCGCACCCTCGCCACCTACCGCCGCGACCCTTCCAAAACATCCAACGTCAACTTCGGCCAGAACCTCATCAACGAAACCAAATCCGCCACCCTCCGTATCGGCGACCCGGTGACACCGTTCCCCTAGCTCCGAAGTAAGGCGGGTTAGCCTAACCCCGCCGGCTCGCCATCGCCCGCGATCAGCCCACCGCACCCGTCACCCGCCTCCGCCCTCATCCCTCTTCACCCTTCACCATTCACTCTACCGTCACCTCACCACCCGCGTCGCCCCCGCCGTCGTGAACCGGATCTCCGTCGGCACCTTGTCGAGCGTCGTCAACACGTCTTCCACCGTCTGCGAAACCTGGCCCTCCACCGCCGCCACGAAACGCACTTTGATCGACACCTGCTCCTTCAAAAACCCACGCCCATTCGCCTGCACCACCACGCGGCACGGCGTTTTCCCGCACGGCTTCCCATTCACGACCACCGTCGCCCCCGGCGGCTCCGACTCCACCATCAACGCATATTCCCCCGCCTTCAACGCAGGCACCGCCGGAACAGACGGCCCGAACTTCGGCGACAGCGGCTTCTTATGCGCCACCGCCTCGGCCTTCGCTGCCGGCGCCGGCTCAGGCTCAGACGCGGGCGCAGACGCCACCGGCGTCGCCACATTCTCCAAAGTTGGCCTCTCCGTCTCCGGCGCATAACCCGAGCGCGGCGAACTCGAACAGCCCGCCAAAAACGCGACACCGCTCAGCAGGCAAAGGACAACTAGTCTAAAAATCATGGGGTGTGGAATAGGACCGCAAAAAATCCGCCAGTTCCCGCTCCCCAATGCAACACCAGCCTCATCAACCACCGCGCCGGCGCCGCGCCTTCCTCTCAATCAAAAATCGAGTACCGAGCGCAGCGACAGTCCGGCCTCGAAAATCGAAAATCCCGTCACTCCTCCCTCACGCTCCCTCGCAACGCCTTCACCCCCGCCCGCTGCCGCTTCCCCGCCACCTGCTTCGCCTTCTGCCGAAAACTCTTCGGCCGATTCCGCCGCTTCGCCTTCGCCGCCGCCTGCTGACGCTCCCGCTCCGCCGACTTCAGCCGCTCGATCAACTTCTCGCAAAGCTCCGCCCACGCCAGCTCCCGGTTCGCGCTCTGCGACCGCTCCCGCTGCACGCGCACCTCGACGCCCGTGGGCTCATGACGCAGATGCACCGTCGACGACGTCTTGTTGATCTTCTGCCCGCCCGGCCCCGACCCTCGCACGAACCGCTCCGTCACGTCACCGCGCAAAACCCCCAGCGCATCGAGCTTGTCTTGAATTTGGGTTGGTAACTCCATTTCGCCGCGTTTTTCTCCACGAAACACTTCCGGCGCAAGCGAGTCCTACCCGCCCTCCGCCCAATCTTTCTCATTCTCTTTCTCTTACTCTTTCTCCCTTCCGCTTCCGAAACCCGCCAAACCAGAGAACGAGTAAGAGAAAGAGAACGAGAAAGATAAAAACCAAATCGCGATCTCCACCGCCCCCGGCTCTCACCTCCGCTCTTCCGCTTCGCCACCTTTCCGGCCCCGCCTTTTCTCTCAACTCTCATCCCTCAACTCTCAACTCCTCCGACCTCCGCCCCCTCATGCTCACCGGCCCCACTTGGTCCCAAAAACTCCGCGAAGAAATTGGCAAAGCCGTCATCGGTCAGGACGCCGTCGTCGAGCGCCTCCTCGTCGCCCTCCTCGCCAACGGCCACGTCCTCCTCGAAGGCATGCCCGGCCTCGCCAAAACCCTCCTGGTCAAATCCCTCGGCACCGCCCTCGGCGTCCAGTTCGAGCGCATCCAGTTCACGCCCGACCTCCTCCCGAGCGACGTCGTCGGCACCATGATCTTCCAGCCCAAGTCCGGCGAATTCACCGCCCACCGCGGCCCCATCTTCGCCAACCTCGTCCTCGCCGACGAAATCAACCGCGCCCCCGCCAAAGTCCAAAGCGCCCTCCTCGAAGCCATGCAGGAACGCCAGGTCACCATCGGCGGCCAGACCATCATCCTCCCAAAACCCTTCTTCGTCATGGCCACCCAAAACCCGGTCGAACAGGAAGGCACGTATCCACTTCCTGAAGCCCAGACCGACCGCTTCCTCTTCAAGCTCCTCGTCGATTACCCGACCGCCGACGAAGAAACCCAGATGATGTCCCGCTGGGGCCAGGTCACCAAACAACCCGCCCTCACCCCCGTCTCCTCCGGCGAAGAACTCCTCTCGCTCCGCACCGAGGTCGACAAGATCCACGTCGCCCCCGCTGTGCAGGCCTACATCCTCGCGCTCGTCCGCGCCACCCGCGCCCTCGCGACCGACCCCAAGAACCAGCTCAACCCCGGCGTCCGCCACCTCTCCTTCGGCGCCTCCCCCCGCGCCTCGCTCGCCCTCTTCCAAGCCAGCCGCGCCCTCGCCTGGCTCCGCGGCCAGGACTTCGTGAACCCGGCCCTCGTCCAGGACATCGCCCCCGACGTATTGCGCCACCGCATCGGCCTCACCTACGAAGCCGAAGCCGAGGAAATCACCACCGACAAAATCATCTCCGGCGTCCTCGACAAAACCGCGGTGCCGAAGCTCTGAGGAAAACCTCCGCCGATGAAGTTGCTGTTAGCCAAATTCATTCTGCTTTCTAGCTCACTCGTCACGCTAGCAACCCCGCCCGCATCGTCAGACTATCTCGCCGCGATGATTGCGTGCGCAGAAAAGGATGAATCGCTGATTGATGGGGCTTACAGTGCATACCACATTCTGCTGGCGAGCCGGGAACTGAAACCCGGCGAGCTTCGTCTTCCTTTTCATCTCACTCAACGGCGGGATGAAACTCTTCTGTTCGACAGAGCTTTTTATATCTCCCCGAACGTCCTTCGTGGCTTCGAACTCTTGGTTCCGGTCACATCAATGAGGAATGAAGAAGGTGTTTGGGTGTCCACCAACTCCCTCGTCGTCGAGCAGCAGCAAACGCGTCAAGGTATCACCTCACTTCGCCTCAAAACGAAATAGCCGGTCCATGAAGTCCCGCTGGCTCCTCATCACCCTGCTTCTGGCGTTCCCCTTCGCCTTCGCGTTCTTCCTGACCGAAGCCCGCCTCGGCCAGCAACGCACCGCCCGCCGCGTCCTCGTCATCCCGCCAACAACGACCTCAACCCAAGCACCAGCCGCCTCCGATATCGGTCCTATGGGTCCCATGAGTCCTATAAGACCTATCTCCGAAACCGCCAAGCCCACCGCGCCATCATCAGACGAGCAGGTCGTAGAGCTCGCCAACGGCGGCTTCACCGTCCCCACCAGGCCCACCCTTCTCTCCGGCTCCTTCACCAAAGAAGACAACTCCCTCGTCTACGACTCCGACGCCAAACTCCGCCTCGCCACCGACGACGTCCTCTCCTCCCCCACCGGCGTCATGGTCTCCAACGAAAAGCAGACAATCTTCGCCGGCGACATGCAGATCGAAGCCGGCAAAACTACCATCACTGCCCACGAAGGCGTCCTTGATACCACAACCAACCAGATGACGGCCACCGTCGCATCCTGGACCGTCATCAACGATAAAAACGAAAAAATTCGCATGACCGGATCGGACGTCACGATCGACTTCATCAACCCCACTCAAACCTTCGCCGCAAAAAAACCGGCAGACGATAGCACCACCAAGAACCAGCCGACCTCCGTCGCCTCCGTCCCCCGGACCACCAATATACTTGAGATAACTCCCGTGACCGGCTCCGACGCCGTCACCGGTCCCGTCGAAGATTTAACGGACCGCACCGTGGAGGAGATTATAGAGAAAATCATGAAAGACCTGAACGTCAAAAAGGGCGACCCGCTCATACTTATTCAACAAACCAACACGACGCCACAAACCCCGCCCCCACCTCCGTCTCCGGCACCCACGCCTTAACTTCGCTCCGCCCTTCGCGTCTTTGCGTCTTCGCGCTTAACCAAACCTCCGCCCACCAGCTGCCTCCGCCCAATCGAAAATCCAACAATGCCGTCACCCACCGCCCAACCCCCCATCCAAAACCCGCTCGCGCTCCTGCGACGGCTGGAATGGCGCGTGCGGCACGCCGTGGAAAACGTCCTCAGCGGCGAATACCGCTCCGCCTTCCGCGGACGCGGCATGGAGTTCGATCAAGTCGTCAAATACTCCTTCGGCGACGATGTCCGCGACATCGACTGGAACGTCACCGCCCGCCTCGGCGAACCCTACCGCAAAAAATTCGTCGAGGAACGCGAAGTCACCCTCCTCATCGTCCTCGAAGACACCCCCAGCCTCCAGTTCGGCTCCGGTGCACAGTCGAAACGCGAAGCCCTCCTCGAACTCGCCGGACTCGTCATGCTCCTCGGCGCCGTCAACCGCGACCGAGTCGGCTGTATCCACGCCTCCCCGACCGGCTACACCTTCCGCGAACCCGTCCGCGGCCGCGGCCCGATCATGCACGCCGCCGCCACCCTCCTCAGCCAGCCCGCCCCGAGTCTTTCCGAAATCGAAAATCGAGAATCAAAAATCGAAAATTCCCCCACCATCCCCTGGCGCCTCATTTCCAAAACCGCCCCCAAGCACAGCATCCTCATCTGGCTCGGCGATTTCGCCTCACGTCCCGCGCCCGACGGCTGGCCGCTCATGCAACGCCGCTACCAGACGATGGGCTTCCGCGTCGACGACCCGTGGGAACGCGAACTCCCCGCCGGCGACGCCTTCGCCGCCTACGACCCCGTCAACGGCCGCCTCGTCACCCTCGAAGGCTCCGCCGCCGAACGCGCCGCCCACGCCGAATGGCGCGACACCCGCGACGCATCGTATCGCGCCCTCTTCCCTGATCCGACGAGCCGCCTCATCGTCGGCACCGACGAAAACCGCCTCGACGCCCTCGTCCACTTCTTCCACCGCCGCATGGCCGCGCACTGAACGTGCGCAAATCGCAAACGCCAATGCCCAAACGCCAAAAAAATCCCAGTCCGCCGGCGCTGCTCTCCGTAGCCGTACATGTCCTGGGTGGAGCGCGCACTCCGTGCGCGCTGAACGGCGTCTCACAGTTTCGTCGCTAATCCGCCAGTCCAACGCCACCACGCACCATGCACCCCGCCTCCGACATTGGTCACTGGTCACTGGCCATTGGTCATTCCTTCCCCTCACCGTCTTCGCCCCTCGCCCTTCGCCCTTCGCCCTTCGCCTTAATCCCGCCCATCGACCTCCCCACCGGCCTCCGCCTCGACTCCCCGATCTGGCTCTTCGCCCTCCTACTGATCCCCTTCGCCATCTGGCTCCGCTCCCGCCGCTCCGTGCCCGTTTTGTTGATACCGTTCGCCGCCGCCTGGCACCGCCCCAGCCTCGCGCAAATCTCCCGCCTCCCCGCCCTCCTCGCCTGCCTCGGCATCACGCTCCTCACCCTCGCCCTCACCCGTCCGCAGAAGGTCGAGGACAAACGCGAAGTCCGCTCCCAAGGCTACGACATCATGCTCGCGATCGACCTCTCCGGCTCCATGCGCGCCGAGGACTACGAACGCGACGGCCAGCGCATAAACCGCCTGCAAGCCATCAAGCCCGTCATCCAGGCCTTCATCAACCAGCGCCCCAACGACCGCATCGGCATCGTCCTCTTCGGCGGCGTCGCCTACACGCTCAGCCCGCTCACCTTCGACCACGCCTACCTCCAAAAACAGCTCGAACGTATCCGCCTCGGCATGATCGAGGACAACACCGCCATCGGCGACGGCCTCGGCGTCGCCCTCACCCGGCTTGAACAGGCCAAACACCAGGACGGCGGACGCCGCCAGGGCGCCTTCGTCGTCCTCATGACCGATGGGAAAAACCGCACCGGCACACTCACACCCGCTCAAGCCACCGAGATCGCCATCTCACGCGGCATCCCCGTGTACACCATCGGTGCCGGCCGCGACGGCCTTGTTCCCATGCCTGAGATCGATGACCAAGGCCGCCCCACCGGCCGCTACGGCCGCGCCGTCTCCGATCTCGACGAAGGCACGCTCCGCCAGATCGCGAACAACACCAACGGCCGCTATTTCCGCGCAGACGACATCCGCACCACCGAGAACGCCTTCGCCGCCATCGACCGAACGCAAAAAATCGAATTCCAGGCCAAGTCCTACCTCCTCACCACCGAACTCTTCCACTGGCCCGCCATTCCCGGCCTCGCCCTCCTCACCCTTGCCGCCCTCCTCCTCCGTGGCTCCCCCGTAACAACGCGCGCCCCCGTAGCGACGAGCGCCAGCGAGTCGTCCTCCCCCGCCAACGCCCAATGACCTTCCACTGGCCACAACTCCTCTGGCTCCTCGCGCTCCCCGCCCTCTGGCTCGCCTTCGACCTCGCCCGCCTGCGTCGCCACAAATCCACGACCGCCGCCTCCCCGTCGAAAATCATCCACGCCGAAGCCACCCGCAGTTCACTCCGCCTTTCACCCTTCAATTTTCACCCTTCACTCTTCTCCAAACCGCGCTGGCGCTTCTCTCTCGCACTCGCCTTCGCCATCGTCGCCCTCGCCCGCCCGCAATGGGGCCGCATCGACGAACCCGTCTTCGATCAGTCCCGCGAAATCCTCATCGCGCTCGATCTCTCCAAAAGCATGCTTGCCCCCGACGTAAAGCCCGCGCGCCTCGACCGCGCCAAGCTCCTCATCACGTCGCTCCTCGAACGCCTCCAAGGCGAACGCGTCGGCCTCGTCGTCTTCGCCGGCACTTCATTTCTCCAGACGCCCCTCTCCGCCGACTACGAAATCCTCCGCGATTTTCTTCCCGAGCTGAATCCCGAATTCCTTCCCCAAGGCGGCAGTAACTACCACGCACTCCTCCAAACCTCCCTCGAATCCTTCAGCACCGAAGCCGGCGCCGACCGCTACCTCATCGTTCTTTCCGACGGCGAAGCCACCGACGAAAACTGGAAACCGCTCGCCGCCGACCTGAAGAAAAAATCCATCCGCGTCCTCGGCCTCGGCATCGGCACCCCCGAAGGCGCCATGATTCCCGACGGCTCCGGCGGCTTCGTGAAAGACGAACGCGGCGCCGTCGTCCTCTCCAAACTCGAACCGCGCACACTCCAGGAACTCGCCGAAACCACCAACGGCCGCTACACCGACGCCTCCTCCTGGGTCGATCTCGCCCAACTCATCGAGTCCACCGTCGAAACCGGCCGCAAGGGCGCCTTCCTCGAACGTAACCGCATCCGCCTCGCCGAGCGTTTCCAATGGGCCCTTGCCCCCGCCCTGCTCCTCTTCGCCTGGAGCTACTGGCGCGAATTCCCCGTCCGCCCGCGCCCCCGCGACCTCCACTTGAAAACAAAATCCACTCCGCCCCCTCTCCCAAAGCGACCAGAAACACCGCGCACGATCACCACTGCCACCGTCCTCCTGTTCCTCTGCGCCCTTTCTTCATTCCTCATTCATAATTCTACATTCGCCGCAGACGCCGCGTCTGCGGCCGCGGATCCCGCCGCCACCATCGCCGCCCCACTCTCCACCCTCGTCGGCAACCTCTCTTCCCGCGAAACGCTCTCCGCCAAAGACTGCGCCCAAATCGCCGACGCCTCGATCACCTACGGCGAACGCCTCCAGTCCGCCAAACACCCCGTGCCCGAAGGGCCGATACACGACGCCCTCCTCGCCGTCGATCAGGGCGAAGCCTCCGACGCCAAGGCCGCCAACTGGCCCGACCTCCGCGCCAAACTCAAAAAACTCCTCGAAAAACCAGAGGAGAAAAAAGACGACGAAAAGAAACAGGACGACCAAGAGCAGCAGCAGCAGGACAAAAACGACAAACAGGACCAGCAGCAAAAAGACTCCCAAAACCAGTCCGGCCAGCCCGACCAAAAACCCCAGGACTCGCAAAAGTCAGATTCCGAAAAACAACAGGACCAAAAATCCCAGGACCAATCCCAGCCTCAAGATCAGCAGCAGCAATCGCAGGACTCCAAACCCGGAGACACACCACAAACACCTCCTCAAAACCAGCAATCCGCCTTCGGCGACATGAAGCCGCCGGAACAACCGCCACAGCAACCCACGCCCTCTCCCGAGCAACAACCTCCTCAATCCGGCGAAACCCAAAAGATCGGCGGCGCCCCCGAAAACAAAACCGCCATCCCGCCCGAACTCTCCGTCCAGCTCCAGAAACTCGATCAAGTCCGCGAGAAAGATTCCCCCGGCCGCCTCTTCCAACTGATGCAGGACCCCAACGCCAAGCCCGCCAAGCCCGGCAAAGACTGGTAATCCGCCATGCACCGTATCGTCCTCAATCTCGCCTCTCCAGTCTCTGCAAACTCTCCGAAGGTAGGGCGCGTTGTCCCTAACGCGCCGGCTCGACGTCAATCGCCGTCCCCCCAGCTATTCGCCTCAACGCCTCCGCCGGACCGGCACTTATCAAGTGCCGCCCTCACATCGCCACTCTCCGTGCACTCATTTTTCAAATACGCGCCCACCCTCCCTTTCGCGCTTCTCCTCTTCTTTGCGCTCTTCTCCCCCTTCGCCCGCGCCCAGTCAGTCCGCTGGGAACCCTCCAGCGGCTCGCTAGCGCACAACCAGACCAGCGAACTCACGCTCGTCTTCGAAAACTGCGAGCCCACCAGCACCCCGCAAATCCCCGCCGTTGCCGGTCTCGCCATGCAGCGCGGCGGTGAGATGCGAAACATGAGCATCATCAACGGCCGCCGCACCGAAAGCGTCACCATCGGTTTCGCCGTGCGCCCATCCTTCAAGCAACCCGTCACCATCCCGTCGTTCACCGTCGAAACCGACAAGGGCCGCCTCACCGTCGCCGCCGCCAGCTTCGAAGTCGGCGAAGCCCGCATCGGTGGCACCGTCGCGCTCGATTCCATTGTCACTTCACGCTTGCAGGCTCCCGCTTCTGTGTGGGCCGGCGAAGTCTTCCCGCTCACCTACAACCTCACCGCCCTCCGCCGTTACCTTCACGAAGTGGGACGCGTCGAATGGACGCCCACGCCCCTGGCCATCGAAGACTGGAGCAAACCCGAACAAAGCAGCTCGGTTATCAACGGCGAAACATCCATCGTCATCTCTCAAGCCACCCGCGCCATCGCGCGCTCACCCGGCACGCATCCCCTCAACGCCGCCACCCAGCTCGTAAACGTCATCAAAGGCACCGACATGTGGGGCCGCGCCAACCTCGACCAGTTCGCCATCACCAGCGACCGCCCGTCCGTCACCGTTAAACCACTACCCTCCGGCGCTCCCGCCTCCTTCAACGGCGCGGTCGGTCAGTTCACCCTCGAATCCAAAGTCGTCCCGGCCACCGCCAGCGTCGGCGATCCCGTCACCTGGACGCTCACGCTCGCCGGCACCGGCAACTGGCCCGACCTCCCCGGCCTCCCCGCCCGCGAAGTCTCCAAAGATTTCCGCGTCGTCCAGCCCCAGGCCAAACGCACCAACAAAGAAGGCACGCTCTTCGAAGCCACACTCGTCGAAGACGTCGTCCTCATCCCCACCAAGCCCGGCACCTACACGCTCGGCCCCGTCACATTCGCCTACTTCGATCCCGCCAAAGGCACCTACCAGACCGTCACCGCCCCACGCACGACGATCACCATCACGCCCGCCGCCAACAGCACCACACCGGCAACCTCCCCCCAAAAAACACCAGCCTCCTCAACCGCGGCCGCCACTCCTGCCCCAACCCTCACTCCACCCGCCGCCCCGGCCGCCATCCCGCGCGACCCGCTCTCTGGCTCCGACGAAGCCGCCCTGCCGTTCACCACGCGCAACTTCCTCCTCGCCGCACTCTCGCCGCTCCTGCCGCTGCTCGTCTTCTGGTTCATCCTCGCCCTGCGCCGCGCAAAACAAACCGACCCGCTCCGCCCCCAGCGCGAAGCCCGCGCCCGCCTCGCCGCGACACTCGCACAACTCCGAACCGCCAAAGACCGCGCCCAAATCGTCTCACTCCTCCAAAGCTGGCAGCGCGACACCGCCGCCCTCTGGCCCCTCGCCCGCGCCGTCCCCGCCGCCTCCGACTTCGCGGCTTCCACGCCCTCCGTCCCTCAACTCTCAACCCTCAACTCTCAACTCCCTTCCGCCCCGTGGCCCACCCTCTGGCTCGAAGCCGAACGCTGTCTCTACCGCTCCGATACACCGCTCCCCGCCGACTGGATCACCCGCGCCGAAGCCGCCCTCGCCGCCCGCCCCGTTAAATCCTTCAGCGCCTTCTCGCTCTTCCTCCCGCGCAACCTCCTCCCCTTCGCCGCCGTCCTCGCACTCGCATTGCTCGCCTTCCCCGGCTCCGCCTCCGCGCAAGACGCCGCCAAGTCCGCCTACGACCGCAGCGACTTCGCCACCGCGGAAAAAGCCTGGCGCGACCGCGCCACCAAAACGCCGACCGACTGGATCGCCCGCCACAACCTCGCCCTCGCTCTCGCCCAGCAAAACCGCTGGCAGGAAGCCGCCGCCCACGCTACCACCGCCTTCGTCCAGCACCCGTCCGACGCCTCCGTCCGCTGGCACCTCGCCCTCACGCTCGAAAAAGCCGGCTACGCGCCCACCACGATCTCCGCGTTCATTAACCCGTCGCCTCTCCACACACTCGCCCGCCAGTTCTCCCCCGCCGGCTGGCAGCGCGTCATCGTCGCCGCCTCCGCCCTCGCCGCAGTCGCCGTCGCTCTCGCCCTGCTCCGCCTCCACGGCAGCCGCTCCCGCGCCCTCAAACCCGCCGCCTGGGCCCTCGCCATTCTCTCGGTCCTCATCCTCGCCGCCGGCATCCTCAGCCTGCGCCTGTATTCGCCGACCCACGACCTCCGCGCCGCCCTCGTTTGGAAGCAAACCACCCTCCGCTCCATTCCCACCGAAGCCGACACCGCTCAAAAAACCACGCCACTCTCCGCCGGCTCCATTGCCGTCGTGGACAAAACCTACCTCGGCTGGTCCCGCCTCGCCTTCCAAAACGGCCAGACTGGCTGGATTCGCACCGAAGAACTCCGCCCCCTCTGGCAGTAATCCGAGGTAGGGCCGCGTCGCCGACGCCGGCCGGTTGGACACGCGCAGACACACTTGCGCCAATCTCACCTACGCGTCGCCCACGCCTGCGCCGGACCGGCACCTATCAAACCCCGCCCCATCACCGGTCACTGGCCACTGCTCATTCCGCCGCTCGCTTAGCAAGCGGCGGCTGTCTTCCGCGCCATCCGCAGCATCGACTCCTCGGTGCTGAAATCCGCCATCCGCGCGATCTCCACCCAGCGCAGATCCTTCGACTCCCTCGTGATCACCAGCGGTTCGCTCACATCCGCCTCGATCATGAACCGCACATCGTAGTGCCAGTGCCCCGCCTCACCCTTGCGCTCCGGAATCCAGTGCCGGTCCACATCAAAAACTTCCTGCGTCACCAGCCGCAGCCGCGTCAGCCCTGACTCCTCCTGCGCCTCGCGCATCGCCACACCCGCGATATCCAGATCGCCATCCGCGTGCCCGCCCAGCTGCACCCAGATCCCCAGCTTCGCGTGATGCGTCAGCAACGTCCGCCGCCTCTCCGCATCCACGATCCACGCCGACCCCGTAAGATGCCCAACCGCGAGCGACCGCTCCGCGCACCGCGGATTCTCCTCCACGAAGCGAATCATCTCCGCCCCCATCGCGGCTTCATGTGCATCCAGTCCCCGCGCCACATGAGCGCGCAATTTCTTCAACAACACCTCTCTCAAATCATTCATAAAATAATCTCCCGCCTTCACCACATCTGCACAGCCCCTTCGCCCACGCCCGCGTTCACCTCTCCGTGCCCTCTGTGTCCGAGCTCTGTGCACTCTGTGGCCCACTCCGATTTCATTTGGTCTCGAACCACTTCGTCTCCGCCTTCACCACACCGCCGTCGAGCTGCTCAAAAATCTCCGGCACCGTCCTCGCCACCGAAAACAAATCCAGATTCGACGGCTTGTTAAACTTCTCCGCGACCATGCGCTGAAAGAAACTCAACAACTCATCGTAAAACCCGTCCTGATTCAAAAACACGCACGGCTTCCGCAGCACATCCAGCTGCCTCAGCGTCAGGATCTCCATGATCTCCTCCAGCGTCCCCCAGCCGCCCGGCAGCGTGAGAAATGCATCCGCCCGAGTCTCCATCAGCAGCTTCCGCTCGCGCATCGTCACCACGGTCACGAGCTCATCCGCCTCGGTAAACGCCAGCTCCTTCGCCTTCATGAAATCCGGGATGATCCCGATCACCTGCCCGCCACTCAGCTTCACCGACCGCGCCACCGCTCCCATAAGCCCGGTTTTTCCACCGCCATAAACCAGCCCCCATCCACGCTTCACCATTTCCCGCCCGACCTCCTCCGCCGCGGCATAGTATTTCGCCTCCAGGCGATCGCTCGAAGAACAGTAAACGCACAGCAGCTTGGACATACCTCCTCAAAAACCACGCCCGCCTCTTCGTCGCCACTAATTTTTGGCTGATACTTTCCCCCATCCGTGCCCATCTGTGCCATCCGTGGTTAAAAACTCATCCACCTATCGCGGCCGCCTCGCCCCCTCGCCCACCGGGTATCTGCATCTTGGGCACGCCCGCACCTTCTGGATCGCCGCCGAACGCGCCCGCCTCGCCCACGGCACGCTCATCCTCCGCAACGACGACCTCGACTCCACCCGCTTCCGCCTCGATTTCGTCGACGCCATGCTCACCGACCTCCGCTGGCTCGGCTTCACCTGGCAGGAAGGCCCCGACATCGGCGGCCCGCACGCGCCCTACAACCAGCAAACCCGCCGCCCGCTCTACCGCGCCGTCCTCGAAAAACTCCACGCCGCCCGCCTCATCTATCCGTGCAACCGCTCCCGCCGCGACGTCCTCGAAGCCGCCGGCGCCCCGCACGAAGGCGCTCCCGACGACGAACCCGTTTACCCTGCCCACTTCCGCCCCCCGCTCGACGCCCCCCTTCCGCCGTTACCCGCGCCCGATCAACCCATCACGACCAACTGGCGTATCCGCGTTCCGGATCACGAAACCATTTCTTTCACCGACAACCGCCTCGGCCCGCAACACGCCATCGCCGGCCGCGACTTCGGCGACTTCCTCGTCTGGCGCAAAGACGACGTCCCCAGCTACCAACTCGCCTGCGCCGTCGACGACGCGACCATGCACATCACGGAAGTCGTCCGCGGCGACGATCTCGTCCGCTCCACCTTCCGCCAGCTCCTCATCTTCCGCGCCCTCGGAGTCTCTCCGCCCGCGTTCTACCACGCCCCGCTCATGAACGACGAAAACGGCGTCCGCCTCGCCAAACGCCACGATTCCCTCAGCCTCCGCGCCCTCCGCGAACAAGGCGTCACGCCCGCCTCCCTCCTCGAAAAATTCCAAGCAACCTAGCGCACTGCCCATCGTTCTCGTTCTCTTACTCCTACTCGTTCTCGCTTTGATCGAAACCGTTCGAGCCAAGATCGAGTAGGAGTACGAGTACGAGAACGAGCGAAACAATCACTCCGCCCTCCGTGCCCTCTGTGTCCCACTCCGAAGCCCAAACCTCCCGCATGTCCGCCTCCGTCAAAATCGGCGTCCTCAACATCTCCGACCGCGCCA
Source organism: uncultured Nibricoccus sp. (assembly GCA_966249325.1). GTDB lineage: Bacteria > Verrucomicrobiota > Verrucomicrobiia > Opitutales > Opitutaceae > Nibricoccus. The sequence goes on along the minus strand of CBINDC010000001.1, from coordinate 80,372 downwards.
GCGCCGGCATTTACGAAGACACTCCCGGCAAAGCCTGCGTCGCCCTCCTCCGCGAATGGCTGATCACGCCCTTCGACATCGAGTATCGAATTATCCCCGACGAGCAGCCGCAGATCGAGTCCACCCTCCGCGACCTCGCCGACACCGCCGCCTGCGCGCTCATCGTCACCACCGGCGGCACCGGCCCCGCCCTGCGCGACGTCACCCCCGAAGCCACCGCCGCCGTCTGCGAAAAAATGCTCCCCGGCTTCGGCGAACTCATGCGCGCCACGTCCCTCCGATACGTCCCCACCGCGATCCTCTCGCGCCAGACCGCCGGCATCCGGGGAAAAACGCTCATCGTCAATCTCCCCGGCCGCCCCAAAGCCATCCGCGAAAACCTCGAAGCCGTCTTCCCCGCCATCCCTTACTGCATCGATCTCATCGGCGGCCCGCGCCTCGAAACGAATCCCGCCACGATGAAAATCTTCCGCCCTCCAGCGTGACACCTGCGCTCGCGCAGCGCCGGTTCGATTCAAAATCCAAAAAACGCCGCCGCTTCGCGCCGGTCGCTCGTGATCTGGTCGGTCAACGCCGAGATCGACGAAAACTTCGTCTCGGGCCGGATAAACTTCAGCCACTCCACTCGCACCTCATCGCCTTCGCCAAACGGACACTCCACCAGCACATGCGCCTCGATGCGCGGCTGATTGCTCCGCTCCACCGTCGGGCGCAGTCCGTAATTCGCCACCGCCGGCAAAAATTCTCCGTTCGATTTCTGCCCCTTCAAACGCACCGCATAAACGCCGAACTTCGGACGCAGCGCCGGCTCCCATGGAATGTTCAGTGTGGGAAATCCGATCGTCCGTCCGAGTTTCTTCCCCGGCGCAACCACGCCATCTGCGAAGTACGTGTAACCCAATAACTCATTCGCTTCCTCCATCGCGCCCGATTCCAGACACGCCCGGATGCGCGTGCTGCTGATCGGCTCCCCGTTGTGATTGATCCGCTGCGCGCTTACCACGCCCACCTGCTGCCTCTTGCCCTCAGCCACCAGCATCGCGATGTCACCGCGCCGCCCCTTGCCGAAGCGCCAGTTTTCTCCGACGTAAACCGTGCTCAGCATCGGCAGTTTTTTCTTCAGATACGGCAGTACCCACTCCGCCTCGACCGCCGCAAACTGCTGGGTGAACGGCTGCGTGATCACAAAGTCCACGCCCGTTTCCGCCAGCAACCGCGCCCGCACATCAGGCCCCGCAATCAATCGCGTCGGTGCCTGCGGATTAAATAACGCGCTCGGATGCGGCCAGAACGTGAGCACTCCCGCCAGTCCGCCACTGCGCCGCGCCGACTGGATCGCCGAATCGATCACCGCGCGATGTCCCAGATGCACGCCATCGAACATCCCGATCGCCAGATGCAGCGGCCGCGCAGGTACCTGCGCGTGATCAAGCCCATCGATCTGGCGGGCTGCGTTCACAGTGCGATACTCGGCACTGCCTCGCGCACCGGCACGAGACGTTTCTCCAACTCCGTCACCGGCAGCGCCTGGATCTGTTCGATCGTCAGACATTGCGAAATCGAAAACTTGCCCGTCGCCGTGCGCCGCAACGCCGAGAGATGCGCCCCGCAACCGATCTTCTGCCCGAGGTCGTGCGCGACTGTGCGCACGTACGTGCCCTTCGTGCAGCGTAGCACGAAATCGATTTCCGGCAGCGCGAAACGAGTCATGTCGAACGACGACACCCGGATGAAACGCGGTTCGCGCTCAACTTCTTCGCCTTTGCGCGCCTGCTTGTAGAGCGGGACGCCATCGATCTTCACCGCGGAAAACATCGGCGGCAGTTGATACTGATCGCCCACAAATGACGCCATGAACGCCTTCGCCTCGGCCTCGGTCAGCGCCGGCACCGGACGCGTCTCCAGCACTTCGCCCTCGGCGTCCTGCGTGTTGGTCACGCTGCCGAGTTTGATCGTGCCCGTGTACTCCTTATCGAGACTCATCAGGTACTGCGACGCCTTCGTCGCCTTGCCGAGCAGCACGACCAGCACGCCCGTCGCCATCGGATCGAGCGTGCCCGCGTGGCCGATACGGCGCATCTTCAAGATGCCGCGCAGACGCGCGATGACGTCGTGCGACGTGTGATCGGTGGGTTTGTCGACGAGGAGCACGCCCTCGAGTTCTTTAGGCTGAACGAGCATCGGGAAAATCAGGAGGCTGCGGTTGTCGTTTTCGAAACCCGCGCGATCTGCGCCGCAAGCGCGCCAAGCAACTGCGGGCGGAACTCCGCCACGGGAATATTCTTCAAGTTAAGCCCCGCCGCGCACGCATGGCCGCCGCCGCCAAACTGCGCCGCCACCTGGTCCACGCGATAGACCGGATTCTTGCAGCGCAGGCTCGCCTTGATCGCGCCGGTGCGTTCCTCGATGAGAACGCCAATCTCCACGCCGTCGATCGCCCGCGCATAGTCCACGAGACCTTCCGTGTCTTCCACGCTCGTTCCGGTCTCCTGGAAAATCCCATCCGGCAGAGAACCGACACAGACAAGTCCGCCGCAATCGAGTTTGAGCGACGCCAAAAACCGCTGGAGCAACTGAAGCTTCCCGAGCGATTCCCGCTCGTAGATCTCGCCGCCCGCCTCGGCCGGACTCGCCCCGAGCGCGACGAGCTCCGCGGTAAGCAGAAACGTGCGGTGCGTGGTCGAGTTGAAACGAAACTGCCCGGTGTCCGTCATGATACCCGCAAACAGAGCCTTCGCCGCGAGCGCATCGACCGGCAGTTTGTTATCCGCAAAAATGCCCGCGAGAATCTCCGCCGCCGCAGCAGCATTGGCGTCGATGAAATTGTTCTCCGCGTAGCCGTTGTTCGACAGATGATGATCTATATTCGCGAACGGCTTCGGGAAACGCTCGCGCGCCTTGTCCCCCGCGCGCCCGGCGTCAGCGCAATCGACCCAGAGCGAAACCCAGTCTTCATTCACGGGCACTTCGTGCGGCCGCACGAACGTCAAATCTCCCACGAGATACTGAAGTCGGCGCGGCACCGGATCGGTGTTTACGCAGAGCACCTCGTGGCCGAGCGCGCGCAGCACGCGGGCGAGCGCCACCTGCGAACCGATGCAATCTCCGTCAGGTCTCGCATGGCCGACCACCGCGAGCCGGCGCCCCTTGAGCGACGGCAATGTCCGGGCAAACGAATCGGAGAGTGCGGCGAAATACTTCTCCACAATCACGCCTTCTCCTTTTTCTCACCGGTCTCCGGCGCGGAGGACTTCGCTTTTTCCTTAGCGTCGATCTCATCGAGAATGCCGAGGATGCGATTGCCGCGCGCCGTGGAGACGTCGAGCTCGTAGGTGAATTTCGGCATGTGCTTCAGCACGATCGTGCGACCGAGCTCCATGCGGAGGTCGTGCGAAATTTTCCGCAGCCAGCGGAGTTTCTTCTCGGTCTCGGCTTCGTCGCCCAGCACGGAGACGAAAACCTTGGCCTCGAGCAGATCGGGCGTGACCTCGATCGAGACGATGGTGACCGGCAAAGCTTCCGCTTGATAACGTTTGCGCAGGATGGCGCTCATCTCGCGCTGGATGAGTTCGTTTACGCGAAGGGTGCGGTTGGACATGGCGGTGGAAGTTGAGACCTCAGGATTATTAAAAAAGGAACGGGCGCAACGCGGAGGCGCGGCGCCCGTGATCCATCGTCAAATGGAGATAGCCGGAGCTTAGAGAGCGGCGCGGACTTTTTGAATCTCCAGGCACTCGATGATGTCGCCGGTCTGATAACCGTTGAAGTCGTCGAGCTTGATACCGCACTCGAGGCCGGCGCGGACTTCGTTGGCGTCGTCCTTGAAGCGCTTGAGCGTGGCGATCTTGCCCTCGTAAACGATCTCCTTGCCGCGACGGAGGCGGGCGGAGTTGTTGCGGGTGATCTTGCCTTCGGTGACGAGACAGCCGGCGACGAAACCTTTGCCTTGCGGGAAAGTGGCGCGGATCTCGGCCGCGCCGAGTTTGACTTCCTTGAGATCGGGATCGAGCAGGTCGGCCATCATCTCTTTCACCTTGTCGGCGAGTTCGTAGATGATGCCAAAGGTTTCGATGCGGACGTTGTGATGCTTGGCGAGCGGCGTGACACCGTTTTCCAGCTTGGTGTTGAAACCGATGATCACCGCGCCGCCAGTCCCGGCCATGAGCACGTCGTTCTTCGAGATGAGACCGACGTCCGAGGAAACGACTTCGAGGGAGACCTTGTTGCTCTTGATGCCTTCGAGCACATGGCGCACGGCTTCGGTCGAGCCGAACACGTCCGTCTTGAGGATGACCTTGAGCGTCTTGGCCTGCGTGGCCGCGATGTTGGCGAAGAGGCTTTCGACGGAAACCTGCTTCGGAGCAGCGTCGCTCGATGTCGCAAGCTTCTTGATGCGGTGCTCTTCTTCCTCGGCGATCTTCTCGGCCTCGCGGGCATTCTTGACGACCTTGAACGAAGCACCGCTGTCAGGAGCGCCAGACCAGCCGATGACCCGGACGGGCGTGGCGGGCGGAGCTTCTTTAAGATTGTTACCTTGGTCGTCGAACATCGCGCGCACGCGTGCCCAATGAGCACCGCAAACGATCGCATCGCCAACGCGCAGCGTTCCGCGCTGTACAATGACCGTGGCGAGCGGACCGCGACCGATATCGATCTGGGATTCGATGACCACGCCGCTGGCCTCAGCCTTCGGGTTGGCCTTCAGTTCGAGAACGTCGGACTGAAGGATGATCATCTCCAGCAATTCCTCGATGCCCGTGCCTTTGATGGCGGAAACAGGAACCGTGACGGTCTCACCACCCCAGTCTTCAGGAGCGATATTGCGCTGCTGCATCTGGTTTTTGATCTGATCGAGGTTCGCGCCTTTCACGTCCATCTTGTTGACGGCGACGATGAGCGCGAATTTCTCGGGCTGCTGCTCTTTCACGCCGAGCGCGATCTTCAGCGCTTCGTCCGTCTGCGGCATGAAGCCGTCGTCAGCGGCGACAACAAGAATCGCGACATCCGTGACGCTCGCACCGCGCGAACGCATCTTGGTGAACGCCGCGTGACCGGGCGTGTCGAGGAACGTGAGTTTCTTGCCCTTGAACTCGATCTGGTAGGCACCGATGTGCTGCGTGATGCCGCCGGCTTCGCCCGAAGCGACGTTGGCTTTGCGGATAGTGTCGAGCAGCGAGGTTTTGCCGTGGTCTACGTGACCGAGGATGCAGATGACCGGAGGACGCGGCGCGAGATTCTTGGCCTCTTCCTCGTCAGGATTCACCTTCGCCTTGGCCTGCTTTTCCTTCGCTGCCTGCTGAGCGGAGGCGTCGCCACGATGCTTGATCTCAAGCATGAAGCCGTGCTTCTCGGCGACCTTTACGGCAACGCCTTCGTCGATGTTTTGATTCATCGACGCGAAGATGCCCATCTCCATGAGCTCCGAGATCAGCTTGAAAGGCTTGAGTCCCAGCGCCGGGGCGAAATCGCGGACGATGATCGGCGGCTTGAGGTGGATGATTTTGACATCGCCCTGCACGGTGACGACCGGGGCATTGGCCGCGGCTGCCGACGGAATCGCGGGAACCGCGCCAGGTGCGGAAACCGGAAGTGGCTTCGGGGCAGACGCGAAGGCCGGAGCCGACGGAATCGGCGGTGGCGCGGCGGGACTTGGACTGCGCGGAGGCAGTGGGGGCGGAGCGATCGGGCTGGAGACCGGACGCGGCGGCAACGCCGCAGGCGGTGGCGAAACCGGGCGGGGAGCCGACACAGGGGCAGGCGCAACGGGAGCGGGCTTCGGTGCCGAAACCGGAGCGGAGACAGGCGTCGGCACCGCTGGTGCGGGACGCGGAGAAAACGCGGCCGGAGCGGCAACCGGAGGACGCGGCGGGGCGCTGGCTGGACGGACGGGCGGCACCATGACGGCGGGCGCTGGCTTGTTCTGAAGTCTCGCTGCTTCTTCCTTTTCGCGAGCGATGTCTTGCGCGCTCTTTACCATGACACCCGCAGGCTGTTTCGTGGTGAACACAGCCGGGGCCACACCCGCGGAAACGCGCTCAGGCTCTGACGGCGCCACAGACGCGGCAGGAGCTGGCGGCGTTTCGACTACCGGTGCAGCCGCTGCCTTCGCGGCGTTTTTGGCAGCCATGTGCTTCTCGAACTCTTCCTCGTAGATCTTGCTGACGGTGCTTGAGACCGACTTCGTGTCTGCGGCGACGAAGCTGAGCTCCTTGAGCAAGGCCAGCATGTCCTTGCCCTCCATATTGTGGCGTTTCGCGAGTTCGTGGATGCGGATGCTCATTCAGTCTTTTTGATAAAGGGATTTTAGGCGCGTGGAGAAGTTCAGGTTAGCGGACGATGCGAGCCAGCAGAGCCTGCGCTTCCTCCTCCGAGAAGCCGGCCTCCTGAAGATCGTTGGCCTCGACGCCTTCGAAGGCGGCGGGCGAATTGATGCCGATGCCGAAGAGGCGTTCGGCGGTAGGACGGTCGATACCGAGGGTCGTGACCATCGACGCCAGCGCGACTTCGCGCGGATCGCTGGAAACAACCTTGAGCTCTTCAACCTCGAGGCGCCAGCCGAGCAGGCGCGACGTGAGACGGACGTTCTTGCCGCCTTTGCCGATGGCCACCGCGAGCTGATCGGGAACAACCTTCACAATGATGCGGTGGTTCTTCTCATCGAGCAGGATCTCCTTCGGCACCGCAGGCTTCAGGGCCTCGATGGTCATCTCTTTGACGTCCGGGAAGTGTTTGATGATGTCGATCTTCTCGCCGTTGAGTTCGCGAACGATCGTCTTCACGCGCGCGCCACGGGCGCCGACACACGCACCGACGGGATCGACCTTGGGATCTTTCGTGGAGACCGCGATCTTGGTGCGGTAACCGGGTTCGCGGGCGAACGACTCGATCTTAACAGTGCCGTCGGCGATCTCGGTGACTTCGACTTCGAACAGACGACGAACAAATTTCGGGCTGCCGCGACTGAGGATGATCTCAGGACCGCGCGGAGAGGAATCGATCGACGTGAGCAAACAGCGGATACGATCGCCGGCCTGATATTCTTCGCCGGGGACTTGTTCTTTGCCGGGCAGAATCGCCTCGGCTTTGCCGAGATCGACAAAAATATCGCTGCGCTCTTTGCGGCGGACGGTACCGGTCACGATGTTGCCAACCATGTCCTTGAAGTCGTCGTAAATACGATCCTTCTCAAACTGACGGAGGCGCTGCATCACCGCCTGGCGCGCAGTCTGCGCGGCAATGCGCCCGAGCGTCGCAGGATCGAGTTCCTTTTCCAGCACCTCGCCAAGCACGGCGCCGGGTTTGATCGACTGGGCCTTTTCGAGATGGATTTCCGCGCGGGGATTGCTCACGGAATCGACGACTTTCAGAAGCGACCAAGCCTTGAGCTGGCCGTTCTTGGGGTTGATCTCGATCTTAAGTTCCTGACCCGAGTTAACTCCCTTGAGGGCTGCGGTCTTAATCGCGTTCACGATCGCGGCGATCATGTCGGCACGACCGATCCCCTTTTCTTTCTCCATGTACTCGAGGACGGATAGAATTTCGCTGCTCATAGGTTGATAAATTTAGGGAAAAAAAAAGCGGGCCAGAGGCCCACTTCAGAAAGTGAACGATGAATGAAGGGCGCAAAGTAGCTTCCGCTGGAAAAACTTGTCAAGTCCCGCGCCCCTCCGCGCTATTGCCAAAATCCTGCTTTTTCTCCTCGGCAAGCAACCAGCCGAGCAATCCTTGAGTGGAACCGTGACACGCAGGCCAGTCGCGCGCGCCGATCACGCGCAGTCCGCGCAACAATGCGAGCCACTTCGCCGGCACATCGCCCGCAAACCAGTGCCGCCACCACACGCCCAACGCTTCGCCACGCGCCGGATCGCACGCCGCCAACAATGGCCAGAATCCATCGCAGATCAGCGTATCGAGCCGCGAGCCGCCGACCGCCTCCGCGCAAATTTCCTCCGCGAATCGCCCGCGCAACCCGCGAAAATCGCCTGCCTTCCGCAAACGCGCCGTGCCCGCCTCTGCTTCGACGACAGTAATAGCCGGCAACTTTTCAGCAAAACGCCGCAGCCGCTCCGGCCAGTCGGGCAACGCGCCAACCCATTCGCCGTACTGACGCAACCGTGTGCGCGGATGATTCGCCGGCCGCACGCCCTGCGACGACCACAGACGCGAAGCCGCCGGATGCACGAAAATTCCCGAAAGAAATGCCTCGCGCTCCATCTCCGCCCTCCGTGCCGCCCAGATTTCCAACGGGTAAGCCGCCGCCACGGTCAGCATCGCCGCTCGATTCGCGCGATAACCAAGAATCTCCAATGCCGTGTGATGACACGCGCCGCTCCACCCGAGCCGGTCGATGCGGATTTTCGCGAAATGAACTTTCTGCCGCCAGCGTTCCTGCGCACACCGGTTCAATTCCACGCGCAGATCCATCTCGCTCAATGCCGCGAGCGCCTCGTGCGCCCTCGTCAATGGATGATTCGCCAGCCGCTCCACCGCCGCATCGGCCGCATATTCTTCGAGGTCGTGATGCAGCAGCGGCAGCAACACCAGCAATGGAAGCGCCCGCCCCCATGCTCCGGAGGTGGACATCTCCGCCCCGGGGAAAAGCACCACATGCAGCACAACGCCGTCGTAAGCCGGATCGCTGGCGTGACCGTGTGTGCGCCAGTCGGCGGAATGCAGGTGCAACTCCACATCCCCCGTCGTCACCGCGCCATCGATACGAAGCCGGGCGCCTTTGAAGTCGGGGCCGCCGAGTAGATTCCAGCGTCCGGGATGGAGAATTTCCAGCGCCCTGCCGTCAGCGGTACGCAGTTCACGCGCGTCAAAGTCGCCGCGCAGCCAGATTTGTTGCAGAAGTTTTTCGGGAAAGGAGAACGCGCCGTAGAGTCCCTGGATCTCTGCCACAGCCGCGCACTCCCCGCCCCCGCCGGAAGTTTTCATGGTAATTGGAAAGCGTCGCGATTCCGGCGCGTCGCCCGCTCGCAGTCGAGCCGGGAGTTATGTCTTCCCGCTTCGCCAGCCATCCCGCTCGCAAACTCTCAACGCGCCGGCCCCCAGCGTTTCGTGAACGGGTAATAAATGAACAGCGGCCGGCCCACGACGTCCTTGTACGGGACCTCGCCCCAGTAACGGCTGTCCTGACTAAAATACGAATTGTCACCGAGCGCGTAATAACCCGTCGGCGAGATTGTCACCTGCGCACCCTTCACGAGCTCATGGTCGTTGGCGTAACCGCGATAGAGACCTTCTTTGCGCGCGTTTTTGTCGAACGCTGCCGCGCCTTCGATGGGCTCGCCGTTACGAATAAGCACACCATCGCGGATTTCCAACGTGTCGCCGGGCTGGCCGGTAAGCCGTTTGATGTAATATGACTCCACCTGCCTGCCGGTATTCACGTCGATCATGTAGCGGCTGTGAATGTTGTCTGTGCGGAAAACGAAACCCGCGCCAACTGACGGCCGCACGAAATGATAGGACATACGATCCACGAACAACTGATCGCCCGTCATCACATCGAACGAGAGCACACGCTCGCCCTTCTTCACGTGCTTGCCGGTGTTGACCCAGCGCACGTTGACCGCGGCTCCGGACGCCGTCCGCAACTGCCCGTCCTCAAACTGCCTGCGACCACTATGCGGCTTGGAGAAAAACGCCTTACTAGCGACTTCACTGTCGAATTTGAAATCCAGCGGGACCTGAACCGGTACAAGCTGATCGCCCACGCGCAGCGTGATCTGCTGCACGGTCGTCGGAATCACGAGCCAGGTCCGGCCCGGAGCCTCTATCGCCAGAATATTTCCGTTAATCGGAGAAACCGGCACCCACACATCGCCATCCACCGGTGCATCTACCGAGCGTCGCGTCGCACCAAATGCCACGAGCCGCGCCGCTCGCGCGATGGCACCGGGCTCGTCCTTTTCCGATGCAAAAACCTCCGCAGTCATCCCGTAATAGGTCGGCCACATCGAGTTCGTCGGGATCTTGAAGGGCTGCACGAAATACGCGCGCACACCCAGGAGCACGATGGCTACGACAACGAAAAATTCCACGTACTCCTGGATCGTCGAACGCGGATAAAATTTTCCGCCCGCGCGGCGCAACGCAGGTTCAAGCGCCTCGATGCCGAGCTTCAACTTGCTGGCGTCGGCCTTGTCGCGAAGCTGGGCGCGGAGCTGTTCGCTCTTCTGCTGAAGCTCGGCGCGATCGGCGGCGGAGATCTCGTCCCGGCGGTAATTGAAAACTTTATCGGCGAGCTCGAGCCAGTTCGTGGCATTGGCGCGCATCTGCTTTTCGACCGACGAGAAGAGTCCGAACATAAAGAGTGGAGGCGGAAAATAAGTGCGATGAGCCAAGTAACAAGTTCCAACAATCTGCCCGCGGCTTCACCGCAACTGTCCACTTGATACTTGGCCTTTGGAACTGGGTACCTGGGGCAGCGACTCAATCGCCGCTCTTGAGCACCTTGATGAAGGCGTCCGGCGGGATGTTCACTTTGCCGATCATCTTCATCTTCTTTTTGCCCTCTTTCTGCTTATCGAGGAGCTTGCGCTTGCGAGAGATGTCGCCGCCGTAGCACTTCGCCGTGACGTCCTTGCGCATCTCGCGCACGTTGTCGCGGGCGATGACCTTGCCGCCGATCGCCGCCTGAATCGCGACTTTGAACATCTGCGGCGGGATGATCTCGGCGAGTTTTTCGCACAGCTGGCGTCCTTTGCCTTCGGCCTTGTCGCGGTGAACGATGCACGAAAACGCGTCAACGGGGTCGCCGTTAATCATGATGTCCATCTTCACGAGGTCATCGGCTTTGTACGCGCCAAGCTCGTAGTCCATCGAGCCGTAGCCGTGCGTGATGGACTTCAAGCGGTCGTTGAAGTCGACGAGGATTTCGTTGAGCGGAAGCACGCAGCGCAGCATCACGCGATTCATGTCGAGCGTGTCGGTGTGATCGCACACGCCGCGCTTTTCCATGATCAGCGAGAGGATATCGCCCATCGAATCGTTCGGGATGATGATCGACGCCGTGATCGTGGGTTCGCGCACCTCGATGATCGTGCCGGGGTCGGGCATGTTGACCGGGTTATCCACTTCGATCATCTCGCCGCCTTGTTTCACTACCTGATAAATAACGCTCGGGTACGTGGAGATGATCTCGACGTCGTGCTCACGGCGCACGCGCTCCTGAATGATCTCCATGTGAAGCAATCCGAGGAAGCCGCAGCGGAAACCGAAGCCGAGCGCGATAGAGCTTTCCGACGAGTAAACGAACGCCGCGTCGTTGAGCTGCAAGCGACCGAGACCGGCCTTGAGCTTTTCGTAGTCGTCGCTCTCGAGCGGATAAAGTCCGCAGAAAACCATCGGGCGGACCTCTTTGTAGCCAGGCAGCATTTCCTGCGCGGGCTTGCTCGCGATGGTGATGGTGTCGCCGGTTTTGACGTCGGCCGGATCTTTGATGCTGGAGACAACGTAGCCCACATCGCCTTCGCGAAGGACTGCGCATTTTTCCATCTTCGGCGTGAACACACCGACCTCTTTCACCTCGGCCTTCTGATTGGTGCTCATGAGGAGCATCATGTCGTTGGCCTTGATCGCGCCGGAGAACACACGGACGTACGCGATGCAGCCGCGGTAGGCGTCGTAGAGAGAATCGAAAACCAGGATGCGCGTCTGCGCGTAGTCGCGCCAACGAGGCGGCGGCACGCGGGCAACAACCGCCTCAAGGATGTCTTCGATGCCAATTCCGGATTTGCCGCTGGCAAGAATCGCCTCTTCGGCCGGGATCGTCAGAATGTCTTCGAGCTGCTTCGTGCAGAGCTCGAGGTTGGCGCTCGGTAGGTCGATCTTGTTGATGACAGGGATGACCTTCAGCTGCTGCGAAAATGCTAGGTGCGCGTTGGCCACGGTCTGTGCTTCGACGCCCTGCGCAGCGTCGATCAGGAGCACCGCGCCTTCGCACGCCGCAAGGCTGCGTGAAACTTCGTACGAGAAGTCCACGTGGCCGGGCGTGTCCATGAGGTTGAGCTTATAGTCGCGACCATCCTTCGCGCGGTACGTCATCGTGACCGGGTGCGACTTGATGGTGATGCCCCGCTCTTTCTCGAGGTCCATCGAGTCCAGGTGCTGCTCGGTCAACACGCGCTTGGAGATCGTGTTGGTATATTCGAGCAGGCGGTCGGACAGCGTCGTCTTACCGTGATCGACGTGGGCGATGATGCAGAAATTGCGGGTGAAAAGTTCTTCCATGATGCAGTCGCGCCGCCTCCTCTCGGAAGCGGCGTTCAAAGGTTCAAAAGGTCGAGGGTGCGGACGCCCTCGGCGGGATTCAAGCGGCTAAATCGGAAAACTCCGACAGGCTCTTCACCGGCCAGTCCTTGTTGGTCCGGCGCGCCAGCCCGGCGAGAACACCGCCCGGCCCGAGTTCCCAGTAAGTCGTTGCCCCCGCCGCCGAAGCGCTGCGCATGCAATCTTCCCAGAGCACCGAGGAAACCACCTGCTTCACCAGCGCCTCACGGATCGCATCGGGCGAAGAAACCGCCTGGCCCGTCGTGTTCGTGAAGACCGTGAACTTTGGCGCGTTAAACGTCACCGTCGCGAGATAAGCCGCAAACGCCGCACGAGCCGGCTCCATCAGACGGCTGTGATAAGCGCCCGCGACGTTGAGCGGCATCGCTTTCTTGATGCCACGCTCCTTCGCAGCGGCAACCGCGGCTTCAACCTTCGCCTTCTCGCCGGAGATGATGATCTGGCCGGGGCAGTTGAAATTGGCCGCCTCGATACCGAACTCGGTGCAAAGCTCCGCAACCTTGGCGCGCTCTTCACCGACGATCGCCGCCATACCGCCGACGGTTTGTTCGCACGCCTGCTGCATGAGCCGTCCGCGCTCCGCGACGACCTTCAGGCCGGTCGCGAAATCGAAAACCCCCGCAGCGGTCAGTGCAGTCACTTCGCCAAGACTCAGGCCGAGGGCGAACTTCGGCTCATTCGCGCCGCTGAGTTTCCCCTGCTCTTTCAACGCCGCATGCAACGAGAGTCCGTGGACAAACAAGGCCGGCTGGCAGACTTTGGTCTGCGTGAGTTCCGCGTCGGGTCCCTCGAACGAAATCTTCGTAAGCTCCCAGCCAAGCACGCGGTTCGCCTCGTCGTAGAGCGCGCGGGCTGCCGCGGAGTTTTCGTAGAGCGATTTGCCCATGCCCACTTTCTGGGCGCCCTGACCGGCGAAAAGGAGTGCGAGTGACATAATGAAACCGCCTTCTAAAAGGCGCGAAGCCCCAAGTGCCAAGTGCGAAGGTGGGACACCGCCCCACCCGCCCGTCGCAAACGCAGACGCTATCGCCACTCGTGCCGCGGATACCGCCGCGACAACTCCGCCTTCACCTTCGGGTACTGCTCGCGCCAGAAATTCGTCAGATCGTCCGTCACCTGGATCGGCCGCTGATTCGGAGCCAGCACTTCGATCTTCACCGGTACCCGACCGTTCCCAAGCGTGAATTTCCCTTCCACCCCGTACAGCTCCTGGATCCGCGCCGACAACACCGGCGGCCCTTCCTTCGCATACGTGATCCGAGACTTCCGCCCATTCGCCATCGTCAACCGCTCCGGCAGATACTCGTCGATCACCGCCAACTGCTCCGCCGTCAGCCAGTCGCGCAACACCGGCATCACCGGCTTGTCGCGAATATCTTTGTAGCCGAGTTCTCCATAACAAATTTGCTCCACCAGCGTCGCCCGATCCGCCTCCGTCAGCGGATTCACCTCCAGCTCGGGAAACCACTCCGCCAGCCGGTTCACGCGCACGATCCACTGCTCAACCGACTCGTCCCACGCTTCGAGTTTCAGGTTTCCCGCCATCACCTGCTGCGTCAGCAACGCCGCCGCCGCATCCAGCGGAACCTCGTCCGCACTCGCCTTCGACTCCAGCACCAGATCGCGAAACCGCCGCTCCCGCCGCGCCATGACGCGCTTCGCCGTTTCGTCGTAACTCACCGACGTCGCGTTCACATAGTCGTCCGGAAACAGCTCTTTCAACCACGACTCCTCGATCGCCGTCGCCAGACTGAGCAACGTATTCACTTCCCCGGCACGCCCGCCAATCTCGCTCACCTCCGCCGCCACGAGCAGCGCCGCCTTCTGGATCGCGCTCTCCCGCGCCAGCGTGCCTTTCCGCTTGTGCACCAGCTCGCACCGCAGTGTCCCCTGATCGAGCCGCTTCGCCAGTTGGTCCGAAAAACCCGCCAGCACGCACTTCCGCACCGCCACGCCATCCACGCGCTGCTCGCTCACATCGAGCCCTTCCTTCTCCGCGATCTCCAAAAACTGCTCGAACAACGGCCCGACCGCCCGCGATCCCTGCGCGTGAATCCCCAGCCGTCTGCACGCATCCACGGAGTAATTCGCCTGATCCGCATAACGCCACGCCCGCATCAGCAGGAAAAAATCCGACTCGTGCTCTTCACCCAGCGCATCCTCCCGCGCGTTCTCCACGTCCTTCGGCACTCCGCGCAAAAGAAAACTCCGCCCCTGCGTCAGCGCCGCCATCAATGCCACCGGCCGCACACACCCGCGCGCATCCGCCTCGATCAACATCCGCGCATACCGCGGATGCACCGGAAACCGCAGCATCTTCCGACCGATCTCCGTAATCTTTCCCCCACTTTCTTTGGCGTTTGGACTTTTGGCGTTTGAGATTTCCGATCTCGACGCGTGCAGCGCGCCGAGATCGGTGAGCAACATCTCCGCCCGCTCCAGCCCCTTCGCATCCGGCTTTTCCAGCCACGGAAACGCGCCGACATCGTCGATCCCACTCGCCTTCAGCGTCAGCACCACCTCGGCCAGATCCAGCCGCTTCACCTCCGGCAATTCCTGCAACGCCCGTCCCCCGTGCTCGCGCTCCGTCCACAACCGCACGCACACACCCGGCGCCGTGCGTCCCGCGCGCCCCGCCCGCTGATCCGCGCTCGCCACCGAAATCTTCTCCACGAGCAGCGTGTTGATCCCGCGATGCGGATCGAACCTCGCCACCCTCGCCAGTCCGCAATCGATCACCACCGTCACGCCATCGATCGTCAGCGACGTCTCCGCCACGTTCGTCGACACGATGATCTTCCGCGCCTCGTACTTCGCCACCGCCCGGTCCTGCTGCTCCGGCGGCAATTCCCCATGCAGCGGGAAACAAATAAACTCCCGCAACGCCCGGTCCCCCTGAATCGCCTGCACCGTCCGCGAGATCTCATACGCCCCCGGCATGAACACCAAAAAATCTCCGCTGCTCGTCTGCGCCGCCACCCGCGCACACTCCCGCGCCGCCACCTCCCAAACCGGCTCCTGCTCGAAGTTCGCCGCCTTCGCCAGATACTCCACCCGCACCGGGAAACTCCGCCCTTGCGATACCAGCACCTCGCACGGTGCCAGATAGTTCTTCAGCGCCCCCGCATCCAGCGTCGCCGACATCACAACAATCTTCAGATCCGGCCGCGTCGTCTGCTGAATCTGCACCGCCCGCGCCAGCGAGATGTCCCCGTACAAATGCCGCTCGTGAAACTCATCGAACACGATCGCACTCACGCCACGCAGCGTCGCATCGAACGACATCTGCCTCAGCAAAATCCCCTCCGTCACAAAGCGCACCCGCGTCTTCTCGCTCACCCGCGACTCCAGTCGTATCTGATAACCAACGACGTCCCCTAATCGCGTTCCCACTTCCTCCGCCACCCGCTTCGCCAGCATCCGCGCCGCCAGCCGCCGTGGTTGCAGCACCACGACCTCACCACGCTCCCCCAGCAGTCCGTGGTTAAACAGCATCTGCGGAATCTGCGTCGACTTACCCGACCCCGTCGGCGCCTGCACAATCAACCGCCCCTGCGCGCGCAGACTCTCGATGACAGCATTCTCAAGTTCGTAAATCGGCAGTTCGCTCGGTGACATCGGCATCGCAAAAGAGCGCCCCAACGTTCAAACCACCGCCGCCAACGCAAGCCCGCGCTCCCTGTCCGCCGATTTCGGCCCGCGCGAAATCGTTCAGGCGGCAACGGTCGTTCACTTCGTCGCAGCCGTTCGCTCCGCTTTCAACACCCGCTCGTACACCGCATTCATCTCCGTCTGCTCGCGTGAGTAGCCATTGTTCAGGCCGCTCAATCCTTCCTGCTTCCACGCCTCGAACTGTTTTGCCGAGAGAACCCCGCGGACCTGCTCGTCCACCAGCGCCCAATCGATGTTTCGATTATCCGCGAAATTTCCCTTCGCATATCGCTGTGTCGCATCGGCCACGATCTGCGTGATCTGGTTCACCTGTGTGCCACTCAGCGGATCCGTGAACGCCACACGGGTTGCCAGTCCATCCGCGAACGAACGTGGCTCCATTTTCCTCAGAAACTCAAAAAACTCCGCCTCGCGCGCTTCGCCAAAACGCCCTGCCATCGCCTTCCTCATGTCTTCGATCTCCTGCTTCATGAGCGCTTCTATCCCGGGATGATTCGAATCCAGCTGAAACTTCACCGTGGCCTGCGTGACATCGTCGCGCCGCTCGCTGAAGTTCCGGTAGATCGCCCAGAAGTCGTCGCGATCCTTCTCCGAGAAATTAAACGCCCGGAACAACGGCTCCCACCCGGCGGTGTGCTTCGCCTTCATGCCCTTCTCCACCATCTCGCGAAACGCGGGATCGAAGGCTGTGAGTTGGGAAATGTGCATCACCGCCGGTGCGGCCACCTTTGCCTGGGACTGTTTCTGCAACTCCTCCCGTTTCTTGTTCAACTCCGCAATCTGCGCCTGTACCGACGCAAATGCACCGGCGACTTCCTGCAACTCCCGCCTCAACGCATCCTGCTTGGTGTTAATTTCTCTCACCGCCGAGGCGGATGCCTCCTGATCGCCTGATCGACGAATCGCCAGCACGCATAGAATCGCACCCACGCCGAACAGCAGCAGTGCTCCACCCAGTTTCACGTGCTTCATGGCTTCACGTCGCCTTTCTGAACCGCTTTGGTGTATTCGCGCACCACCGACCGGAGCTGGTTGGTCATCTGCCAGCTGGTATGCATACGATCAATCGCCCCGCGCTGCGTGGGTGAAAGTGATTTCTCCGCGTAAGCCCGCAGATCAGCCCAGGCCTTCTCGGGAAGTGAGTGCTCCCAACTGCCCTGGACACCCGTTTCACGAACGATTCCTCGAATCGCCTCCTGTTGCTGTGGCGTGAGCGGAGCATCCGTCTGATAAAGAGATCCGACCAGTTCCCGCGTAAACGCCGTCGCCGTGATCCCTCGTTTATACTCCCGGAAACGTTCGTACCCCGAGTCTCCCAGCAACTCCTTCATCTCATCATCCGCCGATGGCTGTCCCGGCTGCTTGGGAAAAAGAACGAAATGATGTCCACCGACCAGATAGGCCGGGCTTCCGATCCGCAGATCTAAAAACCGGACAACCTGCTCTTCGTTCAGCCCCAGTTCTTTCAGGAAAGGCGCCCACGTATTGAGCGTCGATGCGCGAAACGACTTCAACAGCGCCTCTCGCAACTCCGGATATTTCTTCATCAACTCCGCGCCATCTTTGATCGCCGAGTCCTCCCGGTCTTTCATCCGCTCCTGATAGGCGCGGCGCTCGGAGCTGTAGGTCTCCTCCAATTCCCGGCGCTCCCTCTCCGCCTGCCCCAGACGCTCTCGCTCCGACTTTATCCGCGCCTCCCAGTCAACGTTCTGCGCCTGCGCGGCCGCCCGCGCCGCATGCGCCACATTCGCCGCGCGCTGCTCCGAAACAAAAACGAAGCCTGCGCCCGCAATCACCAGCGCAGCGGTCCCCACCATAATCTTGCTTGTTGCCATAAAAGTTAACGTCGCGACGACCGACATCGCCGCCGGCGCGATCGTCGCCGTCGATGCCGCCGCCATCACACTCGCCGACAACCCCACCGGCGCCGCCAGCCCCGCCTGCGTGCCAAGCGCACCGGCCAGCGCCGCTGCGGAAACGATACCCCGTTTCGTCAGCCGCCCCCGCGTTCTCTCCAGCGCACGCTCCACGCGTTTATGCGCCGTGCCCTCGCTCAATCGCAGCCGCTCGCCTATCTCGGAAAACGACTTCCCCTCGAAGAAACGCAGCAGCACCGCCTCGCGATCCTCCTCGTCCAGCTCCGCCAGCACCTCGTCGATGATCGGCCGCAGCTTCACCCATTCCTCATCGTGCGCGGACGCTAGCTGGTTCTCGCTCATAGAATGTGCGGCTTCTTCGCGACTGCGCCGCCGCGCCATTTCACGAATCATATTGGCTGCCGTGAGACGCGTCGCCGTGTGCAACCAGCCCGCCAGGCTCGGATGCCCGCGCAACTGCCTCGCCTTCTCGGCGAGCAGGATAAAAACCGACTGCGCCACATCGTTCGCCCGATGTGCATCGCCCCCGAGCTGCCGCACCGCCGCGTGATACACCATCCCCAGATGTCGCTCCACAAGCTCCGCAAACGCCGCCTGTGATCGGCCCTCGGCATAGCGGGAGAGTAATTCGGCATCGTCTGTCATCGCTTTCCCAATAATAGCCGCCGATTCCGAAACTCGACGGAAAGTTTTTCGCGCCGCTCGCTCAGTTGCCGCCTCTCCACCTTTGCATCCTTCGCGCCCTTCGTGTTCACCCCTTCGCCATCCGCCCATGGCCTCGATCTACGACATCAAGCCCGCCTTCCAAAACTTCCTCCGCCCGCTCACGCGCTCCCTCTTCAACGCCGGCATCACCGCCAACCAGATCACCGTTCTCGCCGCGCTCCTCTCCATCGCCACCGGCGCCTGCATCGCCTGGCAGCCCCTCGCCCGCTGGCCGCTCCTCATCGTCCCCGCCTTTCTTTTCGTCCGCATGGCGCTCAATGCCATCGACGGCATGCTCGCTCGCGAGCACGGTCAGAAGTCCCGCCTCGGCGCCGTCCTCAACGAAATCGGCGACGTCGTCGCCGACACCGCGCTCTACCTCCCCTTCGCCCTCGTCCCCGGCTTCGACCCGTTCCAGATCGTCCTCATCGTCATCCTCGCGATCCTCACCGAGATGACCGGCGTCGTCGCCATCCAGATCGGCGCCACCCGCCGCTACGACGGCCCGATGGGCAAAAGCGACCGCGCCTTCCTCTTCGGCCTCGCCGCGTTGCTCCTCGGCCTCGGCATCCCTCCCGGCCCATGGCAGCAAATCGCCCAACCCGCCATGATCGCGTTGCTCGTCGTGACGATCCTCAACCGCGTCCGCCGCGCCCTCGCCCAAACACCCACGGAGTAAGCACCCCGTCCACTCGCTGGCCTCTGGCATCTGGCTTCCCCCGTCCATCTCCGGCCTCTGCGTCCTCAGCGCTCTCTGCGGTTAAACCCTCTTCGCTCCCCGACCTTAGCGTCTTCGCGTCTTTGCGATTAACCTGACGATCGCCCGCTTTTTCCGTTCTCAGATCCCATCCAATAGCCGGCCTTTGGCTTCTCCCCGTCATATCCCTCCGGTTTCTGGCCTCTGGCATCTGGCCTCCGTTTCGTCACCTTCTCGCAACTCTCCGCCTTCATCCTTGCCAACGCCTAGCGCCCTCCGCACGTTCTGCCCTTTTCCAAAGATCCGAACGCCTCCGCGCCTATGAACCAGAACATCCGAAACATCGCTATCATCGCACATGTCGACCACGGTAAAACCACCCTGGTCGATAAGCTTCTCAAGGAAGGTGGCGTTTACCGTGCGAACCAACAAGTCGAGGAGCGCGCCATGGACTCCATGGACCTCGAAAAAGAAAAGGGCATCACGATCAAGGCCAAGAACACCTCCGTTCACTGGAACGGCAAGATCGTCAACATCCTCGACACCCCCGGCCACGCCGACTTCGGCGGCGAAGTCGAACGCGCCCTCCGCATGGTCGACGGAGTTCTCCTCGTCATCGACGCCTACGACGGTCCCCAGGCCCAGACCCGCTTCGTGCTCCGCAAGGCCCTCGCCCACGGCCTCAAGGTCGTCATCGTCATCAACAAGATCGACCGCGACAACGCCGACCCCGCCAAGATGTACGACAAGGTCCTCGAACTCCTCATGGAGCTCAACGCGACCGAAGAACAATTCGACGCCCCCGTCGTCTACGGCTCCGGCCGCGACGGCTACATGATGTACAAGCTCGGCGAAGAGAAGAAGGACATGACCCCTCTCTTCCAGACCATCATCGACCACGTCCCGCCACCGTTCGCCAAGCCGGAAGACCCCTTCCACATGCTCGTGTCGAACATCGACTGGTCCGACTACGTCGGCCGTATCGCCGTCGGCAAAGTCCTCGGCGGCACCGTTAAAGTCGGCGACCCCGTTTACGTCGTCCGTCACGCCGAAGGTGGCAAAAAAGTCCGCGCCAAGATCACCAAGGTCTTCGAATTCACCGGCCTCGGTCAGCGCGAAGTCGAAGCCGCCCACGCCGGCAACATCGTCGGCCTCGCCGGCTTCGAAGACGTCGACATCGGCGACACCCTCGCGATCAACGAAGACGCCCACGCCCTCCCCTTCACCCAGATCGATCCGCCGACCCTCGAGATGCAGTTCTCGGTCAACGACGGCCCGCTCGTCGGCCAGGAAGGCAAGCTCGTCACCTCGCGCCAGATCCGCGAACGCCTCATGCGCGAGCTCAAGACCAACGTCTCGATCTACATCGAAGACTCCGACCGCGCCGGCGTATTCAACGTCAAAGCACGCGGCGCCATGCAGGTCGCCGTCCTCGTCGAGACCATGCGCCGCGAAGGCTACGAACTCCTCGTCTCCCGCCCGACCGTGATCGAAAAGAAGGGCCCGAATGGCGAACGCCTCGAACCCTACGAAACCGTCTGGATCGAAGTTCCGGATGAGTGCGTCGGCTCGATCATGCAGAACCTCGCCAACCGCAAAGGCCAGCTGACCAACATGGAGAAGCTCGCGCACTCCACGATGATCGAGGCCAACATCACGACCCGCGGCCTCATCGGCCTCGAAATCGACGTGATCAACGCCACCAGCGGCCGCGGCATCACGAGCCACCTCTTCAAAGAGTACGGCCCGTACGCCGGCGAAGTGCTCACCCGCATCACCGGCACGCTCATCGCGACCGAAGCCGGCGAAACCACCACCTACGCCCTCCTCATGGTGCAGGAACGCGGCAAGCTCTTCGTCAGCCCCGGCGAACAGGTTTACGAAGGCATGATCGTCGGCGAAAATCCTCGCAACGAAGACATCGCCTGCAACGCCGTCCGCGAAAAGAAGCTCACCAACTTCCGCTCCCAAGGCGAAGGCGTCGCCGCCGGTCTCACGCCCGCGACGAAGCTCTCCCTCGAACGCTCGATCGAATACATCGCCGCCGACGAACTCCTCGAAGTCACCCCCAAGAGCCTCCGCCTCCGCAAGCGCATCTTGAACAACGCCGAGCGCCAAAAAGCCCGCAAATCCGGCAAGTCCGACTAAAGTGCGGCGCGCTCCGGGCGCGCTTCCCTGTCGGGCCGGCCCTGTGGTCCGCGCCTCCCGTAGCCGCTCGCGCCAAGCGAGCGGACTCCGCTGTAGGCGCGACGCCCTCACCGCGCTTTCCGACTCTCCACAAACCGCGCCCTCCCCGGCGCGGTTTTTCTTTTCCCACAATCCGCTCCATCGCACCGCTTCGCGGCGCTCTCCACGCCCCAACGGGGCACTCCACCCCAGCCCGGGGCAACGCCCCGGGCATCCGCCCGCAATATCAAAGCCCTGACGGGGCGACCGGCGTTCACCGCCATCCTCAATCTTACGTTGCGACGCCTCATCCCACTCCAGATTCAACGCACGATGCCCACCGCCAAAACCACAAAGCGCGCCAGCATGGACGCTCGTACCGCCAGCATCCTCGCCGCGTTACGCGACGCCCGGAAAGTCGCCGTAAAGACCGCCCGCCTGCACAACACTCCAGTCGTCTACCTGCGTGCCGGCAAACTGGTGAAAGACCGCGGCTGACCAACGCCCCACATCCTCACTCCGCTGCCGTCCAAAACCGCGACCTCCCTGGCGCGGTTTTTCTTTTTCCAAACTCCGCCTATATCCGCCCACTCGCTAACCGCTACTTCTTCCGCCTCCCTGCCTTCCGCATTGCCCCCAATCTCATCTCCGCTCTCACTCACGGCTCCCAGCCTGATGCCCACCACGGAGGAAAACGCGCGCTCGTCGCCCAGCCCCGCGCCACCCCAACGTTCCTATCTCAAAGTGACGGATTCTTTCTTCCCTGACGTTTCCTCATGGGATGACTTTTGTCATCGCGCCGCCACGCTCACCCCGCTCGAACGGGGCACCGCCTTCGAGCTCATCGTTCGCCATCACCTCCGCACCGCGCCCGCATACCGCGCAAAACTCGCCGACGTCTGGCTCCACCGAGATGTTCCCGCCGACCTCCGCGCCCGCCTGAACTTCCCGCCGCGCGACCAAGGTATCGACCTCCTCGCGCGCACCCACACCGGCGAATTTTGGGCCATCCAGGCGAAATACCGCACCGCCCCCGAAGCCACGCTCACGCACCGCGAGCTCTCCACCTTCACCTCGCTCGCATTCACCGTCTGCCGAGAAATCTCCTTCGCCCTCGTCTGCACCACCACCGCGCGCCTGCCGGGCCTTCTCTCCGATCTCCCGCGCCTCGGCGATCTCACCAGCGAAACATGGACCGCCCTCGACGCAGCCTTCTTCGCTTCGCTCCGCGACTCCCTCGCCACCGCGACACCACCGCCGCTTCCCGTCGCCCGCACCCCGCTGCCGCACCAACTCCGCGCCATCGCGTCGGCTCATACCCACTACGTCGAGCGCGCCGCCAGCCGCGGCAAACTCATTAGCCCCTGCGGCTCGGGAAAAAGTCTCACTGCCTGCTGGATCGCTCAAAAACTCGCTGCCCGCCGCATACTCATCGCCGTCCCCAGCATCGCCCTCATCCGCCAGACACTCGAGACGTGGATGCGCGAAGCGCTCGCCCGCGGCCAGCCTGCCGACTGGCTCTGCGTGTGCAGCGATGCCGACGTCGCCAAGACCGAGAAATCCGAACTCGTCGCCCACATCCACGAACTCGGCCTCCCCACCACGCAGCCCGCGCAACTCGCCGCCGCCCTCACCGCGGTCCGCGATCACCCGGGCCAGGTCGTCGTCCTCACGACCTACCAAAGCTCGCCCGTCCTCGCTGCCGCCGCACGTGAAACCGCGTTCGCCTTTGACCTCGCCGTCCTCGACGAAGCCCACCGCACCACCGGCCGCCGCGCGAAAAACTTCTCCCACCTCCTCTTCGACGAAAACCTCCCGCTCCCGCGCCGTCTCTTCATGACCGCCACCGAGCGCCGCTTCCAAGGCAGCTCCGACGAGATCGTCTCCATGGACGACCCCGCGCTCTACGGCGAAACCTTCGAACTCCTCACCTTCCGCGACGCTATCGCCGCCACCCCGCCGATCCTCAGCGACTACCGCATCCTTACGCTCGGCGTGCGCGCCTCCGATGTCGCCCGCCTCGTCGCCACCGACCGCTGGCTCGACCTCGGCGCCGACGGCCTCGATGAAGTCACCGCGCAAGCCCTCGCCAGCCTCATTGCCCTCCGCCGCGCCACGCGCGAACACGGAGTGCGACACACCGTTTCCTTCCACAGCAGCATCGCCCGCGCGCAACAATTCCGCGACCTCTGCGCCGGCATAAATGCCGCGCTCCCCGCTGAGTCCCCCATCGCCTCGCACCACGTCAACGGCGCCATGGGCAGCGCCGCCCGCCAGCGCGAACTCGAAGCCTTCCTGGCAAAAGCCCCGTCGCTCGTCACCAACGCCCGCTGCCTCACCGAAGGCGTCGACCTGCCGCGCATCGACTGCGTGTTCTTCGCCGACCCGAAAGGCAGCACCATCGAGATCGTCCAGGCCGCCGGCCGCGCCCTCCGCCTCGCCGACGGAAAACAACTCGGCTACATCCTGCTCCCACTCGTCGTCCCCGACGGCGCCACGCTCGACGAGATCGCCGGGACGAGCGCCTTCAAGTTCGTGCTCTTCGTCCTCCGCGCGCTCGCGACTCACGACGACCGCATCGTCGAATGGTTCCGCGCCACCGCCGAAGGCCGCAGCCCCGAAACCGGCCGATTCATCCACTTCGACTTCGGCGAAGTCGTCACCCCACTCGGCGTCAACGCCGAGGAATTCGCCAAACAGATCGAGGTGAAGTGCTGGACAACCATCGCCAAACTTAACTGGCGGCCCTTTGCTACCGCTCGCGAGTGGGCCCGAAATAGCGGCATCAACAAATCGACCGATTGGTTGCGGATTTGGAAGGCCGGTAAGATCCCACGAGACATCCCTCTTGCGCCTTACACCGTTTATAAAAATGAGGGATGGATCGATTGGGGTGACTTTCTCGGGTTTCGTCGTCCGGCGACTCGAAAAACGCTTCGGCCTTATGCGGAAGCTCAAGCATTTGCTTCTGCTCTTGGTCTCAAAAAGGGCGATGAATGGCGCAACTACGCGCGAAAGGGAATGGAAGGAAAACCGCCTCTTCCACCGGACATCCCCCGCAATCCGATGCACGGCTATAAAAACAAGGGGTGGATAAATTGGGCACACTGGTTCGGGGTTGAGAACGCTGTTCTTGGAGAACGGAATGACGGCTCCGAGTTACTGCCTTTTGATGAAGCTCGCGAATTCGCGCGCAGCCTCAAGCTCTCGGGACAACGCGCTTGGCGAAAGTACTGCTCAGGGAAAATGCCTCACCTTCCTAAACGTCTTTCGGGCGTTCCCGCCGGCCCAGAGCACTACTACAAAGGCTCTGGATGGCGGGGTTACGGCGATTGGCTCGGCAATGGTCAGACACACGTGCCGCGGCGTGAGTATCGTAGATATGAAGCCGCTTGTGAATTCGTCCGTCCGTTGAAGCTACGGAAATTTTCCGAGTGGAGGATGTACGTATGCGGACAGTTCCCAAATCTACCGCCACTTCCAACGGATATTCCGCGCAACCCAAACCAGACCTATGCCGCTGACGGCTTCAACTGGGGAGATTGGTTTGGGATCGAAGTCACCCATCGATCAAAGCGGCGCTGCAAGTTTCGAGCGTTTGAAGAAGCACGGGAATTTGTTCACGCACTCAATCTGAGCAGCTCGACGATCTGGGCGATCTATGCACGTGGGGAGATTCCAGAAAAGCCGCCGCTTCCCTCTGACATTCCCAAGAACCCCAAAAGCTCCTATGGAGACAAGTGGAATGGTTGGGGCGATTGGCTTGGAACTGGAACCGTGGCTCCCTTCCTAAAGAATTTTCGTCCGCTTGAGGAAGCCCGCGCATTCGCAAGAACCCTCGGCCTTAAAAACGGTGCTGCATGGACCGAATGGTGCCAGATTCGGGGTAATCCCCCAACGGACATCCCACGCCACCCAGCGACAGTGTATAAACCCCAAGGTTGGATCAGTTGGACTGACTTTCTACAGCCGCCTGCGTCCTGAGTCCCCACAGTCGGTTGGTGCTCTGCCTCGGCAGAAAAACCCGCCGCGATGTCCGTCCGCGATATCGTCGTTCGTCATAGAGGTAACAAGCCGCATCTCGATCAGCGCGCGAACCTCGTCCGCTGCTCGCGGTCGATGGCCTGCGTTAACGTCCCCCCCCGATACAACTCTGCCCATGAAGAAAACCCGCACTCCAAAAAACATCGTCTGCATCTGGTACGACAAAGACGCCCTCAAGGCCGCGAAGTTCTACGCGAAGACTTTTCCCAACAGCAAGGTGACCGCCGTCCACAAGGCCCCGGCCGATTTTCCGTCGGGCAAGAAGGGCCAGATCCTCACCGTCGAATTCACCGTCCTCGGCATCCCCTGCGTCGGCCTCAACGGCGGTCCCACCTTCAAGCACAGCGAGGCGTTTTCTTTCCAGGTCGCGACCGACAACCAGAAGGAGACGGACAAATACTGGAACGCCATCATCAAGAACGGCGGCAAGAAGAGCGTCTGCGGCTGGTGCAAAGACAAGTGGGGCCTCAACTGGCAGATCACCCCGCGCGTCCTCACCGACGCCATGGCCAAAGGCGGCGACACCGCCAAACGCGCCTTCAAAGCGATGATGGAAATGGACAAAATCGACATCGCCAAAATCCAAGCCGCCATCCGCAGCAAGTAAGCGCCCTTCTCTCTGCGCTCTCCCAATCTCTGCGGTTCAAAATTCAAATCGCAAAGACGCGAAGCCGCTAAGGTCAGAGCAAAAAGTCAGTTTCCACACTCACTCTTCTTTTCTCCGCGTCAGCGCCTCCGCGGTTAAATCCGGCCATCCCCAAATACCGTTACACACCGAAGAACCTGCACCTCTTCGCGTCTTGGCGTCTTCGCGCTTCAACAAAACCGCAGCCAGTCCATCGACGAAAATCGCCTGTGCGCGCCCTTACGCGTTCGCGAACTTCGCCTGCATCCCGTTATCGGACGATTGCGATAACCACGCGCCCCGTGAGCGCAGGCGATTAGCCAGAAACTTGGTCAAAATCCCTATGGCGATTCCGTAGGTCACAATCCCGGCAGCGAGGAGCCAGGAGAAGTGCATCGTCGCTCCACCGATGAGCAACCCGAGCACTGCCGTGATGAGATGCACCGGATAAAACGCGAGGAAGTAGATCCTCAACGGAACACCCGCCAGCGGAGGCGTGTAGTTCTTCAGCGTATACGAAACGCCAGGCACAAATGCCAGCCATGTCGTGAACGGCCACGCCGTCTTGCGATCCAGCTTGGGCAGAGTCCATCCCGCTTTGGTCAGCAATCCCGTGATCGGACGACGAAACAAACCCGAGAGCGGATAACTCAAAGCCAGATGAATCGGAATCGCCACCGCGGCCGCCGCCAGTCCCTGCCAGAAACCGAAGCGCGCGCCAACTGCGACCAGCATCAGCGAGACGGGAAACCCCGTGAGCGGAAGTAGCGCGAGGCAGAGCAGCAACACGGGCGCCGGCAGGCTTGAGATCGTTTCCTTCCAATAGTGCCCTCCAAACTTCGCGAAGAGCCCAAACCCAACAACAATCATCGCCGCGATCACGATGAGTTTTATCCGCTGACGACGAATTGAGTGGGAGATTGCCATGCGCGGAAATCCCCTTCGCACAAAGCCTGCCATCACGGCACCCCACGGCAAAGTGACAGCCCCTAGAGTGACTTCGCGGAACCCCGCGCCATTTGGACGTCGAAGCGGCAGGCAAACCGCAATTCGCTGCTGCGCTTTCTGAGCATTTTGCAACCAGCGGACCTGGCTCACTTCGCTCCGCTCACCCGAAACGCCCCTCGAAACCTCCCTGACTTCACACGCCGTCCTTTCTGATAAAACAGGATCTCTCCACCGCGCTCCATAGCCTCCAACGTGGCCCGCAATTCCCGCAGAGTGCTGCCGAGATTACGTGAGAGCCGTCCCGGACATTGCGTCGTACCGGGTTTCATTTTCGCCAGCTCTGCTCGGATTTTCGCACGCATCCGCACCTCAGCCCGCGTCGGTGTCCTCCACCGCCTGCTCTTCAAAGCGATCCTCCAACGATTCCAGGTAACGCAACAATGTCGCGAGCGCACGCTCCTCACTCTTGCTCTGCGCACTAAACGCAGCCGCCGCGCGGATCAGTGCATCCAGCGACTCCCGTGTCATGCGCAGCGTCAGTTTTCCGTTGCGCACCGGCGCTCGATGGAGCGCATGATTCAGATCCTTCGGCATCTCTGGCGACGCGATGAAAAAATCCCGCTGCGCCGGATTGAGCCAAAGCGCGATCCGGCCATTCGGCGCGATGCGGGGAAGTCGGCGTGAATACGGCATCACGCACCGATGACGCTGCCATGCGATTTTTCAAACTCACCGGCAGAATCATCAACAACCTCATCTGTCTTCATGATTCGACAGTCACGTCCTCTAGGTCCGCCGCATGACGATGAAAACAGGAAATACTCCCATGACCAAAGGCGTTCGCTCGGGGAACTACCGCGCGCCACCGGGCTCTACCGCGCCGCATGAAAACCAAATTACTCACACTCGGTTTCGCACTGGCGGTTTGTTTCTCAGCCTCCTCGGCTCTTCAAGCCGCCAATGACCACGCCACCGTTGCGAAAGACTCGAAAATCAAAGTCGAAGACAAAGCCTTCTTTGAGAAGGCCGCCAAATCCGGCGAAAAAGAAGTGAAGGTTTCCCAAGCCGTCCTCCCTCAGCTCACCCACGCTGGCGTGAAGGCCTTCGCTCAAACGATGATCGCGGATCACACCGCCGCGAATAACGAGCTCAAGACGCTTGCCTCAAGCAAAGGCGTCACGCTCCCCGCTCCCCAGACCAATTATTCCGAAAAATGGTCCGGCAAGGATCACAAGGAAATCGATGAATACTACATCGAAGAAATGATCTCCGATCATAAAGACGCCGTGGACCTCTTCGAGAAAGCCGCCAAGAGCGACGACGTCGATATCGCGGCTTTCGCGAGCAAAACCCTCCCAGCCCTTCGCCACCATCTTGAGAGCGCCAGGACTCTCGAAAAGGCGATCGACTGATTTTGGAGTATCCCCATTCCAACGACAGAGCGCTATCGTCGATAGCGCTCTTTTTGCAGCCGGCTCCTGCGGGTTCGGCCCCGGTGAAGCCACAACGATGAAAACCGTCCGCTTCCAGCAAATCGTCGCCAGCTGCGGACGCCCGGCTGTCCATCTTCTCTGGTCCAAACCAGAGCAAGACGCCCCTCTGATGAAAGCGCATCGTCAGCATCGCGTGATGACGCTCCACCAAACCGTGCGCGGCTCCACGAAAGACTACGGCACGATCGGTCTGCAAATGGACGCGCACGCGCAGATCCTTGTTTTCCCCAGATCGCTGAAAAAATTCTCCGACCGGCGCGTCATCGGCATCGACTACTCCGCCATCGGCGAGGCGGCCACATCGCTGCCAGCCTCCACCGCGCGTCATGCGTCACGATCGCTTGCTCGATCAAAAATATTTGCCAGCGCCCACGACAACGCTTCCGCCACTGGAAAAATCACTCCATTTCCCGGCCGCGCCGTAGAAAAAACTCTGCCTCCATCGAAGCCGCCAATAGCCTGGCAAGCCATCGCGCGTAAACTCGCCCGCGCAAAAAGCGCTTTCCAAAAGCGCGACTACACGGGCGCAGCGGAGGTCTTTCAGAAAATTTCCGAAGCGCTTCGCAACTAACCGATGTGGCAGGCCGCTTCGGTGTGAGCGCAACGTGCGAACCCCTGGCGTTCGGCCAGCCTCAACACCTCCGCACAGGTCTCTGCCACTTTCGCGAAACGGGTACCGCCCGTGGCCTCATCCAGGCTTCTCGCCGCCTGCTGAAAAAGCGTCATGCACGACATGAGCTTCACGCAGTCTCCCTCGCTGCCCATCAACACCGGCACATTCGCGCCTCGCGACAGCTGCTCCTTGATCGCCTCCGTTATCCGCAGCAACCGCTCGTGCAGCACCGCATCCATCAGGTAAGCCCGCGCCTCCGCGAGATCGGCGACCCCATAAAACCGCGCCGTATCGGAACGGCCGAGACTCGCGAGCTGCGGCAGCACGTACCAGATCCAGTGGCTTGTCTTTTTCCCCGCCTGCATCTCGGCGAGCGCCGTAGCGAAACCGGAGTTCGGGTCTTCCTGCGCCTTCTTAAAACGATCGAGCGAAGAGTCGGATGTCATGGCGTACCTTAAAAAAAAGAGCCTTGTTCGCCGCCATCCGTCATTTCCGGCACGGCCGACGGCACTGGCTGCCCGAGCAAGCGCCGCAGCGCTATCGCCGCCTTCGGCGCAAAATCCTCCGCGTGATTGCTCACGCTCACATGCACGTCCTTCGCTTTGGCCGCCAGTTTCTGGATACGCCACGCAATCTCCTTCAAGTCCTTTTCCGTATAAGCGTACCGATGCTTATCCTTCGCGTTCTCGCCGGTGAGATAATCCGGGTTCCGGCCATGCAGCCGCATGTACGCCACGTCTGGATTAGTCACCTCATCGATCGGCGGCAGCAATTTCGGCGAATTGATCTTCGGTAGATCGAGCGCCACCCAGACCAGCTTGCGGCTCCGGAAATACTCCAGCGCCTCCGCCAGCCGATCCCCGTCAACCCACTCGCGATTGCGAAACTCCACCGCGATCCGATGCGGACGCAGCTTTTCCACCACATCGTCCAGCTCATCCAACCGATGTTTCTTCGTCGTGAACGACGGCGACAGCGTCAGCAGAAACACGCCGAATTTTTTCGAGTCGAGGAACGGCTTGATCATTTCGTGCATTCGCTCGCACAAACCATTTTTCGCCGCCCCCGCTGGATCGTCCGAGAAACCTCTCGGCAGTTTCACGTCGAAGAAAAACCCATTCGGCGTCTGCTTTTCCCACGCCTGCACATACTCCACCTTCGGAAGCGCGTGGTACGTCGCGTTGAGTTCCACGCGATCGAACCACTTCGTATAAAACTCCAGCCGCCTCTTCTCGGGCAGCTTTTTGGGGTAAAGCACGCCCACATACTCGTCATCCCGCCAACTGCCGCAGCCGATATGAATAGCCATGAGCGCAACGTACACGCCCCCGGAGGTTCGTCCACTATCGTCTCCTGGCGTCCGCGTTAGGAAAATCCCCGGCATCGCATCTTAGCCAATCGGCCAATTTCCGGCCGCAGGACTTCCTGTTAGGGTGACTGCCTCCTACTTATGGATACAATCATCGCTTCACTCGCTCCTAATATCAAACTCGCTCGCTGGCTCGCCTTGGGCGCCGCGACTCTTGCCACCGGCATTTCCGCCAGCGCCCAGATCGAACTCTGGGCCGCTCGCGTCACCCAATATTACCAACAAACCAGCGACGCCGCTCCCGTCGCCGACTACTACCGCTTCGATGCCCAGCTCCGAACCGTCAACGCCGGCGACGCCGACTGGGTCACCCTCATTGGCTCCACGCTCAACGACGGCAATCCGATGAACCTCTCCACCTCCAACGGTCGCAATTGGTCGCTGACGAGTCAGGGCTACGGCTCGATGGCCGCGCTCGAAGCCGATTACCCGATTCCCCAAACCTACTTTTTCGAGGCCGGCGGCGGTATCTTCCCCGAACCGAAACAGGTCTACTCCGTCGTCGATCACAACTTTCCCGACGCCGTTCCCATGCTGACCGGCGCCAGTTTCTCCGGCCTCGGCAACTGGAACCCCGAAGGCGGCAACTTCCAGCTGACCTTCAACAGCCACAGCGACATGGGCCTCAGCGATCCCAACTACAACCGCACCTACCTCACCTTCTACAATAAAACCACCAACGACGGGCTCGCCATCAACTGGTTCCTCGACAACAGCGACACCTCGCTCTGGCTCGACGGCAGCCTCTTCACCGCCGGCCACGAGTACGTCGGCTACCTGCAGTTTTTCCACCAATACTCCGATAAAGACCACGAGAACTTCGGCTCCATCAACGGCCTGACCACGTCGTTCGAATTCACCACCTCCACCGGCGGCCAGGGCCCCGGCGAAATCCCCGGCGCGGTTCCCGAGCCGTCCACCTACGGCCTCCTGGCCGCGACCGCACTCTGCGCCGCGATCGCCTGGCGCCGCCGCAAAGCCAAAACCTGATCCGCTTTTCCAACTCCATTCCAGTCCGACAACAACCCGGCCGCCCTCTCAACAAGGGCGGCCTTTTTATTCGCCGCGCAAATACCCGCACGTCCGCCACAGAAAATCCCGCACGCCTGCATCGGTAAACCGTCCCCGCATTGCGCCCTCTCCGCGCGGAACGCCACAAACGATCCCCGGTCCGTCGCCGCCTATGAACCTCCTCGTTGTTATCCTCCTGCTTCTTCTCCTCTTCGGCGGCGGCGGCTTCTACTGGGGCGGCCCCGCTTACGGCGGCGGCGGTCTCGGCCTCGTCCTCTTGATCGTCCTCATCATCTGGCTTGTCGGCGGCTTCCGCGGCCCACGCCGCTAAACGCCAGTTTCGTTTCTCTCGCGCGGCGACCAACCCCGCGGCGGGCAAGCATCCCAATGCTTGCCCGCCGCGTCGCCGCCTCCTTTCGTCGGCGCTGCCGATGTTCACGCTCAGCGCCCTGCTCGACCGCCACACCACGATCCTTCTGATCGACTCCGCCTCCTCGCGCATCCAGCTCGGCCTCCTGCGCCGCGACCGCGAAACGCTCTGGGAATCCGCCACCGAAGAAGCCGGCACCGCCCTCTTCTCCCTGACGGAAAAACTCCTCGCCCGCGCCGCCACTCCCCCGACTTCCGGCGCCTCACCTTCGTCCGCATCGCCACTCCCCCTTTCCGCGATCGACGCTTTCGTTTTTTGCGACGGCCCCGGCTCCGTCCTCGGCATCCGCACCGCCGCCGTCGCCCTCCGCACGTGGCACGCTCTGCATCCACGTCCCGGCTACGCCTACACCAGCCTCGCGCTCACCGCCCACCACCTCGTGCTGGCGGAAAAACTCCGCGACTTCTCCGTCATCTCCGACGCCCGCCGCGAAACCTGGCACCGCGTCGCCGTCGATTCCTCCGGCGCCGTCTCCGCGCTTCAGCGCACCCCGGCCGCAGAACTCACCGGCGCGCTCATCCTCCCCGAAAATTTCCGCCACTGGTCCGCGCTCCCGCCCGCCGTCCGCACCGTCCCCTACGATCTCGCCACGCAACTCCCCGCACTCGCCGACACCCCGCTCTTTATCGACGCCCCCGCCCCCGACGCCTTCCTCCACGAGGAGCCGTCTTACCAAACCTGGTCCCCCAAAATCCACCGCGCTCCTCCTTGAGAGTCTCTCTCTCCGCATTTTCTGCGTTCTCTGCGGTTCATCCCCTTCGCTCCAGATTTCCAGCCTTGCAGATTAAAAACTCCTGCTCCGCGCTCTCCGCGCCTCCGCGGTGAATCCACGCCTCCGCTTCGTCATTCTCCACAGTGCAAACTCTCTCCCGCCTCCCGCTCCGCTGCTGGGCTGAAATCGATCTCGCCGCCCTCGAGCGCAATCTGCGCCTCATCCGCGCCTCCCTCCCGTCGCACATGCGCTACGTCGCCGTCGTCAAGGCCGACGCCTACGGCCACGGCCTCCCGCAGACCGCCGCCCGCCTCATGCACGCCGGCGCCGACCTCTTCGCCGTCGCCAACCTCGCCGAAGCCGCCGCCCTCCGCGAAATCGGCCCCGGCTGGCCCATTCTCCTCCTCAGCCCGCTCCTCCCCGACGAAGACCGCTACGTCGCCGACTACGATCTCACCGCCACCGTCTCCACCAGCGACGAAGTCCGTCGCCTCGACACCGTCGGCCGCGTCGCCGGACGCCCGATACACGTCCACTTGAAAATCGACACCGGCATGGGCCGCCTCGGCGTCTGGCACGAGGAGACCGAAAAACTCTTCTCCGAAATCGCCGCCGCCCCCTTCGTCAAACTCGCCGGCGTCTTCACCCACTTCTCCTCGCCCGACGACAACCCCGCCTTCACCGCCGAGCAACGCCGCCGCTTCCTCGCCGCCCTCGCCCGCTGCCCCGGCCTCGAACTCGCCCAGCTCTTCGTCCACGCCGACAACTCCGCCGGCCTCGAAACCCTCGAAGCCGCCGGCCCCTTCAACGCCGTCCGCATCGGCCTCCTCCAGTTCGGTATCCTCCCGCACCGCGAATCGCTCCTCGCCCAAGTCCGCGCCGAGCCCGTATTCAGTTTCAAGACACGCGTCGGCATCGTCAAAAAACTCCCCCGCGGCACCGCCATCAGCTACGGCCGCACGTACACGCTCAAGCGCGACACCACCATCGCCGTCCTCACAGCCGGCTACGGCGACGGCATTCCCCGCGCCTCCAGCAACCGCGCCCAAGTCCTCCTCCGCGGCTCCCGCTGCCCCGTCCTCGGCCGCGTCACCATGGACCAGACCATCGTCGACATCACCGACATCCCGGGCGTCGTCAGCGGCGACGAAGCCGTCATCGTCGGCCGCCAGGGCGACAGCGAAATCTCCCTCGCTGAATTCAGCCGCTCCGCCGACACCATCCCTTGGGAAACTCTCTGCTCCGTGACGAAGCGCGTCCCCCGCCTCTACAAAACTCAGCTCGGCCTCTGACCTAATCTTTCTCGTTCTCTTTCTCTTACTCGTTCTCCCCTCCGGCATAGGTCCTGTAACTACCACCGGACCTATAAGCCCTATTCCGTCAGCCGTCGCTTGTTTCGGCCGCCCCCTCACCCGCACGACTCGCCCACCTGCCCGCGCCCACTCGCACCCCTTCGCGTCTTTGTGTCTTCGCGCTTCAACCACCCGCCGAATCCGCGAAAATTGTTCACTCGCGTTGAACCTTTCCGCCCTTCGCGCATTCCACTGAGACAAACCCCAACGTGCCTCCCCTCGACCCCAGCCTCCTCCGCGCCGTTCGCGCGCACGACTTCGCCGCCTGGGACCGCCTCCTCAAAGCCCACCAACTCCCCCTCTACACCTACATCGCCGAACTCACCCGCGACGACACCACCGCCCTCGACCTCGTCCAGGAAACCTTCGCCTCCGCCGTCCGCCACCTCGCCACCCTCCGCGACGATACCCGCTTCACCTCCTGGCTCTTCGGCATCGCCCACCAGAAGTGCGCCCAACACTTCCGCCGCGCCCGCCGCACCGCCGAACGCTTCGCCGACCCTTTCGCTGCGTCCCCTGATTCCGCTCCTGCCGCCGACCCGCTCGCCGAAATCTCCGACGCCACCGCCGACGATCCCCTCGCGCAACTCCTCCGCCACGAAGACTCCTCCACCCTCTTCGCCCTCGTTGAAAAACTCCCACTCCCCCAACGCTCCGTCCTCCTCCTGCACATCCTCGAAGACTTCCCCCTCGAAGAAATCGCCCGCATCACCGCCGCCCCGCTCGGCACCGTAAAGTCCCGCCTCCACCACGCCAAACGCGCCCTTCGCACCCTCGTCGAACAATCCACCCGATGAACGACAATACCCGCAACTCCTCCGACTCTTCACGCGCATCCCTGCGCGCCTGCCTCCTCGCCCGCCACGCCGCCGCCACGCCGCAGCTAGACGCCCTCCGCCAAGCTGTCCTGTCCGCCACGCTCGCCCGCCACACCGCCGAAAACGCCCCCGTACCCGCCTCTCAACTACTGCGCGCCCTCTTCCTCCCGCATCGCCGCCTCTGGACCACCCTCGCCGCCACCTGGGCGCTCCTCCTCGCTCTCCGGCTTCTCAACCCCGCACCCACGCCTTCACCGTTCGCCGCCACCGATCCCCAACTCGCCACCACCTCCGCGTCACCCTCTTCAGCCGCCCGCCCCGCCCGCCTCGCCAACTCCACCAGCTTCGCCGAACGCCAGGCCCAACTCCATGCCCTTCTCCGCTAAACTCATCCGCCGCCTCCGCCGCTTCCTCATCGCTCTCGCCTGCCTCGCCACGCTCCTCGCCGCCTCCTGGCAGATCGAAAACTTTCGCGGTCAACGGGCGTGGGCTCAGTTTGTCGAAGATCAAATTAAAGAGGGGATGCCAATCGACGCTCTGCCGGCGCAAAAACCGATTCGCCGTGAAGAAAATTTCTTCGAAGACCCCGCCATGAAGGCGCTCATTTTTGGCACACCGCCACCCCAAGGATCAAAATCACTCCGAAAGCTTTCCTCGCTAAACGCTTTTTCCAACGCCGATGCCTCGTTGGAAAAAATCGCTGAAGAACTCTCGCTGTCCGTTCCCTCCACTTCTAGCGCAGACCCAGCATCAATTCTTCCCCCTGCCGAAAAGATCCTGACTTATTTCGATGACTGGAAGGGCGAACTTGAACAGCTGCGCGATTCATCACGCACTTTTCCCAAGTCCGCATTGGTTTATCCCGAACCATTGACCCTGCAAAATCTCCTCAAACAAAGCGAACTGGTCAGCATGGATGACGCCTTGGGGTTTTCTCGGATCCTGCGCCTTCACTCGCGGGCCGCCTCGCATGCCGGTCTGGCGGAAGAAGCCTTCGGCGATACATTGGTGCAGTTCAAACTCAGCGAAGGTCTTCTCGTTTCACCCAACACCTTTCTCGAGCTTCTGGTCGGAGTAGCGATGACAGGGGAACTTATCGAAAGCGTTAAGACGCCACTTTCAATGCATCTTTGGACAGCCGACCAACTACAGCTTATCCAAGACAAACTATCTTCTTTCAGCGTATTCATGGATCTCAGGAAAATCTCCATGTGTTTGCGGGCAGAAAGAAACACCACATTGGCAATCGCCACTTCAGGTGAAGACCAAATGATCGGAAGAAGTCTCATCCCATGGTGGCTGCCGGTAAGTGAGCAAACATGGTGGCGGCACTCGCTGCTTCTTTATGCGGAAACGCTCAACCGTACCTGCGCTATCCTGGAAAAGGAGCCGGACAGACAGCACCTCCGTCAGCGAATCGTCGATTTGCAGCAGCACGAAAAAGCACTGCGCAATCTCAAGTCACCCTACGCAGCGATGACACGCGAATGGTCGATTCCCATGTCAGAGATAATCAAGGGGATTGGGCGCCATGAAACCATGCGCCGCCTGGCCCTCACCGCCTGCGCCCTCGAACGCCACCGCCTCGCCCACGGCGCGTATCCAGATTCCCTGACCACTCTCGTCCCCGCCTATCTCCCCGCCGTACCGCTCGACATCATCGACGGCGCCCCGCTCCGTTACCGCCTCAACCCCGACGCCACCTTCACCCTCTACTCCCTCGCCCTCGACGGCGACGATGACAACGGCCGCCGTATCCCGCCAAATGTCTCCAACGACCTCACCACCGACGGCGACTGGGCTTGGTAGCCCGTCCTTCATCATCGTTCTCCCTCCTTTCCGCCTGCTCTTTTTGCGCCTTCGCGCCTTTTCGTGAACCCAATCACATTTCCGGGCCTCCTATAGAGCCGTTACCGGCTTCTTCCTCCGCTCATTCCCGCTGCACCTTCGTGCCGTGAGCCTCCTTCGCTCCGACCTTCGCGTCTTTGCGTCTTCGCGCTTAAATTAAGCATCGCATACCAACCAACTTTCTCGCCACCCCGCGAAACCTCCCTCCATTTCAGGCGTCTCTGCCCGCATGGACACGCCCGCCTCCGCGAAGCCCGCCCCCAACGCTTCCGCCTCAGTCGCAACCGCCGCGCCCACGCTTGCCCCCGCCGACGCCTGGCAACCACTCCCCGCTTCCGCTTTCAACGAAGCCGCCGCCCGCCACCTCCTCCGCCGCGCCACCTGGTCCGCCCAGCCCGACGAAGTCGCCCGCGCCGTCCGCGACGGACTTCCCGCCACCCTCGAACGCCTCTTCCCCGCCACGCCCGTTACTCTCGCAAAACCCAAACTCGTCGAGCGCCTCGAAGACGATACCCCCGACTTCGCCAAACGCCTCCGCGACGCCGAGCCGGTCCAGAAACGCGTTCTCCAAAAAGAAGCCCGCGACCGCTCCCAGCAGGCCTTCCAGGACATGAGCATCAAGTGGCTGCAATTCGCCGCCGATCCCGCGCGCTCCGCGCAGGAAAAATGGACGCTCTTCCTCGGCGACATCTACGTCGTCAGTTACGAAAAGGGAAAAAACGCCGCCCACATCTTCGATCACCAGGCCACCATCCGCCGCCACGCCCTCGGCCCCGCGCCCGCCCTCACCAAGGCCGTCTCCCGCACCCCCGCGATGATCCGCTACCTCGATCTTCAAGGCAGTAAACGCGGCGCACCCAACGAAAATTTTGCCCGCGAACTCTTCGAGCTCTTCGTCCTCGGCGAAGGCAACTACACCGAGACAGACATCAAGGAAGCCGCCCGCGCCTTCACCGGCTACAACCAGCGCTTCGGGGAATTTTATTTCAACCGCCGCCAGCATGACGACCGCCCCAAAACCATCTTCGGCCAGACCGCCGCCTTCACCGGCGACGACGTCATCGACCTCGCCTACAAACAACCCGCCGCCGGCACCTACCTCCCGCACGAGCTAGTCCGCTTTTACCTCACCGACGACCCGCTCCCGCCCGAATACCTCCCCGCTCTCGGCCAGTGGTGGAGCGCCCAGTCCTTCGACCTCCGCGCCCTCGCCCACCGCTTCTTCGGCAGCCAGCTCTTCTTCTCCCCGTCCTATCGCGGCAACTACATCAAAAGCCCCGTCCAGTTTTACCTCGCTTTGACCCAGGACCTGCAGCTCGACGTCGCCCCGCTCGCCCGCCAGGTCCTCGGCTCCCTCCGCCAGATGGGCCAGACACTATACAACCCGCCCAACGTCCGCGGCTGGGTCGGCGGACGCCAATGGATCAACTCCGCCACCTTCGGCGCCCGCCGCCAACTCGTCCAAGCACTCTTCAACCCCATCAACGAGGCCAACCTCAACGCCGACGAACAAGTCGAGATCGTCGCCGCCCGCGCCGAAGGCAAAGACCGCTTCGTCGTCGATGCCGAACACCTCAAACCTTTCGCCGGCCTCTCCGCCGAACAAGCCGCCGATCGCTTCATCAACACATTCCTCCCCGGCACCACCGCTCCCGCCTACCGCGACGAAGTCACCGCCTTCCTGAAAACCGGCGCCTCCAAACAACTCACCCAGCGCATCCGCAACGCCGCCATCGCCCTCCTCCAATCCCCCGAGTACCAGCTGTGTTAAAACTCCGCCCGCGCTCCGCCTCTGCCATCGTTCTCGTTCTCGTTCTCTTACTCGTACTCGTTCTCCATCCGTACCTGCTCCCCAATTCCAAAACGAGAGAACGAGTAAGAGTACGAGAACGAGTACGATAAAACCAAGCCCACGCACGCACGCCGCCTCCTCCGCCTCCGCCCTACTCCCTACTCGCTATCCGCTCCCTTCTCCGCCGCCCCCGCCTACCCATGAACAACTCCCTGCACCACCTCCCCACCACCCGTCGCGAGTTCCTCCGTTTCTCCGGCAGCGGCATCGGCCTCCTCGCCTTCAGCAACTTCGCCCCCTCCTTCCTCGTTCAATCCACCCTCGCCGCCACCCCGCGCCCCGAGAAAGACCGCAGCATCCTCGTCCTCGTCCAGCTCGCCGGCGGTAACGACGGCCTGAATACCGTCATCCCTTTCGAGGACGCCAACTACTACCGTCTTCGCCCCACCATCGGCATCGCCAAAGACCAGGCCCTCCGCCTCTCCGACACCCTCGGCCTCCACCCCGCGTGCACCGCCATGCACGAACTCTTCAAAGGCGGAAAACTCGGCGTCATTCAAAACGTCGGGTATCCAAACCCCAACCGCAGCCACTTCCGCTCCACCGAAATCTGGGAGTCCGGCAGCGACTCCAACCAGATCCTCTCCTCCGGCTGGATCGGCCGCTTCCTCGACAACACCTGCTCCGGCACACCCGCCACCGATAACGATCCCACCGCGATCCACCTCAGCGGCGAAGTCCCTCAAACCTTCCTCGCCGATCAGTCCCACCAGACCTTCGGCCTCAACCCCAACACCATCGGCCGTCGCGAGAACAAGCAGAACATGGAGTTCCTCGAACGCCTCGTCCACCAGCCCGCCGCCGACCACGACGAACACGGCAACAACTCCTTCCTTAAACAAACCATGATGGATGCCCTCGTCACCGAGAAGCGCGTCCAGAAAGTCCTCGGC
Organism: uncultured Nibricoccus sp.; assembly: GCA_966249325.1. Lineage (GTDB taxonomy): Bacteria > Verrucomicrobiota > Verrucomicrobiia > Opitutales > Opitutaceae > Nibricoccus. Next base: position 40,950 of record CBINDC010000001.1, on the reverse strand, counting down.
GCCTATCAGCCCGCCGCCACGTATCCAGGCAACCAATTCGCCCAATCCCTAAAGAGCGTCGCCTCCCTCATCGCCGCCGGCCTCTCCACCCGCGTCTATTTCGTTTCCCTCGGCGGCTTCGACACCCACGCCAACCAGCTCAACCTCCACCAGAACCTCATGAAGACCCTCTCGGACGGCCTCGCCGCCTTCCAGAAAGACCTCGAAGCCCACAAACTCGATGAGCAGGTCACGACCATGACGTTCTCCGAATTCGGTCGCCGTCCGATGGAAAACGAAAGCAAAGGCACCGACCACGGCACCGCCGCCCCGCTCTTCGTCATGGGCTCCAAAATAAAAGGCGGCCTTCACGGCACCGCGCCCGACCTCAACCTCTCGCGTAACCAGGACCTCACCTTCACCACCGATTTCCGCCAGGTCTACGCCACCATGCTCGACCGCTGGTTCTCTTGCCCGACCGACCAAGTCCTCGGCAAATCCTACCAGCCCCTCGGCTTCATCTGATCCGCTCCGAGGTAGGACGGGGCAGCCTTAACCCCGCCGGTTCGACATCGCACTCACACACGATCGCGATCCCTCGCGGTAGCCCCGCGTGCCCGCACGCGCCCCTTCCCGGACCGGCACTTATCAAGTGCCGCCTCCCCCGCGCCATCGCTTCCTCGCGCCTATCCTCCGCCTGCCCCTTTTCTTAAGCGCGCACCCAACCGCGTAAGGACTTTCCCCTGGTTGCACCGAGAAAATTTCCTTAAATCCTGCATTTTCACGTGTCGTTGATAACATTTTAGCAACACTCGCCGTCACGCTCTTCGACCGCTCATGAACACATCACGCCACACCCGAAACCAGCCCGCGCGCTCCCTCCTGAGCACGCAGCTCTTCGCGTGTGCCTCCGTCTTCATTTCCGCCCTCGCTCTTCTCGCGTTCACCACGCCCGCCCGCGCCGCCGACGCCACTTGGAACGTCAACGCGAACGGCAACTGGACCGCCAACGGCAGCTGGTCCGCCGCCAACCCCAGCGCCACAACCGACACCGCCACCTTCGGCAACATCATCACCGCCAACCGCACCGTCACCCTCAACGCCGACCGCAGCATCGGCGCTCTCTTCTTCAACTCCCCCTTCACCTACACGATCACCGGCACCACCCGCGCCCTCACGCTCAACAGCGCCACCGCCATCACCCTCAACGGCCCCGGCGGCGCCCTCATCAACGTCGGCTCCCTCACCCTCGCCTCCTCCCAAACCTGGACCGGCTCCGGCACGGGTAACGTCACCGTCCAAAACGCCATCGCCGGCCCCGGTGCCTCCCTCACCAAATCCGGCGCCTTCACCCTCACCCTCAACGGCGCCAACACCTTCTCCGGCGGCCTCACGCTCAACTCCGGCCTCACCCAGTTCGGCAACAACTCCGCCGCCGGCTCCGGCACCCTCACGCTCGCAGGCGGCGCCATCTCCGCCTCCGGCGCCAGTCGCACCCTCGCGAATACAGTCAACGTCACCGCCGACACCACCGTCACCGGCTCGCAGGCTCTCACGCTCTCCGGCCCGATGACTCTCTCCGGCGGCTCGAAAACCTTCACCATCGACAACACCGCCGACACCACCTTCTCCGGCGCCATCGGCCAGCAGTACAACGCCGGCTTCACCAAAGCCGGCTCCGGCCAGCTCATCCTCTCCGGCTCCAACACCTTCACCGGCGCCGTCAATGTCAACGCCGGCACCCTCACCCTCCGCCACCAATACGCCCTCGGCGACACCGGCACCTGGGGCAACACCGTCGCCTCCGGCGCCACCCTCGCGCTCGAAAACAACATCACCGTCAAAGAAGGCGGCTTCACCTTCAGCGGCACGGGCGACGGCGGCGTCGGCGCACTCCGCAACGTCTCCGGCAACAACACTCTCTCCGGCTCCATCAACCTCGGCGCAGCCACCACCTTCGTCTCCGAAACCGGCGGCAACCTTGCTCTCTCCGGCGGTTACCTCGACGCCTCCCAGGCCCTCACCCTCACCGGCGCGGGCAACACCACCATCGAAAGCTCCCTGCAAGGCTCCGCCTCCGTCACCAAGACCGGCTCCGGCACCCTCACGTATTCAGGAACCAACGTCAACGTCTTCAGCGGCGCCACCGCCGTCAATGCCGGCACCCTCGTCCTCGCCAAAACCGCCGGCACCGACGCCATCGCCGCCAACCTCACCATCAACAACGGCGGCACCGTCCGCCTCGACGCCTCCCACCAGATCAAAGACTCCGGCGCCACCGTCACCGTCAACCAAGGCGGCACCCTCAACCTCAACAACAACTCCGACGCCATCGCCGCCCTCACCATGACCGGCGGCACTGTCACCACCGGCACCGGTACACTTACCTTGGCCAACACCGGCATGGGCACCCTCACCACCCACGCATCCGCCACCTCCTCCACCATTTCTGGCCGCCTCGGCCTCGACGCCTACAGCCACACCTTCGCCATCGCCAACGGTTCAGCCGCAAACGACCTCCTCCTCAACGCCGCTCTCACCGGCTCCGGCAACCTCGTCAAAACCGGCGCCGGCACGCTCACCTTCGGCACCGTCAGCTCCTCCTATGCCGGCGCGATCTTCCTTAACGACGGCGCCTTCAGCTTCACGACCGACAACGCCTTCGCCTCCACCACCGACCTCACCATCGGCGGCGGCTCACTCCTCCTGAACGATACCGCGCAACGCTTCGACATCCTCAACATCACCGGCAACTCCATCATCGATTTCGGCGCCAGCTCCCTGCTGAACATCAACGCCCTCTCCATCGCCGACGGCGTCACGCTCACCATCACCAACTGGACGCAGAGCATCGACTACTTCTACTCCCAGTTCGCCCCCGGCGCCGCCGACCTCTCCCGCATCGTCTTCTCCGGTTACTCGCCCTCTAGCGCCGCCTGGCAAAGCTACGATAAACAAATCACGCCCGTCCCTGAGCCCGCCACCTACGGCGCGATCCTCACCGCCGCCGGCCTCGGCCTCTACGCCTGGCGCCGCAAACGCCGCACCTGATTTGGAGTGTAGCGGCTCAACGCCGCTTTCGACACGCCGGCTCGACGGCCTGCTCATGGATCACTGGTCATTGGTCATTGGTCATTGGTCATTGGTCATTCCGCGCCGAGCCGCGGCGCGGTCACCCCCCTCGCGCCGGATTCAACGCCGCCGCCGCGACATGCCCCAGCCACACGGCAATCAGGCACAACCCGACCGATCCCGCCACGTTCCCGCCCGCGCGCAGCCACTCGCCTTCGCGCATGAGCCCCAGCGTCTGCAAGCTGAACGCCGAAAACGTCGTGAACCCGCCCAGCACCCCCGTCATGAAAAAATGACGCCCCTCGCTTCCCACCGGCCACCGCCCGCCCGGCCCTGTCAGTGTCGCGAAAAACCCGATCGCAAAACACCCCGTCACATTGACGACCAGCGTCCCCCACGGAAACACCCCGTCCGTCCCCCGCATCACCGCCTCCGCCGCACCGAAACGCGCCACACTCCCGATCGCTCCGCCCAAGGCTATCCAGAGATATAGATTCATCGTATTTATTGCCGCCCGTTCTGCCCGCCCGGCCCTCGCTTGTCTAGCCGCACGCCACCACCCATCACTCCACCCATCCGTCGCCTCCGGCACGCCTGATTCCTCTTTTTAACGCTCGCCCCAAATCCCCTGTCACCTTTGGCATCCCGCGGCGTCATTCCCCACGCCGCTTCGCTGACCTCATCCTGCCGCATTCTTCCCGATGCACAGGCAGCGGTCATCCGGACGGCACACTTTCCCATCTTACACACCATGGCCAAATCCGGTAAACTCGGCGGTACCCTCATCGTCCTCGCTCTCCTCGCAGCCGCAGTCGGCGGCGGTTATTACTTCTGGAAACGCTCCGACGTGAAACCGCCCGAGGTCGCCACCGCCACCGTCACCCGCGGTGACATCATCCAGAGCATCACCGCCACCGGCGTCATCCAGGCCCCCACCAGCGTCGACGTCTCCTCTCAAATCTCCGGCCAGGTCATCGAGGTCGGCGCCGACTACAACCAGCAGGTCAAAAAAGGCGACATCCTCGCCAAGATCGATCCCGCCACCTACGTCTCCCGCCTCAACCAGGCCCGCGCCTCCCTCGCCTCCACCGAGGCCAGCAACACCCTCACCAAGCTCAACACCCAGCGCACCATCGAACTTCGCACCAGGAACCTCGTTTCCGAACAAGAGCTCGATCAAGCCAAAGCCCAGCTCGCCCAGTCCGAGGCCCAGCTCCTCACCGCCCGCGCCTCCGTTCAGGACGCCCAGGTCAACCTCGACCGCTGCACCATCTACGCCCCCATCGACGGCGTCGTCCTCGACCGCCAGACCGAGGTCGGCAAAATGGTCGCCGCCTCCCTCAACGCCCCCACCCTCTTCACCCTCGTCACCGACTTGAAGACCATGGAGATCTCCGCCGACGTCGCCGAGGCCGACATCGGCTCCGTCGCCGTCAACCAGGAGGTCACCTTCACCGTCGACGCCTACCCCAACCGCCAGTTCCGCGGCAAAGTCATCCAGATCCGCAACCTCCCCAAAACCGCCCAGGCCGTCGTCGTCTACGCCACGATCATCGAAGTCGATAACTCTGACCTCCGCCTCAAACCCGGCATGACCGCCAACGTATCCATTGTCACCGCACGCCGCACCGGAGTCCTCAAAGTCGCCAACTCCGCCCTCCGCGCCCGCATCCCCGAGCAATTCCTCCCCAAGACCGAAGCCCCCGCCGCCGGCGGAAACGCCCCCGGCTCCGCCACCCGCCCCGCCGGCACCGGCGGCAACAACCGCGAGCAATTCCGCCAGCTCCTCCAGGACGCCGGCGTCACCTTCACCCCCGGCACCCCGCTCTCCGCCGCCGATCAGGAAAAACTCAAAAAACTCGCCGCCGAACGGGGCATCGAGCTCCCCGAACGCATGCTCTCCGGCGGCCGCGGCAACCGCCAGGGCGGCGGCGAATCCCCCATCACCACCCGCACCGTCTATAAAATCGAGTCTCCGCTCCCCAATCTCCAACTCGCCGCCATCAACGCCCGCTTCGGCATCAGCGACGGCTCCGCCACCGAGGTCCTCGAATCCGAGAACGGTCTCAAAGAAAACGATACACTCGTCACCTCCATCTTCGTCCCGGGCGACACCTCGGCCTCCACCACCTCCGGCACCCGCAGCCCGTTCGGCGGCCCCGGCGGTCGCCGCTAACGCCACGACGCCGCACCGCCACCGCCCATGCAGCCCGTCGTCAAACTCACCGACATCCACAAAACCTACAGCAGCGGCGAAATCGCCGTCCGCGCTGTCCGTGGCGTCTCCATCGACATTCACAAAGGCGACTTCGTCGCCCTCATGGGCGCCTCCGGCTCCGGCAAATCCACCCTCATGAATTTGCTCGGCTGCCTCGACCGCCCCACCAGCGGCAGCTACCACCTCGACGGCACCGACGTCTCCCGCCTCGACCGCAACGAACTCGCCGACATCCGGAACCAAAAACTCGGCTTCGTCTTCCAGGGCTTCAACCTCCTCGCCCGCACCACCGCCCTCGAAAACGTCGAGCTCCCCATGCTCTACGGCAAGACCCGCATCCCCAGCCGCGTCATGCGCGAACGCGCCATGAAAGCCCTCGAAATCGTCGGCCTCGGCAAACGCTTCGACCACTACCCCAGCCAGCTCTCCGGCGGACAACAACAACGCGTCGCCATCGCCCGCGCCCTCGTCAACGAGCCGCAAGTTCTCCTCGCCGACGAACCCACCGGCAACCTCGACAGCCGCACCTCCGTCGAAGTCATGGGCGTTTTCCAAAAGCTCAACGACCAGGGCATCACCATCCTCATGGTCACCCACGAGCTCGACATCGCCCACTACTGCAAACGCAACCTCATCCTCCGCGACGGCGTGATCGTCAGCGACGTCCAGGTGAAACCCCGCCTCATGGCCCCCGAGGAACTCAAGAAACTAGACGACGCCGAAGCCGCCGCAAAACTCACCGCCGCCCCTGCTGCGCATTGACCAATGGCCAGTGACACAATGACCACTGTCTCCGAGGTGGAACGCGCACTCCGTGCGCGTTTTGCCGCATCGCACACCCTCACCGCCACTTCCGCCCCCACGCCCCGCGCCCCGCTTGCGCTCCGTCCCACTGGTCATTGGTCACTGGTCATTGGTCATTAAAAACTTCGTCCCCCCATGCGCCTCGTCGCCACCACCATCATCGCCTCCCGCGCCCTGCGCCGTAACAAACTGCGCACCATCCTCGCCGCCCTCGGCATGATCATCGGCGTCGGAGCCGTCATCGCCATGGTAAGCATCGGCAACGGCGCCAAAGCCCAGGTCGAAGCCCAGATCGCCGGCCTCGGCCAGAACGTCATCAGCGTCTTCCCCGGCTCCATGACCTCCGGCGGCATGCGCGGCGGCTGGGGCTCCGCATCCACCCTCTCCGTCGAAGACGCCGAAGCCATCAAACGCGAAGTCCCCGGCGCCATCGGCGTCAGCGTCGAGGTCCGCGACCGCCAGCAAGTCATGGCCAACGGCCTCAACTGGAACACCCAGGTCTCCGGCGTCTCCCCCGACTACCTCGGCGTCCGCGCCTGGCCCATCGCCGACGGCGAATTCTTCACCGACAACGACGTCCGCACCACCGCCAAAGTCTGCGTCATTGGCAAAACCGTCGCCGACCAGCTCTTCGCCGGCACCGACCCCATCGGCCAGAACATCCGCGTCCGCAACATCCCCATGCGCGTCGTCGGTGTCCTCGGCGGCAAGGGCTTCAACTTCTTCGGCCAGGACCAGGACGACGTCCTCCTCGTCCCCTACACCACCGCGATGAAACGCGTCACACGCCGCGACCGCATCAACAGCATCCTCATCCAGTCCCAGAGCCCCGAGCTCATGGAACGTATCCAGACGGACATCACCTCCCTCCTTCAACAACGCCGCCAGGGCCGCGAACCCGACTTCACCGTCCGCAACCAGCTCGAACTCGCCGAAGCCGCCAACGCCAACAACCGCATCATGACGATCCTCCTCGGCTGCATCGCCGGCATCTCCCTCCTCGTCGGTGCCATCGGCATCATGAACATCATGCTCGTCTCCGTCACCGAGCGCACCCGCGAGATCGGCATCCGCCTCGCCGTCGGCGCGCACGGCAAAGACGTCTTGCTCCAGTTCCTCACCGAAGCCGTTGTCCTCAGTCTTGTCGGCGGCACGCTCGGCATTCTCCTCGGCGTCGGCAGCTCCCAAGCCGTTTCTCAATTCCTGAAATGGCCCACGCAGCTCTCCGTCTTCTGGATGGCCCTCGCCGTCGGCGGCAGCGCCTTCGTCGGCATTATCTCCGGCTTCTACCCCGCGCTCAAAGCCTCCCAGCTCGACCCGATCGACGCTCTCCGTTACGAGTAATCCTGTAGGGCTCGCGCTCGCGCTCGCGCGACGCCTCCGACTGGATCGATTGCATCCCGTACCGCTTCATCTGGGCAGACGATAAAATCCGTATCGCCGCCGCGTCCCCGCCCGGCTGCATTCTTCTCATGCGTCACCTGCGCTGCCTCCTATTTCTGGCCGTTGCCACAGCCCTCTCCGCCGCCGATCCCACGCCCGACAACGCCGCCGCCATCGCTCTCTACCGCGAAAAGAAAAACCCCGAAGCCCGCGCCGCCTTCGAACAACTTACCGCCGCCAATCCCCAAAACGCCGAAGCCCACCACTTCCTCGGCCTCATCGCCCTCCGCGAAAAACGCACCGACGAGGCCCTCCGTCACCACGAATCCGCTACGTCGCTCGCCCCGGAAAACGCCACCTACCTCATCGCCCTCGGCGATGCTTACGGCCGCAAAGCCTCCTCCGCCTCGCTCTTCGCCAAACTCGACTGGGCCGAAAAATGCCGCGCCGTCCTCGAGCGCGCCGTCGCTCTCGCCCCCGCCGATTCTGCCGCCAACTCGGCGCTCATCGAGTTCTACCGCCGCGCCCCCGGCATCGCCGGCGGCGGCATCGACAAAGCCATCGCCCAGGCCGAAACCTTCCGCAAACACGACCTCCTCGGCGGCACCCAGCTCCTCACCGCCCTCTACGCCCGCGAATCGAAATCCCCCGAACTCTTCGCCGCCCTCAACGAAGCGCTCGCCAAACAACCCGACAACTACCTCCTCCTGCTCGGCTACGGTCAGGCCGCCGCCATTTCCGGTCAGCACCTCGATCGCGGCCTCGCCTCGCTCCAACGCTGCCTGACTATCGAACCGCCGCCCCGCGCGCCCACCCACGCCACCGTCTGGTTTCATCTCGGCCAGATCCACACGCGCCAAAACGACCACTCCGCCGCCCGCGCCGCCTATGAATACGCGCTGAAACTAGAGCCCACCCACCGCGAAGCCCGCGCCGCTCTCGAAAAACTCCCACACTGATCTTGCAGCGTCGCAGCCTGCCCCGCGCCACCGCGCGCCATCGCGCGCGGCTCCGGGGTAGGGCCCGCACGCCGTGCGCGGCCCCAGTTCAACTCCACCAAAATCACACAAACAAATCCACTGGCGTCGCAATCGACGGCGGGATCGGTCCTTTCTCCGCCATCATCCTCTCTCGCACCTCCGCGCCGGGATAAAAATGGTGGTAGGTTCTGGATTCGAACCAGAGAAGGCGTAAGCCAGGAGATTTACAGTCTCCCCTCGTTGGCCACTTGAGTAACCTACCACGAAAAGGGACGCGGAAACTCGCGAGTCACCGCATCGAGTTCAAGCACTTTTTCAGCTTCTCGCGCAGCTTGCATAACCGTCCGCCCGTTCGCACTCTCCGCGCCCGGCGCATGGAGTTTTTCCATCACATCTTCACCCACCCCATCATCCCTCACTTCCTTACGGTCGCGAGCTTCCTGCTGGCTTTTTTCTTCGTCGCCCGCCTCCTCGCCGAGAAACGCCAGCCCGGAAACACCTTCGCCTGGCTGCTCATCATCATCCTCGTCCCGTACGTCGGCGTCCCCCTGTATTTGATGTTTGGAGGCCGGAAATTCCGTCGTCTTGTCGAGCGCAAATCCCGCCTTCTCCCCCAGCTCGAAGGCCTCAAAACCCTCGATCCGTCTTCGCAAATTCTCCCCACCGCCCAAGCCGTCGACGCCGCCGGCGCCAGCCCGTCCGTCGGTGGAAACTCCGTCCGTCTGCTCATCACCGGCGAGGACGCCTTCAAGTGCCTCGAAGAACAGATCCTCGCCGCCAAGCACTCGATCCACATCACCACCTTCATCCTCGGCCGCGATGTGACCGGCCGTCGCATCGTCAAACTCCTCGCCCAACGCGCCCGCGAAGGCATCAAAGTCCGCCTCCTACTCGACGCCGTTGGCTGCATGTTTTCCAGCCGCGGTTTCGTCCAGCCCATCCGCGACGCCGGCGGCGAGGTCCAGCGCTTCATGCCCGTCGTGCCGCTCTCCACGCGCCACTCCGCCAATCTCCGCAATCACCGGAAAATCGCCATCTTCGACCAGCACACCGCCATCATCGGCGGACACAATCTGCACCGCGATTACATGGGCCCCGTTTCCTACCGGAAACGCTTCCGCGATTTCGGTGCCGTCATCAGCGGCCCCGGCGCCGCCCTCCTCAACGAAGTCTTCCTTGCCGACTGGGCCTTCGCCAGCGGCCAGTCCATCGAGAAACTCCACGAAGAACTCCTGACCGACGCCATCCGCTCCGAAGGCGAAAGTGCCATGCAGATCGTCGCCAGCGGCCCCGACGTGAAAGGCGATCCGCTCTACGAAGGCATGATCTCGATGATTCAGGAAGCTCGCACGAGCATCCTCATCGTCACCCCCTACTTCATCCCCGACGAAGTCCTCTGGCGCTCGCTCATGGTCAAGGCCCGCGCCGGCACCGAGGTCACGCTCATCGTACCCGCGCGCTCCAATCACCCAGTCACCGACTTCGCACGCCGCCACTACACCCGCGAACTTCGCAAAGCCGGCGCCCGCGTCCGCCTCTACGGCCCCGGCATGCTCCACGCCAAAGCCGTCATGATCGACCACCGCATCGGCCTGCTCGGCTCCGCCAACGTCGACCTCCGCAGCCTCTTCGTGAATTTCGAGATTGGTGTCTTCCTCTACACCGAAACCGACGTCCTCGCCATGCGCGCCTGGGCCGAGAGTCTCCTCGAGAAATGCCGCGACCCCAAACCCGAAGGCAAACGCCGCTTCCGCATCCTCACGTCAGTCGCCGAAGACCTCAGCCGCCTTCTCGCCCCGCTCCTCTGATCTTGTAGGGCCTGAGCTTGCTCAGCGCCTCCGAGGTAGCACGGATTATCCCGAACCCGCCGGTGCGACATCGCCCACCCACACGCCCACAACATCGCCCTCCCCTGCGCCTCCCCCAATCGAAAATCGAGAATCCAAAATCGAAAATCCAGCCCGGCGCGCTCGCGCCGGGCGCTCACCCCTGATTCAACTTATACTCCACCGAGTCGCGAATCGCTTCCCAGCTCGCATCGACGACATTGTCGCTCACGCCCACCGTGCCCCAAAGCGCGTGCTCGTCGCCCGTCTCGATCAACACGCGCGTGCGCGCATTGCTCCCCGCTTTTGAATCAAGAATGCGCACTTTGAAATCTTTGAGCACAGTGTTCTTGAGTTGCGGATACACCGGCTCCAACGCCAGTCGCAGCGCCTTGTCCAGCGCGCCGACAGGCCCAGTGCACTCGGCCACCGTGTGCACCGACTGCCCGTTCACTGTCACCTTCACCGTGGCCTCAGCCACGAGTTCTGCGCCCTTGCGCTCGATGATCACGCGATAGCCATCGACTTCGAAAAACGACTTCTTCGCGCCCGTCCATTTCGCGAGCAAAAGCTTCAGCGACGCATCCGCCGCCTCGAACTCATACCCGCGAAACTCCAGCTCCTTCAGCTCATCGATCAGACCTTTCATCGCAGGCGATTTCTCGTCGATCTCGAAGCCCAGTTCCTTCGCTTTCATCGCGATGCTGCTGCGTCCGGCCATGTCGGATACGAGCACGCGCGTGCGATTCCCCACGAGCGCCGGATCGATGTGTTCGTAGCTACTCTTCACCTTCTGCGCCGCATTCGCGTGCAGACCGCCTTTGTGCGCGAACGCCGACAGCCCCACATAAGGCGCCTTCGTGTTCGGCCGCAGATTCGCCAGCTCATCGAAGTACAGCGACAACTCACGCAATTGCCCGAGATTCTTCGAGCACGGCGCCGTCTTCCCCATCTTCAAAAACAAACTCGGTAAAATCGTGATCAGATCCGCGTTCCCCGTGCGCTCGCCATAACCGTTCACCGTTCCCTGCACGAGCACCGCGCCCACATCCACGCCCGCCAGCGAAAGCGCCACCGCCAGTCCGCTGTCATTGTGACAATGCACGCCGACCTTCTCCGCGCCGAATTCCTTGATCACCCGCGCGACGATCGTCTTGAACTCGTCCACCAGCGTCCCGCCGTTCGTGTCGCACAGCGTCAAATTGCTCGCGCCGCCCTTGAGCGCCGCCGCGAGCGTGCGCAGAGCGTAATCGGGATTCAGTTTATAGCCGTCGAAAAAATGCTCCGCATCGTGAATCACCTCGCGGCCTTGCGCCACGAGATACGCCGCCGAGTCCTCGATCATCGCCAGATTCTCTTCAAGCGTCGTGCGAATGATCTCCGTCACGTGCAACGGCGAAGTCTTGCCCACGATTGTCGTCACCGGCATCGCGCTATCGACGAGCAGCTTCAACTGCGGATCTTCGCTCGCCTTGCCGCCCGCGCGCCGCGTCGAACCAAACGCCGCCAGCTTTGCATACTTCAACTTCAAGTTCTTCGCTTCCTGAAAAAACGTGATGTCCCGCGGATTCGAACCGGGAAATCCGCCCTCGATATAATCCACGCCAAATTGATCGAGCCGTTCCGCAATGAGCAGCTTGTCCGTCACCGAAAAACTAATGCCCTCGCCCTGGGTTCCATCGCGAAGGGTCGTGTCGTAAATTTTGACGGCGTTGCTGGTGCTCATGAAGAGGCGGAACTTTGCAACCGACGCCAACGCTGGCAAGGGGGCTTTTGTAGCCTCGAGCGCCAGCGAGTGGAGCGACAACGAAACCCCAGTTCGGTCATTTCTTCCGTGCTCCAAACAGAGCATGAACTCCATCGGAACAATTCATATCCCCGGCCTGTAACAAAGCCACGCGCTCCATCGCGCGTTTCTTTCCAGCCATGCCTCCCCGTCCGCTCTCGTTCCGCACTTCCCTTCGTCTCGCCTCTCTCAGCATCGCCGCCGCCTTCGCCCTCGGCGGAACCGCCTGCCACTCCGGCCCACCCCGCGGCCCCGGCGGCGGACGCGAAGCCATTCACATCCCGGTGATGGAAGCCTCCGGCAAATTTTTCGACGGACAACTCGCCGCCGACGTCCGCTTCGGACGCGCCCGCCTCCCCCGCCGTCCGGATGGCCCCGGTGGCGGCAATGGCGGAGACGGCCCGCGCCACGAAGGTCGTGGCGGCCCTCGTGGCAACATGGACGGATCTCCGCACAGCGGCTCCCGCGTCCGCGCCGAAAACAATCCCGCCGTCCAGCTCCACCTCACGCTAACCAACACCGGCACCCAACTTCTCGAAATCGAAGTCCTAGAGTTCAGCTCCGCCCTCGGAAACTTCGTCGTCCATCCCCCCAAAACCTCCATCGCCCCTGGCCAGACCGCCACGTTCGATCCCATGACCTCGCGCCTCGGCATCCCGCAAGGCGACCTCCCCCTCAAAGTCCGCCTCCGCTCCTCCGAAAAAACCGATGAACAAACCCTCACCCTGAAAATCATCTCCGAAGACGATACTCCGCCGCTCTGAAAGGTAGGGCCCGTTAGCCTTAACGCGGCCTGCATGGACCCCAAACTCCACGCTGGCCACCACCGCCGCGCTCGTAAGAGCTAGCCGGTGCCAATGTCCCCGCCTCCGCCCATCGTCGCCGCCCGCGCCATCAGCAAACGCTTCGGCACCGGTCCGCTGATCCTGGACAACATCACCGTCACCGGCGCGCGCGGCGATTTCGTGAGCCTCATCGGCCCCAGCGGCTGCGGAAAATCCACCTTCCTCCGCCTGCTCGCCGGACTCACTCCACCGACCTCCGGTACCGTCGAACTCTCAGGCCAGCCTCCGCTCCGCACCACCGAAGAACTCGCCTTCGTCTTCCAGGAACCCGCCCTGCTCCCCTGGCTCGACGTATCCAAAAACATAGAGCTTCCCCTCGCGCTCCGCCATCTGCCCGCCGTCCGCCGCGCCGAACTCCGCGAGCGCGCCCTCGCACTCGTACGCCTCACCGACAAAGCTGCCGCCTATCCCCGCGAACTTTCCGGCGGACAGAAAATGCGCGTCTCCCTCGCCCGCGCCCTCACGATTTCCCCGTCGCTCCTCCTCCTCGACGAACCCTTTGGCGCGCTCGACGAAATGACCCGCCAGCACCTCAACGAAGAACTCCTCGCCATCCGAGCCCGCGAAACCTGGACCGCCTTCTTCGTCACCCACTCCGTCGCCGAGGCCGTCTTCCTCTCCAACCGCATCCTCATCCTCGCCGCCAACCCCGGCCGCATTCACGCAGAGATCCGCATCGACCTGCCCTTCCCGCGCACCGCCGACACCCGCCTCTCGCCCGACTACCTGCGCCTCGTCGCCGACGTCACCCGCGCCCTCCGCTCCGTCGAAACCGCCGCCGCCTGACCATGCGCCTCCGCCCCCTCACGCTCCTCGCGCCCATCGTCACCGGCCTCCTGCTGCTCGGCCTCTGGCAACTCCTCCACCATTCGCTGTCACCGGAACGCCAATACCTCGTCCCCGCCCCCGCCCGCGTCGCCGCCGCCTTTTCCGAAAACCGCTCCGAACTTCTCTCCGGCGCCCTCACCACCGCTTCCGGCGCCGCCCTCGGCCTGCTCGGCGCCGTCGCGCTCGGCTACGCACTCTCCATCACACTCGCGCTCTCCAAGCTCACCCGCGCCGCACTCTTTCCCTATCTCATGGCCTTGCAGATGATGCCCATCATCGTCTTCGCCCCGATCCTCGTCCTCGTGATCGACGCCAGCCTCCTCCGCGTTTCGATCATCACTTTCCTCATCTGCTTTTTCCCGCTCGTTGTGAACACCACGCAGGGCCTGCTCTCCGTCGATCCACAACTCCTCGACTTCTTTCGCCTCTCAAGGGCCTCCCGCCTCGACGAATTCCGCCGCCTCCGCATTCCCGCCGCGCAGCCATTCTTCTTCACCGGCCTGCGCATCGCCGCCACCCTCGCCCCCATCGGTGCCATCGTCGGCGATTACACCGCCGGCAACGCCCAAAGCGGCACCGCCGGCCTCGGCTTCCAAATCGTCCTCACCTCCTCGCGCTTCCAGATGCCGCAACTCTACGCCACCGCCTTCACCGGCTGCGCACTCGGCTTCCTTTTCGTCGCCATCGTCGTCGCCCTCCAACGCCTCGCCCTTCAACGCTGGCACGACTCCTACGACCGCGCCCGCTGACAGTAGCGTGCGCTCAGACAAAAACGTTCACCGTTCCTATGACAAAACTAGCCAAGCCAGTTCAGATGGCGCTTCTTGCCGTAGCTTTCCTCGTTATCGAGTCCCTCTGCATCTATCTTTATTCCTGGCTTTGGCTGGTGGATGGGCACCCCGACTACATGAGCCAATCGCTTGTGACCACACTTGCCTCGGCAGCTATTATTACCGCGCTGATCTCTCCCGCAGTGTTGGTGTACATCGTGGTGCGTCTGAGACGAAAAAACAGCTAACTGCTGTAGTTCCTCCCCAAACCATAGTCCCTAGCCGCCCGCCTTCGCCGCCGCCGCATACTTCGCGATAATCCCGTCGAACGACCCGTTCGTGAAAAACACCACGACCCGGCTCTTCGCCCCGGCCTTCACCGGCAACGTCGCCCTCGTCAGCGTATCCAGCAACGCCGCACTACTCTCCGGCGCGTGCGCCTCGACGCCCTGTGCCTCCAGTTGCTGCACCACCGCGTCGCCATCGAAACGCTCGCCCACCGCCAGTTTCTCCGCGCGGCTCACCGCGCCGAGATAAACTTCGTCCGCCATCGCCAGCGCCCGCGTGAACCCCGCCTGCAGCGTCTTCGTCCGCGCCGTGTTGCTCCGCGGCTCAAACACCGCCGTCAGCGTCGCCCCTTTGAAACGCGCTCGGAACGACTGCAACGTCTCCGCCAGCGCCGTCGGGTGATGCCCAAAATCCTCGATCACTTTAATCTCCGGCGTATTCACGAGCATCTCCTGACGCCGCTTCACGCCACGAAAACGCTCCAGCGCCTCCAGCTTGAACGCCGTCGGATTCTCCGGCGAAACCGCCAGAGCAGCCGCCGTCGCCGCCATCGCCGCATTGCGCGCGTTGTAGAGCCCCGGCGTCTGCCAGTGCACATCCGCCCAAACTTTCCCTTTCAACAAAAGCGTGAACGCCGCGCCCGCACCATCCTCCGTGAAACCCGCGATGCGCACGTCATTCCCCTCGCCCGTTCCGACTTTGACCACGCGCGTCCACCCGAGCGCACCCAGCGCCCGCAGGTTCTCATCGTCACCATTCATCACGATCCAGCCGTTGCGCGGCACGATCCTCGTCAGATGACTGAACGTCCGCTGCACATCCGCCAGATCGCGAAAAATATCCGCGTGATCGAACTCCAGGTTATTCAAGACCGCCACATGCGGCGCGTAGTGAATGAACTTCGAACGCTTATCGAAAAACGCGCTGTCGTACTCGTCGCCTTCGATGACAAACGGATCGCCCGTCGTCCCGAGATGATTCCCCACCGGCGGATCGATCGGCACGCCTCCGATCAAGAAGCCCGGATCGCGCCCGTTCTCGCGCAGCAAAAACGCCGTGAGCGCCGTGGTCGTCGTTTTCCCGTGCGTCCCCGCGATCACGATATTCTTCCGCGTCTTCAAGACCGAGTCATGCAGCAACGCCGGCAGCGACGTGAACGCCAGCGCGCGTGTATCCAATAACCACTCCACCTCCGGATTCCCGCGCGACATCGCATTCCCAATCACCACCAGGTCCGGCTTGAGCGCCTGCAACCGCCCCGGATTGTAACCTTCGTGCAACGTGATGCCCGCTTCCGCCAGCACCGCGCTCATCGGCGGATAAACGCCTGCGTCCGCTCCGAGCACCTCATGCCCGGCCGCGCGCGCCAGCAGCGCCGCATTCCCCATCGCCGTCCCGCAAATCCCCATGAAATAGATTTTCATGATTTCAAAACTCGACGATCGCCTGGGGAGTTTTGACCGGAAATTCCGGCCGCGAAAAACGCTAACGACATAGCAGAGCGTGGCATAAAGCCCGCGAGATTCGGGTTCTCCCGCGCCGCTGGCAATGCGCTTTCGGCGGTGAAGATTGGAGCAATAATCTCGTCGTTCCCCCGTACGGACAAAATTACTCCAGCCACCTCGGCCCCATACGAAAATCACCTCACAGGAACTCGCCCCGTACGATCGTAACGACAAAACGAAGAAGCGCGTCATGGAGTACCGCCATCGTTTCCGCGCCCGCACGCACCCTGGAGGATTTACGAGAACTGCATCTCGCAGGTTGGCCGCCATGCCCCCACCTGCATCTTGCACCGCTTGATAAGCCTCATTGTCGCGAGAAAATCTGAGACAGATATAGTTCAACGACTTACGCGTAGAGAAAACTGCTGGCACGCCCACTGCGAAAGTACCTGCGTTCGGAAAAATCCAACAACGCTCCCGCTTCTCAGCTCCGGCAGCGTCCATCAACAACCTCACGCAAACACTCCGCATCCCATGTCCAAATCACTCGCACTCGCACTCCTCGTCGTCGGCGCCGTCCTCCTCGTCTGGGGTATCAACTCCGCGAATTCAGCCGGCTCCGAAGTCACCGAAGCCCTCACCGGCGCTCCCACCGACAAGAGCATCTGGCTCATCGCCCTCGGCGCACTCGGTGCCATCGCCGGTGCCGTCAGCCTCTTCCGCGGCCGCGCCTGAGCGACTCTTTCCCCTCTCCCAACCTCAACCCTCAATCCAAAAACATTATGAGCTCCGCCAATAACAACGCCTCCACTCAAACCATCGACGACCTCAAAGCCCTCCTTCACGACGCCGAACAGGCGCTTTCCGGTGCGGGCGACGTCGCCGAGGACAAGATCGCCGAACTCCGCGACCGCATGCGCACCGCCCTCGATAAAGGCACCAACGCCTACGCCCGGGCCCGCGAATGCGCCCGCGAAAAACTCGGCGAGGCCGACCAGTACGTCCGCACGCATCCTTATCAGTCCATCGGCACCGGCATCGCCATCGGTGCGATCATCGGCCTCCTCATCGGTCGCCGCCTGCCTTGATCCGTAAGGATTAAAAGTCAGCGCCACTCCCGTCTATATGGGCATTCTTGACGATACCTCATCCCTCATCCCCGGACTTGATCGCCTGCAATCCAGCGCAGCGATTATTGTCCGGGGCGCTGATCACCGCGCCGAACTCGCCTCGATAGAATTGGGCGAGGCCCGCGATCAGGCGATGGGCATCTCAGTGCTCTTTCTGGTCGGCGCCGTCGCGGCCCTTCTCACCGGATTCGCGCTCAATCTTCTGATTGCCGCCATCTGGTGGGATACTCCGCACCGCGTCTTGGCCATCGCGATCGCCGGCGGAGTTCAAGTCGCGATCTCCGCGACAGCCCTTCTGGTTTGCATCGCACGTGCCCGTCAATGGCACCCATTTCCGCAAACCTTCGAGCAACTCCGAAAGGACACCCGATGCCTGAACGATCTTCTGAACTCTCCCCGTCGTTAAACGAACGTCGTGAGGCGCGAAAAAAATTCCTCGTCCTCGCCTGTTCGTTGGACCGCGTGGAGTTGGCACTCGCATGGCAGCGCCCAGCCAAGCCAGCCAATCCAATCCTTGGCGGGCTCTCCGGCATCTTTTCCGGCCCTTGGTGGCAGGTCGCTCGCACCGTAGTCACTCCATTCCTTCCGAAAAAAATCCGCGCCGCCGCATTGCTCTACCGCATGTGGCGATCCCGGTCCCAGGGCTGATTTCACACCTGGGAATTCCCGATTGTTTAGTCCTCCGAGCTTCACCTCATGCACTCACCTTTCGCCGCCGCTTCGGCAGTCTCCGACACGTCTTCAAAATTCGCCACCGCGACCACCACACCGCCCATCGTCGAAGGCATGGGCGCGATCCCACTGGAGACAGAGGCTGGCGTGGCCTTCCGCGTATGGGCCCCACACGCCGACGCCGTGAGCGTTGTTGGCACCTTCAACAACTGGGACACCTCGGCAAACCCACTCGAACGGGATGATGCCGACAACTGGTACGGCGTCGTGCCCTCCGCGAAGCCAGGCGATGAATATCGCTTCGCTCTCAAGCGCGGCGAAAATGAATTCACCCGCATCGATCCGCGCGCTCTCCGCGTCACCAATTCCATCGGCAACGGCATCATCTGGAAAGCGCCGCCCCGGGCATCGTCGAAAAAATCCGGCACGAATTTCACGCCTCCTACCCTCGATCAACTCGTCGTGTACGAGCTCCACATCGGCACATTTAACACCGAGAAGGAAAAGGGCCCCGGCACATTTCTTTCCACGATCGAGAAACTGCCCTACCTGCGCGACCTCGGTATCAATGCCATCGAGGTCATGCCCATTGCCGAGTTCGCGGGAGATTTCTCCTGGGGCTACAATCCCGCTCATCCCTACGCCGTAGAATCCATCTACGGCGGCCCCGAAGCATTTCTCGCCCTTGTCGAAGCCGCGCACGAACACGGCATCGCCGTCATTCTCGACGTCGTCTACAATCACTTCGGCCCCGGCGATCTGAGCATCTGGCAGTTCGACGGCTGGAACGAAAACAACCTCGGCGGTATTTATTTCTACAACGACTGGCGCGCGCAAACTCCCTGGGGCGACACCCGCCCCGATTATGGACGCGGCGAAGTCCGCTCCTACATCCGCGACAATGCCCTCATGTGGTTTCGCGATTTCGGCGTCGATGGCCTCCGCTGGGACATGTCCGTCTACATCCGTACTTATCGCGGCAACACCGGTGACCCCGACGACGATCTCAAAGAAGGCTGGGGCCTTTGCCAGTGGATCAACGAAGAGATTCACAAGGAGTTTCCGAAGGCCATCACCATCGCCGAAGATCTTCACGACAGCGAATGGATCGTCAAAGGCACGGGCGCCGGTGGAGCCGGTTTCAACTCCCAGTGGGACGCCGCCTTCGTCCACCCGGTCCGGGCTACCATGATCGCCGCCAATGACGAGCATCGCAGTCTCGATGCCATCATCGGCGCATTGAAAAATAAATACGACGGCGACGCTTTCAAGCGTGTCGTCTACAGCGAGTCCCACGACGAGGTCGCCAACGGCAAAGCCCGCCTCCCGTCGGAAATCGACGCCTCCGACGCTGCCGCCTTCCACGCCCGTAAGCGTTCAACGCTTGGCGCCGCGCTTGTCATGACGGCCCCCGGCATCCCCATGCTTTTCCAAGGCCAGGAACTTCTCGAAGACGAATGGTTCCGCGACGAAGTTCCGATCGACTGGAGCAAACAGGAACGCTTCGCCGGCGTCCACGCCCTCTACCGCGATCTCATCGCGCTCCGTCGCAATTCATCCGGCATCACCGCCGGTCTCACTGGCCAGCACATCGAAACCCATCATGTGAACCACGAGAAAAAAATCCTCGGCTTCCACCGCTGGCGTGAGCACGGCCCCGGCGACGACGTGATCGTCATCGTGAACCTCTCCAGTCAGCCCGCCGCCGATTACGCCGTCGGCGTTCCCGCCGCGGGCACCTGGCGCGTTCGCTTCAACAGCGACGCCAAAGCCTACTCACCTGATTTCAACAATCACCCCGCGCCCGATGCCACGGCCTCCGCCGATCCGCTCGATGGCTTCGAATACCGCATCGTCACCGGTCTCGCTCCCTATTCCGCCCTCATCCTGTCTCAGGATCGCCCTGAATAATTGCGGCTTAGCTGAACGACTTCCCGCAACCGCACGTGCTCTGCGCATTCGGATTCTTGATCTCGAATCCCTTGCCCTGCAGCCCGTCGTCAAAATCCACGTGCGAGCCGTTCAAATACGCCACGCTCGCCGCATCCATGATCACTGCCACACCTTCGCTCTCGAACTGCGTGTCGTCCGCCTTCGCCTCGTCGAATGACATTCCGTATTGAAATCCCGAGCACCCGCCCGATTCCACGAACACACGCAACCGCTTCGACGGATCATTCAATTCGTTCTGCATGGTGCGCACCTGTGCTGCCGCGCGTGGACTGAGCGTAATCATGCGCGTAACGTAGGTCGGAGCACCTTCGTGTCAATGGGTGCACACGCTACCAAGCAATTTTCGTGCTAGGTTCGCTCTGCGCTCTTGCCAGCCCCCCGGCGCTGTCCTTGTCTTCCGCTCACCGTGGCCTCCCTCAAGCACATCTTTAACGAGCTTCACTACGAGCTGACGCGCAAAATCGCCGAGGGCGGCATGGGCATTGTCTACGAAGCGACCCAGCGCGGCGCCGGTAACTTCCGAAAGGTCGTCGCGGTGAAACTCATCCGCGAGGAATACTCGACGATCCCCGAATTCCAAAAAAATTTCATCGGTGAAGCCCGCCTCGTCGCCGACTTGATTCATACGAACATCGTGCAGACCTACCACCTCGGCCAGGTAGGCGGACAATACTTCATGGTCATGGAGTTCGTCCGCGGCGTGCATTTGGAAAACGTCCTCGACCGCCACCGCGCCCTGAAAAAGCCCATCCCGGTCGATCTCGCCGCCTTCATCATCTCCCGCGTCGCCCGCGGCCTCGCCTACGCCCATACCAAACGCGACTCCGAGGGCCGCCACCTCAACATCGTCCACCGCGACATCGGCCCCAAGAACGTCCTTCTCGCTTACGAGGGCGACGTGAAGCTCACCGACTTCGGCATCGCGAAGGCCCTCGACCTCATGTACAACGAGGAAGGCAAAGTTATCGCGGGCAAAGATGAGTACTTGTCCCCCGAACAAGCGAGCTACGCTGTCACCGACGCCCGCGCCGACCTCTTCCCGCTCGGCATCGTACTCACCGAACTGCTCCTCGGCCGTAACATTTTCCGCTCCGCCGACCGCCTCGAATCCCGCCGCAACATTCTCACCCTGCCGATCCCGCGCTTCAGCACGCTGCGCCCCGAGATCGATGCGCGTCTCGAAGCGATCATCCAAAAGGCCCTCCAGCGCGACCGCGACAAACGCTACCAAAGCGCCGCCGAGATGCTCACCGACCTCGAGGTCTATCTCTACAGCGACCGCTACGGCCCGACCAACGAGAAGCTCGGCGTCTACCTCAAGGAGCTCATGGAATACCACGAGCCCGGCGTCCCACCCTCCACCCCCTTAAGATCCCCTGCCCCGTCCACGATCTAATCCAGCATGACCACCATCAACACCGAGGCAGACCATGAGCGGACCTTCGTTTAGTCAGGATCTCCGGCAACGTCAGACGCAGTCGCTGGTGCTCGCGCCCCAGCTTCGGCACTCCCTTAAAATCCTCCAGGTCGCCGCCCTCGATCTCCGCTCGGTCATCCAGGAGGAACTTCAAAATAACCCGACGCTCGAAGAGCTCCCGATGGAGGGCGTGAGTCTCGATAAAGAACGCGAGGCCGACGCCGCCGAAAGCCGCGACTCCAGCGAAACCGGCACCAGCGATCAAACGGACGGTCGCGAAGAAATGGATTTCTCCAAGGAATTCGAGATCCTCAACAAGCTCGACGAAGACTGGCGCGACTACATGTCCCAAGCCGGCGGCACCCAGTCCTACACCTCCGAGGATGCCGAGAAACGTCAGCACTTCTTCGACTCTCTCGTCAGCGAAACCTCGCTCCAGGAACACCTCATGAGCCAGGCCGACCTCGCCGATCTCTCGCCCGAGATTCAAGAGGCCATGCGCTACCTCATCGGCAGCCTCGACGACCGCGGATTCCTCACTCAATCGCCCAACGACATCGCCCTCCAGACCGGCCTCCCGCTCGACGCCGTCCAGCAAGCATCTAAAATCCTCAAAGGCTTCGAACCCGCCGGCATCGGTTGCCAGACGCTCGAAGAATGTCTCCTCCAGCAGCTCGCCGCCAAGGGCCGCACCGACTCCCTCGCCTCGCGCATCGTCCGCGACTATTTCCAGCTCCTCTCCCGTCGCCGCATCCCCGAGATCGCCCGCAAACTCGGCTCTCACATGGACGACGTCCAGATCGCCATCGAGGAAATCGGCACGCTCGACCCCGCGCCCGGCCGCCGCTTCGCCGACGACAACAACCGCGTCGTCGTCCCCGATGTCACCGTGGAAAAAGACGGCGACAAATGGGTCATCCACCTCAATAGCGACTACATCCCGCGACTCCGTATTTCGAATACGTACCGCGACCTCATCGCCAAGGGCAGCCTCTCCAAGGATGAGCGCGAATACCTCCGCGAGCGCATGCGCTCCGGCAAGTTTCTCATCAATTCCATCGAGCAGCGCCAGCAGACCATCGAGCGCATCACCAACGAAATCCTCAAGGTCCAGCGTGAGTTTTTCGAAGAAGGCGTCTCCAAACTCCGCCCGCTCACGATGACCCAGATCGCCGATGCCGTCGGCGTTCACGAAACGACGGTCAGCCGCGCCATCGCCAACAAGTTCATCAAGACCCCGCACGGCGTCTTCGACTTCAAATACTTCTTCACCCCCGGCTATCAAAACGACTCCGGAGCCTCCGTCTCCAACACCAGCGTGAAGGAAATGATCAACGACCTTATCGCCGGCGAAGACCGCAGCCAGCCGCTCAGCGACCAGGAGATCGTCGCCAAGCTTCAGGAAAAAGGCATCAACATCGCCCGCCGCACCGTCGCCAAGTACCGCGAAGAACTCGGCCTCCTCCCGAGCAACCTCCGCCGCGACTACACCTGAGCGACGCTCCGCTTGAATCGCAAAGACGCAAAACGGTAAAGTTGCGGCCCTCCCTCGCGTCAACAACCAGATTCCCGCAGCCGCTTAAGTACAGGTAGTTGTTCGACTCTTTGCATCCGACCTTTGCGTCTTAGCGTCTTCGCGCTTCAACAAACCTGTCGCCCGCTTTCATCTCGATACACGCGCGTGCTCCTCGCCTTCAACAAACCCTACGGCGTCCTCTCCCAATTCACCCCCGAGCCCGGCTCGCAATGGCGCACGCTCGCCGCCTTCAACCTCCCTCCGCGCATCTACCCCGTCGGCCGTCTCGACGCCGATAGCGAGGGCCTTCTCCTCCTCTCCGACGAACGCGCCCTCATCGACCGCCTCCTCGACCCACGCCACGCCCACCCGCGGGAATACCTCGCCCAGGTCGAACGCATCCCGTCGCCCGACTCCCTCGCCCGCCTTACCGCCGGCGGTATCCCGCTCGGCGAACACCGCACGCTCCCCTGCCGTGCCCACCTTCTCGATACACCGCCGGACTTCCCTCAGCGCAACCCACCGATTCGCGTCCGCAAAAACATTCCCGACGCCTGGCTCTCCCTCGAACTCACCGAAGGCAAAAACCGCCAGGTCCGCCGCATGACCGCCGCCATCGGCCACCCCACGCTCCGCCTGGTCCGCGTCCGCATTGGCTCCCTCACGCTCGAATCGCTCGCCTTCAAGCCCGGCCACTCCCGCGAACTCACCGCCACCGAGCGCCAGCAACTCCTCGCCTGACGACACGCTCCCCCGGACCGGCACTTAGCAAGTGCCGCCCTCCGCTTCCTCCCGCTTTCCGCGCACGCACAGCAACCCCAGCGCCACCAGCGAAAACCCCGCGCAACACCCAAACACCGCGCGATGCCCCAGCCTCCACGCCAGCGTTCCGAATAAAAGATACCCCGCCGTCGATCCGATCTTCGACGCGTTCGCATACAAGTTCGTCGCCGTCCCCGGATGCCCCGGCAGGTATTTCTGAAAATACGTGATCGCCACACCCGACGTCACCGCCACCACCGCCGCCGAGATGATCTGCACCGGATAAACATGCCACGGCTCCCGCACCACCGCGAGCAACGCGTAGTACACCACCGCCAGCAACGCCCCCAGTTGGATGATCCGCGCCGGATCGCGCCGCGACGCCAGCACCCCGAAATAAAACATAAACGGCAGCTCAAACACCGGCGCCACCGTGTAGATGATTCCCACATTCCGCGCCGTCCCGCCCAGATCCTCCAGCGTCAGTAGCGGCAGATTCATCATCCCGATCGTGCCCGACGCAAACAGCAGCACAAACCCCGCGAAATGCGCCCGCGCGTCACCGCGCCGCAACACCTCGCGCAACGGCGACACCGCCGTTTTCCCCGCCGACACCGCCTCGGTCGCGGGCACGAACCGCCACACCACGAGGAAAAATAAAACAAATGTCCCCGCCGCGCAGAGAAATAGTCCCTCATACGAAAACGCCACCATCACCCACGACGCCAGCGCCGGACCCACCGTCCACGCCAGCGCGAAAAACATCCGGCACGCATTGATATAAAACGCCCCCTGCGCCGCCGCCCACGGCAGCCGGTTGATCGTCTCCCGCGCCAGCGCGAACACCTGCGAAAACGTGATCGACGCCACGCCCAGCAGTAACATCCCCGCGAGCGTCAGCGCCCACACCTCGCGCAGATACGCATACGCTCCATATCCCAGCGCACCCGCCGCGCTTCCCAACAACAACACCGCCCTCCGGCTGAAATGCGTATCCGAAAAGTGCGCCAGTACCGTTCCGAATAAAATCGAGGCCAATGCAGTCGCCACCATGAACACACCAAATGCAAACTCGCTCATCCCCACTTCGCGCGTCCCGAACATTGACAGAAACGGCACCACAAACGAGTACGCCAGCCCCAGCAGGAAATTAAGCGCCAGCAACACCCGGAACTCCCGTTCCCGGTAAAGCGGCCGACACTTCTCGATCACACGACTCAGCATAAAAGCCGATCATGCTGCCCGCAGCGCTCCTCCTCCGCCACGGAAAAACAGCCGCCAGCCCCATCCATCCGCCCTCGCCCCATTCCCGTACAGTTTTCCACCGCCAATCCGCCCCACCTTCGCATCCTTCGCTCCTTCGCGAGACACTTCCGCTCCCACTTCACCACGCCCAGCCTTTCCTCTCGACACCGCCAACCCCGTTTCCCAACTTTCGACCCAGTTTCTGCCCTGCGGGCGTAGCACAATGGATAGTGTAGCGGTCTCCGAAGCCGTTGATGTGGGTTCGATTCCCGCCGCTCGCACCAGAAACCGGGAGAAATCCTTCCCGCGCCGATCGACTGATCAACGGCCTCTCCACCCCATGAAGCATAAAGCAATCGCGCTTTTGATCTCCCTCATCTGGCTGGCCGGTTGTACCACCCCGACCAACACGTGGGACACTGCACGCCGCATCCAGGTCGGCATGACGACCGCCGAGATGATCGCTCTGCTTGGGCAACCCGACAAAGTGGAACAACTCGAAGGCGTGGAATCGTGGTCATGGAACCTTCAGGGCGGCGGACCCGATGGTGGCATCACGGTGATCGTTCAGGACGGAAAAGCTCTCCGCATCCCCGAAATCCCCGACTTCAACGAAAAGTAGCCAAGACGCCCTATCCACGCTCCGCATTCCTCCGCTCCCTCTTCGCCCATCGGCTAACCGCCCGACCCTTGCCGCCTCCGGGCTGTATCGCATTCATGGCCGGATGCATCTCCCGCTCCCCGGCCGTCTCGCCCGCGCACTCTGCCAGTCTCTCGTCCTTCTGGCACTCCTCGCCCTCGCGCCCGCCACCGTCCACGCGCAGGACGAAATGCCCGACGACGAAAGAACCGTCCGCCACGCCACGCCTCTCGCCGACGACGCCCCCGTCACCTACGACGCCGACACCATGGCCCTCGTGCTCGCGCGCCGCTACCTCGTCGGCGCCGGCAACGCCTACTCCCAGGCCGCGCTCCACGACGCCCTCGGCCGCATGGGCTGGGACGTCCGCAATCACGCCGGCACCATCACCGTTCCCGCGCCCGCCGGCACCGCCACCGGCCTCGCCATGCGCGACTACGAACTCGAAGAACTCCTCTGGAAACCCACCGAGCAGCCCGCCATCCGCCTCATCTCCTACGCCCAGGTTCTCGCCGTTCCCTTCGGCGACGCCGATCCAGAAGAAATCGCGCAAGACCTCGTCGACGTTCTCCGCAAATCCTCCAACAGCAAAAACCCGCAGCAACGTTTCTGGGCCCGCTTCATCATCGCCCTCGGCCGAGTCAGCCCCGCCGGCTACGACCTCAGCGAACTCGCACAGCCCCCCGTCATGTACCCCTCGAAGGCTCAAATGAAAGCCCTCGAAAAACAGGCTGCAAAAAATCCTTTCGCCGCCATGGCCGCCATGAACGCCGTGCAACCAAAGCCTCTCTGGGACGAAAAAGATCCCGTGCTCGCCGCCTCCCCGCTCCCCGAACGCGACGAAGACGATCCGCGCGGCACCATCCAGTCGCGCGACGAAAAACGCCTGAAGGAACTCAACAAAGAGCTCAGCCAGCTCACCACCAAGCTCAGCACCGTCACCGATTCCGTCGCTCAAAAATCCCTTCAGGAAGATCTCAACCGCCTCATGTCCGAGATGGGCACCATCTCCAACCGCATGACCGCCGCCACCACGCTCAGCATGGCCGCCTCCATGCAGAAACGACAGAAAGCCCAGTCAGGAAATTCCGACGACGACGAAGAAGACGAGGATGAGGACGACGAAGAAAACGACTCCGACGATCCGCGCTTCATCGCCGAATGGCGCGACCAGCCGCTCTCGCTCCTCCAGGTCTCCCTGCTCACGCGCGTCATCGCCGCCGACCTCCGCCTTTACGCGAAACGCGCCCCCGCTCCGGCCACAAAATCCCGCGCCCGCGTCGGCGCACTTTCCAGCGGCCCACTTCCCTTCGCGATGATCAACCTCGCGCAACTCGCCCCCGCGCCCGCGCCAAATTTCGGCGAACAATTCTCCGGCGCAGGCGGCGACATCTGGGCCACCGCCACCGGTGCCTACACCGGCGCCGTCCTCGAACATCACCTCCCCGAAAACAAATTCTCCCAGGCCGCCGGCATCGCGAATGCCATGATCGCCTGGTTCAAGACCATCATGTCCGTCGTGCGGCAGAACATAAACGTCGAGGTGGAAAACGCCCCGCTCATCCGCACCAAGAACCGCTCACCCGGCCAGCAACGCACCGCCAAGGCCACCGTCGCCATCGACTTCCCGAAACACGACGCCCTCAAAGCCCTTCGCGCCGCCGTCAATCTCACCACCATCGATCTCCAGCTCCCCGACGGCGGCCCCGTCTCCGGCGCCAAGGTCGTCTGGCGTCTCACCGAGGGCAGCTACAACAACAAGTATCAGGCCGGTAAGGACAGCTGGGAATACAAGCCCGAGTTCGCCGTCGTCCAGTTCGCCCAGGCCGGCAGCAAAGACGCGTACGTTTCCTCCACCGATAAAAACGGCGTCGCCACCATCACCATCGAAGGCGTTCCCCAAAAGAGCATCCTCCCGCCCACCGTCCGCCCCTACTCGCGCCGCGCCGCGATCTCCGTCGAGGTCACCATCAAGGTCGGCAACATGACGCAGGACATCAACGACGCCATCAACACCGCCATGGGCGGCCCCGTCGGCGGCGGCATCAGCTTCTTCGCCGACATGGTCCTCCGCACGTCCTTCTTCTTCCAGAAGGGCCGCGTCTTCGAGGTCATCGACTGGAAAGAGCCACTCTGGACCGGCGAGTTCGACATCACCGTCAAAGCCTCCGGCTCCAAAACCGAGAAGAGCGAAAAAGGCGGATCGCCCGTCACCTACACCTGGCGCATGAACCGCTACATGGAAGGCCGCCTCCACACGCCCGACTGGGCCGAGGACGAGGAGAACAGCCGCCCCAAAGCCAAAACGCACAACGACGCCGACCACCAACTCGTGATCGATGGCGACAAACGCTACTTCACGCTCGACGACGCCTCCTCCGCAAAATCCCGCACCATCGACAACCGCTACGAGGCCAACGGTCCCGTCCAAATCCAGCCGCCCGGCTACAATCAGTTCGCCAAATACAGCCGCGCCGAGCCCAGCGGTGACGCCTCGCTCCGCTTCCTCGGCGGAAAGATGATCCTGAAACTCCGCCCCTTCTTCGGCGCCGACTGCATCGTCGGCACCTACGAAAAAAGCGGCAAACGCGCCTCCAGCCACGCCGGCACCCGCTACCTCAGCCTCCTGAGCGACATCAGCGACGACTTCACCATCATCGAGGAAAACGACGGCAGCGCCGACAGCTACCAAGGCACCAAAACCTTCGACTACTTCATGGCCAGCCTGCCCTACGTCCCCTCCTTCAAAGTCGATGTGACCATCAACTACCGCATCTGGAAAAATAATCCCCCGCCTAAAAACAAACCCCTCTGATCCCGTAGGGCTCGCGCTCGCGCGACGCCTCCGCCTCTAGGGCGCGAGCTTGCTCGTCGCCTCCCACCGTGAAACCACCCACCGACATAGACCTGTTCTCCCCGCGCGCGCCCTCCTCTGTGCGCGCGACGTCTTCGTCGCGCCAACGCCCTACCCGCGTTCCCTCAACGAATCCCTCCGCAACACCTCCGCTTCCACCCGCTGCGCTCCACCCTCTACCTCCTTCCGAGCATTCATCACTCTTAACTCATAATTCTACATTCCAAAAACGCCTCCGCCTCTTCCGCTACCTCCTCGCCGCCGCCCTCCTGACTCTCCTCGCCGCACTCGCGCATCACCAACTCTTCCGCACCGAAGAATACGCCGCCGCCGCCGAACGCCAGAGCCTCCGCCGCCTCCTCGAACCCGCGCCCCGCGGCCGCATCCTCGACCGCGAAGGCCGCGTCCTCGCCGACACCATCGAGCGCCACTCCGCCGTCATCGATCTCGGCAAACTCCGCTCCGACCTCACCCGCGACGAACGCCTCCGCGTTCTCCAATCCCATCTCGACCGCCTCAACCAACTCCTCGCCCGCCCCGCCTCAACGCTCGCCCCCGCCCGCCTCTCCCGCCACCTCGCCCGCTCCCGCGCCTTCCCCTTTCCGCTGATCGAAACCCTCACGCCCGACGAAGCCACGCGTCTCGCTTCCGCTCTTTCTCCCAACGACCTTATCCGCCTCCACCACACACCCACGCGTTCCTATCCCCACGGCTCCCTCGCCGCCCACCTACTCGGCCGCGTCCGCAATAACCCAATACACACCGCCTCCGCATCCGACTCCGATCTCCACACACTCGCTTCCACCGATCTCACCGGCGACTCAGGCCTCGAAAAACTCCACGACGCCCACCTCACCGGCACGCCCGCCGAAACCACCATCCGCGTCAACGCCCTCGGCTACACCGTCGCCCTCGCGCTCTCCGCGACCGCCGCCATCCCCGGCCGCGATCTCACACTCAGCCTCGACCTCGATCTCCAGCGCGCCGCCGAAACCGCACTCGACGCCGCCACCGGTTCCACCCGCGGTTCAGCCGTCGCCATCGACGTCCGCACCGGCGAAGTCCTCGCCCTCGTCAGCCGCCCCGGCTTCGACCTCAGCGCTGTCTCCCCCACGATCTCCGCCGCCACCAAGCAGCAACTCGACACCTCCGGCGCCTGGCTCAACCGCGCCACTCAAGCCCTCTACCCGCCCGGCTCCACCTTCAAGATCTTCACAGCCCTCGCCGCCTTCCGCTCCGGTGCCCTGAATCCGGATACAACCCATCGCTGCGACGGCTTTATCCAAATCGGCGACCGCCGCTTCCCCTGCCACAACCGCGAAGGCCACGGCGCGCTCACGCTCAACCGCGCCCTCGCCCACAGCTGCAACATCTTCGCGGCCCAAACCGGTCTCGCCGCCGGCCCCCAAGCGCTCGCCGCCGAAGCCCGCCGCTTCCACTTCGATTCACCCACCGCCATCGATCTTCCCTCCGAAACCACGCGCTCGCTCATCCCCGATCCCGCGTGGAAAAATTCCGCCAGACTCGGCCCCTGGACCGACGGCGACACCATCAACCTCGCCATCGGCCAGGGCTTTCTACGCATCAGCCCGCTCCAGGCCGCCTGCGCCATGGCCTCCCTAGCCCGCCGCGAAACGCTCACTGTCCCCACCCTCCTCCGCCAGCCCGGCCGCAACCCCACCGGCGACCGCCCGCGCGAACCGCTCGACATCTCCGACACCGACTACGCCGCTCTTCTTGCGAGCCTCCGCAACGTCGTCGAATCCGGCATCGGCAGCGAAGCCCAAGTCCCCGGCATCAAGATCGCGGGCAAAACCGGCACCGCCCAAATCGACACCCCCGAAGGCCGCAAAAACATCGCCTGGTTCTTAGCCTTCGCCCCCGCGAACAACCCCGAGATCGCCCTCGCCATCGCCCTCGAAGGCGACGTTCCCAACGTCGAATACGCCGGTGCCCAACACGCCGCCCCCATCGCCCGCGAACTCCTCGGCACCTACTTCGACAAACGCTGACATGGAGTGCGGCGGCTCGACGCCGCTTTCGACGGGTCGGCTCGACGGCCCGCCCACGCTTTCAGCCCACCGAAAATTTCTCTGTTCGGTCCTCCGCTTCTGCGGCCATTACTCCATGCCACCTGACCATGGATGACTCCGAACTCCTCCGCCGCTACATCGCGACTCGCGACGAGTCCGCATTCACGGAACTGGTCCAGTATCACCTCGGGCTCGTCTACAACACGGCCCTCCGCCGCTTGAACGGCGACGCCCACCACGCCCACGACGTCTCACAGGCCGTCTTCACCCTTCTCGCTCGCAAAGCGCCAGCGCTCCTAAGCCACCCGACTCTCACCGGATGGCTCCACGCCACCACGCTTAACACCGCCCGCCAGCTCATTCGCGCCGAACAACGTCGCGCCGCCCGCGAAGAACAAACTCACGCCATGCAGGAAAACCCCACGCCCGTCGCCGAAGTTTGGCAACAACTGCGCCCAGCGATCGACGACGCGCTAAGCGATCTCAACGCAGCCGACCGCGACGCGCTTCTCCTCCGCTACTTCGAAAACTGCACGCTCGCTCACGTCGCCGCCACACTCCGCCTCTCCGAAGACGCCGCGCGAATGCGCATCAACCGCGCTCTCGAAAAACTCCGCACCGCCCTTGCCCGCCGCGGCATCACCTCCACTGCCGCCGCCTTGGGAACCATGCTCGCTCCGCACACCGCGTCGTCCGCTCCCGTGGGCATGGCCACGCAAATCTCCACCGCCGCACTCGCCGCTTCTGCCATCCCGGCAGGCGTCGTCGGTTCCGCACTCGTCAGTCTTACGCTCATGTCCACCGCCAAAACCGTTTCTATTATCGCCACTGCCACAGCCATCCTGGCCACCACCGTCGCTGTCCATCAGCACAACCGGACTTCCAACGAGCGCGAGATCGCCCGCACGAAGATCGCGGCTCTTGAACAAAAAATCTCTGCTCTCGAAGAAACGCATCCGTCGCGAACCACGCCACCCGCCGCCCAGACATCCGTTCCCGCATTCGCGAGCCCAGCCAGCGCCCGTTTGTCTGGCTCGCCCGATTCTCGCGAGATAGCTGCCCGGGAGCGCGCCTTAAGCGCCGCAAGAAGTAGCGCCGTCGGTGAACGACGCTTCGCGCAAGCCCGGAAACTGGCCATTGAGGGTAAGTTCGAAGCTAGCGGCGGTAAACACGCGGCCGGAGAAAGTAAGTTTGCGGAAGCACTCGAAGCCTACCTCGGCTGTTACGCTGACGGATATCGAAACCAACGCTTCTTCGATTCACTTGCCGAACTGGGACTCCAGCACCCGCCAGCCCTCGCCGCTCTGGTGCAACTGCGGGACAAAACCGAAAACCTCATGCGCTTATCCCCGGCCGAAATCGCAGCTGCCGCCGATCTCGCACTAATCAACAGAGCCTTGGGCAACGACCAGAATACTCTCGCAGTTTTCAACAGCCTCGCCGCGTCCGATCCACGGCGCACCGCCCTGCTCGCCAAGACGACAATCTATTCCACTGAGCCGGATGACCTCGTTCGCCCTCTATTTGAAACGCTTTTGAAAGATCGCCGTTACGCCGAACTGACGCAGTCGATTTCTTATCAAAGCATGACCGCTGATCTCGCTTCACTTAATCAAACCGCAGAGCGAATGACACAACGCGTGACGACAGACGATGCCGCCAAAGCGACGCTCCGGACTTACGTCGCCACATCCACGGCAAAGAACGTCGAGGCGCTGGCTGGCAGCGGCAAAATCTCCGAGGCTCAAACTCTTCTTAAGAAACTGCTCGACCAAGACTCATCGAACGAAGCGATAGCCATCGTGCGCCAACACCTCGCAAGGGCAGGTCACCCGGAGCTGCTTCCTCCATCAACGGACGTCTCGACTCGCTGACATAAAAAACGGCCCGGGAAAACCCGGGCCGTTTCGCATGTGAGAAACTCAATCTGAGTCGGCGGCTCTAGCTCCGCGTGCCGCGCTCAGATATGAATCGCTTCACCCAGTGAAGCCGCGGCGGCTTCCATCACCGCTTCGCTGAGCGTCGGGTGCGCGTGGATCGTCTGGTGGATTTCTTCGACGGTCGCCTCGAGTTCGATCGCGAGTCCGTACTCGGCGATGAGCTCGGTCGCTTCCGATCCGATGATGTGCGCGCCGTAGATTTCGCCGGTCTTCGCATCGGTGATCACCTTCACGAAACCTTCGCTGTCGGCCGAGGCGACCGCCTTGCCCGACGCCGTGAACGGGAATTTGCCGACCTTGTAATCGAGCTTCTTCTCTTTCGCAGCTTTCTCGGTGAGCCCCGTGCTTGAGATCTGCGGCTGGCAGTACGTGCAGCCGGGGAACTTGTGAACGCGTTTCGGTTTTCCATGACCGAAGATGCCGTTGACGGCGCTGACCGCCTCAAACGTCGCCACGTGCGCGAGCCACGGCGGCCCGATGATGTCACCGGCTGCGTAGATGCCCTTGATCGAGGTCTGATAATCGTCGCCGACCTTCAGGTAATTCTTCTCCAGCTCGGGCTTCACGTTGCCAGCGAGCAGGCCGTCCACATTCGCGACAACGCCGATCGCCGAGAGCAGCAGCTCCGCCTCGACCTCGGTCTTCTGGTCGCCCTTCACGAGATCTACCTTCACGCCGTCTGCGCCGACGCGGAAGTTTTCGCACTTCGTGTCGGTGTAGATCACGATGCCCTGCTTCTCGAACGAGCGATGCAGCGTCTTCGCGATTTCCTCGTCCTCGACGGGAACGATCTGCGGCAGCATCTCGACGAGCGTCACCTTCGTGCCGAAAGAATTGTAGAAATAAGCGAACTCCACGCCGATCGCGCCAGCGCCGACGATGATCACCGACTTCGGCAGCTTCGTATTCGCCAGAGCCTCACGCGAGGTCATCACGCGCGTTCCGTCGTACTCGAGCCCGGGGATGCGGCGCATCTTGCAGCCCGTGGCGATGAGGATGTTTTTCGTTTTGAAAAACTTCCCTTTGTGCTCGCCCTCCGTGACCGAGACCATGCCCGGCGCGCTCACCTGCGCCTTGCCGACCACGTAATCGA
Organism: uncultured Nibricoccus sp.; assembly: GCA_966249325.1. GTDB lineage: Bacteria > Verrucomicrobiota > Verrucomicrobiia > Opitutales > Opitutaceae > Nibricoccus. The sequence goes on along the minus strand of CBINDC010000001.1, from coordinate 7,471 downwards.
CCTTGTTCTTCTTGAAGAGAAACTCGATGCCCTTGGCCATCTGCCCGGCGACACCGCGCGAGCGCTCCATGACCTTCGCGAAATCGAACGACACTTCCTTCACGCTGATGCCAAACGATTCCGACTTCTTGATCTTCTGATAAAGCTCCGCGCTCTTCAGCAACGCCTTCGTCGGGATGCAACCCCAGTTCAGGCACGTGCCGCCCGCGCGCTCCATTTCGATGACGGCGACCTTCTTGCCGAGCTGCCCGGCACGAATCGCGCCCGCGTAGCCCGCGGGACCGCCGCCAATAACGATCAGGTCATATTCAGTGGTTTCAGCCATGGTAGGAAAGAGGAGTGAGTCGCGGAAAACCGCAACCGTCACGCCCCCCGCCAGCACCGTCAAACGGGAAAATCCGCACCGCTTTCCCTAGTAGGGCCGGACCTCTGGTCCTCGCCTCCTCCTAAAATCTTTCTCGTTCTCTTTCTCTTACTCGTTCTCCCGCCTTCCGGCGTGCTTCGTGCGACTTCGATCAAATATCAATCACATCGCCCTTGCCCGGCGGCACGCGCTTCTCCGGCGGCTTCACCTGCGGACGCGGCGGCGCACCAAAACCACCGAATCCTCCACCGCTGCTCCCGCCGCCACCAAATCCCCCGCCCGGCGGACGCGGCCCGCGCGGTCCTTGCTGACTTCCCAGCAGACGGTCCGCCACAAAACTCGTCAGACTCACCACCAGCGCCCCGCCGATCGCCGTCCAAAACCCATCCACATAAAATCCATCGACAAGCCTCCCCACCCACGAAAACAACAACGCGTTCACCAAGACATTGATCACGACCAACCCTAACCCCAGCGTCATCACGATGAACGGCAGCGCAAACAGCAGCAGAAGCGGCTTCAGCACCGCATTGAAAAGACTCAGCAGCAACACCACGGCCAGCAGCGTCCCGCCACTGTCGTAATGAATCCCGTTGATGATCCGGGTCGCCAGCGCCACGCCAACCGCGAGCACACACCAGCGCAGCAAGAGTTGGACAACGGGATGATTCATCAGAGCCGCTCACTGTCCGTCCGCATCCGCCTCGCGCAATGAAAATTCTCGTCATCCAGGACCGCCTCCGCAGCGGCGGCACCGAGCGCCAGTCCATCCTGCTCACACGCGCGTTCATCGCCGCGGGCCACGATACCGCGCTCCTTACCTTTCGCCCCGGCGGCGCGCTCGCCCCCACCGCCGCCGATCTCCCGCGCATCGTGCTCCAACCTTTCGATACACACCTCGACTGGTTCGCGCCCGGACTCTTCAAAAAAGTCATCCAGTTCGCCCCCGACATCATCCTCTGCATGGGCCGCATGGCCAACTGCAACGCCGGCTCGATCCAGCAAATGCTGCGCGTGAAATTCCCCGCGAGCGCGATGGTCTGCACCATGCGCACCGGCAAACGCCTGCCCATGCTCTTCGTGCATTCGCTGCATCAGGTCCGCCACGTTATCGCCAACAGCCGCGTATCCGAAAGAATCCTCATCGAAAACTACGCCGTCCGTCCGGACAAAATCACCGTCATCCACAACTCCCTCGTCTTCCCGCCTTCCGCTGTAGGCGCGGTGCCCTCACCCCGCAGCTCGACTGCCTCCACCGACCGCGCTCAACTCCGCGCCCGCTTCGGCGCCTCGGAAAAAACCGTCGTCCTCCTCTGCGTCGCGATGTTTCGCCCCGAGAAAAACCAGCGCGAGCTCATCGAACTCGCCGCGCAACTCCCCCGCGACCGCGATTGGCAGCTCTGGCTCGGCGGCGAAGGCACCGCGCTCGCCGACTGCAAAGCGCTCGTCGCCGCGAAAAACCTCGGCGACCGCGTAAAGTTCACCGGCTTCCAAGCCGACCCGCGCCCGCTCTACCAAGCCGCCGACCTCGCCGTCCTCACGTCGAAGAGCGAATCGCTCTCCAACTTTCTCGTCGAAGCCCATGCCCACGGCCTGCCCTCGGTCGCGTACGAGGTCAGCGGCGTCGCCGAGTGCGGCGGCACCGTCGTCCCACCGGGAGACCAGCCCGCCTTCCTCAACGCGATCGTCCCGCTGATCACCGACGAAACGCTTCGCGCCAAAACCTCCGCCGAAATCCGCGCCTACGCCATCGCGCATTTTGCCCCGGAACGCCAGGCCGCCGCCCACCTCGAACTCTTCGAACGCCTGCTCCTGTAGGGCCGCACCTCTGGTGCGCGCCTCCGGCATTCAAGGTAGGGCGCGCGCTATCCCTGACGCGCGGGAGCGGCAGCATCCGCTTTGTCCAAAATCCGCCTGCAAAAATTCGCCCGCTTTTCCGCTCACCTCGATCCTGACAGCATCCTGTCAGCAATCATCGCCAGCCCGCGCGTCATCTTCATCGCGCAGTTGAATTCCCGGGCCGTGTGGACATCGGTGTTCGCCCTGTGTCCAAACGCACCGCCAAGCCCACCGCCGTCTCCGTCCCGTCGTCAGCTCGCAAAGCCGCGCCCGCGCGCAGCTCCTCCGGACTCGAGAATCGAGAATCGAAAATCCAAAATCCGCCCGACTCCATCCGCCTCCGCGGCGTCCGCCAGAACAACCTCAAGGGCTTCGACCTCGATCTCCCCCTCGGCAAATACATCGTCGTCACCGGCCTGAGCGGCGCCGGCAAATCCTCGCTCGTTTTCGACACACTCCACGCCGAGGGACAACGCCGCTACGTCGAAACCTTCTCCGCCTACACCCGCCAGTTCCTCGACCTCCTCGACAAACCAAAAGTCGACTCGATCGAAAACATCCGCCCGTCGATCGCCATCGAGCAGACCAACACGGTCAAAACCTCGCGCTCCACCGTCGGCACGATGACCGAGCTCACCGACTTCTTCAAAGTCTGGTTCAGCCACGTCGCTGAATGCTTCGATCCCGTCACCGGCGAAAAAGTCGAAGACGACACCCCGCAATCCATCTGGGAAAAAATCTCCGCCACCCACGCGAAGCAGACCCTCGTCGTCGCCTTCCGCATCAAGAAACCCGACAACCTCACCTGGCCAGAAATCCTCCAAAACCTCAAAGCCCAGTCCTACCTCCGCGTCCTCCTCCCGCGTAGCGACGAGCGCCAGCGAGTCGATTCCTCTCGCGACAACGCATCACGCGAACAACTCGAAGCCTTCCGCATCGACGACCTCCTCGCCCAAAGCACCGCAACCCCTCCGCACGCCGAAAAATTGAGCGTTAAAAGTTCAGCGTTAAGCGTTGAGCGTTTCTCCGAAAAAGCTCCGTACCTCTTTGTCGTCCAGGACCGCGTCACGATCGACACCGCCAGCCGCTCCCGCTTCCTCGAAGCCACCGAAACCGCCCTCCACTTCGGCCACAACGAAGTCCACCTCTTCTCCAACGCCGACGCCATCTTCAGCGAAGTCGCCCACTTTTCCCGCGGCCTCCACTCCCCCAAAACCGGCCGCACCTTCCGTCCCGCCACGCCAGCGCTCTTCTCCTTCAACTCCCCGCTCGGCGCCTGCCCGCAATGCCGCGGTTTCGGTCGCGTCATCGAGATCGACTATCGCCTCGCGATTCCCGACCAGACCAAGTCGATCGACGACGGCGCGCTCAAATGCTGGGAAGGCGAAGTCTACAGCGAGTCGAAGCGCGACCTGATGACGTTCGCCAAAAAGCGCAAAATCCCGACCAACGTTCCCTTCGCTTCCCTCACGCCCGAACAACGCGCCTTCATCATCGATGGCGAGCCCGGCTACGGCGAAGAAAACAACAAAACGTGGCCGCAGTATTGGTACGGCGTGAAAGGATTCTTCAAGTGGCTCGAGAAAAACACGTACAAGATGCACGTGCGCGTTTTCCTCTCCCGCTACCGCGCTTACAACCCCTGCCCCGCCTGCGGCGGCACCCGCCTCCAGCCCGAATCCCTCTGCTGGAAATGGCACGGCAAAACCCTCCCCGAGCTCTACCAAATCCCAATCAGTGAGCTCCTCACGCTCATCACCAACTACCAATTACCAACTACCAACTACTCCGACGACGCCGGTTCCGCTCGCAGCGCGTTGCTCGCGTACGACTCCATTCGCACCCGCCTTCAGTATCTAAAACAAGTCGGCCTTAACTACCTCACACTCGATCGCTCCTCGAAAACGCTCTCCGGCGGCGAGGTCCAACGCGTCAACCTCACCTCCTGCCTCGGCACCTCGCTCGTCGACACGCTCTTCGTCCTCGATGAACCGAGCGTCGGTCTCCACCCGCGCGACATCGACCGCCTCATCGCGATCATCCGCACGCTCACCGACACCGGCAACACCGTCGTCGTCGTCGAACACGACGAAGCGATGATCCGCGCCGCCGACCACGTCCTCGAAGTCGGCCCCACTCCCGGCAGCCGCGGCGGCCACATCGTCTTCCAAGGCGACGTCCCCCAACTCCTCGCCTCCGACGCCGCCATCACCGGCGCCTACCTCTCCGGTCGCGAACGTATCGAAACTCCGGGCACACGCCGCCCTATTGGTCATCGGTCATTGGCCACTGGTCATTCCAAGCGCACGCCGTGGATCCACTTCAAACAAGCCACCAAGCATAACCTCCAAGCCGTCGACGTTTCCATTCCCCTTCAGCGCTTGGTCTGCCTCTCCGGTGTTTCCGGCTCCGGCAAATCCACGCTCCTCGACAGCGTCATCCACCAAGGCCTGCTCACGCAGAAACACCTCCTCACCGAAGACCCCGCCATCATCGAGAAAATCGAAAGCGATCTCGAGTTCTCCGAGATCGTCCTCGTTGACCAATCTCCTCTCAGCCGCACCCCGCGCTCCAATCCCGCGCTCTACACCGAAGCATGGGACCTCATCCGCGAACTCTACGCCCAAACTCCCGCCGCTCAGGAAGCCGGTTTCAGCCCTTCGAGCTTCTCCTTCAACAGCGGCGACGGACGCTGCGACCACTGCCAGGGCCTCGGCTACGAACGCGTCGAGATGCAATTCCTCTCCGACGTCTTCGTCCCCTGCCCCGTCTGCGAAAGCCGCCGCTTCAAACCAGAAGTCCTCGCCATCACCTGGAACGACCGCTCCGTCGCCGACCTCCTCGCGACGAGCATCGACGACGCACTCGCACTCTTCGCGAATCACGCTGCCATCCGCAGCCGCCTCGCCAGCCTGCAATCCGTCGGCCTCGGCTACCTCACGCTCGGCCAGCCGCTCAACACCCTCAGCGGCGGCGAATCCCAACGCCTCAAACTCGTCCGCTACCTCTCCGGCTTCACCGGCGATTCCGAAACTGTAGGAGCGGCTTCACGCCGCGATTCCTCCTCCGCCCTTCAACCTTCAACTTTCAACTTTCAACCCGCAGGAGCCTTGCTCCTGCTAGACGAGCCCACCACCGGCCTCCACCGCCACGACGTCAAACGCCTGCTCTCCGTCCTCCACGCCCTCGTCGACCGCGGGCACAGCGTGATTGTCATCGAGCACAACCTCGACGTCCTCAAATCCGCCGACTGGATACTCGAAGTCGGCCCCGAAGCCGGTTCTGGCGGCGGCCGTATTGTCGCCGAAGGCACACCCGAAACCATCGCCGAATCCGACACCGCCACGAGCCCCTTCCTCCGCGACGCCCTCGCCGAACACGCCAGAGGCGAAACCGAACTCCTCGCCGCCGAAGCCCCCACACCCTACCGTACCGCTCCGTCTTCCGACTTTCACCCTTCACCCCTCACCCTTCACTCTTCCTCCAGTCTCCGCCTCGAAGGCGCTCGCGAAAACAACCTTAAAAACATCTCGCTCTCCATCGCGCACCGCGAACTCACTGTCGTCACCGGCGTCTCCGGCTCCGGCAAATCCACCCTGGCGTTCGACATTATCTTCGCCGAGGGCCAGCGCCGCTTCATGGAGTCCATGTCGCCCTACGCGCGCCAGTTCGTCGAACAACTCCCGCGCCCCGACATCGACCGCCTCACCGGCATCCCGCCCACCGTCGCCATCGAGCAACGCGTCACCCGCGGCTCCCGCAAATCCACCGTCGCCACCATCACCGAAGTCGCCCAATACCTGCGCCTCCTCTACGCCCGCATGGGCATCCAGCATCACCCCGACACCGACCGCCCCGTCGAACCGCTCTCTCTCGGCCAGTTAAAAAAGCTTCTCGTTCGCGTGATGCACGGCACGTCCAAGGCGAAAAAAGCGAAACACCTTTATCTCTGCGCCCCACTCATCCGCGGCCGCAAAGGTCACCATCAGCCCATTGCGACTTGGATCGAAAACCACGGCTACGAATTGATGCGCGCCGACGGCCGTCTCCTACGCGTCGATACGTTCCAAAAACTCGACCGCTATAAGGAACACGACATCGAAGTCGTCGTCGCCGACCTCAAGTCCGACCCCAAACCCGGCCAGGCCCTCGAAGCCGCGCTCAAACTCGGCAAAGGCTCCTGCTTCCTCGTCACCCCCCAGGGCGACGTTCTCTCCTGGTTCTCCACCACACGCACCGACATCGACACCGGCGAGTCCTTCCCCGAGCTCGACCCAAAACAATTCTCCTTCAACTCCCCACGCGGTTGGTGTCCGACCTGCCGTGGACACGGACGCGTCTTCCCGTGGATGCTCCAGCTCGAGAAAGAAGAAGCCAACGACGACGAGACCGACTCCGCGCTCCGCCTCCGCGCCTTCGGTGTCGAATCCGCCGACGACGTCGCCGAAGAAGGCCAGCCCTGCCCCGAATGCCACGGCGCCCGCCTCAACCGCGTCGCCCGGGCCGTGAAGCTGCATCTTGCCCCCAATCGAAAATCGAGAATCGAAAATCAAAAATCCACAGCGCTCTCGCTCCCCGATCTCCTCCGCACAACCCCGTCGCAACTCCTCGCCAACCTCCGCGCCCTCGAACTCGACGCCCGCGGCAAACTCATCACCCAAGACATCGTCCCGCAGATCGAAGAACGTCTCCGCTTCCTCGACCACGTCGGCCTCGGCTACCTTTCGCTCGACCGCCCCACCGAAACGCTGTCCGGCGGCGAAGCCCAGCGCATCCGCCTCGCCGCGCAACTCGGCTCCAACCTCTCCGGCGTCCTCTACGTCCTCGACGAACCATCCATCGGCCTCCACGCCCGCGACAACGACCGCCTCATCGAAACGCTCGAATCGCTCCGCGCCAAAGGAAACACGCTCCTCGTCGTCGAGCATGACGACGAACTCATGGAGCACGCCGACCGCATCATCGACCTCGGGCCCGCCGCCGGCATTCACGGAGGCGATCTCCTCGCCAACGGCACGCCCGCCGAAATCAAAGCCAGCGAAAAATCCCTCACCGGCCTCTTCCTAGCCAAAGGAATCGCGCACCCGTTGCGCGGTAGTTACCGGCCAACTTCCGAGGGTAGGGCCGCCTCGCCGAGGCGGCCGTCATCGTCGAAGGCCATCCCGCGTCATAGCGGACGGCTCGGCGAGCCGTGCGACACCCCCCCCCCCGACGGCGGGCGGGGGGGCAACCGCCTTGTACGGCCCGAGCCCTGCCCGCTTGAGGTCT